>CASEKC010000015.1 GCA_949288485.1 uncultured bacterium | reverse complement strand
AATCCATTAAATGATGGAACTGATTTAATTTTAAAAATGCTTAGACATGTTTGTACTTTAAATTACAAACCTTTTATAAAAATGTTTTTAGATATGCAAAGATTTGGTGATTTAGCTTCTAAATATAAAGATATTTCAACTGCTTTAATTAGAGCAACTAAAGTAGAAGATAAATGTGCTTTAAAATTTTGGGATTTAGAAGCTATTATCTGTCGAGCTATTATTCGCTTAAGAAAAAAAGTTGATATTAGAATGAAAGAAGCTAGAAATCGAATCGGCGTTATCTATTACCTTTTTAATAAAATGACTTATTGTTTTGAAAGATACTATAATCGTTTAACAAATAAATATTCATATAAAAAATTGACTCTTTTAGTTAAAGGAAGAGAAGAAGATGTTGGTGAAGAATTTATATATTCATTAATGAATGCAAAAACTTTTGCTAATTCTTATAGAACTGATTCACATTATTCTCTTTTTAAAGAAGTTCTAAGTGAATCGAGTAAAGGAATTTATAGTGATGATACATATTCTTCCTTAGATCCTTCTTTGGATGAACTTGAAGAGCAACATTCTTATTTTAACGACAGGTTATTTAAGTTATTTAGAAAGAAGAAATTAAAGGATAAAAATGTTAGTAAAAAGATGGAGGATTTTTTCGATGAAAAAGAATAATAGTTTAAAAGATCTAAATGTTTCGTTGACAAAATTTGTCGAGAATTCCTCTGACACTAGGGGGGTGAGTAATACCCCCCTAGTGTCCGCGAATTTACGAAACTTTTGTATCGATTATTTTTCTATGGTTATCGATGAAAATTTCTCTTTTGATAGTGATACGATGGAAAAGTTATTTTTAGCTCTTAAGATTGACAAAAATAAATATACAATTTCCTCTCAACATAATGGGTATAAAAATACACTTTGTTATGAAGAATTTATATATATTTCTTATGGTGGTGAAACAACTTCTTCAAATCAAGGTGAAACAATTCATTTAGAATTAAAAGGTCAGGGTTGTAGGAAATTTGAAGAGCTTGGTGGAAGTTGGATTGAACTTCTTGAGTTTGCTCATAATTTTGGAAAAATGAAAAGAATTGACATTGCTTATGATGATTTTACTGGTTGTTTAAATTATGAAAAATTAATTAGAAAAACAATAAATCATGAATATTGTTCGGTTTGTAAATCTTTTCCAGTAATTATGTTTTCAAAAGATGGAAATGAATTTAAATCTTTTTCTATAACATTTGGAAGTCGTATGTCATCTAGACAACTCCAAATTTATGATAAAAAGACTGAAAGAGAATCAAAAAATTATAAAGTTTTAAATCTAAAATCTTGGACTCGTATTGAAGCTAGATTTAAAGATAAATTTGCTGATGAGATTAAAGATTTAATTTTAATTTCATTATATGAAAAGAATTTTGATGTTGTTGCCAAAGGATTAATAAGGAATATTGTTGAGTTTAAAGAAACTAGAAATAAGAATGATGCTGGTAGAAGTAAAAATCGGAATGTCTGGGATAAATTATTAAAGGATTCAGATAGAATTGATATTAAATGCCAATATGATTTAGAAAAAACGATTGTAAAAAAAGCAAATTGGTTAAAAAGAAGTGTTTCTAAAACTTTAAAAACTATTTATTTATCAAATCCTTCTAATTTTTATGATTTTATAAATTATTTATTATCTACTGATTTGGAAAAATTAGAAAATACTGATTTATCTGTTGTTAATAATGCTAAAGATAAATATTTAGGAAATTTGTCTTATGGATCTATTAAAGAAATGGTTTCATTTTTAAATGATAATCTTGATGGATGTTCTACTCCTGATGATTATATAGAAACTCTTGTTGGAACTATTGTTGATGATAATTTGAGCTAGATGATATGAATAAATTTAAAGTAAATGATTATAAAGATAATGTTTTTAATAAATTAGATAAAAAAATTACTATAAGAGAATTTTATTCTAAATATAAGAAATTAATTCTTTATTCAAATATTATAAGAGTAGTTTTTTATAAAGAGAAAGATAGGTATGGGAATAAAATTGGTTATGATAGCGAGATTGAAGTCGAACATTATAAAGATTTATCTGATTATTATGATGATATTGTTTTATCCTTTAGAACTTTATATTCAAAAAGTTTTTTTAAACATAAAGTTCCTGAAGCTTCATTAATTTTATATGTGTATGGTTCTAAATATGATAAATGGAATCCAAATGATGAATGTGATAATCCGGATGATGATTATGAAGATTTATTAAGTGTTTTTAATGATTAGTAGGTGTCGGTATGAAAAAGAGGAAATTTATTAATTTTAATAAAGTTTATCGTGTTTCAAATAGAATTTTAGGAATAAATTCAAAAGGTTCTCATAATGTTATTGTTATCTGGAAAAATGGTAAAAAACAAATAGCAAGGGTAAGAACAATTACATCTCTTGAACATCCGTTATATAAATGTGGAAAAAATATAATGATATATGATGAAGAGGCTTTAGAAATGGCTAAGCATGGGAAAATTGTTCCTTATTCGGTTTATGAATTAGGAACAAAAAGATGGTCAGGTATTTATAAAGAGTCTCATGTTATTAGTTATGATCATTTAAGGAACGCACCTAAAGGTTTGAAAAAACCAAAAAGTTTAATAAAAAAATAGGTTCTTCATTTTGAACCTATTTTATCCCAGTTAATAATTCATCTCAGAATTTTAAACGAGGTTACTATCATCCTTTATCGGTTGCGATGAGCAATTAAGATACTGTTATTTATATTAAACTAATTTTTTTATTTTATGTCAATTTATAAAGAAAATGGTAGGTATATAGTAAAAGTTTGTATAAATGGTAGACAAATTTTACGCAGAAAATATTTTGGTAAAACTATTTTAGATAAAAAGAGTGCCCAAGCTTGTGAAAAAGATTTATATATTTCATATGGCGATGTTCAAAAAGATTATGAAATAAATGATTTATTAAATCTTTATGATGATTATATTTTTAAAAGATATAAAGAAACATCTTCTTCAACAAATATGACAGTTTTTAATAAACATATTAAAAAATATTTTGTTGGTAGGAAGATAAGTAATTTATCTAGAAATTATTTAACTTTTGTTTGTGATCAGATTAATAGTTCTTCATATAAAGATATTCATAAACTTATTTTTGTAGCTCAAACATTTATTAATTTTTTAAATTTATATGGTTTAAAAGAAAGTTCTAATATTTTATTTGTTTATAAAAATAATCGAGTAAATAAAGGAATTAATAAAAGAATTTGGACAGGTGAACAATTTTTAAAATTCTATAATTGTTTAGAAACAAATGAAGAAAGATTATTGTTTTCTCTTTTATTTTATTATGGATTAAGAATTGGTGAATTAAGAGCATTAAAGGTAGAAGATTTTTATAGTGATCGTGTTTATATTTATAAAGAATTAACAAATAAAACAAGAAGTAGAGGACAAAAAGTTTTAACAACTAAAACTTCTTCATCAGTTAGATATTATCCTTATGTTAATAATATAAAAGAATTAAAAGATTTAGTTGTTAAAGAAAAGAATTTAAAAAAGAATGATTTTATTTTTATAAAAAGAATAAATTTGAAAGATTATAAAAATAAAGTTATTGGTGAATCGACTATTAGAAGATTGATTAATAAATATAGTGATAAAGCACAAATTGATTATCCTTTAACTCCACATGAATTTAGACATTCATGTGTTACATTTTTAATTAATAAGAATGTTGATGTTAAATATATTTCTTCATGGGTTGGACATTCTTCAAGTAGAGTTACTGAAGAAGTTTATGGACATATATTACCTATAAAGAAGAAAAAAGTTGCTGAGGAATTTTCTTCGTTTGATACAATTGATACAATTTTCAATGATTAAGGTATTAAAAAAACACGATAATTATCGTGTTATTTGAAAATTGGAGCTTCCTAGCGGATTTGAACCACTGATCACTGAGTTGCAGTCAGTTGCCTTACCAGCTTGGCTAAGGAAGCATTTTAAAAATGCTTAAATAATATATCATAGATAAGTTTTAACTTCAAGAAAATTGAAAAAATCGTTAAATATCAATTGAAAAAATCGTTAAATATCAAACTCAATGCAAAAGATTTTAAAATAAAATAATATAATTTAAAAATATGGCCTATTCATCGCAAAAAAATAAATTTCTTTAT
>CASEKC010000014.1 GCA_949288485.1 uncultured bacterium | reverse complement strand
TCTGATCTCATTTAAATCTAATTTATGAGAATAAGATTTAAAGTGATCATAATCTTTTTCATTAACGAAAAAATATTGAGAAATATATTTAGGAAAATACCCATCCTTAATTACTTCTTCAACAATATGAATTGCATAATTTGAATAGATAAAAGATTTTTGACAAGCAAAATAGAAATAATTTTTAGCGTATTCAATTAAAATTTGTTTAACAGAAATCTTATAAACACCATTCCAATAATAATCCTTATAAATTTTAAAATTGTATCCAAAATAATAATCGTTTCTTCTATTTGTTAAAGAATTATCTGCAACATTAAATCTTTTTTCTAATAATTCTTCTATTTGAGCATGATTAAAAATCATTCCTTTAAAAGATAAATAATCAATATATTTTTCTAATCTTACAAAATTAAAATAAGGTAAATAAGATCTGTATAAATAAAGATTATCTTCTAATTCATATCGATAAATTTTGCTTTGCGTTAAAGCAAAATCTGTAATCATTGAAGTTTTATATCCTCCCATTAAACCATCGACTAAATTAATCATTCCTAAATGGCGAGAACAAAAATCCATATTATTTCCTTCAAGTTTTAAAAGTCTTACTAATGCTCTAGCTTTTCTTCTTTTATCAATATATAGGTAAATAAGAACAATCCAGATAATTAATGGAACACTTATTAATATTGGATAAATTAGATAAATTGAAGAAAAAATAAATTTTAAAATTAAAATTAAATCAAAGGATGAAGAAAATAAGAAGAAATAAGAAAAGAAATCTAAAATAATAGAAATAACATTTATATAAAAAAGAATTAAAAAAATATAACTTGTTAAAAATTTATGATAATTAATATATTCATAAAACTCTTTTATAAATATAAATACTGGATGAAAAACTTTATGATTAAATCTTTCTAATTTTAAATAATTATTCGTGTATCCAATTTTAAATATATCCAGAGGATTAAAGAAGATTGATGAAAAAATAAGCTTCAAAGAGAAGATTAAAATAATCAATAAAACTAATAAATTTGCATAAGACAAGACATTTAATAATAATCCAAAATAATTAATAAACGATTCTAAATTAAAAACAATAAATATCCAATTTTTTAAATATTCAATAATTAATTCAATATTAAAAGGCAATATAAATTTAGGAATGGCATCTAGCACTGGTGAACTAGATACCACTCCTAAATTTATATCAACAATTAAATCAAAAGTTGTATAAACACTATTTCCATCCATCTTAAAAATAGATAAAAAATAATTTTTAATTGATTCAAAAAGGAATAAAAAAGAAAAACCAATCCTGTAAAAAGAGGAAAAAGAAAAAATGGATCCTAAAATCAAAATCAAAAGAAGGATAAAAATAGCTAATAATAAATATTTTTTATTTTTAATAAAATTAACGATTGACTTCATAAAAATAACAATTTCCTTCTATAAACCATAATTTAGAACTATTAATAACGAAAAAATTATAGTCTTTACTACTTATTTTTCCTTCTTCTAAAGTGAATAAAAATGTCGATGAGTTTTCTTTAGAATAATAAGAAGCTATTTCTTTATTAAAAAGAAAAACCATTGTTTCATCTTTATTCATATAATATTTATTTACTATTTCATCTAAAGAAACATGAATTCCAGAAGATAAATAGACTAGTGGCTTAATAAAATAAAAACCAATTATAAAAACTAAAATAATAGTTAAAATAATGAGTAAAAATTTATATTTATCTTTCATTAAGCCACCAGTCCTTTAATTTGAAATAATTGATATTTATAGTTTTTTTTGCTAATATCTTTGT
This sequence comes from uncultured bacterium, assembly GCA_949288485.1. Lineage (GTDB taxonomy): Bacteria > Bacillota_I > Bacilli_A > RFN20 > CAG-826 > Onthovivens. The sequence goes on along the minus strand of CASEKC010000014.1, from coordinate 7,080 downwards.
AGTAGGTGCCTCAATTTAAGGCTTAATCGCTATAATTTATTTATAGCCAAAGCTAAATAATTAGCTTTACCTACTTTTTTTATTATTCATTAACCAATTATCAATTTCTTTTTTATCTTTATCTGTAAAATAAAATTTTCTTTTATTTGCTTTTACACCAGATTTATCTTTATTTAAATATTTTCTTACATATGTTTTTTTACCAAACTTATTTGGTTTTTCTAATTCAATATACGAATCACCAGATGGTTTATGAGTTAAATCCATATTTTCCCATATTTTTCCATCATCATTAATTGTTACAGCAGTATGTTTTCTTCTTCTATTAAAAAAGACATCCCGTTTTTTTGATTTTTTAGCCATAAACTTTATTTCCTTTTATTAGAAGATTTAGTTTTATATTTCTTCTTACCTTTAAATTTAGAAGCTATCCATTTAAAAGGTTTAACAAAAAGGAAATTAATAATGTCTTTAAAAGAAATACCTAATAAATTAAAAACAAAATTCAATAAAATAATTAAAATTATAATCAACACTACACCAGCAACAATTTTCAAGAATTCAATTAACGCATAAAGAAAATCTTTACTAGGATTTTCTGGCTTTGTTGTATCAGAAACTATATCTAATGGATTAGAAATAGCTGGAATAATCTTTTTATTTCCTTCTTTTTCAAATGTTAAAGAAATAATATCAAAATCTAAAAATATACTTTGTTTTGATACATATCCATCTCTTCCAATCGCACTTAAATCACCATATCTATAATCTAATAATCCATAAGTAAAATAATCAGTTAATGAATACCTTAAAACATATGTTGATTCATTATTTTTTGATGAATTTAATACAAAATCATTAAATTCATCAATATCATCTTCATCGATAAATATTTCATCACTATTTTTCTTAGAATCAACTTTTTCAATTAAAGAAACTTCTAATTCTTCATTTTTTCCAAAAACAGTATTCCAAAATCTATCCCAAGAAGAATTCCCTTCATAAATAAGAAGATTTTCATTATCTAAAGAAGAAATATTTATTTGATTGTAGCCTTCTTTATGACCTTCATCTATACCATCAAATAAATCATTTGAAATTCCTTTATAATTAGATCCTAAATAATAAGATTTATCATAATCATAAATATAATTTAATATTTCTTCAGAAGAAATTTCTTTTTCACCATTTTCACCACCATCAAATAAAATTGTTATTAAATTATTCTTTTCAAATGGTAGAAATAAATCAGAAGCTTCAAATCCTGCACCTTCAAAAGTATAATATTCGGTATTTGTATTAATTTGACCTTGATAATCAAATAATAATGCAAATTCTGGATGATTATCTTTAGTTGTTTTAACACCAACATAATCTTTTAAAGTTTCGTAAACATTTGATTTTATTACAACAATATCAGCTAATCTATATTCATAGTATTCAGCATTAATATTTGTTAATTCACCATATTTATCTAAATAATCATTTGGAATAGAGAAATAAACAGAATTTAAATCTTTTTGCTTAAAATCACCTACATTATCATGAAAACGATAATAAGAAGAATGAACATCCAAATCCAAAGTTGTTAATTCTTCATATTTTCTAGATAATGTCGAAACACTATTTCCATTTATTCCTTTAGCATATCCTTTATAGTAAGCTTCTTGACCTATTTTAAATTCAGTAGCATTTCTTTCGCCTTGCTTTAATAATTCAATTCCACCGATTTTATAAATTCTTTCATTTTTATCTAATCTATCTAAAATAACTTTTTTATTTGTATTGTTTAAAACAACTTCAAACTTATAAACATTCTTCTCTTTTTCTAGAAACTTTAAACTATACTTTTGGTAGTAATCAATACTACCAAAAGATATAGATATTTTATTTAAAGATACGTCGCTAGTTAATTTAAATGATGATGGCAATGCTAAATAAATTAATAAAGAAAATTTACTATCATCACCATAACAATATTCATAAAAATCAATTAAAGTTACATTAGAAACTAAATTAAAATCATTTACATTAAACTCTGAATTATTAAAATCTTCACTAATTGAAGACGTTGATATTAATGGATCATAATTTTTAAAACCAATTAATCCAGTAGAATTAGCTAAAAGAGTTAATACAATAAATCCTTTATTTAACCAAACCATACTAATTATCAAAATCCGATTTTGTCAAATCAAGGTAATCTCCTTTTTCAACTAAAACATTTTGTTTAACAATTTCTAAAGTTTCAGGATTTTCCCAAAATTCAACTTTTTTATAGAATCCATCACCACCACATTGAATATTTGAACATTCAGCACAATTTAAATAATCACTCCATTTCATTTCTAGACCACAGGCATGGCATAAGATTTGATAAAAATGATTATATTGACTTAAATCTTCATCTGGATTTTCAGGTTCTTCAATCTCATCGGCTTTTTCATAAATATATAAATCACAATGAGTTCCTTGAATTGAGGATAAATCATAATCAATTAATACATCTCTAGGAATAGTTTGATCACTAGCCCAAACTGAAGATAAAACATATTGTAAGGTAACTGATGATGAAACATTTTTAACGACATAAGATTGTCCACCTAAATAACCATCATCATCGTTTTTATAATCAACATATAACAAAACACTTAAATCGAAATTTTCATTATCTTCCTCATCCTCTAATGGTTTTCCATTATATAAATAAACTCCAAAATTCAACCCATCCATATATGAAGAAGAAAAATTTAAATTATAATCATTAAATTTTGTATATTTTTCTTTCAATAAATTGAAAGCATTCGTAATAGACAATTCATAATCTAAAACATCGTTAATCGTATAAATTTGATCATGATTATAAGAACCATCTATTCCTTCATTTGACAAATAAACATCAACATTTATATCAAAAAATTTAGCTTCATCATCATTATTATTTTCATCTTCCTTTAAATAATAGAAATTAACAATTAAATCCTCTTTAATATTAATGTTCCAGGAAGTTATATCTTTTTTATAATATTTATAACCTTCAATATTAATTTTATAATCACTAAGATTTAAAAGATAACCATCATCAACTTCAAAACTACAACCTAAATTCAAATCTATAACATCATCTTTATAATAATTAATTGAAACCTGATGTTTTTCCTTTACCTCTTCTTTAGGATTAGATAATTCATAAATTCCATATCCCAAACCACCAATAGCTCCAACACATAAAATTGAAGCTAATAAACCTAAAACTAATTTAATATTCTTTTTCATAATTTTACCTACGCATTGCTAACTTTATTAAATACTTCAGTCTGATAAGAACATCTTGAACATTGTTGAATTTCATATACATTTGCTTTCCCATCTCCACCACAATTAATATTTGTGCATTCATAAGATTTTGTAGAAGAATTATAGGAAAGTAAAAGATTACAAGCATGACAATACCTTTTATATGTATATGTATGTTCTAAAGCATGACCTAAAGCACTTATGGTTGTACCACCACTTGTAGATGAACATCTAGAACATTTATATTTAGCAGTTTTCCCACTACTTGTACATGTGGCACTTGTACCCGAAGAAACTAAAACTGAATAATCATGTCCTAAAGCATCTATCGTTTCAGTATCAGTATCCGTTATTATTTTTGTTGACCTTGTCCCTCCTGAATAATAAACATCCCCACAATATTTGCATGTATGTTTATATTCAGTTGTATAGTGATAATAAGTTCCTGTCCTTGTTCTTTTTTTAGTCCCAGATGTTGTACAAGTCGCTGCTTTTGTTGTAGTCCAACTACCCCAACTTCCCCAGGAAGTCGTTGTATCATAAGCACTCTTATAAACAGTTTGAGTGTAAGAATGAGAACCATTATTAGTTGTATAAGAAGCATAAACAGGTATTGTTAATGCTTTATCTTCATGACCTTCTGGAGTAATGGTAAGTTCAATCGATGAAGAATTAACTGCACTATTCATTCTTATATAATTTCCACTAATAACGACTCCACTTCCACTAACACTATAAGAAACTGGAACATTTTCACTCATCTCATAAAGTGAAGTTAATAAAACATGATTATCATAACTAAACGAATAAGAACTCATTCCAGGACAACTTCTAGACCTTGTACCAGTTAATTCAATTTCACTAACTAAAGGAGTAATCTCAAAATTATCTACATAAGTTGCTTTACAAGAATAAGATATATTTTCAAAATAAACACTTCTTGCAGTAATAGTTATTTCACCTTCAAAAGGTGCTAAACAAACTAATGTAGCAATTGATGAATCATTACTATCTACATCAATTCTTACAACACTAGGATTTGAAGATTCCCAAATAGTATCAGTTAAACAACCTTCAGGTTGATAATTAGCCTTAACAGTAACTTCACCATATTCAGATGAACTTGTCGCCATTGTTCTATTAAATGAGAGAGTAGAAGGTAAGCCAATAATTGGTTTACCTTCTATTTCATTATGATTATGTTCATTTTCACATATTGAAGAAGAAGAACAACAATCATCACAATTTAATAAAGAATCATTATTTATAGATGAAACATTAGATAAAGAAATATTTAATAAAGAAGAAAGAAATGCAAAGCAATAAACTGATAAATTTCTTAATACTTTATTCATACATTTCACCTAATTTTTACCTATCTCAATATCACTACCATCACCAATTTGTACTGATTCAGGATAAATAACTGTTTCTGGTTCAATATCTAAATTAATACTCTTAGAATAAGAACCTTTTGTTGCAGTGATTTTAAAATCACCTGAACAAGCTTTTAACTTAGCATTCATTGAATTTCTTCCTGCTCCAGTTAAAACATTTACACCAGTGAAATTACCAGCAGCTGAATAGAACTCATTAATTGAAAATTCTGTGCCATTTCCATTTGTTCCATCGTTCTTTTTAAAATCGTAATTAATTGTATAATCACTAATTAATGATGAATAAGATACAGAAACAGGGCTTTCATCAACTTGTTCAATTGTTCCAGCTGAATAAGTTGGTTCAACCGTATAAGTTAATGTATCACCATTATTTAAAACTTTATCTTCTACTGCTCCAGTTAAAGTTAAATTTAAACCTGTTAATTGCTTATAGAAATTAACTGAACATGTTGCTGTTACAGGAAGAATATCATTTGCTGTAGCTGTAACTTTTAAAGTTGCAGTATGATTAAATGCGGCTAAAACTTTAACAGTTACATTTTTAGTATTAGCATTTTCTAAAACGATATAATTAGAAATATCATCGCTTCCAGTCCATGATATTTCCCAAACAAATTCTGTAAATTCTTCAGCTTCAATAGGTTCAACTTCAGCATTTAATGTAATTGTTTGAGGATAAGTAATTGATGTTCCTGCAGCTAATGGTTTAACTTCATTAAACCCTCTTACTGAAACTCCATTTCTTCGAACTGATTTATCTTCTTCATAAGTAATAGTATCAACTACTTCTTCCTTATTCATATCATCATCAGATCTAGAATTACCGAAATTTAATGAACCTGAAGGAATCTTATAAGTTTTAGTAGTATCAGTTTTATCAACATCTAAACTTTCTAATCTTTCTGTTGTTGAAACTTCACCTTCTTCTTTTCCATCGTTAATTAAATCTTCAAAATTACTTCCCCAATTTTCAGTATTCCAATCACTAAATCCTTTTGAGGCAACTCCTAAAGCACCAACTCCAGCTGCAACAACTAAAAGTGCAACTGTACATCCGATAATTGTTTTTGTTTTATTTTTCATTTTCTTAAATTAAATCTCACTTTCCACCAGTGTAATAATTAATTTATTTTCTTCTTTTATTTTTTCTAGCTAATCTTCTAGCTTGTTTAATTTGTTTTTTATTACTCCTATAATTCTGTAAATGTAAAGCATATTCATAATTCTGATGATTTTTCATAACTTTATTAAAAGTTTCCCGATCACCTTTTTTAGAAGCCTCTTCTAATTTTCTTTCAGATTCATGATATTTGCTTTCTAAATGTTTTCTAGGAGTATATTTAGCCATATTTCTTTGAATAGAACTAAATAAATGAAAATTCTTTAAATTCATAATTTTATAAAAATATTGATAAAAGATTTACTATATGATTAAATAATTTTAGCCCTATTACTTTAGTCGCTTGTATCAAACAATACGAGACCAATTCAAGGGCTTTTTTTATTACTTTTTAAACTTTTTGTTTAACCATGCAATTATTTTATCTAAATCATTATCAGAAATATAAAGATTATTATTTTTAGAACCAAAACGGTTCTTTTTATTTATATAGATTTTCTTTTGAACATAACAATTTTTATCATCATTTTTGTTAATATTCTTATCCAATTTAATATTAGATTTTCTACCTTGTTTCCTTGAATGCGTAAATTGCATATATTCAAAATTAATACCTTCTTCACCAACAATCAAATTTGGTCTTTTTTTCACTTTATATTTCCTTATATGAAAATCTCTTTTATTTTTATAAATATTTCTACCTCCTATAAAAAAGTCACAACTTTCTTTATTTACCGAAAAGAAAGTTTAAGAAACGGAAGGAGAAAATATTTGAAAAACTAATCTTCGAAATAACCTAAGCCTTCTTCCAATTCTTTTGAAGGACAAGTAACCCAATTAATAGGTTTCATTTCACCATTTTTAGCCCAAATATCCATTAATGTTTTTTCTCTATTATTAATTAATGTTGTAAAATAACATCCAGTTCCAACAAGAAGTTGAGCTTGATAATATTCACTACCATTTTTATCAATTCCATTAACATATCTAATAAATGCTTGAATCGTAAATTCTCTTCCTAAGACATTTACTTTTCTTATTTCACCAATAAGAAGAACAGCATTTTCATCTAATCTGAAATTAAGATGTCCTTTTCCAAATGGAATAGATCCTGAATAAGAAACTCCATATCTTGTTTTAATAGTTTTAACCGTAAAAGGAACAGTATCTAATTTAGCAACATCATCCTTTTTAAGTTCATTTAACTTTTTAAATTCATTTTGATTATTATTTATATTTACTTTTTTATTTTCATTTAAATTT
>CASEKC010000013.1 GCA_949288485.1 uncultured bacterium | reverse complement strand
AAATTGATGGTCTAATTTATAATAATCTTTTGCTTCAAGCATTTTTGTAAGTTCACTTTTAGGAATTGGGGTAGACCATCTTTTAGCTTGAATACCAATGTTTTCCTTTTTGTTTGTTTTTGGATTATTAAAAGAAACTATTAAATCAATACCAAAATCATTTGTTTTTGATGTGATTGATACATCATAATTGTTCTTTTTAAAATACCAAAAAAGAAAGTCTTCAAATTGTTCTCCATTCATTTCATCAATTTCTTTTATTGTTGATGGAAATAAATATTGAGATTTTTCAATTTCATCTAATAAATTTAACATTATTTTTTATCCTCCTGGTTAAAATTAATAGTTCCATAATTATTTTCAATATTAACTTTGTTTGAATAAACTTTTTCAATGTTATTTATTGTATCTCTAGCTTTTAATAAGTCTTTATATTGTTCTTTAGTTATGATAATTTCTGTATTTTTATCGTTTAATATAAAAGAAACTGAAACATTATAATAATCAGCTAATTTTTTTGCATAAATTTCATTTAAAGGAATTTCGTTTCTTTCGTATTTTCCATATGTGGATTGTTCTATTCCTAAAATTTTAGCAATTTCGGTTTGTGTTAATTTATTGAGATTTCTCAACATTTTTAGGTTGTTCATACATTCATTTTACATATTTTTATTTATTCGGTTAATATATATATATATTAGAGTTAGTTTTAGTCAAAATATGACTAATTCACTGGTGGGGAATATGAATAATGCGAGGAAAATTTATCGAGTAAAAGATGAAGTTAATGAAGAAACGATAGGCTTATTTACAAGTTATCGTTTAGCACTTTCTACTGCGATTGAGTATTTAAGTGGATTTATGGAGGATGAATATACAGAAGTAGTAATTGAAAAATTTCAAGAAGTAAGACCTGGAAAATTTAGAAGGATAAAGAGGTTTCCATATGTATCAAAAGATTTATGTAGAAGGAAGACTTCAGAAATGTAAGGTAGAAAGAATTGAGTACGAATATTTAACAGGATATTACAGAGTTTATCTTGTTTATAACTTTAAAGAGTATCTAGTTAGAGTTTGGAAAGGTTTAGAAGAAGAACGGGATGAATTATTAGACAAATGGATATTTATTCAAAATATCAAGATTGTTTAAAAAGAGGAGCACTGGTGAAAATGGAAAAAGAAAAAATAATAGTTTCAGAAAAGATACTATTTCCAAAAATAGATCTTCAATTAGAAGCTGAAAAATATTTAAAAGAAAATTATCCAAAAAATTATGAAGAGTATTTTAAATATAAACAATATTTCTTTATATAGATATGCAAAGATGTTTGGTTTTGATAAAGGATACTAATATGTATTGGAAATATGAACTTGAAGAAGCAATAACTTATATAAAACGAAACATAAATATTCTTATTGAAAACAAAGAAGGTATTTATGAAGTAAAAGATGAATTAAAGGAAATCATAAATAAACTCGTAGATTTACTTTAATTATTATTGGAGGCGATGACATTAAGGAAAGGAGGTTAAATGAAAGTTTTAACTAATAAAAATGGCAAAAAGATATATTTGCTGAATCCTGATGAGAAAGCTAGAAAATATCTAGCTGAACTTAAAGTAGGTAGTAAATTAACAAATATGATTGAGCCTAAATTAGAAAATGGAAAATTAATCCGTTTATCTAAAAAAGATAAAGCTTATAGAATTGGTTATTTAAATGCAAGAAAAGATAATTCTAAAGCTTATATGTCTAAATTAAGAAAAAAGATTTCAAGAATTTAGTCCTTGAAATCTGAAAGTGAGGTTATATGAATAATATTGAGGAATTTGTAGTAAAAGTTTATTTAAACGATAAAAAAATAGTGAGAATTGATATTAGTGCTGATTTCTTTGATTTATTGGAACAAAATCATTTAATATCTCTTCTTCGCCAATAAAACATTTATGGAGTTTGTTATTTAATTTATAAGCTAGTAAATAATCAAACTTTGTTCCATAAATAATTGGGTTTAAACCAATTACAATGCATTTTGTTGGTATTGAATTTACTAAAATGTAAACAATATCATTAATTCTATATTTCATAAAACCTCCTTTCATTAGTTATTATAAAGGATTTTAAATATTTAAAAATGGGTTAGCTTTGCCGAAAGAAAGCATTTAGTGAGGTAAAATATGGCTGAAAATTTAAATGAAAATAAAAAAGTAAATATAAAATTTAAATGAAAATAAAAAAGTAAATATAAATAATAATCAAAATGAATTTAAAAAGTTAAATGAACTTAAAAAGGATGATGTTGCTAAATTAGATACAGTTCCTTTTACAGTTAAAACTATTAAAACAAGATATGGAGTATCTTATTCAGGATCTATTCCATTTGGTAAAGGACATCTTAATTTTAGATTAGATGAAAATGCTGTTCTTCTTATTGGTGAAATAAGAAAAGTAAATGTCTTAGGTAGAGAATTTACGATTCAAGCATTTATAAGATATGTTAATGGAATTGATAAAAATGGTAGTGAGTATTATCAAGCTCAACTTCTTGTTGGAACTGGATGTTATTTTACAACATTAATTAATAATAGAGAAAAGACATTACTGGATATTTGGATTAAAAATGGTGAAATGAAACCTATTAATTGGGTTACATGTCCTTCAAAAGAATTAGAAGAAGGATTAGGTTATTTCAAAAATTAGTTTTTTTCAAATATTTTCTCCTTCCGTTTCTTTAATCTTCTTTCCGGTTAATAAAGAAGATATTTGAGTTAGTTATGGGAGTTAAAAAATCATTATTTACATTTAGAAAGAAAAAAGGCGTTAAACATCCAGTTCTAATAGTTGGAGCCAATAGAATTAAGTTTAAATCTATGGGTTTAACGCATAGTTCTGGTAATTATAAGAAAAATAAGAAAGGAAAAAGGAATAATTTTCGTTTAAAAGTTAATCCAAATCCTAATGATAAAAGAGATTCTTATTTAAGAAAACAGGTTATTGAAGATTTCAAGTTTAAATTTAGTAAAGCTTTTAATAATTATCATTTGAGCAATGAAGATATAGATGAATTAAAAAAAGTTTCTTGATAAAAAGAAAAGGTAGCCACATAAGGAAATTTAATTCCAACGGTCTACCTATTAACTCTATATTAAATTGCTTTTAGCTATTTGTAAATAAAAATGATTAAAATTATGAATTTAAAGAATTTTCATTTATTTAGTTCGATTCAAAGAAATATGGCTAAATATACTCCTAGAAAGCATTTAGAAGGCAAATATCATGAGAGTGAAAGAAAGTTAGAAGAAGCTTCTAAAAAAGGTGATTGGGAAACTTTTAATAAAGTTATGAAAAATCATCAGAATTATGAATATGCTTTACATTTACAAAATTATAGGAGTAATAAAAAACAAATTAAACAAGCTAGAAAATTAGCTAAGAAAAATAAAAGGAAAAAGTAAATTAATTATTACACTGGTGGAAAGTGAGATTTAATTTAAGGAAATGAAAAATAAAACAAAAACAATTATTGGATGTACAGCTGCACTTTTAGTCGTTGCAGCTGGAGTTGGTGCTTTAGGAATTGCTTCTAAAGGATTTAGCGATTGGAATACTGAAAATTGGGGAAATAATTTTGAGGATTTAATTGACAAAGAAAATCCTGATGAAGTTCCTACTGATGAAAAAATGGAATCATTAGCAGTTGATAAAACTGATGCAAATAAAACATATCTAATGCCATCTAAAAGTGTAAACTTTGGAAATTCAAGAATGGATGATGATGTTGAAAAGGAAGAAGTTATTGATACTCTTGCTTATGAAGATAATGGTTCTTTTAAAAGAAATAATATGGTTTCAGCAAGAGGAATGAATAATGTTAAACCATTAGCTACTGGAAGTTCCATTACATATCCACAAACTATTAATTTAACTGCTACAGTTACACCATCAGAATCTGTTGAAACTTTAGACCTTATTAATTGGACTATAAATTGGGAAGTTTCTGAATCTATAAGTGATTATATTGTTTTAGAGAAAGCTAATGAAATTACTTGTACTTTAAAAGTTTTAAAACCATTTTCTTCTGTTGCTACATTGACTGTTGAAGTCGGGAAAAATGGCTTGAAGGCTTCTGATACTTGTAAAGTAAATTTCTATAAACAATTAACTGGTGTTGATTTACAGCTTACTGGTTCCGTTACTGATAAAGAACTTTCTGAAGGTGAAATGATTACTTATGAAATTCAAGAAGATTATTCAATTGGTACTATAGATCAAGAAGATCAAACCGAAGCAGTTGTAACTTATTCATCATTATTGAGTGATTATACTATTAATTATGATTTTACAAAAAATGATAATAGCGGTGAAAATGAAGGTCAAGGAACTGCGTTTAGCTATAATGTGTTCTATGGTGCAACAGGTAATTTTACTAATGTTGATGTTATGACTGGAGCAGGAAGAAATGCGATGAATTCTAAATTAAAAACATCTGATGGTGATTTTAAAATTAGTGTTAATAAAGGTGTTTATTCAGATAGCGAAATTATGAATATTACACCAGAAACAGTTGTTTATCCTGAATCAGTACAAATAGGTGATGGTAGTGATATTGAAATAGGTAAAAATTAAAGGTGTGAAATATGAATAAAGCAATTAGAAATTTATCAATATTTTGTTTTTCTTTTTTTTGTTCTTTATCAAATGTTTCTACCTCTAATATAAATTCCTCTCTTATAAATGATAATGGTGTATTTGAATGTAATGATCATTGTTGTAATGAAAATGAACATATACATCATGAAATAGAAGGTAAGCCAATAATTGGTTTACCTTCTACCTTATCATTTAATAAAACAATGGCTACTAGCTCATCAGAATATGGTGAAGTTACTGTTAAAGCAAATTATGAACCTGAAGGTTGTTTAACAGATACTATTTGGGAATCATCTAATCCAAGTGTAATAAGAATTGATGTTGATGAATTAGATTCTTCAATAGCTACATTAGTTTGTTTATCACCTTTTGAAGGTGAAATTATTATTACCGCAAGAAGTGTGTATTTTGAGGATATATCTTATTCTTGCAAAGCAACATATAAAGATAACTTTGAAATAACTCCTTTAGTTAATGAAGTTGAACTAACTGGAACAAGATCTAAAAGTTGTCCAGGAATGAGTTCTTATTCCTTTAGTTATGATAATCAGGTTTTATTAACTTCTTTATATGAGATGAGTGAAGATGTTCCAGTTTCCTATAGTGTGAGTGGAAGTGGAGTTGTTATTAGTGGAAATTATATAAGAATGAATAGCGCAGTTAATTCTTCATCGATTGAACTTACTATTACTCCAGAAGGTCATGAAGATAAAGCATTAACCATTCCAGTTTATGCTTCTTATACAACTAATAATGGTTCTCATTCTTACACTCGAACTGTTTATAAGAGTGCTTATGATACAAGTACGACGTGGGGAACATGGGGTAATTGGACTACAACAAAAGAACCAACTTGTACAGCAACTGGAACTAAAAAAAGAACAAGAACAGGAACTTATTATCATTATACAACAGAATATAAATATAAATGCAGTTACTGTGGTGATATTTATTATTCAGGTGGAACTAGATCAACAAAAACAACTACTGATACAGAAGAAGAATCTATTGCAGCTTTAGGGCATGATTATGTTGAATCTTTAAAATCAGCTTCTGTTGGTGCTACATGCACTTCTAGTGGTAAAAAAGCAGTTTATACTCATAAATGCTCTCGTTGTGGCGATTCTTATGAAACAGGTGGTGAGACTATTGCAGCTTTAGGTCATAATTATTCAGGATATTATTGTCTTTATGATAAAACAAAATTGACTTATGTTTCTGGTATGAGTGGTGCTAGTACTTATAAATGTTCAAAGTGTAACTCGAATTTTACTTTTTCATCTGGAACAAGCAGTAGTTATTATCAAAAATGTTCGAGATGTTCTACTTATAAATATGTTGCAGGAAAGGCTTAATTATGACAAAAAAGACAAAGAATATAATTGGAGTTGTAGGTTGTGTTTTATGTTTAGCTGCAATAGCAGGAGTTGCTAGTGCTTTAGCTATTAACTTAGACAAAGACAAACCTATTAATCCTGATTTAATTGATATTGATAACTTTTCAACTATTGAAAAATTATATTTTAATAGTAATGAAAATGTTGATAGTGATGTTGAAGTTAAAACAACTTCAACATCTTATAAAATTGATTTAAAGATAGAACCAACTAATGCTAATAATTATGATTTTATATTTAATACTTCAAGCGAATATTTAAGTGTAGTTGAAGATGAAGATGGTTTAGGATGTACTGTTACAGCCTTAACTCAATTTAAAAATCCAGCTTATTTAAATATTAAAGAAGTTAGTACTAATCAAATTAATACTATTGAAATTAATTATGATAATTATAATGAAGAAAAAATAGATTTAGTTGTTTGCTATTATTTTGATGGAATTGAAGATATTAATAAAAGATTAAAATTAACATGCGAGAATAAAGAAGTTGTAGATCCAAATAATTTCTTAGAGGAATATGAAGGATATACATTTGATTCGGTTAGTGGCTCAGTTGATGAATTGAAAAGTTTTAATATAACTGAATCTTCTGTGATTAATTTTAATTATTTATCTAATAAAATTGATTTAACATGTGAATATTATAAAGATGGAAATTTAGATTCTACTTTAACGGATATTTATCATTTCGAAAAAAATACAAAAATTTATGTTGAATCGTTTAAAAAAGCGATTGAAGGTTATACCTTCGATTCAGCTAATATAAGTGGAGATTTTAATTTAGTAAAGAATACTACTTTAAAATTTTTTTATTTAAAAAACGGAATAACTGAACCAGGTGGAGGTGAAGAACCTGGAAAAGATCCAGTTGATCCAGGAGAAGAAGTTATTTACAAAGTAGGTGGTTCAGCTTTTGGTACATATAAAAACCAAAATACTTCGGTTGTTGGACATTTAAGTGGAAATTTTAAAGTAGAAGGTTATTCAGGATTAGTTTATTTAAGTTTTGATAATACTTTCTCTTCAACTAAATCAACAGCTATTTCAGTTAATGATGGCGTTGAATATTCATTTAATGATGAATTAATGCAAACTGGAATGTCAGGTAGTAGTGGTTTTGCTGGAGGTAATTTTAATACTAAAGGTGGAGAAATTTATGTTTATACATCTGGTGGTATTAAAATTGGATCTTTTAAATATTCATTGACTGAACTTAGTGTTGCCTATGAAGTTAGTGGCAATTTAGTTGGAAGTTATTTTGCTTCTGGTTCTAATGCTTCTGGATCATTATTTAATGGTCAAATCACTATTGAAGGATATTCAGGCGATGTTTATTTAAGTTTTGAAGATACATTTAATTCTTCTAAATCAAGTAAAATTACAGTTACTGATGGAATGCCATTTAATATTGCTAATGAAAATGCAACTACAGGAATGGCTGGAAGTAGTGGTTTTGCTGGAGGTAATTTTAATACTAATGGTGGAGAATTATATGTTTATATTGGTGGAGAAAAAATTGGTTCTATTTCCTATACGATGAATGCTGTAACTTGTAGTGGAAGTGGTGAAGCTACTTTCCATACAGGAACATCTTATGTTGGTGGCACTTTTAAAGGTAAAGTAATAGTTAATGGATTTGCAGGAACAATTTATTTATCAACTCAATCAACTTTTGATTCTTCAAATTGCTCAACATTAAGTGTTAATTCTAATGTTGTTAAGAATATTAATGAATCTTTCCAAAGTGGAATGGCTGGAAGTAGTGGTTTTGCTGGAGGAGCATTAAATGTTAATGGTGGAACCATTTATATTTATTTATCAAGTGGTGCTAAAATTGGTAGCTTCACTTATACAACTATTCAAGAATAGGTGATATTATGAATATTTATTCATTAATTGGAGTAATATCACTGGTTGGAAGTTTTATACCACCATTAGCTAATAATATTCAAATATCGAATTATTTTGATAATACATCAATAATAGAGGATTTTTCTTCTAATGTTGATGTAGATCAATATAAAAATGTAAGAGAAGTTACATTTATTGATTTTTATGAATATTGTTATGGAGATAATGATTTTAGTTTTTATCTTTACTTAGCTTTACCAAATGATTTTTATTTTAATTATTATTCAGAATTAAATAAGATTAGTTTATCCATTAATGATGAAGATTATAAAAAATATAATTTAGAGGTTTGTTCAAATTATGATAATATCTTTAAATTTAAAGTTAACTTAACAAAAGAAGATAAAGATCATATTGAATATATTTTATCTTTAAAAGATAAAAGAGAATATAAAGTTAGTGGTTTTGAACTTTTAGGGAGTGGAGAAAGTAATCCTACCGAGTATAAAATTGGTGGAAATTTTATTTATTCTGGATACGCAAAAGGAATTAATGATAATGATGTTTCTACTTTAAAAAGAGAATACGTTGAAATTGAAACTTTAGATCTAGATGTTAATCAAACTTATTATCGTTTTAATACGTCTATAGACGCTCCTTTATATGGATATAATGAAAAGACACAAATTGATTCTGTTTATTTTTCTATTCCGAATTATTATTTAGAAAAATATGGAGAAGTAAGCAATATTCAAGCTGAATATTATGAATATCGTACAAGTCCAATATTAGTTTTGAGAGATGATGTTTACGAAACTTTTAAAAATTATATTGGTATTGATATTGATGATATTACTAATCCTGGATATGCGATTTGTTATTATTCTCCAAATACAACAGGTCAACTTGCTTATTATACATATTATGAAAGAAATCAAGTTTTAAATAATGTTAAAGGTAATTATCCGTTTTATTATAGTCCTCATATTACGTGGCTTTTCAAAGGTGGTAATGATGGAAAAAATGAAATAAGTGGAGATGAAATTAAAGATTATTTATATAGTTATGATAAATCTTATTTTGAAGGTTCCAATTATAAAGGCTTATCTAATGATCTTATAAATGGGACTGTAGATGAAAATCATAAAAGAGGATATAATCTTGTAAATATTTCTTCAGAAGATAATGAAAATTTGCTTCTATATTCAGGAAATGCGTGGGAAAGATTTTTTACTTCTTGGTTTAATAATGTTGAAATTGAATTGCCTTTGATAGAAAAAATCGAGAATGTTAATTCAGTTGATGATTTATATATAAATGAAGATGATGTTGATGATTTTAAGGATTATGTAAATAATGCTAGAAATTTAGATGAAACAACTTATTTGTTTAGGTTTTCTTCATCAAATTATTATTCTCAAGAAATTTATGATAAGAAATATAGTGATATTTTATTTGAAGGAGTTGATGGGTATTTAGCAAGTGAAACAATCTATTTAGATTTTGATATTATTTCTTTAACATTTGAAAGAAATGGAATGAATACAATTATTCCTGCAATATCAAATCCAATAGATGTAATAGCTGGAATTATACCTCCTGATACTAGTAATATTTTTGAATCTTTAGGTTCTTTATTAAAAATTATTATGGGAATAGCTATTGTTATTCTTTTAATTGTTGGATTATATTTTGTTTTTAATTTATTAGGTATTTCTTTTAAAGATATAATTAATTTTCTTTTTGTTAAACCTTTTAAAGCTATTAATGAAAAGATTAATAAATCTAAAAAGAAAAAAAAGAAATAACTTATGGGTAATAAGAAAACAAAAAAATGGGATGTTTTCTATAATAAAAAAAGAAAACATCCAGGTATTACTATTAGAGAAAAACATAATAAGTGGATAAATATTGGATTAACACATAAATTTAAAAATAGTCCCTACTTGGTTGAGTTAGAAAGTAATCCAAATAAAGAAGATAAGAGAAAAGCTTATGTTTTTTCAAAACTTTATTACGATCATTCTAATAATAAAGGAAAGAAATATATAAAATTTAAAATTTCAGATAAAGATAAAGGAAAAATAAAAACAAGTATTCGTTTAAATAAAAAAAGTTAGGGAGTGCCTTTCGACACGTGAAAAGCATTTCAGCTTAACATTACGCTCAATGGCTACCTAACTTATTTATATTTTATCAAAAATAAAATTAATATTAACAAAATTTATTAAAAAGGACTGGTGGCTTAATGAAAGATAAATACAAATTTTTACTTATTATTTTAACTATAATTGTAGTTTTTGTAATTGGTTTTTATTTTATTAAGCCACTAGTAGATATTTTCTCTGGAATACATATTCCTCTAGATGAAATATCTAATAAATATTTTATGAATAGCGATGAAACAATGGTTTTCATCTTCGATAAAGATGTTGCTTCTTTTTATAGTAAAGAAGATTCATCTACTTTTTATTTCACTTATAGTGAAGGAAAAATTAGTTCTGAAGAATTTAATTTTTTTGTTTTAGATAGTTCTAAATTATGGTTTATAGAAGGAAATTGTTATTTTTATGAAGTCAATCGTTAATTTTATTAAAAATAAAAAATATTTATTATTAGCTTTATTTATCCTTCTTTTAATATTAGTCTTAGGATCCATTTTTTCTTTTGGTAGTTATTATCGTATTGGTTTTTCTTTTAAGTTTTTCTTTGATTCATTAGTTTCTTATTTTTTATCAATTTTTAAAATGGAAAATAATGAAGTTTATACAACTTTTGATTTAATTAAGGATGTAAATTTAGGAGTGGTATCTAGTTCACCAGTGCTAGATACCATTCCTAAATTTATATTGCCTTTTAATTTAGAATTAATTGGTGAATATTTAAAAGAATGGTTTTTTATTATTTTTAATAAAGATAGTTTTATAAATTATTTTGGAGTTATCTTAAATATTCTTTCTTATTCAAATATTTTAGTTTTATTAGTTATTTTAATTTTTTCATTAAAAATGGTTTTTTCTTCTTTATTTTTTAATCCTTTAGATATAAGTAAAATTGGTTATACCTCTAAATATTTAAAATTAGAAAGATTTAATAATTTAGTCTTTTATCCAATTTATAAATTTATTAGTGAGTTTTATGAATATATAAAGATACATAAATTTTTAAATCTTTATATATTTTTAATTCTTTTATATATTAATGTTATTTCGATAATTATTGATTTTTTCTCTTACTTTTTTCTTTTTTCATCTTCATTTGAGTTATTTATTATTCTTAAATTTATATTTTCTTCTATTTATTTAGCTTTTCCAATTTTAGTTAATGTTCCTTTATTTATTTGGATCATCTTAATTTATTTATTTATTGATAGAAGAAGAAAAGCTAGAGCTTTAGTTAGATTATTAAGACTTGAATCTAATAATATGGATTTTTGTAAAAATCATTTAGGAATGGTTAATTTAGTTGATGGTTTAATGGGAGGGTATAAAACATCAATGATTACAGATTTTGCTTTAACACAAAGCAAAATCTATCGTTATGATTTAGAAGATAATCTTTATTTATATAGATCTTATTTACCTTATTTTAATTTTGTTTATTTAGAAAAATATATCGATTATTTATCTTTTAAGGGATTAATTTATAATCATGCTCAAATAGAAGAATTGTTAGAAAAAAGATTTAATGTTGCAGATAATTCTTTAACTAATAGAAGAAATGATTATTATTTTGGATATAATTTTAAAATTTATAAGGATTATTATTGGAATGGAGTTTATAAGATTTTTGTTAAACAAATTTTAATTGAATACGCTAAAAATTATTTTTATTTTGCTTGTCAAAAATCTTTTATCTATTCAAATTATGCAATTCATATTGTTGAAGAAGTAATTAAGGATGGTTATTTTCCTAAATATATTTCTCAATATTTTTTCGTTAATGAAAAAGATTATGATCACTTTAAATCTTATTCTCATAAATTAGATTTAAATGAGATCAGA
>CASEKC010000012.1 GCA_949288485.1 uncultured bacterium | reverse complement strand
ATTGGTATTCAAGCTAAAAGATGGTCTACCCCAATTCCTAAAAGTGAACTTACAAAAATGCTTGAAGCAAAAGATTATTATAAATTAGACCATCAATTTTTAATCACAACTTCAAGACCTACTTCAGAAGCTAACCATTTTGCAAAAAATCACGAAATTTTAATAAAGGGTAGAGAATTTATCTATCAAATGTTAGATGAACTTAAAAAAATGAATAATATTAAATTTAGAAAATTAAATCAAAAATTTAAAACATATGATCCAGATATAAACATATTAGAAAAACTAATTTTCTTTAGGAATCAAAAATCTAAAGAAGAAAAAATTCCTACATATATGATTTTTTCAAATGATACTGCAAAAGAAATTGCAACTATTAAGCCGAAAAACATAAACGATTTAAAAGCAATTTCTGGCATAGGCGAAAAGAAAATTGAAAAATATGGACAAGAAATTTTAAAACTAATTAATGAATAAACTAAAATATTACAGACAAAAAAATAACTATTCCCAAAAAGAAATAGCTAATTATTTACTGATAACACAGCCTAACTATTCCAACATAGAAACTGGAAAAGTTAAGTTAAATTTTAATTATGCTAATTTATTAGCTTCTTTATATAAAATTCCTGTATCAGATTTAATTGATGATAAAAATGGAATCTTCATAACTAAAGATGAATTTAAAATTTTAATTAAAGCTAAAAAAGTTATTTCTGATATCGAAAATAAAATTAAATAATTAATCCTCGGTGTTTTCATTAATATTTTTATTTACCAATAAATAGGAATATTTTTTAAAATATTTTCTTGAAAGGATAAATAAAAAAATGAATGAAAACAAGAAAAAAGGATTAGAACTAGCACTTCTAATCCTCAAGATTATTTTAGTAATACTAGAAATAATCATTTCCTTGATTGGATAGTTTATTTTAAAACAAATAAACATAGAAGTTCAAGACCTAATCTTTTTTCTACTCAACACCCTACCTTCTCACCACACCCAATAATTATTTAATTAACTTAAAAAGTTCTTGATACAATTTTGATACAAATAATAAAAATTAAAAATTTTTATATAAATAAACTTTATAAAACAATCATTTAAATAAATAAAATATTTATTTTATTTATAATTTTTATGAAAATAAATCCGCTAGGAAGCTCCAATTTAAAAAATAAACGCGATAACTTCTCTGCTATCGCGTTTTTTATTAATTGTCTATTTTATCTATTTTTTTAGTAATTTTAATAATATCAAAACGATCTACTTTATTTTTTATTTCATTAATATAATCATTAATAACCTTATTAGCATCTTCAATTATTGAGTTAGCTGTGGTAATAATTTTTGAAGCATTGTCTCTTATGGCTATTACTTTTTTATTTATTTTATCACTATATGCTTCTAAATATGTGGTTTTAAGTTTATTAAATTCGTCGATGATGTTTTGTTTTTCTTCAAATTCAATATTTTCTTTATTAGCTTTTAATAATATTTCGCGGTATTTGATAGCTAAAACATTAACTAATGATAAAAATGTAATAAAGTATGGCGGTCTAACAACATACATATTTTCATAATCATTAACCTTTTTAATAGGTGCATCATTATCATCATTCCACTCAAGCTCACTAACGAGTAAAGCGTATTCGCATTTTTTCTTAATTCTATCTTTATCAAGTTTTGCATAATGATCACTATTTTTCTTTTTATTAACACTTACATTGCTTTCATTTTTCATTTCTAAACAAACGGAGGTTAATAATTCTTCTTTTTTAAATGTATCATCCACATAGCTTTCAAAGATAAAGTCAGCTTTTGTTCCATTTGTTTCATCTTCTTCTTTTATTGCAACATTATCTTTGTAAAATTTACAGTTATTAAATCCACTTAAGGAATAATTTTGATATTCTTCATTGGCCCATCTTTCTAATTTTTCACCTAAAATTTTACTATTTTGAGTACTTTTATTTAAATTTAAACGATCAATCTCATTTTTTTGAATTTTTATAAGTTCTTCTTTTTCATTTATTTTTTTAATATATTCATTCTCTAATTGATATTTCAAAACCGAAAGACTATTTTCTTTTTCTTTTTTTAAATTTTCGTTTTCATTTTTTAATAAATTGATTTCTTTTTCTATATCTAAACGGAGAGCGAGCTTTGCATTTTCTATTTTTTGAGATTCACTGTTTTTTATTAAATTAAGTTCTTCCTTGATTTTTATATTTTCTTCTTCTTTATTTCTTAATAATTCATCATATTCGTCTTTTAAACTGCTTTTAATTTCATTTTCTTTAATTTTAATATTACTTTCAAAAGTCGAGTTTATAGATTCAATGTCTTTTTTTAAAGATTGTATATGAATTTCTTTATTATTTAATTCTTCATTATATAAAGCTTTTAGTTCATTTTCTTTATTTTTAATCGCATCTTGGATAAGTTTATTTATATGAGTATTTTTTTCTTTTTCTATTAATGATAAAAGATAAGAATTATCAATTGATGTTATTTTATCTAAATTTATAACATCACCTTTGTTAGCATCTTCTTCTAATCGTAAAGTTTTTTGATCGATTATACTTACATTTATTTCACTCATTATCCATATCCTCCTCTTTTTATTCTTTTTCCGATATATATTATATGGTATTTAAAAATGTTTAGCAGTTTTAAATAAATTTAATAGTGACAAAATCCAGAATAAAAAGAGCTATTAGCATAAAACCAATAGCTCTAAATATTATTTATTGAGTTCTCTTAATTTCTTTCTTCTTTTAAGTTTATAAATTCTAATTAATTTATAGGAACCTAAATAACCTAAAACTAATGCGACAAAAGTTAATAAAGAAATTACTATCCATAAAGGGAGAGGATTAACTTTTACATCTTCCCACATTGAAACAATTTTATCATTTTGTGGTCCATAATCATTCATCACATATAAAGTATTTGTCACACTAGCTTCTGGATATTGAGCTGAGAGTAATCTTCCTTCAAAAGAATCCGGATCATAATGAATTAATATTTTTATTTCTCCATCTTCATTTTTCGAAAAAGTAAAAACTCGATCATCAACTTCCTCTCCTAATAAAGTTTCGCTTACATAAGAAAGATCAACAGTAAATGATTCAACATTTTCCTCAATATTGAAAAATGGAGTAATATCATATGTTTCATAAGAACTTAAATCTTCATCATCGTCTCCATCACTAATATCATAACTATAAAGCATATAAGCAAGCATAGCATTGTCAATTTCATCTGACGATGAATCAGAAGTTATAAAAGATGTATAACCGTTATAATATACATTTGCAATTGCATTCTCAGGAGAAGATAAAAAATCTAAAAATTCTAAAGTATATTTATATTCATCACTTGAATAGTAATTTTCGTCTTCTTGTAAAGGAGTTGCAAAGCAATCCATCCAAACATTTGCTCCAATTTCAGGAATAGCATAATGTAATTCAACTTCATCTTCTCTTGGTTTTGTCCATTCATCGTCTGCATAATAACCTCTATTAATAGAATTTACTGCATCCCCACTCCAAGCAACGTTTACACCAATTTTTTGAGTTACAATATCATTTTTTCCACTATCAACCTCAAAACCGAAAATATTTGTTTTTAATTCGATTAATTTATTTTTAATTAATTCAATAGTTTCATCACTTGAGTCATTGAATTTAGTATTTCTTTCGTTATAAGAGTCAGAGGTATTTAAATAATAATCTTTAAAAACTTCGAAATTACCTATTGCATATGTATCTCTCATCGAATCTTTGATTGATTGAGTTCTAGTAATTAAATCATTCCAAAGAAAGGAATATCCATCTTCGCTCGAAAAAGTCTCAATTAACTTTTCTTTTCTTTCTTCATAAGAAAGATTTTTCCATTCAGGATTATTATCAAACTTATCTTGATTGTTAGTTAAGACATAATCAGGATTAAATAAAATGCCTAAAGTTCCCCGCATATAACCCGCAGCATAGTCTGCTAAAGTATATGTTCCATATTCATTTACTACTGGTAAAAGATTGAGTTTGCCATTTTCATCATCAAAACTATGTAAATATTCAGTCGTGTAATTGGTGTAATTAGGTAATTTAGAAAAATCTAAAGTATGTAAAAAACCTTCATTAGCTAATCTTTGAACCATATATTCACTACAACAAATAAGATCATAAGTTGTTTTACCAGTTTTTAAAGAGTTATACATGGTTTCGTTAGTGTCATAAGTATCATAAATAATACTTACATTTTTTCCATCTCTTTCATAAATCATCTGCGAAAAAGAATCTAATAAAGTCATGTCAATATAATCTTCTGCATTTAAAACGTGAACAAAAATTGTTTCGCCATTATTTTCTACTTGATTATTTGAACATGAAGCTAAACTAGTGAGTAAAAAAGGAATAAAAAAGAATGTTTTATAAATTTTTTTCATATTTAAAAATTCCTCCTTCTTTTAACTCTATTTTTTGTTTTATTTTGATATATTGTTATACCTATAACAACAATTAAAACAATAAAGAAAATAATTGTAGTTAAAGCACGCAATTCAGGTGGAATAGGGCCTTTTTTAATTTTTGCTTGAACTAAAGTAGACAATGTTTCTATTGCATTTTCTCCGCTGAGTAACCCAGGACCACGTGTAAATGCAGTAACTATAAAATCATCTAAAGATAATGTAATCGCCAATATAAAACCGGATAATATACCAGGTAAAAGTTGAGGAATCATGACTTTAGATAAAGCTTTTTTAGGAGAACAACCTAAATCAAGTGCTGCTTCATATAAAGAAGGATCCATTTGTTGAAGTTTAGGTTTAACGTTTAAATAAACAAAAGGAGCACTTAAAATGACATGACCTGCTAATAATGTCCAAAACGAAAATAGATTTTCTTTAAAAATTGTATTTCCTAAAAATACAAACATAACTACCAAACTTAAAGCAATTACTATTTCAGGGTTTACGACAGGTAGTTGATTTAAATTTTCATATAATGCTCTAGTTCTTTTCTTTGAATAAAAAGCACCAATTGCGCCAGTAACTCCTAAAAAAGTAGAAACAATTGCACTTATAAAAGCAATTATTAATGTATTTCCAAGAGCAACCATTGTTTCTTTTGAATTAAAAAGATCTACAAATAAATCTAATGAAAATCCATTCCAATCGCCAATATATGTAGTATTGGTAAAAGAAAATGCAATAAGAACAAAAATAGGAATATAAGTAATTAACAAAACTAAATAAACAAAAGTATATTTCAAAGCTTTTTTTACCATCTTGAACTACCTCCTTCTTGGTCTTTTTCAGTATAATTTCTAGTAACCAACATAGAAAGGCAGACAATAGCGAGCATGACAATAGCCATAAAGGAAGCGCTATTCCATTGATTATTAGAAAACCCTAAATAGATTGAGTTACCAAAAAGAATAATTTTTCCTTCACTCAATGTTTCTGGAATAACATAAGAAGACATCGTTGGCATAAAAACCATTTGGGCAGCACTTACAACTCCAGGTATAGTTTGTGGAAATATTGATTTAGTGAAAACTTGAACTCTATTACAGCCTAAATCTGAAGCAGCTTCGATTTGAGCTTTATCAAGTTTAAGCATAGTTGAATATAAAGGTAAAATTACAAATGGAAGATAGTTATAAAATAATCCAATAAAAGTGGCAATATAAGGATGTTGACCACCATTTAAACCTATCCAAGTTAAAACATCTCTTGTTGCACCAGTTCTTAAAACAAAGTTAATCCACATTGGCATTACGAAAAGCATGACAACAACATAATTAAATTTTGCTTTTGAAGAAGCCAAAATATAGGCGATTGGATAGCCAACTACTAAACATATAACTGTATTAATAACACTAAATAATAAAGATTGAATTAAAACATTAACTTTATTTGTAGATGTAAAAAATCCAACTAAAGCATCAAATGAAAAATTTCCATTTGAGTCGGTAAATGCATAAAAAACTATAAATAAAATCGGAATAACAACAAAAAGAATTAAAAATATAAAGTAAGGAATGCAAAGTTGCTTTCTTTGTAAACTAAATCTCATAATTGCTTACCTCTTTTTTAAGTCTTAACTTAATATCATTTTTATTAATATGAATTCCGACTTTATCATAAAGATTGTAAGTATATGAAGATAAACATACGAAGTCTTCTTCATTTTCAGTTCTAACAATATATTGGTAGTGATCGCCTTTATAAACGCTATCTACAATTTCTCCGACGATTTGGGATTCTTCACTTTCAATATCATCTATAATCTCAATTTTATCTAATCCAACTTCTGCAACTACATCAGCATCATTAAAATCATATTTTTTGCCTTTTTTATCGACGATATAGCCCTCTTCTTCTTTCCCACCTTCAACAAGTTGAAGAATATTACAATCAAAAGGCACGTCATCGATACAAACTTGATTATTTTTGTTTATCCAGGCATCGGTATAAATATTAGTTGTAAAATCTTTTTTCATAATTTGAATAGAATCAGGATAAATATCTAAACCAACAATTTCTCCGACCCCATAATCTTTAGTAGATTTAATCATAACTTCATTTTTACCAATTAAAGCAATGTATTGATAATTAACACCTTTAAATATCTTATTAATAATTTTCCCATTAATCATTCCATCATTTTCATTTTTAATGATGATATCTTCTGGACGAACGACAACATCAACCTTTTCATTAATTGGGAAATCATCTAAACAATCAAAGTTATGATCTAAAAATCTAACACTCATTTTTTTAATCATTGTTGCATTATAAATATTTGATTCACCAATGAAGTCGGCAACAAAAGCATTTTTAGGCTCATCATAAATTTCTTTTGGCTTACCAATTTGTTGAATGAGTCCATCTTTCATAACAACGATTGTATCTGACATAGTTAAAGCTTCTTCTTGGTCATGTGTGACATAAATAAATGTGATTCCAAGTTTTGTATGCATTTCTTTCAATTCGATTTGCATATCTTTTCTCATTTTTAAATCTAATGCACCTAATGGTTCATCTAAAAGTAATATTTCTGGTTCATTAACAATAGCTCTTGCAATTGCAACTCTTTGTTGTTGACCACCTGAAAGAGTTGAAATATCACGATCTTCTAATGCTTCAAGATCAACTATCTTTAAAGCTCTTGCTACTTTTTCATCAATTTCTCGTTCGCTTAATTTTTTATATTTATAAGCTTGTTCTGGAGTATTTTTTGCTTTCTCTAAAGCGCGATTGTATTCATTAAGTTTACTTTCTTTTTCTTCTTCACTTAAATGCTTGTTCTTTTTAGTTAAATTTATTTCTCTTTTTAAATTTTTAACTTTATTTTTATTAATTTTTAAAACAGGATTACCTTCTTTATCTTTTAAAGGTATAGCAATTTTTTTAAGTTTTAAACCAAAAGCGATGTTATCATAAACATCTAAATGTGGAAAAAGTGCATAACGTTGGAAAACCATGTTAATTGGTCTTTTATTAGGTGGAAGATTTGAAATGTCTTTTCCATTTAATAAAATTTCACCTTTTGAAGGAAATTCAAATCCAGCAATCATTCTTAAGGTTGTTGATTTTCCACAACCAGATGGACCTAAAAAAGTAACAAATTCTCCCTTTCTCACATAGAAGTTAAAATTATCAACTGCTATTGTTCCATCTTCGTAAATTTTAGATACGTTTTTAAGTTCAATAATATAGTTCTTATTATCCATAAAATTTAAGCCCCCTATTACCTGCCCTAAAAATTTTAAAACATTGAATAAAAATATAAGTGTTTTAAATCCAAAAATCAATAAATTTTTTTATTAAATTTTTGAATAATTTTTTTAGCAGTTTTTTAACAAAAATAAAAATGCGATAAAATTGGTAGTTATCGCATTTTTTCATATTTTTTGTAAGTATTTTTTTATTAAAAAATTAATGAAATTTTTTTGATATTTTGGTATTGTTTTTTATTAAAAAATTTCTTCACGAATTATTGTCTCTTCTTTAGCTGGTCCAACAGAGACTATAACAATTTTTATATTTAAATAATTTTCAATAAATTTAATATAATCTTTTGCCTCGTTTGGAAGTTCGTCATAGTTTTTTAATTTAGAAATATCTATGCCTTTAAAAGATTTAAAAGTCTTATAAATTGGTTTAGCACGATATTGCTCTTTTAAAGAAGTTGGTAAGTAATCGATTTCTTTTCCATCAAGTTCATACGCAACACAAACTTTTATTTCATCTAAATAAGAAAAAACATCTAAAAGCATTAAAGCGCCATATTTAAATCCATTAACAGATTGTGAATACTTTAATTGAACTAAGTCAAGCCATCCAATTCTTCTTGGACGATGAGTGTTAACACCATATTCATGTGCTATTTCTCGAATTAAATTAGCTTTATCATCGAAAAATTCTGTAACGAAAGGTCCTTCACCTACCCTTGTTGTATATGATTTAATTATTCCAATACAATCATTTACATATCCAAGTCCAATACCAGATCCGCTAATTGCTCCCCCTGCATTAACTGATGAAGATGTTACATATGGAAAAGTTCCAAAATCAATGTCAAGCATTGTTCCTTGAGCTCCTTCAAAAAGAATTTTTTTATTTTCATCTCTTAATTTATGAATATAAGAAACAGTTTCTTTGACATGTGGAGCAATCAATTCCTTAGCCTTTAAATATTCTTCGATAGTTTCATCATAAGATATTTTATTACCACCATAAAATTCAATTAGTTGATTTTTCTCTTCGAGTTTATTTTTATAAATACTAGCAAAATCATCATCTAAAAAATCGCACATACGTAAAGATGATCTTTCAGCTTTATCGGTATACGATGGTCCAATTCCTTTTTTTGTTGTGCCAATAAATTTATCTTTTAATTTTGCTTCTTTTAATCCATCAAGTTCTAAATCATAACTCATATCAAGCGTTGCTCTTGAAGAAATAACTAAATTATTTAAAGTATAACCTGCTGAAAGCAATTCATTCATTTCTTTAAGTAAAGATAATGGATTGATAACCATACCATTACCCATAATATTTATTTTATCTTCATAAAATATTCCGCTTGGTATCGATCTTAAATGAAATTCTTTATTATTAAATTTAACTGTATGACCAGCATTGTCACCACCTTGATAACGAACTATGACATCTGCTTTTGAAGCAAGATAATTTGCTATTTTACCTTTTCCTTCATCTCCCCATTGAGATCCGACAACAACCAATCCTTTAATTGAATTTTCCATAATTTCTCCTTAAAAATATAAAAATAGGTTGAAAACAACCTATTTAATGCCAATAGTTTTATAAATATTCTCTATGTTTTTGAAATAATAACTATAAGAGAATAATTCATTTAATTCTGAATCTGATAAAAGTTTATTAAAATAAGAATCTTGCAATAATAAATCTTTTAAACCGACATTTTCATTAATTGCTTTAAAAGCTAATTTTTGAATATTATCGTAAACTTCTTCTCTAGAGTGTGTAGAATATTTATCTAAAACATAATTCAAAACTCTACCAGAAAAAATAACTCCATTATCAGATTCGATATCTTTAATCATTTTTTCTTTATCAACATCTAAATCAGTTAATACTTTATCCATTCTTCTTAAAATATAAACTAATAATGAGATATCGTCATTAATATATATTCTTTCATTAGAAGAATGAGAAATATCTCTTTCGTGCCATAAGTCATTGTTTTCAATAGCCATATATAAAGAAGAAATAATATATCTAGCTAAACCAGCAACATTTTCACTGCTTATAGGGTTCTTTTTATGTGGCATTGCACTACTTCCTTTTTGGTTTTGATAAAAATGTTCGCCAACCTCTCTAACTTCACTTCTTGAAAGATGTCGTATTTCAGTTGAAATTTTTGTAATTAATGAAGCAATAGCAACTATTGAGAAAGTAAAACCCATTAAACGATCTCTAGATAAAACTTGTGTAGAACTATTTGGCCTATTTAATTTTAATTCATTTGCAACAAGTTCTTCTAATTCATATGGTAAATTAGCAAAATTTCCAACGGTTCCGCTGATTTTTGCACAACAAGCATTATTAAGTTCGTCTATAAATCTTTTTTTACATCTAATTAATTCATCATAATATGTGGCAAATTTTAGTCCAAAAGATGTAATTTCTGCATGCATTCCATGACTTCTTCCAATGATTGGAGTAAATTCATACTTTAGAGCTAGATTCTTTAAAGTAGTTAAAAATTTATCGATTTCAATTAAAACAAAACTTGAAGCATCCTTAATTTGCAAAGATAGCGCAGTGTCAACTACATCTGTTGAAGTTAAATTATAGTGAACCCATCTTTTTTCTTCTCCTAGAAAAGTAGATAAAGATCTAGTAAAAGCTATTACATCATGCTTAGTTTCTTGCTCTATTTTATTAATTAAATTAACATCAACTTTAGATTTTTCTTTAATTTTTAAATAATCTTCATTTGGAATAATTCCGAGTTCAACATAGCCTTTGATGACAGCTAATTCAACTTTCAAAAAATAGTTATATCTACTTTCTAAAGAAAAAATATTTTCTATTTCATTAATGCGATATCTTTCAATCATAACCTTACATTTTTTCCTTTACTTCAACACCTAATAGATTTAAAGAAGTTTTTAAAACGATGCTTAGAGCCTTTAATAAAGAAAGTCTTTCACTCGTTAATTCCTTATTGTTATCATCAATAACACGATTCTCATTATAATAGGAGTGGAATGTTTGAGCTAATTTATAAATGTAATTACAAAGTTTATTGACTTCCTTGCTTAAAGCAATATCTTCGACTTCTTTAGGGAAACTATCGATTAATTTAATTAATTCAATTTCTTTATCATTTGTCAAAAGTGGGTATTCATCTTTTATAGCAAAGGAAGAATCCTTTGACAAAATTGAAGAAATTCTTGCATATGCATATTGAATATAATAAACAGGATTATCAGCAGATTGTTTTCTTGCTAAAGAAAGATCGAAATCTAAATGAGAATCAATTGGTTTTGAGATGAAAAAATAACGAGCAACATCGACACCAACATCTTCACAAAGTTCTCTAATAGTGATGGCGTTGCCAGTTCTTTTAGACATTTTAACTTCTTCGCCATTTTCCATAAGTCTTACGATTTGAACAATTAATACTTTTAAAGCATCAGGATTATAACCCATTATTTTAATACCTGACTTTAATCGAGCTATATATCCGTGATGATCTGCGCCTAAAATATCGATTAATTCATCATAACCACGATCGAATTTATCTTTATGGTATGCAATATCAGGGGTTAAATAAGTTAAAGAACCATCACTTTTAATTAAAACACGGTCTTTATCATCGCCAAATTCAGTAGTTTTTAACCATAAAGCACCTTCAGATTCATAACAATATGGGGATTTTTTCAAAAATTCTAAAGCTTTTTCAACCTTTAAAGAGGAATAAAGTTCTCTTTCACTTTGGTAGTGGTCAAAGCTTACTCTATATAAATCTAAATCTTTTTTAATTTTATTTAATTCAAGTTCAATACCAATATTTTTAAAATGCTCTAAAGCTTCACTTTCATCTACTTGTAACCGTCTATCTCCATCTTCTTCTTTAATTTTTGAAGCAAGAATTTTAACATCTTGGCCTTGATAACCGATTTTATCAATATCTATTTTTAAAGATAAAGCTTCTTTATATCTTTCAAAAAGAGAATTAGCTAAAACATTAATTTGATTACCGGCATCATTAACATAATATTCTCTTAAAACGTCATAGTTAGCAAATTTCATAATTCTTGTTAATGCATCACCATAAGCAGCGCCTCTTGCGTGCCCTAAGTGTAAATCACCAGTTGGATTTGCGCTAACATATTCAACCATTATTTTTCCTTGCTTTTTATTTCCACGGCCATAATTTTTGTTTTCTTCTAAAACTTTTTTAATTACACTAGTTATACTACCTTGATTTAAGAAAAAATTTATAAATCCAGGATTTACAACCTCAACTTCTTTAATTAAAGAATATTCTAAAAAACCATCTTTTATAGAATTTGCAATATTGACTGGTGAATTATGTAATACTTTTGCAAGTCTCATAGCAATATTTGTTGAATAATCGCCATGAATTTTTTCTTTTGGGATTTCAATCATTACCAAATTATCTTTATCTTCATAATTTAGTTTTTCTTTTAAAACTTTTTTTATAATATCAATTAACTTATTAGAAATTTCACTCATAAAATACTTTCCTTCAACAAGATAAAAATATATCATATTTTTAATATTAAATATATATTTAATATTATATCGTTAAATATCAAACTCAATGCAAAAGATTTTAAAATAAAATAATATAATTTAAAAATATGGCCTATTCATCGCAAAAAAATAAATTTCTTTATTGC
>CASEKC010000011.1 GCA_949288485.1 uncultured bacterium | reverse complement strand
ATTGGTATTCAAGCTAAAAGATGGTCTACCCCAATTCCTAAAAGTGAACTTACAAAAATGCTTGAAGCAAAAGATTATTATAAATTAGACCATCAATTTCTAATTACAACATCAAGACCTACATCAGAAGCAAATCATTTTGCAAAAAATCATGAAATTTTAATAAAAGGTAGAGAATTTATCTATCAAATGTTAGATGAACTAAAAAAAATTAATAATATTAAATTTAGAAAATTAAACCAAAAATTTAAAACATATGATCCTGATATAAATATATTAGAAAAGTTAATTTTCTTTAGAAAACAAAAATCTAAAGAAGAAAAAATTCCAACATATATGATTTTTTCAAATGATACTGCAAAAGAAATTGCAACAATAAAACCAAAAAACATAAATGACTTAAAAGCAATTTCTGGTATAGGTGAAAAGAAAATTGAAAAATATGGAGAAGAAATCTTAAAGTTAATAAATGAATAGACTAAAATATTACAGACAAAAAAATAATTATTCCCAAAAGGAAATAGCTAAATATTTATTAATAACCCAACCTAGTTATTCCAACATCGAAACTGGTAAGATTAGATTAAATTTTGATTATGCTAATCTTTTAGCAACATTATATAAAATACCTGTATCAGAATTAATTGATGATAAAAATGCAATCTATATATCAGATGAAGATTTTAAAATTTTAGTAAAAGCTAAAAAAGTTATATCCGATATAGAAAATAGAATTAAATAATAATTCCCTCACTTTTCTAATCTCTTCTTCTTTCGATTTTACCATAAACAAGTTATGGATATATTTTCATCGAAAGGAGATTAAAAAAGTGAAAAAGAAAAAGATTTTTAACATAAAAAAAGTATTAGAAGCCACACTTCTAATACTCAAAATCATAAAAAGCTTTTTGGACTTATTTTTTTAAATAACTCTTAAAAGCATATTTATAATACCACATTCTTTTTCTTTCCTCAACACCTCTCCTCTATCCATTACCCCTAGAATTATTATTTTATAATTAAAATTATTTGATACAATTTTGATACAATTTTTAAAAATTATAAATTTTTATATAAATAATATTAATAAAATTCGATTAAACATAAATAAAATATTAATTTTATTTATAAAATTAATGAAATTAAATCCCGTATAGGTCACCAGTTAGAATTGTAAAACGCGATAAATATCGCGTTTTTTTGTATTTTTTCTTCTACAAAACATATCGAATTTATCAAAATATTTTTTTATATTTTTTATAGATGCAAGGTTTATCAATTAAAACATCTTTAAATTAAGTTTAATAAATAATTCATCAACTTCTTCTATAAAAATAGATTCTTATTTATCACAATCACTATTTTAAAACGTTCTTTTATCTAATATCGAAAAACATTTAATTTACTATAAATATTTTCATTATTTTCTTAGATTTTTTAATATAAGATTTACAAAACCTATTTAGTCCTATCACTTTAGTAGTTTGTATCTTTGAATACGAGACCAATTCAAGGGCTTTTATTTTTACCTATTTTATCTTTTAATTTAAACAAGAAAAATATCTTTTTGAATATAGCAATTATCTTTATCTTAAAAAATTGTAAATAATTACTTTTTTATATATTTAATCACTAATAAATCTACATATTAATTATTATTTAATTTAAAAAAAACTTGGAATTTCTCCAAGTTTTTTATTTTAATAAGTTAAAAGTCTTTCTAAATCAATATTTGAATTATCAATAATATTTAATGAATTTGTATTATTTTTAATATTATCTTCATTTACTGAACCAGTAATTTTATTAGCAACATCATTACTTGCTGTTTTAAATGCTGTATAAAGCGTTGTCCCAACTACTCCAAATACTGCTAATACTAAAATAACTCCTAAGATTTGACCTTTAATTTCTGACATTTTGTTAACCTCCTTAATTTAAAATACTAATAACTGCATGTCTTGTAATTGTGATATCAAAAGGTTGATTTCCTAATACTAATGGCGTGTATTCTCTTGATAAAATATAAGAAAAAACATCTCCTTTTTGATATCCACTTACTTCTGGATTTAAAGCAACAATATTTATATTTCTTTCTTCACACATCATTAATAATGATTCACTTATTTCAGCTTCTTTAGAAATCTTATAAGAAATAGTAGCTGACAAGGAATCTAACTCCGTATATTGAAGTTGAATCATTATCAAATCTGCTCCAAAAAGAAATGCGAAAAAGATAATTGAAATCGATAAAATTAAACCTAATTTAGAACCCATTTGTAGCCTCCCCAAGTAGTTTTACAATACATAATGCTAAAATGATCATTATATAACCACTTCCTATAATAGATAACATATTTAATGTATCGAATTTTCGATATCTTTTTTCTTCATTTTCATTTTCGTTTCGAGTTTTAAAATCTTCGAAAACTTTAATAAATTGATTCAAGTAAATATCTTTATTTCCACTATTTACCATTTCATACAAAGCAATCATTACTTCTTCTATTACTTTATTTTTAAATAATCTAGCAAATGTAATAAATGGTTGAACTGTTTTATCTTCATCAATATCGCTTAATAATTGTTCAATTCTTTCTTTCATTTTAGGTGAAGCAAATTCACTTATATTTTTTAAAGATGTATAAACAGTTTCTTCGTTATATAAATAAATTCTTAAATATGAAAATACTTCAATAAATTCATTATCTAATTTCTTTTCTTTATTTAAGATCATTGTGTTATAACGATTTAAATAAAAAATATTGAATACAACTATCGTTACTATAATTGCTACAATTGCTAAAATTGATAAATTTATGAAAAACATCACAACTGCTAGAGCAACTAAAATAACATTTATAATGACTAAAATACTAATTTCTTTTGTAAAATTTAAAGATAGTGATTCAATTTTTTGTCTGAGGTTTTTCATTATCTTTTTCCCTCCATTCATTAATAAAACTTAAGTTAAAATTATGTTTTAAAAAGAAATATAAAAATATTAAAAACATTATGAAGAAAATAAATATTGATGGAGCATAAAATGACATATTTAAAATCGTGTCATAAAACATTGATAAAGCAAATTGTAAAATAAGTAATATTGCCATTGTAATTCCCCAAAGGATAATGAATTCAATAAATTTTCTTTTAGATACGGAAATAAAATTATCAAGCGAAGTTTCAACGTTTCTACTATCGAAAATTAATATTTGAGAAATTCCAATAATATCCCCACCATTATATTCATATTGATGAATAATCTTTAAAAAGAAATCATATAAAGAGGAATTAAAATAATCACTTAAATATTCAAGCTTTTCGACTATATTTAAATGTTCAATACTATCAACTTCTTTTTTTAACTCTCCACTAAATGATTCTTTAATCATTTCAAATGTCGCAGAAATAGTATTATGAATACTTAATGAAATAATAAAATTATTTATAAAATTTACACATTCATGAGTAGTTCGATTAATTTTTTTATATTTTTGATATTCTTTCTCGATTAAAACAAAGAAAAAAACTAAACAAATCATTAATAACACTAATGAATAAATCCAGTTTCTTGTAGTAAAGAAATTTAATAAGGCTATTAAAATACTAACTAGTAAGTAAACGGCTATTCTCGTTGAATTTAGGCTTTTTAAATTTAGCTTCTTTTTCATTTATCTCTCCTTTCATATCTTTATTTGCCCACATCTTATTAAAATTAATAAAGTCTTTATTTGAAAATTTAAGTTCTACTTTTAATTCCTCAGGCAATGGATAATAATTTGATGGGTATGAAAATAATTCATAATATTTATTTTTATAATTAGTTGCTATTTTTTTAACATATCGATTAATATGTCCATCATTTCCAACTTCTTTTCCTACATAAATTACTAATTTAAAATGATCATAAATGTCTTCTAACACTTCGTTATATTTAAGATTCTCGTTTTTTAATAAACACATTCTTCCCATTCTTCGATATATAAAAGAAGAATCTTTGGCATGAATTGTAGAAATAGTTGGATGCCCACTCATTGCCGAATTTAAAATTGATAACATTTCTTCTCCACGTGCTTCACTAACTATCAACCAATCTGGATTATTTCTTAAAGCATTTTTAACTAAATCGTCAAAAGTTAGATCAATATTGTTTTTTAATAACCACGTTTGAGAATCAATATTTTTTAAAAAATCATCTGTTTCTAATTCATCAACATTATCAAGAATCACGATTCTGGTATTCTCTTTTAATCTAGATAGCAAAAACTTTTGAAATTCGGTTTTACCACTACTTGTTTGACCTCCAATAATAATTGACTGGTTATTTGATAAAAATAAATCTATTAACTCAATACCTTTTTTACTAATAAAACTTCCATCATTTTTAATTCTTAATGATAAATATCCGATTCTTATCGAAAAATTAATAGCCTGTTCTCTATTTTTTCTAGCTAAAATATAATGAACAGCATTAATCCTATATTTATCGATTGATATATCTAAAATTGGAGAGGAAACACTAAATTGCGAATCTGTTAAGTTTGCTATTTGACGAATAAATTCATAAGCTTCTTTAGAAGAAATTTCTTTATCATATTTTTTTCTTCCTTCAATGTTATCTTGGTAATAAATATTTTCTCCGTTATAAGAAATATCTGTAATTGTTTCTACGTTTAATAAGTCTTTCAAAAAACTTTTCTTAAAAAATTGGTCAAGTCGTTCATTCATATGTTTCCTCTGTAAATTCTTTTATGTAAAAACTTAAGTTTTCATCAAATTCAAAATATTTATAATATCGACATTTAAATCTTATTTTTACAGCATTAACTTCATCGCTATTATCTTCAATAAATTCATCATTTTCAAAAATGTAATATTTTAAAGCAATTTGATAACTATCAACTTTCCCTTTTAAATTAACGTTTAAATAATTTTTTATATCATTTTCTAAATTATCTTTATCAAAACAATAATAACGTGTTTCTACATTTTCTTCCTTGTTTGAATCATCATCACCTTTAATAACTCTGGGAATTATATTCAAAACATTTGGATCATTTTCAGTATTTCCCTCTCCAATACTTATAACATTAGCTTCGAATAGTGAAACCGGCATATTTAAAAATGTACGATTGACATACATCCCTTGAGTTCCTAAAAAGAATGTTGAAATCGATGAAACTAAAATTATCGAACAATATATTAAAGGTGTTAACATCATGGAATAACCACCTCCTCTAAATCTTCATCAACAATTTCATTTTCAATCTCGCCAACAACTTCAAAAGTTGTATTGTAATTAGCTTTTAAAAATCTAACAGTAAAACTAAAACCAAAAACTATTGAATTCTTTAAAGCAGCTGGGAAAGAAACCCTAAATGTAACTTCTTTTAAATAAGGATATAAAACACGAGGTAAATAAAATTGTTTTGTTTTTTCAAAGCCGCTTTTCCAACCCTTATTCATTTCATAAGTTGAAGGATTGTAATAATAATTTTTATTATTTACTATATAAGCTGAATCATCTCTGCCTAAAGACTTATCGAAACTTAAATTAAGAATTGGATAATCATAATAAAAATAAGCTAATTGAGCTTTTTCAGCTTCAACATTTTGTGATTCTAAACGCCTTTGAATGTTGGTATATAAAATCATTTGGCCACGAAGCTGATCTTTACTCATTGCTTCTAAATAATAAGTAATTCCAAGATCATTTAAATCAAATTTACCATATGTTGGTATTTCATAAATTTCTTTTAAATTTTTAATTCTTATATAATCACCAAAAATTTCACTATATCCTTCATTTGGATAAATTTCAGCGATATATGGATTAACCATATCATAATAAGGTGGATCCAATCTTCCACTTTGAAACCTTAAATAAAAATTGGCAAAAGTTCCATTTTTTCCATTATAAAGATATCTCCAAGTAAAAACGAATTTACATAAGCCAATCCAATTTTCTTTATTTTTAAAATTTACGGTAAAAGTACGATCTATCCCCTCATTTCGACTTTTTAAATATGAAACTTCATCAATTACTTCATCATCTTCATTATAAACTTTAAAAACAAAACTTAATGCTTGCGAAAAGTCAGCTCCTTCATATGAAATTGTAACCTCTCCATGAGCAGCAAGATCCATACTCGTTAAACGGAAATTTTTTATCGAAAACAAATAAGGTGTCGAATTATGTTCATAAACTTCATGACATGTATTTGTATAAAAATTTGCCATTCTTGTTTTAATTTCGCCTTGTTTATTTAAAAAATCCTTATTTCCTAATCCACACGAAAATAAAACTATCGGTAAAAGTAAAAATCCTTTGAACATTCTTTTTCCTCCTTTCACTATACAAGAATGCTCTGACTTTGAAATTTATTGCAAAAAAATTTAGTAAATTGAAAATTTTTTTCGTTTGTATTTTTTTACTTCTACAATATAATTAAGATATGATTATACTTGTTGGACCAAGCGCTAGTGGAAAAACTGAGATTGCAAAAATATTAACCACTAAATATGGCTTTAAAAAATTTGTTACTTCTACAACTAGAGCTCCTCGTGTAAATGAAATTAATGGCTTAGACTATAATTTTCTAACTGAGGATACTTTTATTAAGATGAGAAATAATAATGAATTTATAGAATCTACTTTCTATAACAATAATTATTATGGAACAGAGAAAAAACTTATTGATGATAAAACTGTTTTGATTGTTGAAAGTAATGGATTAATCGCTTTTAAATTATCACAATATAAAAATATTTATTCTTATTTTTTAAATGCGGATGAAATCGAAAGAACAGAAAGAATGAGAAAAAGAGGTGATAGTGAAGAAGAAATCCATAAACGTATTTATCATGACCGCTTTAAATTTGATACTTCTTTAAATAAATATATCGATAAATTTATCGATGAAGATAATAAAACTACTGATGAAATCGCTAAAGAAATATATGATGATTATATTTCTCGTATAAAATAAAAATTCTTCCCAAATGAGGAAGAATTTTTTTATATTTATTTTCTATCTACTTGATGACAATGGCGACATCTAGGTTCATAACTTTCTGTTGCCCCAACTAAAATAACTGGTCCATCAGCTCTTGCTGGTTTTCCATCAATTAATCTTTGTGTTCTAGTTGCATCTTTCCCACATACCGCACAAATAGCAGTTAATTTAACAACAATTTCTGCCCTTGCTAAAAGATTAGCAACAACTGGAAATGGATCGCCTTTAAAATCTGTATCAAGTCCAGCACAAATAACTCTTATTCCACGATTTGCAAGTGTTTCAACAACATCAATAATCCCTTCATCAAAGAATTGGACTTCATCAATACAAACAACTTCTAAATCACGAGTAATATATTTTAAAATATCAACTCCTTTAGAAATTGGATGTGCTTTATATGATTTCTTTTCGTGTGATACAACATCAGTCTCACTATAACGATCATCAATTTTAGGTTTAAAAACTATAAAATTCTTTTTTGCATATTTAAGACGATTAATTCTTCTTAATAATTCTTCGCTTTTTCCTGCAAACATTGGTCCGGTAATAACTTCAATCCAACCAATATTTCTTTCTTCATTACTCATAATTAATCAAAAAAATCCTTTCAATATTTAATTTAAATTTTTATTAACAAACTTATCGTTATCTAAATCTAAAGCATCAATTAATAATAAAGGAATAATAAATTCATTAGCATATGAATCAAATACCTTCTTATTAAATTGTTTATAAATACCTAAAGGCATTTTTGTATTATATTCATGCATAAATATATAAGCTGAATTATCTAAATAAGTAACGATTAAATCTGATTTAAATGCTTTATCAAAATCAACAAGGTTACATTGAACTTGAGGAGTAATTATATAATTAGCTTTTAATGGATCACTTGTTTTAACAACAAATTTATCATTAAACTCCATATATTCAAATTCAATCTTTTCACCAAGTCGAGGATCTTTAATCATTTCATCAACACTATTTTTTTCCATTAAAGATAAAAAAGCATTTAAATTTCTTGGGAAAGTAAATTTAATAAATCTGCCGTTATAACGATTAACTTCTTTTTTTGTATTTCCATCTGAATCAGTAGAATAATGAATATAACTAAATACGTAATTACTTGAAACAAAATTAATATTATGTCTTTTTGCTTCAAAATATTTTGACGAACGATATTCATCTGGTTTATTTACGCACCTAGATTCATCAATGCTATCATAATCAATTCCTTTATTTGGCTCATAGAAATAATCAGAACCATAATTTAATTCGATTGCTTTAGTTTCTAGATCATTTTGAAAAGTTGATAAATACTTTTTGTTATAGATACTATAACCAACACCATAAATTATAGCTGCAATAATTAATGAGAAAAAGAAGATTGCGAATAAAACTGTTTCTAAGAATATTAAACCAATAATTAAGCAAATTATACCAACGCCTAATAATGATAAAGCAACAATTAAAACAATATTTAATTTCTTTTTAAAAACTAAACGATTTGATTCAATGGTATTAATAAATTCATCCATAAATAATCTCTAAAATTAGAAGTCAAATTTAATGTCTTTTTTCTTTTCTTCTTCTGCTTCAAAGAAATCTAAGTCTTCTTTAAAACCGATTCTATTAGCAATAATTGATGAAGGCCAGACGTTTCTTTTTTGATTAAAAGTTGAGACATTTGAATTATAAATTCTTCTTGCAGCTTGGAGTTGTTCTTCACAATCAGCTGTTTGTCTTTGAAGTTCGATGAATGTAGAATCGGCTTTTAAATTTGGGTATTGTTCTACTAAAATATTCAATCCTCTACTAGCTTCAGCAATCTCGTTTGTAAGAGCATTTTTATCTTTCATTGACATTTCTTTGATTGAATCACCGCTTCTTAAACTGACTACTTTTTCTAATGTTTCAGTTTCATGTTTTGCATAGCCTTTAGTAGCAGCTAATGTCTTTGTTAAAAGATCAAATCTTTTAGTTAAAGCAACATCAATTCCACTAGCGGATTCATCAACTTTAACCTTCATAACTTTAAATGTATTTCTAGTTGAAATACACCATGATACTATTGCGATTACTGCAATAACTAAAATTACTATAACAACAATTAAAGCAATTAACCATGTTTCCATAATAAATAAAACCTCCCTCTAATTTTTTAAATAGTTTTTATTCTTTATTATTATATCTATTTTTTAATAAAAGCGGTTAATTAAATTTAGAGTTATTAATTAATATACGTCCCAAAAATAAAAAAAGTGTTTTTAAATAAAGGACTTCTTGATTCAAATAAAACATATAAAAATAAAAACGAACTGTATTTTTTTGTGAATTCAAAAAATCGACAAAAAATTTTTTGTTGTTTTTGGACAACATTGTTATAAAAATAGTCAATCAAAAATTCAATAATTTATAAATAAAAATTAGTCACAAGTCATTTTTAAACACTCCCTTTTTTCATAAATATAAATTTACATAGTTTTTACCCTCTACTAGTAGAAAAGAGCAGAAGAAATAGTTTAAATCCACTAAAAAATTACTAATTATATATATATGTAAATTTTACATATACCAATAAAATACTAAAATTGTTATTTTAATAATATTTTTCTTAAAAAATGAACATCAATCTATATGAATAGTAACTGATGATTTTTGGGATAAGTTGCTATTTTTATAAGCAAAAAAGTTTATTTTATCAATTTAAAATTATTATTATAGTCAATAGAAAAAAGTATAAAAAAATGACCTCTACTTTTGTCAAAAAAATGAGGTCTATTTTTAAAAATTTTTGATCATTCTAGCTTGCAAATTTAACTTAAAAATTATATAGAATTCAGGATTAAACATACTAAAAATCTTACAGCAAAAAAATGTAAATTTAACATCTATATAAAATTCTAGTAATTTTTACTATTTGTTATATAATATAAATATGAAACTTCAAGACATGTTAAAGATATTAAGAACTTCAAAAAGCTTAACTCAAAAGCAGGTAGCTTCTACTCTTAATATTAATCAATATAACTTATCAGATTATGAAACTGGAAGAGCTGAACCAGACATCAATACATTAATTAAATTAGCTGATCTTTATGAAGTATCGATTGATGATATGCTCAGTCATAATACCAATTCTACAATTAAAAGTTCTTCTACTATTGCTGTTGAAGAATACATTAAAGACTTACATACTTTAAAAATTATACGTAGAATTCAATCACTTACAGACACTGAAAAAGATCAACTTTATAACATTATCGACTCTACTTGTAAAAGCTTTTTTAAGAAATAATTTATTTTTGATTGACGAAATTTTATATTATGAAAAACTTTATTAAACACTTAAAAATAATTAATTCACACCGCTTTAAAGTAATGAAATTTTGCTTTAAAGCTGGCATACCAATGAACGGATTAAAACACGATTTATCTAAATATTCTAAAGCTGAATTTTCACCAAGCCGTAAATATTTCCAAGGTACTTCTTCTCCTATTGTTGAAGAAAGAAAAAGCAATTATGGCTATAGTGATATATCGATTCATCATACCAATAAAAATAAACATCATTATGAATATTGGGTCGATACATATAAAGGACAACTACTAATTAAACCAATGCCTTTTAAATACAATTTAGAATATTGCTTAGATATGATTTCAGCATCAATGACATACCATAAAAAAGATTATAAAAGAGATTTTGTTTTAAACTTCTTTATTGAAAGAGAAGGTACATATTTGATGCATCCAGCAAGCAAAGAATTTGTAATTTATTGTTTAACTGAATATGCTAAAAACGATTTTAAAAATATTAAAGCTAAAAAACTTAAACCTATTTATGATGAAATAATTAAAAAATATGATCATACATATTTTATTAAAACTGAATACGAAAATTTAAAAATTAAAAATGGAAAAGAATAACTTTTTGTTGTCTCATATTCGTGATTTATCTTCTAGAAGTCTTACTTATTTTTGTATAACTTCTACTTCTTTTTTATCTTTAAGTGAACAATCGATATTTTTGAAAGAATATTCATCTTTAAATAAAGAATTTAATAATAATTTAACTTATTTATTATATGGAGGAAATAAAGAAGAAAATGACCGTAAAATTCTTTTTATTTATCCTAAAGATATTGCACAAGAAGAAATTGATACTTATATTGAAAATGAAATATCTTTATTATTAATTAAAGCCAAAAATAAAAAATATTCTGATCAATTATCACATCGAGATTTCTTAGGTTCTTTAATGAATCTTGGAATAAAAAGAGAAACGATAGGTGATATTTTAATTGATAAAACTTCTAAAAACTCAGGAACAATCTACGTATTATCTTCTATAAAAATAGAAATAATAAATAATTTAACTACAATCAAACACACTCCAATCGATATAAAAGAAATAAACTTAAATGAATCACCATATAAATTAAATTTTGAATATATAGAAATTTATGTTTCATCTTTAAGATTAGATAATATTATTAAAGAAGCATTTAATCTATCAAGAGAAGAT
Source organism: uncultured bacterium (assembly GCA_949288485.1). Taxonomy (GTDB): domain Bacteria; phylum Bacillota_I; class Bacilli_A; order RFN20; family CAG-826; genus Onthovivens. Next base: position 26,625 of record CASEKC010000011.1, on the reverse strand, counting down.
AGCAAAGAATTAATCATAAAAGAATGTGTATTTGTTAATGGAGAAACTAAAACTAATCCTTCTTATATATTAAAAAAAGATGAACGTGTTTCTATAAAAGGTAAGGGGAAATTTATCTTTCTTGATGAATCTAGTATAAACAAAAAAGGACGTTATCATACAAAAATTAAAAAATATAGTTAATAAAAGAAAAAAGATTAACTATATTTTTCTTTTAAAATACCTATTTAATATTAAAATTTATTTTATGAGGTAATAAAATATGGAAAACAAATTTAACGATTAAATACGTATTCAAGATGATTTATATAAATACGTTAATGGTAAATGGATAGAAAATGCAAAAATACTAGATGACTTACCAGCTATTGGTGGATTTATTAATTTAGACTTAGACGTTGAAAAAACAATGCTTAATGAATTTGAAGAATTAAGCAAAAATAAAATCGATGATCAATTATTAAATTATTCAATTATTCTTTATAAAAAAGTTTTAGATGAAGATAACCGTAAAAATGGTTTAAACTCACTTTTAAATAGTTTATCTATTTTCGATAAAATTAAAAACAAAGAAGATTTTTTAAATAATATTTATTCTCTTTGGCTTAACTCTTTACCTCTTCCTTTTACTAGTTTTGTAAATGAAGATATGATGGAAGCAACCAAATATTCTCTTTATTTTAATTCACCTTCTTTAATTTTACCTGATTCAACAATGTATTCTTCTTTAAATGCTGAAACATTACTTAATATTTATAAAGTAATGGTTTCTAAGATTTTAAATGAATTAAATATCAAAAATTCTGATGACCTTATTTCTAAAACAATTTCTTTTGATAATAAATTATCAAAAATAGTTAAATCTAGTGAAGAAATGGCTGATTATATCAAATGTTATAATCCATATCCTTATAAAAAGGTTTGTGAATTAATGGATTTAAAATTAGATGACTTTTTGATAAAAACATTTGGTAAAATTCCAGAAACAATCGTTTTATATGATCCAAAATTTATCGGAAATTTTAAAGATTTATTTAATAATAATTTTGAAGAATATTTATCATGGGCTAAAGTTAAAACAATAGTTAATAACGTTCAATTTATTTCTGAAGAATTAAGAAACTTATCAAGCCAATTTTCAAATACTTTAAGAGGAACTAATAAAATTATTTCACTTAAAAAATATGCTTATCAAATCGCTAATTCCTTTTATGATGAAGTCATTGGAATTTATTATGGTAAAAAATATTTTGGTGAAGAAGCTAAAAAAGATGTAATTAATATTGTTAAAAATTTAATTCGAACATATAAAGAAAGATTATCATCTAACTCTTGGTTATCAAAAGAGACAATTAAAAAAGCAATATTAAAACTTGATACGATGAACATTAAAATTGGCTATCCTGATATGGTAAGTGAATCATATAAAAAATTGATTTTTAATAAAAATGATTCCTTATTTGAAATAATATCTGATTTAACAAGAATTAAAAAAGAATATAACGCATCTCTTCTTTTTAAACCTGTTGATAAATCATTATGGGTGATGAGTGGCAATACTGTTAATGCTTGTTATAATCCTACTAGTAATGACATTACTTTCCCTGCAGCTATTTTAAGAAAACCATTCTATTCTCTTTCTCAAAGTGTAGAAGAAAATTATGGAGGAATTGGTTGTGTTATTGGACATGAAATTTCTCATGCTTTTGATAATAACGGTGCTCAAATGGATGAAAAAGGAAATATCAACAATTGGTGGACTAATGAAGATTATGATAACTTCAAAAAGAAAACTGAATTAATGATCGAACAATTTGATAATCTTCCTTTAGGAAATGAAAAAGTAAATGGTAAACTAACAGTTAGTGAAAATATTGCAGATAATGGTGGAGTTACTTCTTCTATTGAGTCTTTAAAAAGAATTAAAGATAATCCTGATTTTAAAAAATTCTTTATTAACTATGCTCGTATATGGTGCATGAAGCAAAGAGAAGAATATACTAAACTTTTATTAACTGTTGATGTACACGGTCCAGCTTATTATCGAGCTAATATGCAAGTTAAAAATTTTGATGAATTTTATAGAGCATTTGATATTAAAGATACAGACAAAATGTATTTAGAACCTTCTAAACGTCTTATTATTTGGTAAAAGAAAAAATCCGGCTTATAAAGAGTCGGATTTTTATTTAATAACTACACCATTGTATTTATTTATAAAATAATCAATTAATATTTCTTTATCAAATGTAACCATATTTTCTAAATTGATATCATTAAAACTATAAAAACTAATATTTAAACTTTCATCATCATGTTCTTTTATTTCTATATCTTTTGAATTAACTTTAATTAAAAATACAATGTCTGTGTAATATGTAATATCGCTATTTGGGTATACAAATTTTCCTTTTTCGCCACTATAAATTCCAAAAAGATTAATATTTTTATTATTAATTAAAGATAAATCAATTCCAGTTTCTTCTTTTATTTCGCGATATAATCCATCAATTATTTTTTCTCCCATATTAAGTGCTCCACCAGGAAAAGAAAATTTAAGATTATCACTTCTTGTCTCTAACAAAACTTCTTCTTTTTCATTAATTATTAATCCACAAACAGCTACAGCCATAATTTCTTTATGACCAACTAGTGAACGAATGTATTTAATATAATCTTCCATATACAATTACTTTAAATTATTTTTAAATAAAATCAATATTTATAAATTTAAAAATATTTTTTTAATAAAAAAACACGATAAATATCGTGTAAATTTGATTCTTTGGCGCGCTAGGCAGGAGTCGAACCCGCAACCTCTTGGTTCGTAGCCAAACACTCTATCCAGTTGAGCTACTAGCGCAAATGCTTATTAATAATATGATAAAATGAAAAAAATTTCAATATAATAAAAACCTCTAGTTGTAAGGGGCTTTATTTATTAACTAGAGGTTTTTTAATTAATTATTTAATTTCAATAGCTTTAACACTATTTTCAGCTCTCTTATGTAAAACAACTTTTAAAACTCCATCATTATAATAAGCTTCAATATTGTTTACATCAATATCATTAAAAAGATATGATCTTGAGAATGAACCGAAGAATCTTTCTCTTCTTAAATATTTCTTATTTTCATGAACATTTTCATTTTCTTTATAAGAAACTTTTAAATAATTATCATTGAAATCAAGTTTAATATTTTCTTTTTTAACTCCAGGCATATCAATAAAAAGAGTATAACTATCTTGATCTTCAACAATATCAGTTTTTAAAAGATTAGTTCTTGCATGTCTCCCATCATTGAAAAATACATCATATAAATCGTCATATAAATCGTAAGCCATAAAAATAATTCCTCCTTAATAAATTTAGATTTAAATTTATTTTTTAGCACTCCTTTTTCTTAAGTGCTAATTATATTATAGAAGTAATTTTAGCACTGTCAAGTATAAACTGCTAAAATTTTAAAAATAATTTTTCATTGAAAAAGCACAATTAAAAAATTATTTTTTTAAAAAATATAAGTCTTTTTTTGTATTACAAAAATTAAAAAAAGCGGCTATGTTAGCCACTTTTTATTTATCTTCACTATCTTTAATATCAATTATATCTGCATCAATAGCATCTTCTTTTCCTTTAAATCCTCCAATGATCTTTTTTTCGACATGTTTTTCATTTTTATTTTTATCAATAAGTTTAACAATAATTTCAACTAAAGAAGATAATCCAAAAAATAAAAGCAATACACCAAATAATATAGCAGTAATTGAATTAAACTCATCAATAAAGAACATTAATGTAATACCTAAAACAATAAATAAGATACCAACAATTAAATTTATAATGTAATATCTATCGTTTCTAAGTTTAGCAAATGAAAATATTTTACTAAAACCACTAAATAAAAGATAAATAATTACAAACACTGGTAATGTAGAAACTAGTAAAGAAGGATTTACGACAAAAGTAATTCCAAAACATAATGACATAATAGAAAAAATAATCGAGAATATGGACGAAAATAAAAAACTAGATGTGATTAAAGCTAATATAATTCCTAAAATACCAACAACAATTAAAATAGTTCCCGCAATTATTCCTATTGAGTTAACGAAAATAGAAGGAAAGATAATAAACATTAATCCTAAAATTATTAAAATAATATCAAATATAATTTTCCCTAAATTATTTTTAAAAACCTTATTGCTTGATTGTCTCATTTTCAATTTCTCCTTTTATTAAGATTTTAACTGTTAAAAAAGGTTAAAATCTTATAATCTTTTTATCTTTACAAAGATAAAAGAACATTTAAATTTTAAATTACATTTATAAATTTAAAAAGATTTATTCATTTTCTAATTTATAGAATTTTCAAAATAAAGATAAATCTAAATAAATCAGAAATATTGGTGATTAATTTTTAGAAAATATTTTCACTTGTAAGCAAAAAACTTTCGTTCAAAATTTTAAAAAATATTTCTTTATAAAATTATAATTTTTATTAATTTTAAATGAATATTTTTTTATTTTTTAGCATTCTTGTACTACGTACTGGGTTGGGTTGAACCATTTATAAGAATCCCATTCTTATATAATATATATAGTATATATTAATTACTTTCCATTTCCCTTAGATCTAAATTTTCAAATGTTAAACTATCAGCGTAGTTTTTAGCTATATCAAAAGATTCTTTACTATTAATTGTCCAAGTTAATATTAATTTTTTATCTTTAGCTTTTTGAAATTTTTTATTTTTAAAAATAGTATATTCAATATCTAAGCCTTCAAATAAATATCTTAAAAGGTACAAATATCTTCTTTTATAAAGTAATAGAAGGCAGCGTATATATTTTTCCTTTTTAAACGGAATTAGGCATTGAGGAAAAAAGGAAATTATTATTATATTTCTTTTATCCCTGATGACTTTTAAAGCAGAAATTACTTTTTCAGATAATTCTTTATAATTCTTTTTGTAAGGTTTTAATTCGATAACGATCGGAACTCTTTCATCATTTAACTCAAGAACTTCTTCTAATGTAGGAATTTTGCTCCCATCTCCAAGAATATAATTATTTTTTATTTCATCTAACGTTAATTCTTCGATTATCCCATCCTTGTTAGTTATTCTTTTTAAAGATGAATCGTGACAAACAATTAATTTTTTATCTTTAGAAAGATGTACATCTAATTCAAAAGCGTAATCATTTTTTATTGCATTATCAAAAGACAAAACAGAATTTTCCGTTAACTTATCATTATGAAGTCCTCTATGAGCAACTCCTTTTAAAAATTTAGGATTTATAAGAGTTAAAACTGTACTTTTTTTCATATTAATCTTGATCTAAAGCTTCTAAGCCTTTTTTAAAATCTGTTTTAGTGTTTTTTACGTTTTTAATAAATAAGAAGACTACTAAAGCAATAATTGTACATGAAATTGCATAGAATGGAAGAACACCAAAATCAAATCCAGGAATCATTATAATAGTTCCTAATAAAATTGGTGTTATTGTTTGAGCCGCCATTGAAGAAGCATAATAAAAACCTGTGAATCTACCAATTTTTTTGCTATTACATAGTTCAACAACCATTGGATAAGAATTAACGTGAACAAGACTCATACCGAATCCCTTAAAGAACCAAATTATATAAAGGAAGAATGGAAATTCTCCACTTCCTTGACGGAAACCATATAAAGTAGCTGATAAGATACCCCAAACAACATAAGAAGCAAGTGTTAAACTTAAACCACTTACAAGAGTCCATTTTCTACCAATTTTAGAAGCAATTAAACCACCAACAGCAAATCCGATAACTGAGCCAACACCTCCGACAATTGTATTAATCATGCTTGAAGATGAACTAGCAGCAAAATAATAGATTGTGTAATTAGTCATAAAGGTAGAAATTCCATTATCTGCCATAAACCAGAAAAATTCTGCTACTAAAATTAAAATTAACATGATTTTATTGCCTTTTGTTAAAGGTTTATCGTCATCAACTTTTTCTTTTAACTCGCTCATTTGCTCGCCAAGTTTTAATTCAGGTTCTAATTCTTTTTCTAATTTATTTTCTTTAATTGTAAAGAATAAAACTAAAGCAGAAATAACCATTAATATTGAAGCAACTAAGAAAGGTATTTCGATTACCCAAATATTATGTACTGCCCATTCTGGAGCTTTACCTGTAGAATTCAAATAATCACTAACAGCAAAGAAAATGCCAACAACAGTAGCAAAAGCTCCACCAATATATCCCATAATATTAATAATTCCATTAGCTTTACTTCTTAATGGTTTTGGAGTTAAATCTGGCATTAATGCAACAGCCGGATTTCTATACATCATTGAAAAAATAACGACAATAGCCATCATAATTATAGTTCCAACAACATTGTTATAGTGGAAAAGTACCGGAATAAAAGGGAAAGAAATTGCGCAAACAAGTGTACCGATTAAGATATATGGCATTCTTTTTCCAATTGGAGATTTTGTTTTATCCGACAAATCTCCAAATATAGGTAGTAAAATTAATGCCGCCAAATTATCAAACGCCATAACTATACCAACTAAATATTGAACTTCATCAGCATTATCATTATTAAAAACATTTCTAAAGAGTTCTGTTAAAAATGTAGGACACCACGAATCATAAACTTGCCAAAGTAATAAAATACCAAAGAAAGCAAAACCTATAATAATGGTTCTCTTATAATTTAATTTTAATTTTACACTCTCAGTATTAGCTGTGTTGTTAGCCATATTTTTCTCCTTTCAATTAAATTAAATTTTAAATATTTCTTCAACCAGTTGAGGCAATTCATCTAAACTAGATATTTTATAAATTTTTTCATCTATCTTTCCAAAACCATAAGAAGCATGTATAAAAATTTGTCCTGCTTTTTTAGTTTCGCTAAAATCTTTTAAAGTATCACCGACATAAATTATTTTATTAAGTTTATATTTTTCTTTAATTATTAAAATATTTTCCCATTTTGCTTTATTAGTATCACCAGCACATATATGATCTATAAAATATTCATTCATATTCAAAGAATTTAAATAATTTTCTATATAACCTTTATCGCTATTTGAAACGATAAATAATGGATATTTTTCTTTTAAAATTTTTAAAACTTCTTTTTCTTTTGGATACATTACACCAGGATTATCTTTTAAATACTGAATTTCCTCTTTTAAAGCCAACTTAAAATATCTTAAACCGGTTTCAAAATTAACATCTTCAAAAGCTAAAGGTACAGTCTCTTCAGGGGTCAATCCCATATAAGATTTAGTTTTTTCATAAGAAAAAACGTAATGCAATGAATTTTTCTTCATTGCAAGATTCCACGCATCCATTATTTGCTGTATGGCATCCCATAACGTTCCATCTAAATCAAAGATAATGCCATTTTTATTAACTAATTTTTCCATAATTAAATACAAAATAAATTATAACATCGATATATCAATTAAATAAGAAAATAATTCAATGCACTTCATTTCTTAATGAATATTTTAAACTTTACTTTTATAATTATGATATGGATTTAAATAAAGTATACGAAGATATTTTAATTAGCGAACTTATCGTTGCAAGAGGTTGTACAGAACCAATTGCCCTTGCATTAGCTGGAGCAAAAATTTTTGAAATTTTACAAGAAATTCCTGAAAAAATTGAAGCTTTTATTAGTGGAAATATAATTAAAAATGTTCAAGGTGTAATTATTCCTAAAACCAATAATAAAAAAGGCGCTATTCCCGCGATATTAGCAGGTTTAATTGTTGGATCTACAAAAAATGAACTCGATATTTTAAATGACTTTCAAGAAGATAAAATTGATTTATTAAATGAACTCATTAAAAAAGATATAGTTACGATAAACCTTGCTAAATCATGTAAAAATTTATATATAAAACTTATTGCAAAATCTAAAGAAAACATAACCACAATTATTATTGAAGATTTCCATAATAATTTTACTTATGTCGAAAAAAATAATACGATTTTATATTCAAAAAAAGATGCAATAAAAAGAAAAAAAGAACAATATAATCTTTTAAATATTAAAGACATTTATAATTTTGCTTTAAATAATGACTTAAAGAGAATTAAACCATATTTAAAAAGACAAATTGAATATAATTTTGCTATTGCTAATGAAGGAATTAATAATAAATATGGTTCAGAAATCGGTAAAGTTATTTTAAATCATTCTAAATATTCTTTGAAAGAAAAAGCAAAAGCTTATACTAGTGCTGCTAGTGATGCTAGAATGGGTGGATGTAATCTTCCGGTTGTTATTATTTCAGGAAGTGGAAATCAAGGAATTACTACTTCTATTCCTTTAGTTGTTTATGCTAAAGAATTAAATATTGATGAAGAAAAACTTTTAAGAGCACTAGCTCTATCAGATTTAGTTGCTTTAGAAGAAAAAAAGGATATTGGGCGACTTTCAGCTTTTTGTGGAGCGATTAGTGCTGGAATTGCTGCAAGTAGCGGAATTGCTTTTATGTTAGATAATTCTTTAGAAGCAATCTCTCATACAATTATTAACGGTTTAGCTTTAGCTAGCGGGATAATTTGTGATGGAGCTAAAGCAAGTTGTGCTGGAAAAATAGCTCTTGCACTTGAAAGTGGAATTCTTGGCTATGAAATGTATAAAAATAATTCAAATATTCATTCTGGAGATGGAATTATTAAAGAAAATTGCGATACAACTATTCAAAGTGTAGGAAGACTAGCTAAAAAAGGAATGAAACAAACTGATAAAGAAATTTTATCTATCATGATTGAAAAATAAAGGAGAAGACCGATTTGTCTTCTCCTTTTTTATTTACTATTGGTGGACAGGATGAGAGTTGAACTCACAAGAATTTCTTCATAGGGTTCTGAGGCCTAAGCGTTTACCAATTTCGCCACCTGTCCATATTTAAAATATATCATTATTTTGATCCTTATGAGAATAAGGATTAATATGAACACTGACGCCTTTTACCTCATTATTATTTTTAATAATTTCTTCTTTTATATTTTCAGCAATATCATGAGCTTTTTTTAAAGAGAGATTATCACCAACACTTACTTCTACTTCGATAAATATACGATTTGAAGCAATTCTACTTCTAAATAAATCAATATGTAAAACTCCATCAATTGATAAAATTTGATTTTTAATTTTTTCACTTAATTCTTTTGAGCAGGCTTTATCCAATAAAGAAGCACTATTATCGATGAAAATTCTAATTCCTCCACTTAAAATGATAAGAGCAATAATTATTGAAACTATTGGATCAAGAATTCTAATTTCAATATTATCTTGGTTAAAAAATAAAATTAATAAGGTTAAACAAGTTAAAAATGTACCAATTGAATCAAGAAAATGATCTAAACTTTGAGCTTTTAGTAATGGTGATTTTGTTTTTTTATAATTAAAAAAGACCAAAACACCTAAAACAATTTTTACAAAAATAGCTATAAAAGAAATAATAAGAGCATAAATTAGATTTGGAGATAAATCATTTTTATAATCTCCATTTATCATTGATTCGATAGCTTCATAAATAAGATAAATTCCTGAAAAAATAATAAAAAGAGAAAATAAAAAAGTTACAAAATTCTCGATTTTTTCATGACCAAATTGATGATCTTTATCAGCTTTTTTGCTAGCTTTTTTATTAGCAATTGAACTAACTAAAGAAGTTAAACAATCGCCAAAAGAATCTATACCATCACTTAATAAAGCACTTGAAGAAGCAAAAATTCCACCAAAGAGTTTTATAACTGTCAATAAAATATTTGTAATAAGTTGAATAATATTCGATTTTCCAACCTTCGAATAATAATTTTTAGCAAAATTAACTTCGTTTTCCATACAAAAAACAATTATATACTTTTTAAAAATATATTAGATATATTTTTTTATTTGAATATAATAATGAATATATGGATGAAACAATTTTAAAACTTGCTAAAGCAATAAAAAGTGCAAAAAATATTGTGTTTTTTGGTGGTGCAGGAGTTTCTACAGAAAGCGGCATTAAAGATTTTAGAAGTAAAGATGGCCTTTATAATTTAAAAAGTAAATATGGTGTAAACTATGAAACAATTCTTTCACATACTTACTATGAATATAATAAAGATATTTTCTTTAAATTTTATCGTGAATTTATGATAAATAAGGAAGCGAAACCTAATTTTGCTCATATTTTTTTAGCAAAATTAGAAAATGAATATCATAAAAATATTACTATAATTACACAAAATATTGATAATCTTCATCAGGTAGCTGGAAGTAAAAATGTTATTGAACTACATGGTTCAATAATGAGAAATTATTGTGAAAAATGTGCTCATTTTTATACTTTAAAAGATATTTTAAAAATGGATAATATTCCACTTTGTCGTAAATGTGGGGGATATATTAAACCGGATGTCGTTTTATATGAAGAAGGCCTCAATAGTAATGTTATCACCAAAGCTTTAATTTCATTACAAGAAGCTAATTTATTAATAATTGGTGGAACATCATTAAATGTATATCCAGCTTCTTCATTCATTTCATATTTTTATGGAGATAATATTTTCGTGATTAATAAAGAAAAACTAAATATTAACCGTAAAATAGAAGGCGAAATAAATTATCCAATTGGAGAAACATTTAAAAAAATAGATGAAATTTTAACTAATTATAAATAAAAAGACACCTTATTTAGTAGATGTCTTTTTTAATATTACAATTTTTAAATTTTATAATTAATAAGTACCAAATATACGGTCACCAGCATCTCCTAATCCTGGGATAATATAACCTTTTTCGTTTAATTTTTCATCTAATGCACAAAGATAAATTTCGACATCAGGATGAGTTTCAGTTACTTTTTTAACACCTTCAGGAGCACCAACTAAACAAAGTAAACGAATATTTTTATATCCTCTAGCCTTAATTAATTTAATTGCATCACAAGCACTTCCGCCTGTTGCAAGCATTGGATCACAAACTAAAACAAGAGGATTTTCAACTTTAGGAAGTTTGCAGAAATATTCAACTGGTTCTAAAGTTTCTTCATTTCGATACATTCCTATATGACCAATTCTAGCTGTAGGAAGCATATTAATAACACCATTACTCATACCTATTCCAGCTCTTAAAATAGGGACAACTACTAATGAATATTCTAAAGATAATTTATCAATAACTGTACCTGTTGGAGTAGTGATTTTTTTACCAGTTGGTACAACTTTTAAATCTTTATAAACTTCATAAGTCATTAAAGAGGCAATTTCATCAAGTAGAGTTCTAAAATCTTTACTATTAGTTTTTTCGTCTCTCATTTTATTGAGTTTCATTGTAATTAATGGATGATTTACTACGTGTAACATAAATTTATTTCCTCCTTTTTAGTTTTTTAAATAAAAAAAATATCAAAGAGAATATCTTTGATATTTTAATAATTAATTTAATAACAATTTATTTAAAAAAACTTTTCTTCTTTTCATTTAAAAAATTATACTACTCTTAAAAGAAATATTTAATAGTAAACTTGAGTTGATTATTCAAATGTTTTAGCTACATCCTTTAATAAATCGCGAATTTTTAAATGTTGAGGACAAATTTTTTCACATTTACCACACTTTATACAATCACTAGCTTTTCCATTCTCACTAGTATGATATTTATAAGAATCAAAAGCATTATCTTCTTTAAATAATTGATAATTATTATAACAAGTAAATAAAGAAGGAATTTTAATGTGTTTAGGGCATCCATCAAGACAATATTTACATGAAGTACAAGCTATAGTAGGAATTTCGTTAAAAATAGAAACAACTTTATTTAATGTATCTTTTTCTATTTCATTTAATGGTATAAAGTTTTTCATAAAAGAAACATTATCAATTACTTGATCCATATAACTCATTCCACTTAAAACCATAAAGACATTTTCAAAACTTGCCGCAAAACGAATTGCATATGAAGCATTAGAACCATTCTTTAAATCTTTTAATAATTTATCAGCTTTAGAAGGTAAATTTACTAATCTTCCACCTTTTACAGGTTCCATAACAATAATAGGTTTATTGTATTTTAAACATACTTCATAACATTTTCTTGATTGAACATCTTCACTATCATAATCTAAATAGTTAAATTGAAGTTGGACGACTTCTACTTCTGGGTGATCAATTAATATTTTTTCTAAAAATTCTGCACTATCATGAAATGAAATACCTAAATGCTTAATCTTTCCTTCTTCTTTTAATTTTTTAGCAACTTCATAAGCATGAGCTTTTTGATATTGTTCATAATTATTACTACTTTGAGCATGCATTAAATAAAAATCAAAATATTCGACTCCACAACATTCTAATTGAAGATTAAAGAAAGGTAATATATCTTCTTCATTTTTAAAACATGAAGAAGATAATTTATTAGTTAATACAAAATCTTCTCTTTTATATTTTTTTACAAGACATTCCTTCAAAGCTTTTTCACTTTCTCCATGAAGATAAACGTGAGCAGTATCAAAATAGTTAAATCCATTTGCTATAAAATAATCAACCATTTCCTGAAATTTAGTTAAATCAACTTTATTATTTTCATCTAATGGAAGTCTCATAACCCCGAAACCAAAATTTTTATTTATATTTGAAAAAGGATGTGACATAATTTTTTTCTCCTAATATATAAATAATTTTTAAAATAAAAACGAAATAAAATCAATAATGTTTTTTTATTTTTATATATAAAACATATTAAAATAAACATTTTAAAAAGTCGATAATTATCGTATTGTTTGCATGTTTTCTATTTTGTTGAATATAAAAAAATAAAACTGAACATAAACGCGGATTTAAAAACTTACCTTCATAGTTTTAATTACTAGATACTAATAAATATTTTCTACTTACAATAGATAACAAATTTTATTTTTTTATTTAAAATTAAAATATGAAGAAAAATGTGAATGTTAATAACATAAAAGAGAGAAAAACTAATGAAAATTTAGTTGAGTTTAAAGATGTATCTAAAATTTATATCGTTGGAAATGAAGAAATTAGAGCAAACGATCATCTTTCTTTTACTATTAAAAGAAAAGAATTCACAATTATAGTCGGTCCATCTGGTAGTGGAAAAACTACTTTATTAAATCTACTTGGAGGAATGGATGTTCTATCAAAAGGGGACATAATTGTTGACGGAGAAGACATTTCTTCATATAACGATAAAAAACTTACTTTCTTTAGGAGAAATTCGATTGGATTCGTATTTCAATTTTATAATTTAATGCCTAATTTAACTGCGATTGACAATATTTCAATTGCAACTGAGATATGTAAAAATCCTTTAAAAAGTATAGATGCTTTAAAACTTGTAGGATTAGCTAATAGAAAAGATAATTACCCTTCTCAACTTAGTGGTGGTGAACAACAAAGAGTTTCCATCGCAAGAGCTTTAGCAAAAAATCCAAAACTTCTTCTTTGTGATGAACCAACTGGTGCTTTAGATTATCAAACAGGAAAAATGATTTTAAAAGTTTTATATGATCTTTGTAAAAAAGAAGAAAAAACAGTAATAGTTATTACTCATAATTCAGCTTTGTGTGCTATGGCTGATCATGTTTTACATATTAAAAATGGAACTATTGTAAAAGAAGAATATAACGAGAACCCTACTCCTATAGAAAATATTGAATGGTAATAAATTATGAGTTCAAAAATTTATTTCAAATATCTTTTTAAATCAATAAAAGAGAATTTTAGCCGCTTGAGTGCCATTTCCTTAATAATCTTATTAGGGACAGGTTTTATTGTTGGCTTACAATCAAGTGGACCAGATTTAAAAGCTACCATAAATAAATATTTTGATGACTATAATTTTTATGATATTTCTGTTCAATCAAATATTGGATTAAATAAGGATAGTATATATGAAATAAGAAATAATGTTTCTTCAATAGATTCAATCGAAACTTATTATCAAACGGATAATATTATCTATGTAAACGAAAATAAGAGTGAAAGTCGAATAATTTATAAAGATTTAGTAAATTCCAATATAGATAAATTAAATTTAGTCGAAGGAAGAATGCCTAAGCAAGAACATGAATGTGTTGCTTTAAAAACATATAATGAAGATAGCGCAAAAATTAGCGATGTCATAACAATTGACGAACATAGTTTTAGAGTAGTTGGATTAGTTAACGATCCTTCTTATCTTTCACATACATCAGAAACAACAACAATTGGAAGCGGAACTCTTGACAACGTATTTTATATTGATAGCGGATTAGAAATAATTGATGATTTTGCTACTCCTACTATCATTAAATTAACTTTTGATAAAGAAAATATAAATTCTACCTTTGACGATGATTATGATGATTTTATCGATAATAAAAAAGAAGAAATAGAAGAAATGGAAGATAAAATTTTATCAAACCAACTTACATATTTAAAAAATAACATCCAAATAGAGGTAGAAAAAGCTATCCAAGAACAAATGAGAACGATTATTAAAGACTACCTCCCAGATGCTACCGACGAACTTATAGAAAGCATTATAGAATCTTATAAAAATGGAGATGAATATAAAAATGCTGTCAATGAACAAACTGAAGAACAATTAAACGAAGCAATTGGTAATATAACTCCTCAAATTTATGTTTTAACAAGGAACGAAAACCAAAGTTATGCAACTTTTAAAATTGATAGCGAAAAAATCGTTGCTCTTTCTGCTGTTTTTCCAATTTTTTTCTATGGTATAGCACTTTTAGTTTCAATTACATCTGTTACTCGTTTAGTTAATAAAGACCGTGCCCAAATAGGAACTTTAAAATCTTTAGGCTATAGTAAAGTAAAAATTTATAATAAATATCTTTTCTTTGGTCTATTAACATCGATTATAGGTTCTATTTTAGCAATTGCTGTTGGACTCTTTGTTTTACCTACGATAATTATCACAATTTATGGTTCTTTATATAATATTATTAATATCGTTTATGTTTTTGATTATTTAAGTGTATTAAGTTCTTCTCTTTTAATGATAATTTTAATTCTTTTAACGATTACTATAATTTCTTTCAACGTTTTAAAAGAAAACAGTGCTTCATTATTAATACCTAAAGCACCTAAGGTTGGTAAAAAGATTTTAATTGAAAGAATTTCATTCTTATGGAAGCATTTCAAATTTAAAACAAAATCTATGTTAAGAAATGTTTTTACATTTAAGAAAAATTTAATAATGATGTTGATAGGAATTGGCGGATGTACAGGAATATTATTAACAGCTTTTGGAATTTCTGATTCTTTAAGCGTAATAAATAAAGATCAATTTGAAAAAATAATTAACTATGATTTAGTAGTTAGAACAGATAATATCGAAGAAGCGAAAAAAATCTTTGATGATGATGATTTTGATAAAGTTGCAAGTTTATATTATGAAGCTGAGGTAAATAAATTTACTTCCTCTTCTTCCTCATTTAATGAAGATGATAATATTGAAATTTATTTATTGGGTGGAAGCGATAATTTAAATGAAGTTATAGGTTTTGATGAAAATATTACTTTTGATAATGATTCAGTTATAATTAGCGAACAAATTGCAGAAATCTTTGATTTAGATGAAGGTGATTATATATATTTAAGTATTACTCCTTCAGTTGGCGAAAATATAAATTATGATGATTATCAAGATATTCCTTTAAAAATAAACGAAATAACAACAAATTATGTTTCGAATTATATTTATATAGGAAAAAACATCTATGAAAATAAATTTTCAAATTTAACTATTAATTCTATTTTATTAAAGAGCTATTTAAGTGATACCGAACTTAATGATTTTATTAATGAAATTAACGAAAATGATTTAATTAATTCTATTTCAACTACTTATTCAACAAGAAACATATATTCTAATATTTTAGATAATTTAACCGCAGTTGTTGTTTTACTTGTTTTCTTATCAGGAGCATTAATATTTGTTGTTATTTATAATTTAGTTGATATAAATATTGATGAAAGAATTAAAGAAATAGCTACATTAAGAGTTAATGGTTATACAAGAAGTGAAACATTACGTTATATTTATCGAGAAATTATATTTATGAGTATAATTGCAATATTAATTGGTTTATTGCTTGGTTATTTACTTCATATCTTTGTTATAAATACTATTTCTAGTGTTGGATTAATGCTTGGTAAAAATATTTTTTATCAATCATATTTATATACAATATTAATCGTTTCAATTTTTATTGCTTTAACTGCATTAATTTTTATCCCTAAAATTAATAAAATTAAGATGAATGAAGTATTAAAATCAGTAGATTAAATTTATATCTTAAAAAAATAAAAAATGCGATAAAAATCGCATTTTTTTCTACTTAATTGGTGCCGACTAAAGGATTCGAACCTTCGACCTACGCGTTACGAATGCGTTGCTCTACCAGCTAAGCTAAGTCGGCAAGCAAAATTATTATAAAGTAAATTTGAACAAATTTAAAATAAAACTTGATTTAGTTATAAATCGATGGTATATTAATTAAGCACGTTGGGTGTTTAGCTCAGCTGGGAGAGCATCTGTTTGACGTACAGAAGGTCATAGGTTCGATCCCTATAGCACCCACCAAATTAAAAATTTAGCCGACAGTTGTCGGTTTTTTTATTTAAAAGAGAGAATGAACTAATCATTCTCTCTTTTTATATATTTAATATATTCCATTTGTTTATAAGATAATGAAGCTTCAACCATTTCTTTATATGTTTCATTTCTTAAATATTCTTTATTTTCTTTAGTTTCATAGCCTTCTTTAGGGAGAATTGGTTTACATATCTTAACTACTTTTCTTGGTTTTTTATTTTTGTTTTTTCTTTCTTTAAAAGTTGTAACAATTGGGAGGATAGGGGCATTATATTTTGCAGGATAATGAAAAGCTGCACTTTTAAAAGGTCTAATTTTTGTATAATATGGCCAAATATGAGCTTCGGGGAAAATTAAAATGTGTTCTTTTTTCTTTTTTAAATAATATTCAATTCCTTTCATCATTTTAGCTTGTCCTTTTAAAGAATTAGCTAAAGGGATATAACCTAGTTGTCGAGTAAAAAAAGTTAATATTTTTGAACTTAAAATATTTGAATTAGCAATGACATTGACTCTTTTTCTATTTATTATTAAACATTGAATATAGAAAGCATCTTCATTTGAAACATGATTAGCATAAATAAAACCACCAGTTTTATTTATTTTTAAAATTCGATAATACTCTTTTAAATTTTCTTTCCCTTCAATTTTCATTCCGTTAAATAAACTATAAGATCCTAAAATAGGTTTAGCTAAACACCAATATAAAAAATTTCCAAAAGTTTTTTCAAATATATTTCTTTCGTATTTATATTTCTCTTTTACATCATTTTTATTTAGATCGATATTGCCGAAATCATCATTTAGTTCATCGCTATAATAAATGACTTTATTATTTTCTTTTCTTATTTTCATTTCTTATATTCTCCAACGCTTCTTTATTAGTAATAATACCATCATGTTTAATTTTATCCCAACTAACGCGCTTGTATTTATGAAATAATCCATCTAAAAATGCAAAAACGAAATCAGCAAAGAAAAATAAATATGAAAAAATTACTTTAACTTGAAGGCTTATACTAAATTTTAAATATTTATTTGAAATAACAAAAGTCGTAAAAGCAATAAGTCCAACAGAAGCCCAGAGTATAGTAAAATAAATTAAAACCCAAATAAACATACTAAGAGGTATTAATTGAGTTCTGAAAACTTCAAAAAATGCTGCAAATACTAAAGAAGCAATAAAAAATCCTAATGAAATTAAGAATGCCAAAACTAATAATCCAACAATAACCACTATTGGATAAATAGAAACATTAAATTCAAAAAGAGATGCGTTTTGTTTCCCTTTTTTTAATGCATAATAATTAGGTTTATTCTTATTTTTATACTTTTTGTCTTTAGCAAAATAACCCCAAACCCATCTTATGTGTTGTTTATGAACAGTCTTTAATGATGTAGCTTGTTCATCATAATATTGCGCTAATGGATAATATTTCATAGGAACATTGTGATAATAACAATATTTTGTTAACTCAACATCTTCTGTCATACCATTAAAAATCCAACCGCCTTCATTGTCGATAATATCATAATCGACAAAATACCCTGTTCCAGTTAAAGTCATTTTTTTAAACAAAATACTTCTTCCATTAGAAGTAAACTGATTCATATAAGCAAATAATGTTGCACTACAAGCACTTATCCAATTAGCTGAAGAATTAGTAAAATTTCTATAACCCATACCGACTTTAAAACCTGCATTTTTAACATCGTTCATCATTTCGATATAATCATTTTTAGCAATGTTATCTGCATCAAAAACAATAAATGCATCATATTTTAAATTATTTTCTTTTGTATATTTGTAAGCTTCATCAAGAGCATAACCTTTTGTTTTTTTATTAACTAAATCTTTTCTAATAATAACATTGAACTTAAATTTTTTTGTTATTTTTACTGTTGGATCATCTTTTGATTCAACAATAACATAAACATCAAAAAATTCTTTAGGATAAGTTTGATTTTGTAAAGATTCCAAAATATGACTTATGACTTGGTCTTCATTTCTCGCTGGAACTAAGACAGCGTAACGATAATTGATCTTCCCTTTTGGCAATTTCTTATGTTTTTTTAAAGATAAAACAAAGTAAGCAAAAAAATACCAAAATAATGATAAAAATATAATTAAAGCTAACACTACAGCTAATAAAAGTGCTTCTCCAGATCTAAGAAACCAATTTGCTAAATTCTCGGCATTCATTAATAAACATTATAATTAAAAGTTCGGTAAAATCAATGTTTTTCGATATTTAAGAATATACAAACTATATCATCTAGTTTTTAAAACTAAAAATATATAATAAAAAAATCACGATTACTCGTGACTACATATATATAAACACCATTTAGTGATATTTTTTTAAATGGTTGCGAGGGCAGGATTTGAACCTGCGACCTCAGGGTTATGAGCCCTACAAGCTACCAGACTGCTCTACCTCGCGATATCGTTTTTTATAATGGCGGAGAAAGAGGGATTCGAACCCTCGCAAGACTTGCATCTTCTATCGGTTTTCAAGACCGACCCCTTCAGCCGCTTGGGTATTTCTCCTTAAAATGGTGGACCATCTAGGACTTGAACCCAGAACCTAACCGTTATGAGCGGTCCGCTCTAACCAATTGCGCTAATGGTCCGCGAGTTTCAAATTTGGTAGCAGCGGGGGGACTCGAACCCTCGACGCGCCGGGTATGAGCCGACTGCTCTAACCAACTGAGCTACGCTGCCATCTCTATCTAATCTTCTAAACGTTCTTTTTTTAATGGTGGACCCTAGGAGAATCGAACTCCTAATCCAAGCTTGCAAAGCTAGTGTTATCCCATTTAACTAAGGGCCCAAACGAATAGCGCTTAATTAATATACCAAGAAACAGTATAAAAATCAAGCGCTTAATTTTATTTTTTCAAAAATTTTTTCAATTTTTTTTAAATGGTCATTTCAGGATTAAAATTACATCTACAGAATTAAAAATAATATTATTTGCAACACTTCTTTTTATTGTATTTTTTATTATATTGTTTAACTAATTTATTTTTTGAAGAACAACAATCACATTCTGATAAAACAGAGTGACCTTTAATCTTTTTTCTAACAAAATAAATTATAAGTAAAGAAATAATTATAAGAAGAATACAAATTACTAAAATATCAATCCATGTCATAAATTATGCCTTTAAGATTTTTGCGTTTTGATCTTTTTTCTTATTAATTAAATAAATTAATACAATTGCAAGTATTGCGATTCCTAAATAAATAAATACTGTCCACCACCATGTTCCAACAATATAGAATACACTAGAAGCGATATAGGAAGTGACAATCCAGAATAATAACGTACCTTTTAAAGTTCCCTTCTTTAATTCTGCTTTTGCAGTAGCTACAGCAGCAAAACAAGGAATTGTTGTCATATTAAATACGATAAATGCTAATATTCCAGGGACATTAATTCCAGTAGCAGCAACCATCAAGCCAACATCACTAGCACCTTCAATTGATGCGATTGTAGAAGGTAAAGTAGAAGGATCAACTGCTCCCGCTGCACTTAAAGCAGCACCTAGCATACCAAATGTAGCAATAACATTTTCTTTTGCAATTAAACCAGTAATTGCACCGACTGCAAATACCCAACCAAATTGTCCAAGTTGAGATCCAAAGCCTAAAGGAGTAAATAAAGGTTGAATTACTTTTCCTATTTGAGCGAGTATTGAATCATCAGTAGTAAATGAGCCTAAAAATTCACCATCAGCATATTCAATATATTGCCAATCTGGAGTAAATGATTGTAAGAACCAAATTATAATGTTAGAAACTAAAATGATTGTGAAAGCTTTTTTAATAAAATGTTTACATTTATCCCAAACATGTAACATCAAAGAGGAAAATTTAGGCCAGTGATAAGCTGGAAGTTCCATAATAAATGGAGGTGTTTCTCCTCTTAACGTTGTATTTCTCATAACAAGAATAGCTATAATGGCAACAATAATACCAGTAAAATACATTCCCAATGTAATAATATCAGCATTCGATACATTAAACATTGTAATAATAGCTCCAGCGCAAGCTGTCAATATAGGTAATTTTGCGCTACATGAGAAGAATGGGATAACTCTAATTGTGGCAATTCTTTCTTTTTCTGTAGCTAATGTTCTTGTATTTGTCATAGCAGGAACGCTACATCCAAAACCCATTATCATTGGCATAAATGCTCTTCCGCTTACACCGAATTTTCTAAATATATGATCAAGAATAAAAGCAACACGAGCCATATATCCTGTATCTTCTAAGATTGAAAAGAATAAGAATAATAATAAGATTTGTGGTAAGAAACTTAAAACAGAAAATACACCAGCAAGTAAGCCATCACACACTAAGGCTTGTGCCCAGTTTGCTGCTCCTGCGGAAGACATTCCTGTACCTACTAGTTCAGTTATCCAATCTGTAAAACCAACTAAACAAGTTTGTAAAAATACTCCTGGAGATTGAATGCCAGTACCACCAGCAAATATTATCCCTTCCCAAGGAGTTCCTGCAGCAATAGCATATTCACTATCACCAAAAACACCCATTGCGTTTAAATAGAACAAATCTTCACCGAATGTGAAATGGAAAATAAAGAACAAAATTACTACGAAAATAATTAATCCAAGGAATCTATTTGTTAAAACTCTATCAATTCGATCTGATTTAGTTTCGTTTGCAAATCTTTTCTTCTTTCCAGATTTTTCATCAATATTAACTTCTTTATGCTTAGTTAAGGCTATGGAATAATGATTTTGAATATATTTATATCGATTATCTGCAATAATAGCTTCAAAATCATTTCCAAATACAGAATCTTTAATATCCCCTTTTGCTTCAACAACTAATTGATATTCACGTGGATGATTATTTTTTTCAATGCTATCTTCTTCAACTAATTTTACAGCATGGAATAAAGAATTGTCTAAACCATTATTATCTAAAGATTCTTTTACCTTTTTAATAATTGGTCCTACAGATGTATTGATTAATATGCTACTTCCTTTTCTAGGTGTTTTTGCACATTGAGCAACAACCTCCATTAATTGTTTTAGATTATCTTCCTTTAAAGCACTAATAGGAACAACAGGAACACCAATATTTTTTGATAATAATTCAACATCAATTTTATCTTTATTTTTATCTAAGACATCCATCATATTTAAAGCAACAACAACAGGGACATCCATTTCTAAAATTTGTGTTGTTAAATATAAATTTCTTTCAAGATTGGTAGCATCAACAAGATTTATAACGCAATCTGGTTTTTCATCAATAATGAAATTCCTTGAAATAACTTCTTCTGGTGTGTAAGGAGATAAAGAATAAATACCAGGTAAATCAACAATATCTATTGGTTCACTACCCTTTTTATAAACTCCTTCCTTTTTATCAACCGTTACACCAGGCCAGTTTCCAACATGCGCTGTTGAACCTGTTAAACCGTTAAATAATGTTGTTTTCCCACAATTTGGGTTACCAGCTAAAGCAACTTTAATCATATTATTCGCCCTCAACTTTCATAACAACATTTTTAGCTTCACTTTTTCTTAAAGTTAACTCATAATTTCTAATTGTAACTTCAATTGGATCTCCAAGTGGTGCTTTTTTTCTTAAAAATACACTAGCACCAGGAGTAACACCCATATCAAACAGTCTTCTTCGTGTAACTCCCTCTCCATTTACGGCTACTATAATACCTTTTTCTCCTACTTTAAAAGTATCTAGCGTTTTTTCCATAATAAATACTCCTAACAAACAAAAATTGTGCTTGCAATAACTTTATCAAGAGCTAATCTTCCATCTTTAATCATAACGACTACATTTCCGGAATCCGAAGAAAGAATAGTTATTGTTGAATTAATTGTTATTCCAAGACTTTCCAAATGTTTTTTAACTTTAGGATCTGATGATATCCTTATTACCCTTAGTGGGGTATTTAAAGGCGCAATTGCAATTGGCATATACTTTCTAAATCCTCCATTAAATAAATTTGTTAATTAATTTTGTTAACCATCGCTAACAACAACTATATTTAATACCTCTTTCGAAAAAATGTAAAGAAAAAGTTAGTTACAGGTAACAAATATTTTAAAGAAAAACCACACAATTAATGTGTGGAATTATATTTTTTTATTGCTTCAATAGTTTCATCACTTACGACATGCTCTATTTTACACGCATCTTCTTCAGCAACTTCGTTTTTAACACCTAATTTAATTAAAAATTCGGTTAGTGTTTTATGTCTGCTATAAATTTTATCAGCATATTCTTCGCCTTTTTTTAAAAGGATGATTGAATCATTACTTAATATATCGATATAACCTTTATTTTTTAAATTTTGCATAGCTCTTGAAACAGAAGCTCGAGAAAATCCCATTTTATTAGAAATATCTATAGCATGAACATTTTGTTTTTCACTTTTTAAAATTAATATTGTTTCTAAATACATTTCTTCACTTTCGTTATAAATTTTGTTCATTTTAAAGTCCTCTATATTTAATATACCATGAGATAAATATTAACTAAATTAAAATCATTAATTATTTTTTCTTTTTGCTAATTTTGCTAATTTATTATCTTTAACTTTTGTTAAGTTGTTGCCAACTATAATATTTAATATAACAAAAATAATTATAAAAACAACAATAACTAAAGACATATATGAAGGCGTAATAGTTAATCCAAAAAATTTATAATCAAAGCCAAAACTATTTTCTAAAGAGGCAATAAGCTCGCTTCCGCCATTAATTCCATTTGTTGGATCTAAAACATAAATTTTTAATTGATCAAAAGGTTTTAATAAAAAAGCGTATCTAAAAAGTCCACAAGCATGTGTTGGAGGTAAAAACATACATAAATTATTAACCCAAGTCGGCAACATGCTCATTGGCATATAGGCGCCAATTAAAAAACCGATAGCTGTTGAAAATATAGCAATAATAGATGTTAAACTACTTTCTTTATTCATAAAAGAACAAATAAAAGTAGTCATAAGCGTTGCTGAAACAACTGAAAATACTAAAACAGCAAATATCGTTAAAAAATCAGCAAAATTTAAAACAAATTCGCCATTAGCAAATAAATAAATAAAGCAAATTAATACAAAAATAAAGTTTATGAAAAAAGTAATAATAAAATTAGCTAAAAAATATGAACCTATCAAAACAGGTCCTTTAACCGGGGAAGAAATAAAGTCTCTATTTATGCCTCTATCTTTATCACGAACAAAAATATAATTCGTTTGTATTGAAACAGTTACAGAAGTAACCGCACAAATTCCACTTAACATCCATGAATCAATAACAGTCTCTAAAATTTTAGTTAAAGTATTATTAGTTTTTATATCTAAATCTTGAAGAATAGTTCTAACGCTAGAAATTTCAAGTTCTCTTAAAAATAAAATATAAATTCCTAAAACTATTACCGGAACAATTAATGTATAAAGAACCGTTATTTTCGAGCGAAAGAAAACAATTAAATGTCTTTTAGTTAAATTAAAAAATATATTTGCATTTCTTTTTTTATTCATTATTCTCACCATTTTCAAAAACAATATTTTTACCAGTTACATTCAAGAATACGTCATCCATATTTCCTTTTAAAAGTTCAAAATCAGTAATAAAATTAGAATATTTTTCAATTAAGTTTTTACCTTTTAATGGGGTTTCAACAAAAATTTTATATGCCTTTTTATCAAAATCATAAACAAAATTTTCACTATTTTCTTTTAAAATTTCTTCAAATTTATCATTTTTCTTTAAAAAAGCTAGAACATAATCGCTGCTATATGCATTCTTCAAATCATTAGGTGTTCCTTGAGCTATTATTCTGCCCTTATCCATTATAACAACATATGTTGCTTGATCAGCCTCTTCTAAATAATGTGTTGTTAAAAATACTGTCATTCCAGTTTTTTCTCTAATTTCATCAATTAATGTCCAAACATTTAAACGAGTTTTAGGGTCTAAACCAGTCGTTGGTTCATCTAAAATTAATAATTTTGGCTCATGTACCATGGCTCTAGCGATATCAACCCTTCTCTTTTGACCGCCACTTAATTTTTTAACTTGTTGATTTAAAATTGGCTCTAATTCTAGTAATTCAGTAATTCTTTTTAATTTTTCATCAGATTCTTTTTTTGTTAAAGAATAAAAAGATGTTCTAATTTTTAAATTTTCTAAAACCGTTAAATCATTATCAAGGACACTATTTTGAAAAACAATTCCAATTTCTTCTTTTATTAATTGATTCTCTTTGTCATTATCAATATCATGTCCACAAACAATAACACGTCCACTATCCTTCTTTAAAATTGAACAGATTATATTAATTGTCGTTGATTTCCCAGCACCATTAACGCCTAAAAAAGCAAACAAACTTCCTTTTTTTACTTTAAAAGATATATCGTTAACAGCTTTTAAACTACCATAACTTTTTCTTAAATGTTCTATTTCCAGAATAATATTATTCTCTTTAAAACTACTTTCTATTTTTTTATATTCTTCAAAAATATCATCAAATTCATAAATTTTTAAAGATTTATGAACTTTCTCGAATTGCCATTGCTTAATATTATAAACATGGAAAAAAGGAGTCCATTTAATGCCTTTACAAAAATGTTTTATAACAGTATCTTTTTTTACATTTCTTTGTTCATTATATTTACCATCTAAATATAAAGCATAGCCATGTTTTTTAGCGACCGCATTTAAAGCACTTTGATCTAAAAAGAGAAAATGTTTAGTTTTTACCAAATCAAAAACTTCTTCAAAAAAATTAACCTCTCTTGCTTTTTTTAAATTTATAAATAAAACACCAGAATTAAAATAATCTTTTCTTATCCAAAATTTCCCCATTTTATCTATAACAATACCTAAAACATAATCATCTATTTCATTCATAGTAAATAATTCTTCTAAAGAGTTATAAACCATAGTATCGCTATCTAAATATAATATTTTCTCTGGCAAAGAAGGAATTTCTCCAGCGCAAAGTCTTAAAAGAGAATATGGAGTAAACCAATTATCAAGTTTTTTAAATGTATCATGATTTTTTAAGATAACTTCTTCTTTATCTAATAAAATAACCCTAGTATTTGGATTATAGACTTTTAATATTGTTTCGATTTTAACAATATCATCTTTTAAAATTGGTATATATTTAGAATTAATATCACTAAAATCAGCAGTTAAAATAAAAATATTAATATTAGAATTTTTATTTTTCATGACTAAAGATAGGCATGAAAGTAAAATGCCTTTTATTACGGCTCTATTTCCGGCATATAAAACATTAATATCAACCATAAAATTTTTTTGAGACTCAACTCAATATTAAAATTATAAAATATATAAAAAATATTTGATATATTTATTAATTCTATTTAAAAGAGAACTTTTAAAAACTAGATGAAAAATTAAAAAATTATTGTATTCATTTATTTAATATCCATATTAATAAAAACTTTTTTTAATTTAACTTAATTTTTCTATCATTATAAATTTATTGGCGAGTTCTATTTTTAATTCTCCATGTTTCATTGATTTATCTAGTTTTTTATTAAGATATTCTTTTAAAGAATTATTTAAAATAACTTATCATCTTTTTTAAACTAATTTTAATATTATTAATATCCTAAAAAAATAAAAAACCACTCGTAAATATGAGTGGAAATAATTCATATTAATGGTCGGGGCGACAGGATTTGAACCTGCGGCCTTCTGCTCCCAAAGCAGACGCGATACCAAGCTACGCTACGCCCCGAACTATTTAATGCTCAAATATTATATCGAGACTTCAATATAAAATCAATAACATTTTAACTTCTTTAATCTACAATTTTACCCTTTTTATTTTTTCAATTTTTGTTATTTAACAATGTGAATGCAAAAAAAGGTGGTTAAATAAAACCATCTTTTTTATATTTAAATTATGTCCTTCGTTTGTAATACCAATGATAGCAA
>CASEKC010000010.1 GCA_949288485.1 uncultured bacterium | reverse complement strand
TTGCTATCATTGGTATTACAAACGAAGGACATAATTTAAATATAAAAAAGATGGTTTTATTTAACCACCTTTTTTTGCATTCACATTGTTAAATAACATAAAATATTATATAGAAAAGAGGCTTTATATATTTATGAAAAGAAATAATGGAAAATTTAAAGATTTAAGAATTGTTGATAATTTTTATCAAACAAGTGCATTTTTTCCAATGCCAACAATTTTAATTTCTACTATTGATGATGAAGGAAATACAAGCTTAGGAGCATATTCTTTATGTTTCCCTTATTATATTGCCGGAAAAGATTATTATGCGATGATTTTAGAATGTAGGAATTCTTCAAATACTGCACAAAATATTTTAAAAAGAGGAAAATGTGCTTTAAATTTTTTAGAAGATAGTTATAAAGATTTTAAAGAGACTGTTCGTTTAGGTTTTCCAGGTCAAACATCGAAAGAAAAAATGAAAGATTGCCCATTTAAAATGGAAAAAGGAATGGCTAGTGGAGAGAATCGTCCTTTAATTTTATCTGACGCTTATCAAGTATTTGAATGTACATGGGATGATACGCTTGAAAATGCTTATGAAGATAAAGTAAGAGTTGGTTTATTAGATGGAATTGAACCTCCTTATCGTAATTTTAATGGAATTACATCTCAATTTGGTTGTCATTTTATTTTAAAAATCGATAAGATTTTAATAAAAGAAAGATTTTATAATACAATTATTGATGGAGTTAAAGCTAAAGGCTTTCCTAATGTTCCAGTTGATTATGGCTATCGTGATTCTACCTATTTTTGGTATTCAAGATTTAAAAAACCTCTTAAAGCAGTTATTCCTAATGTTGAACAAAATAGTATTGACGGAGTAATGTATGCTGCAAATAGAATGGATCCCGAAGTAAAATTTAGTAAAGAAGCTTGTGCAATGCTTGTTAAAGTTCCACGTGTATTTTTAAAAACTGTTTTAAATGGCTGTGTAAAATATGCTAAAGAAAATAATATCTCTTATATTGATGAAAAAATAATGAAAGATATTAATGATAAACGTAAAAAAGAAAAAGATAGAAGCAAATAAGAAAAACTGCCATAAATTGGCAGTTTTTCATTTAAAAGTTAATATTCTTTAAATTTGATTTTTTATCTAAAATAAGTGGAATAATCATTGGATTACGTTGAGTTTTTCTAAAATAATATTTAGATACAACACTTCTAACTGTATTTTTAATATCGTTAAATGTTACATGTTTAGAAGTAAATAATTGATTTAATCCTTCTTCAACCATCATTGAAGCGTGTCTTGTTAAATGGTCTTCATATTTCCCATAAGAAACAAATCCAACTGTATTAACTCGAGGTGGAGCAATCAAGCGAGAATTTTTACTATCTAAGAAAACAAGTACTGAAACCATTCCATCATCATGAAGAATCTTTCTATCACGAATAACAGCGGTTGAAACACCATTAATATCATATCCATCGATATAAACATCTTCGGCTTGTAATCTATCGCCTTCTTTAATTGTATGGTTTTCTAAAACTAATGTATCACCATTAGCACAAATAAAGACATTTTCACTTGGCATACCTAATTCTTTTGCTATATCACCATGAAGTTTTAACATATGATATTCTCCATGTACTGGCATAAAATATTTAGGTTTAAATAGTTTTAAATTCATTTTTAATTCTATTCTTGAAGGGTGACCAGATGAATGGATATCGTGAACAATATTATTTGTAATAACATCAGCACCAAGTCTAGTAAGTTGGTTGACAACTTTTGAAATAGAAACACCATTTCCAGGAATAGCAGAAGAAGAGAAAACAACAGTATCTCCTGGAGTTACTCTAATTCCTTTAAATGTACCATTTGCAATTCTATTTAAAGCAGCCATTGCTTCACCTTGTGAACCAGTACATAAAATAAGAGTTTCATTATCTTTAATATTTGGTAAATCAGCAACTTCTTTAAAATAAGAATCAGGGAATTTGATATAGCCAAATTTTCTAGCACATTCAACGGCAGTAATCATGCTTCTTCCAACAATAACACATTTACGGTTATGTTTTAAAGCACAATCTAAAACTTGTTGGATACGTGAAACGTTACTAGAGAATGTGGAAATAATTAATCTTCCGTTTGCTCGATCAAAAATATCATTAATAGCATTTAAAACGTTCTTTTCTGAAGGAGTCCAACCTTCTTTTTCAGCGTTGGTTGAATCAGCTAATAAAAGGTCAACACCTTCTTCACCCATTTTTGATATTTTATGAAGTTCAATATCTGGTCCAACAGGAGTTAAATCAATTTTAAAGTCACCAGTTGTAACAATTCTTCCTTCGCTAGTATCAACACAAATTCCATAAGAATCAGGAATTGAGTGAGTTACTCTAAAGAAAGATACATCAAAACCACCGATTTTTATTACTGAATCTTGATTATATTCAACGATTTTTACGCTTGTTTTAATTTTTTGGTCCTCGATTTTTTGTCTAATAAGAGCACAAGCGAGTTTAGGAGCATAAATAATAGGTACGTTAACAGTTTTAATTAAAAAAGGAACAGCACCAATATGATCTTCGTGTCCGTGAGTAATAATTAAAGCTCTTATTTTTTGGTTTACATCTTTTAAGTGATTATAAGAAGGGATAACATAATCGACACCAACTAAATCATCTTCAGGAAATCTAACACCTGCGTCAATGATAATTAAATCTTTGTCGCTTTCTAAACAATAGGTATTTTTTCCAACCTCTCCTAATCCACCTAAAGCATAAATTAAAATTGGATTTCTTTTAATATACATTTCATTTACACCTTTAAAAATAATCTTAAATATAAGAAAAAATTATTTGAATATTAGCAATAATTTTAACAAAAATATTATATAAAATTCTCAATTATATAGCAATAGCACCGACTTCCTCTTTAAAAGGTTCAATTTTATTTATGTGATCATAAAATAAAATTCCTTTTAAATGATCAATTTCATGTTGAATTACTATTGAACTATAACCTTTTAAATCTAATATAATTTCTTGTTCATTTAATAAATCGTAAGCTTTTACTTTAATTTTGAAAGGGCGGTAAATATAACCTGGATGATCTTTATCAACGCTTAAACATCCTTCGCCATTTCTTAAATAGCATTGTTTAGTTGATTCGCTAATAATTTTTGGATTAACAAG
Organism: uncultured bacterium; assembly: GCA_949288485.1. GTDB lineage: Bacteria > Bacillota_I > Bacilli_A > RFN20 > CAG-826 > Onthovivens. The sequence goes on along the minus strand of CASEKC010000010.1, from coordinate 35,850 downwards.
AACATATTTATTTTCGTGTTCTTTTTCATCAATAAAATAAATAGCAATTAAATTAATATTTTTGCCAATTTGAGGAGCGGCAAGCCCGACTCCACTTCGAACATTTTTGTGTTTTTCTAGATATTCTTCATCTTGAGAAAGAATTAAATATTCAAGCATATCTTTTCCTAATTCTTTAATTTCATTTGATAAAGGAAGTGCGATATCAACACTTCTTTCTCTTAAACTTTTCTTATTATCTTTAACAATCTTAAAATCTTTCATAACGAGTAAAATTATATAAAAAATTTTTAAATAAATACAATAAAACTGTATAATATTTTTAGTTTTTATTTATGAATTTAGAATTACTTGAACAAATAGATATTCTTGTCGATTTAATTAAAAATGATCCTCGTTATAAAGATTATATTTTATATAAGAAAATAATTGAGAATGATGAAGAATTAATTAAACTAGTTATTAAAAAAGATAACTATATTAATGAATTAACTGATTTAAGAAAATTTGATAAAGATAATTTAAAAAAAGAATTGGAACTATTAAAAAATATTAAAGAAACAAAAGAAAAAATTGATTCTTTAACAGTTGTTAAAGAATATAAAGAAAAAGAAAATAAATATAACGAATTAATTGATTTAATTAATAATAATTTATTTAAAATTTAAAAATATGTTAATTATAAGAAGCGGCAAATATAAAAATAAAAGATTAAAAGAAGTTGATCCTTTAATTACTCGTCCTAGTAAAGATATTGTTAAATTAGGACTTTTTAATATTATCGGAACAAGAATTATTAATTCATCATTTTTAGATCTTTATGGTGGAAGTGGTCAAATTGGACTTGAAGCTTTATCAAAAGGAGCTAAAAAAGTCGTAATTAATGATTCTTCTTTAAAAGCTTATAAAGTTATTTTAGAAAATCGTGATATTACTTTAAAATCAAAAATTAATGATAATTTAGATGATTTTAATAAACTTACAATTACCAATTTAACCGATATAGATTTTATAAATAAATTTAAAGAAACATTATTTGATATAATTTTTTTAGATCCGCCTTATTTATATAATGATGAAATGAATATTTTATCATTACTTTTATCTAATCATTTAGTTAATGAAAATAGTTTAATTTTTATTGAAAAAGATAGTGAATTAAATTCCTCTTTAAATGAAAATTATAATATTAAAAAATATAAATATGGTCGTAGTTTATTATTCTTATTAACTTTAAAAAGTGAAGAAAGGAGAAAGTAAGATGAAGGAAAAGAAAATTGGAGTATATCCAGGAAGTTTTGATCCAATTACTAATGGTCATTTAGATATTATTAAAAGAGCTTCAAAATTATTTGATGAAGTAATTGTTTTAGTTGCATATAATTCTTCTAAAACTAATAACCGTTTTAGCGTAAAAGAAAGAGTTGAAATGATTAATGATGCAATTAAAGATATGAATAACGTTAGATGTGATTCTTATGATGGATTAACTATTAATTTTGCGAAAATGAATAATGCTAAATTTTTAATCAGAGGTTTGAGAGTTGTTTCTGATTTTGATTATGAGTGGAGTTTAGCTGCATCAAATGAATTTATAGATCATGAGATAGAAATGGTTTTTCTAATGGCTAAAAAAGAAAATACATTTATTTCTTCTTCAAATATTATCGAACTAGCTTCAATGGGTGTCGATGTTTCAAAATTGGTTCCTTCAAAAGTTAATGAGTATTTAATAAGCATGAACAAAAATAAGTAAATTAATTGGTGACAAATGTTTATAAAATTAAAGGAATCTTTTAACTTTTAAAACTAAATCTGCAATATTTTGAGAACTAAGAGCATTCTTGTAGTTACAAGGGTTCGGGAAGCCTTTTATACCCTTTATATTATATATATGTATTTTTATATAAAAGAAAAGAGGAACTTAGTCCCCCTTTATTTTTTAATTTTTATTTTAATTAATGGTAATCGTTACCGAAAATACCATCATAAGTCCAAGCATCTGCTATAAATGATGCTTTTCCATAAACATCACTAGCTGCGCTAAATGTTGCATCGCTTGTATAGAAGACTTCGCTAACAATATAAGATGAAGTGTTAGCATCAGTTAAATCAAGCAACATAATTGTTGGAGTTTGTAAGTCAGTTGTATTAATTAATGCTTCAGTATTTGAATAAATAGTATTTTGTCCACTTGACCCATCTCTAATACCAACATTGATATAATATCTTTGATTTTGAATATTACCCATTACGATACGGTAGAATTCAAGATAAGATTGATAAGTTACTAAATCATCGATTGGATGTTTGTTTTCGTCTTCATAATATTGATCATCAATTTCTTGATCTACAATAATAGATTGGAAGTGGAATGAAGCTTCTTTACTATCAGTGACATATGTTGACCAGTTGTCTTCTAAATATTCTGCACCTTCTTTTAATGAAGTACATCCTGCACATTCTTCTTGAACGAAGAAGAGGAAGAATTTATCACCATTATTGGAATAAGAAGATAATAAATCTCTTGCTCCTTCCTTATCGCCATTTTCCCATAAACCTTGAGCTTCAACGAAGTTATCGAAGAAGATATTAGCCTGACTATTTTCTTCACCTCTTTTAGAACCTTTTAAAGAAAGTTGATGTTGTTGGAAATAAACGATATCGCTTTCTTGTTGATTCATTAATCCTTGAATTCCCTTAGTAATTGAAGGGATTGAGAAAATAATTGCAAATATAATACCGACAATAAGAAGTGGTTGAACCCAAGCGGTTTCTTTTATCCATCTCCATATTGCAATAAATGGAGTACCAATTTTCTTTAAAATATTCATTTCTTTAATCCTCAAATATATATAGTTTAATTTAAACGCAAATAATAAGATACCATTATCTCGACTTATAAACAAGTAGAAAATATATCTTTATACCTATGGTATAAGGGTATCGAATTTCTTTAAAATTATAAACTAATGAAACAAAAAAATATAGTATTTTTATATATGCGTTATATATGATAAGAAGTTTGAAGTAACAACTTAAAATTTTATTGTTTTTATCTTTTAATTTGAGTATATTAATGGCGATGTATTACTGGAATCGCTTTAAGAAAAAAGTTAATAACTATTTTTATGATCATCCTTTTCAAAAAGGTGCTATTAATTATACTTATGCAATCATTGTTACAGCAATAAGTGCAATTTGTTTTTCTTTTGGTTTTAAATGTTTTATTCAACCAAATTACCAAGCTTTTTCTGACCCTAGTTTAATTCATGAAAATGGAGTATTTTTAACACTTGCTTCATCTGGAGCGAGTGGTATTTCTCAATCCGTAGTCCAAATATGTCGATTACTTGGTTTTGAATTTATTGTTGATCCATTTAATTCTTACGTTACAAATTTCGTTGCTTACTTTGTTGTAAATATTCCACTTTTATTATTAGCTTACTTTAAAATAGGTAAAAAATTCGCATTATTAAGTTTAATAAATGTTATTTTTGTTACAGTATTTGGTATTGTTTTACCTAATAATGCTGGTGATTTTATTACTGAAATTTCGGAAGCAGTTTTTAATCAACCTGTTGCAAGAATTCTTTTTGCGGGTTTATGTACTGGAGCAGCAACAGCTTTAAGTTATTTAATTGAATCAACTTGTGGTGGAATTGATATTATTGCTTATTATATAAGCGAGAAAAAATCAACTGGAGTTGGAATTTATAGTGCAATAATTAATTTTTTCATTGTATCTTTATTTTCAGTATTATCTTGTTTAAGTGGAGGAGTTGTTGATGGAGTTCATTTTTCACCTGTTCCAATTTCTCAACAAGCAATTATTTTCATGTATACATTCCTTTATATGATTTTAACAACGGTTGTTGTTGATACGATAAATATTTCTAACAAAAAATTATCATTACAAATTATTTCTAAAGATGCGAATTTATCGCAGGTAATTATGTCGAATATTCCTCATGGTTGTACCGTTATTGAAGGAAAAGGCGGCTATACTGGAAATGAAGTTTTCATAATTATGGTTACTATTAGAAAAAATGAACGTAAAAAAGTTATTCGTATTGCTAAACAAGCAGATCCATCTTGCTTTATAAATGTATTAAGTGCCGAGCAAGTTTATGGTAAATTTTATAGAAAACCAATTAAATAAAAAGTCCGAAAGTTTCGGACTTTTTTAAATATTAATTAATTGGCGGAGAAAAGGGGATTTGAACCCCTGCGAGTATTCCTCCTATTGGTTTTCGAAACCAACCCCTTCAGCCTCTTGGGTATTTCTCCTTTTTCTTACGTTTAATATATTACATTAATTTTATCTAATTTTTAACTCAAATTTATAGCGATGTTTTAAAAAAACATAAATTTAGTATATAATACTAAATTGTATGAACACTCATTATTTCGCAATTGATGTTTCTTCGTTTACAGTATTTTTCATTGTTTTAGTAATTTTATTAGTTTTCGTACTTTTTATAACGATTTTTTCTTTTAAATTTTCTATTAAACGTAACAAGAAAAAGTATTTAGAAGAGCATAATTCTTCTTTTTATTATGTTATAAATTTACGAAATCAAAAAGTTTTAAAATATAATTCTCGTGATTTAGGATCATATAAAAATGAAACATTTGTTGATTTTTTGTCTCAATTTTCAAGTGAAGAACAAAATAATGTTAAAAATTGGTTAATAGAAAATTTAAATCGTGAAGATTTTGATAGTTTTCAACCTTACGCTGTTGGTTTATTTACATTTGCCGATGTAAAGATTAATACGTTATATAAAAAAATTGCTTTAAAGATTGTTGCGATAGATTCAAATGATGAGTTGATTTTTTTAGAAACACATAAGCTTTCTCATTTTCCAACAAATGATTATAAAGCTAAAAAAAGAGTTAAAAAAATTAGTTATGAATTAAGTGAAATTAAAAAAAGTTATGAAGATGGTTTCTTTGCAAAAGGTTCTTCTTATGTAATCTCTTTCCAAAAGAAAGAAAGTGTGGAATCTATTTTCAATGAAACATATGTAAAATTATTAATTATTGATGGACTTTATAGTATTTTAGATAAAAACAACATTTCCTTTTATTTTAAAAATCCAAATAAGTTTGAAATAGGATTATTAGATAAAAACTTTGTTACAATCGCTCAAACAAAAGCAAATTTAAAAACAATTTATAAGAAAATTAATGAAACAATGGAAGGATTTGGTCTTTTAAACTTCTATAAATACACTGTAGTTGGAGGAGTTGTATCAGATTTATCGCATTCATTCGATACAATGTATAATTCTTTGTATCAATATATTGGCGATAATTTTGATAGGAATCTAGAGTGCACTTTATATAGAAAAGAAGAAAATTTAAACAATGCTTTAGATAATGTTAAAAATGAATTCCATTCAGTTATTTCTAGAAGAGGAATAGAAGCTAATTTCCGCTCTATTATTCAAATCAAAGAAGATCGTATTCTTAACTATGGTTATTTTGTTGATTTTAAAGTTAAAAGTAACATGTTTAAAAATATTGAAATGTTAAAAAAAGCAGGAAAACAATTTAATCAATGTAAAGGAATTCTCTCTTTATGTATGAAAGAATGTGTTCCGCCCTATTACAATGCAAGAGAAAATTATTTCTCTAAACTGATTATCCCGATTAATTATGGTGAACTAGACGCCACGCTTGATCAAGCAACAAGAATAACTCATTTAAAAGAATCACACATTGTATTTTTACTTGATATTAACGAATTTTTAGATTTAGAAGATTTAAATATTGCTTACGAAACGATTAAAAAGGTTCAATTAAAAGGATATGAGGTTGGATTGCTTATTAGAGAAGGTGAATTCCAAATTAAAAAAGAATTATATGAATCTATTGATATGTTCTTTGTTGATTGTGAATTAGAAGAAAATGTTAAAGCGGACTCTAAAACTTTTATTAGTGCACACGCATTATTAGAGAAACTTGTTTCTTATAAAAAGCCGATTATTGAAATTAATGCTCGTTCTTTTTCTGAAATTGAATTATTATATCGTTCGGGCATTCAATACTTCTCAAGCAATATCATCCAAGATTTCTCGCCGATGATTACTCCACTTGATAAGAAAACCACTAAAAAATTAATTAATATTACGAAATAAAAGAAAGGAATTATTATATGGATATTAAAAATAAAAGTATTACTCCAAGAGATGAAGATTTTGCTCAATGGTATACTGATGTTTGTAAAAAAGCTGAATTAATGGATTATACATCTACAAAAGGTTTTATTATTTATAGACCATACGGTTATGCTATTTGGGAAAATATTCAAAATTATCTTGATAAAGAATTTAAAGAAACTGGTCACGAAAATGTTTATATGCCTTTAGTAATCCCTCAATCTTTATTCCAAAAAGAAAAAGATCATATTGAAGGTTTTGCTCCAGAATGTTTGGTTGCAACTTTAGGTGGGGGAAATGAAATTCCTGATCCATTAATTATTAGACCAACTAGTGAATGTGTTTTTACTGATCACTATGCTCATATTATTTCATCTTATCGTGATTTACCAAAAAAATACAACCAATGGTGCTCAGTTGTTAGATGGGAAAAAACTACACGTCCATTTTTAAGAGGTAGTGAATTTCTTTGGCAAGAAGGACATACAATGCATGCTAGTGAAGTTGAAGCTAAAGAAGAAACATTAAAGATGCTTGAAATTTATGACAATTTAGGAAAAGATTTATTAGCTATTCCTTTTGTTAAGGGCAAAAAAACTGAAAAAGAAAAATTTGCTGGTGCTTTAGAAACTTATTCAATCGAAGCTTTAATGCATGATGGAAAGGCACTTCAAAGTGGAACGACTCATTATTTTGGAGATGGCTTTTCAAAAGCATTTGGAGTCCAATATTTAGATAAAGATGGAAAAATTAAAAATCCTTATCAAACATCATGGGGTGTTTCAACTAGATTATTAGGTGCTATTATCATGGTACATGGTGATGATAATGGGCTTGTTTTACCTCCATTTGTTGCACCAACTCAAGCAGTTATCGTTCCTATTCAAATTGCTAAAGAAGGTGTTATGAAAAAATGTCACGAAGTATTTGACGAACTTAAAAAAAGTGGTATCCGTGTTAAACTTGATGATAGTGATAAAACACCTGGTTGGAAATTTGCTGAATATGAAGTTAAAGGTGTTCCATTACGTATTGAAATTGGTCCTCGCGATATTCAAAATAATGTTTTAACAATTGTTAAAAGAAATGATGGAAGTAAAGAACAAATTTCTATTGATGATGTAACTAACGAAGTTAATAGATTATTAAAGAAAATCCATGAAGAAATGTATCAAGCTGCATTTAAAAATTTACTTGCTAATATTAAAGAAGTCCATACTTATGAAGAATTAAAAGAAGTAGTCAATAAAGGCGGATATGCTAAGATGATGTGGTGTGGTGATGAAGAATGCGAAAATAAAATTAAAGAAGATACAAACGCTACTTCTAGATGTATGCCATTTGATCAAACAGCTTTTGATGATGTTTGCCCAGTATGTGGTAAAAAAGCAAAATATGTAATTTATTTTGCAAAAGCATATTAATATAATTGATTTATAAAAAAAATCCTAACCGAATTAGTTAGGATTTTTTGTTAGTTCATTTTTAATATTTTCATAAGTGTTTTCATCTAATATTTTAACGAATTTTATTGTTATAACTATACCTATTATAAGAAATAATAAAGGAATTAATACAAATCCTACTCGATAAATAATTAAAGACGTTGAAAGATTGGTTGTAGATAAAATATTTTCTAAAATCATTTCATTTTTAGTAATTTCATCAATTTGATGAGTATTAAATAAAGCTTCAATATTTGAAATGGAGCTATTTAAACCAAATAAAGAAGAAACTAAAAGGAAAATATAGAGAAGAATTGTTTGTAAGCCATTAGCGAATTTGACAGATAAAAATTTATAAGATGCAACGCTAGAAGCAATTCTCTTTTTATAATAATACTGGTGATATTCAACAATATTAGTACAATTAATTGTAAAAATTAGATAAACGAGACCTTGAAAGAAGAAGGTAAATAAACCTACAACAAATAAAGAAATTTCAAATCCTTTATTAAAACCAAAGAAAAACATATATAAATAGCCAATCGTTAAACAAATTAAAGCAATAATTAACATCTTTTTCTTAGATAATTTTCTAGCCATAACTGGATAAAGAACCATTGCTAAAATAAAACCAACTCCATAGACAAGAGAAAAAATAAAAGACATAACTCCACCGCTTAATAAAGCTCCTTCTAAAGGAGTTGAAGAAAAAGAGCCATATCCATAGTTATAATAAAAATAATTTGCGCTATTTCCTATAATTGTGAATTGAGCAGCGAATTGTAAAAGGAAAGCAACAATTACAAGTAAAATTTGTTTATCTTTAAAAAGAGGAATATAACTATCTTTTAATTTAAAATCATCTTTAGAAGATGTACTTTCTTCTTTTTCTTTCATGAAAAATAATGAAAAAACGATCTGGGTTATTAAATAAAATAAACCAACTATTACAGCGACAATTGTTAAATTTCTTTTTGCATCACCAGTTGTTAATAGTGGAGAAATTGCACAAATTGTATAAGTTCCTATAGCAATAAAAAAGTTTAATAAAGATAAAATTTTTGCTCTTTTTACTTCATCACTTGCTAATGATGGTAAAAATCCCCAAAAGGCAATATCGTTTAATTGATATGTTAGTTCTTGTAATAAAACAAAAAGTAGAAATAATGCTACATATAAATAGCCATTAAATGGTGTAAAGAACATTAAGAAATAAAAAATCGATGTAATAATTGCTCCAAAAAGTAGGAATGGACGATACTTGCCCATTTTAAAATGGGATTTTTCAATTAAAAATGAGGTAAGTGGTGCAAGTAAACCCGAAATTATTTTAATTAAAGCCACACCAATTGTAATAATTAGGTACATGTTTTCATATGTAGAAACGTCTTCTTGTCCTAGAGGAGAAGCGAATTGAACATATAAAAGCAAAAACAATGAAACAAACTGTAATAAAGCATCTCTAAAAGTCGAAACAAATGAAAAGCCAAAAATAGTTGACTTCGGTGCTAGGTCACCTTTGAATGTTCTAAATATTTTATATTTTTCCATGTCTAAAATTATAACTTATATCACCTTATTTATATAGAATTGTTATTAATTTTTTCATATAATTCTTTTGTTATTTTAAATTTTATGAAAAAAGTTTGTTTAATTGGGGCAAGTACAGTTGATTATATTGCTACTTCAAAAGATCGATTTGTATTAAAAAATAAAAATGCCGGTACTATAAAAATATCTTTTGGGGGAGTAATGAGAAATGTCGCTTATTCATTAGGATTATTAAATAATAAATGTATTTTTTTAACGCCAATAGGTAATGATTTATACGGTTTAAAAAATAAAGAAGAACTTGAAAATAATAATATAACTGTTATTTCACCAAAAACTAATAAAAATAGCGCTATTTATTTATGTTTAAATGATAATGATAACGATATGATTTGTGGATTAACTGATAATGAGATTTTTGAATCGTTAAATTTATCATTTTTAAAAGAAAACGAAAATATTTTATCTTCATCAGATTTTTTAATTATTGATGGTAATTTGAATGAAGAATGTATTGAGTATATTTTTAAAAATTTTAATGATAAAAAAATAATTGTTGAAGCAGTATCAAATTTAAAGATTAAAAAGTTTTTACCTTATTTAGATAAAATTTATTTATTAAAATGTAATAATTATGAAGCTAAAACATTATTAGACACTAATTCTGATGATGAAATTTTACTTGATAAATTTTTAGTTGAAGGAGTTAAGAATTTAGTTATATCGCAAGGTAGTGACGATGTTTTATATTTAGATAATCGAAACAAAAAAAGAAAAGAAGTAAAAAGATTGAGAAATATTAAAAATACTACTGGATGTGGAGATGCATTATTTAGTGGAATACTTCATTCCTTAATTAATGATTTAAGCTTAGATGAAGGTGTTGAATTAGGAATAAAAATGGCTTATTTAACACTTTTAAGTGATAGTGCGGTATCTTTAGAAATTAAAAATTTAATATAAAATTTAGGGGGTATAAAAAATATATATATATATATATGGATAAAATCATTGTAATAGACTATGGAAGTCAATATAACGAATTAATTGTAAGAAGATTAAGAGATTTAAATGTTGAATCTTATTTATATCCTTCTACATTTTCATATGAAGATGCTTTAAAAATTAAAGATTTAAAAGGAATTATATTAAGTGGTGGTTTTGATTCCGTTTCTTCATCCTCTTTAAGCTTTAATAAGGATTTATTAAAACTAAATTTACCTATTTTAGGTATATGTTATGGAATGGAATTACTTTCTTTCTTTTTAAAAGGAAAAATTAATAAAGCAAAAAATAGTGAATATGGAAGAAGTTTAATTAGTGTAGATAATTCTTCGCCTATTTTTAAAGATTTACCTTCTTTATTTAATGCCTGGATGTCTCATTCAGATAGTGTAACTTTTGAAAATAATAATGATGTAAAAATTATTGCAACAAATTCAAATAAAGAAGTTGTTGGATTTTCTTTTAAAGATTCTTTATATGGATTATTATTTCATCCAGAAGTAAATAATACAGATTTTTCTAAAGAGATCTTTTTGAATTTTATTGATATTTGTGGAGCAAAAAGAGATTTTAAAATGGACAATTTTGTTGAAACAAAAGTAAATGAAATTAAAGAAGAAGTTAAAAATAAAAAAGTCATTTTGGGTCTTAGCGGTGGAGTTGATAGTGCTGTTTGTGCTCTTTTATTACATAGAGCTATTGGTGATAACTTAATTCCAGTTTTTATTGATCATGGATTAAATAGAAAATTCGAAAAAGAAGAACTTGAAGAAAGATTTGTTAAAAAATTACATTTAAATGTAGTAATAAAAGATTTTAGTTATTTATTTTTAGAAAGATTAAAAGGAGTAACTGATCCAGAAACAAAAAGAAAAATTATAGGTAAGACTTTCATTGATTGTTTTAAACAAGTTGCTGAAGAATATAAAGATGTTGATTTTTTAGCACAAGGTACTTTATATACTGATATTGTTGAATCTGGAAAAGGCGGTATATCTAAAGTAATAAAATCACACCATAATGTTGGGGGATTACCAAAAGATTTAAACTTTAAATTAATTGAGCCTTTAAAAACTTTATATAAAGATCAAGTAAGAGAAGTTGGAAAAATTTTAGGTTTAGATGAAGAATTTTTATATCGTCAACCATTCCCGGGACCAGGGTTAGGAATTAGAGTTATTGGTGAAATTACAAAAGAAAAGTTAGATTTATTAAGAGATGCTGATTATATTTTACGAAGTGAAGTTAAAAATAATAATTTAACAAATGATATCTGGCAATATTTTTGTGTTTTAACCAATTTAAAAAGTGTCGGTGTAATGGGAGATAATCGAACTTATAATTACGCTCTTGCAATTAGATGTGTTACATCAATCGATGGAATGACTGCTGATTTTTATCGAATGGATTATGAAATATTAGCTAAGATTGCTAATAGAATTGTTAATGAAGTTCAAGGAATCAATAGAGTATTGTATGATGTAACTTCAAAACCACCTTCAACAATTGAATACGAATAAAAAGGAATTATATTTATGAAAGTTTTATTATATTTTGAAAATGAAAATGCTATCAAAAAAAGCGGAATTGGTCGAGCTTTAAGACATCAAATAAAAGCTTGTGAAGAAAATGGAATTGAATACACTATAAATCCTAAAGATAATTTTGATATCGCTCATATAAATACATATTTTACAAAATCATATTTTTTAGCAAAAAAATGCAAGAAAAAAGGAATACCTTTAATTGTGCACGGTCATTCTACTCGTGAAGATTTTAGAGATTCTTTTAGACTATGGAAAGTGATGAAAATTTATTTTTATCCTCAATTAAAAAAGATGTATTCTTTAGCTGATTTAATTGTGACTCCAACACCTTATTCAGAAAAATTGATTCTTTCTTATGGATATAATAAAAATGTTATTAATCTATCAAATGGTATAGATTTAAATGAATATCAACATAATGAAGAATCTATAAAAGCATTTAAAGAGTATTTTAAAATAAAAGACGACGAAAAAGTTGTCATTGGTGTTGGTCTTCCTTTTAGAAGAAAAGGAATTCAAGATTTTATTGAAGTTGCAAGGAAACATCCAGATGTAAAGTTTATATGGTTTGGGCATTTAGCTAAAATTCTTGTTCAACCTTATATCTTGAAATGTATTAAAAAAAGACCAAAAAATGTAATAATGCCTGGATATATCGCAGGAAATATTATTAAAGGCGCTTATCAATATGCTTCGTTAGTTTTCTTTCCTTCTTATGAAGAAACCGAAGGAATAGTAGCTTTAGAAGCTTTAGCTAGTAAAACTCCATTGCTCGTAAGAGATATTGGAGTATACGATGGATGGCTTATTAATAATAAAAATTGTTATATGGGTAAAAATAATGATGATTTTTCTTCTTTAATCGATAAAATTATTAACTCTGATAATTCGAAAATAATTGAAGAAGGTTATAAAACTGTTCAAGAAAGAGATTTAAAAAATATCGGAAAGAAACTTAAAGATATTTATTCTAATCTTCTAGAAGAAAAGACAAAATAGATAAATTTTATTGTTAGAAAAGCTTTTTCACGAGCTTTTCTAACCAATAAAATTATTGTAGTAATTTAGAAATTGCTTTGATATAATATTTAAGCTTGAATTGACAGTGGAGTAATACCCAAGTGGTGAAGGGGCTTCCCTGCTAAGGAAGTAGATCGGGCAACCGGTGCGAGAGTTCGATCCTCTCTTACTCCGCCATTTTTATTAAAAAACGTGCGATGAAAGTCGCATTTTTTTGTTGAAAAAATTAGTTGATAAAAACTGATTAAAAGATACATAATAAAGTTATATATAATTTATTCTTATATTTAATATAAGAATGGGATTCTTATATAAATGGTTCAACCCAACCCCGTACGTAGTACAAGAATGCTCCAATTTTTTAGATTATTCACTTTTTATTAAAAATTAATATTATCTTAATGATGTATGAGAACTTACCAAAACTGGATAGATAAAAATATTGTTAATTTGTCGAACAAAATTATCTTAATTAACGGTGTTACTGGCGGTATAGGAAAAGCTACAGTTTTTTATTTAGCAGCCTTGAAAAACGAGTTAATTTTTTTAGTAAGAAATTTAAATGAAGCTGAGATTATAAAAAATGAATTAAAAGAAAAATATGGTGTTAAAATAAAAATTTTATTTTTTGATTATTTAAATAAAAATAGTCTTAAAGAATGTTTAGACAGATTAAAGGAATATGAACATATCGATATATTTTTAAATATAAGTGGTATTTATCATCAAAAAGAAGAATATATTGATAATGTAGAAAAAACTTTTATAGTCAATTATTTAGCACCTTCATATTTCATTTCTTCTCTTTTTAATATTTTTCCTTCGATAAAAGTTATTGATGTGAGCAGCGTTACATATTCTTTAAAAAGAATTAAAAATGATCATTTTTTGAATGATAAAGAATCTTTTGAAAATTATTTAAGGAAAATAAAAAATAAAACCGTTCGTTATGGTTTCAGTAAAAGATTATTGATGGAATATTTACTATTTTTAAAAATTTATGAGCAAAAAAATATAATATTCGTTCATCCAGGAGTTAGTACAACAAATCTTTTTGACAAAAAGAATAATGCTTATGGTAAATGGTTTTATTATTTCATCCCAAAATTAATGAACATAATATTCATGAAACCTTCAAAAGCTTGTTTATCATTATTGCTTGGCGCTGAAGTTAAAGAACTAAATAATAATTTATGGATTGGACCACGAGGACTATTAAATTTTTGGGGATACCCTAAAATATATAAACTAAAAAAAGATTTATTTAATAAGAATTTTATTGGTAAAATTTATAAGATAAGTAACGAATTAAATGATTTATGAAAAATGATTTAAAAAAAGCAGTAATTATATGTTTTAGCGGAACAGGAAACACATTATTTTTAGCATCCTTAATAAAAGATAGATTAGAAAAAGAATCTTTATATGAAGCTGAAATTTATTCAATAGAGTCAAATAAAGAAATTATTGATCTAACTATTTATGATTTAATTATTTTTTCTTATCCAGTTTATGCTTTTAATACTCCAATTATTTTTGATAAATATTTAAAAAAAATAAAACTTTTTAAAAACAAAAAATACTATATTTTAAAACAAAGCGGAGAACCTTTAGCATTAAATAATTCCTCATCACGATATATTAAAAGAAAATTAAGAAAAAATAAGATTACATTAAACGGAGAATATCATTTTTTATTTCCATATAATATTCATTTTCGTTATAGTGGCGAACTTGTTAAAGAATTATATGAGGCAAGTTTAAAATTATTAGATATTTTTATTTATGATTTAAAAAATAATATAACTTCAAAAATTAAATCTAATCCATTTATTTATTTAAATTCATTAATTTTTAAAATTCAAAGATTAGGTGGTCCAATTAATTCCAATTTTTATAAAATTGACTACAATAAATGCGTTAAATGTAATAAATGTATGAATAATTGCCCTACAAATAATATTGTTAAAATAAATGACAAATACAAATTTCAAAACAAATGTATTATGTGTATGAGATGTTCATTTTTCTGTCCAAAAAATGCAATAAGTATTGGAATGTTAGAAAATTGGAAAGTTAATGGTGAATATGATTATAACAAAATAATTAATGATGATAATATTAAAGGTAATTTTTTAAAAAATCACCAAAAAGGATTTTATGGATTTTTTAAAAAATATTTTAAAGACTTAGATGATAAATATAATCAATATTTCAAAAAATAATGTATGTTAAATTAATTTATGAAAGGAGATGTAAATTTAAGACAATGGCACGAAGAAGAAGAAAGAAAAATAGTAAAAAAGTAATTATTTCAACAATAGTTTTGGTAGGCATTATCGCACTTGCTACTTGCGGTTATGTTCTTTATGAACACTATTTCAATAGTGATAACGTTAATATTCCAGACGATGGGGAAGATGAGAAACCTTCTTATCCAACAGAGTTAGGAAAAGTAAATGTCACTAGTAAAATTTCTTGGAATAATGAATTTAATATTTCAAAAGAGAGTGTTTTTTATCAATATAATCAAGAAGAAATTGAAAGTTATTATTCTTCAGTTGATTTTAATTTAGCAAAAGATGTTTCAAAAAAAGAAGAAGTTTTTACTTCTTTATATGATTTGCTCTCTAAAGATTTTAATAAATTAAATTATGATGGGAAAAATTCTTCTTATGAAGATACTAATTTTACCTGGGCTAATTATGTAATTGCTGATCGTGATTTTACACTTTCTCCTTTAACAGAAGATGAAGTTAAAAAAAACGGGCGGAATAAAGATGTTTATCTAGATATTTTATATCGACAAGATAATATTTTATTTAAATCGTCATTAGGAAGTGACGGACTTTTAGATAGAGAACATATTTTACCAAAATCATATGGATTTAATAATGAAGGAACAGGTTATCAAAAACTTGATGCTGGTTGTGATTTACATAATTTAAGATCAGCTGATCATAAAGGTAATTCAACTGGGCATAACAATCGACTTTATGATGATATTTCTACTTTAGAAAATATTAATGAGGTTTATGATCCAGATAATAAATCAATTTCTTATTATAATGATTCATATTTTGAGCCACCTAGTGAAGATAAGGGTGAAATAGCTAGAGCAGTATTTTATATGGCGTTAAAATACCGATATTATGAAGAAGGCAATGATATTTTAACCGAAGGTCCTTCTATAAGATTAAGTGATGATGCTATTAAAATTGATTCAACAATTATTCCTTCTGATACAAAAGATAATCCGATTGAATTTGGAAAATTATCAACACTTTTAAAATGGAATGAAGAAGACCCTGTAAATGAAAATGAAATGATTAGAAATAATATTGTTTATAATTTACAAGGTAATAGAAATCCATTTGTTGATTATCCTAATTTAGCAAATTTATTATTTATTGAATAATATTTAATACTAATAAAAAAGCCAAATTTGGCTTTTTTTATTCTAATTCTATACTTCCATTATATAAAGAATAATATCTTCCTTTTAATGCTAGTAATTGATCATGGTCACCTCTTTCAATAATTTTTCCATGATCTAAAACTAATATTGCGTTAGCATTTCTTACTGTTGATAAACGGTGTGCTATAACTAAAACAGTACGATTTTCCATTAAAGCATCCATAGATTTTTCAACAATTTTTTCTGTTCTCGTATCGATATTTGAGGTTGCTTCATCAAGAATTAATAGTGGGGGATGAGAAACAGCAGCTCTTGCTAAAGAAAGAAGCTGTCTTTCTCCTTCACTTAAATTAATTCCATCATCATAAATTAATGTTTCATAATTATCTTTAAGTTTCGAAATAAAATGTTCTGCTCCACCAATTTGAGCGGCTTTTTTTACTTCTTCAACTGTTGAATGCATTCGAGGATATCTAATGTTGTTATAAATTGTATCATTGAAAAGATGGGTGTCTTGTGTAACCATCGATGTAGCTCTTCTTAATGATTCTAATTTTATATCGAAAATATTAATTCCATCATATGTAATATTTCCTTCTTCTATATCATAAAATCTTGTAATTAATGAAATAATAGTTGTTTTTCCTGCACCAGTTGAACCAACAAAAGCTATTTTTTGTCCGTGTTTAGCATAAAAAGATACATCATTTAAAATTAATTTGTTTGGTTCATAACCGAATTTAACATGTTCAAAAACAATATTTCCTAAAAGAGGGATGTGATTATTTTCACTTTTTTCCCAATAATATGAATCATTAATTTTTACAAGTTTGATATGACCTTTATCTTTTACATTTTCTTCTTCTAAATCAAGGAAAGAGAATATTCTTTCACTTCCTGCTAAAGCATTTAAAATTGTATTGAAATGAAGAGTAAAAAAGTTAAATGGTTGAGCACTTTGTCTAACATAAATTAAAAATGGTGATAAAGCAGCTATTCCTTCAGGTAAAAGACCATTTGCTAAAAATAAAACTCCAACAATTGAACAAATTGCAAAATTTAAATATGAAAGTGAAACAATAAAAGGAACATTTAATTGTGTATGGAAGAAAGCGGAAGTTGTCGATTTTCTCCATTCTTCATTTTTATATTCAAATTTTTTATAAGATTCATCTTCATGTTCAAAAGCTTTATTAACTTTTATTCCACGTAAATCTTCTTCAATGCATCCATTTAATATCGATAAGTCAATTTGTTGTTTACGATAATATTTTCGACATTTTTTTGAGTTTACAGTAATAAAAATTACAATAATTGCGATTATACCAGTAGCAATTAAACTTAAATATACATTTATTAAGAACATGCAAAGTATCGCTCCAATAATATTACAGCAAGAAAAAATAATATTAGCGAATGATTGGTTTAAAGCGTTAATTGTCGAATCAACATCATTTGTAAAATAAGACATTATTTCACCGACTTGTTTTTTATCAAAATAAGAAACAGGTAATGAGAGAACTTTTTTAATTAAGTCTTCCCTTATTTTAAAAATGACTCTTTGTGATAAACGAACCATTATTTGAGTGTAGGATAAATTTGCTAAAGCACCTAAAAGATAAATTAAAGCCATTATTGAAGTATAAATAAGAGTGTAATTAAAATCTCTTTGTTCAATTCCATTTGCAATAATGTCTTTTAACATGAAAGTTCCATAAATTTGAGCAAAAGAAGTGTAAATAACTAAAATTATTACGATAAGTAGCAAAAAAGAATAGCCTTTAAAATATGATAAAAGTCTTATCAATGTTTTAAAACTATTTTTATATTTCCCCTTTTCTTTATTTTCCATTTTTATAAACCCTCATTTTGTATAGCGTTGATATCTTTATAAATTGGATCATGTTCTGCTAAATAATCGTGATTACCAATTGATGAAATATTTCCTTTTTCTAAAACAATGATTTCATCACTATCTTTGATTGTTGAAATTTTTTGTGAAATTATAATTTTAGTTACTCCCTTTAAATTGTTTTTTAAATTTGCTTTAACTTTTGCTTCGGTAATTCTATCTAACGCTGAAAAGGAATCATCGAAAATTAAAATTTTTGGCTTCATTAAAATAGCTCTAGCTAAGCAAACTCTTTGTCTTTGTCCACCACTTAAATTTGTTCCGCCTTCTGAAACGATTGTATCAAATCCATTATCTAAATCTTTGGTAATAAAATCGTATGCACAAGCTATCTTAGCTGCTTCATAAACTTCTTCATCGGTTGCGTTTTTATTTCCCCATTTAATATTATTTTTAACTGTATCGTTAAAAAGAAAAGGATTTTGGAAAGAAACAGAAAGTGATTTTCTAAGCTCATGAATTGAATAATCTCTAACATCATGACCATCAATTAAAATCGAACCATCACTAACATCATAAAATCTTAAAAGTAAATTTATTAATGTAGTTTTAGATGATCCAGTTTGGCCAACTATACCAACTAAAGAATCTGGTTTAATTTCAAAAGAGACATTATTTAATACATAATTTTTATCATTGAAATAGGAAAATGAAACATTTTTAAATTCAATATTTCCATCAGTAATTTTTAAAGGAGAGTTTGGATTATCTCTAATTTCACTATCAACTTTTAACATCTCATTAACTCTTGTAACGGAAGCTTCAGCTCTATTTAAGTTAAGCATGACATTGGCAAGCATTTGAGTAGTTGCTAATAATTGAGTTAAATAAGTTAAAAACATTGAAATATTAATTAAAATTGATGCATATTGATCACTTAATGATAAATATCCACCTAAATATAGAAGAGCAACAGTAGTTCCATATAAAATTAATTCTTGTATAGGCATCATTAATCCATTAGCACCCATTGCATTATTAGATATTTTTCTTGAAGATTCGTTGATTTTTCTAAATTTTTCTTCTTCAAAATCCTCTTTTACATAACTTTTAATAGTTTTAATTGCTACAATACTTTCTTTTGTAGTTTTATTCATATTATCAAGAACTTTTTGGATCTTAATAAATCTTGGTTTTACATACCAAACAATAATAAACATGCTAATTCCTGCAAGAGGTATCGAAACTAATAAAACAGTTGAAAGAATAGGAGAAGTTATTGCTGTCAAAATAAATGTTGAAATTAACATAACAGGTGCTCTAAATAACGGTCTAAAAACTGTTGAAATTGTATCAGCGATAATATTTACATCACTTGTTAAACGGGTTAAAAGTGATGAAGCAGAAACATTATCTAAATTATGAAAAGAATAATTTTTTAACTTTTGATATTCACCTTTTCTAATTTCATATCCGATTCCTTTAGAAAAAATAGCGACATATTTAGCAAATAAAAACCCGCTTATAAAGGCAAGGATGCCGAATAATATCATTAAAGCGGATAATGTAATAACTATATCAGTATGTATTTCGTATGATGTACCGATTTGAGTAATGCCGTGTTCTAAAAGTTCAGCCATTAAAAATGGACAAGAGACCTCGAGTAATGACTCAATTATTATTGTAAAAGCAGAAATAATAAATTCCTTTTTATATGGTTTTAAAAATCGAAAAATTAATTTAAACATATGAAAATTTTATTACTCTTTATATTTGATATCAAATATAAATATTAAATGTGATACGAACTATTTATTTACTTAAAAAATCGATAATACCATTTTTTGAAAATGTATTAACATTTCCTTTAATTAATCTTTTAATATATTTTTTATAGCCATCTTTAATCTCTTTTTTAGAATAATCTAGATAAGTTTCATCCATTTTTCTTTCTTTATTCGCAACTTCTTTAATATCTATAAATGAAAATTTATATTTATCTTCATTAAATTCAATTTTTATCATTTGATTATTTATATCTTTTTTCATTACTTTTTTTAATGCAAAAGAAGAAGCTTTTTGGGCAAGGGTTAAGTCAACTTTGGATGGAGAAAAAGAGTTTGCTCTTTGTAAAAGTGATAGTTCAATTGCTCTAACTTTAAAATTTAGATTTTCTTGAACTAAAGATGCAAGAAAGGATGATACGCCGCCTAAAGAATGGTGATTAAATTCGTCCTTTTTTAAATTTGCTTGATAAATAAGTTTATTATTTTCGTTTTTAACGCCTTCACTAATAACAATTAAACAATGTCCTTTTTTAGAATAAATGCTATTTACTTTTGCTAAAAATTCATCAATATTAAAACTAAATTCAGGCAAATATATTAAATCAATATTAACCCCATAGTCTTTTAAAATTATTGAAGAAGCAGTAAGCCATCCAGCATTTCTTCCCATTACTTCTATAATATTAACTCGTCCTTTCTTATAAGACATGTCATCGTTATAAACATTTAATACCGAATTTATAACGAATTTTGCACTTGAAGGAAAACCAAAAGAAAAATCGGTTCCGATTAAATCATTATCGATTGTTTTAGGTATACCTATTGTGTCACATTTATAATTATTTAATTTTAAATATTCATCTATTTTTTTAATAGAATCCATTGAATCGTTTCCACCATTATAAAAAAAGTAACGAATATTATATTTTTTAAATATTTCTAATATTTTTTTATAATCGGTCTCGTCTTCTTGATATTTTTTTAATTTATAACGGTTGCTTCCAAAAAAAGCACCGCTAGTATTTTCTAATTTTTTATATTCTTGATAATCAGAAGGATCGATTATGAATAAATCCTCATTAAGTAATCCTTCGATCCCATAATGCATACAAATAACTTTATCAATTTTATTTCTATGTTTGTTCGCTTCTTTAATTAATCCATAAAAAGAAGAATTAATTACACTAGTTGGACCTCCGCTTTGTCCATATAAAATGTTAGCTTTTTCTTTAAACATATTTTTTATTTTATAAAAATAAAGTTGATAAAGAAAGACTTAATAAAACATGCTAAAATATTTCCGCTATGGGAAAGAAGATTATTGTTTGTGATGTTGACGGAACAACTTTAAAAGCTGGTGAAATCAATTTTAAAAAAGAAGTAAAAGAAGCTTTTAAGAAAATTTTGGAAGAAAAATCCTATTTGATGGTTGCTAGCGGTAGAACTTATCGAAATTTATATAAAATTTTTGATAATAATAAAGACGTTATTTATATTGCTGAAAACGGAAATCAAATTGTATTTAATAATGAATTTTTAAAAATAAATAATTTTGAGCATCAAAAAGCTATAGATATCATTAAATTCTTATATTCGATTAAAAATGAATTAATTGCAATTTTAATTTCAACTCCATTTGAAGCTATCTATTATGAAGATTCTAATATCTATATTGATGAGGAAGAAGAAACTCGTTATAAAAATATCGATTTAGATGGTTTAATTTCATATTTTGAAAACAAAGAAATTATTAAAATTTCTATTTTTAAAGATAAGATGGACGATAAGTTCTATAAAATTTATGATTCTTTAAATAAAAATTACAAAGATATTGAAGTTTTTGATGCAAATAATCGATGGATAGATATTTCTCCTTTAAAAGGAAATAAAGGCGATGCTCTTAAATTTGTTTTAGAAAAATTTAATATTTCATCGCTTCCTTTATATGTATTTGGAGATGGTGAAAATGATATTTCGATGTTAACTTTAACTAAAAATAGTTATTGTCCTAGTGATGCATTAAATAAAGTTAAAGAAATTGCTACTCATCAATATGATCGTTTTGAGGATGTGATTTTTTCAATTTTTTAAGAATTAAATATTTATAAATTAAAATAACAATTAAGGCAATCAATGCTCCATCAAACATTCCCATTAAGCAATCAGTAAAATAATGGTGTAAAAGTGCAATTCTTGAAAGAACAACAAGAAGGGCAATCACTATAAAAATTATTGAATATGCTAAATGGGTTTTATTTTTGCCTTTTTCAATAAAAAGAAAATAAAAAAGAAATGAAAAAGCACCAGCCGAAACAATTGTTGAATGTCCGCTTGGAAATGAATAACCATCAATATAAAATCCAACCGGATCTATTCCAAGTTCAACAAAAGGACGGTCTCTTGTAAAAAGATTTTTTAATACAAAATCATTTAAGATAAATGAAATAATTAATGTTATAAGCATTAATATGCCGATATTTCTATTTTCTTTTTTAAATAAAAACATAAATGCGATGACAAAAAAGAAAACAAAAAAACATGAGAAGATTGTCATCCATTCAACCCAACCTTCGTTTTCAATAAATTGTTTAAAAAAATTTGTAATTGAATCATCAAAAGGATTCTTCATAGATAATAATGTGTTCATGTCGATATTATATTTTATAAAAATATATTTTACATTTAATTTTTAATTTAGTTATATTTTTTAAAAGAAAAATACGATAATCATCGAATATTTTATCTCTGTAAAACATTCTTTACAAACTTGTAAAGTTAAATGTAAAGATATATTTTCTTTATTTTTTTGCATTAAAGAATAAACTTTAACTATAACAAGCGATTTAAATATTGATTTATCGCATTTTAAGAGGTAGGTTTTATGAGTTTAGAATTAGGAAAAAGATTAGCAGAATTTAGAAAAAGAAATAATTTTTCTCAAGAGGAATTGGCTAATCGATTAAAAGTTTCTCGTCAAAGTATTTGTAATTGGGAAAATGGAGATGCCTCTCCTTCGATTGATTATCTCCAAGATTTAGCAAGATTATATAATGTTACAATTGATGATTTAATTAATGTTAATAAAAATATTGATGAATGTTATAAGAAAAATGAAGAAAAAGGATCATATGTTCATGTTTCTAAAAAAGGGATTTTTATTAATGATAGTGATGAGGGAGATTTTTTTTCAATTGATGAAAACGGTATTAAGATAAAAGAAAAAGGTAGTTCATTTGATAATGAAGATGAACAATATGATTTTGTTAATGATAATGGAAAATGGAAAGTTATTTATAATGAAAAAGTTAAAAATAGAAAGATTATTAAAAAAGTAGCTGGTCTTCTTAATGGAATAATGGCCTTAGTAATTTCAGCTATTTATTTGATTTTAGGATTTTTAGATAACTCTTTATGGGCAAAAATGTGGCCATTATTTTTCACCTTCTTAATTCCTGGAGGTATTCTTAGATGTATAGGTTTAAAAAAATTAAATGATTTTCCAATTGTTTTTATCTCTTTGACAGTATATTTCTTTTTAGGAACATGTCTTCCTAATAATAGTGGGTGGCATCCTTATTGGGTTATTCTTTTTATAATTCCAATTTATTATTCAATAGTTAATTCAATTAGAGCAATAATAAAAGAGAAAAAGAAAAATTCTTATTTAAATGGTAGTGTTCATATAGATATTGACGAAGATAATGAGAAGGGAAAAGATGATAAAATAATTGAGTAAAATAAAAATTCGAGCCTGTTTTATAGCTCGAATTTTTCTTTTATAATTAATGGATTTCATCATTTAAGATAGCTTTTAATACTGCTCCTAAAACTTCAATTGATTTATTATCATATCCATCATTATTAATAATTAAATCTGCATAATATTGAGATGGACCGATAATTTCTTCATACATTGGTTGAACGGTCGTGAAATATTGATTCAAAATATTTTCTCTTTCTCTTCCTCTTTCAACTATATCACGGTCCATTCTTCTAATAAGTCTTCTTTCTCTAGAAGCATTAATAAATACTTTTAAATCACCTAAATCTCTTACTTTTTTATTAACTAAACCCATAATTCCTTCAACAATTACTAACTTTTTAGGTTCGATGTGTTCAGTTTTGTTACTACGATTATGTTCTTTGTAATCATAAAGAGGTTTATCGATAGGTTTATCATTTTTTAAATCTGAAAGTTGAAGAAACATATATTTCCAATCAAATGCTTTTGGATGATCGAAATTTTGTTTTTTTCTTTCTTCTAAACTTAAATCGCTTAAATCTTTATAATAATCATCAATTGAAAAATGAGCGACGTTTTCTTTTCCAATTATTTTAACGACCTCATTAATGACATAAGTTTTGCCACTAGCGGTACCTCCGCCTACTAAAATTAATTTTGCCATTTTTATTGCCCTTTCTTATTCTATTATTTTTTATCTAAATAAAGTAGATATTTTTTATTTTTGTTTCCTTTAGTTCTTTTTAATGAGAGAATATTATGAATTAAGAAAGGATTTTATTTATGAAATTTAAAATTATCGTAGATTCATCTTCAAATCTTACAAACGATTACCTTAAAAATGAAAATGATATTGGATTTGCTGTTGCTCCTTTAACTATAAGATTTGATAACAAAGAATACGTTGACGATGAAAAATTAGATGTACATCAAATGCTTATTGATCTTTCTAAAAGTAAAGATAACGCGAAATCTTCTTGCCCTTCCCCACAAGATTTTTTAAATCATTTAGAAGGTGCAACTCATTATTTTATTTTTACTATTTCTTCAAAATTATCTGGCTCTTATAATAGTGCTTTAATTGCTAAAGATAGTAGTGAAAATAAAGATAATATTTTTGTAGTTGATTCAAAACTTGTTTGTGGAAGCATTGAACAACTTGTTATTGAAACTGTTTCTTTAATTAAACAAGGATTATCTTTTGAAGAAATAAAAGAAAAAATTACTAAATTTAGAGATTCAATGAATCTATTATTTGTCTTAAATAAATTTGATAATCTTGTAAAAAATGGAAGAATGTCAAAAGTTGTCGCTTTTGTTGCTAATTTAGCTAATATTAAACCTTTATGTTATGGTGATGAAGGCGAAATTAAAATTAAAGAAAAGATTAGATCTGTTGGTGGAGCTTTAAAAAGATTAGTTTTTAATATTGGGAAAATGTGTGACGATATTTCTTCGAGAGTTTGTATTATTTCTTATACTGAATGTGAAGACGTAGCTCTTTCTTTAAAAGAAATGATTCAAAAAGAATACAATTTTAAAGAAGTAAAAATCGTTGCTAATCGTGGACTTGCAGCATTCTACTCTTTAGAAGGAGGAATTATCTGCTGTTTTTAAAAATTCATTTTAAATATTCTTTTTAGTGGTATATGATATAGCATAGTATTTATGGATACGGCGTTAAAAAGAAAAAAGAAATTTGAAATTAGACCTATTGCTTTTATCTGTTTAGCATTTTTACTAGTAATATTTATTGGCTCATTATTTTTATGGGCCCCTTTTTCGTTAAATGAAGGTGTCAGTGTTGATTATATTGATGCTTTATTTACATCGACATCAGCTACATGTGTTACAGGTTTAGTTTCTTTACCTAATGGTTCAGTTGCGGATACTTATAATATTTTTGGAAGATTTGTCGTAGCAGCTTTAATTCAAATTGGAGGATTAGGTGCTGCAACTTTAGCAATGTCTTTCATATTAATAATTTCTAATTCTTTAACTATGAACCAACAAACTTTAATTAAAGAAAGTTGGAATATTTCTTCTTTTAAAGGATTAAAAAGAATTTTTTATCTAAATTTTTTAATAACTTTTATTGCTGAATTTGCTGGGGCTATTTTGATCTTTTTTGATTTATATTTCCTTCATGGTGATGTAATTAAAGGAGTTGATGATGCTTTTGGGCATGCTTTCTTTTTATCGGTTAGTGCTTTTAATAACGCAGGTTTTGATATTTTTGGAAATACTTCATTGATTAGTTTTTCAAATGATGTATTTTTAAATCTTATTATTTCGCTTTTAATTATTTTTGGTGGTTTAGGTTATTTAGTAATAATCGATGTTGTAAGTAAAAAATGTAATTTTAAAAAATTAAATTTACATTCAAAAGTTGTAATTTCAATGACTTTATTTTTAATAGTTGCTGGTACTTTAACAATATATTTAAGTGAAAATATGGCTCACTTTATCAATAATGCTGAACCAGCTGGAATGACTCTTCTTGAATCATATTTTTTAAGTGTTTCAACAAGAACTGCAGGTTTTACTACATATAATTTATATGATGCTAGAATTGCTTCTATATTATTAATGAATATCTTGATGTTTATTGGTGCTTCACCTGGTGGTACTGGTGGCGGTATTAAAACAACGACTGCATTCGCTCTTTTTATGAGAATAAGAAGTGGTTTCGATGGAAAACATCCTCACGCTTTTAAAAGAAGCATTGCAAAAGATACAATTCAAAAAGCATTTACCTTGTTTTTCTTATCAACACTTTTCCTATCATTCTTTATTTTATTAATTTTCTGTTTTGAAGGTGGAAGTATTAAAGGAAATGGAATGACTTTTGATTCGTTAGATTATGTTTTTGATGCCTTTAGTGCATTTGCGACAGTTGGATTATCTGTTGGAGTTACGCCATTTTTCTCACTTGGCAGTAAAATTTGTTTAATTTTATTAATGTTTATTGGTCGAATTGGGCCTATGTCAATATCTTTATCTTTATTTAAATATAAGAAAAACATTAATTGGAAATATGTTGACGAAGAATTACCTATCGGTTAAAGGAGAAAAAATATGAGTGATAAATCAAGTATTGGAATTATTGGTTTAGGTAGATTTGGAATGTCTTTAGCAATTGAGCTTGCTTCCAAAGGAAAAAGTGTAATCTGTATCGACAAAGAAGAAAAAAAAGTAAAAGAAATTTTAAATTTTACTGATTACGCATATGTAAGCGAAGATTTGACTAAAGAAACTTTAGAAGAACTCGGATTTAAAGAATGCGATACTATTGTTGTTTGTATTGGTGAAAAAATCGATGCTTCAATTTTAACTACTTTAAATGCTATTTCTTTAGGTGTAAAAAAAGTTATTGCAAAAGCCGGAAGTGAAGAACAAGGTAGAGTCTTAGAAAGACTAGGTGCTGAAGTTATTTATCCTGATAAAGATAGTGCCGATCGTTTAGCAAAAAGAATTTTATCTCATAATATTCTCGATTTTATTTCGTTAAGTGAAAATATTGAAATTGTTGAGATTAATATTCCAAAAAGATATATAGGAAAAAAGATTCAAGATAGTGATATTAGAAAAAATTACAATTTGAATATTGTCGCAATTGAAAGCGATGATGAAATAGATATTAATATTTCTCCTTCATATGTTTTTAAAGAAAATGATGCTATTGTCGTTATTGGAAATACCGATAATATCGCAGAATTTGAAAAATAATAACAATTAAAAAATATTAAAATTAGCACTCTTAATTGACAAGTGCTAATTTTTTTATATAATAATTATTGTGATAAAGGAGGGTCTAAAAAATGATGGAAGATTATTCAAAAGATCAAGATATATTAAAAAAATTTGGTAGAAATATTACCGATGAAGTTAAATCTAATAAAGTTGACCCAGTTATTGGAAGAGATCAAGAAATTAGAGATATTATTACAGTTTTAGCAAGAAAAACTAAAAATAACGTTATTTTATTAGGTGAACCAGGTGTTGGTAAAACCGCAATTATTGAAGGACTTGCTCAAAGAATAGTTAAAAATGATGTCCCCCAATCTTTAAAAAATAAAGAAATTTTTGAACTTGACATGGGAGCTTTATTAGCAGGAGCTAAATATCAAGGAGAATTCGAAGAAAGATTAAAAGCTGTATTAAATAAAATTAAAGATAGCGATCATAAAATTATACTTTTTATAGATGAAATTCATTTAATAGTTGGTGCCGGCAGAACAAGTGGCGCACTTGATGCTTCAAATATGTTAAAACCAATGCTTGCTAGAGGCGATATTGATTGTATTGGTGCAACTACTTTAAAGGAATATCAAGAATATATTGAAAAAGATAGAGCTCTTGAAAGAAGATTTCAACCAATCATGGTTGATGAACCAACAAAAGAAGATACATTATCAATTTTAAGAGGATTAAAATCAAAATTTGAAGCACATCATGGCGTTCATATTTCAGATAATGCTTTAGTTGCTTCTGTAAATTATTCAGTTAGATATATTCCAAATAGATTTTTGCCTGATAAAGCTATCGATTTACTTGATGAAGCATGTGCTGAGACAAGAGTTGAAATTGAATCAATGCCTTATGAACTTGATGAAGTAAATAGAAAAATCAATCAAATTCAAATGGAAAAATTAGCTTTAGAGCAAGAAAAAGATGAACAATCAAAAGTTAGACTTGCTAATTTAGTTAAAGAGTTAACTCAACTTCAAGGTCAAAAAGATGAGTTGATGAAAGAATGGAATAAGGAAAAAGAAGAAATTAAAGAAAGTAAAGATTTAAAGAAAAAATTAGATGATTTAAATTTTGATTTACAAACTGCTTATAATAATGGTGATTTTAAAAAAGCAAGTGAAATAAATTACAAGGAAATTCCTCAAATTAAGAAAAGAATTGAAGAGATTGAGGAAAAAGAGAAAGATCATCATATAATTTCTGAAATGATTGATGAAAATAATATTGCTGAAATCGTTGCTAAAATGACTCATATTCCGGTTTCTCGTATTAAAAAAGGCGAAAAAGAAAGAGTTTTACATCTTGAAGAAATCTTAAAAAAGAGAGTTATTGGTCAAGATAATGCAATCGAACTTGTTTCTAACGCCATTTTAAGACAAAGAGCTGGTATTAACGATGCTTCTAGACCAATTGGTTCGTTTCTTTTTATGGGTCCAACAGGTGTAGGTAAAACAGAAGTTGCAAGAGCTTTAGCTGATGCATTATTTGATTCTTCTTCACATGTAATTCGTTTAGATATGGCTGAATATCAAGAAAAATATTCAGTTTCTAGACTTATTGGTGCTGCACCTGGTTATATTGGCTATGAAGAAGGAGGCCAATTAACAGAACCAGTTAGACATAATCCATATTCAATTGTTTTATTTGATGAAATTGAAAAAGCTTCGCTTGATGTTTTAAATCTTTTACTTTCAATTATGGATGAAGGAAGATTAACTGATGCGCAAGGTCGACTTTGCGATTTTAAAAATACAGTTATTATTATGACCTCAAATATTGGTAGTGAAGAGATCCTAAAAGGCCATAATGAAGGATTAAAATATTTATTACAAGCTCATTTTAAACCAGAATTTTTAAATAGAATTGATGAAATTGTAACATTTAATCCTTTAAGTAAAGATGTTCAATATAAAATTGCTAAAAAGATGTTGAATGAACTTAAAGAAAGACTTCAAAATGAATATTATTATGTTGATTTTGATGATTCACTTATTTCTTATACAGTCGAAAATTCTTTCAGCGAAGAATTTGGCGCCCGTCCATTAAAAAGATTTATTCAACATAATATTGAAACTTATTTAGCAAAATATATTATTGATGAAACAATGAAACCTAATAAGCACTATCTTCTTGAATACGATATAGCTAAAAATGAATTAATTTTAAAATAATTAATTTTTAATATTAATTTAATAGTCGAGAAATATATGATACTTCTCGACTTTTTTTATTATTAAAAATTTTAAACAAATATTTAAGAATATTGAGCAATTGTAAATAGGTGATATTTTAATTAAAATTTTAGTCATGAATTTTAATCAAGTGTTTGAACTTATTAAGACTTATCCAATGCTAGGAGTAGCACTATTTTTAGTTTTTGGGGTAATCTTTATTAATGGGTGGACTGATGCACCTAATGCGATAGCAACTTGTATTTCTACGAAAGCGATCAAACCAAAAAATGCGATTATAATGGCGGCTATATTCAACTTTTTAGGTGTTTTTACGATGTATTTTTTAACAACTGCCACAGCTGATACCATTTCAAATATGGTTGATTTTGGTAGTGATTATGAAATGGCTTTAAATGCTTTAAGTGCTGGAATGATTGGAGTAATTACTTGGGGAGTTATCGCTTGGGCTTTTGGAATACCTTCAAGTGAATCGCATGCATTAATTGCTGGAATTACTGGTGCTGGCCTTGCTGCTATGACAATGGGGAAAGATGCTTATATTCCTTTTGGATGGGATTCTTCATGGGCAAAAACAATTTATGGTCTTATACTTTCTTGTGTTTTTGGATTTTTTATAGGTTATGGATTAACTAAACTTTTTGAATTTATATTTAGAAAAGCTAACCGAAATAAAACTAGACCTTTTTTTAAATACGCTCAAATTGCTTCTGGAGCAGGAATGGCTTATGTTCATGGTGCTCAAGATGGACTCAAATTTATCGGAGTTATGTTTTTAGCTCTTTCTTTGGCTGGAAAACAATATAATTTAGATTTTAATACATCAATAATGCAAACTGAATTTTCTGGTGACGCCTCTTTATGGTATTTAGCAGTAATAGTTGCTTTAATTATGGGTCTTGGAACATCGATTGGCGGATATAGAATTATTAAAAAAGTTGGTATGGGAATGGTAAATTTAGAATCATATCAAGGATTTGTTACTGATTTTACTAGTGCAATTGGTATTTTTGCTTCTACTTATTTAGGAATACCTGTTTCAACAACACAGGTTAAATCTGTTTCAATTCTTGGAGTTGGTTGTACAAGATCTATAAAAAAAGTAAACTGGTCGACTGCAAAAGAAATGGTTTTAACTTGGCTTTTTACTTTTCCAGGATGTGGTCTTATAGGATATATATTTGCACTAATTTTTATAGTGATATTATAAAAGGGAGAATAATTTATGGCTATTTTTAAAAAGAAAAAAGATTATTTCTATGAATCATTTGCTGAATTAGCAAAATTTTCTAAACA
This sequence comes from uncultured bacterium, assembly GCA_949288485.1. Lineage (GTDB taxonomy): Bacteria > Bacillota_I > Bacilli_A > RFN20 > CAG-826 > Onthovivens. The sequence continues at coordinate 5,075 of CASEKC010000010.1, read as the reverse complement.
AGCTATTGAAGAACTTGAAAAAGGTTTAACAAATTTTGAACCTTCTAATTTAATTGTTCTTAAAAAAAACGTTCACGAAGTTGAACATAAGGCTGACTTAATAAAACATGAAATTGAAGAAAAATTAGCCAAAGAATTTATTACTCCAATTGATCGTGAAGATATTTTCTTACTTCTTGATAAAATTGATGATTTAACTGATTCAATTGATGAAATTTCTTATAAACTTTATATTAGAAATTATCAAAAAATACCTGCAAATACATCGATATTTATGAATAAAAGTAAAGAAGCAATAAATTCATTACTTTTAATTTTGGATAATATGGATAAAATCTCTAATAAAAAAATTATGGATCCACTCCTAAATAAAGTTTTAGAAATCGAAGAAGAAGTCGATCAACTATATGAAGTAAATGTTCGTGATCTTTATAAAGAAAACATTGCTTCTTATATGGATATTGTTATGAGTGAAAAAGTTTATTCTTACTTTGAATATGTCACAGATAAATGCCGCGACATTGTTAAGCAAATTCAAATTATAATGTATAAAAATTTATAATTATCAAAAATATAGAAAATTAAGCCATTTTAAGAAAAAAATTGCATTAAAATATTAAAAAAATCAGTTTGTATCTTTAATTTTTTAGTTAATTTTTTTATAATAATGACGTTATAAAATTCTTAAGGAGGAATTTAAAAAATATGGCAATTAAAGTTGCAATTAATGGATTCGGAAGAATCGGAAGACTTGCATTTAGACAAATGTTCCAAGCTCCAGGTTATGAAATCGTTGCTATTAACGATTTAACAGACCCAAAGATGTTAGCTCATCTTTTAAAATATGATTCAGCTCAAGGTAGATATGCATTAGCTGATAAAGTTGAAGCTAAAGAATCATCAATCGTTGTTGATGGACACGAAATCGAAATTTACAAAGAAGCAGATGCTTCAAAACTTCCTTGGAAAGATCTCGGAGTTGACGTTGTCTTAGAATGTACAGGTTTCTACACAAAGAAAGAAAAAGCAATGGCTCACATCAATGCAGGTGCTAAAAAAGTTATTATTTCAGCTCCAGCAGGAAATGATTTAAAAACAATCGTTTTCGGTGTTAATGAACATACATTAACAACTGAAGATCAAATTATTTCTGCAGCTAGTTGTACAACAAACTGTTTAGCTCCAATGGCAGATGCTTTAAATAAACTTTGCCCAATTCAAAGTGGTATCATGACAACAGTTCACGCTTATACTGGTGACCAAATGGTATTAGATGGACCACACAGAAAAGGTGATTTAAGAAGAGCAAGAGCTGCAGCTATCAATATCGTTCCTAACTCAACAGGTGCTGCTAAAGCTATCGGATTAGTTATTCCTGAATTAAATGGAAAACTTATCGGTTCAGCTCAAAGAGTTCCAGTTTGTACTGGTTCAACAACTATTCTTGTTGCAGTTGTTAAAGCTCATGATTTAACAAAAGAAGTCATCAATGATTGGATGAAAAATCATACCTCTGCATCATATGGCTATAATGAAGACCAAATCGTCTCAAGCGATGTTATTGGTATGACATATGGTTCATTATTCGATGCTACACAAACAATGGTTGCTAAACTTGATGATGATACATATCAAGTTCAAGTCGTCTCATGGTACGATAATGAAAATTCCTACACTAGCCAAATGGTTAGAACAATTAAATACTTTGCAGAATTAAAATAATATAATAATTTAGCAATTAAAGGGGTTTTACTATGAGGCAAAGCCCCTTTTAAATTAAAAATATGAGGAAATTATAATGAATACAATTGATAAATTACATGATTTAAAAGGAAAAAAAGTACTCGTTAGAGTTGACTTTAATGTCCCTTTAAAAGGTAGTGAAGTTAGAGATGATAATAGAGTTGTCCAAGCTTTACCAACAATCAAAAAATTATTAAGCGAAGGAGCTAGAGTCGTCCTTATGTCCCACTTAGGAAAAATTAAATGGGGAAAAGTTGATGATGCTGAAATCGCAAAAGAAAAAGAAAAAAATAATATGGAATATGTTCTTCCAGTATTAGAAAAACATCTTCCAGGTGTTAAAGTTAGTTTTTCAAAAGAAACAAGAGGCGAAAAATTAAGCGAACACATTAATGCTTTAAATGATGGCGAAGTTTTACTTGTTCAAAATACAAGATATGAAAAAGGTGAAAGCAAAAACGATTCGGAATTAGCAAAAGATTGGGCAAATAATTTTGATGCTTTCGTTATGGATGCATTTGGTAGTGCTCATAGAGCCCATGCTTCTACATATGGTGTTCCTGAAATCTTAAAAGAAGAAGGTAAACAAGTTGCTTTAGGTTATTTAATGGAAAAAGAAGTCCAAAACTTAGGTGCTTGTGTTAAAGGCGATGTCCATCCATATGTTGCTATTTTAGGTGGATTTAAAGTTTCTGATAAAATTAAAGTTATCGATTCATTACTTAGAAAATGCGATAAGATTTTAATTGGTGGAGCTATGGCTTATACCTTCTATAAAGCTTTAGGTGTTGGAATTGGTACATCTCCATGTGAAGATGATCAATTAGATTACGCAAGAAAATGCTATGCAAGTGGTAAAGTTTTACTTCCTGTTGATGGCGTTTGTGCTGATTCTATTGATAATCCAACAAAAATTGTTACAGTTGAAACCGATATTGAAAAACATTCTGCTGGTATTCCAGAAGGATTAGAAGGATTAGATGTTGGTCCAAGAACTGTTGCTTTATATTCAGATATTATTAGAAAAGCAAAATTAATTTTCTGGAACGGCCCTGTTGGTGTTTTTGAAAAAGAAGAATTCCAAAAAGGTACAATCGAAGTTTGTAAAGCAATCACTTTAAATACCGATGCATTCTCAGTTATCGGCGGTGGAGATAGTGCTGCTGCAGCTAAAGAATTTGGTTATGCAGATAAATTCTCACACGTTTCTACAGGTGGTGGCGCTTCACTTGAAATGATTGAAAATGATGGACACCTCCCAGGAATTGATATTATTGGATAATTTTATAATATGAGAAGAAAATTATTACTTGGAAACTGGAAAATGAATAAAACAGTTTCCGAATCAAGAGAATTTGCTAAGGAAATTAAACCTCTTGCTAAAGAAGCAAGATCACATAAAATAGACATTGGTGTTTGTGTTCCATATTTAGATCTTGAACCAGTTAAAAAGATCTTAAAAAATTCAATGATCGTTGGAGCAGAAAACGTACACTATTTAGAAAGTGGTGCTTATACAGGCGAAGTTTCTATCCCAATGCTTAAAGATATCAATATTTCTCTTTCTTTAGTTGGACACTCTGAAAGAAGACAATATGATAATGAAACCAATGAAAAATGTAATGCTAAAATTTTAGCTTTACTTAAAAATGATATGGTTCCAGTTTATTGTGTTGGTGAATCTTTAGAAACATTTGAAGCTAATAAAACAAAAGAATTTGTTAAAGAACAAATTATTGTTGGTTTAAAAGATGTTGATAAAGAAGATGTTAAAAAACTCGTAATTGCTTATGAACCAATTTGGTCAATTGGAACAGGAAAAAATGCTTCCAAAGAAATTGCAGAAGATGTTTGTAAATTTATTAGAAAAATTTTAAGAGAACTTTACGATACAAAAACTGCAAATAAAGTTAGAATTCTTTATGGAGGAAGTGTTAAACCTAACAACATTAAAGATTATTTAAGTGAAAAAGATGTTGATGGAGCACTTGTTGGTGGAGCTTCATTAAAGGTCGATTCATTTACTGAACTTTTAAGAAATATTGAATAATTCATTTTTAGTAGAATTATCTAAAAATCGTGGATAAGGGTAACTTATCCACTTTTTAATTGTAAAAAATAATATTCACATTATTATATAATTGTTGTTTTTAAAAAATATTTTAAGGATGGCACTTTAAATGGAGGATAAAAATATATGAATGAAAATAAATATGCCAAGTTTCAACAAGGCGAAGTTAATCAAGGTGTATTTTCTTCTTTGATGTTTAAAAGTTTTTTATTTTTTGGTATTGAACTTTTACTTACGGCTCTATTAACTTTTGGTTTTTCATATCTATTTGATTATATTTTCCCAATAAATGAAGCAGCTAATATGACTATTTATATTATTTTGACTATAGTTTCAACAATTGGTCTTTTAATTACTTCATTTATTGTTGGTAAAAATGCAATTACGAATAATAAAGGTGGGTTTTTAGCAACTTTTTTATATTGCTTATTTATGTCTTTTTTACTTTCATCAATTTCTTTTTATATTGGTTATAAAGAAATTGTTGGAACAGCTGTTTTAATTACATCTTGTTTATTTTTTATAATGTCTATTTTTGGACTATTAATTAAAAAAAGAATCGGTTGGTTAATTGCTATTTCAGTTGGTCTAATTTTAAGTGCAGGTATTATTTATTTAATTAATACTTTTATGTTATTCCCAATTTTATTTGGAAATGGTGATTTTGTTGGAACAGTTGTAAATAATATTTATATTGCTGAATGGATTATTCTTATTTATGCCTGTATTATTACAGTGATAGATGTATTTAGAATTAAAAAGATTTCTCAAGGAGGAGATAATTCAAATTCTTTAGCCTTATATTTATCTTTATCACTTTATTCTGACTTCATACTAATATTATTAAAAGTAATATCTATTATATTAAGAAGTAGAAATAATAATTAATATTTATATAAATTTTTATATAAAAGACATGAATAAAAAAATTCATGTTTTTTTAATTTTATATCTTTACAAAAAATTAAGTTTGTATTAATATTTAGACACTGCGTTTTTAGGAAAGGAAAAACATACTAAAGACACATAAAACTTCATAGCTAATGTTATTAAGTTTTAAAAAATACTATTGACAAACATTGTTCGTTTATAGTATATTGTTATGCACGCGTTAAAAAACGGTTCAATTCTTAAAGAATTGAAATTAAGAGATTAACGTGCAAAAGAGATCTTTGAAAACTAGACAGATGTACAAACAACACAACGTCAATTAATTTAAGATTTTAAAAACAAAACCAGAATAATCAATGAACTAGAATAT
>CASEKC010000009.1 GCA_949288485.1 uncultured bacterium | reverse complement strand
ATTTAGAATTGATTCGAAATTTCCAACATGCATTTTTATTTTTTGCATAAAGAAATGTCTAAAGATAATATCGATAAGTTGAGATAAATTATCGTTTATTTGGGTATTAATTGAAATTTTTTTATTAATGTTATCTAATAATTTTGAAATTTTAATTTGATTATTAAAGTCAGGTATAAAAGCAATACAATTTTTTATAGAACTAGGCGAAGTATGTCTAATTTTAGTTTGCTGAGATCCTGCTTCTAATTGTTTCTTTACTATAGGTGAAGAAACTAAATAATATGCATAACGTTCATATAAACATTTAGATGGTACAATTAATCCAATATCACCCGATTGAATATATGTATTTGATTCTGGAATAGTTGCAGTATTTCCGAGCAAACCTCGAACTTGTTCAGTTAATGGTGTAATAATATCGCCTTTTTTAAGTAAATATTCACTTTTTATAGGACCATTATAAAATATATTCTCTTTTGATTTGTTTTTTTTAAAACCATTATCTGGATAATTGAAATTGCCTAGTGTTAGGCGAATATACTTTCCTGAGTCATTATAATATTTTCCAAATAAACTACAACCTCTTTTTATTTCCAATACATCTCCCAATTTAATTTTTATCATATTCTAATTTTTCTAACCCTTCTATAATTTGTTTATCAAGTTCTCTGCCTTCTTCAAATAACATGTTTAGTTCTTTTTTATATACACTTATTTTATTATTGAATTCATCTTCAGTAAGCGGTATATATTCTATTTTAACATCAAAATATTGCCCAGCTGCTAATGAGTATTTCTGCTTTATTTTTGAGTATTCAACTATTACAGAAAAGTCGTCAATTATTTTTTTATTTAAAAAAGTATCGATAATTAAAGTTATTTCACTCTCTTTTAAGCGTTTCTTTTTTAATCCATTGCTATCCTTATATTCTTCACCCATCTTAGAGGCGTCTATTAATATAACATCTTCATGGTCTCTAGCGTTGTCAAAAAACAAAACAGAAACATTAGTTCCAGTATTAGCAAATACATTAGATGGCATGCTAATTACGCCGTAAACAATCTTAGCATCAATTATTCTTTTTAATACAACATTTTCTACTCCGCTTTTAGCGGTTAAAAAACCTGAAGGAACAACAATTGCTCCTTTACCTTTTTTCGGTTTCATAGAGTTAATAACATGTTGAATAAAGCAAGTATAAATTGACATACCGTTTTTTTTCTTTGCAGGAACTTTTGGAACCCCAGCCCAAAATCTAACAGGCATTTTCGCTATATCTTCTCTAGTATCAGAAAAATCAGTATTAAAAGGTGGATTAGAGACAACAAAATCAAACTGTCTTAAAGCTTTACCATCATCGCTTTTATGATAAGGATCAACAAGTGTATCACCTTGAATAGCGTGATCCAAAGAAGAAACTAAATTATTGAGTATTAAATTCAATTTCAACATTTTATTACTTCTTTGAGAAATGTCTTGAGAGTAAATTGTACATTTATCCTCTCCAACTTGATGAGCTAGAGCCATCAAAAGTGTCCCTGTTCCTGCAGCAGGATCGTAAATTTCTATATTATGAAATTCTGTGTCATTTCCAACCAATAATTTAGCCATAATTGTTGCAATAGAATGAGGTGTATAATATTCAGCATATTTTCCACCTCCAGCAGTGTTATAATCCTTTATTAAGTATTCGAAAATTGCAGCAAAAAAATCGTAATGCTGACCAAAAGTTTCTTCAAAAGAGAAATTTACTAGCTTGTCTACTAATGCTCTTGCAAAATTTGGTCTTGCAGCTTCATCGGTAACAAAAACAGTAAGTTTTTCAAAGAGTGGAATTTTCGTATTTTGTGATGTTTGTGTAGAAAAGATGTCAATATTTTTATCTGCAATATCAATCATAGTAGAGTCAAATATTAAGTCAAAATCGCCTTTTGCTTGTTGATTCCATAAATTACTAATTAAGTGTTCTGGATACAATCTAGGCACGTCTGGTGATAGTTTATCAAAAATATCAAATCTTTCAGCATTTGACATTGATGCATATTCAGTTTCCCAATTTTTAGAACTAGCTAAACGATTAGATATCTTTTTTATTTCGAAGCCGAATTTATCATTAAGAAACTTATAAAGAAAAACTTGTGTGATAATTTTATATTCATTCCCATCATTCCCCATTCCATAAGTTTGACAGGTAGACTTCAAGGAATCAATTAATTGTATTGTTTTTTGTTTTATATCCATATTTATACTCCTATTCGTTCAAAAAGGTTTCTCTATATTGGCTTAGATATTCATTGCTAATACATTGTTGAATAAAGAGTCTATCCTCTCTTGTATTATTTAAATTTAAATCACTTAAACCTTTATCCACTAATTGCATAACTGTTTGTGCAAAATAAGCGTCTTTCTTCAATATATCGTTTCTGTCGTAAACTTTTTGATCGATTGTTTTCTTAATTTCATTTAATGTTTCTAGTACATCTACTTCAAAAGGTGAAATAATCGGTTTTTTGTTTTCAAGCTGTCTCGATATATTTTTTTCGATAATTCTTTTATGTGTTCTTACGAATTTTACATCACCGTTATATTTATCGGCTAAAACTGTATTTCTTTTTTTCATTTCATCCAATTTATTAACTACGCTCTTCAAATCAAGCAAAGTTTTATCATAATCTTCTTGAGATTCGACAATAAAACCATGCTCCCTAAAACGAGCAAGAAATGCTTCTCTTAATGAAATATAAGCCGGATCGTCTTGATCCATATTGCAAGAAAATTCTTTTATAGCTAAATTCCACATCTTTTTCAATTGTTCACCACCATCAGCTATTCTTAGTTCTTCTTCGGCTTGAGGAGTAAATTTAAATGTTATTCCTGCCATAGCTTCATTAATAATTTGTTTAGTTGTATTCGAAGACATTAACACTAACTTTTGATTAATATTATCAATATGATGTTGAACCTCTGTAATAAGATATGTAAGATTTTTAATCTCCAGTTTTTTTAATTTGCTTTTTAATTCTTCATCGCCAAATGCCCTACCGATATTAAAGCAATCTTTAATTGTTGTTAAAGCTCCTCTAATCTCCAAAAGTCTTTTCTTATCATCAATTTGAGAAATTTCTGTGCTAAATTGTTCTGCATTATTAGTTGAAAAATTAAAAAGAATTCCTTCGGCTTCTTTTATTTTCTTTAATAATTCGTCCTTGTCTTCTAGAATTTGAGTAAATGTATTAGAAGCATTGCCTTCTCCGACTTCATCAGGATCGTTAAATCTACTTAATTCCTTTAAATATGCATTATTAGTTTCTTCAAAATCTTCCTTTATATCGGCAAAATCAATAACGTAACCATATTTCATATTTTTGTAAGGTCTATTTACTCTAGTAATAGCTTGGAGAAGATTGTGGTCTTTAAGTTTTCTTCCAAAATAAAGTCTTTTTAATCGTGGAGCATCAAATCCGGTAAGAAGCATATTAAAAACAATGAGAATATCAATTTTAAAATTCTTTTTAAAATCTTTAACAATATGATCCCTAATTTCTTTATCATCGCTATCATATAGAATAAGCCCAGCTCTTAGATTTTTATAATTATTATTTTTGTTTAATTCTCTTTGTATTTCGTCAAAATAAGCATAAAGTTTTCTTGCTTGTTCGCTGGTTTCAGCAATTATCATTCCACCAAGAGTGTCATCTCCTTGAATTATTCTAAATTTTTGCAAATCAGAAATTATATAACGAAGGAGTTCTTTTACATATGTGTCATGTTCAATTATATCTGATTTTTTGACATCTTTTTTTAAAACAAGAGTTTCTAAACGTTCGTAAATTTGAGATAAATTTTCCTTATATGAAGTTTCTATAGGTTCTCTTATAACCTTTAAAGTATAACCATCTTCTATAGATTTATCATAATAATATGTATGATAATAATTTCCAAAAATTTTCCAAGACGCTCTTTCAGCCTTAAGTAAAGGTGTACCAGTTAAAGCTATTTTCAAAGAATTTTTATCAGCTTCAAACAAATTACCAAGAAAACTACCTTCAGGCTTATAACCTCTGTGCGCTTCGTCAATTATAAAAATTCGTTGAAGGTTTGTTGCATAAGGTGGGATTGCAAACTTTTCCTTATCCTCTGCAAATCTTTGTATATTAACTACAACAACTTCATTACTTCCTTTGCTTCCCTCGAGAGATTGGTTGGTTCTAAATTGAGACATCAATTCCTCTCTAGTATTAGCTGTTTTTACAATAAGTCCTCTAGCCTCAAATTCTTGTGAAGCTTGAACAAGTAAATCTAATCGATCAACAATAAAATAAAACTTTGCAACTTTATTTTTATTAGCGAAATAATCAGTTAAAACAAAATTTAAGTAATATGATAAGGCTGTTTTACCACTGCCTTGTGTATGCCATAGTAGACCTGACATAATTCCTTGTTCTATTTTTTCACGGATAGTTAAAGCGGCAAAGAGTTGTTGATAACGCATTATCTGTTTCTCATCAATTGATTGCATCACACCATCAATCTCCCTTTCGTCTTTAACAAAAGCTATTCCATATTTTATTAAAAAAAGGAGCCTTTCTTTGCTACACATTGATGTTAAAATTCTATTTGTAGGAGTGTTTATATCAAGGTTTATCTGATATTCAGGCGATGTATGAATAACCTGACAATTGAAATCAGTTAAAATTTTCTTTTCAACTTGAGGGTCTATTTTCAGATATGGAAAATCTTTATTAAAAGGAGGTATCGCTTCATTTAATCTATTTTCTTCTCTAAAACAGTTAAAGTAGGCTTTATTCTTGGAACCTGTGCAATAAAAAGCTCCTTGTACAGGAACAATGCCTCCAAGCGTATCATATTCCATATTGTTAGAAAAAATCATTAATTGTGTAATATTAATGAATCTTCTAAATTTACGATTAGGAAAACGTTGATTTGTCATTCTATTACTTTCTGCAATCATACCATCAGGATTATTTGGTTTTTTTACCTCGATAAAACACAAGGGCAACCCATTTATAAACAGCGTAATATCAGGCCTAAATTCCTCATCATCTCTTTTGCAAGTAAATTCAGCCGTAAAATGAAATTCATTATTGTTAGGATTTTCGAAATCTAATAAACGTATAGGGGAAACACTTATTAATCTTTTGTAAAAACTTTTACCAATATCGTTATTATCAAGTTCTTGTTTTATGTTTTTAAGTGTTTCCTCGAATATATCACCGCTACCTGGATTTAATTTTAAAAATTGACGTTTAAAAACATCTATTAAAATATTTGTGTCTGGGTCATACTTAATATTAGCATCAAATTCTGAAATCTTTCCATAATACTTATAACCCAATCTTGTAAGATGAACCATTGCAGGCATTTGAACTCTTGTTGCTTCATTAAAGTTTTTAGGCATTCTTATATCTCCTCATATAGTTGTTAATAAGATTCCTCCGGTGAAATAAAAACGTATATAATTGTTAATATTCTTATACTATTTTACATTATAAATTATTTTCACGCTTCATTTATTGACAATTTAGACTTAATTTTATTTATTGCAGAGATCCTATAATTTTATTAAAAGTTTTCTATTTATTAGAAATTTATGTTTTATATTTATATTTTTATATCCGAACTTTCTATATGTTCATAATAATTTTATACTATTACTTATTATATAAAATCATTTACAAGTAATTATAATTGCTTTTCATTAATAATTTTTTTGAATAGTCTCATAATACCTTGTATTTAAAATCGCTTCTTTAAAAGATGAAATAGTTATTTTTAAAGAATTATTAGCAATTGATTCTATAATTCTCGGATATTTTTCAGGTTCACTTTTCATCATACTTAAAGCACTTGCATAATCTCCAATACCGATTTGCTTATGAGGATTCGGCCCAAATATAATATCAGAATATTCATTTGAATATTCAAGTCTTGAAACATCGTATCTTTTTAAGCTTTTATAATCACATTCGAATTTAATATGATTGTCACCAATACCAAGTTTTTTTGCTGCTAATTTGAAATTACTAACATTTCCAGATAAAGCTCCAAGGACTAGAATTTTCATTGTTCTTGGCTGAACAGGCATAGGATTAGCTTCAAAAATAATATTATGTTTATTTAAAAATTCTTCTATATTATCATCAGTAATAGCAAGATCTAATTCAAACATTATTTTAGATAAAACTTTTGATTTAATTTCAGAAATTTCTTGTGCTGATAAACGCATATTTTTTAAGCCTCCATCGATTCCATAAAAAGATTTTTTAGACTTCCTTCTAATACTTCAACTTGTTTTTTTAGAGCAAGAAGAGTTGTTATTTTTACCAAATAATTATTAGCGATTAAATCTTGATCTTCTTTTGGAATTAACGGAATTTGTATTTCTGCTATATCTTTAGCAGAGATACTTTTAATTACATCTCCTTTTTGATGTAAACTAAAACAATAAGCGCCATAATCTGAATCAAGAATCATTTTTAAATAAACAGGATTCACTTTGTTTATGTCAGGCCTAATAATAATCATGCCTCCAGTAACTATTATTTTTTCGTCAGGCTTCTTGTCGACAACACCAACTTTTGTTTTTGTCGATTTAGATGTAACAACAATGTCATTCTCGTGCAACGAAAACTTATCAAAAGTTTTTTTATTTATATTTATAGATTTTAACGCATTCCAATCTATATAATAATCTGCTATATCACTTGAAGTAATAATTTTATAACCTGTTTTTTTACTTGAATTCATTTCTTCAAAATGTCGTTTAGTATATTGGCAACCATTAAACACTTCACAAAAATCACCTATCCTTACTCCGGTAAAAGATGTGGATTCATTAAGAAGTTTACTTGGCTGTAAATTTGTTAATTCTAGAGCCTCTTCTATTGTTAAAATTTCGCTAGGTGTTTCATATGCATCTACAATTTTATCAATATCGAGCTGATTATTTTTATTTTTACTCGTTTTTATCATGTTGGAAGCATCTAAAAATTTGATTGCTTTATTCCCTTTGCTTAGCACTACCAAAAATAATTTAATTTTTGAATTTGGCAACAACTTTTGTGGAAGCTCAATAATTCCTTCAATAAAACCGTCTTTAATGATTTTATTTCGATATTTAATATCTTGCGCATTAAATAAACTTGCCCCACTAGTTACAATTGCTGCTCTGTTAAATTTTTTATTATTTTTAGAAACAATTCTATCAATAAAAATCCATTCTCCAGAATTACGTCTATTAAATTCAAAATCGTCATATCTCATAGATTTATATACATTTCCAAATAAAGGTTTATAACCAAATGGAGGGAAACAAAAAGCCTTATTAAATTTAGGTAACTCATCTAAAGCAAATAAATCCTTATTTATTAATTCTATAGATAAATTTGCATTTAAAATTTTAAATAATATGCATGATTGTAGGTAAAGTACTTTATTTATTTCAATTCCAATCAAACTTTGCAAATGGACTTTATTTAAATATTGATATGCTTTTAATAAAAAATTACCGTTGCCTGAACCTACATCTATTAACTTATCGCCATCTTCTAAATTAAGTAATTTTAAAGCTAATGTCTCTAAATCTAAAGGTGAAAAATCATAGCTATTTTTTGAGGCATATTTTGGAAACAATGTATAAACATATTCTAATATTTCTATGACATCTTCTGGTTTTTCATCATTTAAAACATTTAATAAATTATTAAAAGAATCACGACCCATTTTCTCAATATTTTCTTCAACATAAGCTAATATTTCAGTTTTTAATTTTTTCTCCTCTTTAGAAAAAGTAATCGTTTTCTTTGTATAAAGGAATTCAAAAACAAGACATAACCACATTCCTAAATAATCATCTCCCAATTTTTTTGAAAGAAAAATAGATGTATCTAAACTATTTTTTTTGTCCATAAATAACCTCTCGTATTTTATATTTATAATTTTAAGTTTGTGAAAACATAATGTCAAGTATTTTGTGTTTTTAAAAACTTAAATTTTATAAATTTAGTATCATCTCCTCTATAAATTGACCATATATTGACTAATTTATTCATCTTTCTCTGATATTTTTATTTTAATTGATATATTATATTGATATATGAATAAAATCACTAAAGCCATTTGTGATTCGATTAAGAATAACAAATGGCTATATATTAAATATAAAAAAGATAAAGATAGTGATATTAACTATACCTTTTATTGGATAGGTATAAGAGATTTTTATTATTCTAAAGAAAATAAAAGAATGATTAAATGTGATATCTTTAATAGTGAAAAATCTTTAAATACTATTAAAGAAGCATCAATATATTTTGATAATATTATTGATGCTTCTTTATTAGATTTTACACATTTTAAAACACCAGATACATTAGTTAATAAGTTAGAAAATAAAAATAATAAAGAATTAGAATATTTAGAATACACTAAAAATGATAATGATATATTAGATTATTATAATGAATGTGTTAAAAAAGATAGTGATCCTTTTCAAAAAGAATCTTTTATTCTTCCAGGAATTGATATAGATAGTTTAACAAAAGAAACATATATTACTTTAAATGAAGAACAAGAAAAAATAATAACTAAAAAGATAATTGAAAAATATGGTAAAACATCATTAAAAACAAAATCAACGTTTGATTTTGTTATATCTAATGTCTTAATAGAACGAAATAATAAAAAGTTTGTTGTATGTTATTATGATTTAATTTTTGATCCAACAGATAAAACTTTAATTATTGGAGAAGAATTAAAATTTAATAATACTTTTTTATTAGAAGCTTTTCCTACTAGTTATGAAGAATATCATGTAGGTACTACTTTTTCTAATAATAACAATAGTAATAATAGTAATCTTACTAATAACAATGACAATAAAGTATCACTATTTTCATTTATCGAAATGAAAATAGAAGACTTTATTGACCTTTTTAATAAAGATAAAGAAAAAGGAATCTCGATATTAAGAGAAGGATTAAAAAAGGAAGATCAACTTTTTAATACTAAAAATGAAATAATGGTTTTAGAAAGAGATTTTAAAATCGATTTAACTACTACTTATAACGAAATAAAAAGAGAATTTAACGAAGGTATAGCTCCTTATCCTTTAAAAGCTTTTTTTGGAGAAATCTCTCGACAAACTTATTTCCATTCAAGAAAAGAACCTTTTTTAGTTCTTTATGATGAAAAACCTAATATTGATCAAATAAGTGCTTTATATAATTCACTTCGCTATCCTGTTACTTATGTTCAAGGTCCTCCTGGAACTGGCAAAACTCAAACAATCTTAAATGTTATTTTAAGTGCTTTTTTTAATGAAAAGACTGTTTTAATGTCTTCTTCTAATAATAAACCAGTTGATGGAGTTGTTGAAAAATTTAATTTTAAATATTTTGATAAAGATATTCCTTTCCCATTTTTAAGATTAGGAAATAAAGAAGAAATGCTTAAAGCTGCTAAAAAAATACTTTGTTTATATAACATGAAATTTGATAAAGATGTTAATGATAAAAAGCTAAATAATCTTTTTGAAGGCTATACTCATAAAGTAAAAGAATTAGTTAATTTATTATCTAATTATGAAAGAAAAAAAGAATTAAATATTTCTATTAACTCAATTAATAATTTCTTAAAAAAATCAAATATCGAAGATTTACCTACTCGTAATTCTTGTAATCTTTATCGTAAAAAGTTAGAAGAAGAATATAATACTATTCCTTCTATTACAAATGAAACGGTTCAATCATATATTGAACCGGTTAAAAAAGATAATAAGTTTTTACAATATCTTTATTTTAAATCTTTAAAATATATTTTAAATTTAAAGAAACCTCGTTATGCTCGTTTAATTGAAATTTGTTCTAAAGAAGATGATAAAACTATCGTTAGTGAATTTAATGATCGGCTTTCTAACAATGATAATTTAAAACTTCTTTTAGAAGCTTTCCCAATAATTTTTACAACAAATATTTCTTCTTATAAACTAGGCGATGGAAAAAGAAAATTTGATTTAGGAATAATTGATGAAGCTGCTCAATGTTCAATTGCTTATTCTCTTTTACCTATTGCAAGAGTTAATTCACTTCTACTTTTAGGTGATATATCTCAACTTCAACCAGTTATTGTTTTAGATAAAGCAACTAATAGAAGATTAATGGATGAGTTTAATATTGATTCAAGTTATGATTACACGACTAATTCAATTTATTCAGTTATGCAAAATCATGATAATATTTCTAAATCAATCTTTTTAAGTTACCATTATCGCTGTGGTAAAAATATCATCAATTTCTCTAATAAACGTTTTTATAATAATAAAATAAAAATAACTGATGATTTAATTAATGGAGAAATTGAATTTTATGATGTTAAAGAAGATAAAAATAACTCTAATTTTACTCCTAAAAACGCTTCAATTAATGAAGCAAAAGGAATTGTTTCATTAATTAAAGAAAATAAATATAAAAACGTAACTGTCTTAACTCCTTTTGTTAATCAAGTACATTTAATTAATTCAATGTTAAAAGAAGAAAAATTAGATAATGAAGTTAAGTGTGGTTCAATTCATACAATGCAAGGAGCAGAAAATGATGTAATTATTCTTTCTACTTCCATTTCTCCTAAAACAAGTTTAGGAACATATAACTGGATTAAAGAAAATTCAGAATTAGTAAATGTTGCAGTCACAAGAGCTAAAAAGAAATTAATTGTTTGTGCTAATAAAGAATCAATTGATAAACTTTCACCATCTAAAGATGATGATATTTCAATGTTAGTTGATTATTGTGCTAAAAACGGTAAAACAAAAATAATTCCTAACGAAAAATATAGTGAAGCTATTGGATATGCTTTAACTAAATCTAGTGAAATGGAATTTTATGAAACAATGAAATATTTTGTATCAATCTATGGAGATTATAAAGTTAAAAGAGATATTAAATTATCTTCTTTAACATCTTATGATATTACTGAATCAAATGAAAATATTTCATTTGATTCAGTAATATTTAAAATAGAAAAAGGTAAAGAAGTTCCTATAATTGCAATAGAAATACGTAATAATGATCCTGCTAATAATTATGAAGTAGAAAAAAGAAAAGAAGAAAAAGAATTAATCGCTAAAAAAATAAATTTAAAACTCTATACAATACCTAATCAACTAGTTAAAGATTATGAACTTATCAAAAGTTTAGTTTTTAATAGGAAATAATATTAAATTTATTCTATTTATTATTCGATAAATAGTGTTACTTGTATCATTTAAATAAACAGAAAAATATTATATTTTTATCTTAATTTATTGAATATCAATTTTTATAAATTTTAAAAGGATAAACCTAATAAAAATCTTCCATCACTCATTCTATTTACATAATAAGGACTTGAACGATAATATTCAGTTAAACCTGGAATATTATCGTTAGTATAATAGACGGCTTTATAAATTCTATTAAATTCAGGCTTAAAAGGTAAAATATTATAGGAATACATAGTTAAACCATCATATGGAGTATTTTTCATATCTTCATAAGCATCTTCTAAAAGATAAAATTTAACGTAATCATACATACTATAATCATTTATTCCATAAGGTAAATTTTCTGATGTTCCAACATATATTTCGTTGTAATCAGGATAATTATATTGAAAAAGTTCATCAGGTGGAACTTCACGTTCATTAGTTTCGAAGTGCAAACAATGATCAGAATCATGATATAAACTTGTTCCAAAATTTCTAGCAATTATTGTCCCTGCGTTGTACCAGTCTTTATGTTCTTCATCGATGTGTATATTTTTTCCTGTATGACCATTCCCCAAAATACACATTACATTTTTCTTTCCAATTCTTAGCCATTCTTCCATGATACTTTGTGCCATTCCTGCATCTCTAATCGCATCTGATTTTGCTATTGAACTTGATATTACCTCTACTTGTTTTTCAGTATTTAAAATTTGATCTTTTGTATGCTGAAACATATTTTCATCTAAAAACCCTTCTTTAATCAATGATTGAAGATAATAATCAATATTTACATTCCAACGAATATGGTCACCTGTATTTACACCATGAAAAATGGTTTCAGGATATTTTTCTTTAATCGTTTTAAAAAAATTAAAATAATAGATTGAAAATCCTGCTCCATCTTCATACCATCTAAAAATATGTTTTGAATAATCGTCACCATCTGTTTGCATGTAAATATTAAATAAAGTAGCCCACACTTGATCTTGTTCAACAAATAAATCTCTAAAACCATAATTTTCATAATAGTTTCCCCATACTTTTAATTCTTCTTCTAAAATACCTTTATCACCATGAGCTTCACCAAAAATAAAAAGTTTACCATGATCTTCACTAGGAACCATCGAATCTTCTATATTTACGTATAAAGGGATTTTATCGTATGTAGCAATATATGTAGTATCTTCTTTAATTCGATGTAATTCGGGAGACCATTCTCTAAATACAT
The DNA here is from genome assembly GCA_949288485.1 of uncultured bacterium. Classification (GTDB taxonomy): domain Bacteria; phylum Bacillota_I; class Bacilli_A; order RFN20; family CAG-826; genus Onthovivens. Next base: position 34,729 of record CASEKC010000009.1, on the reverse strand, counting down.
ATTTATATTGAGCATCGCTTGGTCTTGTAGGAACAATATCATAATTAAAAACAAATTGATTTTTTAAAACTTCATTATATTCTTGTATCACAGTACCATCATAATTTAAAAATTTAACAGTAAAAACTTCGTCATTATTCTTTTTATCAAATTTAGGATAATAGTCAGTATTTTTTGTAATTGGACCTATTTCTGGTTCCCAACCATTAAATATGTATTTATGTTCCTTGTCAGGATCTTTAGTTGGATTTTCTTGATTAAATTCAGGTATATCACCTTCTTCAACATCGTCAACTTCAATAATCTCACCGTTCTCACTATACCGCTTAACGGTAAAGATTTCTTTTTACTCTTCTTCTTTATCAATTACTTCATCAATTTTTTCGTCATTTTCTGGATTAGATACACATGATGATAAAGAAGAAATTATTAATAAAACTCCAGATAATATAGTTAATAAACGTTTCATATTAAAATTCTAACGCCTTTAATATATTTAAATAAGGTTATATAAGAAAAAATCTATTTTTATGATTATTTTTAATAAATTTTAATTTTATACGTATTGTCTTAATACGTATAAATTCTTATAATAATAAAAAAGAAAATAACAATATATGTTAACTAAATATCCAGCAGTATTTATTAAAGAAAAAGAGAATCAAATATCAGTATTTTTTACCGATTTAAATTATCTTGCTACATGGGGAAGTAATTATGATGAAGCTTATGATATGGCAATAGACTGTTTAGCTAGCTATATCTATGATGAAAGATTAGATGGTAATGAAATTGCATTACCATCTAATGCTAATGATATAGATATAGCTAAAGTTAAAAAGGATTTAGATATTAATAGTAATGATATAGATGATAAGGATATATCAATACAAATAGTTGCAGTTGATATAGATAAATATATTGAAGAACATTTTACTAAATCTATTAAAAAGACTTTAACTATTCCTATTTATTTAGATAAACTTGCTAAAAAGAATAATATTAATTTTTCTAAAGTTTTAAAAGAAGCATTAATAGAAAAATTAATTAAAAATAAAACAAAATAATGTCTTATTTTTATATATTAAATACATCATTTTTTATTACTTTTTTATTGAATTTCTTAAAATTAAAAAATATTGATAAATATCGTGTTTTTTAATTTTAACTTTGTAATTTCGAGGCATTTTACTTTTTAAATTTGTGGTAAAAATGCCTCGAAAATAATAGATTTTAAAATAACGAAACTCTATCTAATGCAAAAATTAAATAATAAGGTAATGTAACAAAATTATCACTAAAACCAATATTATAATCACCAAATTTAATTAATCTTGCTTTTCCATAATGATTTGGATTATTTAATATAGTTTTAGAAGATTTAACATTTCCATTATATGCTTTTACTTCGATTAATGTTGGATAACCTTGATAAGAGATAATAAAATCAACTTCTAAACCACTACTCTTTTTAAAATAATATAAAGGAATATTAGCTTTAAAAAGATTATCTGCAACTATTGCTTCATATAAATAACCTTTATTCATTCCTAAAGTATCATTCATTAATCCCTCGATAGTATCAAACCCACTATTTCCTATAAAAAGACCAATATCAGAATAAAATAATTTAAAATCATTTAAGATAGCACTACTTTTTAAAGGAAGAGAAAGATTAGTTAAATTGTTAACTTTAAAAACTAAATTTGCATTAACAAGATAATTTATTGCATCTTGTTTTTGTAATCCATTCCCTCCATCGATTTTTGAAACAACATATTTTTTATTATCTTTTAATAAAAAACTAGGTATTAAATCAAAGGAGTTTTGTATTCTTGCTATTTCATATTGAGTATAAAGAGGCTTGCCATTTTCATCAGTTCTTTTTAAAGGATCGCCTTTTATATCAAAAATTAAACTACTAATCTTTTTAAAGGCTATATTATAGTTTTTATTATTATTTAAAAAACTAGATATAACTTCTGGATATCCCCCAATAGATATATAGGTTTTGTACAATTCTTTCATCGTTTTATGTATTAAATTAGGGATTTTCTTTTTCTCTTTTATACAATCGACTAAAAAATTTATTTTATCTTCATCATATCCAATTGTCCAAAGAAATTCTTCAAAATCTAAAGTTTTCATTGTAAAAACATCTTCAGATCCATTAGGTTTTGGCGTATTTGCTTTTCCTTTATTTTCAATATTTAAACCAACATAAGATCCACTAGCAATCACTTCAAATCTTTTATCTTCTTTAAAGCTTTTTAAAGATAAACGGGCTTTAGCACAATCTTGTATTTCATCAAAAATAATTACCGTTTCATAAGGAATAAATTTAAAATTACTATTAAGATAAGTAAGTGTAGAAATTATGTCATCAACATTTAATGATTCTTCGAATGCTTGCTTCATTTTCGGTGTTTCCCAAAAATTTATGTAAACAACATTTTTAAAATTATCATTAGCAAAACGTTTTATACTACTCGTTTTCCCACATTGTCTAACACCTGTAATTAAAGCTGGTGAGTGACCATTTACTTTTAACCAATTTTCTAATTCTTTATCAATTTTTCTTTTGAAATACATAAAAATACCTTATTTATGCTTTAATTATAACATTTAAAAATAATTTTTGGCACTAAAAATCAAGCGAGTTTTTATATGTTTCGCACTAAATTAGAAGCGACCTTTGTATGTATTCGCACTAAAATTAAAGTGAGTTTTTATATTTGCTGCACTAAAAATCAAGTGACTTTTAAATATTTTCGCACTAACTATCAAAAGATTTAAATCTTTATAAAATTAATATACTTTTGAATAAGTAACTTATCATAAACACATATAATCGAATCATCTTCACTATTATTACTTACAAATGGATTTAAAGATCCTATATAAATAATTGAATCATCGATAATAATAGCATTTATTAATGATTTTTTATCTAAATTTAATACTTTTGCTTCTCTATTTATCTCATATTCATAATTAGTATATAAATACACTTTTGCATTTTTAGAAGTAAAACTAATTAAATGATTAATAATTTTTGAATATCCTAAACCTATAATAAATCTTATATTGCTATTTGCATTAGATAAATCTTCTTTTAATTTTTTAAAATAAGTTTCCTTATCAAAAATAAATTCTTCATTAATATTATCTTCGTTTTTATAAAGTAATTTTTTATATTTTTTTAAACGAATATTAAACATATTTTCAAAAATAGGAATATTTAAATCAACAAAATCATAAACTTCTACTTTTTCTTTTCCTTCTTTTTGACGATGTAAACGGCCAGTATATTGTTGTAAAGTTCCTTCCCATTTAATAGGCATAGTTATATATAAAACTTCTAATCTGTCTAAATCAAATCCTTCACCTATAAATTTACCGGTTGAAATAATAGTTATTTTTTTATTTAGTGATAATGAATTTATTTCTTCTTGAAAAATCTTTAATTCTTTTTTTGAAGAAGATCCATTTATATTATAAATATATTCATCCTTATATTTTTCTTTTATCTTTTCATATAAGAATTGAGCATGCTCAATTCTTTCAGTAAGTACTAAAATATTCTTTTTTGTTATATTTTCACTAATACGATTTAAAATAAGTTCATTTCGTTTTTCATCTTTAATCATTTCATTTAATAAGGATGTATAATCAACTCTTCCATTAATAGTTAAACTATTTAAATCTGCATTAAAACCAGTTATTATTGGATGTAAAATACGTAAAAAATCACTTTTTTCATCAAAATGTTCAAAGATTACATCACCTATACATTTTTTAATAATTCCTTCATTACCATCACTTCTTTTTAATGTTGCGGTTAAACCATATATTCTTTTTGCATTAAATTTTTTAATTGCATTTTCAAAACTTTGTGCTGCTAAATGATGCACTTCATCAATTATTACTAATCCATAATTTTCAAAAATATTTTCATCAATATCAGGAGAATTTAAAGATTTTACAGAAATAATATCTATAAAATTACTAAGTTTTCTTTTTGTTGAAGTATATTCACCAATCTTATTATTTTCATCAAATATAGTAAATTCTTTAATTTTTTGTTTCCATTGTTCAATTAGATTTATTTTATCAACTAAAATAGCTGTATTTATTTTTAAAGCACAGATTAAAGCAATAGCAACTACTGTTTTTCCAAAAGCAGTATTAGCTAAAAGAATTCCTCTTTCATTATTCAATAATTTATCGAGAGCTTCTTTTTGTTTTTCATGAAGTTCGCCATTAAATGTTATATCAATTGATTCGCCTTTAGTTCTTGAATCTTTTAATCGATATTTAATTTTCTTTTTTTCAAAAACTTCTAAAAGATAATTTAAAACACCAATTGGTAATTTAATAATTACATCATCTTCATGATAAAGTCTTAAAAATCTTGATATATTATAGGTAGATAATCTTTTAGCTTGTCTTTCAAAATATTCGTGATTATTAATTGACCCAATTTTTTTGAGGAAATTTAATGCCTTTTTAGAAATTTGACTTTTATAAACAGATATCATTGAATTTAAATAAATTGTAAAATCGTTGTTAAAATCAGTGTTATTTATTTTTAAATTCGTTAAATTTAATAGTTTATTTTTATTTTCATCAAAATTTTTAATAATTGATTCTACTTCTTTTTTATTTAATTTATTTATTGTTTTTAAATAAGAAAATTGTTCATTTAATTGAAAAGGAGTGAAATCATTTCTTACAAAAATAGTTGTATTGTTATTTTTGCTTTTCTTTCCACTTAATGGAAGGGCTATTAAATTTCCAAATCCATTTAATGGTGAATAATCTTGGGATGGAATTAAACGATCAAAAGAATTTAAATTATCCAATTTCCCTTCTTCGAAACAATCTTCTAATAAATAAAAACAAAGTTTTCTAGCAATTTTTGCATCTATTTCTTCAGAAAAGAAAATCCAAGCATGAGCTCCATTTCCTGATTGAGATAATTCAATAGCGACATCAACATTATATTTTAAAGAGTTATTTTTAAATGCTATTGCGGTTTCTTTGAAATTACTTTCATCAAAATCAACAACAATAAAATTACATTTATCATTTATTAAAGGATATATGCCGTATTGTTTTGTTCCTTTCAATTGATTTAAAACGATATTGTCATCGTATTTTACAAATTTCTGCTTTCTACAATCTTTACATTTAACTTCTTTAATATTACATAAGGAAGAAAATTTATTTTCACAAACCAAAGAATAAAATTTATTGCCGTTTTTTTCAAATTGTTCAGCTACATAGTTTGGATTTCCTTTGAAATACTCACTATATAATGCGATTTTTTCTTCTAAAGAAAAATTAAACTCCGGAATTTCTTCTTTAGTAAAATTTATATTATTTAATGTCAATAAAGATTGAAGTCTTTTGATTTCTTCTTTTAAAGATTCTATTTCACGAATTAAAGTTTCTTTTGAAAGATTGTCATAATTCATATCTACATTATATCAATGTAAATGCTAAAAGATGAGAATTTATCAGTTTTTAAATAAAATTTGTTTAATTTTTTAAGGTTTTTTAAAAAACTTTGTATATCATTGATAAATAATTTTACATAACTTTTTTATCATTTTTATAATTTACACTTTTAACTTTTGAGGCATTTTATTTTTAACTTTTGTGATAAATTATTATTAAAAATTAAATTTCTTTAATTATATCTAAAAAATACGATAATTATCGCATTTTTATTGAATAAATATTGTTTTTCGCACTAAAAATAAAGGGAGTTTTTAGGAGTTTCGCACTAAAATCATAGCGACTTTTATCTACTTTCGCACTAAATTTCAAATGACTTTTATATATTTTAAGACCTATTTATTTAAATCTTTTTCTTTTTAAATACATCAATAAATATAAAGATTAAAATAAGGATTAAAAATACTCCTAGTAAGATATGTCCTATTCCTGCTACTCCACTTATTACACCATTTATTTTCGAAGTAATTTCCTCTTTTGAAATTACTTCGAAAATACCTCTAACTAATAACATTATAGTAGTTAAGTTTAATCCAATATTATAAAGGATAATACTAATACCAACTTTTTTATTAGTATTATCATTTTTACTACTAAAACTAAAACTCTTTTCTAATAATAAAAGAATTAAAAAGAAAAACATCCCTAAAACAAAATAATGAGTATGAATAAGTGAAAGAGTTGTTTCACTACTAAAATTATTAAATTTAGTAAATTCTCGATAAAAAACACCTGCAATTAATGCTAATGAAGCATATATAATTGAAAGAATCATATATCTTCTTAAATATTTATTATTAGTATTATTAATTTCTTTTTCCATATTTATTCTCTTTACTCCTTCTTCTTTTTTTATTTTTATCTATATATCTATTTTATTTAAAAATCATATATAAATAATAGTAAAGATTTGTAACGTTTAAGTTTTATTAAATTATTTATTACTCTATTTTTAATTAAGTTAATTAAAGATACATGGTTATTAATAGTATTGTCCTCATATCTATCAATAAATGATAAATCAATAACTCTTTCTAATTTTAATGTATTATTAGTTTTATTGTTGTTACTACTCTTATTAGTAATATTACTACTATCTTCATCATCATCTTTATTATTTATTACTTCTTCATTTATTCTTTTTAAATCAATTTTATGATTTAAAAAGATCTTATAAAGATTTATAGATGATAAATATTCATTAAATAAATGTTCATTTTCTATATCTTCAATGTCAAAATAAAGATTAGTTAAAGAATAATTATTAATTAAGGATACTAATTCTAATTTATTTAATAGATAATAGTTTTTCAAACTAACTAATATTTCATAAACATTAAAATTAGTTAATGAAAACGATAATAATTTTGATTTAATTATTGTTTCTTTTTCGTTTAGAAAAGAAAAATAATATAAATCAGTATTATTATTATCTATTATTAAATTAAGATTAAGTTCAAATAATAGATCTTTAAAGGTGTAATTAAATTCACCAATCTCATATGTTAATAAGTCATTTAAGTTTTTCATAAGGTAAGTAAATATTAAAATCTTAAGATATCTTTGTAAATAAAAAATGTGCTTAAATAGTGACATATATATGCACATTTATTTTATGTATTTTTTTAACTAATTTATTAAATAATTAATAAAAAACTTACTATTTTTTAACTATTTATTTACTTTTATTTATATTATTTATTGAATTTTATTAACCTAAGGCAACATCTAAAACCATCATTAAAGAAAAACCTATTAATGCTGACCAAGTTCCATAATGTGGGTTTTTAGATAAATGAGCATCCGGAATTAAATCTTCAATAACTACATAAATCATTGCTCCAGCTGCAAAAGATAATAAATATGGTTCTAAAAAAGATAATTCCGCAGCTAAAAAGAAACCAATAAGAGCAAATATAGGTTCAACTATCCCACTTAAAGATCCATATAAAAAAGCTTTTCCTTTACTATTAGTTGTTTCTTTTAAAGGGAGTGTAACGGCTGCTCCTTCTGGAAAATTTTGTATTGCCATACCTATAGCAAGCATTAAAGAAGCAATAAAAGCACTATCATTATTAATTAATAAAGCTCCTCCAAAAGAAAAACCAACAGCTAATCCTTCAGGAATATTATGAATAGTCATTGCTAAAAATAATTTAGTTGATTTAGAAAATTTCGATTTAACACCTTCTTCTTCATTTGTTCCTTTATGAAAATGGGGAATAATTTTATCAATTAAAAATAAAAATAATCCTCCTAAAAGAAAACCAACTACTGCTGGAACAAATTTAAAATCACCATAGTTAGTTAATGATTCACTTTCTAATGATGGTAAAATAAGCGAAAAAATAGATGCAGCAACCATGATTCCACTAGCAAATCCTAAAAAGATGGTATTTAATTTTTTATTAATATCTTTTTTAAAAAAGAAAATTAATCCTGCACCAAGTAAATTCCCTAAAAATATAATCGTAAAACCAATAATCGTTATAATAATATTTGTTGTTGAAATATTCATAAATTCTTTTTATATACCTTTGTTTTAACCTTAATAAACTTAATTCTTTTAAAAATATTATACAAATAATATGCTCATATATATAAATATTAATAATAATATACTAATAATCTTTACAATTTAATCTTTGTATTATTATTAATATTTTTTTTAAAATTTTAAATATATGAAGCAAAATAAAAATAACTTAATAAAACTAGATTTTTCATCCTATTTAGAAAGAGACATCTCCTGGTGCTATTTTAATTATCGAATTATTAAAGAAGTAATGAATAAAGATGTCCTTCTTTTAGAAAGACTCACCTTTTTAGGAATCTGTTCCAATAATTTAGATGAATTTTATAAAGTAAGAGTCGCGTCTTTAAAAAGAATTGCCGCTTCTACTTCTAAAAATTTTAAAAAAGAAAAGATAAAAGCTAAAAAAGAAGTTAAAAAGATATTATCTTTAATTGAAAAATATAATATCGATTTTAATAATACTTTAAATGAAATATTTTTAGAATTAAGAAATCATGGAGTATATTTATTAAATGAAAATGAATTAAGTGATAATCAAATTTTATATTTAAAGCAATATTACGATAATAATATTGCTTTAAATATAAATCCAATAATGCTACATAAAAAGGTTAATTTATCTAGTGTTAATGATACTCATATTTATTTAGCAATTAAAATGGAAGAAAAGGAAAAAGACGAACTAAATGATATTGATTATGCTTTAATTGCTCTTCCTGTTCATATAGTCGGTAGATTTATTAAATTACTTCTTCAAAAGATAAGAAAAACTGTTTTATTTATTTAGATGATGTTGTTAGATTATTTTTAAAAGATATTTTTAAAACATTACCTTATAAAAATATAGTGCTTACGCTTTTAAATTTAGTAAAGACGCGGAAATGGAAGTTGAATCTGATCCTGAAGAAGGTGTTTTAAAATCAATTTCTTTAGCAGTTAAAGAAAGAAAAAAAGGAATTCCTGTTAGGGTAGTATTTGGTAATGATATTCCTAAAGACTTAGAAAATAAATTAATTAAAAAATTAGATATTGATGATTTAGATATTATTTCAATCGGTGGAAAATATCATAATAATAAAGATTTAATGAAATTTCCTAAAATTGATGATCCTTCTTTAGTTAATGAAAAATGGATTAATAATAAAGATAAAGATTTAAGTAAAACACTTCTTTACTTGATGCCATTCAAGAAAAAGATTATTTAATTCATGTCCCTTATGAATCTTTTGATTATTTTATTGCCCTTTTACAAGAAGCAAGTATTTCTCCTTTGGTAAGTGAAATAAAAACTTCTATTTATCGCGCAGCTAAAGATAGTAAAGTTGTTCAAGCTTTAATTAATGCTTCAAGAAATGGTAAAAAAGTAAGTGCAATGGTTGAACTTTTAGCCCGTTTTGATGAATCAAGTAATATTTCAATTTCTCAAACTTTAAAAGAAGCTGGAGTTAATATTATTACTGGTCAAGAAGGATTTAAAATTCATGGAAAAATAGTTTATATAAAATTAAAGAATAAAAAAAGATATTGCAGTTATTTCAACAGGTAATTTTCATGAAGGAAATGCTAAAGCTTATACCGACTGTATATTATTTACTTCATTACCAAAAATTGTTAATGAAGTAAGTAAAATATTTGATTTTATTTCTTATCCTTATGAAAAACATATTTTTAAAAATCTACTTGTTTCCCCTTTACATATGCAACTAGTTTTTAAAAAATTAATTAAAAACGAAATAAAAAATCATAAGGCTGGTTTACCTAGTGGAATAAAAATAAAAATAAACCATATTACTGATCCAAAAATTGTTAATCTTTTATATGAAGCTAGTAAAGAAGGTGTCAGAATAGAACTTTTAGTAAGAGGTAATTGTTCTTTATTAACTAATATAAAAGGAATAAGTGAAAATATAACAATACGCGCTATAATTGACCGTTATTTAGAACATTCTCGTATCTTTATTTTTAATAATAACAATAATCCTTTATATTTTATGGGAAGTGCTGATTGGATGCCTCGAAATTTATATAACCGTATTGAAGTTGTTACACCTATTTTTGATGAAAATATTAAAAAAGAATTAGATATGATAGTAAATTATGGCTTAAAAGATAATGTAAAAGCATGTTTAGTTAAAGGTGATGATAAATATCATAAAATAGAAATAAATAATAATGAATTACCTTTTAGAAGCCAAGAAGAATTATATAAATATTATAAAAATAGATATTAATTTAAATATGTATTATTAACTTAATAATCTTTAAAATATTAAGTAATAAATTAATAAATATTTAAATTAAGGAAAAAAAGATATGAAATCAGGATATTATGCAGGAATCGATATAGGTACTAATGGAGCTAGATTAGTCATTAAAGATGCTTTAATGATTAATAAAAAAGAAATTGAATCTATTGAAGTACAAAAGGTAAGAATTCCTCTTCGTTTAGGAGTAGATGTTTATAATAATAATTTAGTAATTAGTGAAAAAAGGTTAATCAAATAATTTTAATGATGAAAGCTTTTAAAACAATTATGGAAATTTATTCCTGTGTTTCTTATTGTGCTTTAGCTACTTCTGCAATGAGAGAAGCTAAAAACGGTGAAGAAGTTATTAATCAGGTATATCAAGAAACTGGAATAAAAATAGAAATAATTGATGGAAAAACGGAAGCGAGAATCGTTTCTAAAATCGCTAAAACTTTTTCACTTGATGAAGATAAATATGTTTTTATTGATGTAGGAGGAGGATCTACTGAAGTTACATTATTAAATAAAGGAAAACCTGTTGAATCTTCTTCTTTTGAACTTGGTACTTTAAGAATATTAGCAAATAAAGATAAAAAAGAAACTTGGGAAAAATTTAATGAGAAAATAAATGAGTATCATAAAAAATATGGTGATTTAAATATTGTTGGAACAGGCGGAAATATAAATCGATACTGGAAAATGTCTAAGAAAAAAGAAAAGAAAGATTTAAATATATTAGATATTAATGATTTAAATAAAATATATTTAGAATTAGTTGATTTAAGTGTAGGGGAAAGAATTGAAAAATTTAATCTTAAACCTGATCGAGCTGATGTTATTATTCCAGCTGGAAAAATATTTATTAAAGCTTCTTCTATTTTAAAATCAGATCATATCATTGTTCCAATGATTGGACTTAGTGATGGAATAGTTGATGAATTAATAGAAAATAACATAAATGTCATTTAAATAATCTAAAAATATACGATTAATATCGTATATTTTTTATTTTATCCATATATTTTTAAATCTCGTTTTACATATTTAAAATAATTAACATTTTTCATTTTCGTGTATTTTGAGCCTTAAAGATTTTTCATTTTCGGGAATTTTTGAATAAAAAGATTTTTCATTTTCGTGAAATTTTGAACAAAAAGATTTTTCATTTTCGTGAAATTCAATTATTTACATTGCAAGATTTAAATCACTTAAATAAATAATTTTTTGATATTTTTTATCATTTTTTAATTAAATACCACATATTTAGCTAATTAAACAAGAAATAAATTGACATTTATTTCTTATAATTTATTCTATATATCTAAAATAAAAAGGGTATTTAGTTATATGAACAATGAGTTAAAACCAAAATACGGTTTAATAACGGCAATATGTTTAGTCGTCGGTATTGTTGTTGGTACTGGTGTATTTTTTAATGGACGAGATGTTTTAAATGAAGTTAATGGCAATTTAACTCTATCTACTTTAGCTTGGGCTATTGGAGGAATCGTTATGTTAATTTCTATCGCCAATTTTACTAACTTCTCATTAAAATACGGCAATATCAATAGCATGTCCGATTTTGCTAAAGTCACTGTAAATAATAAATTTGGATTTATAGTTGGAGTTTTTGCTAAATATATTTATTTTCCAGCAATGACTGCGACTATTTCTTTTGTTGTAGGAATGTATTTTACTCAGGCAAGTGGTTTAATAAGTAATAATTTTCCTTTTTCTGCGCCAGTATTTATTTTTGCCTTTATTTTTATGAGTATATTAACTTTAACTAATTTATTCGCCCCTAAAATCGCATCAATTTTACAAGTTTCAACAACAATTATTAAACTGATTCCTTTAATTTTAATGGGACTTGGTGGATTATTTATCGGTTTATATAACGGAACTTTAAATGATAATTTTAATTTCATAAATAATAGCAATAATAATATTAATAACATTTCTGGAAATGGATTTTTTGCAGCGATTTGTGCAACTTGTTTTTCTTTTGAAGGATGGATCTGTGCAACAAATGTAGGAAAAGAAATAAAAAATAAAGAAAGAAATATGCCGATTGCTTTAATTAGTGGATCAATAATTGTTATTGCAATTTATATTTTATATAACCTTGGAATTAGTGGAGCAATAGATAGTGAAACTTTATTAGGCTTTTCTTCTTCTAGTGAAGCAGTTAGTGAAGCATTTAATAATCTTTTTGGTTCTTTAGCTGGAAAAATATTAATTTGGGTAGTAGTAATTTCGGCTATTGGAACATTAAACGGGATAGTTATGGCTAATTCTCGTTCTAGTTATGCTCTTGCTATTAATAATGAAGGTATTTTTAAAAGAGAAATGCTTACTGTTACAAAAAGAAGTAATGTTCCTTTATTATCAACTCTTCTTGGTTATTTTTTAGCATCTTTATGGTTAATATATTATTATTTTTCACAAACTAATGATTTAGTAGTTAATAATCTTTACCCTAAAGGATTCCCTTTTGATTTAAGTGAACTTCCTATTATTACTACATATATTCTTTATATTCCAATGTATATTTCTTTTTTAATTAAAAATAAAGATTTAAATATATTTAGAAGAATATTATTACCTATATTAGGAATAAGTGCAGCAATAATCATGATTATTGCTGCGATATTTAGACATCAATTAGCTACTCTTTATTATTTAATATTCTTTATTATTGTTATAGCTATAGCATTATTAATAGATTATCTTGCTAAAAAAAGAAGATTAAAGATAATGAATAATAGTAATAATAATTAAATAAATAAATAATTAACTAAATAATCTTTTTAATTAATCCAATACTATCTTTAATATCTTTAAATCCGACCTTATGATAAAAAGAATAGGCATTAAAAGATTTATCGGTATCAAGTAGAATGAAAGAAATATCAATTTCTTTCATTTTTTTAAATAATAAATCCATAAATTCAACACCTAATCCTTTATTTTGATATTTATAATAAATACAAAATTCATCAATTCTAAATTGCTTTCCTTTATAAAAATGCATAATTCTTCCTAAAGCTAAACCTACTAAAACTTCTTTATTTAATATTTCATCAAAAATATATAATCCTAAAGATAAAGAATTATTTTGATCAATTAAATCACGATTTAACGAGATGTTTCTTAGTAAATCTTTCGAAACAATTAAAATTAGATCTCTTGTAGACTTAAATAAACAGTCTGCAAAGAAAAATTATAAACTAGATGAGAAATTCGAATACATTGATATATCATCTATAGACAACAAGACAAATACTATTATTTCTTCTACTAGATATGCATTGAAAGACGCACCATCAAGAGCTCAGCAATGTTTAAAAAATAATGATATATTAGTGTCAACGGTTCGACCAAATCTAAAAAATGTTGCTTTGTATCAAGGAAATGATTACGGGTACGTTGGTTCAAGTGGCTTTTGTGTGTTGCGAGCTAAAAAATGTAATCCATATTATTTAATGTACAACATTATCTCGGATGATTTTACCGATTCTATGGTCAAATTGACCACGGGTGCAAGTTATCCCGCCATTAGAGATGATGTTGTTCTTGATTACCAAATAATTAATGCTCCATTAGAGCTACAAAATGAATTTGCTTCTTTAGTTGAACAGGTCGATAAATTGAAATTTATCAATAAAAAATAAATTTTGATTGAAACCCTCTTAATTGCAAGATTTTTTCTCAAAAAAGATAAAAAGTTTTTAGTGCGACAAAAAGTTTATTGTGCTATAAAAAGTTTTTAGTGCAAAATCACGTGCTAAAACTTCATTGTTAGAGAATAGGATGGTAAGTCGCTTATGCTCAATTTATGTTAAATAACTGCTAAATTTTTCTAATTTTGGCTCAAAAAAAGGCTTGATTAGCTATTTCTAGCGTATCAAACCATTGCTTTCAATATGGTAGTCCGTACGGGATTCGAACCCGTGAATGTTGCCTTGAGAGGGCAATGAGTTAAGCCGCTTCTCCAACGGACCATTTATTTATTAACTCAAGCAAAACTTTGCTTGAGTTAATATTTTATAATCTAGAAATAACTAAATCAATTCTTCTTATTACTTCTTCTTTAGTTAATATTTTTAAAATTGCAAATAAGTTAGGTGTAACTTTTCTACCAGTTACAACAATACGAACTATTTCGCAAGCATCATTAATTGATCCAACATATCCACTTGGATCAGCTTTATAAGCTTTCATATCAATACAAAAATTAAATTTAGCAGCGCATTCTTTAATTTTGTTATACCAAGTTGATTCATCAAGTGTTAAATCAATATAGTTTTTATATTCATTTAAGAAATCTTTTATAACATTTTTATCAATTGATGGATTAAATTCAAAACCATTATTAAGTAACTTTAAATATTCATCATTATCAAAGAATTTAATTACTTCATAAATATCGCTATATTTAGCATAATCTTTACGAGGATTCTTCTTTTCTCTTTCAATATTTAAAATTTCTTCATATTTTGAATAATCTTTTTCAATAAAATTAACTAAATTTTGATCATATTTTTTTGCCCATTCATATGATTTTTTAGCAATTTCTTCTTTATTCATTCTTGAAAGAATTTCTTTAGCATAGAAGTTTAATTTTTCATTATCAAAAAGTGCCCCATCTAAACTCATTTTCTTTAATGAAAATTTAAAATGATCTAAACTGTAATCTTTTTGAGAAACCAAGAAATCTTCATAATTTGAATTAGCAATAGTCATTAAATAAACAAGTAAAGAATAAGGTTCATATCCTTTTTCTAAGAAATAATCAACACTTGCTTCACTATCTTTTCTTTTTGATAATTTTCTTCTTTTTCCTTCATCCATTTTCATAATGACAGGAAGATGAGCATATTTAGGAGGTTTAAAACCTAAACTTCTAAAAATATCAATGTGAATTGGTAAAGAAGGAAGCCATTCTTCTCCTCTTGTAACTAAATTTGTTCTCATAAAATGGTCATCGCAAACATGAGCAAAATGATATGTAGGAAGACCATCACTTTTTAAAATAACAATATCTTGGTCGTTTTCAGTTAAAAGAAGTTCACCTCTAATTTCATCTTTAACTTTTATTTTATTTTCGTGATTTCCTTTAGATTTAAATCTAATAACATATGGGTCACCATTTTTAATACGATTATATGCTTCTTCATCACTTAATCCTCTATAAAGAGCATATTTTCCATAATAACCAGTAATTTCTTTTCTAGCAGTTTGTTCTTCTCTTAATTTTTGAAGTTCTTCTTCACTTGCAAAATCTGGATATGCTAAATCTTTTAAAATCATATCTTTTATTACAGTGCGATAAATATTTTTTCTTTCAGATTGAACATAAGGTCCATAAATTCCTTTAAATGAATCACCTAAAAAACCTTCATTTATATCAATATTAAATTCATGAAGTTGTTCAACTAATTTATTTGCGCTTCCTTCAATTTCTCTTTTTGTATCAGTATCTTCAAGTCTTAAATAAAATATACCATTTGTATCTTTTGCACATTTAGAAGCAATCATAGCTGTAAAAAGTGAGCCAGTATGTAAAAAACCTGTTGGTGAAGGAGCAAAACGTGTAACAAATGCCCCATTTTCTAAATTTCTTTCAGGATATCTTTTTTCCAAATCTTCAATAGTTTCATTAACATCTGGGAAGATTAATTCTGCTAAATCTTTTTTTGTTATCATAATAGTTAAATTCTCCTTGTAATTTATACAACTTTCTCTTATAATAATCAAGCAACGTTAAAAAAGAACGTTTTGCAGGTGTAGTTCAGTGGTAGAACGTAACCTTGCCAAGGTTAATATGCGGGTTCGATTCCCGTCACTTGCTCCATGAAATCGCAAAAGTACGATAACCATCGTACTTTTTTTGATTTTTTCAGAATACCGTGCGAGACATTTTGCGGGACTTTTTTGAATTTTTTTATTTTGCTTTTATATAATTTTTTATCTATATTTTTATATATAAACTTGATAGTTTATATATAAAAATATATTTAGTTTTACCTATTATTCGTATAAATTTTAATAACTTATTTTTTCAATTAAAATAATTTCCTTTTTATTTATACAAGAACAGCATATCTTTATTATAATAAAGATGCTTTTTTTTAATTGTTAAAAAAGATTACCATTTATATATTATTATTCAGAATCACTCTTATTACAAATTGTAAATATGTTGAAAAAAACAGCATAGTTTGTTAGCATAAAAATATACAATCTCAATACAGAGTTTGAGGTCAGCTTATGACAAAAATAAAATCCATTCTTTTACTTCCTTTTCTTATTTTTGGATTAAAAAATACAGAAATAAATGCAGACTTTCATAATGATTCTACCGTTTCTCAAAAACAATATATTTTGATTGAGCAAAATAATAATCATAAAAATAATTTAGATGTTAGCAGTTTTATAGAACATTATGATTTTTATCAATATAAGGTTGGAAATATAGATTATTTCGTTGCTGATACCCTCAACTCAGAAAAATTTATGAAAAATATAGTTCACATCAAAATTATAAATAATCCTAATTTATACAGATTTGAAACTAATATAGATTACAAAGATAAATTTGTTTTAGAACTACTTACAATGGATAATGATTTGTTAGAAAAACATTATTATATATTAAGTGATGATGACTACAATAAAATTAAAAGAAAAGTTTTACCAATAAATAATAAAAAAATAAAGAATAACATTATTACTGCACTTAATATAGAATACGATTTTAAATCAAAAGAAAATAATACTTCTATTAATCAATTTAACTATTTTGGGACAGATAATTCATCCACAAATTCCCAAGAATCTCTGGATCATTTTTTAAATATTAAAAATACTCCTAAAAACATGATTGAACTAGGATTACCTACTTCAGGTTCTTCTGAACTAATTTATGATTCTGATGCTTCGATTTGCAATATAATTCCAAAAAATGTTTTTACTAAAAACGGAACTTATACACAAACTGGTACTGAATGGGGTTATTATGCAAAGACGTATACTGATTATGATCAAAATAAAATTACAAGTTTATTTATTTATGATGTTATTATGGAGAAGGCTGATTCATTTGAACCAACATTAATTTCCGTAAAACCAGTTTTATCGCAAAATTTTAAGTATGATGCTGATATAGATCTTGTAATTGAAGATGTTGAAAATAACTATTGTTTTGCAAACCCAGAATTAAAATCAATTATTCAATATGAAAAAATAAACGGAGATCTTAATGGAATAGATCATCCAAACCCAACAGAAATGGGATACTCATCAAATTCGGATAACGGATATATTTTTCATAATTGGCTTGCAAAATATACGGGTGTTGGTAAAAATTATAATAATGATGTAAAAAATGCCGTCAATTGTATATCTTTAATTATTGAAACTGGCTTCAGTCTGATTCCAATCCCTGGAAATAGTTTATTAAGTGAACTTGCTGTCTCTGCAATAGTTTCTCCTATTGTTGATCTGCCATCAGCATATTTTCAAGATGCACTTGTTCAAGAGCCAACCGCATCTTATTCAAAAACGAATGGTAAATATGTTTTTAATCGCTCATATATAAGTGGTCTATCGAGATTTTCAGATTATCAAAAAGCCAATAAAATGAACAAATATTTGGAAATACGACCATTAGATAGTACTACTTCGTATGATGACAAAACAAACAGAGTTAACCCTCTTTTATTTAAAGATAACTCTGATTCTGTAGATTATACAATCTCCTATCTTTCTAAAGATGGCTACAATAACTATACTGCATTAGTTGCTTTTGACATTCAGCTAGAAATATTTAATGATAATTCTTCTCTTTTTAATCAAAATCCTGAGTATTTAGGAACCATTAATAATAGTTTTGCTTCTTGGCTTGGAAGAGATGTTAAGAGCCAACTTATTAATGCGCAAAGCAACAAAAGTTATTATACCGTATGCGGAAGCACATCTTCACAAACAGTAGAATTTTTCCCTAAAGTAACTGGGAATTATAAGTTCGTGCTTTCTGATTGTCTATCCTATACAACATTATCTTTGGGAAATTCATCAGTTACAAGCGGAGCTAAAGTATATATAGATGCTTGGGGACAACAAAGAAAAAAAGCAAATCAAAAAACTATTTGCTTAAGTCAAAGTCTTATAAAAGGTCAAAAGTATACATTGACAATATCTAGAAAAAATACTGTTTCAAATGTTAAAGCTTATGGTGGAGCAAAATTGAACATATTATTCAACAATGGTATTATAAATATCACTACGGCTTCTGATTATGCTAAAAATTATGCTTCAAAAACTTATAATTATAACGGAGAATCATATTTTTACAAATTTATCCCAAAAAATGATGGCTTATTTAGTTTTAACTTGAACTCGAATTCTCTATCTTACAAAAAGTACTCAGTTTTTATATTAAACGATAAGTTTGAAATAATTTCAGAATATTCAAGTACAAATAAAAACTTTGGCTTACGTCTTTCATTGTTAGAAAATGATACATATTACGTTTTAATTAGAACTAGTTCGACTACAAATGAGTCAATAAAATTGAACATATGGTACGGAAGTTACATTCCAAACATTAATAGTCGAATATCTAAAAAGACCATTTTTATAACTAATTATAGTACAATTAAAACCAAGACTTTCTTAACAATTCAAAAAGTTTCTGGGACATATAAAATTTCTTCCTTTTGGGATAACACAACTACTTCACCTATATTTTCACCTGTTTCATTCAAATTATTCGATTCTAATAATGAACTCATAATTTCAAATAAAGATATTACCGGAATTTGGCAAAATTTTTCAATTGAGTCAAACGAATTATATTCAATAGAGTTGTCTACTGATGATTCTAGTTTGCTAAAATCAATAGGTTTATCAGTTTACATCCAAAAAGTTAATTAAAATATGAAAAAAACTTTAAAGATTTTAAAATTTTTTAAAAGGATTAATATACCTACCATCCTATCATCTTTAATTTTTGTGGTATGTTCTATATTGCTTTTATCTATAAATTATATTAATGTTGGCAATTTAATTATTGAAGAAGCAAAAAATAAAAATCTCAATTATATCGAGTTAAAAAAAGATAATCTGTTTGGTGATGATGAAATTAGAAAAATTGAAAATGAGATTAATAATGATTTGATTATTTCTCAGAATAGCATTAATCTCTTAGGGTTTAATATTGAGGAAAATCTAAGGGGAAAAAATATGAATGATGCTTACTTTCCTATCGTTCTTTCCTCTTCTTCTTTAAAAGATAAAGACTTTACCATAATCGGCAATTTACCAGAGAAAGGTGAAGTATTGTTATCTTCAAAATATTTTGAAATCTTTAAAGACAATGGCTTTATAGATTTAAATAGAACAATTAACAATGAATCAAAATCTTATGTTAAATACGAAGATTTTATTAATTCATATGTTTTTAAAGATGGCTATTCGTTAAAAATATCTGGTTTTTTTGTTTTCGATGAAATTAAAATGCCTACTATATTTCAAAAGGCTATATTTTTAAACATTAATGACATCAAAGTTTTAACAAGTTCATTGTCTACTAAACAATTCAAAAAAGGTTATGCTTTTAAAGAAAATATACCTAATTTCGTTCTTCCCTCTTATTTAGAAAATATTCGTAATAATTCTAAAGTTTATCTTTTTAACGAAAATCTGAATTTTAATAATTCAAATTATTATTTATTAAATCATGAATTATATTCTTCTTATTTAAATAATGAACAAAAAGAATATATAATTCCAAAAGAATTTGTTTTCAATAGTAATGAAAATTTGAAGTTAAAAACTTCAATTCAAAATTTAGTTTCTAATATAGATGATTATGCCTATCAATATATTTCCTCGAAAAAAGTAAATAACTTTTTTTCAACTACTTCTTTAACATACTCACAAAGTATTTTTATAAAAGATTATTGCCTTCAAAACAAATTAAATATATCTTCATTATCGTTAGAAAATAAAATTAAGATTTTTAAAGAATATTTAATTAACATCTATAATGATCCTTTTTTTAATAATTCTACGATAGAACTATATTATACTGAGTTAACAACTTACATGAAAGAAATGTTTGACTATCTAAAAAAAGAATACTCTAACGAATTCGTTAACCCAATATTAACTATTGTTAATAGACAAAATAATATCCAAATAAAACTTAAATTTAACGGTGTATATTTTATTGATAATAGTGCAACTTTAACCATCTTACCTTCTCAAGTTGGTGGAGAAGTATTATTAAATCCGAATAATAATATTAATAGCATCTATATTTTTCTGAATAATAAAAATGATGATTTAAGTAATAAAATAGATTATTTGTATGATCAAAAATTATTTGATTATGTTCAGAATAGCAAAGTTTGTAATGTTTCGATAATTACAAATAGAAATATTAAAAGAGTTTTATCAATATTGCTCCCAATATCTTTTGTTTTAAATTTGTCGGTTAACTTAATTTTTAATTTTATAAATAGGAAGAAAAACGAATCAATAATGGAAAAACTAGGTGTTACAAAAGAAGATATAGTTAAATCTTTACTTTGCTATACTTTTATAATTGCTTTTATAATATTTGTATTATCCTCTTTAATATCTTTGCTAATTTCTTATTACTCATTGCACCCTATTTTATTTATAAGTAATCTTTTTGTTAATATAAGTTTCATTGAAATTTTGATTTCTGCTATTGGGAGTATTTTGATAACTTTTTTAAATTTCTTGGTTGTTTATATATTTATAAAACTCAATAAAACAAATAGCCAAGACATTATCCAATAATTGATAAAAAGAAATTAAAAGCAAACCTACAATTTCATTTTGCCCTTTCTATTAAACTTTTTATTTGTTTATGACATAATGAAATTGTTGATTTGGCAATTGAAAATGTAGGGCTAAGCCTCTATAGTTGATGGCTATGGAGGCAAAAAAATGAACGAAAGAAAGGACTTATTATTAGCATTAGAACATATGGTTAAAACAAACGACATAAATCTAAATGATCCTGAAATAAAACCCAATTATGCAGAATTAGCTTGAAGATGGGGATGTGATTATAGGACTGTAAAACGTGCGATTGAGAAAATTAAGAATGGAGGTGATGAAGATGATTCAGAAAAGATTCACAAGTCAAAACTTGATCAATTTAAGCCGATAATAGATAGGAAACTTGCATTTTGCTGCCATGCTCTTCACATCTATAACTTCCTTAAAAAAGAAAAAGGTTATAAAGGAAGCTATGGTTTAGTAAAAAATTATGTAAGAGGATGAAAAGAAAGGATACATTTCTTAGCCGTTGTAAGGTTTGAAACCAATCCAGGCTTACAAGTTCAAATTGACTGGAAAGAATCTATAAAATTAATAACAAAATCAGGGCAAACAATTAAATTTAATGTCTTTTTAGCAATATTGGACTATTCAAGATATAAATTTCTTTGCGTTACAGAAACAAGAGATTATTCAACTGTTCAAGACTGTATTATAAAAGCAATTAATTTTTTTTGGAGGTGCTTCAAAAGAATGCATATTTGATAATATGAAATCAATCGTTGATGTACCAAGAACAACAGCTAACGGGCCGGAATTTAGAGAAGAATTTCTAAATTTTGCTAAAGAAGCTTGTTTTGAACCAAAGGCGTGCATTGCATATAGGCCATGTACAAAAGGAAAGGTAGAAACCTTAGCAAGATTAATGGAACGCTTAAGAGTTTATAACGAAGAAATAGAAACTTCTGAAGACATTGAAAAAATAGTTAAATCTTTAAATGAAGATCTAAATAACGAAATTTGTCAGGGAACTGGAAAAACTCCAGCAGAATTATTTGAAAAAGAAAAAGAGTATCTTACCAACGTAAATGCTGAAAATCTTAAATCATTTCTTTCATCCGTACAAATAAGAAAAGTTTCTAACGAATCCCTAGTAACTTACAAAGGTAAAAAATACTCTGTCCAACCTAAGTATATAGGAAAAAGTGTTGAAATTCGAGAAGAAAACAATAAACTTCTTATTTTTTATGATGAGATAAAGATTCAAGAATGGAATAAAAGTGAAAAGCTCTACAACTACAAACATGATCATTATTTAGATATTTTACAAAATGGTAGTCTTAAAGATTTAGAGGAAGACGAAATTAAAAAAATTGCAGAAAGGAATTTAAATATTTATGACCAACTATAGCAAGTTATCTAATAATCTAGAAACTTTAAAATTAGAGAAAATGAATGAAATTTTGCCAAATATGATCGACAAATCAATAAAAAATGACGTTTCTCTTCAAGATGCTCTAATAGAATTAACAGATGCAGAAATCTCATTTAGAGATGAAAGAGCAAGAAAAATAAACATTACTGTGTCGAATTTTCCATTTATTAAAACGATAAACGATTTTGATTTTTCTTACCAACCAACTATAAACAAGAATCAAATTCTTGATATAGCTTTGCTAAGATTTATTGATACAAAATCAAATATTGTTTTCATCGGAAATAGTGGTGTTGGCAAAACGCATTTAGCAACTGCAATTGGGATTGAAGCCGCTAGTCAAAGAATTTTAACATATTTCATTAATTTTGCTATTTTAATGGAAAAAATTAAAAAAGCTACGATGGAAAATAGACTTGAATCAGTAATTAAACACTACATGAAATATACAGTTTTAATTATCGATGAAATTGGATTTTTACCAGTTGATAGAAACGCTTCTTATGGCTTCTTCCAACTTATTGCTTCTCGATACGAAAAGAAACCAACAATCTTAACAACGAACCAATCATTTTCAAAGTGGGGGCAAGTATTTGGAGATTCAGTTATTGCAAATGCAATAATCGATAGAATAATTCATCACTGCGAAATAATCAAAATTACAGGCAATTCTTATAGAATTAAAGGTAAAAACATTTTTGATGATGATGTTGCTTAAAACCAGCATTTTAAATTGCCCAAAACTGCAATTTGCTATTGACATGGACATTATTATAGAAAAATCTTATTAGAACAATTTCCTTATTGTAAAAGTGCTTTATAAAAATAAAAAGTATTCGATTCGAAAATATGGCGGTTGTTACGAAGACGATGATGGGAAATTTTATTTAGAATTAGATTTATATAATGAAAAAGAAAATATTATTGTTAAAAACGTTAACTCTTTTTTGTTGTAAAATTAGGTAATAAGATAAAATAATCAAAAGTACGATTCTAGCAGTGCTCTTTTTAACTAATTGAATAGCGTAAATTAAATCTTAAATATTTCTAGGTTTAGTTTTCATCATCATTATCTCGATATGGACATAAAGAATTAGCCCTACGTGCTTCTCCTTTCACTTGTTTGAAGAACTTTTAAGGCATCTTTGTTTTTCTTCATGAGCTATATAAGAAAATTGTCATAAGCGTTAACCAAAAAGCCTCTAATCCTTCTAAAAGTAAAAGCAGAGTTTAGAATCATAACAAACACCCCCGTCAGATTTCTCTAGCAGGGCGTGAATTAATCTTATTTGAACTTAGTTTTCTTTTTTATCTTTTATAATTTCCCATTGACCACCATTTTTAGGTCCGACGTGAGAAATAATCTTTGATTGTTTTAGCATCCTCTCAATAGTAGCCTTAGACTTTCCAGTTTTCTTAGCCATCTCAATTTTGCTTATTGAGTTATTAATTCTTATTAAATCAATAATCTGTTCTTCTAACGTTTTTTGAACATCAGTATTAGCATCATTTTTAGCCTCATTAGCATCATTTTTAGCCTCATTAGCATCAAATGAGTAACTATCTTTATTTAAATTAGGTAAACTTAAAAAGAAATATCTATCAATAACTTTAAATGCTGGTTTTAATGCTTCGTTTTCATAAGCTTCTCTAATTCTTTGAAGTCCAGTTCCATAGTTCTCGATAAAACCTAATTTATAAAGAACGTTTACTAATGCTGGATTTCTAAAAGTTTGTACGCCGCTAAGTACAGCCTCTAATGTTGAATTATAAACATTACCAGGATTAATTATGCGGACATTATCCCTAAAAAATTCAACCTTTATGTTTGATGGCAAAGAATAATCTGCATGACAAATAGCATTAATTATTCCTTCCCTTAAACTAGCTCCTGGATAAGACTTAGTTTCAACTCTGGATATTTCTCCAGGGATAATTTTTGCTGATGTATCATTAAATAGTTCGGCATAATTTAAAACCTCATCAGCAATAGAAATAATAGAGCCTTGAAACTCTTTTTTAATTTTAAAGTTCATGTTTTTATCATAAACAGCAAATTTAACTTCAATAGGATTTTGATCACTTAATAGTAATCCTACATTAGTAAATTCACTTTTTTCATTTATCAATTTAAGAGTTTTATACTTTGATTTATCAAAAAGCAATTTTTTCTTATTGGCAAACTTCGATAGCACTTCAAAAGTTAAATTTTGTTCTTTCGACGCTTGATTTTCCCATAACCAACCGCTGCTATCTCTAATCATTGTCAAAATTTCATCATCAGTAGCAGGTCTTTTACTTCTGCCAACTCTAATGTATGTTCCGCTTGGTTTCGGGCCTTTTTCAGTTAAATAATATGGTTTTGAATCGCCCTCTTTAATATTTATCATAAGAACATTATCTTCATCGTACGAAAAAATGACATTGTTCCTAGAATTTGGTTTGATATTATTTGTTAGAATTGCAGATATTTTTTCATCATAATCATCTTTAAGTTTTTGTGGTATACCTATTACATTACCATTATCATCAACACCAATATAAATAGTTCCACCATGCGTATTTAAAAAAGCAATGATTTCTTTATCTAAGTCTTTTATCATTTCACGTTTAAGTTCAACTCTATCGCTTTCTTCGTATTTCACTAATAACACCAACTTTCTTAAGTTTTTTAATTATAATAGAAAATAGGCATTTTATCCATATTATTAAAGAAAAAAACACCTAACTTAGTTAAGAGTCAGATGGCTAATTTTGCTTTGACAAGTGAAAATTGGGCTTTATTTACAAAACTTACTATAAGTGAAAATCTTAACTTTTTTAATTCTATAAGCGGCCAACACATGTAATTTAGAACCTTTCTACTAAATATCTGCTTCTGTTTCTCTTATTAAATTTAGTTAAACTTTCTAACTATTCATTTTTTATACAATACCAAGAATTACCTTTTCAGAAGCATGGGATAAAGTTAAACAAACTCTTCTAGGGCAAAATGGTAGTTTAGTCAATATAGAGCATTATATTGACAATGAAAAAGCATCGGAAAAAGGCGCAGAATTTCTAAATCGTTTTGCAAATAAAAAAGAATAGTTTTCATCTTTATTTTTAATTGACTATTATTTATTTAATTGCCTTAGTTAAGATAAAAAATTCTAAAACATTAAAATTTTAAATACAAAAAAATAAAATAACAGGTGGGAAAATCCGTGGGAAAAAATCAACTTTTTTAAAAAGAAATGAATAAAAATTAGTATTTTTACAATAAAAAACATAATTAGAATAATAATAAACGCGATGTCAAATAGTCCCGTCACTTGCTCCATTTGATATTGATAAGTCGACTTCAGTCGACTTTTTTTATTATTTATCTATAATAATGTATAAATATGGTTGCATTATAAACAACACTTATAATTTTATTTATCATAATTTATAATTTAGTTAAGAGAAGGGTATTTATAATATGGCAAAAAAAGATCTAATTACTAAACTTTATGAAAGAAAAATTCATAAACCAAACGCTTTTTTATATAGTCTTATATATCATTTAGGGGTTTTAGTATATAAGAAAAAATACGGAATGCACTGGATCATTATCGATGATCCTAGAAAAGAAAAAGGGCCAGTTGTAATAATTGCAAATCACGCTTCAAGAAATGATTATTTATTTACAGCAATTCCACTTTATCCATTAAAATTTAACTTTTTAGCAGCATACAATGAATTTTTTAGAAATAATTTAGCTACTTTATTTAGAGTTATGCAACTTATTCCTAAAAGACAATTTTATAGTGATTCTTATGCTGCTTTTGAAATAATTAGATTAGTTAAACAATTAAAATGTAATGTTGTTTTTTATCCTGAAGGACTTTCTTCAATTAGCGGAGCTAATCAACCAAGTGCACTTGGAACTGGAAAATTATTAAAATTTTTAAAATGTCCAATTTATTCGGTTACTACTTCTGGTGCTTATCTTATTCAACCAAAATATAAATTTGGTTTAAAAGAAAGATACGCTAAAACAGAAACAGTTATTAGAAAAGTATTTGATCCAGAAGATTTAAAAAACTTAAGTATTGACGAAATTGAAGCTAAAGTAGATGAAATTTTATATAACGATGATTATGAATGGGCCAAAAATAACCATGTTGTTTATAAGAAAAATGGCGAAGGAATTGCTCTTGGACTTGAAACTTTATTATATAAATGTCCAAGATGTAATCATGAATTTGAAATGGAAGCTTTTGATAACGTAATTCGCTGCAAACACTGTGGAAATGAAGCTTATATTAATGATGATTACACACTTCATCCAAAAGATGAAACTTGTAGAATCCCATCAACTCAAAAAACTTGGTTTGATTATATCCGTATTAAAGAAAGAGAAGCTATTTTAAAAGATCCAAACTTTGAATTTAGTGTTGAAACTACTTTAGGAGTTATTCCTAAAAATAGATATTTAAAATTAGGTGAAACAGCAATTACAGTTGGAAAAGGTAAATTAACTTTATCTAGAAAAAATGGTTTTTCATATGTCGGAACTATGGATAATAAACCTTATGAAATTCATATTTCAAATCATGATTTATATACATTTGTTATGTGTTATGATGCAACAATTATTCATTTCTTCTATAAGGGCGAATTAAGACAATTTACTTTTGCTACAAAAGGAATGGCCGCAAAAGTTTTATTAATTCAAAATGAACTTCATCGTATAGAAAATGGTGAATGGCAAATGCTTAAAAACTTTAAATATGATGAAAATGAATGTTTTGATAAATAATAAATTTATATAAAAATATTAAAAGATGAGGCTAAAAACCTCATCTTTTACTTTTTTATAAAATAAATTTATTTACTATTTAGTTAATATTTTATTTAATGATTTAAAGAATTCTTCTTTATTAGAAATATCTAATCCACCTAAAATTAAAGCTTCATTATATAAAACGTTAGCATAATCTTTAATATCTTCTTCATCTTTAATAGTAGTTAATTTTTTAAATATTTCATGATCTGGATTAATCTCTAATATTTTTTCACTATTAATTTTATTTTCATTACCTTCAATATTATTTAATATTTTTTCCATATTTAAAGATAATCCATCTTTAGAAACTATCGCGACTGGTGAATCAACAAGTTTAGTAGAAAATTTAACTTCAACTACTTTTCCTTTTAAAGCTTCTTTAAGTTCATCAAGTTCTCTTTTATGAGTAGCATTTAATGTTTCTATCTTACTCTTTTCTTCTTCACTTAAATCATTTTCATTAAATTCAGAAACACTCTTAAATTCATGTTTATCATATTCTTTTAATGTTCTTAATGTAAATTCATCAACATTTTTATCACATAATAAAACATCGATTCCTTCTTTTTTAAATCTTTCAATTTCTGGAAGTATTTTAGCTTCTTCTAACGATGAAGAACATGCAAAATAGATATTCTTTTGATTTTCTTTCATTTCACTAACATATGTTTTTAAATCAATATAATCATCATTATGATTTAATGATTTAAAAACAATAACATCTTTTAATAAATCATTTTTGCTTCCATAAGATTCATAAATACCATATTTAAGATTAATTCCAAATAAATCGAATATTTTCTTAAATTTATCTTTATCATTATTTTTTAATTCTTTTAATGACGAAATAAATTTATTTTCTATATTATTTTTAATCTTAATAATATTTTTATTTTCTTGAAGCATTTCACGAGAGATATTTAAATTTAAATCACTAGAATCAACTACGCCTTCTAAAAAATAAAGATAATGTGGTAATAAATCTTTACATTTATCCATAATAAAGACATTTTTTGCATAAAGATTTAACCCAGCTTCATCACGGTTATAAACTTCATTTCTAATTCTTGAAGGGACATAAATTAATCCTTGATAAGAAATCATTCCTTCAACATTTAAAAAGAGAGAGAATAATGGATCTTGGTAATCATGGAAATTATTTTTATAAAATTCATTTAATTCTTCATCTTTAACATCTTTTTTATTCTTTTTCCATAAAGGAATCATTGAATTTAATTGTTTTTCTTCTATTTTTTCTTCATATTCATTTTCAATATCCTTACCGTTTTCATCCTTTTTATTAACCTTTTCTACTTGGTTCATTTTAATAGGATATCTAACATAATTTGAATATTTTTCAACTAAATATGAAATTGTATAAAAATCTAAGAATGAATCATATTTTTCATCTTCATCATCATCTTTTAAATAAAGTTTAATTGATGTTCCAATATCATCTTTAGAAATTTCTTCAATTGTATAAGATTCACTTCCATCACTTTCGAAACGATAGCCTTGTTCGGAATGTGTTGATCTAGTTTCAATTACAATTTTTTTAGCAACCATGAATGCACTATAAAAACCAACACCAAATTGACCAATTATATCGATATTTTCGTTTTCTTTAGCATTTTTAATTTTTTCTACAAATTCTTTGGAACCACTTCTTGCGATAGTACCAATATTATTGATAAGTTCATCCTTATCCATACCAATACCATCATCTTTTATTGTTAAAGATTTTTCTTCTTTATTTGGAATAATCCAGATTTCAGGTTTTTCAACTAACTTTATTTTTCCATCACTATTTAAAGCTTCGAATCTTCTTTTATCAATAGCATCACTTGCATTAGAGATTAATTCTCTTAAAAATACTTCTTTATTACTATAAATTGAATTTATCATTAAATCCAAAAGTTCTTTAGATTCAGCTTGGAATTTCATTTCTTCTTTAGCCATTGTTTATTCCTCCTAATAACAACTTATATTATTTTAATACATTTTTTAGCACTTGCAAGTATAAAGTGCTAAAAAAATTAAAAACTTATTTGAAACTTATTTTATACTAAATTAATACTAAAATTACTATTTTTTATAGTATTTTCAATATTTAATGAAAACTTTATTAATATTTTAGGTATTTTTTATTATAATAACAAAGAGGTAAAAACTATGAGCAGAATTAATGAAGTTGAAAATTTAATTAAAGAAAAATTAAACGTTGCTGAAATTGATAAAAATGCAACTTTAGCAACTTATGGCCTTGATTCTTTAGATGTTGTCGAATTTATTTTAGAATTAGAAGATAAATTCTCAATCTCCTTTGAAGCAGAAGATACTAAAGACATTAAGACTATTGGCGATTTATTAACTTTAGTTGAAAAAAAATTAGGATAATTCAAAAATAAATGTTGTAATTTTTTCAGTCCTTTGATATATTATTAAAGCACTGAAAAATGCTAACTTAGCTCAATGGTAGAGCAATCGGCTGTTAACCGATCGGTTGTAGGTTCGAGTCCTATAGTTAGCGCCAGTGGCCTATTGGAGAAGTGGCTTAACTCACATGCCTTTCACGCATGCATTCATGGGTTCGAATCCCGTATAGGTCACCAGTTTGTAAAAATCGCGATAATTATCGCGTTTTTTTGTACTCAATTTTCAAAAAAATTGTATCAATTGTATCAATTTAAATTTTCGATGGCAAAATTTTTACAACCTCTAAGCTCATTTCTGACTATCAATTAAATTTTTAATATTTTCCTTTCTGACAGGTAATAAATGAGCATAAACACGTAAAGTTGTATCAACTGAAGAATGACCTAACCAAGAAGCTATATCTTTTGGATCTACATTATTATTAATTAAATATGTGGCACATGAATGTCTAAATCCATGTATTTTAATATAAGGTAATTTGGCTTTAAGAATATAATTATCTAAATTTCTTCTAATAGTTGTTTCACCTATAACTTTATTTTTCTTCTTATTAATAAAAACAAAGTCATTTTTCTTTAACTTCTTCTCTTTTTTTAATTCTAAAAACATATCTTTAATATCTTTAACATAAGGATAATAACGAATTGATGAATTTGTTTTTGGATCAAAAACTTTTTGTCCTCCAAATCTTCCTTTATTAGAAAGTTCAGAATCAATTAAAATTTTATCCTCTAAAAAGTTTTCAACTCTTAAAGCTCTTAATTCACCAATCCTCAATCCATAATAAAATAAAAGAGTAAAAATAAATCTATCTTCTAAAGATGTAATTACTGATAAAAGATTTTCAAATTGTTCTATTGTATAAAATGTAAATTTCTCTTTTTTAACAAATGATTTTTTATATTTAAATAGCGATGAAGTATTAGCTTTACAACCATAATTATTCAAAAAAATAATAAAACTTTTTGCTAAAAATATATAAGGTTCAATTGCTTTATAATCTAAATTATTAATCGAATCATTTAAAAATTCACAATAACTTCTAGTTATTTGAGAAACTTTTCTATCAACAAAATATTTTTTTACAACTAAATTAAATGAAGATAAATATCTTTTGGCACTAGTTTCTTTATATTTTTTAAATAAATATTCTTCATAAATATTAAATAAATCATTTATTTCATAATCTTGCTGTAGCTCACCATAAGAAATATATAAATCTTTTTCACAAGCTAAAGCAGTTTCTTTAGTTAAAATAGATTTTCCCAAATATTTCCTTCTTAAAATTTGTTTACCATTAATACAAACTTTAACTATGTATCTTCCATTTTCTTTATAAATTGACATAAATAAAAAAGATTTATAAAATAATTTAACCGAGCCCTGAATTATGTGAGGCACATAAACGATCAGTAAGGGAGATTTCCTGTATGAATATCTGAGATGATTTCATAAGTGTGAGATATCAGAAAAAGGCTTGAAATGAAAAGCCTTTTTATTTTACATTTTTTGGCTTTTTTAAATTTTTATTAGCTTTCTCTAATCTTTCATATTTAATAACTTTTGATTTATTATAAATACCTGACCAATGTTTAGTTCCCAATAATTTAATAGGATAAGGAGTTATTAATCCATTTTTTGCCTGATATAAAGCTTTTTTATCATAAACAGTAATTTTCTTACCGTTTTTATAATAAACATTTTCTAAAGATGTAATTGTTTTAACTCTAGCTATTTGTAATCTACCGTTTTTCCAAATAACAATAACATTATGAAAACCTGGAATATCAATACCTAAATACTTATTATTCACTTTATAAACTTTATTCTTATTAATAAATTTTCTCTTATACATATTTCACTCCTAATCATTAAAAACATTTAATAAATCTTCATAATCATTATCTGGATTATTACATTCATCATTTGGATTCCATTTATCATATTTAGATCCATATACATAAAGTATTAATGAAGCTTCAGGAACTTTATATTTAAAGAAACTCTTTGAATATAAAGTTCTAAAAGATAAAACAACATTATCATAATAATTAGAAAGATCTTTATATTTATAAACTTGGATTTCAGAATCATATCCAACTCTATTTCCATATCTATCTTTTTCTTTATAAAAAACTACTCTAATAATATCTGTATAATTAATAAGTTTTTTATATAGATTATAAAATTCTCTAATTGTTATTTTTTTATCTAATTTATTAAAAATTTCACTTTTATATTCATTAATTTCAAACTTTTTCATATTGACTACCCCAATTAAAACTGATACATTATTTTCAACAAAAAGACTGCGAAATTAATAAGAGCTCATTAATTTAAGAGTCTTTAGCGACCTAGCCCTATTCAAATGTAGCTAGGTTTTTTTAATATTTTCTTATCTTTATATTATTTTTAATTGAAACAGCGTTTTTCATTACATTACTTATTGTTAAACGAGAACCATTCACATCATTATAAATATGTCTCTTATAAACTCCTTGTGGAGTTTTAAAAGAAGTAATCTTTTTTTCTTCCAAAAGTCCTGATTTTAATTGCTTAAATCTTTTAACATCAGGTAAAAATAAATGAGTTATTTTTTTACAATATAAAACTTTATTCTTTCTTGTATAAACTGCATACCAATGAGATCCGTAATCATTTTGTGCAGTTATATACATGAATTTATTTTTTATTTTTGCTAAAAACATAATTAAAACTCCCTTATCAGCATTAATTCTTTCCAATCACCCCTATAATTCTATAATTCATTAAAATTGGTTCCTCAATATATTTCGAAAATAGTGGAAATTCAATTTTAAGCATTTTATTTAACATTAAAGCTAAATCAATATGTTTATCTAAAGCTAAATAAAAATCCCAATCTTCATTCAAATCAACATCATCCAAAATAATAACAACAAAATTAATATAATCGGAAACAATATTTGGCAATTTCTCAAACTCAATATTACATAAATCTTCTTGTAAAGCTTTACTCATATCTAAATAAAAATTAAATTCTTCTTTCGTCATAAAATTAACCTCCCAAAATAGTTCCTACTAAACTTTCAATATATTCATCTGGTGAAGAATATCCTTCTAAATTATCAGTAAGACAATCAACCATTTGTTTTAAATCATCATAAGAAACATTAGTTTCATATTTATTTTTTGCGTTATTTACTACAGATAAATCAGTATTTTCTAATTTATCTAAATCTGTAGATAATAAAAAATTAATAAAATCATAGAAATTTGAAGGATTTGAAAGATAAATCATTTTCAACGTTTTAGAAACACTTCTTTTCATCCGATTAGCTTTTTTTGTGATAGTTTTTTCAAGATCATACTGACATTTAACATCAATTCTTTCAGAGTCTTTTAAAAGATTATCCCAAACACCCCAATTTTTTACTCTTCCAGCATTTTTTTCATCTCTTTTTTCTTTATATTCAACGATATTTCGAATTAATCCTTTAGCTATAACATCGAAATTTTTGTTATATAAAGAAATTAAAACTAAATCTTTTATTTCATCAGCAAATTTATCTTTAAATCTAGCTTCAATACGAGTCCAAGATTTTAGATTTAATACTTTATAATTTTTTGCTTCTCTTTCAGTCTTTTTATCATAAATTTGTAATTGTCGAGCTGAAGTTCTGCTCCCAAAAGTAATTGAAAATGATTTAAATTCATTACCATCCTTAGAAAACATAATCACAGGTAAAGACTTACAAACTGATGAATATTCATGATTAATTGTTTTATCAATTAACTTCATATAATCGAGACACCCTGTAAAATCATCATAAGCAATATCAAGTCGTTTCATTTTTCCAAACTTTACAGCACATTCGAGTAAATCAATCCAATTACCTCCAAGTTCTTCAAATTTTCTACATCCTTGACCTTTTAACTCTAAATGAATAGTTTCCTGATCATAAGATGAAGTTGTAGTTCCACCGTAAGAAATATAAATAAACTCTTCATAACAAAGAGTAGTTTTATAACCATTATGTTGAGCACATAAAGTATATTTATTTTTGTCAATCTTAAGAGCAGAAAATAACAAATTCATCGTAGGACTATCAAAAGTAAAACTTTCATTGATAACCATCGAAAAATAATCGATACAAAAGTTTCGTAAATTTGTGGACACTAGGGGGGTATTACTCACCCCCCTAGTGTCAGAGGATTTCTCAACAAATTTCGTCAACGAAACATTTAAATTATTTGTTTTATTATTCTTTTTCATCGAAAAAATCCTCCACACTGTTTTCAACTTTTTTCGAAGAAATTTTATTTCTTCTAAAAAGCTTAAATAAACGATCATTAAAATAAGAATGTTGTTCTTCTAACTCATCTAAAGAAGGATCAAGTGAAGAATAGGAATCTTCTGTATAAAGACCTTTTTTAGATTCAGCTAAAACTTCTTTAAATAAGGAATAATGAGAATCAGTTCTATAAGAATTAGCAAAAGTTTTTGCATTCATTAAAGAATAAACAAATTCTTCACCAACATCTTCTTCTCTTCCTTTAACAAGGAGAGTTAATTTTTTATAGGAATATTTAGAAATTAAGCGATTATAATATCTTTCAAAACAATAGGTTATTTTATTAAAAAGATAATAAAGAACGCCAACTCGATTTCTAGCTTCTTTCATCCTAATATCAACTCTTTTTCTTAAAGAGATAACAAAGCGACAAATAATGGCTTCTAAATCCCAAAATCTTAAAGCACATTTATTTTCTACTTTAGTTGCTCTAATTAAAGCCGTTGAAATATCTTTATATTTAGAAGCTAAATCTCCAAATCGTTGCATATCTAAAAACATTTTTATAAAAGGTTTGTAATTTAAAGTACAAACATGTCTAAGCATTTTTAAAATTAAATCAGTTCCATCATTTAATGGATT
>CASEKC010000008.1 GCA_949288485.1 uncultured bacterium | reverse complement strand
TGCTATCATTGGTATTACAAACGAAGGACATAATTTAAATATAAAAAAGATGGTTTTATTTAACCACCTTTTTTTGCATTCACATTGTTAAATAACATTATATTTATAAAGTTAGCTTTAATAGAAAGATTAGGAGAGGAACTTTCCTCTCCTAATCAAATTTATTAACTTACTATCATATAAAGGGATAGATAAATTTCAAACTTATGATAGTAATATTAATTACTGAATAAATAGATTTAATTAATTTTTTAACTTAAATTAATTTAATCCTGAAGCATCAAAGTAATAAGTATGAACTACATCGCCTTCACTATCTAATACTTCGATTTGCATATTTAATCCAGCATATTTAAGGCTGCCAATATCTGATACTGGGACAACTAAGGTCATATTACCCTTAGCTTGGATTGTTCTTGGTTTAACTTCTTCAACTTTAACACCACTCCAGTTAGGATCTACAAGACCTAAAGTTGTGCCTGGTTTAGATGTATAACCAGTTTTAACATTAATTGCTTCATCAGAATCATTTTTAAAAGTGATAACATAAACTTTAGTGCCACTAAGATCTGTTCCAACTTGTCCCCAGAATTTAGATACATCAGCGCTATCACTTTGAACAATTGCATCACCGCTTAATTTATAAACAGTTTGTATGTGAGTAGATGAAGTTTTGTCTTCTTCCATTTTAAAGTTATCAGCGTTTGTCCATGTAAATGAACCATAAGATGTGCTTTGTTTTGCAGCTGCTTCTGCTGATGGTAAAGCGACTTTATCTAATCCTAAACCAACTCTTAATTGTTTAATCCAAGAATCAACTTCTCTAATTGTATCTGGAGCATTTTCGCCGGTTAATACAGTGACAGATTCTTCATAAACCTTTTTATTAGCTTTATATTGATCTAAAGTAATGTTTCCAGCAATTGAATTTTGATAAAGTTGTAATGCATAATCTTTAGCATCTTCAATATAAGCAGCAATATCAGCTTTATATAATGATTCAAGATTACTAGATTTTACCCAGTTTTCAATTTCATTTTCGCTCATTTCACCTTTTAATGCACTTTCGACAACTTTCTTAGCATCTTCAGCCATAGTTGAGGAAGTATCATTTGCAAAATGATCAGCAAATTTATCATCAACTTTAGCTTTTTGATCTAACCATGTCTTGAATCCGCTATTTAATTTGACTAATAAATCAGCATTAGTTTTAACGCCATCAGCAAAAGAAATGATTTGTGCTGCATTGTTGTATTCTGGTGTTACAACCTTTTCGACGTCTAAATCAGTCCACATTTTTGTAACATCTGATTTTTTGACTAATGGTCCATTTTCATCTAACGTAACAACACCATCAACGGCTATAGTTAATGAATTTTTAATCTTTGTTAAACCTTCAAAATAAATTTTATCAAAATCTGTTAAATGGTCTTTAGCCCATTCTTGAATATGTAATGTGCCATAGACAGTTTCATTTTCAGCTACACCAAAAGTTTCTTCTTTTTCTAAAAGTTTATAATATTCATCAAGGTTGAAAGATTGAGCACCTGTAACTGATGTTGGCTTAACTAAATCGGTTAATTCAACTTCATATTTATTATCGGTTGGACTGTCAGGAATATTATTAAAGAATGGATTTTCGACAGTTTTAGTAACATCTCCAGTGCCAACAACATTTTTACTAACAGTAACTTTATTAGTTTTAGTATTAACTGAGTAAGATGTTAATGCTTTGTAAGTTGCATCGTTAATTGCATCCTTAGCAGCTTTTAATGATTTTAAAGCAGTTGATTTTGCAGATTGAATTCTTTCGTTTGCAAATGCAGTAACGACTGAACCGTTAACTGGTTGTGATAAACAATATTCAATATAGCCAATTAATGTGATTGTTGAAGAATTTTTAATTGATTTATCTGCTTCATTAACAGAATCAGCAACATATGTTGGAGTAACATATTGAGCTAAGCTTAAAGTATTATCTTTATCTGCTGTTACGAAATTTGAAATAGCTGTGTCAACGACTCCAAGTAATGCTGTTCTTGTTTCATTTAAACTTGCTAATGCAACAGAATTTTCGATTTCAGCTCTATAATCAGCTTTAACCTTTTCAACAATAGCATCTTTAATATTTTCAACTGAACCTTTAATTGCTTTGGCAGCAGCATAACCAACGTCTGTATGATCGCCATTAGTTGAATCTTTTACCCAATTGATTTCTGTAGCTGAAGAAATTTTTGCTAATTCAGTTTTAGCAACTTCTGAAGGTAATTCAGTTGTTTCAACATATTGTTTTAATAAAGCAAGAGTAGTTTCATCTTCTAATTCTGTTTCAAATTTTTCAACAGTATCTAAAGCAGCTTCAGCTTCTTCGAATGCTTTTGCTTTTAATCCATAGAATCTATTTGCTTCGCTATCTTTATCACCGAATGTTGATAAAGCAACTTCACCGTTAATAACATTTCCTAAACTAACAAGGGAAGTAGCAGCATCAATTTTTGCAGTGAATGAATCTCTTTGAGCTGTTTTATCTGCATCTAAATAATTTTCATTATTTAAAGCTGTAACCATTGTATTTAAATCAACTTTAGCTTGATCTTTAGCTTCTGTTAAAGCTGTAGCATAAGCAGTATTGATTTTTTCAATTTCAGCATTTGCAGCTTCTTTAATAGCATTTAATTGTGCTTTAACATCATCTTTGTGATCTTTAACTGCATTAGTATAAGCAGTATTAACAGCTTTTTCAGCATCACTATATACTTTTTGAACTGTTTCTGTTGCTTTTTCAGTGTAATTATTTGCAACAACATCTTTAGAATCTTCGATGAATGGAACTTGGCCACTTGTACCAGCTGTATAAGTTAAATTAATTCCTTTATCAGCATCGACAATAGCTTTACCAGCATCTTGTAATAAGAGTTGTCCATATGTAGAAACTGAAGTAAATGTTACATTTGTAACTTGAACACTTTGATAAGAATCATCAACAGTGAATGCAAATGTTAATGTTCCATCTTCATTTGGTTCGACAACATCAGCAACAACTGTATCATTAATTTTTAAATCAATGACTAAATTATCTGTTGATTCTGCTGGAGTGAAAGTAAATGTAACTGTTTCGTTAGCTCCTGCTTCAACAGCCCATTTATCTTGTGTAACTTTTCCATCGTTTGTAACTGAAGGTAAAACGATGATGTCAACAAAGCTTTTTCCTGGTTCTCCTGGAATACCTTGTTCACCTTGAGGACCTTGCTCTCCTTGATCACCTTTATCACCTTGATCACCTTTTTCTCCTTGAGCACCAGCACATGAAGAAACTGTGAGTCCTAAAGAAAGGACTAAAGCAGATAAGGCTAATAAATTTTTCTTTTTCATTTTAATTTATCTCCTAATAAATGAAATTGATTTAAAACAAGTTGTTTTAAATCTAATTAATGTTTAACAACCTCTAGTTTTTGACATGTTGGTAGGGTTTTAATTCTTAAAAATTAGAACACTTTAAACGAGGAAAAGAAGAAGAGGTTGTTAAACAGAAAAATGAAAAAGAAAGGATATGATTTGCTGTTCCTTATTCAATTTTCAATTCTGTAAGGGTTCTTAATAACTCAACCAATCCTTTGTAAGATTTTAAATTAGTATCGATATAATTTTGGATAAAAGGAGCGAGAGTATAAAATAATTTTTCATCTGGTGTATAACCTAATTCAAGATAATCCAAGTAATCACTTGAACGGTATAAAATAGGATTTATGGCAAACAAAGTTGATACAAAAAAATCGGTAATTTCTTTTATATCTTTAATAATTTCTTTATGAATAGAATCCTTATATTCTCCATTTACTTTAAGATCATTTGAAAGTGTTTTTAGTCTTGAATTTCCGTGAACATAACTATTTAAGTTTTCACTTAACAGTTTTAACCTTGTTCCGAAAATGATATCAGCTATCTTTTTAATATTATCGTTTTCATCAATCACATCTTTTTTGTAATTTTTGTAATCAAAGAATTTCTTCTGGTCGGAAGACAACTCTTCATTAAATAACCATCTTGTAATTGTTTTTATTTCTTTGGTTTTAATTAAATTTTCATCGTATTTGGTTAAGTGTTTTTCAATATATAAATATTGAAGTAAATCATCTCTAATTTTTCTAATTAATGAAAAAGCATCAGAATAAAAACCATTTGCTAAAAAAATTTTAATGTTAGATAAGAATTTGAAATTGATGAAAGTTGCGGCAATACATTTACCATTAAAAATCTTTTATTAGAATCATTAACTGACCTTATTAATGTATGAATTTTAATATTTTCGCTTTCATCAATAGTAGTTAAAACCTCATAATAAGGATTGATTTGTTTATCTAATTCATCATTTGTTATTTTTAAATTTTGTTTTTCATCAAACATGTTGTATACCTCTTTTTATGAAGATTATGTATTGTGTTCAATTATTCTATAGATGAATAACTTTCGACAAATATTATAATAAAAAACTTTATTTTAAAAAGTGATTGAATTTTTATGACAATAATAGTGCCAGACGTAGGTCACTTACTAATCTCACCCCTTGAAAAATAGGGGTTTATCATTTTTAATATAGATTCATTTTTAAAACTTGTTGCTGCAATAGTTGCACCAACCTCATTGCTATCACTTATTGATACCAATTTATAAATTATTAAATTTTAAAACTAAACTTCTATAACAAAAAATATTTTTCTTTTAGTAGTTAAAGAGATTTCAATAATAAAAAATAAAATTATATTCTTAATAATAAAACATTAAGAAATATAATTTGTCCTTGATACAAGGACAAATTAAACTCTTTCTTCTTTATTTCCTTAGTAAGGAGATAAAGATCATTTCTTTGACAACTATATTTTCTTTTTAATTTGACTTTTGACCTACTTCCTATAAGTCTTATATTCTTTTATAAGGCTTTCTTAACTATTTAAAATCAAAGATCAATAAAGTTTTTCTTCGGGAAAAGTAAAAACATGATATATATTTTTTATAAAAAACGATTATATTCGTATTCTTTTAATCTTTTTTCTACAAATGAAATAGTAATTTCGTTAAAAAAGAATGCATTATTTTTAACGAAATCTTATTGTTAAAAGTAAAACTATGAACTTTCTTAAACTTTATCGCTTATAATATATATAAGGCAATTTATGGAGGATAAATTAACTATTATGAATGAATATGATAAAAATAAAATAAAAGAAGAAAGAATGAGAAATTCTCTCTTAGCTCATTATAAAAATAAGAAATTATTAAAAATACTAGGTTTTGTATTTTTAATAATTGGTATTATATTAGCTTTAATAGGTTTAATATCTTTTGGTATTTCTTTTAATAATATGTCAATGCCTAATTTCTTTACTTTCTTTTTACTTTTTCCTGGCTTTATCTTAATAGGAATAGGAATAACTCTTCTTAGATTTGGCTTTATGAAAGAAGTAGGAGGATATATTAAAAATGAATCTATTCCTATTATTAATGAAGCTAGTGAAGAAATTAAACCTGCTATTAAAAATATAAAAGAAGCAATAGTAGAAGAAGAGGAAGAAAAAATACATTGTCCTTATTGTAATAATGAAATAAATAAAGATTCATTATATTGTCCTAAATGTGGAAAAGAATTATTTAAAGAATGTCCTTCGTGCCACGAAAAAAATGACATAGATTCTATTTATTGTGATAAATGTGGTACTAAATTATAAGTTTTTATATTAACTCATTAATTTTATTAATATAATTTTATTACTTTGTGTTTTATATTTTTAAAAATAAGAGGTATTTATGGGATTTGTTATTATTGATTTAGTTATTATAGCAATACTCGTTATTGCTATAATTATTGGATTTTTTAAGAATCCAATATTTGGAGGAATTAATCTTCTTATTTTTATTGCTTTAACTTATGTTATTAATCTTATAGTTATAGCTATTTTACCTACCTTTGTTTCTTCTCTTAATTTAGAATCTATTTTTAATGATGTTGGAAATCAAATAGCTTCTTTAAATGAAGAATTAACTAAAATAGGGAATGATATGGGTATAAGTTTAACTCTTTTACCTAGCTATTTAACTGATGGAGCTTATTATAATGAAGTTTTGAATGTAGCTTTGAACGTTTCTTCATTTATGATTTCTTCTATTTTAGCTTTAATTCTTTCTTATGGCTTAACTTGGTTAATTTATGGGTTACTTAAAAAGTTTGTTAATAAATTTAAAGATTTAGTTTTAAAAATAAGAAATAAAAAAGCAATTCAAATGCCTTTAGGAATAGTTTCTTCTTTTTTAGTTAGTGTATTTTTTATTCTTTTTACTTTTTCCCCAGTTAATAATTTAGCAAAAAGTATCGAATCACCTGTTAATACTTTTTTAAATATTAATTTAGAAGGTGAATTTGATGAAGAGTTTAATAAAGTAGATCTTTTAAAAGAAGATGTTGATACTATTTTAACTCGAATTGATGGATTAGAAACTAATATTAATACTTTAAATGGTGAAGTTATTCATTATGAAGGAATTTTAGATGATTTTTCTTCTACATATACTGATATAAAATCAACAATTTTAGATTTTGAAAGCGATATTAATGTTTTATTAACTAAAGGAATTACATCCGCTGAAAGAAGTGTTTTAAATGAGGCTAAAAGTGTAATTAACGAAGCAAAGTCTAATTTTAGTGATATTGAATCTACTCTAGATGAATATAATTCAATGGTTGATGGCTATAAGAGTGATATTTCTTCTTATTTAGATGAAATTGATAGTGCTAAAACAGAAATAAATAGTAATTTATCAAGTTTTGATGAAGCTGAAACTACTTTAAATGATATAACTACTAAATTTAATGAAATTAAAGAAACAGCTTCTAAAGCTAATGATATATTAAAATTTAGTGTTTCTTCTTCATGGTTTTCTTGGCTTTTAAAAGGAAATTATTATTCTTATTTTAATTTTAACTATAATAATAACTTATCTTCTTTTAACGAAGAATTAGAAAAATTTGATACATCATTAAATGATTTTAATACTACAAATTTTGATACAATCAAAATTTATATTAATAATACTATTAAAGAAGTAGAAGTAATGATTAATGATGGAAAAAGTGATTTAGATGAATATGAAGGTATGGTAGATGATGCGTTTATTGAGTTAGAAAATAAAAGAAGTGAAATCGATCAAGCTATTGAAGATGCTAATAATATAGTTGATGAAGCAAATACTAAAATAGAAGAAGTTAGAGATGAGCTTGAAACTTTAAAAGATAAATATGGAGTTAATTAATTCTAATTAATTAACTTTCTTACATATTTATAACCTTCCTATTAAGAAAAGATTCTTGGTTTATATTTATCCAAGAATCTTTTTACTTAATATATTGTTTGAAATCATTAAAAATATCAGTATCTTTAATTGGTTCATTTGATGCTTTAGAACTATCTAAACCATTTCTTGCTTGAACCCAAGAATTTAAATTATAGGAAATATTTTCTAACTCATAGCCAGTTAAATTACCAAATTCTTTTATGATAAAATCAAGAACTTTTAAAACTTTGTGATCATTAATTTCTATTTGATCGCGATAAATAATTTTATTAAATCCGAATTGTTTAAAGTTTTGATAAATCGATTGATAAACAGGTCCTTGAATTCCAGCTTGAAATTCATTTTTAAATAAAGAAGTATTAATATTATTGGAATTATCATTATAAAGAGCTAAATAAAAACCATATGATAGAAATAAAAGTTGTTGAAGTTGTTTATTTGAATAACCAATTCCATTTCTATCATTTGATAAAAACCATTTGGCAATGTCTATAGGTTTTGTTTTATATTCGATTACTCTTTCCATATTAAATTTATTTTAATAACTTAATCTTCTTTTAAGATGAATATATATTAAGAATTATTTTTTAAATATTTTTATTTATCGTAATAGTAAATTGAATTTTTAACCATTTCACTATATTCTTCTCCCTTTAAGGTAGAAATAATATTAAATGCAAAATCAATTACTCCAGCTGCACTTATTCCGGTAATAATTTTACCATCTACTACACTATATTTAGGAATATATGTTCCATTAAAATCTTCATTCATTGATTTAAAACAAGTATATTTTTTATTTTTTAAATATCCTAAATGACCTAAGATAGTAGGTCCAGCACAGATAGCAGCAATATATTTATCATGATTATAAAAATATTTAATTACATCTATAAATGTTGAACTACTCTCTAGTTCAACATATTCTTTACCACCTGCTATAAATAATAAATCATATATAGATAAATCTATATTATTATCTTTATTATTAAATACAGGTAAAGAAAGATTAGTTCCGTAACTTCCTACTATATTTTCTTTACGTAAAGAAAATATATCTACCTCTATTTTAGCTCTTCTTAATAATGCAACTGTTCCTAAAGCTTCAATATCTTCAAAGCCATCAGTAATAATAAGTAATGCTTTTTTATTTTCCATATGTTTTCTTTTCTTCCTTTATTAATATAAATATTAAACTTAATAAAAATATTATCGCATTAATTAATAATAAATTTAACTTTATTATTAATTATCTTCATCACTAAATAAAGGATTTATATTTTTAATAATTAATTTTTTAAATTTATAGGTTCCAAAACAAGTTTCTTTAATTTTGTTATTCTTTTTTAATTTATTAAGTATATAAATTAAGTTTCTTTTTTTAACCTTACATTCATTTAAAATTTCTTTATTGCTTACTCCATAATGTGTAAATAAAGAATTTATAATTAAATAATTAATAACTTCTTTTTTGCTTTTACTTTTTATATAACTAAATTCATTATTATAAATTTCATTAACTAATTCTTTTAACTCTTTCATTTTTAAAATTAATTCATTTATTTCTTCATTCATTAATTTTAAAAATGAATAAACAAAATATGATAAAGATCCTTTCTCTTTTATATTTTCACTATCTTTAAAAATTTTATAGTATTTATTTTTATTTTTTAAAATGATAGTTGAAATAAAAGATGAAAGAATAGAAGAAGTTTCTTCAAAAATCTTTTTAGAAATTAAAAATCTTCCCATTCTTCCGTTAGCGTCATAATATGGATGGATATATTCAAATAAAAAATGAGAAAGAATTACTTTTATAAATAAATCAGTAGAAGATGAATTATAAACACTTAAAAATTCATCCATTCCTTTAATGATATTACTCTCTTTATTTAATCCTTGATGGATATTTTTGAATCCATCATTTATAAAAACAGATTCTTTTCTATAGTATTTTCCATCTATTTTTGTTTCTTTATCTAATACCTTATTAAAAAGTTTTTCATAAGTTTTTCTTAAAGATTCATGAGTTAATAATTCCCTGTTTTTAGATTCGTTTACTAGTAAATCTTTATAAGCATTAACAATAAATTTAATCTTTTTATCATCTAAATTTATTTCATCAATATGATTTAATGTTTTAAAAATATCTTTTTTGGTAGAAAAAATAATTTCAATTTTATTG
Organism: uncultured bacterium; assembly: GCA_949288485.1. Classification (GTDB taxonomy): domain Bacteria; phylum Bacillota_I; class Bacilli_A; order RFN20; family CAG-826; genus Onthovivens. Next base: position 42,393 of record CASEKC010000008.1, on the reverse strand, counting down.
GTGCTTTTAATTTCTTCGATTAAAAAAGATTGTAAGAGGTGTGTTTTGATGTTTGATCCTAAACCCTCAATTAATGAATCAAACTTAAAAAACAAAATATGTAAATTTGTTACTAAATTATTTATTTCTTCATCGTTAGTAAAAAAGAAAGAATGTTTAGAAAACGTTAAAAAATTAAAAGAACTATTTTTCTTTAATTCTTCTAACTTTTTATTAAATTCTTCTTTGTTTAATTTATAAGATAACTTAGTAATGCTTTTCATTTCTTGCACCTATAGATTAATTATAACGGACTTAGGTGCAAAAAGAGAGAAAAATTGCACCTAAGTCCTCATAATTATTTATATAGGTGCAATTTATTTATTATTGTTATTATTAATATTCTTTTTATTCTTCATATTAATTAATTCTTTTTCTTCAAATGAGAAATAATTTATTTCATCTATCTTATTTTCTTTTATTTTAGTAAATACATAGCCAATATTAGATGTTAATTTATTATAAGCTTTATCAATAAATCTATTTAAATATAGTTTTTCTTGATTTATTGCAGTATCAAAATCTAAAGATAATAAAACTAATTTTTCTTTATTACGTTTACTATTAATATTAGTAATTTTATAAAAAAGATGATTAATAAATCTTTTATTATCTTTTTTATAAAATTTATTATTTAATATCTTTCTATAATTCTTTTTTATATATTCATTATAAGAATTTTCTTTTGTTAAAAGTAAAAATAATTCGATAGATGGATTAGTATATCCAAAAATATAATAAGATAAACAATAATCCATTATATTAATAAGATTATTTTTATTATTTAGATAAATATCTAAATCAAAAATAAATAAAACTTTATCTTTTTTCTTATTAAAAGGAAGAGTATCTACTATTTCTTCTTTTGCTATTTTAGATAACGTTTTTATATTAGATGCACCTTTATCGTTATTTATCTTTATTACTTTTTTAAAGACAATATCTTTAGTATCTTTAAAAAAGGAAGAATATTTAATAAATGGATAGATAAAATATGGTTCAGTTACAACACCTTCAAAAAGAAGATAGATAAATCTATTTTCATTTTTAGTATCTTTAGTTCTTTTTAAGGTTGATGTTATTAATGACATATAATTTTATTTATATATTTATTTATATTTATATAGAAGGAACTCCATTATATCTTCCTTCTTTAAACTTTTTTATTATTCTTTTCTTATCTTTCATATTATTAATACCTTTATATTCGATTAAAGAATTAATAAAAGAAGAAGAATTAATTTTAGATATTAAATATATTGATTCACTATTTAAATATAAAAGTGAATCAATATAGTGAGTTGAAAAGATAAGCTGAGAATAATAAAAAGATAAATTATTAATTAATAATAAAAATTTATTAAATAAAAGCGGATGAATCGAAACATCTATTTCATCAAAGATATATGTTTTATTATTTTTTAAAGAAGAAAGTATTAAAAGTAAAAGAATTATCTTTTTACTTCCTAAACTTTCTTCTTTAAAAAGAAAATTATAATCAATATTAAAATCGTTAAATACTAATTCTTTTAATATATATTTATTATTTTTATCATTAGATTTAACTATTTTAAATAAAGAAGAACTATTATTAGATAAATATAAAGTATTTAATTTATATCCTTTATTTAATAAATTATTAATTATAGATAAGTTATTATTATTTTTACTATCTAATTTATTAATAAATAAAGCTTTTTCAATACCTAAATCAAATTCTTTTAAATAAGTATTAAATTTAACTAAATCAAATTTATTAAAGGATATTAATTCATTATTATCTTTAGAATAAGAAGAAGAATAAGTAGATAAAGGATCAAAAATTAATAAATCATTTTTTAAATAAGAATATATTTTAGAAATAATATCTTTATTTATTTTTCTTTTATCATTTATAGGTGTTTTATCTATAAATGATAAAAATGAATATAAAGAAGATGTTTTTATATAATCTTTATATATTTTATTAAAACTAATATCAGTGTTATTTTTATCATCTATAAATTCATTATTAATAAAATTATATTCATATATCTTTTTATCAATATTTTTATTTTTATAGTTAAATGTTAAATATAAATATTCACTTATTAATATATCTTTTTTATATTTAATTCCTAATGTAAAAAATTTAGATAATGAAGAAGAGATAGAAAAAGTTAATTCAATATTACTCTCTTTATTATTATTTTTAATAAAAGTAGTATTTTTTAAAAAATTACGATTATTTTTTAAAAAATATTCTTTTATTACTTTTATTGATTTTAAGATATTAGATTTACCTGAATTATTGTTTCCTAAAAAGGCTATTTTATTTAAAATATCTTCTTGTTTAATTGTTTCATTTTCGTTATTAAAAGAAAGCGAAAGAAAAGAGATAATACTTTCTTTTTCAATCGATAAAAAATTTTTTACTTTTAATGCAAGAATCATGTATTTATTATATGATTTTTATATGTATAAAGTAAGAATTAAGGTGTTAAGAATCGCTAATTATAAAGATTTATCCTCTCTTTATGAAGAAAAGTTAGATAATGCTTGTAATCTTAAAGAAGGCGATGAATTTATTTATGAAGGAAAATATATTAAAGGTTTTTGTAAAAGTGCTTATAAAACTTTACTTCCTTTTTTAAAAGATTTAAGAAAAGGAAAAGGCTATTTTTATGGAAAATGGATGAAAAATCCTTATTCAGCTTTAATTTCATGTAATGATGGATTTCGACCAGTTTCTTTTTATTTAGAAAGAATTATAGAAAAAGATTAAATTAATTTTAAAAAAGAAAAATGATAGTAAAATAATTAGTGGATTTAAAGAAAAAATGAATTGAAAGAAGGTAAATTTTTATGTTATTTAAAAAAGAAAACTTAAAAAAATTACAATCGTTTATAAAAGAAAATAATTTAGAAGGATATTTAATTTATACTAGTGATCCTCATGATAGTGAATATGTTGCTTCGCATTTTTTAGATGTTAGAAAATATTTTTGTCCATTTAGTGGGAGTGCTGCTGAAGTTTTAATTACAAAAAATGAAGCTTACCTTTTTACTGATGGAAGATATTGGATTCAAGCTGAAAAAGAAATTAAAGATAGTGGCTATACTTTAATTAAAAAGGGAGATAAAAATGTTCCTTCACTTTTAGAATTTATTAAGAAAAATAATATTTCTCCTTTAGGAGTTAATCTTTTTGATATGAAAATGGGTGAATATGAAGAATTTATAAATTCTAAAATTGAAATTAAAGATTTAGATATTTCTTATTTAATTGATAATTTATCCCCATTATCAAAAGAAAAAGTTTTTAAACTAGATAAAGAATTAACCACTTTAACTTATAAAGAAAAGATTATAGAAATATATAAAAAAATAGAAGAAAAAGGAGCTAAAGCAAATTTAGTTACAACGCTTGATGAAATCGCTTTTATTTTAAATTTAAGAGGAAACGATATTCCTAATAATCCTGTTTTTTATTCTTATCTTTATCTTTCTAAAGAATTTGAAAACCATCTTTTTATAAATAAAGAAAAGCTTGATTTTGAAATTGAAGAAATTAATATTCATCCTTATGAAGAAATAGTTGAATTTATTAAAAAACATTGTGATGTTCCTACTTTACTTTCTAAAAATAGAGTAAATGCTAAAATTTATTCACTTTTTAATAATGTTATTGATGCTTCTAATCCGTCTTATTTAATGAAAGCAGTTAAGGGTGAAAAAGAAATAGAAAATACTAAAAAGATACAAGCTATCGATGGATTAGCTTTATTAAAATTTCAAAAATATTTAGAAGAAAATATCGATAATAATTTAAGTGAATATGATTATAGTGAAAAATTAAAAGAATATCGTTTATCTTCGCCACTTTGTTTTGAACTTTCTTTTGAAACAATTGCAGCTATAGGAAGTAATGCGGCTGAAATGCATTATGCTCCAACAAAAGAAAAACATTCTATAGTTTCTAAAGATAATATCGAACTTTTAGTTGATTCAGGTGGCCAATATTATGGAGGAACAACTGATACAACTAGAACGTTTTTAATTGGTAAACCAACAAGCGAATTTATTCACGATTATACTTTAACTTTAAAATCATTAATTAACCTTTCAAAAACTATCTTTTTAGAAGGATCAACTGGTCAAACAATTGATATAAGAAGTAGAGAATTTATGTGGCAAGAAGGAATGGATTATAAATGTGGAACAGGACATGGAGTTGGATATATTTTAAATGTTCATGAAGGTCCTAATGGTTTTAGATATAAAAGAGTTAAAGATAGAGATGATGGTTCCATAATTATTCCAGGTATGATTACAACTATTGAACCAGGAGTATATAAAGCTAATAAATATGGAATAAGAATTGAAAATAATCTTTTATGCGTAAAAGCTTTTGAAACTAATGATGGAAATTTCTTTAAATTTGAAACAATTACTTATGTTCCTATTGAAACTAGATGTTTAGATCTTTCTATTATGAATAAAGAAGAGATTGAATGGTTAAATAATTATCATAAATTAGTTTATGATAAACTTTCTTTATTAATTAAAGATGATGAATCTTTATTATCCTTTTTAAAAGAAAAAACAAAAGCTATTTAAATAAATATATCTTTTTTATAGTTGATTCTATTAATATTTAGATAAATTCTATTATCTATGTTCTTTTTTATCTTTAATTAAATATTATTTTTAATAGTTAAAAGAAGTATAAATTTGATGATATTAAAACGAATATTAAAAGCATTAAATAAAAGATTTAAAAAAGATTAATTGTTTTATTTATTTGCTCTTTATTTTCAAATTTCATGAGAATAAAATTATACTCGATTTTTAAAAGAGGGTAATTTTATGGTCGAAAAAATTAAGAATTTTTTCAAAAACAATAGTGAGATAAATTTAACAGATGGTGATACTAAAATTTTAATTAAAAAGTTTTTAATATATGCTCTTCCTATTATCATTGTTGGAATTTTAGAGCTTTTATATAACTCATTTGATTTAATAGTTGTTCAGCAAAAAGAAGGTACTATCGCTGGAGCAGCAGTAGGAGCTAATGGTTCTCTTATTACTTTAATTACTAATGGATTTATTGGCTTAAGTGCAGGAGCTAACGTTGTTATTTCAAGATATTATGGGAAGGGTGATAAAAATGGAGCAAATAGAGCTCTTCATAGTGGTTTATTACTTGCTACAATATGTGGAATCATTGTTGGAATAACTTGTTTCTTTTTAGCGGGAACATTTTTAAAATGGATGGATGTTAGTGAAACTTATATTGATCTTTCTACAACCTATTTATCAATATATTTTTTAGGCGTTCCTTTTATGCTTATATATAATTTTGGAGCAGCTGCTTTTAGAGGAGTAGGAGATAGTAAAAAACCTTTATTATTTTTAGCAATTAGTGGAGTTTTAAATATTGCTTTAAATTATTTATTTGTTTTTGGTTTTAATCTTTCAGTTATGGGAGTAGCAATCGCGACAGTTATTTCTCAATTTGTTAGTGCATTTTTAGTTATTTTATTTCTTTATATTAATAAAGGATTTATTCGTTTTAGATTTAAAGAATTAAAATTTCATAAACATGAACTTAAAAGAATACTTCAAATTGGAATACCAAGTGGAATTCATGGAATTACTTTTCTATTTCTAATGTTATTTTACAAACTACCGTAAATAGTTGGCCTCCAGCTGTAGTTACAGCTAATACCGATGCAGCAAATATTGAAAATTATACTTATACTGCAATGTATTCTATTTCTACCGCAACTCCAGCTTTTATAAGTGCTAATGTAGGTAGAGGATTTTATAAAAATATTAAAAAGATTGAAATAATTTCTCTTGTTACTGTTGTAATAGTAGGAGTTGTTTTAGGATGTGCTTCACTAACTTTTTCTCATCAACTTTTACAAATTTATATGAGTGCGAATTATGATAGCGAAGTGGTTAAATATGCCATTGAAAGAATGACTGTAATTTTACTTACCTACTTTTTATGTGGATTAATGGATACTCAATGCGATATTTTAAGAGGCTTAGGATATAGTTTTATTCCAACTATTTATTCTTTTGTATCTTGTTGTATATTAAGAATTATTTGGAATTATTTTGTTTATTCTCCTATTGAAGGAATGTGGAATCATTCGTTAGGTATTTTATATTTATGTTATCCAGTTTCTTGGATTATTGCTTTCCTTCTTGAATTTATTACGTTTTTCATCTTAAGAAAAAGAGTAAAAGAAAAATGTGATAAAAATTTAATTGAATATAATAAAAAACATGGATTAGATAATGAAAATAATAAGTTAACTAGTGAAAATAAAGAAAAATTAGTAGATTCAAAAGTAAATATTTAGTAATTATCTAGTTAATAAAATATTGTCATATTTCTCAACAAAATGGAAATATTATTAAATTTAGTTTAGTAATATTTATAAATATAATTTTTTGATTTAAGATAAGTAAAGTTAATTTATTAATTAACAAATTTTTTATTATTTATTATGAACATTTTATTTTTACTTATTTCATTAATTATTAGTGCTTTATTCCTTTTATTGGGTTTATTCTTTTTAAAAGTTAAATATGTTAAAAGTTTTGATGAAGATACTTTAATTTCATCAAATGAAAAGAATTATGCTTTATTTGATGTTGATAATAAATATAAAGAATATGTTAATTCTTATAAGATTATTAAAGAAGGTAATAATCGTTTTTTAGCATTAAAATTAAAAGGTAATGTTAAATATATTAATTTTAATGTTGTATGTTATAAGAATGAAAAAGTATTAAAAATATTAAATATTAAAGATGTATTAAATAACTATAAAGAAGATTATATAGTTAAACTTCCTTTAAATGCTTCATCTTTTAAAATAGATATTATAGAAGTTAATGATATCTATTTTATAGAAAATGAAGATATTAAAAAGAGTGTTTATAAATATATCCTCTCTTCTTTATTTTTTAGTATAAGTGCTACATTAGCTTATTTTTTAATCTATTTAATTACACTTTCTTTTTCTCCTTCTTCTATATATGATTCATGGGATAAATTAATTGAGAGTGTGTTTTATATTCCTATTTTTTATATTTTAGGAGCAATATTATTTCTTTTAACATTTATTATCTTTTTTTTAATTCTTTTCTTTTTAAATAAAGAAAAAAGATTTGTTTTTAAAGAAAATAAGAAAAAAGATGAAGAAGAAAGTAAAGAATTTAATATTTATAAATATTTAAAATTTAATGTTAAAACTAAAAAGGATAAAAAAGATAATAGTGAATATTTTATTATTAAATTAATTAAAAAAAGAGAGTTTATTAAAGGTGAAATTTTAATAAAAGCAATTGATATAAATAACGAACCTCTTTTATCTTTTCCTTATAAAATTGATAAACATTTTAAAAAGATCAATATTAAGAAAAATAAAAATATTAAAGAATTAAAGATTTCTTATAACACTCTTTATTTTAAAAAGTTTAGATATATTAATAACGAAGCAATTTATAATGAATATTTAAATAAAAATGGTGTTAAATGTGAAACGCTTCATATTAAAGGTGTTTTATATTCCCTTCTTACTTTCGCCATTATTTTTATAACATCATTAGGAGCAAATTTTTATGCCTCTTATGAATTAAATATTTATAGAAATATCGAAAATTATTTAAATTATGAATTTATTAATGAAGAAAACGAAGAAGAAGGTATAAAAATTGTTGAATCACCAATTAAATTTAATACTTTATATATTCCTAAAGAAATTGATGGATATAAAGTTGTTTCAATAGGAGAAGGCGCTTTTAAAAATAACGAATATATTAAAAAGGTTTATTTTTCTAATGAAATAGAAATTGAAAGTGAAGCTTTTTTAAATTGTTCATCTTTAGAATATGTCGATTTATCTAAAGTTAACAACATTGGATTATCTTCTTTTGAAAAAACTAGTTTAAAAGAAATTTATGTTGGTGAAAATTTAGATACAATTAATTCTAAAGCATTTGCTGAAATTAAAACTTTAAAGAAAGTTACTTTAAATAATCCAGATTTAGCTCTTGGATTAAATGTTTTTAGAAACTCTGTTATTGATGGAGATTTAATTATCAATTATGAACCTATTGGTTTACAAAGAACCTCTTTTATAGGAATCGCCTGTAATGAAGTTTATATTTATGATTATAGTAAGATTACTAAAGCAAATTATAATGTTTCATATTATTTAAAAAGAGATTATACGTATTTTTTAAGTGAATGTATTCATGATGATGTTTCTTTTATTGTAGATAACAATGGAAAAATTATAAAAACAATGGATGTTGAAGTAAGTTCAACTTTTGAAGGAACTTGTGTAGAAAAGTCTTATACCGAATATTTATGCCATAGATGTGGAAATAAATATAAAGTTGAAGGTAAATCAAATTTCCAAAATCATAACTTTGTAGATGGTTATTGTACTTGGTGTGGAAAAGCAGAAGATAGAAATTAAAGGAGCATTTATTATGGTTTTAACTAGCACAGTATCACAAATTGTTCTATTAGTTGTTGCTACTATCGTATTTTTGATATTAGCAGTTATTTCTTGTCTTATTCTTTATAAATATTTAAAAGAAAATAATACATTTATTATTAAAGGATCAAATAAAAAGAATAAAGAAATTTTAGATTTGAGTGAAGAAATCGGAAGTGGAGAAGAAGCTGCTAATAATGATAGCGAAAGATTTTCCAAACTTTTAATTTTAGATAGTAAAAAAAGAGCTCAAATTGAATATGATAATGTAGTTTCTTTAAAAACTTTTTCAGAAGATTTTAGAAATTTCTGTGCTTCAAACTTAAAACTTTATTACACAATTGACGATATTCGCTCTTTTATTGCTAATTTAGCTACTTCAAAAATTATGATTCTTCAAGGTATGAGTGGTACTGGTAAAACTTCTATCGCTTTAGCTTTTGAAAAATATATTAATAACGTTCTTGATCCAATTGCAATTCAACCAATGTGGAAAGAAAGAAGCGATTTAATCGGTTATTTTAATGAATTTACTAAGAAGTTTAATGAAACACCTTTATTAGAAGAATTATATGACGCAACTTTTAACGATAAAATCTATATTATCGTTTTAGATGAAGTTAATATTGCTCGTGTTGAATATTATTTTGCTGAATTTTTATCTCTTTTAGAATATCCAAACATCGAACAAAGAACATTAGAAATTACTAATGATGTTTGGGATAGAGATCCTAAAAAATTACAAAAAGGAAGACTTCAAATCGGGGAGAATGTTTATTTTTTAGGAACAGCAAATAATGATGAATCTACATTTGCTATTTCTGATAAAGTTTATGATAGAGCAATGGTTTTAAATTTAGAGAAAAAAGCTGAAAGTTTTGAAGGAAATATAGTAAATCAATGTCAAATTTCTAATACTCAATTTTTAAAACTTGCTAATGAAGCTGAAGAATCATTTAAAAAATCCAGTGATTATGATGAACTTCAAAACTGGATTAATAAAATTAATGAACTTATCGTCGAATCTTTTGGAATAAGTTTTGGTAATCGTATGAGTGGGTAAATTTTAAGATATGTCCCAGTTTATGTTGCTTGTGGTGGAAGTAAAGAAGAAGCTTTTGATGATTTCGTCGCTAAAAAGATTTTAAGAAAACTTGAAGGAAAAGATTTTTTAAAACTTTCAACTGCTGTAAAACCATTTATTGATAAACTTAATTTGGTTTTTGGGGTTGATTCAATGAAGGAATGTAAAGAATACGTTTCTAAATATAATATTGTTGGTTAGTTTATGAATAGAAGTGGTAGAAAGTATAATCAATATAAAGGATTAAAACAATATTTAGATGTTGTTACAAAAAATCCAAAATTAGAACAACTTGGAGATTTAGTTAAAAATTCCCCATCTCTTTTTAATGAGATTAATACTTTTGAAAACTCTATAAAAATTGAATCTGATTGGATTGAAAAAATCGAATTTTATCTACCTTTTATTTCAAGTGCGATTTTAGAAGGAAGAAGATTTATTTTAAATACAGGCGAAACTGTTGATATTGAAAAAATTAAAAGAGTTTCTAAAGATTCTATCGTTGATTTAGCTAAACATTCAAATAATATTCGAAAATTCAATGAAGTAAGTCAAGATGTTGAACCTAGAAAGCTTTTGATAGTTGAAAAAAATGATGATTTTGGATTATACGAAAATAAATTTTTAGTTTATTTACTTTTACTTTTAAAATCATTCGTTTCTATGCGTTTTGATAAAATTAAAGAAGCTCAATCAATATTAGAAATTAAAACAACCTTAAAAAATAACGTTACTATTTTTAAAGATTCAATTAGTTATGATATTTCAATTGATGATATTAGACATACAGATTTAAAGGTCGAAGAAAACGATGTTAATAAAGATTTAATTAATAGACTCAATGCAATTACTTCAACAATTGAACAGTTTTTCAAAAGTGATTTAATTTCAATTGTTGCAAAACTTCCTTTAATTAGTGAACCAATTCAAAAAAATAACGTCTTAAAAAATGATCCTAATTTTGTTAAATGTTATGAACTTTATGAATATTTAAAAAACTATAATAAAGATGGTTTTGAAATTGAAAAAAGTGAAATTAAATTAGATAAATTGAGCGATTCATATATTAATTTCTTTAAATTTATTCCAACAATTTTAACTTTCCTTTCTTATTCTGAATCAAAAGATTTATTCCCACTTTTAGAAGAAGAATATATAAATGAAAAAGAAGATATTAGAAAATTAAACCATGAAACATTAATTAATAAGATTTCTGAAATTTTTGCTAGTGAATCTTTAAATAAAGAAGAAATAACAAATATCATTCTTAAACTTGAAGATGAATTAAAAAATAAAGATGAATTATTAAATAAAACAAAAGAAGATGATTTGAATAAGTTAAATGAAGTAAAGAAAGATTTAAATAGAAAAATTGAAACATTAACTTATAACTATGAAGATTTAAATAATCGTTATGAAGAAGATACAAAACTATTAAATAATGAAGTTATAAAGTTAAAAGATGAAAAAGAAGCTTTAAAAAAAGAATATGAAGAAGAAATAAATAAACTTAAAGCAATAAATAGAGCTCTTAATATTCGTATTAATCCAGAATTTGAAAAAGAAAAGAACGATGAAGTTTATTTTAATGAACTAGAAAAGGATTTTGATATTTTTACTAATTACTTCAAAGATAAATGGAAAGAAGTTAAAAAAGTAATTAAAAAAGAGAAGAAAAAAGAGATTCGTGAATTATTAAAAAAGAAGGAGAAGATAAATGGTTAATAGAAAATTAATCGATCAAATTTGTGCTATATTGATGGTCGTTGATTTAATTCTTGGACTATTCTTTTTATCATTCCTTTTAGCATTTACTTTAAGCGATGGAGGAGGTTTTATTTTAACTAATCCTTTAGTTTATATAGTAATTGTTATGCTTTTTATTATTCCTTCTTGTTATGTTGTTTATTATCTTTTTACTTTAAAAAGCGATGCTGAGGAAGAGTTTATTTTTAATAGAGAATCTTATTTGAAGGTTAAAAACTTAACTCATAAAGACAGTGAAGATAAAAATGCATACCGCTTTTCTAAACTTTATGATTTAGATAATGAAAAAAGAGAAGAAATTGTTTTTGACAAAATTACTTCTTTAAGCACTTTTTGTAATGAATTTAGATATTATTGTGCTGAAAAGTTAAATTTATATTACGACATTGAAGATATCAGAGCATTTATATCAAATTTAGGTGTTTCTAAACTCATGATTCTTCAAGGTATGAGTGGAACTGGTAAAACTTCAATTGCATTAGCCTTTGAAAAATTTATTGGCAATGTTTTAGAACCAGTAGCTATTCAACCAATGTGGAAAGAAAGAAGTGATTTAGTCGGATATTTTAATGAATTTACTAAAAAATTTAACGAAACTTTACTTTTAGAAGAATTATATAAATCTAATTTGGACGACAAGATTTATATAATTATTTTAGATGAAGTTAATATTGCTAGAATTGAATATTATTTTGCTGAATTTCTTTCTCTTTTAGAATATCCAGATGAAGATAGAAGAAAACTTGAAATTACAAATGATGTTTGGATCAATGACCCAAGAATGTTAAAAGAAGGCAAATTATTAATTAAAGATAATGTTTATTTTTTAGGAACAGCAAATAATGATGAATCTACCTTTGCTATTTCAGATAAAGTTTATGACCGTTCAATGGTTTTAAATTTAAATAAAAAAGCCACACCATTTAAGGGAGAAAAAGTTAAAGAAAGAAAGATTTCTAACACTGATTTTAAAAATATTTGTGATGAAAAAATAAAAGAATTTACCGTAAGTGATGATTATAAAGTTGTAATGAAGTGGATTAATATTATTGATGAGTTATTAAATCAAAATTTCTCAATTAATTTTGGTAATCGTATGTTAAATCAAATTTTAAAATATGTTCCATTATATGTTGAATGCGGAGGAAGTAAAGAAGAAGCTTTTGATGATTTTGTTTCTAAAAAGATTTTAAGAAAATTAGAATCAAAAGATTTTTTAAGACTTGGACCTGCAATTAATAAATTTTTAAATGAATTAGATGAATATTATGGTAAAGACTCAATGCCTTTATCTAGAGAATATTTGAAGAAATTTGTTCAATTTTAATTTTTTAGGAGGAAAAGAAAGATGAAACCAAAAACAAAAATACTAGTCTTAATAGTTACTGTTATTGCTTTTTGTAGTATTGTCGTAGCTACTCTTTTTGGTTTAAATACTTTTGGTGTTTTAAGACTTTTTGAAACTCCTATTTCTATTAAAATTGAAGACTATACTACTACATATAATGCTGAAAAAGTTGAAGCGGATTTTCCTTATCAAATAACAAGTGGGGGTTTATTAACTGGAGATAATATAGAGATTTCAACAAAAAAAGAAGTTATTAATGCTGGAGAATATACTGATTGTTTTGATGTTAAAATTTTAGATAGAAACGGGCAAAATGTTACTTCCTCTTATAATCTCAATCTTGATGTGGGTATTTTAAAAGTATTACCTGTTGAAATAACATTAAAAAGTGCAACTGCTGTTTTTCCAGATGATGGTTCTGACCATGGGGATAAAGGAGTTTCTACAATTAAAGGGCATCTTTTAAATAACGATTACTTAGAATTTTCTGGATTTAAAACGTTTAATACAAAAGGTTTTCATGAAAATACTTTTTCAGTCAAAATTTTTACCGAGGATTCAAAAGAAGTTACTAAAAATTATGATATTTCTTATCAATATGGATATTATCATCATTACTAATGTAGATGAATCTCAAGGTGGAAGTACAAGCAGTGATGAAGAATTTCCAGAGAAAGTTGAAGTTAATCAAGGTCAATCTGGCAATAATACTGTCCAAGTTGATATAGATGATACTGAATTTAAAGACTATGGAACAGCAATCGAACCTGCATTTACTTATACCCCAACAAAAGTGGGTGGTTCTTTATTTGTAGATTTTGCTTTTGGAGTTTATACAGGGAAAGCCTTTTTAATTTCTGAAAATCAATATAAGCCTAAATATGGTGTTAATCCTCATGAATTTATTTCTGATTTATTAAGAAATAGTAAAAGAGAATTTTCAGGAATACTTACATATAAAGATGATTCCTACAAAAATAGAGATTTTGATTATGCAGCGACTTATCCTATTTTAGATAGTTTGCAGAATCAAGATTCTTATACGATTTGCGATTTATCTAGTGATACAGTAGAAATTAAAGGATATAATTTTGATTATTTTACTGAGCATAGTTTGATTGACGATGTTTCTTTTTCTAATGAAAATTATGTAAATGAAGAATTAGAATATCGTAAATTTGTTTATGAAAATTATATGAATATTCCAAATTCAACAAAATCTGTCATTGATGATTTTATTGCTGAAAAAGACTTAAATGGTGATTCATTACTTGATTCTGTACAAAGAATTATTAATTTATTTAAAAGTGAATATTTGTATAATATTTCAAATTTAGAATGCTATAACGCAGATGATTATGTAGTTAGTTTTTTGACTGATACTAAAATAGGAAAATGCGACATTTTTGCTTCTGCTGGAGCTATTATTTTAAGAGCATTAGGATATCCAACAAGAGTTATTTGTGGATATGGTATGAACGGAGAATGCCTAGATAAAATTTACTATAATCCAACTTGCGGGCATGCTCAATGCCAAGTTTATATTGATGGAAAAGGCTGGGTCACTTTTGAATTTACTGTTGCTCCAATGGTTCCAGGTTGTGTTATGCCTCCAAATCTTCCTCCAACCTATAATTCTGACGTTGAATTTGATATTACTATTGGAACTAATGATGTCGTAAAAGAATATGATGGCAAAGTCTTAAGTTCTACAGATGATGATGTAATCGTAAATGGAAAATTAAAAGATAATCATCAACTAATATATTCTTTAAATAATACTTTATATAATGCAGGTGAGATTGAAAATAAACCATTTTATATGATTATTGATGAAAATTTTAACGATGTAACAGATGAATATAAAGTTAAAGAAGATTTTGGTAACTTAATGATTACAAAAAGAGAGTTAATTATTGAAACTGAAAATATTTCTAAAACTTTTGATGGAGAACCTTTAGAAGTTAAATTTAAAAGTAAAGGTTTAGCTAGTGGCGATAAAATTTCTGCCTATATAAGTAATTCGCTTACTAGTAAAGGGATGAAAGAAGCTATAGTCATTATAAAAGCAATCGCAAATAGCAAAGATGAAGTTGTTACTGGAAATTATGATATTAAATATATTTATGGGTATTTAAAGGTCGAATAAATTATGTTAACAGAAGTATATAAAAATAAAATAAAAAGATATTTATCGATATATAAGTTTATTTATAGATTTAGAATCTTACTTTTAATATTACTTGCTATTTTAGTTGGAACGGCAGGAACGCTTTTATTTATAAAAGGAATGATCATTGATAAAATCAAGGTTAGTGATGTCCAATATGGGCAAAAACTAAATTATTCTTCCTATGGATTATTTGATAACTATATTCATTATGAATTTAAAAAAGCCGGAAGTGAAGAATGGAGTTTAACTGAACCAAAATATGCTGGAAATTATGAAATTAGAGGTGTTTCAAAAAATATCTTTGGTGGATATTATTATGGAAATCCAACAGAATTTACTATTTTACCTAAAAGTGTTGATGTAACAGTTTCATCTTTATATTCTGTTTATGGCAATACTCCTTCTTTAAATTTATCTTTAGTTGGTAATGATGAATTATTGGATATTTATTTTAATTACGATAGCTTTAATGACAATAAAGCTATCGTAAGTTTTGATCCAAATAGTATTGTTATTATTAATAATGAAGGAGAAGATGTTACTTATTGTTATGATTTTAATTTTGAATCATCTTATACAGTCTCTTTAAAATCTCGTAATGTAACTTTTACTTCTAAAGATGAATTCACTTATGATGGAACAAGTCATCATACTGATAATTTAGAATTAACAAATGGAACCCTTTATGAAGGAGATAAAGTTGAAATAGTTAATAAACAAGACTTTATTAATGGTGGTTCATTTGCTAATCGCCCAACTTTAAAATTCACTGATAAAGCTAATAGAGATGTTACAAGATTTTATGATGTAGATTTTACTTCTGATTCAAGAGTTACAGTTAAGCCTAGAGAAGTTACTATAAAAACAAATGATTTTACTAAAACTTATGATAGGAAAGTTTATAGTGGGGAAGTTTCTTATAAAATCACTGAAGGTAGTTTTATTAATGGCGATAGAATTGAATTATCAATGCCTAGTTATATTAACGTTGGAACTTACGATAACAAACCAACCTTTAAAATTTATAATAAGTATGGAGTTATTATAAACGATAGTTATAAAGTTACTTTTGATTGTGGTGAATATAAAATTAATCCAAGAAGAATTTCAGTTAATATTAGTTATGTAGATAAAACTTATGATGGGCAAATTTACAATAATATTGCTCGAGTAAATGTTTCTGGTGATTTATTAAATGGAGATACAGTAAATACATATATTAATAGTTATGAAGCTTTACATGCCGGAACACATAAAGGCAATTTAACCGTTAAAATTTATGACGAACTAGGAAGAACTGATTATACTAAAAATTATGAAATTAATTTAACTCAAGGTAGTTATACAGTTTCTAAAAGAACAATTACCATACATTCTGAAAGCACCACTCTTCCTTATACTGGCAAAGAACAGTCGTGGCCTAAATATTCATGGGATGGGCAATTAGTAGAAGAAGATGTAATTTCAGTAGTAAGTTCAAGTGCTTTTAAAGAAATTGGTGAATATGATAATAATCTTACTTTTTCTATTAAAAACAATAATTTCAATACAGATGTTACAAATGATTATCAAATTAATTTTATTCCTGGAAAAGTTAAAATCGTTAAAGGTTCCGGCCAGGGTTCGGGCGAAGGTGGAGAAGGAAGTTGTGATGTACCAAGTGGTGGTGATTCTTCGACTTTGGAAACAGTTTTCGAACAATTTAGTGATGTAGATACAGAATTGTTGGGAAATTTAATTATGAGATACACTCCTACAAAATCAGGATCTGCATTTTTTAGAGGCCAAAGCAGTGGTGTTTATGATGGCAAAGCACGGACTGTAGGCCCTGAATATAAATCTAAATATGAAGTAAATGTATATGAGTTTATTCCTAATTTGTTAGAAGGCAAAATGGATACATTTGCAGGAAAACTTGAGTATACCAACATTAGTTATAGGGAATACGATACTTACCCTTACTATACTTTCTTCCCAAATAAACAAAATGATGATTTATCCGTTATAGTAAGTGATTTAAAAACAAAAGCTATTAATGTTGAAGGCTTTGCTTTTGATTATTTAGATGATCATCAGTTAATTGATAATGCCGAATTTAAAGATGAAAACGTTAAAAACGAGGAGAGAGAATATCGAAAATTCGTTTATGAAAATTATTTATCTTTAAATTCATATCAAAGAAATACTTTAAATGAAATAATTAATAACTATCATTTAAAAGGAAGCGATTTAGTAAGCAGTTGCAATAATATAATTAATCATTTTAAAAATAATGGTTTTTACTGTAAACATACTAATTTAGTAGACCCTAATTCAACCGATATTTTAATAGATTTTTTAACTAAAACAAAAGCAGGATATTGTCAATTTTTTGCTGGTGGAGGAGCTTTATTACTTAGAGCAATGGGATATCCTACTCGAATTGCTGGCGGAGTTTGTATTAATGGAGGAACTGTTGGTAAAACATATGATGTCATAGCGCTACAACGTCATGCTATTTGCGAAGTTTATGTTGATGGAAAGGGCTGGGTAAATGTTGAATTTACTGTTGCTCCACTTGCTGAAGGAGAAGAAGTTCCTACTCCTGATGGAGCCGATGAAGAAGGAAATGCTTTTGAAGATACTTCTTATGATCAAACCGATAAAGAAGAAGGCGGAGGAACGACTGTTGGCGGAGGAGATTTAACCGATTTTAGTCTTCATATTTATTCTGGTACTCAAAGTTTTACTTATGATGGCAAAGAACATTGGTATGGAGATTATGAAATTAAAGGCGATTTAAAAGAAGGGCACTATATTGAAATTAATGGATGGAGCACTATTACAAAAGTAGGCCAAACAGTTAATGACTTCTCATTTGTCCTAAAAGATGAAGATGGGAATGTTGTTAATGATGAATATGTAATTGAAAAAAGTACTGGGACTATTTCAGTTACTAAGCGAGATTTAAACATTAGGAGTAATAGTTTTAATTCTTCATTTTATAATATTTCCTCATTAAAAGATGAAGAAATATATGAAGTAGAAGGATTAGTTGAAGGAGATAAAATAGTTGGTTCAATTGTTTTAATTAAAAACGCTTCAAAACCTTCAACTTATCAAAATGTTGTTATTATTAATAAAATAGTTAATGAAAAAGGAGAAGATGTAACTAGTTGTTATAATATTCTTTATGATTATGGAACTGTTGTATTAAGTTAGTTTTATTTATTAGTTTAAAAATAATACCCTCCATATAAAGTCATGCTTAATTATTTATCTTTAAATATTAAGCATGACTTTTTTACTTTTTAGTTGAAAATAATCCTTAAATAAGATTTAATAATTATCGGTTTGCTAGAGTGTCTATTATTAATATTATAAAAATAAAATATTAATAATTCCCATGACTAACCACTCTTAAAACAAAACAGGGGGATATATTTTAATTATGGAAAAAGTTAGTTCCAACGAAAAAAAGACTTTTCGTGAGTCTTCAAAGTCTTTTTTTAAAGATTTCTTTAGTGTAAAAATGATTACACTAAATGCATTTGTTGCTGCATTATATGCTGTATTAACTATTGTTTGTTATCCGCTTTCTTATAGTTATATGCAACTTAGATTTTCTGAATTATTAAATCTTTTAGTATTTTTTAATCCTTCATATACATTAGGATTAACAATTGGTTGTTTATTATCAAATTTAATGTCTTCAGCAGGAATATTTGATATTACTTTAGGTACATTAGCAACATTTATTTCTTGCTTAATCATGATTTTATTTTCTAAATTAACTAAGAATTTATTTTTTAGTGGCTTAATTCCTTGTATTGTTAATGCTATTACAGTTCCTTTTATTATTTATTTAGCTTCAAGTGGAACAAGTGATGCCTTTAATTTAGAAGGCCCAATTTTCTTTATTATGGGTGGATGGACTTTTTTAGGAGAATTTATTGCGATAAATATTATTGGATATAGTGTTTTTATGCTTTTGGCTAAAAAATATAAAGGATTTCAACAATTATTTAACGCAAATTATAATTTAGATTTTAAATGGTAAAAATTTACCGAATAAGAAAATGGATAAATTTAATCGCTACCAAAATAATGGTAGCTTTTAAATTGCTTTCAAATAAAACATATTTAACTTTAAATGAAAGCATTATTACATAAAAATCTAAAATAAATAGAATAATCACATTTAAAGCGAATAATTTTTTAAGTTCATAGCATTCTTGAATATAAATATTCAGGGTGGGTTGAGCCTTTTATATAAAATAAGCCCATCTTATTTTATATATAAGTAAAATAACTTATTTGTTTTAAATAGAATAAATATATATAATAGGAAGGCAAAAAAAGAAAGAGAAAACTATGAATAAAAAGACTTTTTATTACGAATTAAAACATGTAGATAAAAATAGCGGTGCTCGTTATGGAATACTTCATACACCTCACGGAGATTATGAAACTCCAATGTTTATGCCAGTAGGTACACTTGCAACTGTAAAAACATTATCTCCAGAAGAATTATATGATATGGGTTCACAAGTAATTTTAGCGAATACCTATCATCTTCATCTTCGTCCAGGAGAAGATATTGTTGCCAAAGCTGGTGGAGTTCAAAAATTTATGAACTATAAAGGAGCAATGCTTACTGATAGTGGCGGATTCCAAGTTTTTTCTTTAGCAAAAAAACGTGGAATAAGTGAAGAAGGAGTTACTTTTAAATCTCATCTTAATGGAGATAAGATTTTCTTTTCTCCAGAAAGTGTTATGGAAATAGAACAAAAACTTGGTGCTGATATAGCAATGAGTTTTGATGAATGTATTCCTTATCCAGCAACTTATGAATATGTTAAAGATTCCACTTTAAGAACTTTAAGATGGGCAAAAAGAGGAAGAGATGTTCATACTCGTGAAGATCAAGCTCTTTTTGGAATTGTTCAAGGTGGAGATTATGAAGATTTAAGAAAATATTGTGCTGAAGAATTAGTCAAAATGGATTTTGATGGTTATGCAATTGGAGGAACTTCAATTGGAGAACCTAAGGATGTTTGCTATCGAATGATTGATTATGCAATTGAAAAATTACCAATTGATAAGCCACGTTATTTAATGGGTGTAGGTAGTTTAGATTACATTTTAATTGGTATAGAAAAGGGCATTGATATGATGGATTGTGTATTACCAACTCGTATTGCTAGACATGGAACATTAATGACTCATAATGGAAGAATTAATATAAAAAATACTAAATATAAGGAAGATTTTACTCCTTTAGATAGCGAATGTAATTGTTATACATGTAGAAATTATACAAAAGCATATCTTAGACATCTTTATGTTTGCGATGAAGCTTTTGGAAAAAGACTCCTTTCTATTCATAATGTTTCTTTCCTATTAGAAATTACTAAAAAAGCTAGAGAAGCAATAAAAGAAGACCGTTTTAATGAATTCAAAGAAGAAGTCTTAAAAAAATATGGTGATTCAAGAGGTTTTTAATATATGGATATCGAACTTTTTAATTACGATTTACCAGAAGAATTAATCGCTCAATCTCCTTCAAAAGAAAGAGATCATTGTAGATTAATGGTTATTGATAAAACTAAAAAAACTTATGAAGATAAGCATTTTTATGACATTATAAATTATTTAAAACCAGGCGATGTTTTAGTTAGAAATAACACAAAAGTTATCCCGGCTAGAATTTTTGGAGTTAAAGAAGTTACTGGTGCTCATGTTGAAGTTTTACTTTTAAAAGATTTAGGTAATGATACTTATGAATGTTTATTAGGTAATGCTAAGGCTATAAAAGTAGGAAACATTATCGATTTTAATAACAAAATGAAAGCAACATGTCTAGAAGTGAAAGATGAAGGAATTAGAATTTTAAAATTCGAATATCAAGGAATTTTCTTTGAAATATTAGATGAAATTGGAAATATGCCTCTTCCTCCTTATATTCATGAAAAAATTAAAGATAAAAATGATTATCAAACAGTTTATGCTAAAGTTGAAGGAAGTGCTGCAGCTCCTACAGCAGGTTTCCATTTTACAAATGAACTTTTTAATAAAATTAAAGAAATGGGAATCGAAGTTTATGATGTTACTTTAAATATTGGTTTAGGAACCTTTAGGCCAGTAAAGGTGAAAGATACAAATGATCATCATATGCATAGCGAATATTATGAAATTAGTGAAAATGTTGCTTCTTCTTTAAATAATGCGAAAAAAGAAGGAAGAAGAATTATTGCTATTGGTACGACTGTTGTAAGAACTTTAGAATCTAATTTTAATAAATTTAATGAATTTAAAGCGGATAAAGACAATACTTCTATTTTTATTTCGCCAGGTTATCAATATAAAGCAATTGATTGTTTAATTACTAATTTTCATCTTCCTAAATCCACTTTAATTATGTTAGTTAGCGCTTTTATTGGGAGAGAATTTACTTTAGAGTGTTATAAACATGCAGTAAATGAAAAATATCGTTTTTTCTCATTTGGAGATTCGATGTTTATTCATCCTTAAAATAAAGATTTTTAAAATATATGGATAAAGAAATTAATAATTATTATTTAGAATTTGTAAAAGAATATAAAGAGATTAGAAAAAAAGAAGAAGGAAAACCAAAATTACTTCTTCATGTTTGTTGTGGACCATGTAGCGCATATCCACTTGTTTTTTTACAAGATTTATTTGATATTACAATTCTTTATTCAAATTCAAATATTTATCCAAAAGAAGAATATGATAAAAGACTTTATAATTTAAAAAGATATGTTAACGAAATAAATTTAAAGTTTAATAAACATATTTTAGTGATTGAAGATAATTATGATTATGATTCTTTTAAAGAAGATTTACTTCCTTTTAAAAATCAAAAAGAAGGATTAAATAGATGTAAAATTTGTATCGCTAAAAGAATGAAGCGTTTATTTATAGTTGCAAAAGAAAGAAATTTTAAATATGTTACAACGGTAATGTCTATTTCTAGAAATAAAGATGCTGTTTATATTAATAAAATTGGTAAAGCGATTGAAAATAATTTATATAAAAATGAAATTGAATTTATTTATACTGATTTTAAAAAGAATGATGGTCAAGAAATAGGTATTAAAATTGCTAAAAAATATAATTTATATCGACAAGATTATTGTGGATGTGAATTTTCTCTTCCTTTAAATAAAAGGGAAGAGAAAATTATAGATATATCAATAGTTTTATTATTAAAAGATGTAATAAAAGAAGAACAATTAAGAAAATGTTTAGATAGTTTAGTTAATCAAGAAGGTAATATTGCTTATGAAATATTTATTTCTTTAAGAAATAAAGATGAAAATAATAAAACTTATAAAATTATTGAAGAATATAAAAATAAATATAATGAACTATTTAATGTTCATTATTTAACTGAAGAAAGTAAAGAAAATATTACTTCTAACAATAACAATAAAAATAATTTTACTTTCGATGAATCAGATATTAAAAATTATGCTTTAAAAAATAGTAATGGAAGATATATTGTTTTTATTGAATCTTCTAGTTATCTTTCTAAAGATTTTTTAAGTGTTAATTATAAAGTTGCTTTAAAAAATAACGCCGATGTAGTTAATTTTTTATATAAAAATATAAAAGAAAATAAAAAAGTATCATCTTTTAATCATTCTTTTTATTTAACTAAGTTTTATAATAAAAATAATAAAAAAAGAATTTTAAAAGCTTTATTTAATGATGTTTTTGTAAGAGGATATCTTTTTAATAAATTCTTTAAAAAAGATTTTTTAAAGAATCAAAATATCTTTTTTATGAAAGAAAGTTCATGTATTGAAGATATTTTCTTTTCTTATTTAGTATTTTTATATTCAAAAAAAGTAGTTTTTATTAATAAAACTTTACTTTATAGATATAAAAATCTTGATAAAGAGAAATTTGATATTAATAAATTCTCATTAAAATTAATTAATTCATGGTTTTTAATGCGTTATGTTTCAATTAAAGAAGGCTATAAAAATATTGGAGTATTATCATTTTTACCTAAATCAATAATGCTTTCATATAACGGATTGAAATTTTATAAAAATTTAGATATTTCTTATTTTTCTTATCTAAAAAGAAACTCAAAACAACTTAAAAAATTAGTAAAAAATGAATATAAATACGAAGGAGAAGAATGGGAGAAGGCTCTTTATATTTATTTAGAAAAAAGTAAAGACAATCATTATTAATTGTGCTATATTTATAGGGCTTTATATATAAATATATAAGTCGATAAAAAAATTTTATTGCCAAGTGAAAAAAATGTTGACTCACTTGGCGTTTTTTGGTTTAATTATATCGTTTAACGTTCGTTATGATTTGCGAGGTTGCTGATACACCCACAAGCGTTGTCATGAAGGTATCAGGTAATTCGCAATGAACGAATTGTGGTAGAAAGGAGTAATTTCATGGCAAAAGTAAAAAAGATTAGAGTTCGTTTACAAGCTTATGATCACAAGTTACTTGATATGGCTAGTGGTAAGATTGTAAATGCAATAACTAAAACAGGTGCTAGTGTAGTCGGACCTATTCCACTTCCAACGGAAAAACAAGTATACACAATCTTAAGAGCTGTTCATAAATATAAAGATTCACGTGAACAATTCGAAATTAGAACACACAAAAGAATTATCGATATCACCAATCCTAACAGTGATACAATTGTCGCTTTAAGAAAATTAGATCTTCCAAGTGGTGTTGATATCGACATCAAGTTATAGGAGGAAATGATAGTATGAAACAAATCATTGGCCGTAAAATTGGTATGACTCAAGTTTACGCTGAAGATGGCACAATGTATGCTGTTACAGTTGTTGAAGTATTACCAAATGTTGTCACATTAAAGAAAACAGTTGAAAAAGATGGCTACGAAGCAATTCAAGTTGGCTACGAAGACAAACTTAAAAACGTTAATAAATGTGAAAAAGGATTATTTGAAAAAATCAATGTCACTCCTAAAAAAGATTTATTCGAACTCAAGGGTGATGAAATGATGAAATATGAAGTCGGTAACGAAATCAAAGCTGACCTCTTCCAAGCTGGAGATGTCGTTGATGTTATCGGAACTTCAAAAGGTAGAGGATATGCTGGTGTCATTAAAAGATGGGGCCATGCAATTGGACCTAAAGGACATGGTTCAGGTTACCATAGAGGACAAGGTTCCTTCGCTAACAATGGTAGATGCAATAACCGTGTTATCCCAGGAAAGAAAATGTCCGGTCATATGGGAAATCAATCAGCTACAGTCTTAAATTTAAGAGTTGTTAAAACTGATGCAGAAAAGAACTATATCTTAGTTAGAGGCGGAATCCCAGGACCTAAAAAAGGCTTAGTTAAAATTAGAAGCGCTGTTAAAACAAACGCAAAAGCTATTACAATTAAACCTTTAATTGATAGAAGTAAAAAAGAAGAAGCAACCGCAGAATAATTTAAAGAAAGGAGAAAATTAACATGGCAGAAATGAATTTAAAAGTTTATTCACAAAATGGCGAAGAAGTATCCACTTTAAAAGTTTCTAAAGATGTCTTCGGTATTAAAGTTAATGAACAAGTAATCTTCGATGCTGTTATGACTTATCTTGCTAATAAAAGACAAGCAACAGCAAAAACAAAGAAAAGATTCGAAGTCTCTGGTGGTGGTAAAAAACCTTGGAGACAAAAAGGTACAGGTAGAGCAAGAGCTGGTTCAACACGTTCGCCAATTTGGGTTGGCGGTGGAACAGTCTTCGGTCCTACTGGAATTCAAAACTTCAAAGTTAAACAAAATAAAAAAGAACACGATTTAGCTTTAAAAGGTGCTTTATCACTCAAAGCTAAAAAAGATATGGTTGTCCTTAACTCATTAGAAGTTAGTGGAAAAACTAAAGAAATCGTCAATGTTTTAAAAACATTCAAACTTGAAGATGAAAAAACATTAGTTGTTACTAGTGATGAAAAAGTTCTTCAAGGAAGTAACAACATTCCAAGTTTAATTCTTAGAAGCGTTAACAATATCTCAGTTTATGATTTAATGAACGCTACTAAAGTCTTAATCTTAGAAAACGACGTTAAAAAGATTGAGGAGGAATTAGCATAATATGGCAAAGAAAAAAGAAGTTGTTGCAGAAGTTAGTTCAAAAACAACAATTAATGACTTCGATTGCATTATCGAACCAATTATTACTGAAAAATCA
The DNA here is from genome assembly GCA_949288485.1 of uncultured bacterium. GTDB lineage: Bacteria > Bacillota_I > Bacilli_A > RFN20 > CAG-826 > Onthovivens. The sequence goes on along the minus strand of CASEKC010000008.1, from coordinate 17,283 downwards.
ATGACTCAATCTCAAGAACATTCAATCTTCGCATTCAAAGTTAAAAAAGATGCAAATAAGATTGAAATTAGAAATGCAATTTCAAGAATCTTCAATGTTCATGTTGAAAGCGTCAGAGTTATCAACGTATTAGCTAAAAAAAGTTCAAGAGGAAGCAGATATAAAGGTACACTTCCTGGATATAAAAAAGCTATCGTTACATTAAAAGAAGGCGAAACAATCAATCTTTTCGCTGAATAGTCTAACTTATATATAGGAGAAAATTATGGCAGTCAAAACATATAAACCTTATACTCCTTCAAGAAGAGCAATGGTCGTTCTCTCAACTGAAGGAATTACAAAAGCTACTCCTGAAAAAAGTTTAACCGTTACATTAAAGAAAACTGGCGGAAGAAATAACCAAGGTGTTATTACATGCCGCCATATCGGTGGAGGAAATAAAACTAAATATAGAATTATTGACTTCAAAAGAAATAAAGACGGTATCGTTGGAAAAGTAGCTGCAATTGAATACGATCCAAATAGAAATGCACACATCGCATTAATTAATTATGTCGATGGTGAAAAAAGATACATTATCCAACCAAACGGCTTAAATGTTGGCGATAAGATTATCTCTGGAGATAGCGTTGATATCTTAACGGGTAATGCATGTTTACTTAAAAATATCCCAGAAGGTACATTCGTTCATAACGTTGAACTTCGCCCAAAGAAAGGTGGCCAAGTTTGTAGAAGTGCTGGATGTAGCGCTCAAATCTTAGGTAAAGAAGGAAAATACGTTATCTTAAGACTCCAAAGTGGTGAAACAAGAAAATTCTTAGGTGAATGTAAAGCTACTATCGGAATCGTTGGTAATGAAGATTACAACCTTGTTAACTTAGGAAAAGCTGGTAAAACAAGATATTTAGGAATTAGACCTACTGTTAGAGGTAGTGCTATGAACCCTAACGATCACCCACACGGTGGTGGTGAAGGTAAGTGTCCTGTTGGTAGAGACGCACCAAGAACACCATGGGGTAAAAGAGCTCTCGGTGTTAAAACACGTAGAAATAAAAAAGCTTCTACTAAATTAATTGTTAGAAGAAGAAATGGTAAATAGTAAAGGAGGAAGATAAAAGATGGCACGTAGTTTGAAAAAAGGACCATTTGTCGATGAAAGCTTAATGAAAAAAGTTCAAGCTTTAAATGCTGCAAACAAAAAGTCTGTCATTAAAACATGGTCAAGAAGAAGTACAATTTATCCTGATTTTGTTGAACATACCTTTGCTGTTTATAACGGTCATACATTTATCACTGTTTATGTTACAGAAGATATGGTTGGTCACAAATTAGGAGAATTTGCTCCAACAAGAACTTTCAAAGGTCACTTTGGAAATAACGCAGAAGATAAGGCTGCAGCAAAAGCAGCAGCTGGTGTTAAATAATAAGGATGGAGATAGGAAATTATGGCAGAAACTAAAAAAGAAGTCGTAACAGAAGAAAAGGTTACAAAAGAACCAAAAACTAAAAAAGCTTCATCCAAAAAAAGCACAACTGCTAGTGAAGCAAAAAAAGCTCCTGCTAAAAAAGCAGCAGCTAAAAAAGAAACTTCAACTAGAGCTAAAAAAGAAACAAAGGCTGAAGTCAAAGAAGCTAAACCAACTGTTACTGAAGCTAAGGCTAAAGTCCTCGGACTTAAAGTCACACCTCGTAAAGTTAGATTAGTTCTTGATTTAGTTAGAGGTAAAAAAGTTGATGAAGCAATTGAAACTTTATCACTTGTTCATAAAGATGCTGCTCCAATGATTATTAAATTAATCAATTCAGCAGTTGCAAACGCTACAAATAACTTCAATATGAATAAAGATAAATTATATATTCATGAAATTATGGCTAGCGACTCATTCAAAATGAGAAGATATCTTCCTAGAGCAAAAGGTAGTGCTTCAGGAATGGTTAAAAGATTCTCTAATGTATACATTACATTAAAAGAAAAGAGTGAATTTTAAGAGGAAGGAGGAATAAACGATGGGACAAAAAGTTAATCCAGTTGGAATGAGAATCGGATTAAATAAGAATTGGAACTCAAGATGGTTTGCATCAGATAAAGATTATTCCACTTTCTTAATTGAAGACGATAAAATTCGTAACTATTTAGAAAAACATTTACCTAGAGAAGCTTATCTTTCACACGTTGAAATCGAAAGAAAGAAAAAAGAAAATGGCTTCCAAGTTAGAGTATTTATCTTCTTAGGAAGAGCTGGTGTTGTCTTAGGTAAAGAAAACCCAGGCAAAAATATTCAAGCATTAAAGAAACAATTATTAAATTTAGTTTCTAAAAATACAGACATCAGAATTGATCTTGTTGACGTCAAACAACCAAATTTAGACGCAACAATCGTTGCTAATAAAATTTGCCGTCAATTAGAAGAAAGAGCAAGCTTCAGAATTGTTCAAAAAAGAGCTATTACTGATGTAAGAAAAGCTGGCGCTAAAGGTATTAAAACTAGCGTTAGTGGAAGACTTGGTGGTGCTGATATTGCTAGAAGTGAAGGCTATAAAGACGGAACTATGGCTATCAATACCTTAAGAAGTGATATCGATTACGCATGTAGAGAAGCTATGACAACATATGGAAAACTTGGTGTTAAAGTATGGATCTGTCGTGGTGAAAAAGATATTAATCCTAAAAAAGAAGTCGTTGAGAAGAAAGGAGAATAACTATGTTACAACCTAAAAGAGTTAAATGGAGAAGACCACATATTATTAAATATGAAGGCTTATCCAAAGCTGGTAATGAAGTTTCTTTCGGAACATACGGCTTACAAGCTACAGAAGGAAATTATGTTTCTGATAGACAAATTGAAGCATGCCGTATCGTTTTATCAAGATATACTAAAAGACAAGGCCAAGTCTGGATTAGAATCTTCCCACACTTAGCAAAAACTAAAAAACCTGCTGAAGTCCGTATGGGTAGTGGTAAAGGTTCACCAGAATATTGGGTAGCAGTCGTTAAAAAGAACAGAGTTATGTTTGAAATCGGTGGAGTCCCTGATGAAGTTGCTATTAAAGCACTTGAAATGGCAGCATATAAACTCCCATTAAAAACTCGTGTTATTAAAAAGGAGGTTAAATAATTAACTTATGAAAATTAATGAAGTTAGAGAACTTTCTAGCGAAGAATTAAATCAAAAGATTTATTCACTTAAAGAAGAATTATTTAATCTTCGTAGAAAGAAAGCTGTTGGGCAACTTGAAAATCTTAATGAAATTAGAAGAGTAAGAAAAGATATCGCAAGAGTCTATACAGTCTTAAAAGAAAGAGAATTAGGTGTTAAATAGGAGGTATATAAAGAATTATGGGACAAAAAAGACAAATTCAAGGTGTTGTAATTTCTGATAAAGCTCCTAAAACTATCGTTGTTGAACTTGAAAGTTATAAAAGACACCCAAAATATAAAAAAAGAGTTAGTTTCAGAGCAAAATATTATGCTCATGACGAAAACGAAATCGCTCATGTTGGCGATACAGTTACAATCCAAGAATCAAGACCATTATCAAAATTAAAAAGATTCGTTCTTGTTAGTGTTGATAAAAAAGCTCTTGAAGATATTAAGATTGCTGAAGAAAGAGAAGTTGAAGAACTCTTACACGAACATGAAGAAGAATCTAGCGAGGAGGCTAAATAGTTATGGTACAAACAGAAACAAATTTAAAAGTTGCTGATAACTCTGGTGCTAGAGTCGTAAGAGTATTCAGAATTTATGGCGGTAGTCATAGAAAAAGTGCTAGTGTTGGTGATATCGTCCTTTGCGCTGTAAAAGATGCTATCCCAAACGGCAAAGTTAAAAAGAGTGATGTTGTTAAAGCAGTTATTGTTAGAACATCTTATCCAATTGAAAGAAAAGATGGTTCAGTAATTAGATTTGATGATAATGCTTGCGTTATTATCAATGAAGACAAAACTCCAGTTGGAACCCGTGTATTTGGACCAGTCGCTCGTGAACTTCGTGATAGAGGTGATGAAGGATTTATGAAAATTCTCTCCCTTGCTAGTGAAGTTTTATAAGGAATAAAGGAGATTAACCTATGAAACTTAAAAAAGGTGATAAAGTTATTGTTATCTCTGGAAAAGATAAAGGTAAAATTGGTGTTATTCAAAGAGCTTATCCATCAATCAATAAGGTTGTAGTTGAAGGAGTTAACACTGTTAAAAAACATCAAAAACCAACCCAAACTCATCCAGAAGGATCAATTGTTGAAATGTATGCTCCACTCGATGCTTCAAAAGTCATGTTCTATGATGAAAAAAGCAAAAAGGGTGTTAGAGTCGGATATGATTTTGTTGATGGTAAAAAAGTAAGAATCAACAAAAAAACAAAGAAGGAAATTAAATAAGGAGGTAAGTGATTATGGCAGAAAAGAAAGTTACAAAAACTGAAGAAGTAGCACCTACTTCCGGACATAAAGCTAAAGCTTATGTTACAAGACTTGAAAAGAAATTCAAGGAAGAAGTTACTCCTTCTTTAATGAAAAAATTCGAATATAAAAACGTTCATGAAGTACCACATTTAGATAAAATCGTTATTAATATCGGTGTCGGTGATGCTACTCAAGATAAAAAAAGACTTGATGAAGCTGTTGAAGAATTAGGTTTAATTTCTGGTCAAAAACCAGTTATTACAAAAGCTAAAAAATCAATCGCTACATTCAAATTAAGAGAAGGCGAACCTATCGGATGTAAGGTTACTTTAAGAGGAAAAAGAATGTATGAATTCTTCGATAAATTAGTTTCTATTTCACTTCCTAGAGTTAGAGACTTTAGAGGTGTTAATAAAAACTGTTTCGATGGAAGAGGAAATTATACTTTAGGTGTTAAAGAACAATTAATTTTCCCAGAAATCGATTACGATAAAGTTAATAAAGTTAGAGGCATGGATATCGTTGTTGTTACTACTGCAAAAAGCGATGAAGAAGCTTATGCATTATTAAAAGAACTCGGCATGCCATTTAATAGATAGGAGGATGTATGGCAAAAACAAGTTTAAAAGTTAAACAAGCTAGACCTCAAAAATTCAAGGTTAGAGAATATACACGTTGCAAAAGATGTGGACGTCCTCATGCTGTCTATTCGAAGTTTGGCCTTTGTAGAATCTGTTTAAGAGAACTCGCTTATAAAGGTGAAATTCCAGGAATGAAGAAATCATCTTGGTAATATTATTAGGAGGTAAAAAAGAATTATGCATCAAGATCCAATTGCTGATATGCTCACAAGAATTAGAAATGCTAATGCTTTACGCCATGAAAGTGTAAAGATGCCTTCTAGTAAATTAAAGGTTGGCATTGCTAAAATCTTATTAGATGAAGGATTTATTACTTCATTTAAAGAAACAAAATTAGATGAAAATAAAAAAGAACTCGAAATCGTTCTTAAATATGGACCAAATGGTGAAAAAGTTATTTCTGGCTTAAGAAAGATTTCAAAACCAGGCTTAAGAATCACCTGCGATTCCAAACACATTCCATCAGTCTTAAAAGGTTTAGGAGTTGCAATTATTTCGACTTCAAAAGGACTCTTAACCGACAAACAAGCTAGAGAAGCTAATGTTGGTGGCGAAGTCATTTGCTATATCTATTAATAGGAGGTTAATTCAAGATGTCACGTATTGGTAATAAATTAATCCCTATGATAGAAGGGGTTGAAGTTAAGATTAATGCTGATAATGTTGAAGTTAAAGGCAAAAACGGAACTGACGTTGTTAAATATGATCCTTCAAGAATTAAAATTGAAATCGAAGATAACAATATTAAAGTTTCACGTCTTAACGAAGAAAAACATACAAAACAACTTCACGGTACAACAAGAGCTTTATTAAATAACGCTATCGTTGGTTGCCACGAAGGTTATACAAAAACATTAGAAATCATTGGTATCGGTTATCATGCTGATATGAAAGGTAATGATGTTGTACTCACTGTTGGATATTCTCATCCAATCACTATCTCTCCACTCCCAGGCGTAACTATTAAAGTCGTCGATACAAAGAGTAAAGATGTTAACTCTGTTGTTGAAGTTAGTGGACAAGATAAATTTAAAGTTGGTCAAACAGCGGCTTTAATTAGAGAAGTTAGAAGACCAGAACCTTATAAAGGAAAAGGTATTAGATATAAAGGAGAGCACATTCTTCGTAAAGAAGGTAAACGTGCTGGTAAGTAATTAGGAGGGCGATATGATTAGATCTATTGATAAAAATGAAGTTAGATTAAGAAAACATCAAAGAGTCAGAGCTAAAGTATCTGGAACTAGTGAAACCCCACGTTTATGTGTATTCAGAAGTAACAAGAATATTGAAGTTCAAGCTATTGATGATACAAAAGGTGTTACTCTTGTTTCATCTTCAAGTGAACAATTAAAACTTGAAAATGGTGGAAACATCGAAGGCGCTAAATTAGTTGGAGCAGATATTGCTAAAAAATGCTTAGCTAAAGGAATCGAAAACGTTGTCTTCGATCGTGGTGGATATATTTACCACGGACGTGTCAAAGCTTTAGCTGAAGCTGCTCGTGAAGGCGGCTTAAAATTCTAAGGAGAAAAGATATGGAAGAAAATAAAGTAACTGAAACTTTAGAAGAAAATAAAGTCGTCGAAGAAACTGTTAAGAGTGAAAATGCTCCTGCAGTTGAAAATAAAAGAGGTCAAAGACCACAAAAAGGTGGTAAGAAATTTGACCGTAACAGAAGAGAAAAAAGAGAACCTCAAGTTAAAGAATTTGAGGAAAGAGTCGTCGCTATCAACCGTGTTTGTAAAACAGTTAAAGGTGGTAGAAGAATGAAATTCTCTGCTCTTGTTGTTATTGGAAACGGAAAAGGCAAATATGGATTTGCTACTGGCAAGAGTGGCGAAGTCCCAGATGCAATTAAAAAAGCTGTTGATAGAGCTAAAAGAAATACTTTCAATATTCATCTTTCAAAACATGGCACAATCGCTCATGAAGTAGTTGGTGAATTTGGCGCTACAAAAGTCTTCTTAAAACCAGCACCTGATGGAACTGGAATTATTGCTGGAGGACCAGTTAGAGCTATCTTAGAATTAAGCGGTGTTAAAAACGTTTATTCAAAAGTTTATGGAAGTAGAACTTCTATCAATGCAATTCGTGCTACAAATGACGCTTTAAATTCATTAAAGAGTTATAAAGACGTACTATCTTTAAGAAAAGGAGGAAATGAAGATGTTAAATAATCTCAAACCTACTGAAGGTAGTAGAAAAAAAGGCGTAAGAAGATGTAGAGGACTTGGTTCAGGTCTTGGAAAAAATGGCGGAAGCGGTAACAAAGGCCAAAATTCAAGAACTGGCGGCGGAGTCAGATTAGGATTCGAAGGTGGTCAATTACCATTCTTCAGAAGATTCCAAAAAAGAGGCTTCAAACATCACGCACATGTTACCTATGCTGTTGTTAATCTTTCAGATTTAAATTGCTTTAAAGATGGTGATACTGTTGGAATGACAGAATTAATCGAAAAAGGCATTATTAAAAAGGAAGAAGACGGCTTAAAAGTCTTAGGTAATGGTGAATTAAAAGTTAAAATCACTATTAAAGCTAATAAATTTTCAAAAACTGCATTAGAAGGTATTGAAAAAATTGGCGCAAAGGCTGAAAATATCTAGTATTGTTGTATAGATTTGCTTATGAAGAAATTCATTGATATTTTCAAAAATAAAGAAGTCGTTAATCGTATATTCTTTACGATAATGATTCTATTCGTATTTAGGATCGGAAGTGCAATCACTGTTCCAGGAATTGATGCCTCTACTTTACAAGATCAGATGGCTTCCTCGAACAACATGCTTGCTTTGATGAATTTGCTTGGTGGTGGTGCTTTATCGAATTTCTCGGTATTTGCACTTGGTGTTTCACCTTACATCACTGCTCAAATTATTATCCAACTCCTTTCTATGGATGTTCTTCCTGCTCTTACTGAGCTTAACCGTCAAGGTCAATATGGAAGAAAAAAGATTGAAATGGCTACAAGATATTTATCTTTACTTCTTGCTGCTGTTCAAGCTTATGGTATTATTCAAACTGCATTAAACACTGAGTGGATTTCCTTTACTTTTGAAGAGAATTTCGTTTCATATCTTTACATTATTACTGTCATGGTGGCAGGAAGTATGTTAGTTATTTGGTTAGGTGATCAAATAACTTCTAAAGGTATTGGTAATGGTATTTCCATGATTATCTTTGCTGGTATCGTCGCTTCCTTACCAAATCAAATAGCTACAGCCTTTGATAAATGGGTTATAACTAACTGGAATTTAGGAAGTGCTGAAACTACTAAAGGTGTATTCCAATTCATCCTTTATATAGCTTCATTTATTCTTATTATCGCATTTGTTGTATTCATTGAACTTTCTAGAAGAAAGATACCTGTACAACACGCAACACGTAGTGGAGGAAGTGAAAAATTAACAAAAGCTTCATTCCTTCCTATAAAAATTAATAGTGCTGGTGTTATTCCTGTTATCTTTGCTTCTTCAATTTTAATGGCTCCATCAATTATTGCTTCATTTATCTCGGCAGATGCTTTAAATGCTGAATGGCTTAAAGTATTCTCCTATAATGAACTTGTTGATACAGGCGGAGTTATGATGCCTTGGGGTCTTATTATTTACATGGTTTTAGTATTTGCGTTTACTTTCTTCTACGCAAATCTTCAAATCAATCCGGAAAACCTTGCAAATAACTTCCAAAAGAACGGAAGTTATATTCCAGGAATTCGTCCAGGTATTGAAACCGAAAGATATGTTAGAAAAGTATTAAACCGCGTTACTTTAATTGGTGCAATTTCTCTCTGCTTTATCTCTGCTTTACCAGTTATCTTAACTTTGAGTGGAGTATTCGGAGATGATAATTCACTTGCCCTTGGCGGAACTGGACTTATCATCGTTGTTGGTGTATGTCTTGAGCTTAATAACCAAATTTCTGGTCTTATTGCCGGAAAGAGTTATGACGAAGTCATTGGAGGAATGTAAAAATGTTAAAAACTATTATTTTACTTGGTGCTCCTGGAGCAGGAAAAGGAACAAATGCTAAAAGAATTACTAGTGAATTCAATATTCCTCATATTTCCACTGGAGATATGTTTAGAGAAGCATTAAAGAATGAAACTGAACTTGGTAAGCTTGCTAAATCTTATATGGATAAAGGTTTATTAGTTCCTGATGAAGTTACGATTTCTTTAGTTAAAGAAAGATTAGCTAAAGATGATTGTAAGGACGGTTTTCTTCTTGATGGTTTCCCAAGAAATTTACATCAAGCTGAAGAGCTTGAAAAAATTGGCGAAACAATCAATCGTCCTATAAATTATGTTATCGACATCAATGTCCCAGAAAGTGTCTTAAAAGACAGAATCTGTGGCAGAAGAGTTTGTAAAAATTGTGGTGCTCCATATCATGTTACAAACCTTAAACCAAAAGTTGAAGGAGTTTGTGATTTATGTGGAGGAGAGCTTATTCAAAGAAAAGATGATAACGAAGAAGCTTTAAAAACACGTTTAGATGAATATCATCATCAAACTGAACCACTTATCGAATTCTATTCTAAAAAAGGTATCATTCACGAAGTTAATGGTACTAAAAATCTTGATGAATTAATGTCTGATATAAAAGAAATCTTAAAATAAGAAGGCATTTATAAATGGCAATAATCATTAAAAGTAGAAGAGAAATCGAATTAATGAAAATTGCTGGGAAAGTAATGATTGGTTTATTCGATGAATTAGAAAAACATACGAAACCAGGCATTTCAACCGCAGAATTAGACAAAATTGCTTGCAGGTATATTCGCTCCTCTGGAGCGATTCCTGCATGTAAAGGATATGGTGGCTTCCCTGGCAATATTTGTATAAGTGTAAATGATACACTTATACATGGAATCCCATCTAAAAAGATTATATTAAAAGATGGTGATATAGTATCTTATGATTGTGTCGTCTTAAAAGATGGTTATCACGTAGATGCTTGTAGAACATTCCCGGTTGGTAATGTTAAAGAAGAGACATTACATTTACTTGAAACAACTAAAAGATGTTTCTTTGAAGCGGTCAAGTTAATTAAACCAGGAGTTCATCTTGGAGATATCTCTCATAAAATAGAGGAAACTGCTAAAAAAGAAGGTTATTCTTTAACAGAAGATTATACTGGACATGGCATTGGAAGAGAAATGCATGAAGATCCTTATGTTCCTAATGTTGGAGAAATAGGAGAAGGTCCTATTTTAAAAGAAGGAATGACTCTTGCAATTGAACCAATGGTCAACGAAGGTAAAAAAGATTTATATACTCTAGAAGATGGCTGGACTGTAAAAACAAAAGATGGGAAGATGTGTTGTCATTATGAAAACACTATTGTTGTTACAAAAGATGGCTATCAAATATTAACATTAAAAGAGGGAGAAGAAATTTAGAAAACATGGCAAAACAAGATGTTATCACTGTCGAGGCAGTAGTTGTTGAAGCTTTACCTAACGCTAATTTTAAGGTAAAACTCGAAAATGATGTTGTAATTCACGCCACTGTTTCTGGTAAAATCCGTATGCATTACATTCGCATTTTACCAGGTGATCGAGTTACAGTTGAACTATCGCCTTATGATTTAAACAATGGCCGAATAGTATTTAGACATAAATAACTATTCAAAAAAATTATTTATTTTAAAACGGAGGAAATTTTATGAAAGTAAGACCTTCAGTAAAACCAATTTGTGATAAATGTAAAGTTATTAGAAGACATGGCAAAGTTATGGTCATTTGTTCTAATCCAAAACATAAACAAAGACAAGGTTAATTTCAATTTTGGAGGAAATATTAAAATATGGCACGTATAGTCGGTGTTGATATTCCAAACGATAAAAATGTTGTTATCTCATTAACATATATTTATGGTATTGGTCTTTCTACTTCAAAGAAAATCTTAGAAAAAGTTGGTGTTAATCCACAAACTAGAGTTAAAGATTTAAGTGAAGAAGAATTAACAAAAATCCGTGGTGAAATCGCTCACTTAAAAGTTGAAGGTGATTTAAGAAGAGAAGTCGGCTTAAACATCAAAAGACTTCAAGAAATCGGTTGCTACCGTGGTATTAGACATAGAAGAGGTCTTCCAGTAAGAGGACAAAGAACTAAAACTAACGCTCGTACTCGTAAAGGTCCAGCAAAAACCATTGCGAACAAGAAAGAAGCTGTTAAATAGTTAGGAGGTAGAAAAAAGTATGGCAAGAAAACAAACTACCCGTAAAAAGAAGATTAAGAGAACGTATACTAAAGGCGTTGCTCATATACATTCAACCTTTAATAACACCATCGTTACAATTACTGATGAACAAGGCAATGCTATTGCTTGGTCATCAAGCGGTGTCTTAGGTTTCAAAGGAGCTAAAAAATCTACTCCATTTGCTGCTCAAAGTGCTGCTGAAGCTGCTGGTAAAGCCGCTGTCGACCAAGGAATTAAAACAGTTGATGTTGATGTTAAAGGACCTGGAGCAGGAAGAGAAAGTGCAATTAGAGCATTATCTCAAGCTGGACTCACTATTACATCAATAGTTGATACAACTCCAATTCCACATAACGGTTGCCGTCCACCAAAAAGAAGACGTGGCTAATTAAAGGGGGAATAAAAATGGCTGAAGAAAAGTTAAATGAATTAAAAATTGCTCACCCTTTCGAAGAAGTCAAATTTCAATTAACCTTCGAAGATCAAAATGAGCATTATGCTAAAGTTGTTTGCGAACCACTCGAAAGAGGATTTGGATTAACTCTTGGTAACGCAATGAGAAGAGTTTTACTTAGTGCTCTTCCTGGAACAAGCGTATATGCAATTGAAGTAGAAGGTGCTGTACATGAATTTACAGCTTTAGATGGAGTTGAAGAAGATTTAACTCAAATCATCTTAAATTTAAAAGATTTAGTTTTGAAATCTGATACTATTGGAGAAGCAGATTATGAAGCTACTATCGATGTTGAAGGTCCACGCAAAGTAACTGGTGAGGAAATTTCTAAAGTTCTTCCTACTGGAGTTACAGTAATTAATAAAGATTTAGAAATTTGTAATGTTGCTGCTGGTGGTCATTTACATATGGTTATCCATATTAGAAATGGTCGTGGATTCGCAACAAATGAAGAAAATAAACAATATATTCATAGCCGTGGGGTAATCGCTACCGATTCTAACTATTCTCCAATTGTTAGAGTCAATTATAAAGTTGAGTCTACCCGTGTAGGACATGATTCTCGTTTTGATAAACTTATTTTAGAAGTTTGGACAAATGGCGCTATTAATCCTACTGATTCATTATCACTTGCTAGTGGAATATTAATTTCACATTTCGCTAACTTCTCAAATTTAACATCTAAATTTGATGAATTAAGTTTAATTAAAGATCCAATCGTTCAAAAACAAGAAACTTTCGAAAATTTATCTATCGAAGATTTAGATTTAACTGTTAGAAGTTATAATTGTTTAAAACGTGCTGGTATTCAAACTGTTTTAGATTTAACTCAAAAGAGTGAGGCTGAAATGATGAAAGTAAGAAATTTAGGTAAAAAATCTTTAAAAGAAGTCAAAGATAAACTTATCGAAAAAGGACTCCACTTTAAAGATAATAAACTCGATTAATTAAGGAGAGAATTATGCAAATTGGAAGAAAAAATGTTCATGGTAAAGGTGGCGTAAGATTTAAAACTCCTTATACTTCATCAAAACATAAAGGACAAGTTAGAAACCTTGTTACTGAATTAGTTTTATTTGAAAAAGTTACTGTTACAAGAGGAATGGTTAAAGATGTTGTTAAAGAATTTGATCATTTAGTTACTCTTGCTAAAAGAGGTGACTTACATGCTAGAAGACAAGCAGCAGCTATTTTAAGAAAATATCATGTTGAAGATAAAGCTGATGCATTAACTAAATTATTTGATGATTTAGCAAAAAGATTTGCTTCTAGAAATGGCGGTTATTTAAGAATTTATAAACTTGAAAACCGTAAAGGAGACAATGCCCCTATTAGATTATTAACTCTTGCAGATTAATTATTTCTAATATATTTAAATAAAAGTGGAGAAAATAAATTATTTCTCCACTTTTTTATATATTAAAACTTACTTTTATAGTATAATACTTATAGAAAATCAATATTGAAAGCTAGTTAATTTATGAAAAGAAAATTATTTTTATTATCATCATTACTTATTTTAGGAGTAGGAGCATTAACTTCTTGTTCAGGCCAAATAACTATTGATATTACAACAAATAGTGAAGTTTTATCTAGTGAAAATAATAAAGAAATTAATAAAGAAGATAATAAATATAATTTATTAGTTATTAAATAAAAAATATAAGTATTAGAATATAAAATTATACTCATTTAGAGTATAATTTTTTTATTATGAAAAATAACAAATTTATTATTTTTGATTTAGATGGAACATTAATTGATACTTTAGAAGGGATTAAAGATGGATTAAATTTAACTTTAAAAGAATTAAATATTGATAAATGTTATTTAAAAGAAGAAGTAAAAACGTTTATTGGAAATGGTGCGAGAATATTATTTAAAAAAGCATTAAATAGAGAATTTAGTGAAAGTGAATATTCTTTATATTTAAAAAATTATGAAAAGACTCAATATATTTCACCTTTTTTTAATAATGTTTTAAATACATTAATAAGTTTAAAATCTAAAGGTTACATTTTATTAATTAATTCAAATAAACCTGATGAATTATTACAAAAATTAATTAAAAATAAGTTTAATGGTCAAGAAAAAGAATTATTTATTGATATTAAAGGTGAAAGAAAAGAAATAAAAAGAAAACCTGATCCAACTTATTTAAATGAATTAATAAAAAGCTTAGATTTAAATAAAGAAAATGGTTTTTATTGTGGTGATTCAATTGTTGATTTAAAAGCTGCTAATAATTTAAATCTTAAATCAATAATAGTAAGTTATGGTTATGGAGATAAAAATGAAATATTAAATAATCATCCTTCATTTTTTATCGATGATTTTAGTAAAGTTGAGGAGATAGTAGAAAGATATGGAAAATAATAATAATAATAATCAAACTATAGAAAATATGAGTTATACTGAAGAATTAATTTTTGGTCTTAAAAGATGGATTAAAAAAGCAATTGATTATTTAGCTTCAAGAGAAGCTGATGAATTTTTTAAAGATGATAAAAGTTTTGATGCAACTTGCTATACTATTTTAGTAATTAGTGAAATAGCTAGTAAAATTAAAGATATTGATGAATTAAAAAATAAATATAACAATGTTAATTTTGATGAATTAGCCTTAATTTATGATAAATGTTTAAAAGAAGATAATATCAATCTTTCTTTTATTTATGATTTAATTTCTAAAGCCTTCCCTTATCTTTTATTTTTATTAGAAAATAAGTAAGTTTTATCTGACTTTCTTAAGATAATAGCATAAAGATATCTTATTAAAAGTGTTAATTTATGCTATAATTTTTCATATGATTACTATTTATACATCGCCATCTTGTTCTTCATGTCGAAAGGTTAAAAGATATTTTGAAGAAAATAAAATTCCTTATAAAGAAAAAAATATTTTAGCTCAACCTTTAAAAGATGAAGAATTAAAAGAATTATTACTTAAAAGTGAAAATGGCACTGAAGATATTATTTCTACTAGAAGTAAAGTAATTAAAGAAGGTAATGTTAATATTGATGAAATGTCAATTAATGAACTTATTAAATTTATTAAAGATAATCCATCAGTATTAAAAAGACCAATTATGGTTGATGATCATAAAATGCAAGTTGGATATAGTGAAGATGAAATTAGTGCATTTATCCCTCGTGCAAGAAGATTCTTACGTGAAAACATCTGTAAAGATTGTATTGATTGTGATCCTTCGGTTATTTCTCTTTCTTCTTCTATAAATAATAAAAAAGAATAAAAACCGTAGACAATTTATATATCTACGGTTTTTTATTAATTTAATATAATTATTATTATTTATTTAAAGATTCTAATGCTCTAGTTTCTTTACTCTTTAAATTATCTTTATAGAATGTATTAGTTGAAAGACAAATTGATTTTAAATTTTCTTTAGCTTTAGATAAAGATGCTCCAGCCATTTCAAGTTCATAATCGATTAATCCATTATATGAATTGCGATCAACTGAGAATTCATAGGTATTATCTTCATAAGCAACTTCAACACGGTGAGTAGTTAAAGCAACTTGAACCTTTAATTCACTAGGTTCAACTCCAAGCATTCTAATAAAGTCTTCTATATTACATTCAGGGAAGACATTTCTTTTAACAAAAGCATTAAATTGTTCTTTATTTAATGTTTCATCTTTTTCAAGTAATCCTTCAGCCATTGGAGCTTTTAAAGTAAGAGTATAAGTATTATCTTTTTCTCTAATTCTACATCCAATACCTAACTTTTTTAATGCTAAATCATCGCTATCAATATAATGATTAATTTGATCATATTCTTTAATAACGCGGTCTTTAAAATGATTTAAAACATTATTATATTCTTTTTCACTAATAAGTACTTTAGCTTCAATTTCAATATTTGTTGCCATAGTGATTTTCCTTTCTTTTTTAAAAATTAACTCTTAAATATGATACAATATTTTAAGTAAATAATAAATTAAATTGTAGGTAAAAAATATATGAATTATATATTAGTAAGTCGTGGAGATGACTACTCTAATAAAGTGAAATTAGATTTAATAAACCATCTTAATAAATTTGGTTTTATTAATATTGAAGATAAAATAAGTAAGAATAATAAAGATATTTCTTTAGATTATGTTTTTTCAATTGGAGGAGATGGAACTTTTTTAAGAAGTGTTCAATCTTTTTATTCATTTAATCCACTTTTTATAACAATAAATACCGGTAATTTTGGCTATTTATGTGAATATAAAAAAGAAGATTATTTAAAAAGTTTAACTGATTTAAAAAAAAGAGATATTAATTATCGTTTAGTTTCACTTTTAAAATGTGAAGTTAATAGATATATAGAAAATAATAATAACACTTATAAAAAAGAAGAATATTACGCAGTTAATGAATTTAGAATTCATTCTTCTAATGGATCGACTTTAAAATTTGATATATTTATTGATGATACTTTTTTTGAAACTTTAAAAGGGGATGGATGTGTAATTGCTTCTTCAATTGGAAGTAGTGGAATTGCTAAATCTCTTAAAGGAGCGTTAATCGATAATGAAATAGAATTATTAGAATTTATTGAAAGTGCTCCAATATCAAATAATGGTTATACTTCTTTATCTTCACCATTTGTTTTAAGTAAAGAAAAAGTATTTATATTTAATAATTTTTCATCATCTTCTTTTAATATTTATTATGATAGTGAAGCAATTGAGATTAAAGATTTTAATAAAAAGGATTTTATTAAAATCTTATTATCAGATACTAAAATTCGTTTATTACATAATAAAGAAAAGAATTATATTGAAAGAACATCTTCAATGTTTATTCGTTAATTAAAGAATCAATATCTTTTTTAATTTCTTCTAAAGGAAAACCAACAATATTATAATAACTTCCTTCAATTTTCTTTATTAGATGATATTTTTTATCATCTTGAATAGCATAACTTCCAGCTTTATCTAAAACATTTACTTCGTTTAAATATTTATTGATTAAAGAAGAAGTTAATTTATTAAAATAAACTTTACTAATAACTATCTTTTTAATTATCTTATCTTTATAAATAAGTTGATAACCACTAATACATTCATGGTTAG
The DNA here is from genome assembly GCA_949288485.1 of uncultured bacterium. GTDB lineage: Bacteria > Bacillota_I > Bacilli_A > RFN20 > CAG-826 > Onthovivens. The sequence continues at coordinate 496 of CASEKC010000008.1, read as the reverse complement.
AAGAAGAGAATTCCTTTAAAGTATTAAAAGCTTCCTCCTTATCTTTTGGTTTATTATAAATTTTATTATTAAAAACGATTGCTGTATCTACCGTTAATAAAATTTCATTTTCTTTTAATTTATAGTTACTTAATATCGAACTAGCTTTTAAAATTGCTTCTTTTAAAGGATATTCTTTAATATTTATATTATTTTTATTAATAAAAAAATAATCATCCAATAATCTTTCATCGATATGTGGAATCATTATTCGATAAGAAAGATTTAATTTTTTGATTAATTCTTTTCTTCGAGGAGATGAAGAAGCAAGTATGATTTGAATTTCATCTTTATTCATATTTTTTTCTTTAAAAATTATACATTAATCTTAAGCAAAATAAGAGTAAAATATTATATACGTTAAATATCAAACTCAATGCAAAAGATTTTAAAATAAAATAATATAATTTAAAAATATGGCCTATTCATCGCAAAAAAATAAATTTCTTTATTGCAA
>CASEKC010000007.1 GCA_949288485.1 uncultured bacterium | reverse complement strand
AAATCATACAGATTAAAAAATATGTACGAAGCTTCAAATACTGAATCTGAGCATTCATAAGTTAAAAAAATTGTACATTTTTATCTTGAAATTAATAATGGGTTTTGTTTTTACAAAATTTAAATAAATTCATTAACAATTTTAATTAAAAATAAATAAAACGGGGCAAATTGCCCCGTTTTTTGCAAATCCATTCAAAATAAAAAGGATTACACATGATTTTGTATAATCCTTTGTTTTATAAAATAATTAATTATTCAAGTTCGAAAACACCAGTATAAAGTTGATAATAATACCCATGCATTGCGATCAATTGATCATGAGTACCTCTTTCAATAATTTTACCATGTTCAAGAACCATGATAGCTTCTGCATCTTGAATTGTTGAAAGTCTATGAGCAATTAAGAAAACTGTTCTCCCTTTCATTAAATTTGCCATACCTTTTAAAACAATTTGTTCGGTACGAGTATCAATTGAAGATGTTGCTTCATCTAAAATCATAACTGGGCATCCGCTAACCGCTGCTCTTGCAATAGAAAGAAGTTGAGCTTGACCTTGTGAAATAGAAGATCCATTTCCTTTAATATAAGTATTATATCCTTGAGGTAAACGAGTAATAAATGAATCGGCATTAGCAAGTTTTGCTGCTTCAATACATTCTTCATCAGTAGCATCAAGTCTACCAAAACGGATATTATCCATAATTGTTCCACTAAAAAGGTTTGTATCTTGTAAAACCATTCCAAGTGATCTTCTTAAATCTTTTTTCTTAATTTTATTGATGTTAATTCCATCATATCTAATTTTTCCATCAGCAATATCATAGAATCTATTAATTAAGTTTGTAATAGTTGTTTTTCCAGCACCAGTTGCACCAACGAAAGCAATTTTTTGGCCTGGTTTAGCATAAAGTGAGACATCATGAAGGACGATTTTTTCTGGAACATATCCAAAATCAACATCAAACATTCTAATATCACCTTGTAAAAGAGTATAAGTAATTGAACCATCAGCGGTATGAGGATGTTTCCAAGCCCATAAGGTGTGTTCTTTTCTAGAACATTCGACAATATTTCCTTTATCATCGTATTTACCCATGACTAAAGTAACATATCCATTGTCTGTTTCTTTTTCTTCATCTAAAAGTTCATAAACTCTACTTGTACCAGCAATAGCCATAGCTATAGGGTTAACTTGGTTGGAAACTTCAGCAACATTGTTCGTAAATTGTCTAATCATTGGAAGGAAAGAAACAATAACACCAATTGAAATTGTTCCATTTATTCCGGTTATAGTTACATTTGGAACTTCATAAATAAATAATAATGTTGCAACAACTGCGATAATAATATAAAGAAGGTTGCCAATATTGCCCATAATTGGCATCAACATATTTGCAAAAATGTTACCATTGCATGAAGTTTTTTGTAAATTAACAGCTAATTTTTCAAAATCATTTTTGCATTCTTCTTCATGAGTGAATGATTTAATAACTTTTAAACCATTCATCATTTCTTCAACGTAGCCTTCAAGTTTTGCTACGTTATATTGGCCAGCTTTAAAGTTTTTAGCACTTCTTCCACCAACGGATTTAGTAACAATAACCATCGCGATTGAACCAACAAGAACAATAAGTGTTAAATAAACGCTTGAAATAAGCATGATTACAAAAATCGAAATAAAAGTAACACTACAAATTAAAATTGTTGTAATTGATTGAGATAAAAGTTGTCTAATTGTATCAACGTCGTTTGTAAATGTTGACATAATTTCTCCGTTATCATGAGTATCAAAATAACGGATAGGGAGATCTTGCATGTGGTTAAATAAGCGACATCTCATCTCATGCATATATTTTTGAGCATATCTAGCGGTAATTTGTGAATATGTGAAACCACCAGCGAGTGATATACAATACGCAGATACTAAAATAATTAAGAATCTATTAAATTCAGCTGAAATTGCATCAAAACTACCAGCAACAATAGCTTTTTCAATTAAATTTGTAACATTTTGAATCATCAAAGGAGCAACAATTGCACCTAATGCAGAAATAAAAACACAAAGTGTAGCAATAGTTAATGCGATTGGGTGAGCCTTATAGTAATCAAAAATACTTCTAAGAAGGACATGCTGTTTTTTATTATTTGCTTTCATAATTAATGTGCACCTCCTACTCTGTTTTGAATTTCATAAACTTCTTGATAAATTGCGTTGTTTTTCAAGAGTTCTTCGTGTGTACCAACACCATTTATTTCACCATTATCCATAACAATAATCATATCGGCATCTTGAACAGAAGATATTCTTTGAGCAATGATGATTTTTGTTATTCCAGGAATAAATTCTTTAAATCCTTTTCTAATAAAGGCATCGGTTTTTGTATCGACTGCACTAGTTGAATCATCTAAGATTAATACTTTTGGTTTTTTGAGCAATGCTCTAGCGATACAAAGTCTTTGTCTTTGACCACCAGAAACGTTAACACCGCCTTGTTCAATCCAACTATCATATTTTTTAGGGAAAGTTTCAATAAATGAATCAGCTTGAGCAATTTTACACGCTTCAATTATTTCTTCTTGAGTTGCCTCTTTATTTCCCCATCTAAGGTTATCATTAATAGTTCCAGAGAATAAAACATTCTTTTGTAAAACCATTGCGACGTTATCTCTTAATGTTTTTACATCATAATTTTTAACATTTTCTCCTCCGACTTTAACATCTCCAACACTAGCATCATAGAATCTAGAAAGAAGATTAACTAAGGTTGATTTAGAAGAACCAGTTCCACCGATTATACCAACGGTTTGACCACTCTTAATATGTAAATTTATATTAGCTAAAGCATACTTTTCAGCATCTTCTTTATATTTAAAGGAAACATTTTCAAAATCAATATCGCCATTTTTAACTTCAAAAAGTGGATTCTCAGGATTTTTAATTGTTGGTTCTTCAGTTAAAACTTCATATGATCTTTCAATAGCTGGAACAGCCATAATGATCATAAAAAGAATCATAGCAACCATCATTAATGATGATAAAACTTGTGCTGAATATGTAATCATTGCTGATAAAGAACCGACATTAAATGGAGCATTTTCAGGACCAAATTCAATACCAAGTTCAATACAAAGCATACTTCCCATAAAAAGAATTAAGGACATAGAAAGATACATAACTGCTTGCATTGCTGGATTTACAGCACTCATAATTTGTTCAACTTTTTGGAAACCTTTGCCCATAACACCAGATTCATGAGCAAATTTTTCTTTTTGTTGTTCTTCACGAGCATAAGTTTTGACAACTCTCATTCCACGAATATTTTCTTCAGTTAATTCATTTAAATCATCGTATTTTCTAAATAATTTAACAAATAACTTAGTAGCAATTGGAATTAAACAAATTAATATAATTGCGATAAATGGAATAGTAATTAAGAAAATCCAAGAAATTGGAGTAGCAACAACTAAAGCCATTACAAATGAGAAAACAAACATGAATGGAGCTCTGACTGCAATTCTAATTAAAAGCATGTAAGCCATTTGAATGTTCCAAATATCTGTTGTTTGTCTTGTAATTAATGAAGAAGTTGAGAATTTATCGATATTATTAAAAGAATAAGATGTAATCTTTTTAAAGATATCAACTCTTAAATTTTTAGTTAAACCAGTCGCTGCAATTGCGCTCATTCTTCCGGACATAACGCCACAAAAAAGTGATAAAGCACCTAAAACTAATAAAATAGCAGCATAGATTAAAACAGAATGTAAAGCTTGTTCTTTTAAAGCATCAGTAACAGTAACATTAATAAATGAAGATAAAACTTCAATTAAAAGTGACATTATATAAGGTATAACACACTCTAACGCTGTTTCTAAAAGAACAAAAATAATCGATCCATAAGCATATTTTTTATATTCACGAGTGGAATGTAATAAATATTTGAATTTTGGAATAAAACTCAACTTATGTTTAATACTTTTCGTCATGTTCTTCCTCCTTAACTTTTAAAATCAATTCGTCGAGTAATTTGAATAAAGCTTCTCTATCTTTCTTCTTTAATTTATCAGTTAATTGATTATCAAATTTTTTTACCTTTTCTAAATTAAAATCATTAAATTCATGACCTTTTTTAGTAACGAGTAAAATCTTTTTTCTTTGATCTTTAGGATCAACAACTCTTTCAATGTAACCTTTCTTTTCTAAAGACGAAAGTAAATCACTTGTAACAGCCTTACCAATATAAAATTCATCCTCAATATCTTTTTGTATGGTTTCTAAATTTTTATCCTTTCGATGACATATAAAATCTACAATCATACAATCGATAGTTGATATTCCGTTTTCTTTGTCATATTCTTCTAATCTTTTATGAATATAACGTGATAAATAATGTAAATAGTAAGAGACTGTTTTATCCATAATTAGTTCGTTTTCGAACTAAATTATAGTGAGAGTATTTTATAAAATCAAGTAGATTTTATTAAATTTTACTTTTAACACTTTTTCTTTTTAAAACAAAATAAAAATACGATATTTATCGTATTTTTATAAAATCTTATTTTTAAAATTTATTAATTAAATAATATGAAAGCGGTTACATAAAAAAAATGAAAAATTTAAAACCAATCGTTTCTTCTAACTGGAACCGGTTCTTCGTCTGTTCCGCCATGTTCAAGAACATATTTTCCAGCGAATTCTTTACTTTCTTTCACCTTTTTTAAAATTTTATTATTTAATTCACCTCTCTTTTTAATATCTTCTTTTTCAATACTCATTTTTTTTAGTTAACCTCCTTTATTTAATTATAACCGCATAAGTAAAATTCTCTATCATTTTAAAATAATTACTCTTATCAAAAAAAATAATATTTTCTAACTAAATTAAGCAAATTTACAACATCGAAATAAACGATCTTATCAAATTGTTTTTTATCGGAGATACCAGAAAAATCCCTCCGATATAAAATTTCTTCTAATAATTGAAAAAAAGTAAAAAATTCATCAATTAATTGATTAACACTTCCAAATCTTATTATATAAAAATCATTATTTTGAAAAAAATATAGTAGCTCTTCATAACTATTGAACAGATTTTCATTAATTTTAAGCATTTCTCTAATTAAATAATTATATTTATTTAACATGTTTGAATAATGAAAAGCTTTTTCAATTGTAATTTTTCTATCATTTAATCTTTAATCACTTTTACTTTTTAACAATAAAGTAATTTGTATTGAACCTGCTAAAAGACCAATAATTGAAGAAGCAATAATGCCTAAAAGAGAATATTCATTATTTTTACTTTCGATAAATAAAAATAGTGAATATATTGAAACAGCTAACGAACATAAAATTAAAATAATTAGAATTGAATAGGATTTTAACCCTTCTTTAAAATTAATAATTTTTATTTTTTGACTTCTTTTCGTCTTTAAACATCCTTATATAATACAAGAATGCTATTTTTTTAAAATTTATGAATAAAATTAATTACTAATATAAAAAATATCGCTAAACTTGAGTCTAGCGATATTTATTTTTTTATTTTTTTAATAAATTAATTAGAAGCAGCTAAATCAACATTGTGATATACGTTTTGAACGTCTTCACAATCATCAAGTTGATCGAGTAAATCTTTAAATTTAGTTAATTCTTCACCACTTAATGTAATTTTATCATTAGCAAGCATTGTAATTTCTGCAGCTTCGAATTCTTCAACACCTAAAGTTTTTAAAGCTTCTTTTGCTTTTTCAAAATCTGATGGAGAAGCGATAACTTCAACATCTCCTTCATCATTATCGATACTTTTTACATCAACATCATTTAAAATTAATGCTTCTTCTAAACTATCTTCACTGCCTTCATATTTAAAATCTAATAATCCAACATGTTCAAAATTATAAGAAACACTACCAAGTTGTCCACCTTTTCTTGTAACAATTGTTCTAACATTAACTAATGCTCTATTTGAATTATCAGTTAATGTATCGATAATTAAAAGTGATCCAGCTGGACCTAAAGCTTCATATCTTCCTTCAATATAAGAGGTATTATCTCCGCCTTGAGCTTTTTTAATTGCTCTATCAATAACATCTTTTGGACATTGTTTTCTATATTTATCAATTGCACTTCTTAAAGCAAGATTGGAGTTAGGATCAGGAACACCCTTTTTAGCGGCCATATAGATTTCTTTTGAGGCACGCATATAAATTGCACTTTTCTTTTTTGCAGTTGCAGCCATGGAAGCAGCTCTAACTTCAAAATGTCTTCCCATATTCTTCTCTTCTCCTTATAAATTAACAATAAAAAAATTTATTTATATATAAATAAATCTTTTTAATTTTATTACTTATTAAATAAGTATTCAATATTAATTAAAACATCGTTAAAAATGATAAAAATTAATATTTTATTAGCTATTTATTTACTTATCTTTAACTAGCTTTAACTAAACTATTAGGGATAGAACATATGTTAAAAAGAAAATTTAGTTAAAATTAGTGAAAAATAAGTAATATGTTTTTTAAGAAAATAATTTACTAATTATTTCTAATATAATTTTAGCGAAAAAGCGTGAATTTTTCTTGTAACTAATTGTTACACTTTTTCCAAAATAGCTCTTTTTAATAACCTAGATAATAGAAGAGATTATTATTCCAAATAAATTTGCTAGTGCTTCCGTTATATCTTCGACAATGCATCCATACCCATTAGCGAGTAAGAAATAATGGGCGCAAAAACCTGCAGCAACAGTTAATAAAACAATAACAATAGATAGAAAAAAGCCTCCAAACATCCTTTTAAACATAAAAAGTCTTCTATTTTCTACGACTATATAATAATTATTTATGAAAATTTGTGAATAAGTAATTTTCACAATTATTCACATAAAGAATATAAAAATATAACCATAAAAAATGAAAATTTTGCACAAGAATGATTAAAAACAGTGAATTTTGTCCATTTTTTTAGCTCTAAAGGTAACAAATTTTAATTTCACAATTATTCAAAAATATTTTTAATATTTAAACGTTTTGTCACTATTTAATATAAATTATTATTTTTATCTAAATAGCGTTTTTTTATTTTTTTAAAAATTCTGTAATAAAATAATCTCTCTTTTTCTAATTATTGTTTTATTTTCTCCTTATTTTTACTTAAAACCCAATTGACTTTTAAGTCGATATAAAAATATATGTTAAAATTCTTTTTTGACTATATTTAATATAAAAATTAAAAAAATAATAATTTTATTAACATTTTTAACATTCTTAAAAATTATATACTATTACTTTTGTTTATGTATTAAGTTTAATTAATTATTATTGTTCAATAAAAAAACAACATTTCAACTATTCATTAGTTTTGATGTTGCTTTATTTGTTATTTTTAATTAATTCACCGTAAATATCTTTAAATGTTTCGTTTAAGCTTTTATTTTCACCATTTAAGTTAACAATTATATCTTCTTTTTCATAATTTTTAACTTCATCATAATTTTCTTTACTTCCTAATGGATCGAAATAATATCCTTTTCCAAAGATAGTTTTAATATATTCTTTATTATTAACATTAATTTTGTGACGAATTGTTGATAAATGACGAGGGACAGATGTTCTTTCACTTAAAGAAGGTTCTCTCCATAAACGATCATAAATTTCATGAGCACTAAATACACGATTTGGAGAAGAAACTAGTAAGTAGAGAATTTTAAATTGAATAGGTGTAAATTTAGTTTTCTTATTATTAACTTTAACGCTTTTTTTAACATTATTAATCTCTAAATCACTAGTTTTAATAATTTCTTTAACGATTAATTTTAATCTTAATCTAATTTTAAGTTCGTTTAAGAATGCTAAATATTCTTTAGTAAATATTGCTTCAATATTTTTATGTAAATTAGATTCATCATTAAAATCTTTATAATCAATATTTTCTAAATAAGAATAATTAAAGTTATCTAGGATAACTTTAATATAATTAGACATATAAATAAAATCGATAAATGTATTGTCATCTGAGAATAATTCGACAAATTTAGAATTACCTTCTTTATCAAATGATTCATCATAAATAACAAGTTTATTGATTTCTTTAAGCATGTTTACTCTTTCAAAAGAATCTTTATCATTTACTACGTTTTTATAAAATGTTAAAGAAAGTAAAACAATATCAATTCTTTGATATGCTGGATTATTTTTAGCGGTTTCTATTTCTTTTTTTAAACTGTTAAAGCTTTATAAGGAGTAGAAACTAAAAGTAAATTAAATTCATTTTCTAAAAAGAGTGATAAATAAAAAGAAAGGTTAAAGATTCATCGAGAACTAAAACCTTTGGTCGATATGATTTATTAATAGATAGTGGGAAATTGTTTCCTTTTTCTTTTTTTAATACTTCATTTTCCACATTCTTTTCCATAAATTCTTTAATTTTAATAACTTATAACGACGCGATTTTTTTAAGAAAAGATAGATAATGTTATTTAGTTTAAAAAGATAATTAGATAATTAAATTAATAAATTATTATTCTTTTTAATTCATAAAATAATCCCTTTTCTTACTTTTATTATAATTAAATTGATAAATAATTAAAGATTTTAGGCTTACTTTTACAATTTTTCACACTTATTTACCAAAAAATGAACCAAAATACACTACTTTCATAGTTTTTTGGCCTATTTTTTTAAAATGTTAAGTAATTTATATTTTTATTATAAAATAGATTTTTAAAAAATAAATAGTAAATTTAATTAACGCGAATTATTTATAAAATACTTTAAAAAGATATAATCCTTTAGCTTCAACTTGATAATTGATTATTTTTCTTTCTTTAAAATTATTATTTAAATAATTTATTATTTCTTCTTTAGTTAATTTATTTTCATTATACGCTAAAAAAGTACCAATAATTTTTCTTATTTCATAACGCATAAATCCATCACCAATAAATGTTATTTTTATATATTTATTATTAATTTTTGATATTTTAATATCAAAAATTGTTCTTATAAAATTATCTTCATCTTCTTTTTTAGATGTAAAATTAATAAAGTTATGTTTACCTATAAAAAGTTTAGAAATATCTTTAAGCTTATTTATATCAATATCTCTTGAATAATATAATTCATAATTTCTTTTCAATGGATCATATTCTTTTATGTTTATTAAATAAAAATATTCTTTTTTTAATGATGGAAAACGTGATGAAAAAGATAAAGGTACTTTATTTATTTTCTTTATATAAATGTCAGGAGGTAAAAGTTTATTCATTTTATATTTAAAAAGATTTAAATCATCTATTTTTTTAATAGTAAAAAAGTTTGCTACTTGATTAAGTGCATGAACTCCTTTATCAGTTCTTCCACTACTAAAAATTTTAGTTTCATTCTTATTATTCAATAAAATATTTAATACTTTTTCGATTTCTTCTTGAACACTTCTTTCTTCTTTTTGTTTTTGATATCCAAAAAAAGATGTTCCATCATAAGAAAAAACTATTTTATAGTTAAAATTACCTAAATTCTTTTGAATATCTTCTATTTTTCTTTTTGTTTCTTCGTTTTTTGTATGCATATTTTCAATATCTTAAATTTATTTTTAAAAATCTACAATGATGTTTTTATTACAATGTTCCAATAGAATGAAATTAAGAGAAATTTTCAATTTTTACTTTGTTTAAAATCATATTTAGAATCTATCGCAAAACATTTTTCGATTTTTTTGAGCGACTTTTTCTATAATTTGCAAAAAACCAAGCGAGTTTTTCATAATTTTGCAAATTTTCCAAGGGACTTTTTTGAAAACCCCTTAAAAACGATTAAAAATCGCTAAATTGTTGGAATATTAAAAATTGAATTTAAGAAATCATCAAAACCTGGAACATAAGAGGCAAAACAAGATGCAGTTATCATTATACCTGCTACTAAAAGTATAAAAATAATTGCTAGTAAATCGCGATAGGTAAAATGTAGAGTTTTATAGTGACTTCTTTTTTTATATGGATCATATCCTCTAGCTTCCATTGCGATAGCTAATTCATCACTCCTTGAAAAACAACTGACTAAAAGAGGGATGATAAGTGTTGTTATTGATCTAATTTTACTCATTAAAAAACCACGATTATAATCGACACCTCTACTTTTTTGAGCATTCATTATTCGGTTAGATTCATTTAAAAGAGTAGGAATAAATCTTAAAGCCAAAGAAATAGTTAAAGATACGATTTGTGTAGGAAATTTAACTACTCTTAATGGTGTTAAATACCATTCGAGAGCGTATGTAATATCCATTGGTAAAGTGGTCGATGTTAAAATAATTGTTAATGCAACCATCAAAATAAGTCTTAAAATAACATGGCCAACATTTAAAAGCCCATCATAATAAAGAGCATATCCATTTTCAAATTGATGAATCAAATATTTTCCTTCATTTGGCAAGAAAAACATAAAAATGAGAAGAAAAATAAACATGACCCACATTGAAGAAAGACTTTTAAAGAAGGATTTAAATGAAACTCTTCCAATAATCATAATTAAAGCGATGATTATTGTTAAAAACCCTAAAACGATAAAACGATTAGTATAATTTCCATAAGGTAAAAAAGTAACTACCATCAATAAAATTAAACTAAAAAGTTTAAAACGAGGGTCAAGACGATGAATAATCGTATTATATGGAGAATATTTACCTAAAATATTGCTATTTGCCATAATTATCTCCTATAACATCGACTAATTCATCGATAGTATTAGCATTAGAAATATCCTTTTTAAAACCAAATTCATCTAAATATCTCTTAAATTTATAAAAAGAAGGTATTTCTAATGAGTAATTGCTTAAATCTTTAGAATTAAATAACTCACTTGGAGTTACCATTTTAATAAAACGAGAGTCTTTTAAAACAACAACTTTTGAAGCATATTCCATTACAACGTCCATATCATGGGTAACGATAATGATTGTTGTTCCTTTTTCATGTATTTTTTTAATTAAATCTAAAATTTCCTTTTTTCCATTAGGATCAAGACCAACTGTTGGTTCATCCAGAACTAAAATTGAAGGAGATGAAGCAATAATTCCAGCAATCGCGACTCTTCTTTTTTCTCCACCACTAATTTCAAAAGGACTTTTTTCATAATAAGAACTATCAATTCCAACTTCAGTTAAAGCTTCAATTGCCTTTTCTTCTGCCTCTTTTTCATTCATCCCAAAATTTAAAGGTCCAAACATAACGTCTTTTAAAACCGTGTCGCTAAAAAGTTGATATTCTGGGAATTGGAAAACCATTCCAACTTCTTTTCTTAAAGCTGAGAATTTTTTAAAATCTTTTCTTTTAAAACCCTTTTCTTTTTTTAATTTTTTAATGATTTCTTTATCAGCTGTTACATAATAATCTAAAACTTTTGTATAACCACTTGTTGGAAGTAATAAACCATTTAAAGTTTGAACTAAGGTAGATTTTCCACTACCTGTATGACCAACAAGAGCGATAAAATCACCTTTTTCAATATTAAAACTTACCTCTTTTAAGGCATCATAATGATTAGGATCTTTTTTGTTATATATAAAAGATATGTTATTAAAATTTATTAACGACATATAAATCTTGCTAATTCCTCGATAGTTTTAATATTTTCATCAACTACTATTCCTTTTTCTTTTAATCTATTTTTAAGTTTTAAAACAAAAGGAATATCTAAATTTATTTTCTTCATTTCTTCTTCATTTGAAAAAACATTAGAAGGAATATCGTTTTTAAAAACTTTTCCTTCATTTAAAATAATTACTCTATCGCTTAAATAAGCTTCTTCAATATCGTGAGTTATAGAAATTACAGTCAATTCAGGATTTTCTTTTTTCATTTTTAAAATTAAATTTCTAATTTCTTCAACTCCTTCAGGATCAAGCATTGAAGTTGCTTCATCAAATATCATAATTTTTAAATTTAAAGCTAAAATACCAGCGATGGCGACTCTTTGTTTTTGACCACCACTTAATTCTTCTGGTTCTTTAGCCAAAAATTTATCCATTCCAACTTTTTTAGAATACTCTTTTACAATTTCTTTCATTTTCTTTTGTTCAATATTTCTATTTTCTAGACCAAAAGCAATATCATCTTCAACAGTTGAACCGATAAATTGATTATCTGGATTTTGAAAAACTATTCCTATCTTATTTCGGATATTTTTAATAGTTTTTTCATTTAATTCTTCATTTTCGATATAAATCTTACCTTTTTGAGGTTCTAAAATGTATGATAAAAGTTTAGCTAGTGTTGATTTACCACTGCCATTATGACCAATAAGAGTTACATATTCGCCCTTATTAATATAAAAAGATACATCATCGAGTATCTTTTTATATTTTTCATATCCAAATGTTAAATTTTTAACCTCAATAATTTTTTCCATAATAAAATCTAATTAATTACTTAATTAATTAGATAATAATTATTACTTTATTTAGTAGTAATTTCAACTAAATTAGTAAATTTAATAGTACTAAATAACTAAATATTCTTTAAATTATTATTAATTATTTTATTTTTTATGAAAATTTATATTAAATGTAATAATAGTTTTCACGTGAAAATAAGATAATACGCATTTTTAAATTTATTCAATAAATTCTAGTTCTTTATATCTTCCTTTATAAGCTTCATATTTAACATTTGCTAAATCAAATAATTTACGACTAGCTCTTGTTTCAAGCGAATCATGATATTTATCTTCTAAATAAATAATTTTCTTTATACCTACTTGAATAATTGCTTTAGCACATTCATTACATGGAAAAAGTGTTACATATAATGTACATCCTTTTAAAGACATATTATTTTTAGTATTTAAAATAGCATTAAATTCAGCATGACATACATAAAGATATTTACTATCTAAATCTTCATTTTTATTCCATGATAATTTATCTTCATTTAATCCTTTTGGCATTCCATTATATCCAATGGAAATAACCTTTTTATCATCATCAACAATACATGCTCCTACTTGGGTTGAAGGATCTTTACTTCTTTTTTTACTTAATAGGGCAATTCCCATGAAATATTCATCCCAGGAAATAATATCTTTTCTAGCACTATTCATATTAAATACCTTATTTTTCTTCTTTTGATAATGTTAATTTATCAAAATCTTTATCTTTTATTCTTTCATCTTTTAAAAGAATAAAAGATATTAAAGATATAAGCAATGCAATACCTTCTAAAATAACAACGAGTAAAGGATAAAAATTAATACTAAATTGGTCGTTAAGATTAGAATAATATGTTGAAAGAGTAAATAAAACTAAAATTAATACTGATAAAACAAATCCAAAAATAGTAAAAATAAGATTGTTTAAACGGTATGTATTATATTTTCTAACCATTCTAAATGAATAAAGTGTTGATAAAGAAATAAATATTGCACATAAAATATAAATAAAATAACCAACAAAACCTAAATAGAAACTTAAGCCATTATTAGAATCTGAAAAAGAAATTAATAAATCATTTAAATATTCATGAATTGTTTCATTATAAGTAGATGTAATTAAAAAACGATATGAAAGTAAAACTAACGCACCAATACTTAAAAATGATGAAACAATTAAAGAAATTCTTCTAATAATTAAAGTAGTTTCTTTAACAACTGAAGCTTTAAAAATATAATACCCACCAACTAAAAGTAAATAAACAAGTGAAATTATTATAAATACTAAAATTGTAGGAGAATACATTAAAACACTATTATCAAGCGAAATAGAAATCATCGAAGCAAAAGCAATTAATAAATCTATTAAAACTAAAACATAATAATTATTTTTTAAATCGTGTCTTGAAAGTTTATTTAATCCTTGAATTAATACAATTAAGAAGAAAGTTATTGAAACAACCATAAAACCTAAAACAAAGATAAATTGTAATACTGGAGCAAGTCCATGAGCTACTCCATTAGCAAAATATCCATAAGAAAAACCTTCTACTACAGCTGTCCAATTATCAATTAAAAATGTATAAGGATAAACAAGAGCATTTCCATCATTAGAAACAACTAAAGGTAAAAATGAGAAAATCGAACCAAGTAAAAGAATTAAAGCAGAGAAAATAAATGAACTTAAATGGAATATTTTTTCAACCTTTAACATTTTTTCAGCACTAATTTTACTTTTTGAAGATGCAAAATCTTCACTAAATTCTTTAATTTTAGTCTTTTTTATATTTTTATATTCATCTTCATTTAATCTTCTAATTTTCGAATTAAAAACTCTTTGTTTAATTTCTTTTTGTTCTTTTAAATATTCTTCTTCATCAATTACATCAATATCAATTGTATTAATTGATTGAGTTTCGCAATTACTAACGCTTGTAAAACGATATCCACATTTTGGACAAATTTTAGAGTTAGCATTGGTAACAGCATTACAACGTGGACATCTAAGATTGTGATCACTTAAAGAAGCGCCACATTCAATACAAAATTTCGCATTATCATTATTTTCTTTCCCACAATTTGGACATTTTCTCATATATTTAATACCCCTTTCTCATTTATCTTAATAAAACATTAACAAATTCAGCTGTTGAGGAAAGCATGATTTCATTCGAATATTTTCCTCTTATTCTTACTTCCATAATGATAAATTGTTGTCTTTCGGAAGAATTTTCATGTCGAGTAATAATTAAATTATTATTTTCAACTCTTGCATCAATTTGTGAAGAAGAGTCAGTTGCAACAAATTCAACATTATATTCATGATTCGAAATCAAATTACCTGCATTATCTCGGAATATATAATGTAAAGGAACGCTAATTTGATTACCTTCAAGAACAATTTCCCCAATTTGATTGTCATCAAGTTCAACTCGATATAAAGAAGGATCATAATATCTTTCATAATATAAACTTAAATTTAAAGATGAATGACCTTGAACATTATAGCGATAGAACGAACTATCAACATTACAAATAATAGGTTCATCTTCATTCATATTATTTATAATTACAGCACGATAATTTTCACGAGGTATAATTTCAATATTCAATAAATCTTCACAGTTATAATAAATTCCACTTATTGTTGTTCCATTTTCATAAGTAATTGTATATGGTCGTTCTTCAAAACCTATTCTTTGAGCTTCCTGTCCATTTTCTCCAAAATCATAGGTATTATAGAATTCAACTAAATTTTCAGTATTAGCAAAAGCATTATCGCCAATAGTTTTTACACTTCTAGGAAGGGTAAAGGAAGTAAGTGATGAACAACCATCGAAAGCATTATTTCCAATTATTTCGAGTTCACTAGGAGTGTCTGAGAAAATAAAACTTTCCAAGGAAACACAACCTTTAAAACAATTTTCAGGAATTTCCTTAATAAAATGAGGAAAATTATTAACTTGTACGATACTTCTGTTATTTTGGAAAGCTGTAGATGAAATTTGAGTTACAGGAATTCCGTTTAAAATATAAGCAAGTGTAATTCTATTTGAATAAGTAGGCGTTGGATCATAATCAACTATTGTATAAAATTCACGATTTTCATCGGTTTGATATGTAACTCCATATTGATCAGTTATAACTAAAGCAGAAAGGAAAATTGGACTTGCTTCAATTGAAAAATATCCTGAACAAGAGAAAGTTACCCCTTCATTATCGGCATCAACATTTTTAAAATCGGTAGGATCACCATTAATTTGATAGCCGGTAAAATCAAAATCTTCTTCCTTAGAAATTGGCAATGTAATATTATCCCAACTGTAATAAGTAAGTTGATAATCACTATCAGCAATAGTTAAAAGCCTTGGAGTTAATCCTAAATCTTCCTCGTCAAAATCAACATTAGTTAATTTAGTTAAATAAATTAAATTTGGTGTATTTAAAAATGCATCACTTCCAATTGTAGAAACAAATTGAGGAATTTCTAACGTTTCTAAAGTTGTACAATTTTTAAAAGCATTTTCTCCAATTCTAGACAAGACACTATCTTCTGAAAAACTAAAAGAAGTTAAAAAATCACAACTTTCAAATGTTGAAGCAGGAATTTCTGTTATATATTTAGGGAAATTTATAACTTGTTGAATTGATGAATCATAAAAAACATCGCTATCAATCATATTTACAGGCATTCCATCAATCTCATTTTCAAATGTAACTATATTGCTATCGAAATCATAACCGATAATTGTGAATCCACTTCTATCATTTTTAGCATATGTAACACCATTTAATGTGATAGGAGCATCGTTAACACTTGCACCAACTCCAACTCCGACAAAAATACAAATAAGCGAAACAGCTAATGAAGAAAGAGCGATAGTTAAGCCTTTTTTAGACATTTTTAACTCTTTTTTAATTTTTGGTCTAATTTCCTCTAATAAATCATCAGCTTCATGATTAACGTATGTTGATTCTAAAAATTCTTTTATTTCTAATAATTTATCTTGGTCATTTGTATTATCAATAATCTTTTTAAAAATAATTAAAAGATAAGATAAAACAGCTTTATGATCTTTAACACATTGAGCAATAATATCTTTAATATCAGAAATATCGTCAAAATGATAAAGAATATCCATATAATATTGGAAGGAAGATTCCATTTTAGCCAAAATTGGAACAAAATTATCTTTTGAAAGATTTTCATCAATATAATCTGTATCAATGTATCTAAAAGAACGATATAAAATACCTAAAATTAAAGAAATTGTGTATGTATAATCAACTTCTTTACTTTTTTGAATTCTTAGATGTTTTAAAAGTTGTTCGACATCAGCATTATCTAAGTTTAATTCTAATTCCTTATATTCGACTTCTTCACTAATTTGATTTAATTCATCTTTTAATTTTTTATCGCCAAGTTCATATGCTGCTTTAAAAAAAGATGAAGAAATGATACTATTGCTAGCTTTTTTCTCTAAATCAGCATAATTTTTTATATTAAATTTAATATAAAGTTTTGCTAAATAAACATAGGCATTATTTTCATCAAGCTCGTAAGCTATTTCGATTTCTTTTTTAGCTTCTTCTTTTTTACCATTAGCAAGCAAACTAAAAGCATTGTCACAATGAGATTTAGCCATCAAAATATTTTTAGCATTTATGACATTTTTTATAGATTCATCGTTAATTGTAGTTTCATTAAGTTCATTAACTATGTTTTCTTTTTCTTCTTTTTTCTTCATTTTATTTAAATAATTCTTTTAAAATTTCAACCATTTTATTCATTTGAGTAATGGAAACAACTTCAAATCGACCATGAGGTGAAAAATCACCAACACCTAAATTAGGACAAGGTAATCCTAAATAAGTAATTGTTGCTCCATCAGTTCCACCTCTAATAGGATCATAAGCAATTTTTATTTTTGAAGCGATATAAGCTTTGTTAATTAAATTAATCGCACTCATATCTTCTTTAAAATAATCAAACATATTACGATATTCATCATGAATTTCTAACTCAAATTTAGCTTTTGGATATTCTTCTTTAATTGTATCAATAGCTTTTTTTAAGATATTTTTCTTTTCTTCTAATAAATCTTTATCGTGGTCTCTTAAAATAAAAGAAAGATGAGCTTCTTCAACATCTCCTTTCATATCTATAAGATGAATAAACCCTTCTCTACCTTCTGTTTTTTCAGGAACCATTTCGCTTGGTAAAAGATTAACAAGTTTTGTTCCTAAATAGATAGCATTTACCATGATATTTTTTGCACTTCCTGGATGGACACCAACTCCATAAATTTTTATTGATGCACTTGAAGCATTAAAATTCTCATAACTTGCTTCATAAATTGTTCCGCCATCAAGGGTAAAAGCAACATCGGCATTCATTTTTTTAACATCAAAATGAAGAGCGCCTTTGCCAATTTCTTCATCAGGAGTAAAAGATATTGCTAAATTAAAGTTAAATTCATCTTTATGCTTTAAATAATAAGAAAGGAATGTGAGGATAATAGCTATTCCTGCTTTATCATCACCTCCTAAAAGATGTTCGCCATCAGTTACGATAATATCATCGCCTTTAATTTCATTTAAGAATGGAAATTCTTCTGAATCCATCGTATATTTTTCATTTAATTTAATAGGAGAACCATCGTATTTTTCAATTATCCTAGGATTTTTAATTCCTCCCTTTAATGCAGGAGATGTATCCATATGGGCAATTAAACCAATAGTTTTTTCTTTGTTATTGTTAACATGTCCATAAACTAATCCAAATTCATCACGAAAAGCATCTTCAACCCCTTCTTCTTTTAAAATATCAACAAGTTTTGAAGCAAATTCTAATTCACTTGCACTTGAAGGATAAGTCGAAGAAGATTCATCACTCATTGTGTCAAAACTAATTAATTCTTTAAATAAATCTACAATATTTTTCATAATTTCTAATTCCTTTAATAATATTTATTCAGCAAAAAATTCAAGATCAATTCTTGAAATTGAAAAATCATAAGTTTTTGTTTCGCCTGCATTAGTTAAAGTTTCTAATTTTCCTTCACTAATAACATTAATATAGCCATCAGTTAAGCTATTTTTATTAAAAGTATCTACCTTAAATTCCTCAAATCTTAAAGAATCTGCTAAAGGTAATAAATTTAAAGAAGAAGATTTTATTTCTTTTTCATTTGTTTCAAGTAAGAGATAAATACTAGGATAAGCAGAAATTTTTTCTGTTCCAGAGTTTAAATTTTCAATAAATTCTTCACTATATTCAAAAGCTAAAGAAATATTTACTGAAATATTTTTACCATTTTCATTAAAATTTGTATCGTATATTGAAGAAATATTAATTTTTGAAGATATTTTTTCTTTTTCTATATCATCTAATTCATTTGTTAATAAGAAATAACTTTCTTCATCAGCATTTAACGAAGAGTAAATAGTTTTTAAATATTCTTCTTCACTTGTTGCTAAAGAATAATCATTTGAAACAACTGCCCCATTTTTATACATTGAATAGTTAGGTAAAGTAAAAGAAGGGATTAAAATTAATAATAATCCTGCAAGTATAAAAAATATTCCTGCTCCAAAACAACTATATTTAATAATCTTAGATTTTTCCATTTTCAAAAAGTAATTATTTATAATTACTTTAACTATTATATAATAGTTTTATTTTCTTAAAAAGAAGTTATGAAAGGTAGATACCTAAATAAATTATTTAAAATATATCTTTTTTCTGTTTTAATTAAAAATTCACAAATATTCATAATTTTTAAAAAATAAGACTATAATTATATTAATGATTAAACCTACCTTTTTAATTGATACACATACTCATCTTGGATGGTGGAATTCTTTAAAAGAATGTGAAAATAATCTTCTTTATTCGTTCAACAATTATGATTTATCATTTATTTTAATTTCTTACGATAATAGTGAATATAATTATAAAAAGAATGAGCATCTTTCTTTTGAGAAATCATTAATCTATTTAAGAAATTTTGTTTCTAGATTTAAAGGAATGGGCATGTTAATTTGGATTCCCTTTGGTAAAACTAAAATTGATTTAGCGTTTTTAGAAAAATTCATTATAGAGAACCGAGAAATAATTTATGGATTAAAATTTCATCCATTTTTATCTAGAAAACTAATTACTTCAAAAAGAATTAATCCTTATTTAGTTTTAGCAAGAAAATATAACCTTCCTATATTAATTCATACAGCTTTAGATGAATATTCTTATATAGATAGTGTGAAAAAATTAGCTTTAAATAATAAAGATTTAACTTTTATTGCTGCCCATCTCGAGCTTGGAAGTGATCATCTTCATTCTTTAAAAGTAATTAAAGAAACACCTAATTTATATGGTGATACTGCTTGGGTTGATCCTTCATTATTAAAAAATATAGTTAAAGATAATTTGATTGGTAAAATTTGCTTTGGAAGCGATACTCCAATTGATGGAAAAGACACATTGAAAGAAGATATTTATCAAAAATATCTTAATAATTTTTATAAATTAAAAAAGAGCGATTATGACAAATTAATGTATTTAAACGCTCTTAAGATTTATAAAATTAAAAAAGAAAATTTATTAAATCGCAATTTATAGGACAAGTTCCACTTCCACAATCATTTCCTCCATTAGATGAAGGATTTAATCCATTTATAACTGCAATTCCAACAATTAAAGCTATGACTATTACAACAAGGATGATTATGAAAATAATTAATCCTTTTTTATTTTTCTTATTTTTTGAATCTTTTTCTTCGTTTTCTTCTTCTAAATGTGGTTTTTCATTTTCTAACATTACTTTTTTTCTCCTTCGATAACTTCTTCTTTTGTATTATCAAAAATTAAATCTTTAGGTAAAAGTGCCCCTTTAACTCCGCTTTTTAAGGAAACATTTAAAGCAACTATAACAATAATATAATGAACAAAAGCAGTTAAGAAACCTGTTAATCCTCTAACTCCATAAATAATTTCAAATGAATAATTCAATCTATAAACAAAAATTAATGATGAAACTGGAATTTTGAAGAAAAAATAGGTAATAAACATTGAAGCAGCGATTAAATATAAATTGTAATATTTGTTAATTTTACGGTCTCTATATTTTCTTTTAAAAAGAATAATTCCTATATAAAAAATAATCGATAAAACAAAGAAAACCAAAGGAATAACAACTTTTAATGTAGGAGTAAATTCATAAACTTTTGAAGTTGTAGTATATGAGAAAGTATCATGAGTTAAAACAAATACTAAAACAAATACATCAAGTAAAAGAAGAATAATTCCTAAAATTATCGGATATTTTCTATCGACTTTAATTTTTTCTAATATTTTATAAGCATAATAAGGAATAAATCCTTGTATTATCGCAGGAATGGAGAATAAAAAATCATACGGACCACCTTGTGGAAAAAGTAATGCTCCAAAAAAATCAACAGAAAAAGATACAATAGTACCATATAAAGGTCCTAAATAGAAAGTTGCAAAAAAGATAACGCTCATTGAGAATGAGATTTTTAAAAATGGTAACCCAAAAAGATAAGGCAATGAGAAAAATCTAGATAAAATTATACCTAGTGCAATAAATAAAGCGCTAAAAGCTATTTTATATAAAACTGTCATTTTTCTCATATTTATCTATCTTTTTAATGCTTTTGCTATATTTCTATCAATATCTCTTTTTTTAATAGTTTCCCTTTTATCGTAAAGTTTTTTACCTTTAGCTAGGGCTATTTCAACTTTACATTTACCTTTTTTTAAATAGACTTTTGTTGGAACTATTGTATAACCATCTCTTTCGATACGATTTTTAAGTTTTATTATTTCTTTTTTATGCAAAAGTAATCTTCTACTTCTTAAAGGATCGTGATTAAAAACGCTGCTTTTTTCATAAATAGCAATATTCATATTTATAACAAAAGCTTCATTATTTCTAATAATTACGTAAGCATCATCAATATTAACTTTATTGTTTCTTATCGATTTAATTTCACTTCCTTTAAGTTCAATTCCGCTTTCTAAAAAATCACTTAAAAAATAATTAAAGTGAGCCTTACGGTTGTTGCTTATTATTTTAATACCATCTTTATTTTCCACGTGAAATCTATCTTCCTCGATAATAATCAATAGTTATATCTATTGCATATTCAAAATCATAGTCATGACGATATCCAAGTTCTTTTTCAATTTTAGTTGTATCAACAGAATATTTACGGTCATGAATTTTGCGGTCTTCAACAAATTTTATTAATGATTCTTTTTTTCTCATCTTTTGTAAAATAAATTTTACTAATTCGATATTTTGATGAGGCTCATGAGAAGAAACATTATAAACTTCTCCACTTTTTCCGTTTTTTAAAATTAAATCAATTGCTTTACAATGATCTAAAACATAAATCCAATCTCTGACATGTTTTCCATTACCGAAAACAGGTATTTCCATATTATTTAATGCTCTATTAATAACAAGTGGAATAAGTTTATCGCTTGCTTGATATTTGCCAAAATTATTAGTTGATCTAGAAATTGTTACATCTAAGCCATGAACTTTATGATACATTATTAAAAATTCTTCTGCTTGAACTTTACTCAAAGCATAAGGATTTTTTGGATTTAATGGATCAGTTTCTTTAAATTGATGATTATCATTTAAATCTAAATCCCCGTAAACTTCATCAGTTGAAACTTGATGTAATCTTTTTACATTATATTTTAAACATAAAGTAGCTAAATTTATTGTTCCTAAAACGTTTGTTTTAAAAAATGTTGTTTCATCCATAAAAGATTTATCAACACTTGTTTCAGCCGCAAAATTTACTACATAATCAAATTTTTCTTTTCTAAAAACTCTTTCTAAAAAAGAAAAATCAGCAATATCACCTTTAAAAAATGTGAAAGCAGAAAAATTCTTGAATTCTTCAAGCATTTTTTTATTAGCAGCATAAGTTAATTTATCGATAATAACTAACTTATCGTTTTTATATTTGCCTAAAAAGAATTTAGTGAAATTTACACCTATAAATCCTAATCCACCTGTGATTAATATTTTCATTTAGTTTAACCTCGTATCTCTTTTTCTTGCTTAATAATTATAAACTACTTCTTAATTTAAAGATACATTAATGAGAATAAAAGAATATAAAAAAAAGAAGAGGTTATAATTAACTTTAAGTTAAAAATAAACATCTTCTCTAATTTTTATAATTATTTAATTAGTTTCTTTTAATAAATAATGTTAAAGCATTTAAACAAACAGTGACGCTAGATAAAGCCATTAACATCGAACAATACATTGGTTCTAGAACAAAACCAAGTTTAGCAAAGACACCTGCTGCTACTGGAATGAAGATAACATTATAAATAAATGCCCAGAAAAGGTTAAATGAGATATTATTTCTAATCCTTTTTGATATATTTAAGATTTTAAATATATCGGTTAAAGAAGATCTCATTAAGATAAATTCAGCACTAGCTAAAGCAATATCACTACCTTTTGCAACCGTTACACCAACATCACTTCTAGTTAAAGCGATAGAATCATTAACTCCATCACCAACCATCATAACTTTATAGCCTTCATTTTGAAGTCTAATAATTTCCTTATCTTTTTCAGTTGGTTTAACTTCACTAATAACTTCATCAATTCCAACTTCTTTAGCAATATATGAAGCAATGTTTTTATTATCACCAGTTAATAAAACAATCTTTTTAAATCTCTTTTTAGCTTCTTTGATAAATTCTTTACTTTCAGCTTTAAGTTTATCTTTTAAATAATAAAAGCCGTAAATATCGCCATTTTTATTATAAACGCAAATAGGAATTTCTCCTTTATATGAACGATCATCTACTTCTTTTAAGATATTTTCATCTAAGGAAACGATATCTTTTGCATATGTTAAATTTGTTATATAAATAACTTCATCTTTAAAAGTTGCTTTAATTCCAGCTCCTGGTAAAGTTTCGTTCATCATGAATTTATCGTTTAAAGTATTTACATCATTTTTTAAATAGGAAGTTATAGCTTTAGCAATAGGATGTTCACTATAAGATTCCATTGTATAAATTTTAGATTTTAATTCATCAGATAATTCTTTCTTAAAATTGGTATATGAAACTGTAAGTTCGCCTTCTGTAATAGTGTTAGTTTTATCTAAAACCAAACAATCAATATCTTTTACTTTTTCAATTCCTTCACTTTTTTGAACTAATACAAAATTTTTACTAAAAACCGATGATCCAACAAGTAAAGAAATAGGGGTGGCAAGACCTAAAGCACATGGACAAGAAATAACTAATACGCCAACTGCAAAGGTAAATGCTTCATCAAATCCATTGATAAAATGTGAAGAAGTAATAATAACGCCATTTTCATTACCAATTGTATAACCTAAAGTAATCCAAACAATAAAGACAATGACCGCTAAAATCATGACTAAAGGAACAAATATTTTAGCAACTTTATCAACCTTTTTTGTTAAAGGTGTTTTCATATTACTTGCTTCGCTAACTAAAGAAGCAATTTTATTTAATAAATTATCTTTTTTATCTTTATTGACTAATATTTTTAAAGATGATTCTTTATTGACACTTCCACCAACAACATTATCATCTTCTTTTTTAAATACAGGTAAAGATTCTCCACTAATAATTGATTCATCAACACTACTTTTTCCGCTTAGAACAACTCCATCGCAAGGAATAGTTTCACCTGGTTTAACTATTAAAACATCATTTAATTTAACGAGTTTAGTTGGTGTATCTACAATTTCATTATTAACTAAGACATGGGCTGTTTTAGGACGTAATGCTAAAAGAGCGCGAATTGTTGATTTTGCCTTATTTTTAGATAAATCTTCAATATATTTACCCAAAGAAACAACAACTAAAACCATTGCGGCACTATCTAAATATAAATGGAAATGGGAGAAAGGGTAAATTCCTGGGTTAACGATAACGTTAATTGTTAAATAAATTGAATATACAAATGAGAAGAAACTACCTAAAAATACGAGAGAATCCATATTAAAAGATAGTTTTATAATAGATAAGAATCCACTTTTATAATAATCAAAAAACATTATTACAATAATAATAGTTATTACATATTGAACAACATTTGAAATAATAAAAGGACTTTCTTTTATTATTTCAGGGAATATATCACTATACATTCCTCCCATTCCAAAAAATAAAAGCGGAATAAGAAGAATAAACCCAATAATTATTTTAATTAATCTTCTATAATCTTTTTTATTTTCATAGACGCTTTCTTCATCAAAATCATCAACTAATTCATATCCAGCATCCTTAATAGCTTTTTTTAACTTTTCTTTATCAATCTTTTTTTCATCAAAAGATATTTTTGCACTATTAGTCATTAAATTTACTTCGCAAGAAGTAACTCCATCAACCTTTTTAGCAGCATTTTCTACATTTATCTTACATGCTGCACAGTGCATATTTTTAACACTATATTCTTTTTCCATAACTTCTCTATTTAAGAATAAATAGCTCTTTTAATTTTAAAATACTTATTTATTATTTTTATTAATTTTTAAACGATGATAAACATCTAACATTTTGTCAAGTTTAGAAACATCTGTTAAATCCATTGGTGTAGTTAATCTTGCGCTTATTTGATCTAAAGGTAAATTTTGTTTTTTAGCTGCAGCTTCTAAACCAATTTTCATCATTTTTTGCATGATTTTGCTCATTTTTGAATAATCCATACCTCCTGGAAGAAGATAGAGTCTAACATGATAATAATTTAATCCATTAGAAGTTATAACTATATCTTTCTTTTCATCAGTAATAGGTTCAATTCCTGTACAAAAAATGAATATATTTTTATCTTTAAACTTTTCGTAATGTTTTAAAAATTTATCTAAACCAAGTATTTTGCTATTTCTTAATGGCCCTCCAAAAAATATAAAATCAACATCCTTTGTCATTTTTACCTTAAATTTTTTAATATCAACTACTTTTGATTCTGGTAATCTTCTTTCTAAAGAATCAACATATTTTTTAGTAAAACCAGTATCACTTTTATAAACAATTAAATTTTCCATAATATCCTTATTATATATAGGAAAATCTTGAAAACAAGTACGTCAATTTTTAAAAATTTAAGAATTAACTAATTTTGAATTTAATCCATTAACAAATTATTTTCAAGCAATATACATTTATAACTTGACAGTTGAATAGTTGTTCAACTATTATATTGTTGTAAGTTTTGGAGGAATCACTAATGGAAGAAAAATTAACCCCAATTAATCGATTAACTAGAAAAATTAAAGATGAAGAAATTTATGATTTATCTGATTTTTTTAAAGTTCTTGGCGATTCAACTAGATTAAAAATACTTTGGGCATTAGATCGAAACGAAATGACTGTTACTGAATTATGTTCCCTATTAGGAATGACAAAAAGTGCAATATCTCATCAACTAAAAGTATTAAAAGATAATAAATTAGTAAATTATCGAAAGGTCGGTAAAAATGTTATTTATGAACTTGATGATTTACATATTTCTACAATTATAGAAACAGCTCAAATTCATTTAAAAGAGGGGAGATAAATTAATTTATGGAAAGAATTTATATTATTAAAGGATTAGATTGTGCTAATTGTGCAAGAGAATTTGAAGAAAAAATAAAGAAAATTAACGGAGTTAATAAAGCTATAGTTAATTTTATGACTTTAAAACTTATTGTTGATTTATCTAGCGATTGTGAAAATCAAATTTTCACAATCGCTAAAAATTTTGAAGACGGATTAACTTTAAAAAGAATTAAATAAATTTTATATATTAGTTAAAAAAGAAGGTGATATATATGTCGAAAAAAGAAAAATATGACATTTTTGCAATTATCTTTGGAATTATTATAACTATTCCAATGTTAATATTATCTTTTAGTATTGGAGATAATAAATTATGGATTAGTGATGTTAAAACATTAATTATCTTACCATTATCACTTCTTGCTTATTTATTATTAATATATGATTTTTTAATTAAAACTTTTAAAAATTTTAAGAAAAAAAGATTTTTTGATGAAATAACCCTAACTTTAATTGCTTCTATTGTTGCTTTTATTGTTGGAGAATACGTTGAAGGTTTAGCGGTTGTTTTATTTTTCCAAATCGGTGAAAAATTTGAAGATTATGCCGTAAATAAATCTAGAAAATCTATTAAAGAAGTTTTAGATATTAGATCAGATAAAGCAACTTTATATATTGATGGAATAGAAAAAAATGTTGATCCGTATGATGTAAATGTTGATGATTTAATTATTGTAAAAAATGGAGAAAGAATTCCACTAGATGGAAATGTTTATAAAGGAGAATCTTTTTTAGATACTTCTTCTTTAACTGGTGAGCCTGTTCCTAAAAGAGTTAAAGAAGGAGATGTTGTTTTAAGTGGAGTTATTAATAAAGGTTCGCCTTTAATTATTAAAGTAAGCAAACCATTTTATGATTCAACCGTTTCAAAAATTATGGATATGGTTGAAAATGCTACTAATACAAAAACAAAAAATGAAAGATTTATATCTAAATTTTGTAAATATTACACACCAATTGTTTTAATTCTTGCTTTGCTTATTGCCCTTATTACACCATTTTTTGGAGATTATACCTCTTTAAATGTTTGGAGTAATTCCTTTTTTAACGCGGCTTCTCTTTTAGTTGTTTCTTGTCCATGTGCACTTGTTTTATCAGTTCCGATGGCTTATTTTGTTGGAATTGGAGAAGCTAGTAAAATAAAGATGCTTATTAAAGGCAGTGCTTATTTAGAAGATTTATCTAAACTTGATACTGTTATTTTAGATAAAACCGGAACAATTACTAAAGGAAACTTTGTTTTAACAGATATTATTCCTGCTTTAAATGATATTTCTAAAGAAGAAATCTTATCTTTAGCAAAAATTGCCGAATATAACTCACTTCATCCAATTGCTTTATCAATTATTGGAGAAGATAAATCAAATATTGATATAAGTGAATGGAAAGATGATAAAACAGTTGAAGGAGAAGGTATTGAAGGCTTATATAAAAATAAGCTGCTTCTTGTAGGGAATATTAAATTATTAAAAAGACATAATATTGAATTTATCGAAAATAAAGAAGTTGGAACAATAATTTATGTTGCGTATGATAATAAATTTTTAGGATCAATGGTTATAAAAGATGAAATTAAAGAAGATAGCAAAAAAGCATTAATTGATTTAAAAAAGATTGGTATTAAAAACACTTATATGTTAACCGGTGATAATTTAGAAACCGCTAATTATGTTGCTTCTTTATGTCATATTGATAACGTAAAAGCTAATCTTTTACCTTTAGATAAAGTTGAGGAAGTTAAAAAAATTGAAAACGATAAAACACATAAAAAAGTTGCTTTTTGTGGAGATGGTGTAAACGATGCTCCTTCAATGGGAATTGTTGATTTAGGAATTTCAATGGGTGGAATTGGTAGTGATGCCGCTATTGAAGCTAGTGATATTGTTATAATGGATGATAAATTATCAACTTTAGTAAAGGGAAAACATATCGCTAAAAGAACATTAAATGTAGTTTATATTAATATAGTTTTTGCCATTTTAATTAAGTTAATTGCTGTAATAATTGCAACGCTTAATCTTATTCCTGCTTATATTATGTGGATAGCAATTTTTGCAGATGTTGGAGTTACTTTTCTTTGTGTTTGTCACTCATTAACATTAATGATTCATAAAAAATACAAATAAATTAATAATTTAAATTTATATTTTAAAAACTATAGAATCTAGTATTTAAAACTAGAAATTTGAATAAAGCCCTAATTTAGGGCTTTTTTCTTTTGACATAACAAAATAATAAGTATATATTTTAATCGTGACAAATTTATTAGACGTTTTACTTTAAAAGGCATTTGATATATGAAACTTAAAAGAACAAAACTCATCTTTTGCTCAATTTTTATTGCTTTGACTACACTAACAAGTTGTAGTAATAACATAGCAAATGAAAATACATCCTCTTCAAACGATTCCAATAAAGGGGAAGTTTTAGTAACTGAAAAAGATGAAGAAAAAATATTAAAAGAAAAAATTAATGAATCATTGAAAGAAAACTATACATATAAGCTCGACGATTCATCTTTTCTCTCATTAAAAAATAGAAATACCAATGAAAAATATAATTTAAATATTAATTACGGAAATTTGTCTTTTAAAAACGGAACTACTTCTTCTTATAACATTTCTTTTGAAAATAAAGATAATACATCAGATTTACTTTTAAATAATGCAAATGCAATTTTTTCTTCAATAAAAAATAAAGAAGATTTAGCATATATCAAACAAAATAACGAATTATCATCACTTTTTTCATTAGCGAATAATAAAAAAATTACATTTAATAACGGAAATACATCAATTTCATCATTATTTAATGAAGTTTTTTCTTCTATTAATGAATCTTCTGTTATAAAAAACTCAGCCACTAACGAATATAAATTCATTTCGCCTTCTTATGAAGTAATAGCTGATTCTTCTTCATTAAAATTAAAAGAAATTAAAACCAACAAAGGAAACAATAACTCATTAAATTATGAAATCGATTTAAAATTTAATGAAGCAAATGAAGTTAAAGAAAGAAAGTTAATAAATGAAGATAATCCTACAGATTTTTTAACGACTTTAACCAAATTATTTAATAATTCAAATTTTAAAACAATTTTTGATATAAATATTGAGCCAATAAAAGAAAATAAAATTAATAATATCAATACAAAAAGTATCGATTTAAATGAAAAATCTTATCATTTTAAAGGAGATATCAATTTTGATTTAAGAAATAGTGATTTACTTGATAATTCAAAAATTGAACTTAATTTAACTCACTATACTTCAAAAGATTTATCTAATGAAATCTCTTTACAATATAAAGATACAAATGTTTATTTTAGAAGCGGAAATTTAATAAAAGGAAAAATTAAAGAAAGTAGTGTCTCTTCTTTAATTGATACAGTTTCTTTAATTAGTGATGACACTTCTTTTTCTTCACTTTTAATAAATCCACTTAATAATATTTTTAATAACGACTCATTTTTAAAAATTAGTGAAGGAAATATCTCTTCAATTGATAATATTAATGAATATTTAAAAGAATTAAATATTAGAAACAACGTAATTTCTTTAAAAATAGATACTAAACTATTTTCTCTTCCTTCTTCGATTCTTTCTTTAAAAATCGGACTTAACAATTTAAAACTTAAAACTATTGAAATAGATAATTTTAAAATTAATGATGAAGCTATATTAAGTGGATCATTACGTTTTATTGAAAACTCTTCTTTTTCATATATTAATGAAAAAGAATATCCTTCATATGATTTTTTACCATCTTTTATTAATTCAATATATAAAATAGTTGATGAAAAAAGATTTGGGGGAAATTTATCTTTTGCGATTACTAATAAAAAAGATAAATCATTATTATCTTTAAATACTAAATTAAATGCTTCTTTACCTTCATTTGATGATTTAACTACTTCTTCATTTGTTTTAAATTCTCCTTCCTTTTCTAGTATAGATAGTAATGGTAATAATAAATTTTCTTTACCTTTAAAGATAGAAAAACTATCTTATCAAGAAGATAAAAATAATAAAAAAAGCATCTTTTTTGATGGTGAAATCGGTAAAAACGGATTTTTACCATTAAAATTAAAAATGAATGAAGATTTACTTAAAGATGAAACTTTAACTGATTTTATATCTTCTTTTTCATCTTTTAATAATAGTAGTAATAACTCTTCTAATGACTTTTTAGATTCTCTTATTGATCCTTCTTATATCAATTTAATTAATACTTATATAGATAAAATAATGAATAATAAATCATTAAAAAGTGATTTAAATAAAGTTATTAATGATTTTTCTTTATCCAATTTAGAAAGTTTAATTTCTATTTATAATGATGGTGACACTTTAGAAATTAGATTAAATACTTCTTATTTATTTAATGATGATTTAACAAATAAAGGATTAAAAAAAGAAAATAATGATATAAATGATGAAATTTCTTTATTTTATAATATAAAACTTAATAAATTATCTGGTATATATTTATCTTTAAATGAAGATGATACTAATATTACTTTATTTTATGGATATAATTCTTATTCATCTTTAGAATTTGTTTCTAAAGATGAAGAAAAAGATTATTTAGATGCTTCTAAAGTAATTGAAACTATCTCTTCTATAAACTCTTTCACTCCTTCTTTTTCAATAAATAATATATATGATATAGATGTTAGAAATTTTGCAGATGGAATAAATATTGATAATGCAAAACTAGGAATAAATAGAAATAATGAAGGCGATATTTATAGTGAAGGAATGTTTAATTTAAATATTAATAATTCTACTTCTTTAGATTTTAAATTCATTTACGATGATAAAGAATTTAACGATGACTCTTTTTCACTTGGATATAATGATGGAAATATTATTTTTAATGATCCAACAAACGGAATAATTTTCCCTGAAGGTCAATTACAAGCTGAAATTAGATTAAATAATATGGTTAGTCCACTTCATTTAATTACTAAAACTTCATCTCCTTTTAATTGTTTATCACAGTTTTTATCAATAAGTGATGAAAATGTTTTAGCAACATTTAGAGATTCTTTTGCTTCTATTTTAGATGAATTATTTAATCAAAATTTACCATTATTTACCTTAATTTCTAATAAAGAATATTTAGAATTACTAGATAAAAATATTTTTAAAGATTATTCATTTGTTTTAATAGAAAACATGGATAAATCTAAAAGTATTGAAGTTAAATTATTAATAAATCCAGCATATTTAAATAATGAAGACAAAAAGATATATTCAAAAGATATTGAAATTTATTTAAATGCTAGTTTAGATCAAAATAACGTTATTAGCTTAAATAATTTAAAAATTGACGCAACCGATTCAAGTGCATTTAATTTAGAAAATTTTTATATTGAACTTAAAAATAATGGTAAATTTATCGAAGAAAATTCCACTTCTTCTTTATATTTATTAGATTCTTTTGAAAAATACGATAAAAATACTAATTCTTCTGATTTCGTTAATTTAGATGATTGTATTAATTTAATTAACATTGGTATTTCAACAACCGAACAACATTATTTCGAATTAGAAGGCGTTTTAAAAATTAATTTATCAATTCTTGGGATTGATTATGATTTATCTTCAGCAATTCCAGATAAATTTGTAAATGCAAAGGTAGAATTAATTAAACCCGAAGGAAGTAACTTATATTCTCAAACTAGAGCTCATCTTACTTTAAGAAACTATGGCCAAAATAGTGTTATTGATTCTAGCGATAATTTTGTTGAATATTTCACTGAGAGGTTAGATTTAGGAGCTCAAGGATATCAAGAAATTTGTTATATTGTTAAAACAAGAGGAACTTATATACCAGAAAAAATTAATACAATAAAAGAACAAGAATTAATTGAAACAATTTACACTACAGATTCTAATAAAGTTAAAGAACTTGAACAAAAATATTCTGAAGAGGATTACATTATTCAAGGAAAAACACAACTTTCTTCGTATCAAGAGACCTATACAGCCTTTGAGGGTAGCAAGGCGGAAAAAAGAAAAAATGAAATCAATCAAAAATACAATGATAATAATTTAGCTACTGTGTCAAAACCATCTTGGAGCGATTGGTTTTACAGGGTAAATGTAGGCCCTCGTTATGATTTAACCGTTTATTCTAAACCTATAACCGAAACTATCCCTTCTCATAACGAATTTAGTCAAACAATTTATAAAGTTACACAAGAAGAATTATTAGGTAACGGCGGATTAAATATAGTTTATTATTTATTAGATTTGGGAATAATTGAAAAATTAGATACTACATTAGTTAAAACATCACACGAATCATTAATGGCAGTTATCTATAATTCTATTTTTGAATCAGATTCGTCTAGCAGTGAATCAAAACCTTTAGATTTATTTGGATGCTTACAAAGCTTCGAAACAAGTTCATCTAATTTCTCTATGATTTTTGATTTAGGAAATTTAGCAAATATGGATGAACTTTTAGGGGCTAAAATTAATTTAAATTATTCGGATAATAAGTTAACTTCATTATTAATAACAGGTAGCGGAAATGATAATTTAATTATAGATGGATTAGCTGGATTAATTGATGTTAGCTTCTCATTGGATATAAAACTTATGGAAAATCCATCTTCTATGGAAAGATATGATAATTTTATTAACTCAATTCATAATTATGAGAAAAATAATTCAATCGAATATTATGAATTAACAGGATATTCTTATTTTCAATCTGAATTTAAAGTTTTAGGTTTCATTCCAATAAAAAAAGATGGGCAATCCCCTACTTCAAATAATGCATCAATTTCAATTACAATTTCTGATATAGAAAAAGATGAAACATTATTAGGATTAATTTATGGTTTAAATTAAATATTTCATAAAAATAGCCTATTTTTATAAATATAGGCTATTTTTATTTAATAAGAATTCTTCTAAACTTATAATTAATGTACCATTATCATTATAAAAATATTTCATTTTTCTATTAACAACAATAATCTTTTTAAAAGAATCTTTAATATTTAATAATGGTCTTTCTTCTTGTTTTAATTTTTCTTCATTGGAAATAGAAAATGCTGATTGAATATAAAATTTTTCAAATGATTTAGTACAAACAAAATCTACTTCTAATTGTTTTTTTATATTATTTCCATTTAAATTACGTTCATTAATTTCAACAACTCCTACTTCTACATTAAATCCACGATAAATTAATTCATTATAAATAATGTTTTCCATTAAATGAGCCTCTTCGAATTGTCTAAAATTTAACTTTACATTTCTTAAACCTGGATCAATAAAGTAATATTTACTTTTAGAACTTATATGTTTTCTACCCTTAATATCATATCTATTTGCTTCTTCGATTAAAAAACTGTCCTTTAAATATTCGATATGATTTTTTATTGTTTCATGATGATAAGTAGTTTTAAGCTCACTTTTAAAAGTATTTTCAATCGTATTTGGACTAGTATATGAACCTATTGAAGAAGCTAATACATTAATCAATCTTTCAAAACTATCTTTGTCTTTAATTCCTTTATTTTCAACTATATCTTTTATATAAATTTCATTATATAAATTTTCTAAATATTGTCTTTTTTGTTCTTCACTAGCAATATTAACTAATAAAGGCATTCCACCAAAATAAGAATATTCTTGATAAGCTTCTTCAAAATTTTTATTACAATTTTCAAAAAACTCGCTAAAAGATAAAGGCATAACATTAATTTGATCTCCTCTTCCTCTAAAAGTTGTAACTATATCACTTGATAACATTTTAGAATTGCTTCCAGTAACATAAACATCAAAACGAGGTTCTCGATAAAAACTATTTAAAGTCGGAGAAAAATTAACCAATAATTGAATTTCATCAAGTAAAAGATAATATTTTTCATCTTTAGGAGTAACACTTTTAATATAAGCTCTAAATTTTTTTGAATTTATAAGAAAAATTCTTCTTTCTTTATCATAAATTTTAGTTGGTTCTTCTTTAAAAAAGTTATCTAATTTATCTATATCGTTATCATCATCAAATGCAAAACGAATGATATTTTCTTCTTTTATTCCTTGTTTTAATAAATATTCATAAAATAATTTAAAAACGATAAAAGATTTGCCACATCTTCTTATACCAGTAATAACTTTAATTAAATCATTGCTCATTCCTTGAATGATTTCGTTTAAATATTTCTCTCTTTTAAAAATCATAATTATCGCCTTTTGCAATTTGTTGCATTTTCCGTCAATTAAATTTTAATATTATATATTTTAATTAGCAACAGCTTTTGCAATATGCTGCATTTTTTGTCAGTAAAAATATATAAATTAAAGCAAAAAAATAAGAATAAGCTTATTTTTGTAAAAAAATTAGCACTATTTCTAAATATTAATTATCAGAAATTGCAACTAATTGCACTTTTCGATAATAAAAAATTATTCAATAATTTTAGCTAATCCACCTTCGCTAGTTTCTTTATATTCAGGATTTAAATCATCGCCAGTTTGTTTCATAGCTTTTAAAACATCATCAAAAGAAACTTTATTTTTTCTTAAAGGGGCAATATTTTTTGCATATAAATATGCTGCTTCGCTTCTTAAAACACCGATTCCATTTCTTTCAATACATGGAATTTGAACATATCCTTTAACTGGATCACACGTTAAACCTAAAAAATGTTCTAAAGCAGCTTCGCTAGCATATTCAATTTGATAAATACTTAAATCATTTAAATAAGCTAAAATAGCTGCTCCCATAGCACTAGCTACTCCTATTTCAGCTTGACATCCACTTACTGCTCCGCTTATTGAAGCGTTTTCTTTTGCTAAAAGAGCAAATAAGGCACCTACCTTTAAACCATTTATTAACTTTTGATCATCAAATTTTAAAATATTTTTATAATAATACATTATTGAAGGGATAATTCCGGCACTTCCACAAGTAGGAGCTGTAACAATCATTTTTCCACTAGCATTTTCTTCAGCAACACTATAAGCAAAACTAGTTAAAAGCATCTCTTTCTTTTCACCTTCATTTTTAATATTAATAGTGTTTTTATATAATTCCTTAGCGACTCTTTTTAAATGTAATGACCCTGGAAGATAATCCTCTTTAGTTTTTAAGCCATTATCTACACTATTAATCATTTGATCTAAGATACCTTTAAGATAAATATTTATATCTTTTTCTTCATATTTATCGATTAATTCATTAATCGATAAATTATTATCTTTTAGATAAGATTTAATTTCATTAAATGAAGAAAAAGGATAAATATAATTATTTTTATTATTAATATCTTCTAAACTATTTTTTCTTAATTCTCCTCCACCAATTGAAAAATATAGATCTTTTTTAATTAAATTATTATTTATATCATAAAGTTCGAATTTCATTGTATTAGGATGAATTAAAGAAGAAATAGGGGTATTTATATCAAAAATTACTTTATTTTTTGAATTATTTAATGAAAAATCTATCAAAACTTTTAAAATAATATAATCTGTTAAATGCCCTTTACCGGTTAAAGCTAAAGAACCATATAAAGTTATTAAAAAATAAACTCCCTCATTTAATAAATTATCTTTTTTACTAGATAAAATAAAATCGGTTGCTGCTTTATAAGGAGCAATTGTATGAGAGGAAGATGGTCCTGGACCAACTATATAAACATCTTTTATTGATTTTAACATAACTTTTAAAAATTCATTAATTCTTCCAAAGAAACATTATATCCTTCACTAAGTTTATATAAAACCTTTAATGTTGGATTTTTCCTACCATTTTCTAAATCGGATAAATAATGTTGATTTAACTCACATAAAAGCGCAGCTTTTTCTTGAGTTAAGAAATTATTTATCCTTACTTCTTTAATGTGTTCCCCGAATTTTTTTAATAATATTTTTTCAAAATAAACATCTCTTTCCATAATCTTTTTATATATTTTAATATATTAATCTTTAAATTTTTCACCCATTTCACGAATTTTTATTACTAAATGATTAACATTTGATTTAGAAATTGGTTTATTTAATTTTTCACTTAAAAGAAGGGCTAAATCATTATAAGAACTTTCTGGATATTCTTTTCTTAAATAACAAAGTTCTCGTAATTTTTCATTATTTATATTTTTAATACCTAACTTTCTATCAATTAAATTAATAATATTAATCAGTTCTTCACTATTTTTAATAACTTTTTTATAGTTATAAATATCTAAATTTTCTTGACGATTAACATTATTTGCAACATCTCTATCAAGGCGATATCCTTCATAAATTAAAGATGATTGATTAGCATCCATATATGCTAAAAATGATGCAATTTGATCACTTCTTTTTAAATAAATAACATAATTATTTCTTCTTTTTATCATTTTAAAATCAAAAGGATATACTTTAATTTTGTTTTTTATTAAGCTTAAGATATTTTTTGAATATTTTTCATCGTGAGTATACATTTCAAAATGATAATTACTTGATTTAGGATTTGAACAACTTCCACTAACCAAAAATAAACCAACAATATATCCTCTAACCTTTTTTTCACTATTTGTTAATAAATAAGGTATTTTATCGTCTAAATTAAAGATAGATAATTTTGAAATTACTTCATCTATTGCAGATAAAATATTAATAATATACTCATAAGATTTATTAAATCTCATATTTTTACGATATGAAAAAGATAATTTAATATTATTTTCATTAAATACTTCTTTTAATAATTTATAAATAAATTTAGCTATTTTAGCATTTTCAGTTTTAATTATTATTCTTTCTTCATTTTTACTTAAAATTAATTCTCCATTGCATCTTAAAAATGAAGAAAGAATAGAAGTTGCAACTTCTTTACTATATTCTAAAGATGTTAATTCTTCTTTGATTTCTTTAGAAAAAGATTCTTTTTTTATTGTTTCACTTTTATATTCATCCATATATTAAATAAACTACTTTTATTATAAATATTTATTTTATAGATAAATAGTAAGAATAAAAATCATCATAATCTTTAGCTTTATATACATAATCGATATCGTCTATATTAACTCTTTTATGCATTGTAAAAATTACTCCTTTTATCGAAGCATTTTTACTTGCTAAAGCATCATAAGAAGTATCTCCTACCATCATCATCTCTTCATTTTTTAACTTATATTTATCTTTTAAATAATAAATTGCTTCTGGAGATGGTTTAGGAGGAAAAGAGGAATCACATGTGATTAAATCTTTAAAATATTTTCTTAAATGAAATTTTTTTAAACAAAATTCAGTCATTTCTAGAGTTTTTGCTGTTAAAACACATAAAATAACTCCATCTTCATATAGCTTTTTAATTACTTTTTTCGAATGCTTAAAAATATAAAGATCAGTATCATAATATTTTTTAGTTCTTTTACGATATTCTTTTCTTATAAATTCTTTATCTTCATAATCTTTAAAGGCGTCATTTATCGCATAAGATAAAGGCGGTCCGCTATATTCACTTATTTTATCAATATTAAAAGTTTCATTCTTTTTATATAAAGAAAAAAGTTCGACCCAAGTTTTATAAAGGATTAAATCGGAATCAATAATTGTTCCATCCATATCAAAAATCATTAATTTAATCATTTTTATTTATCTTTATTTTCACTTTTTTCATTATTTTCAATTGCTAAATTTTTATACCATAAAAGTCTTTTTTCTTTTATAACATATTTATTAATATAAGCTAAAACTACTATTAAAACTCCACCAGCAATCATTACATAAGAAGTAATTTCACTAGCTCCATAATAATCGGCTTCAGTTCTTAAAGGTTCTAAAATTGCTCTTGTTACTCCATACCAAATTAAATAGGCACCTAAAAGCGATCCTTCAGCATGATATTTACCAAGTAATTTTCTAATTAAATATTCTAAAATAAAATATCCAGCTAAATTTGAGAAAAATTCAACAAAGAATAATGGCATATAGAATTTACCATTTTCTAAATAATAATTTAAAGCTTCTAAACCAGAAATTTTTGTTCCGTTATCAAATTCATGAGGTAATATGGTTCCGTGATTGAAATACATATTATTTTTTATCCAAGTTGGTAAAAATTCCCATCCAGAAATATCAACTAATCCACCATAAACTTCATTATTAAAGAAATTTCCAATTCTTCCAATTGCTTGGGCAAATAAAATACATGGAATAATAATATCAATTGCTGTTAAAAGATTAAAATTTTTATAACGAGGTGATTTCATCGCATATTTAACAATTAAAACTTGGCTAACTCCGGCAATAATTCCTAAAATAGCGCCTCCCATTATTCCTAATCCACCATCTCTAAAATTAAAGATATTAGTCCAATTGCTTCCTAAAAAATAATTACTTCCACTAGAAATATCTAAAATCACATACCAAAGACGTGCTCCAATAATACCAAAAGGGAATCCAACTAAGAATGTATTTGTAATTAAATCATGGCTTCCATAAATTTTATATAATTTATAATCACAAACATATAAAACTAAACAAGCGCCAAAAAGAATAAATATAGCATATAAATAAATTGATATACCATCTTGATAAAAATCACCATATCTATAAATATTAATTAATTTAATTCCTTGTGCGCCAAAATAAATCGCATTTGCTAAAGGATATTCTAAATATGGAGCATTTCCTTCTCCCCAAAGTCCAAAAAATACGATAGTTAAGGCTAAACTTATACCAACAGAATAAGAAAACATTTTTTGATTTACTTCAATTTTTTCAATATATAATTTTACAAATAATGAATAAATGAAAATCATTAAAGAAATAGCAAATAAAGGACCAAAAATATAAACCATTGCTTGATGATAATTTTTAATAACTATATTTGCTTCTTCTAAAAAAGTTGATGTATATGGATCAATATAAAAAGCAACGTTTAATAAAACTAATCCAACAGTAAAAGCAAGTGTTGAACTACCAAGTTGTATCCAATTTTTCTTTAATATATCAATTAAAGAAGTATATTTTTTCTCATATTTCTTTATTAAATAAAGAAAAACAATATTAGCGATAAATCCACCTAAAAGTAAGACCAATCCTATATAATAAATAATTTCGTGTATAATCATATTTTTATTTCCTTATTCAATGCTAATTTTATAATAAAAACTATTCTTTGTCTCTTTCTAAAATTGGCTTTAAATATTCGCCAGTGTAAGAGACTTTTGATTTAGCAATTTCTTCAGGTGTTCCTTTAGCGATAATTTTCCCGCCCTTATCCCCACCATCTGGTCCGATGTCAATAATATAATCAGCCATTTTTATTACATCAAGATTATGTTCAATAACTAAAACTGTATCACCATTATCAACAATTGCTTCTAAAACTTTTAATAATCTAGCAACATCGTCGGTATGTAATCCAGTTGTAGGTTCATCAAGAATATATAAAGTTTTTCCAGTTGGTTTTTTCTCTAAATAGTAAGCAAGTTTAACTCTTTGAGCTTCTCCTCCTGAAAGAGTAACGGCACTTTGACCTAATTTAACATAACCTAAACCAACATCACATAATGTTTTAAGTTTTACAGCTAATTGAGTATGGTTTTTAAAGAAATTATAAGCTTCTTCCGCTCTCATTTCTAAAACATCA
This sequence comes from uncultured bacterium, assembly GCA_949288485.1. GTDB lineage: Bacteria > Bacillota_I > Bacilli_A > RFN20 > CAG-826 > Onthovivens. The sequence continues at coordinate 15,624 of CASEKC010000007.1, read as the reverse complement.
TAGATATTTTTACCCTTATATAAACAAGATAATGTTTCAGCATTATATCTTTTTCCATCGCATTCATCACATTTTACATATACATCAGGTAAAAAATTCATTGGAATTCTAGTTACTCCAGCTCCTTGACAATGTTCACATCTTCCTCCAGGAAGATTAAATGAAAATCTTGATTTATTAAATCCGCGAGCCTTTGCTTCAACAGTTTGAGCAAAAATATCACGAATATCATCAAAAGCTTTAATATATGTTGCAGGATTTGAACGAGGAGTTTTACCAATTGGTTCTTGAGAAATATTAATAATTTTATCAATATTCTCAACACCATTTAATTCTTTATATGGGCCTGGATAAGTTTCGATATTAGAAATCTTTTTATAAATTGCTCGATATAAAGTTTCATTTATTAAAGAAGACTTTCCACTTCCACTAACTCCAGTTACACAAACAAAACAACCTAAAGGAATCTTGATATCTACATATTTTAAATTATTTAAAGCGGCTCCTTTAAGTTCAACAAATTTTCCATTACCTTTTCTTCTATTTTTTGGAACAAAAATCTTTTTTCTACCAGAAAGATATGCACCAGTAATGGAATTAGGATTATTTTCAATATCATTTAAAGTTCCGCTTGCAACAACTTCTCCCCCGTGAACTCCAGCACCTGGACCAATATCAACTATATAATCAGCTGCTTTAATCATTTCGTCATCGTGTTCAACAACGATTAAAGTATTACCTAAATCTCTCATTTCTTTTAAAGAGGCGATAAGTTTTGCACTGTCTTTTTGATGTAAACCGATTGAAGGTTCATCCAAAACATATAAAACACCACTTAATTTAGAACCAATTTGAGTAGCAAGTCTAATTCTTTGAGCTTCTCCTCCTGAAAGAGTCATTGCATAACGAGAAAGGGTGAGATATTCTAATCCTACATCAATTAAAAATTGGCTTCTATTTAAAATTTCATTTAAAACTAAATTAGCAATATTTAATTCATATTCACTTAATTTAGTTTTTAAAGATAAGATCCATTCATGTAATTTATCTAAAGTTAAACAGCAGACATCATAAATATTTTTGCCATCAATTAAAACGCTCAAAACTTCTTTGTTTAATCTGGCACCATTACATTCACTACAAATTCTGTCTTTTAAAAATTTAGCATAATATGCACGATTAAATTCACTTGTAGTCTCATTATAAAGTCTTTCAATTCTTTCTTTTACACCTTCAATATGACCATTTTTCTTAGAAATATTTCCACTTATTGAAGTTAACGTATAAGAAATGCTTTCTTTTGAACCATTTAAAATAATATCAACTTGTTCTTCAGTTAAATCTTTAAAAGGGATATTAGTTGGAATTTTATAATGATCTAAAAGAGCTTTAAAACCAAGCCAATCTAAATTTGCTGTATTTACAGTATTTTTATAATAAAGGATGGCTCCTTCATCGATTGTTAAAGAAGGATCTGGAACTAATAAATCCAAACTAACTTCTTGTTTTATTCCAAGTCCATTGCAAGAAGGGCAACATCCTAAAGGATTGTTAAAAGAAAATAATCTTGGTTCTAATTTTGGAATTGTAAATCCACAAATTGGACAAGCATTTTTTTCACTATATAATTTTTCTTCACCATTAATATCGACACTTACAAAACCATTAGACCAATTTGTTGCAAGTTCGACATCCTCAAAAAGACGTGAATCAATGCCTTCTTTTCTAACAATTCGATCGATAACAATATCGATATTATGTTTATTATTTTTAGCAAGTTCTCCAACCTCTTCAATTCGCTTAATTTCACCATCAACCCTAACACGAATAAAGCCGTTTTTAGCAATTTTTTCTAAAATAGCTTTTTGAGTTCCTTTTTCATTTTTAACAATAGGAGAAAATATAATGATTTTACTCCCCATTTCACTTTTTAAAATAATATCAACAATTTTAGTAATTGAAAAAGCAACGATAGGTTCGTGATGATGTGGACAATATGGAACACCAATTCGAGAAAAAAGCAATCTTAAATAATCATATATTTCTGTAACTGTTCCAACTGTTGAACGAGGATTATGAGATGTTGATTTTTGATCAATTGAAATAGAAGGAGATAATCCTTCGATTGATTCAACATCAGGTTTTTCATAATTTCCTAAAAATTGGCGGGCATAGGAAGATAAAGATTCAACATATCTTCTTTGACCTTCAGCAAAAATAGTATCGAAAGCTAAAGTAGATTTTCCACTTCCACTAACTCCACTAAATACAATTAATTTATTCTTTGGTAAATTTAAATCTATATTTTTAAGATTGTTTTCTTTAGCACCTTTTACTTTAATTTCATCGTTTTGCATACAAGATAAAATTATACATATTTTTTACTCTTTTAAAAGTAATACGAATATAAAATATACATATTTTATATTCAAATATTCAGGTATTTATAACTGATTAATAAGGAATATCTACTCCATAATGAATATCACCACTATAAAATTCCTTATCAAAAGTAAGTGGTAAATTTTCTTCTTCTAAATAAACATCAAGAAGGGAAGAATTAGTTATTGCATCTTTTAAGAAATTAGACGCACCTTTTTCTATATAAACAGAATGTAAATTAGTCATATTTTGTATTGCAAAAGAATCACAAAACGTAATTGAAGAAGGAATAATTAATTCTTTAATATTTTTAAAAGTATTAATTGCCCCACTATAAATCTCATTAATATAAGAAGGTAATATTTCTTTTTTACTATCTTTAGATAAATCTTCAACAAAATAATATAATTCCTTTTTATCTTTTGAAGTTAATAAATTATCTTCAAAAGTAAAATTTTGATTATTTTGATCAACAATAATATTTTTTAAATTTGACATATGTAAAAATGGATTACCTGTCATAATAGATAAAGAACTTGGAATATATATCTTATTAAAATCTTCATTATCGCAAGCTAAAAAAGATGCAAAATCTAAGCTTTTTAATCCTTCATTAAAATTAACTGAAACTAAAGAAGGAAGAGACATAAAGGCGTTAGAATAAACTTCTTTTAAAGAGAAAGGAAAATTCACTTCTTTTAATAAAGTTAATGAAGAAAAAGCAGATGAAGAAATTACTTCTACACCTTCTAAAATATCATAAGAATAAAGTGAAGAATCACTTTTATTAGTTACTTTATATAAAATCTTATAGTCTTTAGAATATAAATCATTATTTAAAACACTATAATTTAGGTTATTTTCATCAATTTTTATGCTCTTTAAAGAAGGATTATTACAAAAAGCAAGATTTTGAATATTAACTAAAGAAGCTGGTAAATCTATTGACTCTAATTTATCAAAATCTGAAATCAAATAATCATATAAAAATTCTACTCCTTCTTCAATTTTAATATTTTTAAGATTATTTAACTCATTAAGTGAATTTCCTGTTATTCCTTTAACATTTTTATCATCAATTTTTGATGGAATAGTTAAATTTTCAACTAAATTTAAATTAGATGATGTTTTTAAATCTATTCCATTAATATAAACATCATTTTCATTAACATTATAATAGGTAAAATTTAAAACAACTTTTTCTGATGAAAGATTTAAAGAAATAGGCAAAATTGTTCCCAAAAGGATAGCAAATATTAGAAAAGAAGAAACACCGATACTTATTTTTGGATGTTTTCTTATTAAATTTAATAAATAGAAACTATTCTTTTTATTATTATTTTTATTTTTATTTTCTAAAAGAAAACCAAAATACAATTCGGTATAAGAAATATTAAAATATTCAGCTATTTTTATAAATTCATCAATTTTAACTAGTGAAGAAATATTTTCTATTTTATTTAATCTGGAAGGCGAAATATTTAATTCTTCAGCTAAAGATTTTTGAGAAATCATATTCTTTTCACGTAAATAAATTAAAGAATAAGCAAATTTTTTAGAATCAAAATTATGAGTTAAAGAATAATCATTATTCCATTCTTCTTTTTTATTAATAAATGAATCAATGTCGATATGAAAAATATTACAAAGTTTAGAAATTAAAAAAATATCTAAATGATTTCCCCTTTTTCATATTTAGAAATCGCTTGAAAAGAAACTGATAAAGACGAAGCTAAATCTTTTTGAGATAAGCCATGTTTTAATCTTTCTTTTTTTTATAAAATCACCATAAAAATAATCATTATTCTTTTCTTTTTCCATACATTAAATATTATAAAACATAACTAATTTAAAGTCTTTAAACATCATAAATAAAGAGGAAGATATTTTGTATATAAAAAAAGATGAGGCATAAACCTCACCTTTTTATTGATTATAAATTTTATTATTTAATTAGAATTTATAAGGAGTATTGTAGTAGCAGCATTTAAAGAGTTCTTCCATAGTCTTATCATCGATAGGATTTGGGTTAGTTCCTGTACATGCATCGCCGACTGCTTCGTGAGAAATGAATGATAATTTTTCTAAGAATTCATCTTCTTTAACACCAAATTCTTTCATTGAATGTGGGATATTTAAAAGAGTATTTAATTCATGAATTCTATTGATTAAACCTTGAGTTTGTTCACGAGCATCATGTCCTTGAATACCTAATGCTGTTGCAATTTGAGCATATCTTTCAAGAGCTGTTTTGTTATTTGCATTGTATTCGATAACGTGTGGTAAATACATAGCATTAGCACAACCGTGTGGAATATGACCTGTTGAGAAAGCAGCACCACTCTTGTGAGCCATTGAGTGAACGATACCGAGTAAAGCATTTGAGAATGCCATACCTGCTAAACATTGAGCATAGTGCATTTCTTCTCTACCTTTTCCATCTGGATTATTATAGGAATCAACAAGGTATGTATTAACCATTTGAATAGCTTTTAATGATAAGCATTCTGTGAATGGTGTAGCAATTGTACCAACATATGATTCAACTGCGTGAGTTAAAGCGTCCATTCCGGTATAAGCAACTTGAACTTTTGGTAATCCTCTAACGATATCTGGATCAACGATTGCGACATCTGGAGTAATTTCGAAGTCAGCTAATGGATATTTAATACCTTTAGCATAGTCTGTAATAACTGAGAATGCTGTAACTTCTGTAGCTGTACCACTTGTTGAAGGGATAGCACAGAATTTTGCTTTTTCTCTTAAATGTGGGAAATTAAATGGTGTAACTAAAGCTTCAAAAGTTGTATCTGGGTGTTCATAGAATGCCCACATAGCTTTTGCAGCATCAATTGGAGAACCTCCACCGATAGCAACAATCCAATCTGGTTCGAATTTTCTCATTGCTTCAGCACCTTTCATAACAGTTTCGATTGATGGATCTGGTTCGACACCTTCAAATAATTCAACTTCGAATCCTGCTTCTTTTAAATAATTGACAGTTTTGTCTAAGAAACCGCTAGCTCTCATTGAGTGACCGCCAGTAACAACGATAGCTCTTTTACCTTTAAGTGTCTTTAATTCTGCTAAAGAACCACTTCCATAGTAAACGTCTCTTGGTAATGTAAATCTTGACATAATCTCCTCCTATTTGTCTGAAATACATATTTATTCTAGCATTAATTTTTTGAATGTAAAATAAAATATCAAAAAAATAAAAATGTGGTCATTTTTTACCAAATTAGGATATTTTTTACCACATTTTATTAATATAATTAATAACTATTGAATTTTACTTCGATGAGTGAGATTTAAGATTTTCTTTTAAAATAGCTTTTTTGAAAGAGTTTCTAGGCCATGGAAAAATAAACAATCATTTATTTGTAAGACATCGAAAATTTTCTTATCAACATAATATTGAACAACTAATTCATACATAGAATTTTTTCCAAAACCATAACCTTGTTTTGCTAATAAATTTCCTATTTCTTTATTAGTCAATTCAAAAGCAACTCCTAAAGATAAAAGCATATTTTTAGTAGGAAGGAATGTTGGATCAATAAATAATTTTTCTAAATATTCCTTATCCCAGTTTGCTTTTAATGTAAGAGTGTTCTTATCGATATTTTTCTCTTCCATTAGTTTTTTTATTTCATTAACAACATCAACGTTTGTTTCTTTTAAATTTTGTTTTGGAGATTTTGTATCAAAATGCGCATTAACGTAATTAGCAAGATTATCTTTAAAATCATCATCAAAAATTTCAAAAGCTTGTTTGAATAAAACGATATAAATGTCTGTATCTATATGATTTTTAAGATAATTCAAAATTTCATCTTTTTCTATATCGTAACATTCTCTTAAAGGATAGTTAAAATCACTTGAAATAATTGGAAATGCTGCAGTTTTAAAATCATTTTGTTCAAGTAAAGAAAAGATTGATTTATATGCATTTCTTAAGTTTTTTTCTTCGCCATGTTTTCCATTTATATAATTTGGACCAACCGCATGAATAATCGCTTTACAGTTTGTGATATTAAATGAAGGAGTCATAACCGCTTTCCCTACATCACAATGTCCAATTTTTCTACAAGCTTCTTGTAATAATAAATCTCCTGCACGGTGGAAAATAGCTCTACTTACACCTTCCACCATCTTTAAGTTAACATTAGCATTTGCAATAATTGCATCAACATTCATGCTAACTAAATCCCCACGTACCAAATAAATAGCCATATTTTTCTCCTGCTTAATTATAGTAAAATAACCTATCATTTTCAAATTAATATCTAGGTTAATAGAAAACGTTTTTTAACGATAAAAACCGTTTAAAAATATATATAGAATTTAAAACTAGATAATGTTATTTGATACTTTTTTATCTAGTAATTAGTATTAGATTTTAAAAAAACATATTAAATGATAGAATTTTAAAGTTTTAAGGGGTAATTTTATTTATGAAAATTTGTATTACAAGTGATGATACCGCTCAATTTACAAAAGAAGAAATTGAACAAGCTGGTAATTTATATATAGTTAGAGTTCCTATTATTATTAATGGGGAAGCTTATTTCCAAAATGAGACAATTGATGATGCAACATTTTTTAAACGATTAGCATCTGATGATGATGTTCAAACTTCTCAACCATCTCCAGGTGAATTAATGGAATTATGGGCTAAACTTTTAAAAGAATATGATGCAATCATTCATATACCACTTTCTAGTGGCCTATCTGAAGCATGTAATAGTGCAAAAATGATTTCTCAAGAAGATGAATTCCAAGGAAAAGTATTCGTTTGTGACAACCATAGGGTTGAACCAACATTAAGAGAAAGCGTTAGAGATGCTCTTAGATTAATTGAAGCAGGATATTCTCCAGAAGAAATTCAAAAAACGATTGTTGATGAAGGTCCTAATTCTTCAATCTATTTAATGGTTGATACTTTAAAATATCTAAAAAAGGGAGGAAGAGTAACTCCTGCTGCTGCTTTATTAGGTGGTGCACTTCACGTAAAACCAATATTAGCTATTTTTGGCGGAAAACTTGATGCTTATCAAAAAGTTATTGGTTCAAAAAAAGCTAGAAAAGTTTTAATTGATGCTATTAGAAAAGATATGAATGAAAAATTTAAAGGAATCGATAAAAAAGATTTATATTTTGGCGCTGCTTATTCTAATAATAAAGAGGAAGCTGAAGAATTTATTAAAGAAGCTGCAGCTGAATTAGGTGTTGATTCTTTTGAACTTAGACCATTATCACTTGTCGTTTCAACACATACTGGTCCAGGTGTATTAGCTTTAACAGTTACAAAAAAAGCACTTATAAAATAAGTTCATAATTGTTATAGATTTCATCACTATTAATAAATTTAAAATTTAATCGAGCGATTAGTTTATCGCTCTTTTTATTTTCTTTATAACACTTCATCCTTGCCTTGCTTATACTTAATTCGTTTTTCAAATAACTTAAAATAAAAGATACTACGTTAAAAGCAATATTTTTATTTTCCATTTCTTCTATCAACCTAATTCCGATTTCAACACTATTATCATTTAAATAATTATGAATAACTAATTCACCAGCAAAATTATTTTTAAAATTTATAATAAAAACAGTATTTTCTTTATTTAAAAAATCATTTTTAACCATATTAAAGAAATAAGTACTATCAGGAATTTGATTTCCTTTTAAATCGCTTTTATAATCATATCCCCAATATTTATTTCTTTTTTCATCAATAGATAATAAATAATAATTTTCTTTATTTTTCTCATTTAAAGGTTCTAAAAAGATATCATCATTTACTTTTAAAGTAGGAATATTTGTTAATAAAGTCATATTATTTAAAACTTTAAATGCATATTTATGAATCATCATAAATGGATGATAGTCTTCTTTTGATTTTCTTAATCCTAAATCGCCACTATCATCTTCTCTATTAAAATAAATAACTTTATCTTGATAAGAAGTAGCAATATAGTTAACAAAATAAGGAACAATTCCAAAATATTTTTTATTACATTTTTCTAAATGATCAAAAAGAGTATCGTTAACAATTTCAACTAAAGATAATCCAATAATTTTTTTATTATCAACCATAATAAATAAAGTTAAATTTAGTTTATAAAATACTTTTAATATTTCTTTAGAAAAATCTTCTTCTTTTATGCCTATTTCTTCATTATTTCCTACTATTCCAAACTTATCTTTTTTAAATTCATCAATAAAATCAAAACATTTTAAAAGTAAAACATCATCTAACTTATTTTCATATTTAATAATTTCAATATTATGTTTTTCTTTTATTTCTTCACCTTTATCAATATTTTCTTTTAAAAGATATAGCCTTTTAAATCTTGAAACAAAATGGCGTTTGTTTTGATATTTTTTACCTTTAAATTCAACAAAGTCATTATTTTTATATATATAATCACTCCACATCCTATCGAAGTGAAAATAATAATGTTTATAAAAATCTTTCAATTTTTCGACATTTTCCATATTTAAACAAGTATATTCAAGTGGAAAAATCTTATTTTTTAAAGCATATTCATTTATTAAATCAATACTTTTTTGAATATCAGAAGAAAAAGGAAAATAAAACATATATTTATTATTTTCTAAATCATATTTAGCTTTTAAAATAAATTCATTATTTTTTTCATCGATAAAGGCTATTTTTATATCATAATAATCTTTCCGCATATATAAAATAGCGAGTGTATAATCACAAATATATGAATTATTTTTATATAATTGGTCTTTGATTTTATTTAAAAGATTAATATCTAAATTTATAAATTTTAATTCCATAAAACACTGTCACTATTTTAAATCAATTTATTTATGAATAGAAAATAAAATGCGTTAAAATAATTTTACTTATGGCAGATAGAGGAATGAAAAAGTGGCTCCCTTTTGCTTCGCTAGTCGAACAAGGTGAGTATTTGTCTAAAATGATGTATGAGAAATATAAAATTGAAAAACCAATTGTATTAGACGATACATCAGAAATTATTAATAAAGCTCTTAATGAGTATGATTTTATTAATCCTTTATCTTTGAAAATATATTTTGATGGATATATTTATAAAATAGTAGATAAAATAACTTTTATTGATAAAAATAAAAAGTTAGTGTATTTCACTAACTTTTATATTCCTATTTCAAATATTTTAAGTATTGATGATGATATTTTTACTTCACTTAACTAATAAAAGTGGGAATGATGCAAAAATTAAAGAAAAACCAAAATTAACAATTGTAGTTAAAATAAATAATATTTCACTAGCTAATGCTCCAATACTTAAATTAACAAAATTACTAATTAATAAAGAAATACTAACCCATAAAATATTAATTAAACTACTTAATCCACTAATTAAAAGAATAATACCTAAGATAATAAGAGTTATTACATAAGCTTTTTTATGGTTTCTACTTTCTAAAATAAGAATAATTGAATAGATAATTCCTGCAAGTAAAGAAATTGAAAGAATCATTACGCTAAAATTTAAAGTTACAATTCCAGTAAATATTTGCATAATGAAAGGAATTAAATAAGTAGCAAGCGCAAGACAAAGCATTGCATAATAAGCACTTCCACCATTTCCATTTCTTGCTCTATAAAAATAAAGCGCAACTAAACAATAAAAACAAATATTAATTGCTAAAGAAATAATATCTAAAGCATCAATATTTGTCCTTGTTGTTATTAATGTTACAAGTAACGTAACAATATTTAATAAGATATAAACTAAACAAATTGCTGCTGCACTAACGGCAAATGTATTTAAAAAATTTCTACTTCTTCTTGCCATAACTTCTATATATTATCATAATTTTTAATTTATTGAACAATTTAAAAATATATCTCTAATTTATAGATATAAAATTTAAAATTAAAAGTTTATTAATTTTGCACCAAAAATGAATATTTTTTAAAATTGGAGCATTCTTGTCTTGTAGACGTCGACGTATAGGGTGTATGGGAATAATTAAACTTATTCCCTGTAATATAGGGTAAAAATTTATTAATATAAGATATTATAAAAAGCGAGACTTTTGATCTCGCTTTTATTGATTTAAAAATTGTTGCTTAATAATTAGTCTTCAAATCTATATTTTTTGAAAGCTTTTAATCCTTCGAAAACAGCTGTATCACCGAGTTCGTCTTCAATTCTTAATAATTGATTATATTTTGCCATTCTATCTGTTCTTGATGCAGAACCTGTTTTGATTTGTCCAGCATTGACTGCAACTGATAAATCAGCAATTGTTGTATCTTCTGTTTCACCTGATCTATGGGAAACCATTGTTGTATAACCATTGATTTGAGCCATTCTGATAGCATCTAATGTTTCGGTTAATGTACCGATTTGGTTAACTTTAATTAAGATTGAATTTGCGATACCTTTTTTGATACCTTCTCTTAAGATTGAAGGATTAGTAACGAATAAATCATCACCGACTAATTGGATTCTGTTTCCAAGTCTTTCTGTTAAGACTTTCCAACCATCCCAGTCTTTTTCTCCTAAACCATCTTCGATAGTAATAATAGGATATTTTTCGACCATTTCCTCATACCAAGCGATCATTTCTTCACTTGTTTTAACACCTTGGCCTGACTTCTTTAAATTATATGTTTTTGTAGCGTCATCATAGAATTCACTAGCAGCAACGTCCATACCCATGAAAATTTGTTTTCCAGGAACATAGCCAGCTTTTGTAATAGCTTCCATGATTAATTCTAATGGTTCAGTATTACCATCTTTACATGATGGAGCAAAACCACCTTCATCACCAACTGATGTAACATAACCTTTTTTCTTTAAAACATCTTTTAAAGCATGGAATGTTTCAACACCTGCTCTTAAAGCTTCGTGGAATGTATCAAATCCAGCTGGAATGATAAAGAATTCTTGGAAATCAACAGTTGAATCTGCGTGAGCACCACCATTGATAACGTTCATCATAGGAGTTGGTAAAACTTTTGCGTTAACTCCGCCTAAATATTGATAAAGTGGTAAACCAAATGCTTCAGCAGCAGCTCTAGCACATGCTAATGAAACACCGAGTAATGCGTTAGCACCTAAATTCTTTTTGAAAGGTGTGCCATCGAGTTCAAGTAATTTTTTATCAACTTCAACTTGGTTGTCAGCATACATACCGACAATTTCTGGAGCGATAACTTCATTAACATTTTCAACAGCTTTTAAAACACCTTTTCCTAAATATCTTGTTTTATCGCCATCTCTAAGTTCAAGAGCTTCTCTTTCTCCAGTTGAAGCACCTGATGGAACAATAGCACTTCCAACAACACCACAACTTAAAGCAACTTCAACTTCAACAGTTGGATTTCCACGGGAATCTAAGACTTCACGTGCATAAACATCAACAATTTCTGTAAAATCTGTCATTTTAAAATTTCTCCTTTTAAAGTCAAAATTATTATATAAAAAATAGCGTTAAAAGTTAAACAAAAAGAGACTAGTTTTAAAACTAGTCTCGATTTTAATAATTTTAATTTAAAAATTATCTAGTGAGTGTCATCATTCTATATAATTCTTCTTTATATAATTTAAAGACATCATTATCTTTATCAACAAATTCAACATTTGATCCTAAAGACAATAATAATGATACAACCTCATGATATGATTTTGTTTTTATCGTAACGTCTGTATAAGTTGATTCATAATTGAGTTTAACTAAATCTTTAAAGGATTTTTTAAAACGATTATAAGCAATTTTATAAACTCTAATTGTAAATGAGCAAGGAACATCTGAGCCATAAATTTCATGATTAGGAAGTTTTTTAATATGTTCAACATCTTCCTTTTTAATAGTATATTGTCTATCTTGATAATCTTTAAAATCAACTTTCCTTAAATCATAAACTCTAATAGAATTGCGATAGTAAGCGAATAAATAAACGACACCATCATAGTTTTTAAAACAAATTGGGCATATATAAGCATCAAAATAATTGCCTTTTTTCTCATATGTAATTTTAATACTTCTTTTTAAATAAATAGCTTCAGTAATTTTCGTCATTTTCTCAATATCTTCTTGTGAAATATTACTATTTGAAAATATCAAATCTTTTGACAAAGCTATTCCTGTTTTATTAATTTCGTTAACTTTATCAATTACATATTCGGAATTTATAGATAAATTTAATCTATATAAATCATCAACATTAGTTAGATTAAAAGGAAAAGCATCTTTACCACCATAATAAAAGCCCCCATCTCTACCTCTTACAGATTCGACCCCAACAACTTCTAATTTCTTTCCGTATCTTGTAACAGATCTAATAGAACATTCCAAATATTCAGAAAGTTTTTTTCTAGAAATTGCCATCGGTGAGTGATTTTGAAGGTAGCCTAACATTTTTACCGCTTTTAAAATATCATTTGAATCGCTCATAAGGACCTCTCCACTTGTTAAAAACCATAAAAATATTTTAAATGGTAAATAATTGTTTATCTATGAAAATCTCGCTAAATTCAACCGAAATATGACATATTTTATGATTTGTTGCGTAAATCTGGCACATTTGTTTATTCAAAATATACAAATGTAACTAATTGGATACATAAAAAATTATTTTCACGTGGAAATATTTATATTAAGCAAATAAAAAGCCTGTCATTTATAAACAGGCAATAACACTTTTTTATGGTGGAGATGCGGAGATTCGAACTCCGGTCCAAGAAATATTCCCCACTACTTCTACAGTTTAGTTAAGATTTAAATTTCACGACTTATCAACCTTAACAAACTTTACAGCCGCTAGATTATAGAAATTTAATTTAAATTTATAATCATCATTTAAACGAGTTTCTTAACTATCACAGAATAAAATTCAAAAGAAGAAACGAAGAATTTTATTCCGGCATTCTTAAAATAAAATTAAATGTGATTAACTGCAAATTAAGCAGCGAATGCTAATCTTTGATTTCTGTTGCCAGATATTTGTTTTTAGTCTTTAAGGCGACAATCCCACTGCAAATAGTGATAAATCAATCCCTGTCGAAACCAAGACATCCCCGATTTCTATATATCTCAAAGATTTTAAAGAATTATAATGATAAAATTCAGTTTTTTCAAGTATTAGAAGCCAAATTAAGCTTTGTCGATAAGTTCAAAAAGTTCCTCAAAATCATCACTTAATGGATATTTATTAATATCTTTTTTATTTATCCAAAAGATTTCTCCTTCTTTTGATGAATGAATTGATCCATTAAAATCATCGCTTTTATATAAAAATCCTAAATAACGATTATTTTCTTCCCATTTCCGCTCTTTAACAGCACATAATTTAACACTATTTAAAGTTAAGCCTGTTTCTTCTTTTATTTCACGATAAACACTTTCTTCAATAGTTTCATCTTTTTCAACATGACCTCCAGGAAATGATAATCCAGGCCAATCACTCTTTTTACGATTAATTACAAGAATTTGGTCTCCTTTATAAACCATAACCATATTTGTTAATATGCATTTTTGATATTTCTTATCCATAGTAATTTTTTATATCTTCTTTTCCTTAAATAGTATATACTATTTAAGCGTTGAGGTAAAAATTAATGGCAAGTAAAAACGTAAAGGCAAAAAAAGTAAAGAAAAATAAAATTAACTTAAATAAAGTTTTATTCTATCTTAAATCATTAATCAACAATGGAATTGTAAAAGAAATTGGTGTAAGACATTGGATTTCATCGATATTTGTTTTCCTTCTTTCTATCTTTATTTCTGTTATTCCAGTTTTGACAACTGAAGCAACTAGAAATGGTTCATCTTCAATTAATAATCAATATAATGATGTCTTAGTTGAATCTTTATATAATTATGTTAATAGTGATGAAACATTGGATTTTGAAATTAGAGATCATAAAGCTAGCTTAGTATTAGGAAACAATGAAAACGCTCTTTATACTTATGAAAGAGGAGATTCAAGAATTGATTATTATTTCTTTGATACTAACGAAGGAATGCCTTCATTAAGTGATCAAGCTAATTCACTTCTAGAAAATAATCCAAATATTCAATCTTATTTCTTTATTTCTACTACATCTTTCCAAGTTCATTTAGTAAATCCTACTAATGCACAAGCTGTTGGAATGGCTAATGGCGGATATACTCATATCGAAGATATTCCTTCATTTAAAAATTATATTAAAGAAGGAATCGATGAAACTCTTCCAATTAATGAAGTTAAAGCTCTTTATGAAGATAAAATTAATCATTTCTTTGATTTAGGTTATTTGGATTTAAGAGGTCAACAAGTTGGAATGACTGTTGGAATTTGTTTAGGAATTAATGCTGGAATTACTATTATTGTTATTCCTATTCTCTTCTTAATGACAAGAGGTAAAAATAATCCTAATAGAAATATTAAATTCTATCAAATTATGGGTATTGGCTTCCATGCTACACTCTCTCCTGCAATCTTAGCATTAATTATTGGATATATCATGGGAGGCGCTTTCCAATATATGACAATGCTTTATGTCATGTGTTATGGTTTTAGAGCAATGTGGCTCTCAATGAAATATTTACGTCCACCAATGGAATAGAATCTTATAGATAGTTATGAAGAATAACTATCTTTTTTTATAAAGAAAAAGTTGCTAACTCTCGCTAGCAACTTTTTATTAATCTTTTTAACTATTAAAATAAGAAATTTGTAATTAAGTTAATTGCGGTTGTAACACTATCATCAGGAGTTACACCACTACTTGAATCACTTCCTCCAACTCCTAAGACTGAAGAAAGTAATGCTAAGAATAAGAATACGATACCAAATCCAAGAGTTAAATATGAAACGATAAGTTCACTTCCTCTTTCTTTTGTTTTAACAAATACGTTTAATCCACCACCTGTAATAGCTCCAGATGCACCTTCACTCTTACCACCTTGGAGTAAACTTAAAACAATGATAATTACACATATTACCCAGAATATCCAATCATACCACTGCATAAATTAAACCTCCTTAAAATTTTGCTTAAATATTTTATGATAAATATCACTTAAAGTCTATACACTTTTACTTCAACGTTAAATATCAAACTCAATGCAAAAGATTTTAAAATAAAATAATATAATTTAAAATATGGCCTATTCATCGCAAAAAAAATAAATTTCTTTATTGCAATGACTTTGATTTTGGCAATTTTATAGCAAATATTTTAAAATTAAAGTATACGAAAGATTATCTTTTGTGAAAAT
>CASEKC010000006.1 GCA_949288485.1 uncultured bacterium | reverse complement strand
GCTGATTTTTATTGCAGTCATTATGATACCCAATGTTGTATTTGCGATTAAGTGCAAAGATGGATTTGATAATAAGTGGAACAATAAATATGTTGAGGTCACTGAACAAGTAGGGAGATTGGGTTGTTTCGGATTCATGATAATCAATATTCCGGGAACTTGGTTCGGGTGGTGGTCTGACGAAGCATTTGCACTATATCTGATTGTAGATACCATATTGGTAATGCTTTATTGTGCTATTTGGATTATATGTTTTAAGAAAAACAGCGTTTTTAGAGCATTAGCACTTTCTATTATTCCTTCAATGTTGTTCTTATTTAGTGGGATTATGAGTAGGTCAGTGCTATTGATTATTGCATCAGTATTATTTGCACCAAGTCATATTGTGATTTCATATAAAAATGTAAAATGATATTTACAACTTCCAGTTTATCAGTATAAAAAATAGAATATGAACAACAAAAAACATCGTAGCAATACAGTGTTTTTTGTTACTCAAAACCCACAATTCAATACATAACCACAGGTTAGTATTAATACCTTGTGTGATTTTTTTAAAGGCTTAGAAAGGGATATTTATCCTGTTTTTCGCCCTGGGAAATGACACAAACAAGGCTGAATGCATCTTCCTTGTGATTTTTATGTTTTCATCAGGAAAGGAGAATGATTGCTATGCCGAGAATGAGCAAGAAACGGAAACAAGAGTGGGCGTTGTTTCTGAATGAAAGAAATCGCATTACCTATAACGAACTTTGCAGAAAATGCAGCAATGACTGCAAGCAGAGTTTCCACTGTATTGTGGTGCTTTGCCCGAAATGAACACCTTATGTAGGGGTCGCAAAATTGTTAAGGGGGTTGCGAAAAATAAACAAGGGGTCGCAAGTACATCACAATAGGTTAGTTTTGCCACATTAGAAGCATAGGTTTGATACAGTAAATATTGCTTATCAAGCCTTTTTTTGTATCAAAATCAGCAAAATTTAAAGGATATTTAACATAAATTGAGTATAACTGACTAAACATCCTGACCTCTACCAGTGAAGTTTTAGCTTGTGATTTTGCACTAAAAACTTTTTATAGCACAATAAATTTTTTGTCGCACAAAAAACTTTTTATCCTTTTTGAGAAAAAATCTCGTCAAAGTTCTACGAAAATATCGAAATTAACCCTAGTTTATGTACATTTTATATCCGTTATTAACACCTATTGCAGTTGGTGAATTAGGTTTAGTTAAAGGAAAAGAAGTTACAAGTTTAAACGGTATAACCTTATTTAAGTTTAGTAAGGAAACTACTGATGGAGCCCATGTTTCAAATTTTGCAATTAGAGGAGATAGTGATAATCGTTGGTTCATGAATAATGAAATAGTTTATTACACTCAACCTAATGCTAGTAGTACTTATACTTATCAAGCTAGAATTTATTTAACTGGTGATAAATATAATCTTTATACAAAAACCAAATATTTTGATTTTGTTACTGATGGAGATAACATCAATATTTATAACTTAAATGATAGTAGAGTTTATACTGTATGTAAGAAAAATAGTGAAACTATCACAATTGAAGAACTTGGTATAACAATTAATACACATAGTGTTATTGAAGAAAATGTAATTATTTATAATAATCAAAAAACTACATTAGTAAGTAAAAATAATGGATTATATACAGGAAGTGATGGAAACCAATACGCTTTTGTAAATAAAATTATTTCTGTTAGTGGTTCATATAGAGCTCTTAAATGATACGTATTAGTTAAGAAGAGTTCTCAATATGACGGATTTTATAATTGCACATATGTTAGTGGAGATAATACTTATGAATTAATCGGTGGATTTATTGATACATCAGCTTATGTAGCTAATGGATGCTTTGATATACTTAATGAAAATAACGGAACTTTAAGTTATGACGCTGATAAAAATTGTTATAAATTATGTAGTTACTCATTTTATGTATATGTAAATGGAAGATTATTTTCAATTACTATAGCTGCCACAAATTCTGGAACTAGCAAAATCTATAATTCAAGTAGTGATTATTATAACTATACTTTAGTTAGAGATCCTAATACTAAAGAATGGTCATTAGTTGCTCCTAATGCGTAAGTTATAATTAATGTAATAATTGAGTTCTTAAGTATCTCTTCAAGTTGGAGAGATACTTTTTTATAACAATAAAAAAGATGTTTTCTTTAATTATTTTTTAAAAAAATTAAAAATTAATTAAAGAATTTTTCTAATTCAGAATAAACCTTTTCACTAGAAAACAATGTAATTCTATCTCCAGGGAAAATAGTTGTTTCACCATTAGGAACAATTAAGTTATTACCATGATATATAGCAATTAATAATGTATCTTTAGGTAAAGTTAAATCTTTTAATTTCTTACCAGCTGAAATAGAAGTATCACTAACTAAAAATTGAATAATAGAGTGATCTCCTTTTGATAATTTCATAAGAGTCATAAAATTCTTCATTGACATTTCTTCTACGACAATATGGCCAATAATATCAGCTTGGTTAATTGCAGCATCAACTCCATTACTTATATTAAATAACCAAGAATTTTTTGGATTGTTAACTTTAGCAACGACACGAGGAGATTGAAATTCAAATTTAGCAATGGTAGAACAAACTAGGTTAACTTCATCTCTACCAGTAATACAAGCAACAACATCAGCAGTTTCAACTTTATTTGCAGCTAAAATATTAGGATCAGTACCATCTCCAAAACAAATATGTTCATCACCAAAATCCTTTACTAACTTAGAAACAGTAGAACGATTGCTATCAATAATTACAAAATCGCATTTATTTTTACGGAGTAAATCGGCCATATATGAACCAATTTGTCCGCCACCTATAATTACAACGTACATATTTATTCCTCCGTTAGATTCCCAATAAAATTTTAAGTTTTCTTTTAGCCTCTGTTTTAATAATAAAATAGAGGATATCATTTGTTTCAATTACATCATCATCTTTTGGTAAAAATGAAGATTCTCCACGAACTATTGAGAATAACTTAAATTTCTCATCATTAATTTCTTTAACAAGCATTCCATCAATATTAGGAGTAGCTCTAATACGGACAATTTCACTACTAGCATCATTTCCAAGTAAAGCTAAACTATCCATCATATTGTAAGAAAGAAGTTCGATAGCTCTATTAATACTAAAACCTGTAGTAGAAATAACTTTAATTCCTAATGCTTCATATACTTTAGCCTTACGTGGATTGTATAATCTAGCAATAACATATTTTACATAATATTTGTCTTTTCCGATTTTAGCAGCAACAGCGTTAATTTCATCATTTCCTGTTGCACAAACCATAGCATCGGCATATTCGATTTCAGCTTCTTCAAGAACTTTTTGATCATAGCCATTTCCAACAACGAGTGTGCCATTAAAATCAGCACCTAATCGATAAAAGCTATCTTCATCTTTATCAATTATAGAAATGGTGTGGCCCTTTTTATAAAGTTCAAGAGCTAAACCTGCACCTAATTTTCCACATCCGACAATAAGAATTTTCATATTATTGGGCCTCCTTTAAGTCCTTTTTGCGGTAAATATATTTTCGAAGTTCATCAGTACCAATTAAGATAAATGGGAATGTTAAGATAATTAACCAAATTCGATAATCTGTAACCATATTTGTTTCTAATACTTCGGTATTTAAGAATGGAGCAAATATTACTACTACTAATAATAATATCTCAAAAATGACCCCATAGTTAATCTCTTTATTTGAAAAGATACCAATTTTAAAGACACTTTCTTTAGTAGTACGACAATTAAAGACGATACCAATCTGACAAAAGACAATTGATATAAAGGTTACACTAGTAGCACTCATCCAAATTTCAGGATTATTCGTTTGACTGAATAAATTACTAAAATCGAATGGAATACCAAGATTTAATGTTTGGAAATAATTAAATAAGAAGAAAGCTAAACAACATAGAACTGAAGTTTGAATGCCATAGAAGAAGGCATTTGCATAAAGTTTTTTGTTAATAAGATGTTCATTAAGTTTTCTAGGAGGTCTATCCATTACACCAGCTTGAGGTTTTTCACTTCCTAAACCTAAAGCAGGTAACATATCAGTTCCAATATCAATTAATAAAATTTCAAGAATAGTAAGCATTGGTGGAATAGTATTTAATGTTAAAATTGGAATTAAGAATGGAACAGCTTCTGGAATATTTGAGTTAAAGATGTATGTAGCAAATTTTCTAATATTAGCAAAAATTGCTCGACCTTCCTCAATTGCTTTAACAATTGAGACAAAATTATCATCAGTTAATATCATATCAGCTGCTTCTTTAGCAACATCAGTTCCTGTAATTCCCATTGCAATACCAATATCTGCTTTCTTTAAAGCAGGAGCATCATTAACACCATCTCCAGTAACTGCAACAATCTCACCTAATTCTTGTAAAGCATTTACTACACGATATTTTTGTTCAGGTGCCATTCTTGCAAAAATTACTTCACCTTTTAAATATTCTTTAAGTGTATTATCATCGAGCTCAGCAAGTTCACTTCCAGAAATAATTTTTGGATCTTCTTTAGTAACAATACCTATTTTTTTAGCAATGGCTAAAGCAGTAAGAGAATAGTCACCGGTAATCATAATAATTTTTATACCAGCACGATGACAAACATTTATTGCTTCTTTAATACCTTCTCTTGGTGGATCTTGCATTGCTTCTAAACCAATAAAAGTTAAATTCTTTTCGATTAATTCATGAGTATAAGCACTTAAAGCAATTGGAATTGTTTTATCTTCTTTACTAATTAAGCGATAAGCCATCGCTAAAACTCTTAAACCATCTTTAGCATACTTGTCATTTTGTTTATTAATTTTATCGATATCTTCTTTAGTAATTTCTCTAACTTTACCATTATCAACAATATATTTACATTTAGTAATTAAATCATTTGGCGAACCTTTCGTTAGAGCTAATCTTTGAGCACCATTATATTCTTTTTCAAATTGATGAATTGTAGTCATCATTTTACGAGTGCTATCAAAAGGTAATTCTCTAATTCGAGGAGTAATTCTTAATTGATTTTCAGGATTTAGTAATCCTTTTTCACTAACAACACCTAAACAAGCTTCGGTTGGATCACCTAAAACTACAAATTGATTATGTTCATTTGTAGTAATTTTAGCATTAGAACATAATGCACCGCACATTAATAACTTCTTTAAATCAGAATTATTTAATGCAGTTTGTTTTACTTTATTTTTATCTAATATTTCACCTTTAAAACTATAGCCATCACCAGTTACATCAAATTCTTTATTAATTAAATAAAGATGTTTAACAGTCATTTCATTTTTAGTTAATGTTCCAGTCTTATCGCTACATATAACAGTAGTTGAACCTAAAGTTTCGGCACTTGATAAGTTTTTAATTAAAGCACCTTCTTTAGCTAAACGCTGTACAGCTTTAGCTAAAGATAAACTAACTGTTGGACTTAAACCTTCAGGAATAAAAGCAACAACCATTCCTAAAGCAGTAACGAATTGATTTAAATACATTGTAGGATTACTAAATTTATCTGAATTAGTTACACCAGTAACAATTAATCCTAAGACTAAAATAACTGCACCTATTGATAAAGCAATTAAAGCAATCGTTTTAGTCATTTTTTCAATCTCTTTTTCTAAAGGAGATTGTTTATTTTCGATTTCTTGAGTTAAAGATGCAATTTTACCAAATTCAGTATTCATTCCTGTAGAAATAACAATACATCTAGCAGTACCTGTTGAAACACTAGTACCTGCATAAACAATATTTTTAGCGCGAACTGAATTTTCTGGTAATTCCTTTAAACCTTCAAATTGTTTACGACTTGGAGTAGCCTCTCCATCTAAAGCACTTTGATTACAAGTTAAATCATTACAGTTAATGATTCGAGCATCAGCTGAGATTTTATCGCCTTCTTGAAGAATAACTAAATCACCAGGAACAAGTTCCCAAGCTTCAATTTGCTTTTCTTCACCATTTCTAATAACTCTAGCATAAGTTGGTAGCATTTTAGATAAAGCTTCAGTCGATTTATTTGCTTTAAATTGTTGAATAAAAGAAAAAACACCATTAATGATGTTTACTAAAAAAATCGCTATACCTAAATAAAGCATCCCAGGGTCTTTTAAAATCCCAATACTACTTGGACTTTCACTAGCAATAAAACATGAAATAATTGAAATAGTTCCAGCAATCCAAAGAAGAATTGCCATAGTGGAAATAAAATTCTTAAAAAAGAGTTTTACATTAGATTGTTTCTTTTTTCATTTTTTCCATATTGTGCGAGTCTATTTTTTGCTTCATCGTCACTTAAACCATGTGCACTTGTTTTGAGTTCTTCATATATTTGTCTAGAAGTACCATTATAAATTTTTGTTAAACGCTCATCCATAGAATCACCTTAATAAAAATACTCTATTGATTATATATTATTAAAATTAATTTAATAGTGTTTTTTCTAAATCTTCAATCTTTAAGGTTGATTAAGTTAAAAAATATTTAAGCTTCATAAAGATTATGTTATTACATTTAAGCACGTTGGTGCTATGCCTCAATAGTTAAGTGGTATAACAGATCCATGGTAAGGATCTATTCGTAGTTCGATTCTGCGTTGAGGCACCATCTTTATTAATTACCTCTATATATACTAGGGGTGTCAAATATATTTAAAAACATTGATGGAGAGCCACTATTATAGACTAGAATAGTTCACACTAGTTCAAAATGGTGGCATTTTTTTATACTCGTACAAACTTTTCTATATTCTATTAGGCTTACGGTATAAGTAAAAGTTTTACACTAGATTAGTTTAAAACCCAAGCAACAAGCCTTGGTTTTATTTTTATAGTAAAATTATTTCCTGCGGTGGATTGTGGCAAATTCCAATGTATAATTTTGGCGGTTATACAACAACTTACGCTGTTCCCAGGTTATTGTCTTATATTGTGTATGTAACTAGTGGAAAAGCAAGACTAACAGGTGAAGAACATTACTTTGGAAAATATAGGTAGCTACATGTTGATATAACTAACACCTTATGTAGGGGTCGCAAAATTGTTAAGGGGGTTGCAAAAAATAGACAAGGGGTCGCAAGTGCATCACAATAGGTTAGTTTTGCCAAATTAAAAGCAGAGGTTTGATATGGTCCAATCCAAATCAAACCTTTTTTTCTTAAAAAGCAATAAAATGAGAATATTTTCAAATTGACTAAAACTTTGGAGATTTATTTACCCGTAATTAATTGATAATGTTTTTAAAATGAAGTACAATTAGTTCAAGGGGCCTGAAGTAATTATGGTTATTGCGAAAGTTTATCTTGATAATATTTTATGTTTTGAAGATTTTACTGTCGATTTTACTTATCCTAAAAAAATTGTTAATTCTACAATAAAAAATGAATTTTTAGAGGGAGTGCCAAACTTCAAAGTTAAGAAAGTAAACATTTTAGAGGGCAGCAATGCAACTGGAAAAACAACTTTTGGAGAAGCTTTGCTTTCTATTTTTGTTTTATTAACTAAGAAACAGTTTAATTATTCTTCTTTAGTTTGTGACAAAAATAAAGAGGCCCATTTTATTATAGAATTTGTCGAAAAAGGAAAAGAAACTTACTTTTATTACTTTGTTGATGGAATTATTAAAGATAATGAAAATATATTTTTAAAGATAGTTAAGGAACAATTAAAACCAAGTGATAGCTATAAAACAGCAAATGAAAGAGTTAAATTAAATTTAAAAAATATTAATTACGAACCTTTATCGGATGTGATGACTTTCTCAAACATCGGATGGGCTTTTAATTTTCCTTTAACGGATTCTAATTTACAAAAAGTTGATTTATCAAATATGAAAAATGATGAAGAAGATTACTTGAACATATTAAATAAAACATTAAAAACTTTGGATCCATCAATTATTACTATAACTAAATCTAAAGAAATTGAAAATTGTATCATCGTTGAATCAAAATATTTTGTTATTCCCATTGAAAGTGGAAGGCTGTTAAGAGATATACAATATTTATCGAGTGGAACAAAGTATGGTCTTGTTATAGCTGATATTATTTTTGCTATTAAACATGATATTTATGGTTTTTATTATATTGATGAGCAATTTAGTTATATTAATAGTGAAATTGAAATTGCTATTTTATCAACAATGATTGACTTATTAGATGATTGTTCGCAATTATTTTTTACAAGCCATAATATAAATATTTTAGATATGCGATTACCTATACATTCTTTTTCTTTCTTTGAAAAAGAAGATAAGATTAAACTGATAAATGCAAGTGAAAGAGTTCTTAAAAACAACGTTTCAATCAAAAATCAATATGAAAACAATCGCTTTGAATGTTTACCAAACACTGAAAAAATTTATGAAATTTAATAAAATACTTTATTTAGTTGAAGGTGAATGTGAAAAACACTTTATTAATGAAAATAATCGCTTAACAGTTCCATATATAAAATATGGAAAAGTTGAAGTCTTTAATTTGCTTACTAAAACTATTTCGGTTAGAAAAATTATGACAATTGAAAAAATACATTAGTTGTCATTATTTTTGATACAGATGTTAACTGCGATTTGAAAATAATTAAGAAAAATGTAGAAATACTAAATAAATATAAAGTAAATTATATTTTTGTTTTGGAAGATAGAAATTTTGAAGATGAAATACTTAATTCTACAGATTTAAAACAATTAAAAGATTTATTCAAAAGTAAAAACAATAGCGATTTTAAAAAAGATTTTATTAACGCTAATAACGTTTTTAATGCTTTAAACAATCATAAATTTGATATTAAAAAATTTTGGTGTTACAAAAACAAAAACAAACACTTCAAAAATTTTCAAAGCCAAGGAGAATTAATAAAGAAAAAATCATGAATGTTTTTCTGAGTTAAAATTTATATGTTTACAAAATTTGTAATAAAATCATTGCATTTTCTATTCTAGATTCTAAAATCATTTTTGATCTAAAAAGCAATTTTGCATTATTTGTTTTATATAATCCACCTCTTTAAATAGAATATGAAAATTTTATGTTGAATTTTAAAAGGATTTTTATTTTAAAGGAAAGTAAATTTGCACCCTAATTTTACGCAAATCGATTTGCGGTAAATTGATTTCCCTAAAATTTATTCATAATTAAATGAAAAAAAACTCTAAAATTGTTATCTTTTAGAGTTTCTTTCTTTAAGAGGGTATTTTATATTTTATTGATAAATTCTAATATTTATAAATCTTTAAATAAAAATATAAAAAAGAATTTATCACTTGGGGATAGCTAATAAAGACGCTAAACTTTATTAACTATTTTTATTTTAAGTATATTTTTAAAAAAGATAAATCTACTTAAAATAGAAATAATAAATTTTTCGATAATTATCGAAAAATATCTTTTTTTATTTATTCTATCTCTTTAAAATAGAATATATAAAAAAGAGGTAAAAATATGAAAATAACATTAATTAGTGGTGCAGCAAGTGGACTTGGTAAAGAATTTAGTGAGCTTTATTTTAAAGATAATAATAATTTATTATTAGTTGATATTAATAAAGAAGGATTAGAAAAAATTAAAACTTCTTTAGAAAATAAAAACAAAAACTTATTAATTGATATTTATCCTTGTGATCTTTCTAAAATAGAAGAATTAAAAAAATTAGAAAAATATGTTAAAGAAAGAAAATATTTTGTTAATAATTTAGTTAATTCAGCTGGATTTGGTGATAGAGAAGACTTTATTAAAATGGATATTGATAAACAAATCAAAATGACTGAAGTAGATTGTAATGCTCTTTTATTTTTATCTCGAGTTTTTATTGAAGATATGGTTAAAAATAAAGAAGGTCATATAATAAATGTCTCTTCAATTGCCGGATTTATGAGTGGTCCATATATGGCTACTTATCATGCTTCAAAGGCTTATGTTTTGCTTTTAAGTGAAGCGATAGGATATGAAGTAAGAAAAGATAATGTTAAAGTTTTAACTCTTTGCCCTGGTCCATTTAATTCTAATTTTGTTAAAAATGCTCATAATGATTATACTTTTAGTAAAATTAAGCCTTTTGAAGCTAAAGAAGTAGCTTTAAAAGCTTATAAAGCATCTAAAAAAGGTAAAAAATTATTAATTACAGGATTTAAAAATAAATTAACAGTTTTTATTACTCGTTTCTTCCCAAGAAGCTTAGTTACTAGCGTAAGTGCTAAAACAATGAAAGAAGATGCTTAAAACTATTTATCTTTATGGAATGGTATGATTTTTTTAATGAAATAAAAAATAAAGAATATTTTAAAAATTTAAATAATTTTTTAGATGAAGAATATAAAAATAGAATAATTTATCCTCCTAGAGATGAAATTTATAATGCCTTTAAATCATGTTCTTTATCATCTTTAAAAGTAGTAATTATTGGACAAGATCCATATTTTAATAAAAATCAAGCGATGGGTCTTGCTTTTAGTGTGAAAGAAGGAGTTAAACTACCTCCAAGTTTAGAAAATATTTATAAAGAAATAGAAATCGAATTTAATTCAATTATGAATTATCAAAGTGGAGATTTAACTTATCTATCTAAACAAGGTGTATTTTTAATTAATCCAATATTAACAGTAATAGAAGGAAAGCCACTTTCTCATAACACTAAAGAATATCAACTATTCTTTAAAGATTTAATGATGTTTATCGATAAAATCGATAAACCAATAGTCTTTATTTTACGGGGAAATAAAGCTAAAAGTTATGAAAAATATATTTTAAATAAAAATAGATTAATTATTAAAACAACTCATCCGTCTCCTTTAGGAGCTAATAAAGGTGGTTTTTTTAATACAGATATGTTTAAAAAAACCAATGAATATTTAAAAAAACATGGCATAAATGAGATTATTTGGGGAAATACATCTTTTTAATATGAATGTTTTTTATTTTTCATTTTGGAAACATAATAAATAATATGAAATAGACTTATTTCACTATTTAAATTTGTCTAAAGAAAGTTTATTATATTAATCGTGGGTGCTGGTGATACTGGCTGAGATAAAAGTAGTTACTTTTGACCATTATAACCTGATCTAGGTAATTCTAGCGTAGGAATGATTTTTTTAGAATTAATACTAGTTAATAAAATAATTTTTAATTTTTAGAAAAATAAAAATTAAAAATTATAATAAAAAGATTATTACTACCTAGAAAATAGGTAGTTTTTTATTTTTTAAGAGGAGTATTTAAAAAATGGAAGAAAATATTAATGTTAACGATAATAACAATCAAAATTCTTCAAATGAAGAAATAAAAGAAACTAAATTTAAAATGAATTATAAGATTTTAATTACAATTATTTTATTTTTGTGTTCTTTTATCTTTTTAGCTTTACCAGCTTTTGAAATTGTTTTAAGTAATGGGGAAGATAATGTTTTAATTAATCTTTATAATTTAGTTTTTGGAGTAGGAATTGAAAGTTTAACTTTAAATATCAATATTTTTGCTCTTTTATCATTTATTTTTGTAATTTGTGGTTTAGTTTCTTATTTATTTTCTTTAATTTTTAAAGAAAATAAAAAGAATATTCCGCTTTTAATTTCATCAATATTTGTTGTTTTAGGAATAGTTTTTTATATTGTTATTTCTTATGGATTAGATTTATTTAATAACAATATTTCTTCATATCCTTCTTTTGATAGTTTAATTATTTCTGAAGCTTCATTTATTTGTTATTTAATTCTTCAAGCAATTACTTTGGTTTTAGTTACATCATCTTTAAAATTAAAAAGAATTATTTTTACAACAAGAGAAATTGCTGAAATTTCAATGATGGTTGCTTTAGCGGTTGTTTTAGATAAAATTAAAATTCAAGTTGGAAGTAGTGGAGGAAGTATTAATGCTTCAGCTCTTCCTTTAATGATTCTTTCAATTAGAGTTGGATTTATTAAAGGTGTTTTTGCTTCTTCGATTCTTTTTGGTGTTATTACAAATATTATTGATGGATGGGGAATTCAAAGTCTTCCTTTTGATTATATGATTGGATTCTTTGGTTATGCTTTCCCTGGTCTTTTCTATTATATATTTAATAAAACATGTTTTAAAAATAAAGAACTTGCTTCTTTAATGACTTCGTTTGCCATAGGTAGTGTCTGTTCATTTATCGTTAGAATGTTTGGAAGTGGTTTATCTTCATATTTAATTTATAATGTTCACGATATTATTGAAATTCTTGTTTATAACTATATTTATATTGGAGTTAGTGCCTTAACTTGTTTAGCTTTATCTTTAATGCTTTCTCCAGCAATAAAAAGAATTAATCATCTTTTTCCCTTAAAAAGAGATTATATGACTATTTAATTTTTTAAGAATTATTTATTTCCTTATATAATTTCTAAACAGTAAAAAATACGATTTTTATCGTATTTTTTATTTTAGCAAGTATAGGTTGCGTTACAAAAATTATTTCTTTTATTAAAGTTTAATTATTAAAAGATAAAGGAGATAAAATTTATATGAAAAAGAATAATAAAAATGAAAACAAAATTAATATTAATTTAGTAAATGATTTATTAGTTGATCAAAAAATAAAAGAAAATAAAGAAAAATTTAATATTTATACAAAGAAAAATTTTTTAACTATGAGATAATTTTTATATGCTTGACAACGAAGGAATTGGAAATAATATAAAAAGATTAAGGATTAAGAATAATTTATCTCAAGAAGAATTAGCTTCTAAATTATATTTATCTAGACAAGCTATTTCTTTGTGGGAACAAGGAAAAGGTTTTCCTTCAATTGATAATGTTGTTTTCTTATCAAAATTATTTAATATAAGTATTGAAAAACTATTATTACTTGATGAATCATTTCTCTCTTTAGATGAATATTTCATCTTTCATTCAAGAAATTATATTATTTCATCATTATTAGATAATAATTATAAATATGATTTAATCTCTAATTTTTATCGATTTAATAGTGAAGAAAGGTTTCTTCTTATTAAATCGATAATAAATAAAAGAATTAAAAATATTGATTTAAATAGATTAATTGATAATTTAAATCAAGATGAAAAAGTATATTTAAGTAGGTTAAATAATACCAATAGATAATAAAAAGGAGTAAAAAATAAAATATATTAATATGAAAATAAAAAGTTTAAAAAGTATCTTACCATTTTTAGATGATGAAGATTTAGAAGAATTAGCAATAAAATGTTTAGAAAATGAAGAAAGATCTTTTAAAGATATTTCTTTAAAAACTCTTTTGCCTTTTTTAGATGAAGATTTTATTTATGAGAAATTGTTTAAACATGAATTAAAAGAAAATAAAGATGTTACTTATATGTTTCCTTTTATCGATGATGATGCTTATGATGCTTTTGTTTTAAATTCGATTGAAAATAATAATTTTGATGAAAAAATCTATTCAATGTTGCCTTTTTTAGATGATGATACATTATCAAAAATTGTAAAAGCCTATTTGGATGAAGAAATAGACATTGATATTAATCGACTTTATCCTTATTTAGATGATGATGATATTAAAAAAATCTTTAAAAAAGCGTTAAATGATTAAAAATACTTTTTTATTTCAAAACTTTTAAGTTTTTAACAAATATTATTTAAAGATATTTACCCTCTTTAATTTTTCAGTTTAAGTTAAAATTTATTCTTTTTTTGATAAATTTGTAAAAGATAAAAAATATATTTATATCTACCATTGTATTTTTTCAACTAAATTTTCTAGTAGCATCATTGCTATATATAAAGGAAAGATAATTTAGAAAAGAAATTACAAAAAACTCATTAAAATTACTAATGGAGTATATAGATATTTATTTGATTCATAATATGAATAATTAAAATAAAATAGAGCGATAAACATCACTCTATTTTATTATCACGTGAAAATATTTATTTTAATTTTATTTATATTTTTATAATTCGAATATCTTTCTAATTACTTAATAGGTAAATTTAATTTTAACTAATTTTTAATTCATTTATAATAATAAATGAATTTTTGTTAGGAGATTATTAATTATGGGTTTTAAAAAGGAAGAAAAAAAGGCCGTAGTAGTGCCTCAAGTAGAAGAAAACGCTCTTAAAAAAGAGGGCGAAGAAGCTGTTTCTGAAGAAGGAAAAGTTTTTAATCCTGAAGAAGTTGAATCTAATGAAGAAGTCTTAAATGTTGAAGAAAGCGAAAAAGATTTAGCTAAAAGAATTGATGAAAAAAGAGAAGAATTTAATAAATTTGGTAAAAAGTTAAAAATGTGGAACTATGTTGTTACCGCAGTTTTACTTATTGTCTTAGTTTTAGCTTTAGTTCTTGCTCTTACATTAGGTAATCAAGAAGGCCAAAGTTGGATAACAATTGTTGTTTTATGTTGCGCAATTGCTCTTTTAGTTGGTTCATTTATTTTTTCAAGATATCAAAGAAAAAGACTTGATAAAGTTGGAAATGAATATGTTCAATTTGTTTTAGGTGAAACAAATAAAGAAATTTATGCTGGTGATAGATTTAAAGATTTAACTTTTTCAATTACTGGCGATCAAAGAGCAATTTTTGATGAATCAAAGATATTTTTAAATATTAAAGCATTTAAATCTATTAATGTTTCAAGTGGTTTAGTTAACAATAAACCGTTTACAGTTTTTGATTGTGCTGCATCAATTTTAGTTAAAAATAGACCACAACCACGCTTTTTAGGAAGAATGTATGTTTTTGATCTTGAAGGAGTCGATTTAAATTTAAGAGGTTTATTCCAACTTAAAGGAAAAGAATATTCTTATCCAGTTGATGATCTTGACGGATTAAAATTAGTCGATGGAAATGATAAATATACTTTTTATGTTAACGATGAAAGAGTAAAAGAAGTATTAAATAATAAAGTTTTAAGTATTATTAAAAAATTTAAAATTGATAAAACAATTATTGATGTAATTGTTTCACTTAATAATGGAAAACTTTTTGTTGGTATTGATTATGCTGATGATTTTATTAATGTTCCAACAAAAGAATCATTAAATTTAAAAAATATTGCAAAAAGTAAAGCTGATTTAGAAAAAGTTATTGAAATTAGAGAAGCTATCAAATAACACAATATTTTTATTTTATCTTTATTTTAAAAGGAGGAAATAAAAATATGGATAGCTTAGAAAAAAGATGGATTGAAGTTCAAGGATATAAACATGATGGAAGAATGCATCGTATTTGGGATCATGTTTATGTTGTTGAAGAAAATGATAAATATATTGCAGTATGTTCAACAAAAACTAAAGTTATCGAACATAATTTTAGAGTTTGGTATACAAAAGAACCTGCTGTGATGATCTTTTTTAAAGATATATGGATGAATGTAATTGCAATGTTTAAAAAAAGTGGAATTACTTATTATGTAAATTTAGCATCACCATATATAAAAGATAAAGGATATATAAAATATATTGATTATGATTTGGATATGAAATTATATCCAAATCATAATATTAGAATTATTGATGTAAAAGAATACGCTTATCATCGAGAAAAATATCAATATGGAGAAGATATTGATACAATTTTAAAATATAACATCAATAAAATAAAAAATATGATGAAAGATAATGAATTTCCTTTTGTTGATGAAAAGATAAGCGAATTTTATGAACGATATAAAAATGAAGAAGGGTTAAAAAGTAAATGAAATTATGGAAATAAAAATAGTAAGTAAAAATAAAGAAGAAACATATAAGTTAGGAGAAATAATTGCTAAAAATGCTTTTATTGGTGAAATTATTACTTTAAGCGGTGATTTAGGAGCTGGAAAAACTACTTTAACTAAAGGAATAGGTAAAACTTTAGGTGTTAAAGAAGAAATTAATTCTCCAACCTTTAATATTTTAAAATGTTATTTTTCTTCTTCGATTCCTTTATATCATATCGATGCTTATCGCTTAGAAGACATCCCACGTGAAAACAAAAATATTGGTTTAGAAGAAGTAATTGAAGGAGATGGAGTTGCAATTATTGAATGGCCTAAATTTATTGAAGAATTTTTAAACTTCAATGACGTACTTGATATTGTAATAACCATTAATGAAAATAATGAACGTGAATTTAATATTTCTAGTAAAAACGAAAGATTTAACTCACTTTTTAAAGAATTAAACGAGGTTTATAGTCTATGATTACTTTGCTTTTAGATTCATCAAATACACTTTTAGTTGTTGGACTTGCTAAAGATAATAAAGTTATTGATAAAACTATTTATAAAGCACGGCAAAAACAAAGTGAATTTATGATTTTAGAAATCGAAAAGATTTTAAAAAGAAATAATATTGATCCAAAAAGTGTTGGAGAAATTGTTGTTAGTAAAGGACCTGGTTCATATACTGGAGTTAGAATTGCCTTAACTATCGCTAAAATTTATGGTTATGCTTTAAATATTCCGGTTTTTGCTGTTTCTTCGCTTCAAATGTTAATGAAAAAAGATAAACCTTCAATTTGTTTAATGAATGCTAGAAGTGCTCGTTCATATATTGGAGTTTATAATAACAACGAAATTTTAATGAATGACCAAGTTTTAACTAATGAAGAAGTAAAAAAATATATCGAAGAACATCCAGAATACGAAGTTATGGGTGAAGTTAGTTATTTAAATTTAGAAGAAAAAGAAAGTGACATTTTAAATAATATGTTATTTTTAAGAAACGAAAATAGTAAAGTCGAAAATATTTTGACTTTAAAAGCAATCTATTTAAAGGATTAAAATGGAAATTCTAGAAGCAAAAAAAGAAGATTTTAACTCAATTTATGAAGTAGAAAAAACTTCAACTAACGAAGTAATGAGTTTAGAAGAATTAAAATATGAATTTAATGAAAATCCTGTAGCTAAATTCATGATTTTAAAAGATGATAATGGTGAAATTGTTTCATATATTGATTATTGGATAACGTTTGATTCTTCAACAATTTTCAAAATTGTTACAAAAGAAAGTGCTAGAAATAAAGGTTATGCAAAAGCTCTTTTATCAAAAGTTATCGAAAATTTAATAAAAAATGGTGAAGTTTTATATTTAACGTTAGAAGTAAGAAAATCGAATATTTTTGCAATAAAATTATATGAATCTTTAAAATTTGAAAGAATTGTTGTAAAAGAAAAATATTATAAAAATGGTGAAGATGCCATTTATATGGTTAGAGGAATTTATTAATTATGGATAGAATTATTTTAGCGATTGAATCGAGCTGTGATGAAACAGCCGTTGCTATTTTAAAAAATGGCGAATTGAAAGCAAATGTAATCTCTTCTCAAATTGAAGTACATCAAAAATATGGTGGAGTTATGCCAGAAATTGCTTCAAGATTACATTTAGAAAATATCGGTGCAGTTTTAGATGAAGCTTTAAAAAAGAGTGAAACAAAATTAGAAGATGTTAGTGCTATTGCTTTTACACGTGGTCCAGGATTAATTGGTGCATTACATGTTGGTTTACAAGCTGCTAAAACTCTTTCGTTGATTTATAATATTCCTTTAATTCCAGTTCACCATTTAGCTGGTCATATTTATGCTAATGAATATGTTGAAAAACTAAAATTTCCACTTTTAGCTGTTGTAGTTAGCGGTGGGAATACTGAACTTGTTTATATGAAAGATCATCTTGATTTTGAAATTATTGGAGAAACAAAAGATGATGCAATTGGTGAAAGTTATGATAAAGTTGCTCGTGTTTTAGGACTTCCTTATCCAGGAGGAGTTGCTATTGATAAACTTGCAAAAGAAGGTGAACACACTTATAAACTTCCTACTCCTTTACACGATAATTCTCTTGATTTTTCTTACTCTGGATTAAAAACTGCAGTTATAAATTTAATTCATAAAGAAGAACAAAACGGTAATGAAATAAGAGTTGCTGATATGGCAAAATCTTTCCAAGATATTGCAGTAAAAGAAGTTATTGAAAGAGTAAAAAGAGCAACTGAAAGATATGAAATTAAAGAAATTGTTTTAGCAGGTGGAGTTAGTGCTAATTCATATTTAAGAAGTGAAATTACTAAAACATTTGAAAATAGTGATATAAAAGTAATTATTCCACCCCTTTGGTGTACAACTGATAATGCGGCGATGATTGCAATGGTTGGAAATTATCTTTACGATAAAAAATTATTTGCTCCACTTTCAATTGGAGTTGATCCATCTTGGAAAATAGAGGATTTTGATAAGTTTTAATTAATAATTATGTTATAATTATTAAGATTTTAGGAAAGAAGGTATTAAATTATGGAAAGAACGATGGACGTAGCTCATGATTTATTTGTTAAACTTGCAAGCAATGAGCTTAAAGACGGTAGTGAAGTAACTTTAGAAGGCTGGATTAGAGGAAATAGAGATAATGGTTCAGTCGGTTTTATTGAATTTAACGATGGAAGTTGTTTTAAAAATATTCAACTTGTTTATACAAATGAAACTAAAAATTATGATGAAATCTCTCATTTTAAATATGCTGCAGCTATTTTTGTTAAAGGGAAAGTTAAATTAACTCCAGAAAATAAACAACCATTTGAAATTTTAATTGATGAAGCTAGTGTTTTAGGTGATGTTAGTGATGATTATCCTTTACAAAAAAAGAGACATTCATTTGAATTTTTAAGAGATATTGCATATTTAAGACCAAGAGCAAATACTTTTAACGCTTTATTTAGGGTTAGAAATAAACTTGCTTTTGCAATTCATGAATTCTTCCAACAAAGAGGATTTATGTATATTCATACTCCAATTATTACTGGAAATGATGCTGAAGGAGCAGGTCAATGCTTTAAAGTTGTTGAAGACTTAAAAAAACCAACTGAATTTTTTAATGCTAATGCATGTTTAACAGTTTCTGGTCAATTACATGTTGAGCCATTTGCTTTAGCTTTTAGAGATGTCTATACCTTTGGTCCAACATTTAGAGCTGAACATTCTAATACTTCTCGTCATGCTAGTGAATTCTGGATGATTGAACCAGAAATTGCTTTTGCTGATTTAGAAGATGATATGAATTTAATGGAAGATTTCTTAAAATATATTATTAATTATGTTTTAACTAATTGCCCTGATGAAATGAACTTTTTCAATACAATGATTGAAAAAGGAGTCATTGATAAAATGAATCATATTTTAAATTCATCATTTAAAAGAATGACTTATACTGAAGCTATCGAACTTTTAAAGAAAGCAAAAGAAGAAGGTCATAAATTCGAATATAATGATATTTATTGGGGAATGGATCTTCAAAGTGAACATGAAAGATATATCACTGAAGAAATTGTTAAAGGACCAGTTTTCTTAATTGATTACCCAAAAGAAATTAAATCTTTCTATATGAAACTTAATAAAGATGGAAAAACTGTCGCTGCTTGTGATTTACTTGTTCCAGGAGTTGGTGAAATTTGTGGAGGATCACAAAGAGAAGATAATTTTGATTTATTAAAAGAAAGAATGGATAAACAAGGTAATACTGAAATGTTAAACTGGTATTTATCTTTAAGAAAATATGGAGGATGTATCCATAGTGGATTTGGTTTAGGTTTTGATAGATTACTTATGTATTTAACAGGTTTAAGTAATATTCGTGATGTTCAACCTTATCCAAGAACTCCAGGAGGATTAAAATATTAATATATGGCTAAAAAGAAAGAAAATTTTATCGAAGAAGATGAAAAAGCTTTAAAACCTAAAGTAAGAACAACATCTAAAACTGTTGAAATTGAAACGATTAAAGAAGAAAAATCTATAAATTATAAGAAAAATAGAACAATCGTTATAACTTTTTCTATTCTTTCTTTCCTTCTTTTTGCATATATAATTTATCTTGTTGTAATGACATTTATTGGTAATTAATCTAATAAATTATTAAAAAAACAATTAATATACGCATTTATTTATATAAAAATTAAATGCGGATATTTTATTATTTATATATAAAAAAGGAAATAAAAATATGAGTCAACATATCGTAGTTAAAGAATATAATGAAGAATATAATTCTTTATATAAAAAAGAAGAAAAAATAATTAAAAATATATTAAAAGATAATTTAGTAAATATTTTTCATATTGGTTCAACATCAATTAAAGATATTAAAGCTAAACCTATAATTGATATTATGGTAAGTGTAACTTCTTTAAAAGAAGTAGATTTAAAAAAGGATGAATTTATTAAAGGAGGATATGAATATTTAGGTGAATTTAATATTAAAGGAAGAAGATATTTGAGAAAAGGAGGAGATGAAAGAACTCATCAAATTCATATTTTTGATAAATATGATAAATATAATTTATTAAGACATTTAGCATTTAAATATTATTTAAATGATAATAAAAATATAAGAGATTTATATAGTTCCTTAAAAGAAGAATTAGCTAAAAAATATCCTTATGATATCGAAGCATATTGTGATGCTAAAGATGAGTTTGTTAAAAATATCGAAAAAGAAGCTATTTCTATTTATAAAGATAAAATTGATGCTATTTTATCACTTAATATAATTGATCAATCTTTAAAAATCATTTCTTTAAAAGATAAATCATCTTTTAAAGAAATAGCTAGTAAATATTATTCTTCTAAATGGGGAATACCATCTAGTATTTATTTAGAAAGTATTGAAGAATTTATTAAAAATAATGAAAAATCTTTATATCCAAGATGGTATATAGTAATAAATACAAAAGATAATAATAACGAAATAATTGGTGGAATTGGTGTTATAAAAAATGATTTTCATAATAGAAAAGATTTATTTCCTAATTTATGTGCAATATATATTAATGAAAATTATCGAAATAAAGGCATTGCTAAAAATTTAATTAATTATGTTTGTGGAGAATTAAAAATTTTAGGATTAAAAAAGATATATTTATTAACTGATTTATCTTCATTTTATGAAAAAAATAATTTCAAATTTTTAAGTATGGCTAAAAACGAAAACGAAGAAACATATTCAAAAATTTATGTTAGAGATTTAGATTAATTAATTAAATAAATGAATAAATATAAAGATTATTTATTGTTTTCATCAACATTTTTCATTTGACCATTATAAAAGGTAGAAAGATCAATTTTATCTAAATTTGCACTAAATATTTCTTTAGCTGTTTTATTTATTCTAAATTTTCTAGCAACATAAGCTTGAACATCGATTAAATAAATAATTCCTCCGCTAAAAGTAAAAAGGAATATAAAATAATTAAAAATTCTTTCATCAGTAAAAGGAGAAGGAGTAAGCCAAACAATTTTTTCCCAATCTAGAGCAAGAGGTGGAATATATTCTAAACTAGAAAAATCTAATAAATAAAATAAAGAGCCAATTCCTGTTTCTCTAGATAAAAGTGAGTCAGCCCATCTAGAAAAAGTAAATCCATAAATTAAATAAAGGATTAAAGCAACTAAAAGTAGTGAAAGAGGGAGGGCACTTGCTTTAAAAAAGCGGTCCATATTTTTAATATTAGCAATTTCTTTATAATCTTTTGGATTATCAATAACTCGAGAAACAATTAATTTTCCCATATCTTTATCGACAGCTTTAGCTTGTTTTCTCATAATAAAACGAATTAAAGCTCCAATTAATCCAATAAGAACAAAAACAAAAATAACTATAAAAAAGATAACAAGAAGAATTTTCCACCGGTTTTCTGTAAAAAAGTTACTTAAAAATAATAATTTATTCATTTTTTTTAATCCTCTCTTGATAAAGAAGACATATCAACCCTTTCTTCTTTAATACTTTCTTTAATTGAATCTTTTAACTCAACTGGATCATCATCATTTAATGTAGTTTCATCTTTATTTTCGATTAAAAAATCATCGCTTACATCGTTAGATTCGATATACTTTGTATTATTTTCTTCTTCGTTATCTTTATTTCTAGCAAGTTTTAAAAAATAATCAGGATCAGATGCAAGTTTTTTCTTAACTTCTTTAGAATCCATATTTGTAATAATGATATTATTAGTTGTGTTATAAGTAACGTTATTTGGATTAGTATCTTCAATTTTTACATCATTTTTAACTTCGTCTTTTTCTTCATAATATCTATTTTTATTTAAAATAGCTTGAGCTTTAGCTTCATTATCTTTCATCTTTTTCTTGTATTTTTTATTTTTATATAAAAAAACATAGAAAATATCTTTAAAAAGTAGATAGATTCCCATCAATATTAAATAAACTACTAAAAATGGAAAAAGGATAAAATATAATAAACCTAGTCCAAATGTTTTAAAAAAGCTTTTCATAATAACTGATATTTTATTTTATTTTTCTAAACTTATAAATAATTAATCTTTTAATTAGATAAATAAAAGAAGAAAAGAGTGGAGTAATATTTAAAAATAAGAATGAATATAGTGGTTTTATCTCATTTAAATATGCGATTAAAATGAGTGGAATAATTAAAGAAATAGATGAAAAAACTAAAATAACAAAAGAATTATTATTTTTTATTTCTTCATAAAGTAAAAAGATCAATAAAATAAATGAAACAAGTAAAAATGTATAAGAAAATGCTAAAAAGTAAAATGAAGAAAGCGTTAGAAATATTGAATTTATAATAATTAAAACACTTAATATTTCTTTATTAAATATTGAAGTATAAAAGCTTATAGACTTATCAAATTTTTTAATTTCAAAATTAATAAAGAAATAAGAAATCATGATATTTATAAAAGAATATATAAAGATTATTAAATAAATAAAATATGATGAATAAGGATTATTATTAAGGTTAAAAAGCGATAAAAACATCTCAATAAAATTATAATTAAATAAATAAATTCCGATATAAATTAATCCTATTTGTATAAATAAATTAATAAAAGAAAGAGTAATTATTAATAAATATTTATCTATTTTTAAAATCTTTCTTTCATTTATTTTTTCAACATTTATTAATCCTAAAGAAAAAATAAACGAAAGAAGAAGTGAAGGTAAAAAATAATAAATAATAAAAGAAATATTACCAAAGCTAACTAAAAATGAAAGAATTGAAGCAACAAATACATATAAAAGATAATATCTTTTTTTAATAAATACTGCTAAAACTGTTGAAGGAAAAGAAATTATTAAACTTATAAAAAGTATTGAAAAAGGTAAAAAAGTTCCAAGTAAAACTAGTACTAAATCAATCGCTACAATTAAAGAAATTAAAGGAAGCGATGATAATAAATCTTTTTTATATTCAACAAGTTTCATTTTAAATATTATAAAGCAAAATCTATGAAATAATTTAATAAAAAAATAAAAAAATAAAAGTGACAAGTTGGTTAAAAATAGAAAATAAACTCATTCTTTTAATATATTTATATATTAAAATTTGCTAGAATTTATAACGTTATGAATTTTGATTTAGAATTAAACCCAAAACAATATGAAGCAGTAGCTTCAACCTTTAAATATAACAGAATTATTGCTGGAGCAGGCAGTGGAAAAACAAGAGTTTTAACTTATCGTCTTGCTTATTTAATTGAAAATAGAAATATTGATCCATACAATCTTTTAGCAATTACTTTTACAAACAAAGTCGCTAAAGAAATGAAAGAAAGAACTAAAGATTTACTTCCTTCTTACGATTTAAAAGATTTAAAAATTTCTACTTTTCACTCTTTTTGTAATTATTTTTTAAGAAGAGAAATTAAAGTATTAAATTTACCTCGTTCTTTTTCTATTTTAGATGAAGAAGATAAAGAAAATCTTATAAAAGATATTGGTATCGATATGGGATATCGAAAGGGCGATGATATAATTGATCGTGCTAAAAAATTTATAGATTATCATAAAATGCAAGGAGAACTTCCTGGCGATGTTGAAATAGATAAATTAGCTACCAAATATAAACCTTGCTACGAGTTTTTTAAAGAATATGAAAAAAGAAAAAATGCACAATATAGCTTAGATTTTGATGATTTAATGATTTATACTGTCTTAATTTTGAAATCATATCCAGAAATTAAGGAACAATATAACAATCGTTTTAGTGAAATTTTAGTTGATGAATTTCAAGATACTAACAATCTTCAATTCGAACTTCTAACTCTTTTAGCTGGAAATCATGCCGGAATTTATGTTGTTGGAGATCCTGACCAAACAATTTATACGTGGAGAGGAGCTAATCAAAGAGTTATTTTAGATGTTGGCGAATATTTTAAGCCTTTAAATACTATTATTCTTAATGAAAATTATCGTTCAACCGAAGAAATTTTAACTCATGCCAATACATTAATTGCTAAAAATATCGAAAGAGTCAAAAAAGATTTATTTACATCAAATAAGGGCGGTGAAAAAATCATTATTAATGAATCAAGTGATGAAAAAGAAGAAGCAAAATATGTTGTTAAAAAAATAACTGAATTAAAACTTATTAAGAGAGTCAATTTTAAAAATATTGCAATTTTATATCGTTCAGCTTTTTCGTCAAGAGAATTTGAACGTCAACTCGTTTTTTCTCATATTCCTTATAAAATTTTTAGTGGCGTAAAATTCTATGAAAGAAAAGAAGTTAAGGATTGTCTTGCTTATTTTAAACTTTTAATTAATCCGCTTGATGATATTTCATTTTCAAGAATTATCAATATTCCAAGAAGAGGAATTGGAGATGCAACAATCGCAACGATTAAAAAAGAAGCTCAAGATAGAAATTTGTCTTTATATAATTATTGTTTAAAAATTGATGAATATATGTGTCCAATTTCTTCAAGATTAATCACAAAAATAAAAGATATGATTAATTTATTAGAAGAAACAAAAAATAAAGTTGTTGATAAAAATTTATCATATTCAGAAGTTTTATCTGATCTTGTTTCAGATTTAAATTATTATGAATATTTAGAAGAAAATTTTGACGATGATGAAGAAAGAATTGGAAACGTTCATTCTTTAATTGAAGACGTTAGATCTTTCTTAAAAGAAAATCCAGATTCAACTTTTGATGAATATTTACAAAATATTACTCTTTTAACTCAACAAGATTCGATTAATGATAATGATGATGTTGTTAGTTTAATGACTGTTCATACAGCTAAAGGTCTTGAATTTGATTATGTTTTTATAGTCAATTTCGCTGAAGGGATTTTCCCAAATGCTCGAAGCGTTAGTGAAAACGGTATGAAAGCTTTAGAAGAAGAAAGAAGACTCGCTTATGTTGCGATTACTCGTGCTAAAAAAGAACTTTTTATTACCTATAACACAGGTTTTTCATATATGAATCACGGAAATTCTCGTGCTTCTCAATTTTTAAATGAAGCTAATTTAAGTATTAAGAAAATTATTGCAGAATCACCTAGAAAAACTGATGCAACAGGCCGTATTTATAAGATAAATATTGCTGGAAGTGGAAGTAATAACGTTAGAGAAACTCGTGTTAATAGAAATGAAAGTGTTGTTTCTTACGATGTTGGAAATAATATTAAGTGGAATGTTGGAGATACTGCAATTCATGAAGCGTTTGGTGAAGGAAAAGTTTTAAAAATCGAAGGAGATATTTTAACTGTTGATTTTAAAAATTTTGGTATTAAAAAAATGCTTGGAACTCATAAAAAAATGAAGAAAAAGGAGTAAAAACATGGAATTTATCGAAGCAAAGAAAAAATATGAGGAATTAACTAAAAAATTAGAACGCTATGCTTATGAATACT
The DNA here is from genome assembly GCA_949288485.1 of uncultured bacterium. Classification (GTDB taxonomy): domain Bacteria; phylum Bacillota_I; class Bacilli_A; order RFN20; family CAG-826; genus Onthovivens. The sequence continues at coordinate 67,022 of CASEKC010000006.1, read as the reverse complement.
ATGTTTTAGATAATCCTAGTGTCGATGATAGTGTTTATGATCAAGGAATGGAAGAACTTTTAAGATTAGAAAAAGAATTTCCTTCTTTAGTAACAAGAAATTCACTTTCTCAAAGAGTTGGTGGAACTGTTTTAAAAGGTTTCAATAAAGTTACTCATGAAAGACAAATGTTATCATTAGCTGATGTTTTTAATAAGGAAGAATTGGCTGAATGGGTAAATAAAGTTTATGAAACATTAGGCAAAGAAGTTGATTTTACTGCTGAAATGAAAATTGATGGCCTTGCTTGTTCTTTAGTTTATAACGATGGAAACTTATCTTATTGTGCAACAAGAGGCGATGGAACAACTGGGGAAGATGTTACAACTAATGTTTTAACTATCAAAGATATCCCTACTTTAGTTGATAAAAAACAAGGAAGACTAGAAGTTAGAGGCGAAATTTATATGCCAAAAGCTTCTTTAATAAAATTAAATGAAGAAAGAGAAAAAACTGGTGAACCATTATTTGCTAATGCTAGAAATGCTGCAGCTGGAAGTATTCGAAATTTAGACTCATCAATTGCTAAAAAAAGAAACTTAGGTGGCTGGTGGTATTATTATATTGATGCTGAAAGAGATGGTTATACCCGTCATAGTGATTCAATCAATGCTTTAGATAAATTAGGTTTTAGAACCAATAAAGAAAGAAGAGTTGTCCATAATTTGAAGGAAGTTTTAGATTATGTTGATGAATATACTTTAAAAAGAGATGATTTACCTTATGATATCGACGGAATTGTTTTAAAAGTTGATGAATTTAAATATTATGATGAATTAGGTTATACTGCAAAATCACCAAAATGGGCAATTGCTTATAAATTCCCACCAAAAGAAGTTCAAACTAAATTAGAAGATATTATTTTTACTGTTGGAAGAACTGGAAAAATTACTCCTAATGCCGTTTTAGAACCGGTTAGAGTAGCTGGAAGTTTAGTTTCAAGAGCAACACTCCATAATGAAGATTATATTTTAGAAAAAGATTTAAGAGTTGGAGATACTGTAATTATTAGAAAAGCTGGCGATATTATTCCAGAAGTCGTTAAACCAATTATCGAAAAAAGAAGTGGAAACGAAATTCCTTTTAAAATGATTCATAATTGTCCATATTGTGGAAGTGAATTAGTTAAAAAAGATGCAATGCATTTCTGTTTAAATCCAAATTGTAACTCAAGAAAAATTGAATCTTTAATTCATTTTTCTAGTAAAAATGCAATGGATATTGAAGGAATGGGCGATAAAGTTTCTGAACAATTATTTGCTGAAAATTTCGTCAATGATATCCCTTCTATTTATAAACTTTATGAACATAAAGAAGAGATCATTGAAATGGATGGATGGAGTGATAAATCAGTCACCAACCTTTTAGATGCTATTGAAAACAGTAAAAAGAATTCTCTTGAAAGACTCCTTTTTGGATTAGGAATTAAAGAAGTCGGTGAAAAAATGAGTAAGGTTTTAGCTAGAAGATATAAAAGTCTAGATGAAATAGCTAAATTAACTAAGGAAGATTTACTTAAAATCGATGATGTAGGAGAAGTTGTTGCAACTTCAATTTATGATTATTTTAATAATCAAAATAATATTGAATTGATAGAAAAGTTAAAAAATAGTAATGTTAATATGCTTTATTTAGGAAAAGATGATATTAACGAAACAAACTTTTTCTATAATAAACGTTGCGTTATAACTGGAACTTTTGAAAAATATTCTCGAGATGAAATGACCGAATATATTGAATCTCAAGGTGGAAAAGTTTCTGGAAGTGTTTCTAAAAAAACAGATTATGTTATTGTTGGAGAAAATCCAGGAAGTAAAGAAACAAAAGCAAAAGAAATTGGCGTAACGATATTAAAAGAAGAAGAATATTATGAAATTATTGATAAAAATAAAGGAGAATAGCAATGAAAGAAGTTAATAAAGCTGTCTTACAAGATGCAGCAAAGCGATTATTGTTCGACATGAAAGATGAAGAATACGACACTCTTTTAAACGAATTTACAATAATTACCAAACAACTTAAATTAATGGATGATATTGAAGGTTTAAATGATGTCGAACCAATGTCTTTCCCTTATATTGATGAATCTTTTTCTCTTTTAAGAGATGATGAACCAATAAAAGAAGATGAAATTAATAAAGAAGAAATGTTAAATAATGCTAAAGTTCATAGAGATGGACAAGTTAAACTTCCAAAGGTGGTCAATTAATTATGAGTTATTTAGATTTAACAATAAAAGAAATGCATGAAGCATTACTTAAAAAAGAAGTAAAAGTATCTGATTTAGTTAAAGAAGCTATTGAAAGATGTAAAAATGATAAATTTAATGCTTTAGAAGAAACAAATTATGAAGAGGCTTTAAATGAAGCATTAAAATTGGATAACGAAGAAGTTCCTGCCGATAATTTTTTATTCGGTATTCCTTATGTAGCAAAAGATAATTTATCTACAAGAGGCATTGAAACAACCGCAGGAAGCAATATTTTAAACGGATATATTCCTTCTTTTGATGCTACCGTTATTAAAATTTTAAAAGAAAATAAGGCAATTATGATTGCAAAAACTACTTTAGATGAACTTGCAATGGGTGGAAGTGGAAAAAGTGGTCATAAAGGAATTCAATATAATCCATACGATGAAACTAAAAACCATTTAATTGGTGGTTCTTCAAGTGGAAGTGCTGTTGTTACAGCTGGTTCTTATGTTCCTTTTGCTTTAGGAAGTGATACTGGTGACTCTATTAGAAAACCAGCTTCATATTCTGGACTTGTTGGATATAAACCTACCTATGGTCTTATTTCTAGATTTGGTTTATTCCCTTTCTCAGTTTCATTAGATCACGTTGGTTATTTTACAAGAAGTGTCGATGATGCTGCTATTTTATTTGATTATTTAAATAAATATGATGAAAGAGATTATACTTCTTCATTAAAAGAAAGAAATAAAGTTTATCCTTTAAAAGAAAAGAAAGGTAGTTATAAAATTGCTGTTTTAAAAGAAGTTATTGAATCTATTAAAGATGAAAAAATCTTAAATGATTTTAATAATTTAATTGCTAAAGCTAAAGAAGAAGGAAACGTTGTTGATTTTGTTTCAATTGATTCAACGATTTTAAAAGCTATTTATCCTGCTTATATTATTATTTCCAGTGCAGAAGCTACTTCAAATAACGCAAATTTAGATGGTGTTAAATTTGGAAATAGAAAAGAAGGAAATAGTTACCAAGAAGTAATGTTTAATACTAGAAATGAAGGATTTAGCGAACTTATTAAAAGAAGATTTGTTTTAGGATCTTATGCTTTAATGAGTGAAAACCAAGAAGAAGTTTATTTAAAAGCTAAAAAAGTTAGAAGAGTTATTGTTGATAAAGTTAATGAAATATTCAAAAAATATGATTGTTTTATCGCTCCAGCTTCTCCTACAACCGCTCATTCATTAAATGAAGTTAGCGATAATCTTGATGATACATATTTAATTGCTGATAACTATTTAGGAATAGGAAATTTTGGTGGATTCCCTTCAATTACTATTCCTTTAGGAATTAAAGAACATCTTCCTTTTGGCCTTTCAATTACTGGAAAAATCTTTGATGATGAAAAAGTTTTTGAAATTGCAAAAGATTTTGAAGATATTTTAAGATTAAAAAATCTTTCTACTGTTACTTTAAAAGAAAAGGAGGCTAAATAATTATGAATTTTGAAGCTGTTATTGGTCTTGAAATCCACGTTGAGATGAAAACAAAATCAAAAATGTTTTCAAATGCTCCAATTCAATTTAAAAGTGAACCAAATACTAATATTACATTTTTAGATTTAGCTTATCCTGGTTCTTTACCTCGTTTAAATAAACAAGGTGTTATCAATGCAATTAGAGTTTGTAATGCTTTACATATGGAAATCGATCATACTTTATATTTTGATCGTAAAAATTATTTCTATTCTGACTTACCAAAAGGATATCAAATCACTCAACAAGATCGTCCAATTGGTAAAAATGGTTATTTAGAAATTGAAATTGATGGTAAAAAGAAAAAAATCGGTATCGAAAGACTTCACATGGAAGAAGATACTGCAATGCAACACCATTTTAGTGATTATACTCTTCTTGATTATAACCGTGCTGGTATTCCTCTTGTTGAAATCGTTTCTTATCCTGAAATTAGAAATGGTGAAGAAGCAAGAAAATATGTCGAAAAAATTAAAGAAATTGTTACATATTTAGATGTTAGTGATGGAAGAATGGAAAATGGTTCACTTAGATGCGATGTTAACGTTTCTATTAGACCATTTGGAAGTGATAAATTTGGAACAAAAGTAGAGGTTAAAAACTTAAATTCAACTGCAAATATTGAAACAGCAATTGATTATGAAATGATGAGACAAGCTTCTCTTTTAATTAAAGGTGAGAAAATTCAACAAGAAACACGCCGTTTTGATGAAGCTAAAAAAGAAACTGTATTGATGAGAGTTAAAACTGATGCAGTTGATTATAAATATTTTAGTGAAGGCAATATTCCACCAGTTCATTTAAGTGGTAAATTTATTGAAAATGCAATTAAAACATCTAATGAATTATATGATCAAAAACTTGAAAGATTTGAGAACGATTATAAATTAAATTTAGTTGATGCAAAAATCTTGCTTTCAAGTAAAGAATTATCTGTTTATTATGATGAAGCAGCAAAATATACTGATTTATATCAACCTTTAGCAAATTATATTATTTCTGAAGTTTTAGGTTATTTAAATAAAAATGACTTAACTATCAATGAATTTAAGGTAAAAGCTAAAGATATTGCTGATTTAGTTATTCTTTTAAATGAAAAGAAAATTAATTCAAAACAAGGAAAAGATATTTTTGCAAAAATGATTGAAACTAATAAATCACCATTAGTTTTAAAAGAAGAAATGGGTGCAACAATTATTTTTGATGAAAATCAAATTAGAAGTGATATTCAAGAAATTATCGCTCAAAATCCAACTCTTCCTGATGATTTTAAAAATGGTAAAACCAGAGCTCAAGGCTTCGTTATGGGTTTACTTATGAAGAAAAACAAAGGAAAAGTTGATCCAATTGTTGCAAATAAACTTATTGTTGAAGAATTAAAAAAATAATTAGAAGAAAGGGAAGAAGTATGAAAAATGTTGATATTAATAAAGAAGCAATTTCATTAGATTTATCATCAAACTTAAAAGAAAAATATTTAAATGATAAAAAGAATGCTTGTGTTAGACATTCTTTAATTAAAAATCCAATTGTTGATGTAGTTTATGATAATAAAAATGAAATTGATACAACTTTCATTTTCTCAAATGAAGTAAAAACATTACCTGTTTGTAATCAAAAAGCTAGTGGAAGATGCTGGATTTTTGCTGGCTTAAACGTTTTAAGAGAAATTATTGCAAAAAAATTAAATTTAAGAAATTTTGAATTATCTCAAAATTACATTGCTTTATGTGATAAATTTGAAAAAGCAAATTATTGTTTAACTTCAATTATTGATTTAATCGATAATGAACCAGATGAAAGAGTTTTGATGCATGTTTTAACTAATGCTGTTGGTGATGGTGGACAATGGGATATGTTTAGAAATTTAGTTGTTAAATATGGTATTTTACCTAAAAACAACTTCAATGAAACATATCAATCATCAAACACAATGGAATCAAATCACCTTTTAAATACTTATCTTAGAAGTTTTGCTGCAAAAGCAAAAAAATTAGCTAATGAAGGTAAAAAGGATGAAATTCATGCTTTAAAAAATGAATATTTAGAAAATATTTATAACTTATTAACAAATTCTTTTGGTGTCCCACCAAGTGAATTTGATTTTGAATATTACGATAAAGATGATGTTTATCATCTTGAAAAAGGTTTAACTCCAAAAGAATTCTTTGATAAATATATTGGTGAAGAAATTGATGAATATGTTTCTATTATTAATTCTCCAACAAAAGATAAACCATTTAATAAAGTTTATACAATTGATTATTTAAATAATGTTGTCGAAGGAAAATGTATTAAACATTTAAATCTTCCAATGGAAAGAATTAAAGAATTAGTTGAAAAACAAATCGATGATAATAATATTGTTTGGTTTGGTAGTGACGTTTCTTTTTATCGTAATAGAAAAGCTGGAATTTGGGATGATTTAAGTTTTGATTATTTAAGTGCATTTAATATCGACTATAAATTTGAAAAAGAAGATATGTTAGATTTCCATGCTTCGGTTATGAATCATGCAATGTGTTTAACTGGTTATAATAAAAAGGATGGAAAAGTTAATCGTTATAAGGTAGAAAATTCTTGGGGAGATGATGTTGGAAATAAAGGATATTTTGTTATGTCATCTTCGTGGTTTGATTCTTTTGTTTATCAAGCAGTTATTTTAAAGAAATATTTAACAAAAGAAGAACTTGATGCTTATAATGAAAATCCAACTGTTTTAGCACCTTGGGATCCAATGGGAACACTCGCTGATTAAAATTTTTTACACTATGTAAACATTTTGTTACATCAATGTTCAAAAAAATGTTACACAATGTTAAAAAAATGAACTTGACATAATTTCGTTTTCCGCCTATAATAAATGACCTTAAGCAAATTAGATAATGTTTATGACCCAAATACATATCAATTTATAGCTTAAGTAAAACGAAAAGGAGACGATAAGAATGATTAAAAAACTCATTAATATGATGAGTGGCAGACGTCATTCTTATAAAGACACGAATTCATACAGAAATGAAAATGGGTTGGAAAACTTTATAAACGACTATGTCACTTATCTAGATTTAAAAGATTTAGATCTTTAAAAAAGAAAAAGGCTACAAAAATGTAGTCTTTTTTCTTTATTTTAAAAAAATTTCATTTTTTATGCATAAATTTTTAATTTCTAGCATTCTTGTATTATATATGATTGAAGTTAAAAATTTGAAAATGGTATTTGAAGTAAATAAAAGAAAAATACCGGTGATGAACAATTTGTCCTTTTATCTCCCTGAAAAAGGAATTTATTTTATTGAAGGGAAAAGTGGAAGTGGAAAATCGACTCTTCTAAATTTAATCGAAGGATTATATAAACCAACAAAAGGTTATATAAAGATAAATAATAAAAGAATTGATAGTATGACTTACGAAGAAAAAACATTATTTTATAAAAATGAAATAGGAATATTATTTCAATCTTTTAATCTATTTAATGATTTAACCTTAAAAGAAAATTTATCAATTGCTTCATTAATTAAAGAAGATATTGATGAAAATATTGTTAAAAGATATTTAGCAAAATTTAGATTAAGCGATAAATTAGATCAAAAAGTATATTCTTTAAGTGGAGGAGAAAAACAACGTTTAGGGTTAATTCGCGCTTTAATTAATAATCCAAAAATTATTTTAGCTGATGAGCCTACAGGAGCTTTAGATAATGATTCATCTATTGTTTTAATGGAAGAATTAAAGAAAATTAGTGAAAATTCACTAGTTTTAGTAGTTACACATAATGAAGAATTAGTTAATAAATACGCAGATGGATCAATCATCTTTTTAGAAGAAGGATATTTATTAAATAATGTTTTAAAAGATAATCCTAATGAAAATTTAAATATTATTAAAAATAAAAAGAAAGTAAAAGAAAGAATTAAATTTTATTTTCCTTTATTATTAAGAAACTTATTTAAAAATATAAAAAGAAATGTATTTATGGGATTATCAGTTATTTTTTCTTTACTTATAACTATCTTTTCTTTTTCATTTTATATAAATATAAATAATACATCTAAAAACTTAATATATTCTTATCCTAATTATAATATTTATGAAGTTTATCGAAGTTTCAAAACTTCGATAAACGATTCTTCTTTAGCAATTGAGAAAAAAGAAAAAATAGATAATATGGAATTAATGACATTTTTAAAAGAGAATGACTTTAATAATTATATTATTAAAGATAATTTTGATTATTTCTTTAAAAATAATGTTATTAATATTGATGGAAATACATATGAAAATATTGTTTTTGAACCTTCTTTTGAATTAATGGATAATGAAATAATTGTTAATGAAGCTTTTATCTCTTCATATATAAAAGAATATAAGGAAGGAATAACTATTAATTTTAAAAGTGAAAATGAATATAGTGCATATTCAAAAGTAATAAATGATGAAATAAAAGAAACTTTTAATTTTGATATTAATTTTCTAATAAAAGAAGTAAGCAAAGAATTTAACTTTTTATCAACACCTAAAATCTATTATTCATATAGTTTTTTTGAAAATTATTTATCGCTTACTCTAGCAAGTAATTTTTCTTCTTTAGAAAATAATAAAACTACCTATTTAGATTTACTTAGAAAAGCTGAAAATAATGATCCTTTAACTTCTTATTCCTCTTATTTATTTATAGAAAAATATGATTTTTCTAGATTTAATCTTTTTATTGATAATGAAGAAAATATCGATGATTATCGTTTTTATAATGATTCAAGAACGATAATCTCTTCTTTTAAAGATATAATAAATACTCTTTTTATTGCCTTAATTATTTTTATAATAATTATTTCTTTAACTTCATTTTTTATAATATTTTCATTAACTTTTTATTCTTATTTATCAAGTAAAAAAGAAAGAGCAATTTTATTTTTACTTGGATCTAATAAAAAAAGTATCGATTTAATTTATGTTTTGGAACCTTTAATCATTTATCTAATTTCTTTTATTGGAGGAATTATATTATTTAATTTAATTAAAAATCCAATTTTAAATAAAATTAACTCTCTTTTAACGTTAAATTTAACTATAAATCCATCAATTTTCTTCTTTTTAATTATATTTATAATATATTTTTTAATAATTTTATTTTCAGCATTAATTCCTCTTTTAGTTTCAAAAAATATTGATATTGCTAGTGAACTTAAGGAGGAATGATATGTTAAAAATAGAAGGTTTAACAAAAAAATATAATAACGAAGTTATTTTTGAAGACCTAAATTATACTTTCAAAGAAAATGGTTTTTATTCTATTTTGGGAGAATCAGGAAGTGGAAAATCTACTCTTTTAAATTTAATTTCTATAATTGAAAAAGAAACAAGCGGAAATATTTTTTACTTTAACAAGGGAATAAATAAAATAAATGAGAAAGAAAAAAGACTTTTTAGAATTAATAATATTGGTTTTATTTTTCAATCTTTTAATCTTTTTGAAGAAGATAGTGTTTATAACAATATTAATTTAGCATTCAATGGAGTTAATATTTCTAAAAATAAAAAAGATAGAAAAATAGAAGATTTATTATATAAATTCGATGTAAATCACCTTAAATATTCATTAGTTAAAGATTTAAGTGGTGGAGAAAAACAAAGAGTAGCAATTGTTAGAGCGTTAATTAATAATCCATCTATAATTTTAGCTGATGAACCAAGTGGATCTTTAGATAATGAAAATAGTATGAAAATATTTTCATACCTACGAAATCTTTCTTTAGATCATTTAGTAATTGTTGTAACACACAATAAAGATTTAGCTTATAAATACAGTGATTATATTTTGAAATTAGAAAAAGATGGATTAAAAGAAGAAAAAATTGAAAATGAAATTAATAAAGAAAGAATTTTATTAAGTAAAGAAAAGAAAAAAATGTCTTTAAAAAAGATAAATTTCAGCTTTATTTTTAATCATTTTAAAAATTTATTTAAATCTAAAAAAGTAAGAACAACATCGATTATTTCATTTTTATCTTTTTCATTATTAGTTAGCGGATTAACTTTTTATTTAAAAGATGGTTTAACTAATATGATAATTTCTTCTTTTGAAGGAATGGGTGGAGAAAACGCTATTTTATTAAAAAGAAAAGAAGATGATGCAGGAATTTTATCTTATTATTCAGCTTCTTTTGATGATGTTGTAGAAATTATGGTCAATAATCCAGATGAAGTCGATTATGTTGGCTGTTCATATTTAAATAACTTAGAAGAATTTTTTATCGAAAAAAACGATGTATTTTTGTTAAATAATTATAATGAAGAAATAAAAATTCCAGATTATAGTGCAACTTCATTTAATGAATTTCAATATGTTTCAACATTTAATTCGATAGGAGAAATTTATCCTCGTATAAATAATAAAATTAAACAAGACGAAATTGTAATTTCATTAAGTAATGAAAAAATGGTTGAATTATGTAAGACATTAAAAATAAAAGAGACCTATAAAGCTTTAGGAGAATATATTGAAACTAAAAAACCATCGATTCTTTTAAAAGTTAGAAATGATTATTGGACTTATGAAGATGAACAAATTTTTTCTTTAAAAGGAGTAATTCCTGGAAGAAAAAATATAATTTATTCAAATGATTATTTATTTAATGAATATGTTTTTGAAAAACTAATGATGTTTCCTTCTTCTAATGAGTTAGAAAAAGAGGAAGAATATCCTTGGATTTTAAAAAAAGTATATTACATTCATACTTTAAATTTTCCTTCCTCTTTATTAAATAAATTAACAAAAGAAGTAGAATATCGAAATTACATTTTTGATGGCGATAAAAAAATTTATCATCACTCTTTAGAAGAAAATGAATATTCTAATCGAGTTTATTGTTATCAAACTTTAAAAAATAGTATTGATTTATCGTTTGTTGATACTTTTTCTAAAGAATATGATTTTGGCGAATATTATTATTCAACTGATGGAGGATATGTAAATTTTGGATCAATATTAAATGGTTTTTATCGACCGACTTTTTTCTCTTTAAGTCTTAATAAAATAAATGAAATAATCGATTTATCAAATAAAATTAGTTATGAAGATTATTATTCTTTAGGAAATATTGACTTTGTTGCTGAAGGTAATTATTTAAAACAAGAAAATAATACCGTTCGTTTTAACCCTAAAATGAATAAAAAAATAAAAGGAAATTATCCATTAACCAATTTCGAAATAGCTATTTCAAAAGGGATGGCTAAAATTTTAAAAGATGATAATCCTTTAAATAAAACTTTATATGTTTCAACAATTACTTCGATTAAACAAAATGATGATGGAAGTTTGTCTCCTGAATTTAAAACGATAGAATTAAGAATTTCAGGGATAACTGATGAAAATAAAGTAGAAATTTATCATAATAATGAGTTTTCTATATCACTTTTTCGAGATATCTTTTTAATTTCTGCCTTTGAACTTAATGTTAATAGTGTAACTTTTTTACTTGATAAAGAGTTAAATGAAGAAGAAATTAGTATTTTAAATTCGAAATTGAATGATTATGAAATAGTTGCTCCTTTAAAAGAAATAAATAATTCTTTAAAAGAAACGATGGATTATGTATTTATATTTTTATTAATTTTCAGTTCAATTGCTTTATTATCTTCGATTGTTTTATTTTCAATTATCAATTACATTTCATTTTTAGAATCAAAAAAAGATATCGCAATATTGATAATGATTGGGTTTTCTAATACTGAAATAATTAAATATTTTTTAATGAATAATTTATTTAGTGGGTTAATTTCTTTTTCAATAAGTTTATTTAGTTTATTTTCGATATCGTTTTTAATGAAATTATTATCAACACAGATATTTGGAATTGCAACGAATTTTTATTTTTCAATTTTCTCTATTTTTATAATGATTCTTTTTCTTCTTTTCATTTCCTTAATATCTTTAATAATTCTTTTAAAACCATTAAGAAAGCTAGATTTAAAGAGAGAATTGCATTAAAAATAAACAATTTACAATTTTTTATAGTGAATATATAATTATCGGCATTATGGTAAAACCATAGAAAGGTGGCGTTTTAATATTTATGGAAAAATTAAACGGCAAAGTAAAAAGTTTTAATAAATCTAAAGGTTATGGATTTATTATTGATGAAAATGGAAATGAATATTTCTTTCATTTTTCTTCATTAAATATGGAAGGATTTAAAACTGTTAAAAGTGATGATAAAGTAAGTTTTGAATCTCAAATTGGTGACAAAGGTAAAAGAGCTATTAATATTGATGTAATTAAATAAAAAACTTTTTAAAAAGGCACAAAATTGTGCCTTTTTTAAATGAATTTTCTTCTAAAAATGATATAATAACATCGTTTTTGAAGGGAAGTATTAATTATGGGATTAAAAGCAGGAATTGTTGGTTTACCAAATGTAGGAAAATCTACACTTTTTAATGCAATTACAAATTCAAAAGTTGAAGCTGCTAACTATCCTTTTGCTACTATAAAACCAAATGTTGGAATTGTTTCAGTTCCAGATAAAAGAGTTGATGAATTAGTTAAAATTTTCAATCCAAGAAAAACAATTTATACAACATTTGAATTTTTCGATATTGCAGGTTTAGTTAAAGGTGCTTCAAAAGGTGAAGGTTTAGGGAACCAATTTTTAGCTAATATTAGAGAATGCGATGCAATTATTGAAGTTGTTAGATGTTTTGAAAATAATGAAATTATTCACGTTGAAAATAGTGTCGATCCAGTCAGAGATATAGAAATTATTAACTTAGAATTAATAATGGCAGATTTAGATACTTGTTCAAATAGATTAGGAAAAATCGAAAATAAAGCACGTATTTCAAAAGATAAAGAGGCACTTTTAGAGGTTAATGTTTTGAGTAAAATTAAAGAAACTTTAAGTAATGAAAAACCAATTAGAAGCTTATCTTTTAATGAAGATGAAAAGAAAATTCTTAAAAATTTTGGCTTTTTAACTGCTAAACCTATTATTTATGTTGCAAATGTTAGCGATGATGTTTTGTCTGATGTTGAAAATGACAAATATTATAAAGCTGTTAAAGAATACGCAGAAAATGAAAATGCTCAAGTTTTAGCTATTTCTTGTGAAATCGAAGCTGAACTTTCAACATATTCAAAAGAAGAAAAAGAAGAATTTTTAAAAACGATCGGCGCAACATCTTCAGGACTAGAAAAATTAATTACTGCAACTTATAAATTATTAGATTTATCGACATTTTTTACTGTTGGAGAAGATGAAGTTAGAGCATGGACATTTAAAAACGGAATGCTTGCTCCTGATTGTGCTGGAATTATTCATACAGATTTTAAAAAAGGTTTCATTAAAGCTGAAACATATACTTATGAAGACATTATTAAATATGGAAGTGAGCAAGCTTTAAAAGAAGCAGGAAAAATTAGAATCGAAGGAAAAGATTATGTTGCTAAAGATGGCGATATTTTCTTCTTCAAATTTAATGTTTAATAATTAAAAATATGAAATTTAGGGTTGGTTTAGGAAAAGATATTCATAAATTAAAAAGAGGATACAAACTAATTTTAGGAGGAATTGAAATTCCTTATAAAAAAGGTTTAGTTTCTTATAGCGATGGAGATTGCTTACTTCATTCTTTAATTGATGCAATTTTTGGGGCTATTTCTTATAAAGATATCGGGAGAATTTTTCCTAACAACGAACCAAAATATAAAAATATTTCATCACTTGAATTATTAAAAAAGACTAAAATTATTTTAGATAATAAAAACTATAAAATAGGTAATATTGATATATTTATTTCATGTGAAAAACCTAAATTAGCTAATTATATCGATAAAATGAGAGAAAATATCTCAAAAATATTAGATATATCAATTAAAGAAATTTCTATAAAAGCCGGAACCAACGAAGGATTAGGCTATATTGGAAAAGGCAAAGGAATTGAATGCACAAGCGTTGTATTGTTGGAGGAAATATAATATGGAAGAAAAGAAAGTAAGAGTTAGATATGCTCCTTCACCTACTGGATATTTACATATTGGTGGAGCAAGAAGTGCACTATTTAATTATTTATATGCAAAAAAATTCGATGGCGATTTTGTTTTTAGAATTGAAGATACAGATATTGAAAGAAATATTCCTGGTGCTGAAGAATCTCAACTCCATGATTTAATTTGGCTTGGAATTATTCCTGATGAATCAACCGAAAAACCAAATCCTAAGTATGGACCTTATAGACAAATGGAAAAACTCGATATTTATCGTAAATTCGCTAATGAACTAGTCGAAAAAGGTTATGCTTATGAATGCTATTGTACAAAAGAAGAACTTGAAGAAATGAAAGAACAACAACTTAGAAATGGTGTTAAATCTTTCAAATATGATCGTAGATGTCTTTCTTTAAGTGAAGAAGAAAAAGAAAAATATAGAAAGGAAGGAAGAGTCCCTTCAATAAGATTAAAAATGCCAAGTAATCATGTTTTAAAATTCCATGATTTAGTTAGAGGTGATGTTTCTTTTAATAGTGATGATATCGGTGATTTCGTTATTATGAAATCAAATGGTATTCCTACATATAATTTTGCTGTTGTAGTTGATGACCATTTAATGGAAATAACTCATGTTTTAAGAGGAGAAGAACATCTTTCCAACACCCCAAAACAATTACAAATTTATGAATATTTTGGCTGGGAACCTCCTAAATTTGGACATATGACAATTATTGTTAATCCAAATGGCAAAAAATTATCAAAAAGAGATTTAAATATTTTACAATTTATGTCTCAATATCGTGATTTAGGTTATGTTCCAGAAGCTATATTTAATTTCTTATTCCTTTTAGGTTACACAGATCAAAACGGACAAGAAATTTTTACAAAAGATGAAGCAATTAAATCTTTTGATCCAAAAAGATTATCAACATCTCCTGCAATGTTTGATCAAAAGAAATTATTATGGGTAAATTCAACTTATATTAAAAATATGGACAATGAATCATATTTTAAATTTATTGAACCATTCCTCGATAAAGTTGATTTCTTAAAAACCGTTTCATTGGATAGAAAAAAAGAAATTTCTTTAATGTTTAAAAACGAAATAAATTATGGAGCACAAATTATTGATCTTTTAAATGATATTATCGTTAAAAAAGATGAATTAGATGAAGCTGAAAAAGAAGTTTTAGCAAAAGAAAGTTCGCCAAAAGTCTGTGCTTTATTTAAAGAAAAACTTGAAAAATTAAGTGAAACAAACGAAGAAACGGTTAAAAATATCTTTAATGAAATTAAAAATGAAACTGGTTTAAAGGGTAAAGAAATTTATATGCCTATTAGAATCAAACTTACCGGCGTAATGCATGGTATTGAAATGTATAACATTATCGATATTTTAGGAAAAGAGGAAACACTTAAAAGATTATAGAATAGACAAGTCTTTTAAAGTATAATATTTAGGTGAATTAATGAGGTAAAAACGATGGACAAAGATTACAAAAATGAATCATTAGTTGATGTCGCTTATGATATCTTAAAAGATCGTGAAGGCGAAATTTCATTTAGAGATTTATTTAATGCAGTTGCTGAAAAAGTAGAGATGACAATGGATAGAAAAGATGCTGCAATTTCTGGCTTTTTCACTAACCTTTCTTTAGATGGAAGATTCGTTACATTAAAAAATAACGAATGGGATTTAAGAGAAAGACATACTTTCGATAAAGTTCATGTTGATTTAAATGCAATTTATGAAGATATCGAAGAAGATGCATCATCAGTAGATGAAGATATGATGGATGAAGATGAAAAAAATCTCCACCTTGGTGATGATGACGATGATGAAAATAGTTCATCAAATGATGGTTATTATGATGATTCTGAATCATCAGAAAGTTATTAATAAATAATTAAATATTTAAGGAGGAAAATTATTTATGTTAGTATTTGCAACCGAAATGATTAACAAAGCTCATGCTGGTCACTACGCAATCGGTCAATTCAATATCAATAATATGGAATGGATCAAAGCTATTTTAACTGCTGCTGAGGAAATGAAATCACCTGTTATTTTAGGTGTTAGTGAAGGCGCTGGAAAATATATGTGTGGTTTTGATAACGTTGTTGGAATGGTTAAACATATTCATGACTATTTAAAAATTACTGTCCCAGTAGCTTTACATCTTGACCATGGTACATATGAAGGTGCAAAAGCTTGCTTAGAAGCAGGTTTTACATCAATTATGTTTGATGGTTCACACTTCCCATTTGAAGAAAATTTAGAAAAGAGTAAAGAATTAATTGCTTTAGCTCATTCAACAGGTAGATCAATTGAATGTGAAGTTGGTGGAATCGGTGGAAGTGAAGACGGTGTTACTTCTTCAGGTGAATTAGCTGATCCAAAAGAATGTGCTACAATCGCAGGTCTTGGAGTTGATTTCCTTGCTGCTGGTATTGGAAATATCCATGGTGTTTATCCAGAAAATTGGGCTGGTTTAAATTTTGATAGATTAAGCGAAATTCAAACTGCTACAAATGGAAAACCACTCGTTTTACATGGTGGTACAGGTATTCCAACTGAACAAATTAAAAAAGCTATTTCATTAGGTGTTTCAAAAATCAATGTTAATACCGAATTACAACTTCAATTTGCTGCTGCAACAAGAAAATATGTTGAAGAAGGCAAAGATTTAGATATTGGCAAAAAAGGATTTGACCCACGTAAATTATTAAAACCTGGCTTTGAAGCTATGGTTGAAATTACTAAAGCAAAAATTAAAGAATTCGGAAGCGACGGAAAGGCTTTCTAATTAATGTTTATTCATGAATTATCCAGGATGATAGAAGTTGCTAAAAAAGCAAGTGAAATCATCTTAGATATCTATCATAATGGTTTCCACGTAGAAACTAAGGATGATGATTCTCCAGTTACAGAAGCTGATAAAAAAGCTGATGAATTAATTAGAGAATATTTAGGAAAATATTTTCCTACCTATTCATTTTTAACCGAAGAACACGCTGATAATTTATCTAGATTAGATAATGATTTAGTTTTTATTGTTGATCCACTTGACGGAACAAAAGATTTTGTTTGTTACGATGATGAATTTACTATTAATATTGCTTTAGCATATAAACATAAAATTGTTGCTTCAGTAGTAGCGGTTCCAGTATATGGATATATCTATTATGCTTTAAAAGATTATGGAGCATATAAACTTAATCTTAAAACTAACGAAGCAAGACAAATTTTTGTTAATAATAAAACTGAAGATTTAACAGTTTTAAAATCACGTTATCATAGCGTTAAAGAAGAAGAGGAAATCTTTAAAAAATATAGCGATAAGATCAAACATGTTGATGTTGCAGGAAGCGCTTATAAAGCATGTTTAATTTCTGAAGGAAAAGCAGAAATTTCTTATCGTTTGTCAACTGGTACTAAAGAATGGGATACTGCTGCATTTGATTTATTAGTTAATGAAGCAGGAGGATATGTGCTTTCTTTAGATAAAACTCCTATGGAATATAATAGGAGAAATGTTCAAAATGATTATTATATAATCGTTAATAACTTAAAAAACTGGTATTTTGATTAATAAAAATGGATTCAAGAATTAAGACTTGAATCCATTTTTTCTTTTTAAAGATAAATATTTATATATTAATTAGAAGAATTAGAATTATTAGATGAAACATTATAGCCGTTTTCCTTTAAAGCTTTTTTAATTTCTTCTTTTTGTGAAGCAAGACGTACTGCTATAACTCCAGGAACTTCTTCCATTAATATAACTTCAATTCCACTTTCTAATGTATCGTTTATTAAAGCGCATCCTTCACATGCACCAATCATATTAATATAAACGATACCATCTTCAAATGAATCGAATTCACAATCTCCACCATCTCTTTGAATAAATGGACGGATTTTATCTAAAGTTTGTTTAATTTTTAAAATTGTTTCTTCATTTTCCATAACAAATAAATATTTTATAGATATGAAAGGATAAAATCAATTAAAATACTATATAAAGATGGAATATTTATTGTCAATTTTATTAGCTTTATTTTTAACTTTAATAGTAGAAACACCTCTATATTTTTTCTTACTTAAAATAAAAAGAAAATCTAGTTTACTTACTCTTATTTTAATGAATGTTTTTACTAATGTTTTAATGAATTTAACATATCTTTTTTTAATTCGTTCATCAATATTTATTTATGTTTTCGAAATAATTATTCCTTTTATTGAAGGTAGTTTTCTTTTTTTATATATTGATAAATTAGATATTAATTCATCATCTTTAAAAATAAAAAATAAAGGTATTATTCTATTTTTTTATACTTTATTAATTGCATTTATTTCTAATCTTTTATCATATTTTTTAGGAGAACTATTTAATAATTATTTATATCCATTATTTTATAATTATTATTTAGTTTTAATATATTCTCTTATTTTTATTTTAGAAATATTAATAATGATTATTTATCTATTAAAAAAGACATAAATCTTTTTGATTTATGTCTTATTTATTAAATAATCTTTTTACTCTCTCACTTGGAGATTCTTCTTTATTTTCTTCTTCATTAGAAGAAATAGTTTCACTTATTGAAGAATCATTATTTTCATTTAAAGAAGGATTATTTTCTTTAATATCATCATTACTTATAGAAGATTCTTCATTTTTCTTTTCTATAGTAGAAGAAGATTCATTATTTAAAGTAGAAATAGAAGATTCTTTATTTTTTAAATTTTTCTTTTCTTCTTTAATTTTTTCTCTTTCTTCTTTTAATCTATCTTTTTCTTCTTTCTTTAAACGTTTTTCTTCCTCTTTTTTTGCTTTCTTTTCATTTTTAAGACGTTCTTTTTCTTCTTTTAAAGTTCTTTCAAACTCTTCTTCTTCAAATTTTCTTTTATTATAGATTTCTTTTTCTCTTTTTGATGAAGAAAGACCAATAATCAAAGAAATAAGTCCGAAAACAATTAAAATAGATAAAATAGTGATTAAAGTAATAATAATTGCTTTACCTAAATCAGTTAATCTATAAGAAGAAGTAATATTTGCATCCAAATAAATTGTTGCATCAACACTTTTAATATCAGCGCTATTTTTAACTCCATCTAAAGTAAATTGAGCAGTTAAATAATTTGAAGAAACAGTTGCTTCAGGATCTGAAAAATATTTTGAAGTAATTGTATCATTATCTGAATAACGGACATTTAAACCAACAAATAAATCCCAAGGTTCTTCTTCTAATTCATAACGAATTTTAAAAGTAGTAGAAGAAGAATCAGAAGCAACAATACGATTAACAATTTCATAATTTGAAACATCTAATTCTCTATAACGATGTGCATTAGCTTCTCTTCCAGTAACTGAATAAATTGTAAAATCAAAACCTTCAGTAAAAATATAAGAATAATCGGTGAAATCGAATGTTATATCTTTTGTTTCGCTAGGTAAAATATATAAATCATCTCTAGAAGGAATAGAATAATCATCGCCAAAAGTTACTTCATATTTTTTATCAATAATAAATGTAATTGTTGAATCAATAACATATGAACCATGATTTGTAATATTAAAAGTATACAAATAATTTTCTTCTTTTATAGGTTCGCTTGGAGTATTTTCATCCTCTTTTTCGTTATTTTCTGGTGGTTCTTCATCTTCAATTTCACCTTCTTCAACATATTTAGTTATTGAATTAATTGAAAAATTAGAATAGTGAGGATTATGAGCAATATATGGAATAGGAGCAGCACTATTACTCATTAATAGAGGAAATAAACCAATAAGAAGTAATAATTTATTCTTTTTCATCTTATTTTTCCTCCTTATTTTCTTTTACTTTTTTAACTACTAAACCGATAGTTAAACCAAATGTAGTTAAAGCGGTTAAAGTTAAAACACCTAAAGTTGTAATAATCGCAATTTCTTCTGGGTAAAGCCCTTCTTTTTCAGGTGGTTTAACACTTGATACATAAAAATATGGTGTTAAATCAGAAATTTCGCTTTCTAAAATATTTCCATCTATTGTTAAAGTGAATGTGAAATTATTTTTATAAGTATCATATAAATACTCTTGAGCTAAATTTATATAATGTGATTCATAATGTGGTTGATAATCATATGTATAATCAACTGAATAACCTATTAAACGAACATAATCATCAAAAACATAATTATATGTAATATATGTTAGATTTTCTTTTTGAGAAAATCTTCTTTCAAATGAATTAAGTTCATAATGATTGTAAGTTTCATATTGAAAAGCACTAACAAAACTATCTTTAACATCTTCAAGTTTTAATTCTTCATAATTTTCAGGAAGTTGAGAAATTTTAACATATAAATCTTTTGTTTCGTTAGGAACAACAATTGATTCAAAATCACTTTGGACTTCGGCACGAATTGTATCGACGGTATTGTTAAGTTCTAAAAAGAATTCACTATCTTCATAGATAATAAATTCACCCTTATTTGTAATATTAAAAGTATAAAACGAATCATTATTATTGTCTTTTGTAATTGAATTTATTGTGAAATCATAATAATTTTCATTATAAGTCTCATCATAAAAAGCTGGAGAATTACTCATTAATAATGGACACAATAAAATAGGTAAAAATCTTTTTAAGTTTTTCATACCTTTATTTTAGTTTAATTAAATGTAATTAACAAATTAATTTAATAAAAAAGAATAGTAATTATTGAATAAACCATTAAAAATATTTATATTTTATTTATGGAAAAAATTAAAGCAATATTTATAGATTTTGATTGGACTATTTTCGATCATAAAGTAAGAGATTTTAATAAAAAAGGAATTGAAGGATTAATTAAAGCACATGAAAAAGGAGTAAAACTTATTATTAATTCAGCTAGAAGTAATTATTCATTAAAAGGATTAAATACTTTTAATCTTTTACCGGTTGATGGAAAAGTAGTTTCTAATGGAGGAGCGGCTATATTAGACGATAAAGTTTTATATGCTGATTTATTTGAAAATAATTTAAAAGATGAATTTTTAGATCTTTTAAATAAAAACAATTATTCTTATAATCTTGTAACTTTAGAAAACAATTATATTAAAGTTACAAATAAAGATATCGTTCATGATTTTTATGAAGTATATTATGAACCTTTTCCTTTAGATATTTCTTCTTATAAAAATGAAGAAGTTTTAGCTTTCCAAGTTCTTTGTTATGAAGAAGATGAAAAGATAATTGAAGAATTTAGTGAAAAACATAATTTAGTTTATAATCGTTTTGCTTCTAATAACGTTGAAATTACGACTAAAGAATTTGTAAAAAGTAAAGGTATTGAAACAATTTATAATCATTTAAATCTTAAAAAAGAAGAAGCGATGGCTTTTGGTGATGATCTTAACGATATTTCAATGTTTCATATTGTTAAATATGGAATTTGTATGGGAAATGGTAAAGATGAAGCTAAAAAAGAAGCATTTTATATAACTGACAATATTGAAGATGATGGTTTATATAATGCTTTAAAACATTTTGAAGTTATCGATTAAAATATAGATATAATATACAAAAAAAGTACGATAATAATCGTACTTTTTTAATATTTAACACATGGTGCCCGGGACCGGAATCGAACCGGTACGGTATCGCTACCACAGGATTTTAAGTCCTGCGCGTCTACCTATTCCGCCACCTGGGCACAAATGGTGACTCACTGGAGATTCGAACTCCAGACCCCTTGATTAAAAGTCAAGTGCTCTACCAACTGAGCTAGTGAATCATATGTAATAATTGGCTGGGGTGGCTGGACTCGAACCAGCGGAATGACAGAGTCAAAGTCTGTTGCCTTACCTCTTGGCTACACCCCAATTTATAAAAAGTGTAAGTGGTGGAGGGGGGCAGATTCGAACTGCCGAACCCGAAGGAATTGATTTACAGTCAACCGCGTTTAGCCTCTTCGCTACCCCTCCAGTTTATGTTATAAATTGGTGGATGTTAGAGGGCTCGAACCTCTGACCTCCGCCGTGTAAAGGCGATGCTCTCCCAGCTGAGCTAAACATCCTTCCTTTTTAAACACGATTTTTTGCGTGCTTATAAAATATACCAATAATCACTGCCGAAGTCAATAAGAATTTAAACATCTAAACAGCATATTTATTATAAAGAAAAGTTCTCGTTTTTAAAAGCAATTTTTACATATTGATCATATAAAAATATAGAAGTTATCTTTTAAATAAAATAGAATATTAAAGTTAATATGAAAAAGATCAAAGCATTTTTTAATAACCCAGTAGTTGTTCATTTTATTATTAAATTATTAGTATTAATTTTTATTATTTTTTTAATATTTGTTAAATTTGGACCATTTATTAAAGATGATAATAATTTATCTAGTGAATCAATTTCTTTAATTTCACCTTTTGGGTTACCTCTTTATTATAATATTGATACTTTTTTATTATCCCTAACTTTTATTTTATATTTCATTAATTATTTTTTAAAAAATAAAAATATATATAAAATTTGTTTTGTTTTAGGAATACTTTCGACTATTTCCTATATTATTTCTTTTGCATTTACTTCAATAATAATTGGTATTTTTACTTTATTTATATTTTTATATATTGTTTTAATTTTATTACTTTATTATTCGATAATTATATAAGTTAAAAGGATGAGCAAGTTGCTCATCCTTTTATTTTTATTAATAACCTTTTTTTCCAAGTAAATGGAACATGTTTTTCTTATAAACTTCAACACCAGGTTGATTAAATGGATTAACTCCAAGAAGATATGCACTCATTGCACATGCTTTCATAAAGAAGTAGAAAAGATATGCGATATTATAGGCATCAATTTTGTCTAAATTGATACAGATATTTGGAATATTACCAGTTTCAGAGTGGGCTTTTAATGTTCCTTCATAAGCTTTTCTATTAATATAACTTAAATTTTTGCCAGCAAGATAATTTAATCCATCTAAATCGTCTCTATCAAAAGGAACAGTAACATCATATGAAGGATTATCAACATAGATAATTGTTTCATAAAGAATTTTACTTCCTTCTTGAATAAATTGACCTAAAGAATGTAAATCAGTTGTAAATGTTGCCGAAGTAGTTAAAACTGCTTTATTTAATTTTCCTTCACTTTCATCGAAAAGTTGTTTCCACCATTCATTAATTGTTTTAAGTCTCATTTCATAAGAAGCAATCATTTCAACATGATAATTAAGTTTTTCATATAAATTATTTCTTTGAAGAGCATATTGATATGCTTGGTTTTTATAAATATCTGGTGAAGAATATTCTTCTCTAGCATCTTGTAAACCTTTCATGAAAGCACGAATATCAATTCCTGCACATGCAATTGGGAAAAGACCAACTGGAGTCATTACTGAGAATCTTCCTCCGATATCATCTGGAAGAACATAAGTTTCATAACCTTCAGTATTTGCAAGAGATTTTAAAGCACCTTTTTCTTTATCAGTAACTGCAACAATAGCATCTCTTGCACCTTCTTTTCCATATTTATCTTCAAGCATTTCTTTTAAAATTCTAAAAGAGACACTTGTTTCAGTAGTAGTACCACTTTTTGAAATAACACAAACACAGAAATTTCTATCTTTTATATATTCTAAAATTTCGTGAGAATAGTTTGGATCAAGAGTATTACCTAAATAAAGAACTTGCATTCTTCCTCTTTTTGGCATAACTCCATTACAAGCATCGATTGCAGCTCTAGCTCCTAAATAAGAACCACCAATTCCACAGACGACTAAAACATCGTATTTGTTTCTGAATTCTTCAGCTTTTTTAATAATTCTTTCAAATTCTTCTTTGTCATAATTAACAGGATAATCGACCCAACCGAGGAATTCATGTCCCTCGCCTGTTCTTTCGTTAATCATTTTATCAATTGAAGAAACTCTTTCTTTGTTTTCTTCAAAAGATACCATGTGATCCTTTTTAACATAGTCAAAACTAACTTTTAAACTCATCTTTTTTCTCCCTTTCTAATTCCTCTTTTATCATTTTTGGAAGTGCTTTTTCAAGTTTGCTAAAATCAATATCTCTTAAATAAGAAGTTATTCTTTTAGAAGGTAAAATTTTATTGTATGGATTTAATTCATCAGGCAAAAGTTTCAAAGAAACTTTTAAAAACTTTGTTTCTTGATCAACTTCTTTAACATAAACGGTAACTGAATCACCTAAATGGAAGTATTTTTCAATGTTGTTAACAAAATTTGAGGAAATTTCGCTTATATGAAGTAAACCAGCATAACCACCTTCAAACGAAAAAAAGACTCCATATTTTTTTATGGAGGTAACAATCCCTTCAATAATATCCTTTTCTTCGATTTTTAAATTAAAGTTCATACTTACCTTTTAATATTAGCATTAATAAAGTTAAGTCTTCGTTTGTTGTTACTTTAAAATTTAAAGGTGAACCTCGAACTAATTTAATATTCTTTTGGTCCATTAATAACAAAGAAGCATCGTCATTGACGCTAATATTCTCATATTTTTCATGAGCCTTGATTATTATATCAAATTTAAAGGCTTGTGGTGTTTGAACTTTCTTAATTTTATCTCTATTTAGGTAATTTTCTACTTCAAAATTGGTATTTATCGAAAGAATTGAGTCAGTTTCATCAAAATATGTGGTAGTTCCACTATAATTTTCTAACGCTTTTAAGTTTTCTAAAATTATTTCTTCACTAACTAAGAAACGAGCAACATCGTGAATGATGACAAAATCGGTATCAATTTGATTTTTTTTGATAAATTGAAGTGCATTAAAAACGGATTTTTGACGGGTTAATCCACCTTCAACTAAATAAATTTCCTTATTCTCAAAATCATATTCACCTAAAACATCGCTTATATGATCAAAATCTTCTTTTTTACATACTAAAAAAATATTATTTATATCTTCAATTTTATAAAAAGTTTCTAAAGGGAATAAAAATAATTCTTTATCGTGAAATTTTATAAATTGTTTTTTAATTCCTGATTCTAAACGAGTAGAAGAACCAGCTAAAAGTAAGATTGCGCTTGTCATTTTATTCTTTTGTATCGTGTTCAAAGCGTTTTTGCTTTTCTTCAAGCGAAGATTTGATATGAGTTTGTTCAATTATAAGTTTAACAATTTTTTCTAATTCGCTATTTTTTGAATAATCGGCTTTGCAAATATAATTGACTCGACCTTCTTCATAATATTTAGTGATTTTTTCTCTTTTTCCTTTTGGATAAACCGCAATAGAGTTTCCGCCGCTATCTTTAACAGTCAACATAGCCGGAACATCAGTTAATCCATCACCTATATAAATCATATTGTCCATACGAACACGTTTATCTTCCATCTTTTCGTTAATTTCGGTATCATCGTTATCTTCAGTGATGCCTTTTTTAATTCGATAGATGTATTGAGTTTTGCCGGTATAATTTATAGCAACTTTTGGCCAAAAAGCTTCACCATTTTCATTATATAAAAATTCACAAGCAAAGATTTTTGTAAAATGTTTTGCAATTGAACATCCATCAACTATTTCTTTATTTCCGCAAGAAATAACATAATGTTCAATTTTAACATCGTGTTCTTCACCATATTTATTGATTCTTTCAAACCAGGTTGTAACTCCATCAAAGTAATCAATGTTTTTTCCGCAATTTTCTAAAAATTCTCTTGTAAGTTTAATATTTTTCTTTTTACATTCTTGAATCATAACAAGAAGATAACAAAGAACTTTATCCATGTTTTCTTCTTTAAATAATTCGTTAGTTTTATCCCAAAATTGGCCTTTTTCCATTCCTAAAGATGGGATAAAAGAAAAGTTTTGCATATCTGTTGATGCAAGCGTGTTATCAAAATCATAAATTAAAGCTAAAATTGGTTTTTTCATATGTAATTATTTTATCAATTTATCGAATTATAGTCAAAAAAAGGCCTTAATATTCGTTATTTTGATATAAATTAACTTGTAAATATTTTAAGAGTAATTAATAATTATAGTTATGGAAAATTGGCAAGTTATATTAATTATTGTTTGTTCAGTTATTTTAGTAATATATTTTGTTTATCTATTTTTATCTTTTTTCTTTATGTCAGCATTTCAAAAAAAGATAAATATCCAAAACAAAACCTTATCTTTATTAGTATTTCAAAAAGCCAAAGTTTTATATTCATTAGGACAATATTTAGAAAAATATATTGCAAATAATGAAAAAATAAGTAGTTTTTTAAAAGAAAATAAGTATTTAGAGTATAAAGATTATAATGTTAAAGACATTAGAAATAGTTCTTTAGAACTTGATGATGTTTATAAAGAATTTAAAACAATTTTAATTAATAATAAAATTGATGCTTATAAAGAAGTAAGTATGGATTTCAATTTATTTGAAGATTTAGACAAACGATTTTTTATAACTTCGCAAATTTACAATTCAAATGTCGTTGGTTTTAATTATTGGAGAAATTTAAAATTAACAAAATTTGTTAAAAAAATGTTTCGAATTAAAGAAAAAGAAACAATTATTTAAAATTTTGGAAATTTTCCAATTTTTATATATTTTTGGAGGAAATTAAATGAAATTCGAAGAAATTAAAAAACATGTACCAAATGTAAAAAGTGTCGAAAAGAAATTAGGCGAATTTACTTCTAAATTATCAAATGCAAAAGGCGGAAAAGAAGCTTGTAAAGTTATCAAAAGCTATTTCAAGTATTCTGACAATTTAGAAAGTGATGTTACAGTTATTTCAATTCGTAATAGTATCGACACAACAAATAAAGAATATACTCGTGCATGGGATAAAATTAGTGAAATCATGCCAGTTATCAATGGTTTTGACACTAAATTTAAAAAAGCTATCATTGCTTCACCATTTTTAAAAGATATCGAAAAAACTTTTGGAAGTCATTATATTAAAATGGTTGAAAATTCTTTAAAAGTTTATGATGAAAAAGCAATTCCTTTATTTATCGAAGAAAATAAACTTGTAAATGAATATGATAAACTTTTAGCAAGTGCAAAATTACCATTCAATGGAGAAATCATGAATCTTTCTCAAATTGGTAAATATTTATCAGATAAAAATAAAGAAACTCGTTTAGAAGCTGCTAAATTATATTATGGTTTCTTAGAAGAAAACGATGCAAAATTTGGCGAACTCTATGATAAATTAGTTCATGTTAGAGATAAAATTGCTAAAACATTAGGTTTTAAATCTTATATTGAATATCAATATCTTGCTTTAGGAAGAATGGATTATAACGAAGAAATGGTTGCTGGATATCGTGATCAAATTTATAAAGAAGTAGTTCCTGTAGTTGCAAAATTAAGAAAAAGACAAGCAAAAAGAATTGGAATTAAAAAACCTACTTTCTTAGATTATAACCTTGAATATAATAGCGGAAATGCAACTCCATTAGGAAATAGTGAATTTTTAGTTAAACAAGCTAGTGAAATGTATCATGATATGAGTGAAGAAAGTGGAAAATTCTTTGATTTCATGGTTGATTCACACCTTTTAGATTTAGATGCTAAAGCAGGAAAAATGGGTGGAGGATATATGACTTATATTCCTAAATATAAAGCCCCATTTATCTTTGCTAATTCAAATGGATCTTCTCAAGACGTAGATACTTTAACTCATGAAGTAGGACACGCTTTCCAAGGATATTTAGGAAGTAAAATTAAAGTTCCAGGTGAAAGAATGCCAACTCTTGAAGCATGTGAAATCGATTCAATGTCTATGGAATTCTTTGCTTGGCCATATATGGAAAAATTCTTTGGTGAACAAGCGGATAAATATAGATTCTCTCATCTTGATGGAGCAATTTCTTTCCTTCCTTATGGCGTAGAAGTTGATGAATTCCAACACTGGGTTTTCCATAATGTTGATGCAACACATGAAGAAAGATGCGCTAAATGGGCTGAAATTGATAAAAAATATCGTCCATGGATGGATTATTCACCAATTCCTTATTTAGAAAAAGGTAAAATTTGGATTAGACAACATCATATCTTTAGCTCACCATTTTATTATATCGATTATACTTTAGCTCAAGTTTTAGCTCTCCAATTCAAATGCGAAATGGATAAAAATAGAGAAAAAGCTTGGAAAAAATATATTAAATTATTAAAAATGGGCGGAAAATATCCATTTATCGAACTTATTAGTAAAGATGGACTTAGAAATCCATTTATTGAAGGAAATGTCAAAAAAGTTATTAAACCTCAAGTTAAAGTTTTAAATAGTTTTGATGATATGTCTTATTAATTAATAAGATAATTATAATCTTAAAAATTAATATTTAATGGAGTAGCAAGTTGCTACTCCATTTTTATATTAATTAGGAAAACTTAATTAAACTTGCTAAAGCTTTTAATATTAATTATAAGAAAGGAATTATTGATTAATTTAAGAGAATAATTAAGTTAATAAGAGTATTTAAGCTAAAAATTAGTTTAAATAGTCTTTTCTTTTTTATTTAATTCTCGATAAGAATTTTTAAAATACATTATAAGCCTCACCCTTAAAGATTTTGGTTTAATTACGTAACACTCAGCCCCAAAACGAGAGAAATATTGAAAAAGATGTTCGATAGAACAATTAAAAAAATAGTGATATCCTTCAATTCGATCGACAATTGGGCGATAAACATAATATTTTTTAAAATAATTGATTCCTTTTTTAGTTAATTCAATTTCAACTTCCTCATCTTTAGAAGTATAAATATATTGAGGGCCATATTTAATCATTTTTTTAAAATGAGCAATTTCTTCATCATTAAAAGAAGAAGTTTCATTTAAAAAGAGAATCTCTTCAATTTTTGATAATCTAAAAGAGCGATAACCATTTTTATCTTTACATAATAAATAGTTATAAGTTTCTTCTTTAACAACAGCTAAATTATAAATTTTTAAAGGAATACGATTATTTACATTATTGAGAGTGAAAACATTAATCATTTTTTTATTTTTTATTGCTTCTAAAGCTTTATTATATTGATTTTTAAAGATTATTCTTTCTCTTTGATATTGGGGTAAAGAAGAATAATGAGTGAAAAGACGGCGAAAATATTCAGATAAATAAGAATTAATTAATAGATTATTTTCGATATAATCAATAATATAAATACTATTTTTAGTTGGTCTAAAAGAGATTGATTCATTTAACTCCTCTCTATTTTTATTATCTTTTTCTTCTTCTTTAATAATTTTATAAATAAAATTTTCAACATTTTTACCTTTTAAAGAAGAAGAAATGGCTAATTTTTTTAATTTTTCAATTCTTTCTTTTTCAAAATTGGAAAATTCCTCATAGTAATTAACAATTAAAGTATTAATAAATTTATTTTTATTTAAAGAATTGTCTTTTTTACGAAAATCAAAAGATTCACAATCTCTTTCGATAATTGTTTTAATATTTTTAGGAACTGCGATTTTTATTTTTTCATATGAATCAATCATAATTATTCCCTCTTTTTGTGGTCTAAAATTTATATTATTTTAAAATAAAATATGATAATTATCAACATTTATGGGGTATAAATAAAATATTTTTTTGAGAATAACACTTACTCTTGCTTTACTTTAAACTATAAGCATGACACATACAGCAATTCTTAAAAACAAAAGATGCAAAGGGTATTGTGTCTAGAAAGAGTAAGGCACCGACAGCAATCTTTATTGATTATTTAAAAATAGAAATTTTTATCAATTATGGTGCCTTGAAAAATAACTATTTATTCTTAAAAGGCATTTAAGGAGGTATTTTAATTATGGAAAAAAGAAGTAATCTTTATAATTTAACTTTAACTGAAAATGGAGATGTTGCTTACTATAGTAGTCAAAATACACTCCTTGATCTTTTTAATAGTGTTGGAGCTACAAGAAATAGTTAACTACTTTAAAACCTATCTTTTTAAGGGCTTTAAAAGAAGATTTAATCTCTTCTTTAGCAATTATGCTTTATAGCCGTGATATTTATCATGGCTTAGGAGAAAGAGAAGTTTTTAAAACAATGTATAAATTATTAGCTACTAATAATTTTGAAGTCGCTTCAAAATTAATTTCTTATATTCCTAATATTGGAAGATATGATGATTTATTTGTTTTAATGGATACTAAAGCTAAAAATAATTTAATTGATTTTATTAAAAATAGATTATTTGATGATTTAGTTAATTTAAAAAATAAGAATTACAAAGAGATCTCTTTACTTGCTAAATGGATGCCATCTTTAAATTGCAGTAATTATGAAAAAATAGTTTTAGCTAAAAAGATAGCTTCTTCTTTAGGATTAAAAGAAAAAGAATATCGTAAAATTTTAGTAACTTTAAGAAAGGGGAGAATAGTAGAAAATAATTTAAGAGAAATGGATTATAGTTTTAATTATTCTAAACTCCCTTCTTTAGCATTAAAAAAATATCGTGAAGCCTTCATTAGAAATGATGGAGAAAGATTTTCTAAATATTTATGTGATCTTAAAGAAAATAAGGTTAAAATCAATGTTTCTACTCTTTATCCATATGATATTATTAACGAATATCGTTATATATTGGATAATCCTTTAAACATTTCATTAATGGAATCACAATGGGAAAAAATGAAAGAAGGTTTACCTCTTTTAAAAAATACCATTGTAGTTAGAGATGGTTCCGCTTCAATGACTTCTTTTAATTATCATCCATATAATGTTGCAACTTCTTTAGCTATTCTTTTTAGTGAACTTTTAAAAGGTAAACTTAAAGATAGTTTCATTACTTTTTCTAGTAAACCACAAATAGTTAAATTTAATGAAGGGATGTCTTTAAAAGAAAAATTAGATTATATTCATAAATTTAATGATGTTTCTAATACTAATATTTTAAAAACTTATAAATTACTTGCTGAAATTGAAAAAGGAATGAAAAAAGAAGAACAGGTTGATCAAATTTTAATTATCTCTGATATGGAATTTGATATGGGAAGTGAAAATGTTCCAACCTTTGAAACTTTTAAAGAAATTTTTAAAGAAAATGATTTAAAAGTACCAAAAGTTATTTATCTTAACGTTTGTTCAAGAAGATATCATACTCCTACAACAATTAAAGATAATAACGTCATTCTTCTTTCAGGAGCAAGTAAAAATATTGTTTCTATTTTAGAAGGAAAAAATGATTTAGATGTTTTATCTTTTATGGAAGAAACAATTAAACCATATAAAGAGAAGGTAAAAGAATTATTATCTTAAAAAATAAAAATTCACTATCGCTACGGTAGTGAATTTTTACTTATAAGATAAATATTCTTTAAATCGACGAAACTATATATTAATTATTGTTTAAATAATAGAATTAGTTAAAAATTGTATTGCTTTTAAAAATCTAACAAAAATATTCTCAAAATATTTTGTTCCGCTTTTTGTCACTATTCTCGTATTTACTTTAGATACAAGTCCTTTTTAAAATGTTATAATTTTCAATATAAACAAAAGTTTTTATTATTTTGAAAGGTATGTTAAACAAATGGAAGAGCGGATCATAGTTGTCTTAATTGTTTTAGGTGTTATTTTATTTCTTGGTATATTGATTTTTCTATGTTTTAAAAATTTTTTTAAAATTAGAAAAATCTATAAATGGGTTATTGATATAGATATTTCAAAAAAAAGAATAAATGATTATGGTGAAATTTTAGACGATTATATTAATGAAAATCATAACTTTTTTGCAAAAGAAGTTAATCGGAACGTCGAAAGAATTAATCAATGGTATTTAAGTGAAAAGAAAAGAATCTTATTTTCGAAATTATTTTACAAGAGAAAAAAAGTATATTTACGATTACTAAAATCTTCATTTAATAATCTTCAATCTAATTTTATAACATTTAATTTCTATCGTTCGCAAATTAGATATAGGCAAAAAAATTATGTGAAAATACCTTATACTGTAAAAAATATCGAGCATTCTTTTGCTTTTAATCTTGATCAAATAAAGAAAAAGTTTTTATCCCTAAAACAAATTGGCTTTAGTACAAGTTTAAAAAAATATAATAGTAATAATCAGCGTAAACTTATGAATAGGGAATTACGAGAAAAAATAATGAGAAGAGATAATTATACTTGTCAAATTTGTGGCAAATATATGCCAGACGAAGTTGGACTTCAAATAGATCATATTGTTCCTGTTTCAAAAGGAGGCAAGTCAATTCCATCAAATTTAAGAGTCTTATGTTCAAAATGTAATTTAAAGAAAAGAGATAAAATGTATTAAAATTTAACAAAAACATTAAAAATTAAAAGTATACATTTATAAACAATCGAAAGAAGATTAAAAGGCAATGCAATTAGTCCTAGAATTTACAAATGATCTTTTGAACAGACAGATTGTTGTAAGGAAAATAACTGCGATGAGGCGTTGCTTTCGCCGCATTATATAGATGTTAAGCAGGGGCTTAGTTGTTCAAAAAATGAAAAATGAAAAATCATCAACAAAGGCGGCGAATTATTTATAAGATAAATATTCTTTAAATCGAGGAAGAGTAAAAGATATTATTCCATAAGATATTTTTTGTATCACACCTTTTTTAATTAATCTATCTCGATAAACACTTAATGATTTAGGATCTATATTTAATTTTTTACCTACATCAGATAATTTCACATTGCCATTATTATCAAAAACACCGACAATTTCTTGCTCAGTTTTAGAAAGTTCGCTATAAACCTTATCATATACATATTCAGCTAAATATTGGTCAAAATTTGCAATTAGTTCATTGTTAAATTCTTTATTTTATTTTCATAAAATAAATATCCTAAAACTTGATAAGCATAGGCATAACCTTTAGTTAGTTTAGCCATTTGTAAAGCAACATTTTCATTAACATTTAAATATTTTTGATAATTAAAAGAGATAGAAGCAATTGATAATGGTCCTACCATTATTTTTGGTGCTCGATATAAAAAAGTTAATGATTTATTTTCTTGTAATTTATAGATATTATCATATAAACCAGTCATTAAAAGCATGATTTTATATTTATCTCTTATGAGAGTTTGATAAGCCTCAATAAATGTTTTTATTTCATCAGAATTATGAATTTCATCAATAGTGATTAATACTTTAATGTTTTTCTTATTTAAAATATCTAACATTTTTTTAATTAAAACAAAAACAGAGGAGACTGGATTATCACCTTTAATTGTTAAGCTGATTCCCGAAAAAGAAAAATTTAATTCTGCTTTTAAAAATTTGTATTTAAGTTTTGAATTTTCATAGATTTCAGAGGCAATATTTTCAAATAAATTTGTTTTAGGGCCGACGTTAATAACAATCCAATCTTCTTTTGATAAAAAGTGATTAGCAATGTTAGTCATTAAAACAGTTTTTCCACTTCCTCTTAATCCCGTAATTAAATAAACAAAATTAGAAGGAAAATCACTAGAAAAATCTTCAATAACTTTTTTTGTTTCGGTTATTCTTTCAATATAGTTTAGTGGTTCAATACCAAATGTTGTAGAAAATGGATTACTCATATCTTTATTTTAGATTTTGTTAGACTTTTTTGAATTTGTTAGAGTTTGTTAGACTTTTCTAAAATATGACGGGTCGAACCCCGCCTCAATATAAAGTAAAATTAATAAAAAAGTACGATAACCATCGTACTTATTAAGATTTATTTGGTGCGAGAAATGAGAATCGAACTCACACAGGTTGCCCTATACGCCCCTCAAACGTACGCGTCTACCAGTTCCGCCATTCTCGCGTGCCTAAATAATATATCATTATAAAAATTAAATATCAATTTTTTTAAGCAATTTCACTCAATTTTATATCAAATTTTATATAAAATGTGCTAGTAAGTAATTAGTAGTTATTTAGTAGATAAAATTTTAAGAAATTGTAAAAAAATATGAATTAAAAATCATATTACTTTTTTTATTTTTGTTTTTAGGTATAATAATAAGCGGAAGGAAACATATGAAATTTAACTTAAATAAAGATCAAATTTTAAATAAACAATTCATTCCTTCTTATAAAGGATATGATCCTAATGATGTTGATGAATTCTTAGATTTAGTTTTAAAGGATTATTCATATTTAGATGAATATATTAAAAAGAATGATGAGACAATTACAACATTAAAAAAAGAGAATGAATCTTTAAAAGCATCTTTACGAGATTTAAAAAGAGAACAAGAATTAGTAGGGTTAAAGTCACAAACAAAAAAGCAATCTGAAAGCTACGCTCCTTCATCTTTAGATAATTTAGAATTATTAAAAAGATGTGCAATGTATGAAAAAAAACTCTACAGTCTTGGTGTTGACCCTTCAAAATTAAAATAGTTTTTAAAAAAATAAAATATTTTCAGTCTATGCAACCGCTGCTTTTATTTTTAAAAGTAGAGGAAAGTCCATGCTCACATAATCTGTGATGATTATAGTGATTATGCTAGATAATAATTCATAAAACTAGGTACCTTTATGAGAGGGTAACGGCGTAATTCTTACCTAAAATTATTTATTAATCATGGTAAAAATTATATAAAGTGCCACAGTGACGAGTCTTTTAGAAATAAAGGAAGTGAAACGTTGGTAAACCCCATAAGTGAGAAACTCAAATTTTGGTAGAGGAAATAGAAGACTTGAATTAAGAAAAGAATTCTATAGGTAAATTATTTAATTAATATACTTAGATAAATGGTTGTATATAACAGAACATGGCTTATGGACTGATTCTCATAACTATTAAGAAATTTATAAGTTTAGATTATTAATCTAAACTTTTTCTTTTATATATAAATAAGAATGGATTATAATCTTTAAATATGAAAATGAAAATTAACACTCCAACAAAAATTACAATTGCTAGAATTGTAATTGCTATTCTTTTAATTATAGGTATATTTGTTTTATATTATTTAGATCATTTTAATGTCTTTTTAGTTTCTAGTTTAAATTTAAAAATTAATGATAATGTCGAAATAAATTTAATTAATATTATTATATTAGTTATATTTTTAATCGCTTCTTTAACTGATTTTTTAGATGGATATTTAGCTAGAAAAAATAATGAAGTTACTGATTTAGGTAAATTTTTAGATCCATTAGCCGATAAAATGTTAATAAACGGAATAATGGTATTTTTATGTTTAAACTTTGATAGTTTATCATCTCATTTAACTTTCCCATTCTTTTTAGTAATTTTAATGATCATTCGTGATTTAATTGTTGATTCATTAAGATTTATTGCTGCTTCAAAAGGAAAAGTTATCGCTGCTAATATTTTTGGAAAAGCTAAAACAGTAGCCGAAATGTTTGCAATAACATTTGTTCTATTAAATGGTTTTCCTTTTTTATTCTTTGATTATTCATTCCCATATTTATTACATATAAGCGATATTGTTTGCTATATTGCTTGTTTCTTATCACTTTTAAGTGGATTTATATATTTAAAAGATAACTATAAGGTTTTAATTGATTAATTTATAATATAGATTAATGATTAATGAAAAATTAGTAAGAAAATTAATTGAAAAACATTTAACAATTTCTTTTGTTGAATCTTTTAGTGGTGGACTTGCCGCTAAAAAAATAGTTGATATTCCTGGAAGTAGTCAAACATTTTTAGGATCAATTGTTTCTTATTCAACTTTTATTAAAGAAAGCGTTCTTAAAATTGATAAATCTTTAATTGAAAAATATAGCGTTGCTAGTAAAGAAGTTGCTTTAGAAATGGCTAAAAAAGGAAAAGAAATTTTTAATAGTGATATCGTAGTTTCTTTTACTGGAGAAGCTGGGCCAACTTCAAATACTAATGTTCCATCAGGAACAGTATTTATTGCAATTATATTTTTTAATGAAATAAAAGTTTATGAAAAACATTATAATTTAAGTAGAAATGAGCTTAGAGAAGCTGCTACTAATTATGCTTTTGAAAAAATTTTTGAAAAAATTTAAAAAAAGTGAATAATTTTTTGATTTCTAGCATTCTTGTATTGTATACGAGGTAAAAAGATGAAGCAAAATAAAAAAATCAATCAACCTAATCTCGAAGAAGTCTTAAAGGAGATTAAAAATCAATTTGGTCAAGGCTCTATTATGTGTCTTGGCGAAAAAAATTCCATTGATATGGAAGTTATTTCATCTGGAAGTATACTTTTAGATGAAGCGCTAGGAGTCGGAGGTTATCCAAAAGGACGAATTATTGAAATTTATGGTCCTGAAAGTAGTGGAAAAACGACATTAGCATTAACGGCAGTAGCTGAAGTTCAAAAAGCTGGCGGGAGATGCGCTTATATCGATGTAGAAAACACTATTGATCCAGATTATAGCGAAAGAATCGGTATTAAAATCGATGAATTAGTTCTTTCTCAACCAGATTGTGGAGAAGAAGCTTTCGAAATCGTTGAAGCTTTAACTAAATCTAACGCCATTGACTTAATCGTTGTTGATAGTGTTGCCGCACTTGTCCCACAAATCGAACTTGAAGGAATGATGACTGATTCTTCAGTAGGCTTACAAGCACGTATGATGTCTAAAGCTTTAAGAAAAATTTCTGGACTTTTAGCAAAAACTAAAACAACTATTATTTTCATTAACCAACTTAGAGAAAAGGTCGGTGTAATTTATGGAAATAATGAAACAACTACTGGCGGAAGAGCTTTAAAATTTTATTCGACAATTAGAATGGATATTCGTCGAAGCGAAGCAATTAAAGAAGGTGTTAATGTTATAGGTAACACTGTTGTTTTTAAAATTGTAAAAAACAAAGTTGCTCCTCCATTTAAAAGCGTTAAACTCGACCTAATTTATGGAAAAGGAATTTCTAAAGAAGGTGAACTTTTAGATTTAGGCGTTCAAGCTGGATTTATTAAAAAAAGCGGTGCTTGGTATGAATATGAAGGAGACCGAATGGGTCAAGGTAGGGAAACTGCTAAGCAATTCTTAAAAGAACACCAAGATTTATTTGAAAAACTTAAAAAACAAGTTTTAGATAATCGTGCAAAATTAAAAGAAAAACACAATGCAACAAAAGAAACAATAAATCAAGAAGCTGAATTACTTGAAAAGATTAATGAAGCTAATGCTAATGAAATGAAAGCTTAGTTGTTTATTTATTAAAACTAAAGTTTAAAAAACAAATTTGAGATGGTTTATTTTATAAATTAATAATAGCCATCTCTTTTTTATTACGTTAAATCGACATTTTTTACTAACTTTTTATTATATTTTGTTTTCTATTTGTTATAATAAGAGGGTAGTATCAAACGATGCTTTTAAATATATATTTTTTATATCAAATTATTTTTATATTTAAATAAATTTTTAAAATAAATAACGTTTATAAATTAGTCCATAATTATAAATTTATTTTGTTTTGATACTTTAAATAATTTTTTAAAAGGAGATAAAAAACATGGAATGGGTTATAGCCTTAATTTGTGGCATTGTTGGCGGCGCTATAATTGGTTTTTTACTTTGTTACTTTATTCCAGTTTTTGCTAAAAAAAGAGCTGATAGTAAAGCTGATAAAATCATAAAAGCAGCAGAAATTAAAGCTGAGCATATTCAAAAAAATGCTACTTTAGATGCAAAACAAACTGTTTATGAAATGAAACAAGAAGCGGAAAAAGATATTAAAGAAAGAAAACAAGAAGTTGTCGCTCAAGAAAATAGACTTTTACAAAGAGAACAATCAATTGATTATCGTGATGCTCAATTAATTAAAAAAGAAGAAGCAGTCGAAGAAAAAGAAAAATTAGTTGATAAACAGATCGAAGAAAATCGTAAAAGACAATCAACTCTTGATACTAAAATTAATTCAATTTTAGGTGAATTAGAAAAAGTTGCTAATTTAACTGAAAAAGAAGCAAGAGAAGAAATTTTTAAAAGAGTTGAAGAAAAAGAAGCTCTTCATATTACTAAGTATTTAAAAGAACAAGAAGAAGAAGCTGAAAATAAAGCTGATGATGTAGCAAAAGAAATAATTGCTAATGCAATTGCCCGTCATTCTCAAGAAGTTACTACTGAAAGAACAATTAATGTAATTTCTCTTCCTAACGATGAAATGAAAGGAAGAATTATTGGTAGAGAAGGAAGAAATATTAAATCTTTAGAATCTTTACTTGGTGTTGATATTTTAATTGATGACACTCCTGAAGCAATTACTGTATCTTGTTTTAATCCAATTAGAAGAGAAGTTGCTTCAAAAGCAATTCAAACTTTAGTTAAAGATGGTAGAATTCAACCTGGAAGAATTGAAGAAGTTGTTGCTAAATGTCAAAAAGAAGTTGATGAATCTATTAGAAAAGCTGGAGAAGATGCAATCTTCAAACTTGGCTTAGGAAAAATGGATAAAGAACTCGTTTATAATGTTGGCCGACTTAAATATCGTACCTCTTATGGACAAAATCAACTCGAACATTCAATTGAAACTGCTCAACTTTGTGGAGTAATGGCTGCTGAACTTGGATTAAATCAACAAATTGCTAAAAGAGCTGGTTTACTTCATGATATTGGTAAAGCTAGTGATTTTGAAATTGAAGGAAGTCACGTTGAAATTGGTTCAAGACTTGCTAAAAAATGTGGTGAAAATGAAATTGTTATTAATGCAATTGAAGCACATCATGGCGATGTACCAATTAAATTCGTTATCTCTTCTTTAGTCATTGCTGCTGATACTTTATCTGCTGCAAGACCTGGAAGTAGAAGTGAAACTCTTGAATCATATATTAAAAGACTTGAACAACTTGAAAATATTTGTAAATCTTATGATGGTGTTTTAAATTGTTATGCTATTCAATCAGGTAGAGAAGTTAGAGTCAATGTTATACCTGAAAAAATCGATGATTTAGCTGCATTTAAACTTGCTAGAGATATTAAAGAACGTATTGAAAATGAAATGCAATATCCTGGTCAAATTAAAGTTAATGTCATAAGAGAATATCGTGCAATTGAAACTGCTAAATAGTTACTAAGGATCAAGATGAACATTCTTTTTATCGGTGATATAGTTGGAAAAATTGGAAGAAAGGCTCTTAAAGAGAACCTTTCTTTTATTAAAAATAAGTATGATATCGACTTTTCGATTGCTAATGGCGAAAATATTTCTAATGGAAGAGGTATTTCATTAAACCATTATAATTTTTTGCTCGAAGAAGGAATCGATGCAATTACTTTAGGAAACCACTATTTAGATAAAAAAGAAGAACTTGAACTTTTTAAAAATTATGATGAGATTATTCTTCCTCTTAATTCAAAAAATGAAATATTAAATGAGATACCTCCGTTTAAAAGAAGTAAAGAATTTATTATTAACGATATAAAAATTCGTGTTACATCAATTTTAGGTAAAGCATTTATGAAAGAGGAGGTTGAAGATCCATATTTATCATTAGCTTCTTTAATAAAAGATGATGATAGTGATATTCATATTATTGATTATCATGCTGAAGCTAGTGGAGAAAAAGAAGCGATGTGCTATGCTTTTGAAGGAGAAATAAGTGCTTTAATTGGAACACATACCCATGTTCAAACAAGGGACGCAAAAATTATAAACAATAAAACTTTTTATATGACAGATGTAGGGATGTGTGGAGATTATAAT
This sequence comes from uncultured bacterium, assembly GCA_949288485.1. Lineage (GTDB taxonomy): Bacteria > Bacillota_I > Bacilli_A > RFN20 > CAG-826 > Onthovivens. The sequence goes on along the minus strand of CASEKC010000006.1, from coordinate 27,682 downwards.
GGAATATTAGGTTTTGAAGTTGAAAGTGTTATTAAAAGACAAGTTTTAAATAAAAAGAACGTTACTATGGCACTTAAAGATGATGGAGTTCGACTTTTTAATGCCGTAATCTTATCTTTTGATGATTTAACTTTTAAACCTTTAGCAATTAATCCATTATATTTAATTAAAGATAAAAGGAAAGAAAATTTATGAGAGAAGTAATGTATTTATCAAAGCCTTCATTTATTGAAGCAATTAAAAGAAATCAAACTAATATAGATACAATTCACTATAATAATGAAACATTTGTTTCATTATTTCTAAATAATCCTGTTTTAAAAGAAAGATTAATTAAAAATAATAGTTTTTATATTAAAACACATGGTTGTCAAGCAAATATCCGTGATGAGGAATCAATTGCTGGATTATTATCTTCTTTTGGGCTAAAAAGAATCGATAATCAAAATGAAGCTTCAATTATTGTTATTAATACATGTAGTGTTAGAGAAAATGCTAATAACAAGGTATATGCTGAAATTGGTAATATAAAAAAATTAAAAGAAAAAAATAAAGATTTAGTTTTAATTCTTTGTGGATGCATGGTTGAAACTAAAGATACTTTAAATAATTTAATTACTAAATATCCTTATATCGATATTATTTTTGGAACACATAATATCGATAATTTACTTAATCTTTTATATTTATATATGGAAAATAACAATAAAAAGAGAATTGTTGATGTTTCTAGTAAAGAAGGGGAAATTGTTGAAGATCTTCCTACTAGAAGAAACAATTCTTATAGTGCCTATGTAAATATTACTTTTGGATGTGATAAATTCTGTACATATTGTATTGTTCCTCAAACTAGAGGAAAAGAAAGAAGTAGAGCCAAAGAAGATATTTTAAAAGAATGCCAATTACTCATTTCTTTAGGTTATAAAGAAATCATTTTACTTGGTCAAAATGTTGATAGTTATGGCAAAGATTTAAAAGATCCTAGTATTACTTTTGCATCTCTTTTAGATGCAGTTGCTTCTCTTCCAATAAAAAGAGTCCGCTTTTTAACTTCTTATCCATCTGAATTTAGTGATGAAGTAATCGATGTTATTGCAAAACACGATAACATTATGAAATATATTCATCTTCCTGTTCAAAGTGGATCAAATAGTGTCTTAAAAAGAATGGCTAGAAGATATACAAAAGAAGAATATTTAAGTTTAGTTGATAGAATAAAAGCAAAAATTCCAAATGTTGCTTTATCAACCGATATTATTGTTGGCTTCCCTAATGAAAGCGAAGAAGAATTTTTGGATACTTTAGATTTAGTTAAAAAAGTTAAATATGCTTCCGCCTTTACTTTTATTTATTCTCCTCGTGAAGGAACAGCTGCGGCTAAATTAGAAGATAAAATTAGCGATAAAGAAAAGGTCGAAAGATTTAAAAGATTAACTGAAGAACTTGAAAAATATTATCCAGTTTATAACGCTACTTTCATTAATAAAGTAGAAGAAGTTTTAGTTACAAGTGTTTCTAAAAAAGATAAAAATAAAGTAAGTGGAGTAATGTTTAATAATAAGATTGTTAATTTTGATGGAGATTCTTCTTTAATTGGAAAAATAGTCAAAGTTAAAATTTTAGAAGATAAATTATATTCTTTTACAGGAGAAATGGTTGATTAATTATGGAAAAAGATGAATTACTTAGAAAAATATTTGAAGATGAAGATTTAAAAATTGAAGATAATGAAGAATTAGGTGTTTCTCCTGAAACAAATGAAGATTTAATTATCGAACAATGTTTAAAAATTAAGAAAAATGCAGTTAGTAAATTACTTTTAGCTGCGTTTTATTCTTTAAAAATAAGACTTAATGAAAGTGATTATCTTTTAAAAAGAGATGAAATCGAATCTTTAAAACATAGTGATCCTACTTTATATGCTTTAAAAGTAAAAGAATATAATAATGATGAAATAGTTAAAAAATATAATGAACTTAAAGAAGATATTCTTTCTTCTTTAAGTGAAGTAAAAATAGAATTAGAAAGAAAATTAAAAGCTTAAAAATATATGATTTACGTAATAATGGGTCCAACCGCCTCTAAAAAAAGTGATTTAGCAATTAAATTACATGAAAAATTAGTTTCTTCATATATTGTTAATTATGATTCTTTTCAAGTTTATAAAGAACTTGATAAAGGAAGTGCTAAACCTTCAAAAGAAGAATTAGATAAAGGTTTCTATCTTTTATATGATTATCTTCCTCTTACTATTTCTAATGATGTAGCTACATTTCAAGAAATAGGGAGAGAAATAATAAGTAAATTTGGTAAAACCAACGATTTAATTTTTGTTGGAGGAACCGGACTTTATATAAAAGCAATTCTTTTTAATTATATTTTTACTAAAGAAGATATAAAAATGGATGATGATTATAAAGCTAATCTTTCAAATTTAGAACTTTATAATGAATTATATAAATTAGATAAGGAAGATGCTTTAAAAATTGGAGTTAATAACCGCAAAAGATTATTAAGATCTCTTTTTATAAACGAAGTTCATAAAAAGAGTAAAAGTGAACTTAATAATAATAAAAAAGATGAATTATTATATGAAAATACTAAATTTATCTATATTAAACCTCCTAGAGATAAATTATATGAAGATATTAATAAAAGAGTTGATAAGATGATTAATAGTGGTTTAATTGATGAAGTGAAATATTTATTTTCTAAATATGATAAAAATTCTAATGGTTTAAAAGCTATTGGATATAAAGAATTTATTCCATATTTAGAAAATAAAGCTACATTAGAAGAAACTATTGAATTAATTAAGAAAAACACAAGAAATTATGCTAAAAGACAATACACTTTCTTTAATAACCAATTTAATAGTGTAGAAAAACTAATTTATAATGATATTTGTGAAGCAATAAATGATATTGATAATATTATTTAAGTTCAGAAGATTTTAATAACGATAAATTTAAATTTTCTTATTTAAAAATATAAAATAAAACTCTAAGTGATAGTTTTAGCAGTGATTTATTTTATTTTTGTAAAATATTTTTTTAGACTTCATTAGACTTTGTTAGTTTAATTAACATAAAAACACTATCTTTGGAAGATAATTTATATATGGTTTTTACTTTTCAAAAAGAAAAAATTTAAAAATTCCTAAACCTTTAAAAGGCATCGCGAAAATAAATAATGAAATAGTTAACTTCATTAAATTAAAAAGAAAATATAGTTGTCAAATAACCGCTCCTAATTCCTCTACTAAAAGAAATAGGAAACAAAATAAAGAAAATATAACGACAATAGAATTAGAAATTTTAATTGATTAATAATTCTATTTTTACAATGTTTTGTAAATTCAATGACTGTGAGACAAGTGACTTATAGATTCGAAATCTTTTAATGTTTAAAAAGGCAATAGAAGTATAATTGCAGAAAGGCAAATTGGCAAGGTTAAAAAAGAAGAAAGAAATCAATGGGACCATAACTTGTCACTATTATGTTTTCTTATGCCTATTCAACCTCTTTTTAGCCATCAAAACTCATAAGGGAAATATAAATGTGCCAAAAGTCTGTAACAATAGCGATTAGTATAAAGAACTTTCTTCCAAACACTTGTTTTTTTTTAATTTAGGCTTTTAAGTAGAAATTTATATTTTTCATCGTTTTTAAACATGAAAAATAGATATTAAGAGGAATTTAAAGTAAATATGAAGAAAACAAAATTATTATCATTAACTGCTTTAGCACTCATTGGAATTTTAGGCTTAAGCAGTTGTTCTTCTCAAGGTCCAAAAGGGGATAAAGGGGATCAAGGAATTCAAGGAGAAACTGGCCCTAAAGGAGATAAAGGAGATCCTGGAGAAAACGGAGAAGATGGCGAAGATGGTGCAACTTGGTTAACCGGAACTACTAAACCAGCTGATACTTTAGGTAAATTAGGTGATATGTATTTAAATACATCTAATGGTGATGTCTATCAAAAAGAAGCTGATGGATGGAAATTAAAAATGAATATCCAAGGTGAAGATGGTGAAGACGGAAAAGATGGCCATAATGGAAGTAATGGTTCAACCGGTCCAAAAGGAGATACCGCTTGGTCAAATACAATTTTACCTGTTGAAGGTGGATATATTAGTGCAAACGTTGGTTCAGCTACTGTTGGAGAAGAAGTAACTTTTACATTTAACCCAACTGATAGTAATTCATCTTTTGTTTGGAATATTCAAAATAATGGTACTGTTGTAAATTCTTCTACTGGTTTAACAACAACTTTAACTATGATGGAAGGTGGCTTTGTTGTTGGCGGTAAAGTTGCAACAAGTGCAACAACAACCACAACAGGCGGAACTTTAAAAGTTAAAGTTCCAAGTGACGCTGCAAATGGCGAAACAATTGTTGCGGCAGTTAGCGAAGATGTATCTGTAAGTTCAATTCAATTTGATGGCACATTAAATAACAACCCTGTTGTTATTTCTGGAACTACTAATGAAAACGGAGAAAAGACAACTCTTACATTAAACAATGAAAGCACTATTCAAAATGTATCTGATTTAACATTTAATGATCTTACAATAATATCAGATGTAACCACTGAAGAAAAAGGTTCGTTAATTACAGTCAGTAATAAAGACGGTTCATTATCATTAAATAACGTTGATTTTGAAGTTCCTACAACTGAGGCAGGAAAAGGTGTAAGAGATTCATTAATTAAAGCCGAAGTTCCTTCAATTTCTTTAAGTGGAGTTACAGCTAATTTTGAAACACAAAATAATTCAGTTTCATTATTAGGTAGCCAATCCACCCCTTTAAAAGAATTAACAGTTAGTGGTTCGAACATTGATGGAACAAAAGGAACAGCAATTCATGTTCAAAGATTTGAACAAAATGCAGCAATTAATATTAAAGACTCTGAATTTAATTGTGAAACCAACTTTATGATGCTTGCTGAAAAAGGAAGTGACAAAGGAACTGCTGAAAACAAGGATGTTGATATCAATTTAGAAAATGTAACTATTAATGATAACAATGTTAACCCAATTATCATGTTTAATTTATGGGAAAATGAAGGTGTTGAATCAGCAAGTTATTTTGATGTAAACGTTAAAGATGTATATCATAATGGAACAAAATTAACTAAAGATAATTTAAAAACAGAATATGAATATATTAATAATGTTGAAACAACATCAACTGTTTCAACATTAAGTGAAGAAGTTAATCTTTTAGCAGATGAACAAATTCTTACTAGAAATACAAAAGGTGGTTTATTAGCTGTTTATGATGTTGCTTGGGATGTTGCTAATAAAAGATATTCTAAAAAAGAAGTAAGTACTGTTGATTCTTTATATCCAACTGTTGTAATTGATGAAACAACTTTATCTAAAGCTAGTGATTTTGTTCAACTAGCCGGAACAACTGGAGTAGTCAAAAAAGATGAAAACATCTTTATTAATGGTCAACTTTATAGTGAAGTTACATATACTGATGATAATGGAGAGAAAACAGTTGTAAGAGGAACACCGGTTGAAGGAATTACATTTGCTGGTGGTGATGGAACTGAAAATAGTCCATTAATTGTTAACCAAGATAATTATAAATTGATAAACACTATTTATGACTTAAATTTGCTTGATAATAGTGATTTATATTTCAAACAAAATGGCAATATAACTGCAAATGAAAGCATTAAAAATTTTAGTGGGCATTATGATGGAGGTAATAACGAACTTCATTTCTCACCTGATTTTACACAAGATGGAAAAGCTGAAGGTTTCTTTGGGAGTGCTTTTGGGAATATTGACTTAAAAAACATTAATATGGTTTTGGATGAAGATCAACCATATTCACTTGTCGCAGAAACTTGGTCAGGAGAAAGTTCATTGAGAGATTATGTAAAAAATGCAAATTTTGAGAATATTTCTGTTAAAGTTCTTGGTGATGGTACAATTAATTTAAATTATACAAATTATTCGTTTATTGTTTGGGGAGTACCTTATACTCCTAATTATACAAAAGATGTTGAGTGGAACTTTAAAAACGTAGATATTGAAGGTTCTATTGTTAATGGCGGAACAAATACTGCCGCTTATATAGGATCCGGTCCATTTAGTAACTCAAATCCTTATAACATAAAGCTCAATTTTGAAGATTGTGATTTTGTTGGAAATGTTAGTGCTAATACATATGCAGGAGTTTTATGGGGCAATCCTTATTATTCCGATGCTAGTAAAACAAAAGAAGTTTTAAATGTTGCAAATTGTACTTTTGATGGAATATTACAAGCAGGGACTTCGGCAGACATTATTACTTATGAAGACAATGTTAAAGATGATTTTATTTCGCTAAATGACGAACTTAAATCTAATGGTATCGCTGTTAGCGATAATAGTGAATTTTGGGTTGGAAATAAATTGGAAAATATCGAGAATGTAAGCTTAACTTATAATGAAGAAACTGGTTTTTCATTGAAAGAGCCAGTAATCGATGGAGTTTCCTCTTACAAACTTTGTGTAAATATTAGCCAGATTGTTTTTGAAACAGATGATAATGGTGATGTGGTGTCGCAAATGAACGGCCGAAAATTAGAAGTTAATTTTACTAATGAAGATCAATTATCAAATGAGGCAATAAGTAATGTTTATGCATTGGAGTCTAATGATGCTGCAAAAATAATTGGTGAAGAATATTCGGGTAATTTTGATTATAAAGTTGAAAACTTTGATGTCGGTATTGTTGTTAAAAACGAAACACTTTATGTAATATTTGATTCAGAAAATAAGACATTTGAAAGCATTACATCAACTTCACAAATTGTTTTACAAGGTTTGGATGATAATGGCTATATTGTTGGAAGCAAAAATTTAATTTCAACTCATGAATAAAATCTTTTAAAACTTTTAAAAATAAATAATATAAAAAGAATACGAGTTCTAAATACATCGTATTCTTTTTTATCTATCAATATAAACGAAAAATATCTTTTACTTCAAACTGTTTTGAAGAAAACTTCAAAGTCACTTCAAACTTACTTCAAACTTATTTACATTCACTTTATAGTGAAACTTTAAAGTTACTTCAAAGTTAATCGAATATTACTTTGAAGTAACTGATTAAAAGATAAAAATTAATTTTAATCTTTTAATGCTTTAATAGGAACAATATGAACTTTATTATTTATTGAATAAGCATTATTAGTTTAAGCAATATTATCAGAAGATCCATTTCAATTCTTTATTCGTTTAACATCTTATAACTAACATTTTGATACAATTTAAGGGTATCAAAGTGAACGATATTTGTCCGAGAAATCGGGTATTTTTTAATTTATGGCGTTTTGCTAGTAGATAAAAATTGGTTCGAACCGTCAAATTTTAAAAATTTTCTTCTACTAGAAAAATGAAATCCTACTAGATAAATGTTTCTCTACTAGAAAAATGGTACCCTTAATTTTTATATTTCCGTTACTATTTAAGCAAAATAACTAGAGTTTCAACGATAAAAATGCAGTGACATCAGGAGTGACATCAGGAGTGACATTCGCTATAATATTTGCAGGTGGTACAGTATGAATTTTGGTAAAGAAAGTGAAATCTTAGAATTTAAAGAATCAACTTCTGAATTGCATCAAGCTATTGAATCGATTGGTGCTATTTTGAATAAACATGGTTATTGGGAAATTCTTAAAAAATAATGGAGTTCATATGTTAAATGCTGGCGATGTAGTTAATATATTTGATAAAGCATACACAATAGTAAAACTTTTAGGACATGGTAAAGGTGGATATTCATATCTAGCAATAGTTGATAATAAAGAATTTGTTTTAAAACAAATCCATCATGAGCCTTGTTCTTATTATCAATTTGGCAATAAAATTGAGGCAGAATTACGCGACTATGAGCGACTTCTTAAAACTGGTATTAGAATTCCTAAGATGATTGCATTTGATAAAGATAAAGAAATAATTATTAAAGAGTATATAGAAGGACCAGTTCTATCTGATCTAATTGAATCAAATAAAGACATAACGATTTATATTAAGCAAATGAAAGACATGCTTCCTAATATTTATCATGCTGGACTTAATATTGATTATTACCCAACAAATTTTATTATTAACAAAAAGGATGATTTAATTTATTACATCGACTATGAATGTAATTTGTACGATTCAAAATGGGATTTTGATAATTGGGGAATAAAGTATTGGGACGGCACAGAAAGAGTGGGTTGAGATGATATAGTGTATCTTTTTTCTAGTAAGGGTATCATTTTGCTAGTAGGGGTATCTTTTTGTATTAAAGCGATAACACAAAGATAATGAAATATTTTAACTTTGATTTATATTATATTTATTGATGTATTGATATTTTTTATAGATTATAAATTTTCACGATAGTTATCGACTTTTTTAATCTTAATATAGAGATTCATAGTGTTTTATTTAAAGAATTTATAAAACTATTTAAGAAAAATTATCAATAAATTCTATAAATAATTAGAGTAAAATTTCTATAAGTATTATTAATTATTTTAAATTGAATAAAAATAATTTACTTGTAGAACTTCTAGAAGTAAATATCTATTTATCTAGAAGTGAACTAGAAGTAAAACCTAAAAGAAAAAGTTTTATTCTTTTCAATTGAAAAAAATATATGATTTAAAGTATTAATGAGTGAAGATGAAACTATTGTATGTTTTATATTAAATAAGGTTTATAGATATTTCATAGAAAACTTCATATAAAAGTTCAAAGAAATAAAATAACAAATGATGAAATAACTTTTAAAATCATATTTAAAAGAAAGCTAAATTAAAATCGTTAAGATAATGATATATTTAATATCGATGTAGAAATAGTAGATTCTATTATAGCGTGTGAAGCTATTGAAGAATATAATGAAGACTAATATCGAATTATTAATCAATTAATATTAAAGGCTTTATATAAAAAAGTTTGATAAACATCGAAATTATTATTATTTAAAGATATTAATGCTTTATAGGAGACTAGAGGCCGTGCCTCTTGTCTCTTTACCTTTTTTTAGTTATAATGAATTGAACTTGGAAGAATAGGACGTTGAATGAAACCTTTACGGTAACATTGGTCTCTATTCTTTTTTTCACCTTAAGGCGTCCAAATCTTTCCAAGACTCCCTCCAATCGGTAAAGAGAACAAAAGGCAGAGGGCCTCAATAAATAAGAAGTATGTTTTCATAAACGAAAAAGATAACGAATTATGGATTGTTAAGTTTCCTTCAAAAAATGATGATTATGATAAAGAAAAGATAGAGGCAGCATTATATTTTTTAGCATCAAAAATTGAAATTAATGTCTCTTCTTTTTCATTAATTAAACTCTCTAAATATGGTTCGTCATTTTTAACTAAAAGATTTGATAGAAAAGAAAATAATAAAAGAATTCATTATTTTAGTGCATTTACTTTATTAAACGCTAATGATATAAAGAGTGAACATTATTCCTACCTTTCGTTAGCATCTTTAATTAAAGAATATTCTTTTAAATCAAAAGAAGATTTAAAAGAATTATATAAAAGAATGATTTTAATTATTTAATGTCAAATACTGATGATCATTTAAGAAACTTCGGCTTTTTAATGGATGAAGACTTTAAAATCTATTTATCCCCTTTTTTTGATTTATCTTCAATATATAGTAAAGAAAAGATTCATGCATTATCTATAGATGGATCTTTTAATAATGGCAATAATTTAAAATTAGATAATTTTATTAATATATCTAAATACTTTGATATAAGTAAAGATGAAGCATTAACTATTATTAAATTTATAGTAAATACTATTAAAGATAATCTATCTTTAGTATTTAAAAATATAAATTTAATAATAGTGAAAAAGAATATTTATTATCTACTATTAATTATGAGATGTTTAGAGAATAAATATAAGGGATAATAAGGACTTAATTGAAATCAAAGAGAATTATATAAATGTTTCTATACATTTGTTTTAAAGTAATAATCTTTAATCGTATTAGTGATGTCGGTAAAGAAAAATTAAAATAGATAAGTAATAAGAATATTATCTTTAATTAGTTTCTTCCTATCTTATATATAATAAGTGACAAGTCTATTTCCTTATCTTTTTATAGGGCTATATTTTCTTCTTACAAGACTTGTTTTTTTTTTTTTTTTAATTTAGACTTTTTCATAGAAAAACATTTTTCAGCAATTTTTAAATGCTGAAAAATAATTATTTAGAGGTATAGGTATAAACTATGAAAAAAACAAAATTATTAACCTTAACTGCTTTAACACTCATTGGTTTATTAGGTTTAAGTAGTTGTGGAAAAGGCGAAAAAGGCGATAAAGGCGATACCGGCCCAGCTGGAGCAACTGGAGAAACTGGCCCTAAAGGAGATAAGGGGGAAGATGGAAAAGATGGAATAGATGGCTCTACTTGGTTAACAGGAAGTGGAGTTCCTTCATCAAACTTAGGAAAAGAAGGAGACATGTATTTAAATACTTCTAACGGAGATGTCTATCAAAAAGAATCTACTGGTTGGACTTTAAAAATGAATATTAAAGGTGAAGATGGTAGTGATGGAGAAGATGGAAAAGATGGATTGAATGGAAGTAGTGGATCAAAAGGAGAAACTGCTTGGTCTAATACAATTTTGCCTTCTTCAAATGGTTATATTATTCCTTCTATTGGAGGAGGAATTAAAAATACTCCAATTACTTTTAAACTTTTCCCTGATAATGGATTTATTTTAGATACTTTAAAACTTAATGATAAAGAATATAAATTAAATAATAAAGAAGATAATATTAAAGTTGTTGATAACCATTATGAGTTATCAACAACAATGATAGAAAATGGTTATGTTGTAAGTGCTACATTTATTGACGATAAACAAACTAATATAATTGTTGATGGAAAAACTTATTCAACTGCAAAATTTAATTTAGATGGTTCTTTAAATGAAGCTGAATCAACATTAGATTCTTCAGCAGCTCAATTTGAAGGAGGAGATGGAGTTAATGAACCATTATTAATTAGTAATGATACGAAATTAACTGAAGAACAGGCTAAAAAATTAGAAAATGGTTTAGATTATAAAATCGATGTATCTTCAACAAATGAATCCGGTGAAGGAAGTGCTAGTGTTTTAGATGAATTAACAAAAAATGTTGCCATTGATAAATTAGAGATCGATATTGAAAAAGATACAACTTTAAACTTAGATCATGGATTTATAGCTTCTATAAACAATCTTGTTCTTAATGGAAGCGAAGAAGGTGGTTCCCAAATTATTAAAAATGATAAAGCTGGGGATACTCAGCCAACAGCATTCTTTTTCTCAATGACAAAAGAAGAAAATGATGGATTAGATGAAGATATTAATATTGAAATTAATAATATAGATTTTAAATGTGAACAGAAAACAGCTAACTCTGCCTTTATTAATGTTAAACAATTTAATAATGTAGATATTAATATTAGCAATACAACTTATAAGTCGTCTTCTACCGGATTACAATATGGTGTACAAGTGATTGGAAATACTGGAAAAGTCAACATAGATGTTAAAGATTCAGAAATAAATTTAGGTAGCCCTGATGGAAAACTTATTCCTTCTTATTATCCATTTAATTTACAAAATAATGAGGGATTAAATCTTAATATTTCAGGATCAACTTTGACAGGCTGGTGTTCAATATATTGTAAAGATATTGGAGATACTATTACCGCTGATAATTGTACTTTTAATGTTGTTAATAATTCTAAAGATAAAGTCTATTCTTTTACATCAATAATTATTGATGGAGGAAATATTTTGAATCCAAGTATTGGTGATGTTGGGGATAATAATAAGATTTCTGTATCAAATAGTACTTTTAATATTAAAAATGAAAAAGGCTATGCAGGATTAAATATTTTTGGTTTCCAATATGGTGCGGAAAATAATTATATTGAATTTAAAAACAATACTTATAAAATTGAAGGCAATCCTGAGGGAGAATCATTGATCTTTGATGATAGTGGTTCAATGAGTAATAGTTTCAGTGTAATTGATAAAGAAAATAAGACTGAAATTAGTAACGAGATTTTGAGTAAATTAAATATTTCAAAACAAGAAGTCGATGAAAATAATGTTTATGAAATTACTCTCCCTCAAGATTTAAAAGCCGTTTGTTATGATTGGCGGATTGGAACGGATGGTAAAACTGAATTTGAAGTAGCCGACGCTTCTTCAAATGTTGTTACAATTCCAAAGAGTAGTGGTGAATTGCACGATTTTACTGTTTATTTTGAAATTAATGTAGGCAATAATTCTAACGCACCATTAATCTTTAGTAGAAATTTTGTTGTTTCAGATTTAATAAACTAAGATTAAATAAAACTTTTGTAAATATTAAAGAGAATACGACTATACCTCTCGTATTCTCTTTTATTATCTATATAATAAGTGACAAGTCTAAATCCTTATCTTTTTATTCGTTTATCTTTATTCCTCCTAACACTTGTTTTTTTTTAATTTAGACTTTTTGATAGGAAAAGATTTTTCAGCAATTTTTAAATGCTGAAAAAAATAATTATCAAAAGAAGTTTGGGAGGTAAATATGAGAAGAACAAAATTATTATCCTTAACTGCTTTAACACTCATTGGTTTATTAGGTTTAAGTAGTTGTAGTGGGAAAAAAGGAGAAAAAGGCGATACAGGCCCTACTGGCCCAGCTGGAGAAACTGGCCCTAAAGGAGATAAGGGTGATCCAGGAGAAGATGGAGAAGATGGAAAAGATGGCTCAACTTGGTTAACTGGAACTTCTAAACCAGCTGATACTTTAGGCAATATTGGAGATATGTATCTTAATACAACTAATGGAGATGTCTATCAAAAAGAAGAGAGTGGTTGGACACTAAAAATGAATATTAAAGGTGAAGATGGCGAAGATGGGAAAGATGGATTAAATGGTTCTACTGGAAGTCAAGGTAAACCAGGTGAAACTGCATGGTCTAACACAATCTTACCAACTGAAGGAGGAGCTATTATTCCTTCTATTGGAAGTGGAATCGCAAATAAAGATAAAATCACTTTTACATTTATTCCCGATGAAAACTATACTTTAATTACCCCAAGTGAAGACATTTCTATTGTTAATAAGGAAAAAGAAGTTACTTTTACTCCTGTAGCAGAAGAAGATGGCTCCTATACTGTAGAACTTACAATGCTTGAAGGTGGTTATGTAGTAAGTGCTAAATTTAGTAGCGTTGAGAATAATCCAGGCGGAACTGAAGAATCACCTTCAACAGAGATTGGTACTTCTGAAGATGATAACGATCAAAAAGTTATTAATTATAATGGAGTTTTTAATAAAGAAACTATTGATTTTGCTGGTTCGAATAAAACAATTAATTTAAACAACGTAACTTTAAAAAGCGATAGCAAAACTTTAAATATTACGGGTGATAATAACACAATTAATATTTCAAATAGTAACTTAGGTAGTACAAATTTAAATATTTCCGGAGATAATGTAACAATTAACCTTGAAGATAATCAAAGTTTATTTAAAGATTTAATAATTTCTGGAGAAAATGTAACAATTACAAAGTCTGCAAAAGAATCTTTAGCTTTATTAGAGGAAGGAAATAATGAAACAAGTGAAACAGTTGAGTTTGATTTTAATGGGTCAATCGATATATCAGCAAAAAATCTTGTTTTAGAAGGCGTAAATATTAAAGTAGTTTCTGGAGCAAATAACGGAAACAAATTTTATATTGGAAAAAGTTCGTCTAATTATCTTGAATCTTTTGTTGCAACAAATTGTTATTTTGAATTTGGTGTAACGACAATGATGAATGTAAAGAAAGTACAATTAGAAAATAATACTTTTGTTAAACCAGCAACATCAAGCGGCTCTTATGTTCTAAATTTAATAACCTCTACTTCAAGTACATCTTTAAGAGAGTTAGATCCAACTTCATTTATTAGAAATAACGTTTTTGATTTAAATGGCAAAGGCTTTATCGGTATTAAATCTTATGGATTAATTGAAGGCGAATATGATTTCAGCGGAAATACATTTAAAAATATAAATTTATCTGAAGGCGGTACTCCATTTTATCTTGCTGGCGCCAAAGCATTAAATAATGATACAGAAAAAATTACTGTAAATGTTTCAAGCACAGCAATTGAAGGGGATGAAAATAATTTAGCTAATGATAGTATAAATAATGTTTTAATAGCCGGAGACAAATTCAATAATTACTTTGATTATGGAAAGTTTAATTTTATAATGAACGAATGTACTATTAATGGTAATAATCTTGAAATAGGAAATACATTAAAAGTCGGAAAATTAAATAGCAAAGATTATGTTTATGTTGATAATGGATTTGCGGTTCTTTTAGATAAAGCTTACGGAATTCCTACTTTAACATCTAATAATACTTTGAATTCATTCGGAACTTCAAAAACTGATTTCTTTATTAATGGTGTTTATTATTCTAGAGCTTTCTTTGACAATGAAAATAATTTAATTGAAGATTTATCAATGCCATCAACAACAATTAAATTTGGAGAAGGTAGTGGCGATGGTTTAACAAAAGAAACTGCTTTAATTATTAATAGTGTAGACGATTTTAAACTTTTAAAGAAATCTGAAATAAATAGCGATTCTCTATATTTTAAATTAAATGTAGATTTGACTTTATCCACATCAGATTTAATTACTTCTGGATTTAGCGGCACAATATTCTGCGATAAAAATAGCAAACACGAAATTACGGTAAACGGAGACAATAATAGCTACTTATTTAAAAAGTGTGGTTATCTTGGTTTAGAAAATATTAAAATTAATTTAAACAAAGCTGTTATTACTTCAAATATCGGTGAAACAGAAAGTGTTTCAGCAAAAAAATACGGATTAAAAGTAAATAATTGTGAAATTGTTGCAAACAATAAAACAACAACTTCTGATGCATTAAGCAATTATGGAATAATTTGTGGAAATATTACTGGAGATGCTGATGTAGAAGTAATTAATAATAAAATTTCAGGAAATATTGATATTACGAGCTCAATTGGTTCTTATGGCGGTCTTTTAATTGGTGGCTATATTTCAAGAAGCACACTTTATAGTGGATCAGAAATCAATGTAAATATTTCAAATAATGAATTTACAGGTACATTTATCGGTGAAAGAGTAGGATTTATCTTTGGCAATAATAATCGTTATAATGATTCTCCTGAAAAATGTCATTACACATTTGAAAATAATGTTAATAATGGAACTATTAAAGGATTATTAAGAGCTGATTTATTTACAGGTAATGCAGAAGTAAGTTCTAATAAACCTGGAGATGATGGCGTTAAAAATGGAGAACAAGGAGAAATTATAAATGGAGTTAATGATATTAATTTAACTGCATCAAAACAAGAAGACGGAACCTACTCAGTTAATTTTGATGCAAACGAAACTCTAACTGTTTCTAAAATTGAAGTTTGTTATGCCTTCTATTCTCATTATAAAAACAATGGTGGAACTCTTTATGTTAATAGTAAAGATCAAGATTTATCTTTAGATGATAAAACTCTTGCTATTAAGAAAATCGCATATAGTCAATACACTGGTTCAGAAAAAGTAGTTAAATTTGATTTATCATCTACATATTTATTTGGTAAAGATGATGTTAAAGAAACAGCTATTAAAGATTCTGGATATGATATTTATTTAAGAGCTTTAGATAGTGAAGGTAATATCATCGGTATTTATAAATTAAGTGTTTAATTGTTAAATCATTATAATTATTGGCCCTTTAATAAAACGTAGGGAAAAATAGGGAATTTTAAATGGCCCTTTAAACTTTAGGTGGGTTTAGGTGGGTTTAACAAAAATTTATTTTAAACACTTTAAAGAAAAGGTGGGATGATAAGATAGAATTCCCACCTTTTAAATTTACTTATTTTTTGCTTTATTTTTGTAACGATTTTCGTCAATGAATAAAACTCTTTTCCTCATACGTTCAAAAGATTTTAAACAACGGGAATGATTAATTAACTCTTTTATTAATGAATTTAATCCTTCTGCAATTCCATTTGTCATATTTTGGCCAAGAGTTTTCAAATAGTAATTTAATATTTCTTCATACCAATTTAATAACGAATTGCCGACTTCTTGTACTTGTACAGAACTGGAATTTAATAATATATTTATTACGAAATCTATTTCTTTTTCCGCTTTTTTTCTCGTAACTCCAAAACGTATTCTTAGAAACAACTCATAGGAATAATAAAAAGCTTAGCAAAAATAAATAATGAAATAGTTAACTTCATTAAATTAAAAAGAAAATATAGTTGTCAAAAAACTGCTCCTAATTCCTCTACTAAAGAAATTAGGAAACAAAAAGAATTAAAATATAACGACAAATAGAATTAGAAATTTAAGTATTAATAATTCTATTTTTATAAAGTTTTTTAGAATGAATTTATATTAACAACTTGAGTATTTTTTAAATCTAAGATTTATTTTTTTAAAAAGGTAATAGAAGTATAGTGATAAATTGTGCACTTGGCAATAGGAAAAATAAGAAACTTAAATCAATTGAACCACAACTTATCACTATTTCTTTTTAAGGAATCCAAGAAAGCTATTTACATGATAAAAATGTTCACTTTTTCTAAGAAAAAATAATAAGCAAGATTATTATTAATCTTACCTAAACTTACAAAGGATTAGATCTAAGCTAATCCTTTTTATAATAATTAATAAAATAATATATATATATATATATAAATAATTAATCTTTTAAAGATCCAATAGGAACAATATGAACTCCATTATTTAACGTATAAGCATTATTACTTTCAACAATACATATTAATGCACTAGGGAGTTCCTTTTTAAATAAGGATTTTTTTGTTTTTCGCTATATTCTTTAATTAAAGATTCAATTTTTTAAAAGATGTTCACTTGTTTTAAAGCTTCTATATCAGTTAATTTAATTTCAATTAAAGCATATCTTCCATCATCAAGAACTAAAACAATATCACTTTCAAGTCCGTTTCTATCATGATAATAATTAATCTTTCCGTTAAATCTTAAAGAATATGAAGTGGCAACCTAAAAGTAGACACTTGTTATTAAAAAATAAACAATAAAAGTCAAATAAAATTACATAAAGTTGTAATATTTTATTCAGGAGGTTCAATAATGTACATTTTTGGAAACACAAAAATTATAAAGTTGCAATAGGATAAATTAGGATAATTATCGAATTTTTAAAAGTTCATTTGCAAAAAGTTAGGTTTTAATTACTAATTGTCTAATTTCTTAAATAGGTACAACAGTATGAATTATTTAATACTTTTTATATAAAAATTAAGATATTCATCGTATATATTAAGAATATAAATACTATTAATAATAATGTTATAATTTTTATCTATAATAGTAATAATATGATAAATACTATATTTTTAATAAATTAATAATTTGATTAAAAATATAATTATTATACGATATAACTTTTATATTAACCATATAGTCAATTATAGATGTTAATTTTATAATATATAGTATTGTATGCTAATATAAATTAGACAGAGGATAGCTGTCTAATTTTAATATATATAATTAAATAAAATTATATTATTTTCTTATTAAGGGAGAAAAGAACATATGTTAAAAAGAAAATTAGTAATGACAGTTTTACCACTTTTAACTGCCGGAATTTTAGTAGGAAGTGGTTTTTCAGCATGGACATTTGGTATTGGATCAGCTAATCAAAATACAACTGGTAATATTTATGTTACCCCTGTTGAAGATAAAACTATCAGTTTAAGTGTTGTCGCACCTAATGCATTGCAATTAGATCAAGGTACAGGTGACGATAAATTAACAAATACACAAACTGGTATCCAATTTGGTAATCAAAATGGAAATGTTTTTAGTAATGATGGAACTCTTTCTATTGCAGTTATTAAAGATTCATCAAATAATGCTCAATCTTGCACAATTACCGTTACTTTTGGTTTTGATACAGCAACATTAGGAACATATTTAGAATGGTCAAGCGATAATTTAACAGCAACAATACCTAGTGGAATTACTGGAATTCGATCAAATGGCGGTACATTTACTTTCGCTAACGTCGGTTTTAGTGGAACAACTGCAAATTTAGTTGTTAATTTAAATGAAGCAACAGACCATAACAAAATCTTTAATTACGCTAATGGTAGTGCAAGCACTATTGGAAAACCAAATAGCCATAGTGAATGGGATGGTTTAAATAATGCAGTTACTAATCCAACTAGACAAGAATTTACAATTACAGTTTCAGCAGTTTTAGATTAATTTATATAAAATAAGATACTTATTTATAACTTTATATATCAATAATAATTTCGGGATAGAAAATAAATATTTTCTATCCCTTTATTGGATTAATTATTTAATTAATTAAAGAAAGATATAATTAATTAAACAATAATACTAAATAAATATAAGATGATGAAAAAAAGAATATTAGCAATATTAATAACCTTTATATCTTTATTTATAATACTTCCTATTGGAGCGTATTCTCTTTTTATATTTTCATCTTTTCCTATAGAAAAGAATGAAAATATAACTTTAGGAGGTATTGATAATATTAAAGAAAATTATGATAGTAGTGTTAATCAAGATTATACATCTAAAGAATATACTATCTATTTTTTTCCTTCGACTTTGTATTCTCAGCAATATTACAATTATTTAAATAAAACGAATACCATTACTAATAATTCTGAAATACTCCCTGAAGATATGTTTGGATATATTGATGTAACTTATAGTTTAAATCAAGGTGATTATGATATTAATATTAATAATGTTGTTACACCTTCTAACATACATGATTCTTTTAAAGTAAATAATGCTACTTTGAAGAATGGTGATGAATATTATTTAGATTATGTTGGTAATCAAGCCGGACATATCTATAGTGATAGAAATACTTATTTACAAGCGGATTATCGAAACAATGAACCTAGTTCAATCGATGCTTATTATCAAACTTGGGAAAAATATAAAAGTGATAGTGGTTCGCCTGAATGGTTAAATGAAACACTTGAATATAATCAAAATGAAAATAATACAAATCCTTATATTAGTGAAAGAACTAAAAATCGCCCAAAATTTAGAAGTGATAGAATGGGTTATTGGCCTGAATTATATAAAGGAGAAGGTCGTTATTTACCATATAAAATAACAATTGAAGATAATTTACCTATCGCTTTATATCAAAAACTTAATCCTCTCCCATATAATGATATGGGAGATTCAAATCCTGCTGGAGCTTGGTATAACTTAACTTTTAATGGTTGGGGATATTTTGATGATACTAATACCTTTTCAGCTTTAACAACAGGTAATTATGATGGAAATACTGTTTTAAGTTCTTTTTCTTCAAGTGACTTACATAGTTATTTTGATTTAATGCGTAACTTAGAAGAATATGCTGATGAACATAATGTAATTCGTTTATTTCCTATTTTTTCGAATGGTAAAGATTATCGTTCACAATTATCAGATTCTGATCTTGATAATATTTTAAAGACTGATGGTGCATCAATGATTTTTAAAGCTGATAATGGAGATGGAGAAGAAAATCGTAATGGGGGAAGAGATGCTCTTCAAATAGATTTTGAATATGAAGTTGAAACAACTCCAGGTGTTTATTTTCCAGATACTCAATATTTTTTATATACTGAAGAAGAAATTTTAGATACCACAAATTTAGGCGAGTTACCAATTAAATATGCTTCAATTAATAATCTAAATATTAATCTTGAAGATAGTAATATAACTAATATTTATTTAAAAGGTGCAGCATTACAGCATTCCGAATCCTTAGGAAGCGGAATCGGCGCATGGAACGGAACTTGGGAAGAAGTCTTAACAATTTATCAAAAAGATCCCCAAAATAAGTCAGATACTCAACAAATTTTAGAGAAATATGGAAGTGGATTATACAATTTATTTATGTTTGTTGTTTCCCCTAATGCTTATCAAAAAATAACAAGGGAAGGGAAAGGGTTTTTACAACATTCTTATTCTATAAATGATTTAAATTCTGGTGATTATTATCGAGATAGAGGAACAGCATTAAGAGATTATATTTTATTTCACCTTCCAGAACCTATTTCTAATAAAAATTTAGAGTTTGTTATAAATACTCCTCAAGCAATTTCTAATTCGGCAGATTATAATGAAAGTTATTTTGTTTTTGCAATTGAAAAAGTTACTGAAGCTAAATTTGTTAGTGGGTTATCTTCTAGAAATAATGGAAGTAGTATAAACGATCAAGTTGATCGTTTATATAATATTGCTCCTTCAATGGTTAAACAAACTCATCCTATTTATCAAGCTAAAAGTACAGTTACACATACAGAAGTAGATAATCAAGGTAATACAATTGTTACAAATATTTCTTCTACTCAAAAAGTAGAGGGATTAGAAGCTTTAGATAATGAAAATATTTATATTATTAAAAATGTTGATTTAACTACTTATAAAAGTGTAGAAGAAGCGGCATTCCAAATAAGGTTATTTTCTAAATATCAAGGAGATCAAGTCCATTTTTACCCTTCTAATTTAGGTGATCAATCTCACCCACGGGAAAATATAATTAATGATTATTTAGATAAAACTGGTAATAACACCCTTTTCTATGATATTAATGAAGATGGTAATGTTGATGATAATGAAGTATTTTTAAATGCTTCATATTACTTTACTCTTTTTAATGCTCATGATCATGATGGAACTAGTAATGGAAGATATTATGAAGCAAAAAGTCAACAATATTTAGGACTTTATGATTTCATTTTATATGCCTGTGAAAACCCAGTTGAAGGTATTTCAACACCAATTCACTACCATTTATATGCTTTTAGACATTCAAATGTCTTTGTAAAATTAGTAGATGTTAATAGGTATGCTGATTTTACTTTAGATAGTGATGGATTTGTTATTCATCAAAATTTAAAAACTTTATGGGAAAAACGTTACTATATTGGTATGAATATTGATGGAAAAAATGAAGATGATGGTACTAAACAAACTTTAGAAGAAGCTATTTCTTCTAAAGTTATTAAAGATGGAAGTACATATCGAGTAATCGATTATGTTACTGGGTTAATATTTGCAGAATATAAACCTAGTGATACTGATCCTACTAATTATGTATTTGATAATAGATTCCTATTTAGGATTAGGAAAAATTACATCTTATATATTGAAAAAGTAAGTAATTAAGAATAAAGAAAGGGGGAAAGAGTAAATATGAACGGACAAGAGAAACTATTTATTATCGCTTTAGTTGTTTCAATATTTGTTATTATTGGTTTAGCTATTGTTTTTTCTTTTCTTTTCTTTTTATATTCTTTTTATAAAGTAAATCATATTAATGTCGGGTTAGAAGATAAATCATTAAAAAAAGAATATCGTAATAGAATATATAAAATAAATGTTAATAAAAGAAAAAGAAATAAAAGTTTTATTACGTGCGAAGAAATGATTAAAAAAGAAGAAGTAATTCAAAAAAGACTTCATATTTTAATGGATATCTTTTCAGGAATTATTATTGTTATTTTAATTTCTATTTCTTCAGTTGGTTTAACTTATCGTCTTCAAGGAGATCAAATTTATATTAATAATACAACCTACCTTACTATTTTAAGTGGAAGTATGGAAGAAAGAAATGAAGAAAATGATTATCTTTTTGAAAATAATTTAACTAATCAAATTGATCAATATTCTTTAATTGGAATTGATAAAGTTAATAGTGAAGATGAACTTAAACTTTATGATGTTGTTGCCTATAAACATGAAGATGTTTTAATTATTCATCGTATTATAGAAATAAAAGAAAATGAAGATAATAATGGAGTTTATACTTTAAGAGGAGATTCTAACTCTGTTTCATTATCTTATGAAACAGAGTTAGAATATAAAGATATAATTGGTAAATATAATGGTTTTAATAATTATGGACTAGGAGTATTTATTACTTATATTAAAAGTGAAATTGGTTTAATTGCTTTATCTAGTGCTTTTATTTTCCTCTTTTTAGCAACATTAGCTGAAGAAAGAATTAATAAAGCTTATAAAAATAGATTAGATTCATTTATATTATGTAAACATTATTGTAATAAATCTTCTTCAATCTATTTTATTGAAGAAGATTTAGATTCTTTATATAAAGAAGTTGTTATTGTTAAAGATAGTAACAACAATAATAATGATAGTGATAATGATAATAATGAATTAACATCTACTATTTATTTAATAGAAGATGAAAATAATAAAAAGATAAAAGAGAAATAAAAATATGGGTAGAAAAAAAGTATTTATTATTACATCTATTTTAAGTTTAATTGCTTCTTTTACTCTTATAGGAAGTGGTTTTGCTTTATGGGAATTTAATGAATCTTCTTCATCATCTCAGTTTTCTTTATCTTTAAATGTTGAAAATTATTTAGAATTTGGAGAGGTTGAAATTATTCATTGTCCTAATTATTTTTATATTGAAAGTAATAATACTCAGTATTCAAATTATGGCGGAATAGTCTTTTATTATAAAGCTGATGATGCAGTTTTAGATGAGCAAACTGATTCAGCATTTAATTTTAAAATTACTCCTAAAGAAGGATATAGTGGTGAAAATTATAGTATTGATGATTTTAAAGCTAGTTTAAGTTTTAAAATTGAATCTCCTTTATCTAACTATTTTGAACTTAATGAAGAAAGTGAAAGTTTAAATAAAACTACATATGATTCTTTTGATGAATTTAATAAAGAATTTATTTTTAAATTTGAAGAAGAAGGTAATAATACTTTCTCTTTAACAGATGATTCAACTTTATATTTAAATCGTTGTTTTGAATATAAATCTCAATATGAACCAATTACAATACCTCAATATAAACAAATGGTTAATGAAATAAAGGGTTATGTTAATAAATCTAATCAAGCATTACTTAAATTAACTTTAACTATTACTCCAACAGATAATTCATCCTTTCATTAATTAGATTTTTATTGAGATCCTAATCACGCTTATAAGAGACAAGAGGCCATGCCTCTTATCTCTTTACCACTTTTTAGTTATAATGAATTGTACTTGGAAGAAGGGGACTTTGACAGAAACCTTAAAGGCAACTGTTGTCTCCCTTCTTTTTTTCACTTAAAAGCGTCTTCGTCGCATCAATACTCCCTCAAAATGATAAAGTCAACAAATTTTATACCAAACTAAAGTTGTTGGTGGCACTTCTGAACAAACTTTAGTTTTAAATGGTGAAGATGGAAGTAAACTTGTCTACAATTATGGTGAAAATAAAGATGGCGGCTCTAAAACAGCTATTCGTGTTGATGGTAAAGGAAGTGTTGAGGTTAATAACGTTGATTTAGAAAGTGATGGCGTTCCAATTGCAATGTTTAATGATGCTGCAAGTGTAAGCGTTTCAGATTCAACTGTTGTAGGTGGAAATTATGGTCTTTCAACTAATGCCCAAAATGGCGTTAAACAAAAGATATCATTAGAAATTAAAAATTCAACTGTCACCGCAAAAAATAGCGGATCTGCAGGAGTTATGTTTAATATCCCAGGAACTTTAACTATTTCTGATTCTACAATTGAAGGCGGAAGATAAGGGTTTTGCTAGAGTAGGAAGTTCAAAAATTTCAAATTCAACTATTAATTTTGCTGGCGATGAAGAAGCAACCAAATATGAATCACAAACTTGGGAAACTGGTACTAATGCTCCTTCAGCTGCAGTACTGGTTGGTAATAATTCTTCAAGTTCTGGTTATCAAGCAAGTGCAGATTTAACTTTAGAGAATGTTACATTAAGTCGAAAAGGATTTGATGCTGAAGGATTAAGTTTATTAGCAGATGAAACTGAACCTACAGAGCACGAATTTAAATTACTTTATGCTCATGGTTATAGTGAAGATACAAAAGTAACTATTAATGTTGATTCCAAAACTATTGATAATATCGCTGAAAAATATTATTTTAATGAACATGTTGATTTTAAATTAGATGGTCAAAATGTTAAAGTTGGGCCATTATTTAAAGATGGAAATTATTATGAAAGTTCAACATATTTAGAGGATGGTGAAGGGAACAAAACATTTTTAGCAGGAGAAGTTACAACTGAAAAAATGTTTGATGGAGGTGATGGTTTAAGTGAAAGTACTCCATTATTAATTTCTTCTCCTACACAACTTCAAAAAGTTTCTGATAATTCTACTATTATATCAGGAGCAAAATATTTTAAATTAACAACAGATTTAGTTGATGAAAACGCAATTATTTATTTGCCAACTAATTATGATAGTACTGCTAAAAAAGGTGAAATGATTTTAGATCTGGATAATCATAAGGTTGAGTATGTTTTAAATCCTAATGAAACAGAAGAGGAATTCAAAGATCAAGGTCGTAGTATTGCTTTATCTGAAAACCAAATTTTAACCATTAAAAATGGTTCAATTGATGCAACTGATTTAAAATTAAAAGATGGTGGCAAATCATTAAGTTTATTTTCTATTAGTGACAGTGCTAAAAACGCTCAATTAATTCTTGATCATGTTGATGTAACAACTCAAGATTGGAACCCAGTTTATTATACTCAAGGAATTAATTCTAAAGTTGATATTATTGGTTCTAATCTTACAGGCGGGCAATATGGAGTAGGAACAAATGCATCTCAAGGAGGAGAAGAAACTACACCAGTTACAATCAATATTTCTGATAGTACTATTTCAACTTTATATGAAAAAGATTTAAATACTCATCCTCAAACAAATGAATTCTTTAATACAGCATTATTTATTAATGTCGGAGCAAAAGTCACTGTTACTAATTCTAAATTATATGCTGATAGACAATGCGTTGTTGTTAGAGGTGGTGATTTAACCATAAATAATGTCGATTTATATTATTCAGGAGCTTGTTATACAAAATTAGATTCAAATAATAGATACGATATGTATGGAAAAAATTCAACATGGAATAAAGGTAATGCGGTCCCTATTGCTGGTGTATTTGTCGGAAATAACACAAACAACGCTTATTCAAATTACAATATGATTAGTTTTACAAATGTAACTATTCAAGAAGTCACTTCTCCAAGTCCGGCAACAGATATTGAAGATCCAATTGAAGGAAATACAAAACCAGGAAAACCTTATCTTCTTTATGCTAATGCTGAAAGCGCAGATAGAACGGTAGAATTAACATTTGATCAAGCTTCTTGGGATCAATTTTATTTAACTGATGGAAGTAGAATCTTTCATAATGATGATAACGTTAAAGTTACTATTGATGGAGAAGAATATACTTGGAAGATAAGTGAAGTAGTTGAACCTTAATAAATATATATTTCTAATTAATGATTTAATTAGAAATATTTAAATATTATCAATAATTAAAAAGAGAATACGTCTTATACCTCACGTATTCTCTTTTTTATATAGTAGAGTTAATTAATATTTTTTAAAAGAAACTTACTAAATAAATATTAAATTTACTTTATGACTTAACTCATAAAGTAAATTATATTTATCCTTAAAAAATAGCCGTTACTTTGCGTATGTCTCTAGTTTTTAAGAAAAATTACTTTGCGTATGTCTCTAGTTTTTAAGAAAAATTACTTTGCGTATATCTCTATTACGATGTAAAATAATGTATATATGAAAGTACTTAAAAGAAAAATTTATGATAAGTTATTAAGTTGGAAAAAGACTTCAAATGGCCAAACTGCTCTTTTAATTGAAGGTGCTAGAAGAGTTGGTAAATCAACTATTTGCGAGTTTTTTGGAAAAAACGAATATAAATCTTATATTATCATTGATTTTGTTAAGGCTAGTAAAACAATTAAAGAAAACTTTGAAAATCTTAATAATTTAGATATTTTTTATCAAAATATTTCAGTTGAATATAAAACAAAACTATATAAAAGAGAATCATTAATAGTTTTTGATGAAATACAAAAATTTCCAAGAGCAAGAGAAGCATTAAAATATTTAATAGAAGATGGAAGATATGATTTTATCGAGACAGGTTCTTTAATTTCGATAAAAGAAAACGTTGATAATATTACTGTTCCTTCTGAAGAAGAAAAAATATCGATGTATCCTCTTGATTTTGAAGAATTTCTTTTTGCTGCTGATGAATCTCTTTTAATTGATTTAATTAAAGAATACTATCAAAATAATAAACCTTTATCAAATTCTATGCATAAAAAAGCAATGCGTTTATTTTATGAATATATGTTGGTTGGAGGAATGCCAAAAAGCGTTTTATCTTATTTTACAAATAATCGTGATTTTTATAGCGCAGATATTGAAAAAAGAAGAATTTTAGAACTTTATAAAAACGATATAAAAAAAGCTGCTAAAAAGTATAATTCAAAAATATCGTATATTTTTGAAAATCTACCTTCTTTTTTATCAACTCACGAAAAAAGAATTACATTAAGAAGAGATAATGATTTATATTCTTCATATGAAGATGCTCTTTTTTGGCTCGAAGATTCATCAATTTGTAATCTTTGTTATAGATGTAATGATCCTAGTGTTGGATTAGCGTTAAATAAAGATTTAAGTGCTTTAAAATGCTATTTGAATGATACTGGTTTACTCGTTTCTTTAACATTTAGTGAGAATGAATTAGTTACTAATAATTTATATAAATCAATATTAAATGGAAAACTTTCTTTTAATAAAGGAATGTTTTTTGAAAATGTAGTAGCTCAAATGTTAGTTTCTAAAAAAAAGAAATTATATTTTTATACTCATTATGATATTAATAAAAAAAGAAATGATATTGAGATTGATTTTTTAATTTCTAATGAAAGTTACAGCTCTTATAAGATTTTTCCTCTTGAAGTTAAATCTTCGAAAAATTATACATTAACCTCATATCAAAAATTTAAAGAAAAATTTAATAATAAAGTAGGAAAAGGAATAATTATTCATCCAAAACAATTTGTTTCGGATGATAATAATATAAGAATACCTCCTTATATGTTAATTGCAATTTTTAATTAACTAGTTTATTAAAAATTGAAAATTTGTATAGTCAATATTAATAAAAAGTTTGATTTAAAACATCAATAAGAAAGACTCCTAGAAGACATTTAATGTGGTTTCTATCGTAGCTAATGCGTCAAATATTTCACCAAATGATTTAATGAATAATCTAAATAATTTTTTACGGAAACTTTAATTTTAAAAATATTTAACCCGAAATTACTAAAGATAATATTTAAAAATTCGATAAATATCGATATTTTTTAACTTCAAGCTAGTTATAATATACTACTAAGTATCAAAAGTCGCTTGAAAAACGTGAAAGTTTTCAAAAAGTCGCTTAAAAACGTGAAATTTACTATAAGAAATTAATTATTTCGGATTAGGAAATGAATTTGAATTAATTATGACTTCAATGGATTTTGAAGAATTTTTATGGGTAAATAATATTGATTCAAATTTAATCGATTAATATTAAAGATTTTATATAAATTAATATAAATTATTTATCTTTATTAATTTTAAGATTTAAGTGTACAAAAATTTCAAGATGAAAATGTACACTTTTTTATATGATATTCATAGAGGGGTATCATATGGAAATAAAATTTA
>CASEKC010000005.1 GCA_949288485.1 uncultured bacterium | reverse complement strand
TAAATTTTATTTCCATATGATACCCCTCTATGAATATCATATAAAAAAGTGTACATTTTCATCTTGAAATTTTTGTACACTTAAATCTTAAAATTAATACCCATAAAATATTAACAAACTTATTAAATACTGAAGAATATAATTTAAATAAAGGTTATATTTATCTAATGATAATATTTCATTAATAAATGAAAATAAAAAACAAATAATTAATCTTCCTATTTATTTAGTATCTTTAATAAAAAAGAAAGAATCATCTTTTAATTATTAAAAATAATTATGATTTTAAATAGTTTCATTTATTAATAAATATAGACAAAAATAGATAAAAATTTATAATTAAAAAGTAAATTTATTGTAGGTATATATTTTTGTTATGGATATATTAAAAATAGAAGGTTTATATAAATCCTATAAAAGTAAAAAAGAAGAAATAAAAGTATTAGAAGATATAAATATCACCATTGAAGATGGTGATATTTATGGAATTATAGGTTTAAGTGGTGAAGGTAAATCAACGTTAGTTAGATGTATTAACCGTTTAGAAACTTTAGATAAAGGTAAAATATTATTTTTTGATAAAGAAATAAATGAATATATCGATATAATGTCTTTAAAAAATAAAGAATTAAATGAATATCGAAAAAAAGTTGCAATGATCTTTCAACATTTTAATTTATTCGAACAAAAAAGTGTTTATGATAATGTAAAATTTCCTTTAACATTATCAAAAAGAAAAATAAGTAAAGAAGATAAAGAAAAAATAATCTCCTTATTAGAAATATTACATTTAAAAGATAAAATAAATCGTTATCCTAGTGAGCTTAGTGGTGGAGAAAAACAAAGAGTCGCGATTGCAAGAGCCTTGGTTAATAATCCTTCTATTTTACTTTGTGATGAAGCAACTAGTGCTCTAGATCCAGAAACTGCTAATGAAATATTAGAATATTTAAGAAAGTTAAACAAAGAATTAGGTATTACAATTGTTTTTATCTCTCATCAAATGAATATGGTTGAAAAAATATGTAATAAAGTTGCAATTCTTTCTTCTCATAAAATAGTTGAAGAAGGAAGTTTAGCCAAAGTCTTCATGCTTCCTAAAAGTGATGTTGCTAAAAGACTTATTTATAGTGAAAAATTAAATATGAAACTTGATGATAAAAGAGGTTTACGTTTAATTTTTGATGGAAACGTTAATGAACCAATTATCACGATGTTAATTGAAACTTGTAAATGTTTAGTAAATATATATTTTGCAGATACAAGAGTAAGTGAAGATAAAGCTTATGGACAAATTATTATTCAACTTCCTTATTATGAAAAAGATATTGATAAAGTTAAAGAATTTTTAAGATTACATAATATAAAAATGGAGGAAATTAATTTATGAGTTTCACAGTTGAAGGATTAATGAACTCCATAGTTGAAACTATTTTAATGGTTTTAGTTTCAACTCTTATTGCCTATATTATTGGTCTACCTTTAGGTATTTTACTTTCAATAACATCAAAAAAGGGCTTAAAACCTAATAAATATGTTAATACAATATTAGGAATTATTGTTAATATTTTAAGATCAATCCCTTGTTTATTAGCAATTGTTATCTTAATTCCTTTAAGCAATATTATTTTAGGAAAAGGAAACTGGCAAGGACATTGGTATTCAATGATTATTCCTTTAGTATTTGTATCTTTTGGTTTTATTGCTAGAATGGTTGAAACTAGTTTAAATGAAGTTGAGAATGGAAAAATTGAAGCAGCTAAAAGTTTAGGTGCAACCACTTTTCAAATTATATATAAAGTAATGCTTTCAGAAGCTAGATCTTCTTTATTAAGTGGATTTGCAGTAAGTATTGTTTCAATTATTGGTTATACCTCTTTTGCAGGATATATTGCAGGAGGAGGACTTATTTATTATGCATTTAATTTAGGATTTTATGGGACAAATGAAACGGCGATGTGGCTTTGTGTTATTGCAATTGTAATCATTGTTCAAATTATTCAAGAAGTTACATTAATGATATCTAGAAAAATTGATCGTAAAAGACGATAATTTACTAGTTAATTTATTATTTACTTAATTATTATTTATATTAATATTTATATTTATATTTATTTTAGAGGTTTGATTAATTATGAAAAGAAAAGCTATTTTATCTTCTTTATTTATTCTTTCTTCACTTTTTATTTCACTTTCTTCATGTTCTAACTCTAAAGAAAATACAATAGTAGTTGGAGCAACTCCTTCACCACACGCTATTATTTTAGAAAGTGATGCCTTTAAAAATGCTTTAAAAAATGAAGGATATGAGATAGATGTAGTTATTTATCAAGATTATAAAATACCAAATAAAGCATTAAATGATGAAGGAATTTATGCTAATTATTTTCAACATATGGCTTTTTTAAATAATGAAAAAGAAACATATTCTTATGATATTAGTGGAGTTTGTAATGTTCATTATGAACCATTAAATTTATATTCAACTCACGATATTTCTTCTATTTCTAATTTAAATATTTCAATTATTAATGATATATCTAATATTGAAAGAGCATTAGCTTTACTCAAAGCTAATGCTATTATTGATGATTATACTATGGAAGGATTTAATATTTCTTCTCCAAATGATTATATAACTACTTCTAAAGGAGTAACTATTTCTTGTATTGATAGTGGATTATTAACTCATGTTGTTGATGATGGAGGAGTTGCAGTTATTCCAGGTAATTTTGCTTTAACTAGTTGGGGAGCAACAAAAGCTAGTGAATATACAATATTAAGTGAAA
Organism: uncultured bacterium; assembly: GCA_949288485.1. Classification (GTDB taxonomy): domain Bacteria; phylum Bacillota_I; class Bacilli_A; order RFN20; family CAG-826; genus Onthovivens. The sequence continues at coordinate 109,309 of CASEKC010000005.1, read as the reverse complement.
CAAGTGAAGTAGCCGGAAAAAATGCTAATGTTTTAGCAGTTAAAAGTAAAGATATTAATAATGATAAAACTAAAGCATTAATGGCTGCTTTTAAAAGTGAAGATGTTAAAAATTTTATTGAAGAGACATTTGGAACAACAGTAGTTTATTATTATTCTTCTTTAATTTAGATATAAACCATTTAATACGTAATAATTATTAGATAAAATTACTCCTTTATCTTACAATAGATATAGGAGTAATTTTTATTTTATGAATAATAAAGTTGAATGGGCAGTCATTCCAGCTGCTGGAAGAGGCACAAGATTCTTACCGATTACAAAAGGTGTATCTAAAGAAATGTTAAATATTGTTGATCGACCAACAATTGATTATATCGTTGATGAATGTATCAATGCTGATATTAAAAATATTGTATTTATCGTTAGTGATGATAAAGAAGATATTAAAAAATATTATAGTGAAGATAAGAAGTTTTATGATGAATTAATGAAAAATAATAAAACTGAATATGCTTCAATTCTTTCTTCAATTCCTAAAAAAGCTAACTTTTATTATGCTTATCAAAAAGAAATGAAAGGATTGGGTCATGCTGTTTTAATGGCAAAAGATATTATTAAAGATAATAATTTTGTTGTTTGTTGTGGAGATGATATTGTTGATTTTGATAAAAAAAGTGCTGTTAAAGAATTAGTTGATGCATTTATTAAAAATGATAATAAAACTATAGTTGGTGGAAAAAAAGTAAGTAGAGAAGATATATCTAAATATGGAGCGATGGATATAAAAGAAATGGTTGATAAAAAAACTTATTCTTTAAAAGGTATAGTTGAAAAACCTAAAAAAGAAGAAGCTCCATCTTTATTTGCTTCACTTGGTAAATGGGTATTTAACTATAAAATATTTGAAAAAATAGAAAATACTAAACCTGGTAAGGGTGGAGAAATTCAGCTTACCGATGCAATTGCTTCTTTAATAAAAGAAGAAGGAGCTTACTTTTATGAATTTGATCCAATTCGCTATGATTGTGGAGATAAATTAGGTTATTTAAAAGCAGTAATTCATTTTGCACTTAAAAAAGATGAATATAAAGATGAATTAATTGAGTATTTTAAAGAGATAATAAAAGAAAATGAATAATATAAAAAGTACCGATAAACACGGTACTTTTTAAATACTATCCTATTTTATTTAGTTACTTATTAATTAGTATCATAACAATGAGTTAATGTTGATTCAGCAACCTTCCAATAAAGATAAATTAAGCTATCGCTTTTATATTTAGCATAATAACTATCAACAGTTTCTCCTTCTGGAATTTCAATAGGAATAAAGAAATAAACTGGTCTTTCAGTTGTAACTGATTGAACTTCATCAGTAGGAGAAACTTCATCAATTAAGACTGAATGATATGGATTTCCATTGTTAACCCCATTTTTTTGTTCCAATTCATCAGTTAATCCACCAAAATAAAGAGTGGTATCTTTAGGAAGATCAACACCTCCAACAATTAAAATATGGTCTTTAAAGAATTCTTCATCCCATTGAAGGAATGGATCAAAACCAAAGTTTTCGGTTTCGTCATGGAAAGTCCACATTGAATAGAAAGTTTGTTTTCCACTAGGATTAGCAGTTTTTAAAAGAGAATCTACATCTTTAAATATAGAAACGCTTCTTGATAAATAACCTCCTAAAGTATAATCAGCGTTTTCATTTCTATATTGATGTTCGATTTTTACTGAATCAAAAAGATGTCCTCCTGGAGTATATAAATTGTTTTCATCACAGACTTGTCCATCATCATCTGGATCTGGAGTTGGTTCTGGTTGTGTACAACTTGCGAGTACAAATACACTTGATAAAAGTGCTAATAATTTTAATGTCTTTTTCATATGCTAGTATTATATATTAAAAAATTTAATAGTGGTAATAATATATAAGTATCGAGATTAAATGTATTAAAAAAACCACTAATTGTGGCTTTTTTAATACTTATAGGCTCTATAAAAGTTATATTTAATTTTTTTTAAATTATTAAGCTTTTGTAAGGAATAAGTGTTTGAAGAGTAAAATCCAAATAATATCAACGATTTGAAGAATAATACCCCAACCTAAGAATGTATAGAGTAATGCAGCAATTAAATTTAAAATTGTAAATTTTTCAAAAACTGCACTCCATCTAACGATAAGTTCAACAATCCATCCAACAATAGGAATAATAAGTAAGATTATTTGAACGATTCTTGGTAAACTAAAAAATTTCTTTGCCATTTTTATAATTCTCCTTTATTTATAAAACCAATTATACATTATTTTATATGTAAATATTACTAAAGTTGTTAATAAAAAGATAAAAACTACCTAAAAGTTTTTATAAATAGCGACAATAATCATCTTTTCGTTATCTTTTTACTAATTTTGTTTTACAAAAAATATAATCAATGAAAAAATATATTTAATAAAAAAAGAGAGGTATTTAACTATGTTTTGTAGAAAATGTGGAAAAGAAATAGGAGACAGTTTATATTGCCCTTTTTGTGGAGAATATAATGGAGAAGGAGAAGACAAAAATAAGAGTGAAAACGCTAATCAAGAAGTAGTTTCTAAAACATTTGAAAGTTCAAATGAAACACATAGAAAATCTTATAATCCTGATCAAGGAATTTTAGTTGCCGCAAAAGTCTTTATTGTTCTTGGGATTATTTCTCAAGGTTGGGCAATTATTCCACTTTTATGGTGTTTACCTATTGGAATTTGTTCATGGAAAAAGATTAATAATGCAACAAGTTCAAAAGATTTAGTTGGACTTGGAGTAGCAACATTAATTTTGGTTAGTTTAATTGGTGGAATCTTAATGCTTTGTGCTAGAGATGATGGTTAATTATTGTAATAAAAATGGAAGAAAATAAATCTATTGATAGTTCTTATAAATCTAAGTGGTGGAACGTGCTTTGCTTTTTCTTTCCACTTGTTGGATTAATTTTATTTTTAGTTTATATAGATAGTAATAAAAAATTTAGCAAAAAATGCGGTTTATCTTCATTAATTGGATTTATTGTTTATGTTATTTTATTTATAATTTTATTAGTTTGTTTCATTGTTTATAGTTATTTTTATATATTAGAACATGGTGGAATGTAATTTTTTATAGAAAGGAGATGGTGTGTTATGTTTTGCAGAAAATGTGGAAAAGAAATTGGTGATGCTGCTTTTTGTCCTTTTTGTGGGGCTCCTACAAAAGAAGAAACAAGTAGCGTCAATGAAAATAAAAATGTTGAAGTTAAAAAGAGTGATGATGATAAAGCATCTGGTTGGTGGGGAGTATTAGGATTTTTTGTTCCTCTTGCAGGATTAATTCTCTTTTTAGTATGGATGGATGATAAACCAAAAACAGCTAGAAAATGTGGACTTGGTGCATTAATTAGCGTTTGTGTTGGCGTTGTTTCAACTATTCTTTATTTTGTTCTAATTGTTATTTTAGGACCTGCAATCTTTGGTTCACTTGGAATTGCTTTTGGCACAACCACGTTTTTAAGTTAGAAATTTAAAATTTTTGTCAAAAAAAGTCAATTTTAGCGAGAAATCGCTAAAATTTTATTTGCTATTAACAACTTAAATATTTATAATATTTACCGACACTAATTCTAGAAAAATTAAAGTCCCGGTAAGATTTTACTTTTATGGAGGATAGTGAATTATGAATAAGGAAACAACAAGTTTAAAGAAAGAAGAAATTACTCGTAAATGGTATGTTGTTGATGCTACTAACCAACCTTTAGGTAGATTAGCTACTCAAATTGCAACATATTTAATGGGTAAAGAAAAACCATCATGGACACCAAACCAAGATTGTGGTGATTTTATTATCGTTATTAATTGCGATAAAGTTAGATTATCTAACTCAAAGAAATTAGAAGGTAAAAAATATTACAATGTTAGTGGTTATAATGGTGGATTAAGAACCAGAACATTAGGAGTAATGCTTGAAAAGTATCCTGAAGAAATGTTTGAAAGAGTTGTTTGGGGTATGCTTCCAAAAGGAAGACTCGGTAGACAAATGTTCAAAAAGTTATTTGTTTATAGAGGAAGCGAGCATAAACATGAAGCTCAAAAACCAGAAGTTTTAACTTTTTCAAATTTAGGAGGTAACAAGTAATGGCTAAAAAGAAAGCTTTCTATGGAACAGGAAGAAGAAAATCTTCCGTTGCTAAAGTTTATTTAACAGAAGGAAGTGGCAAAATTATCGTTAATGATAAAGATGTCAACGAATACTTCCCACACGCAACTTTAGTTTTAGACTTAAAACAACCTCTTACACTTTTAGGTGTTGAATCCAAATATGATGTCAAGGCATTTGTTCTTGGTGGTGGTTTCTCTGGACAAACAGGCGCTTTAAGACTTGGTATTGCAAGAGCTCTCTTAGAAGCTGGCGAAGATAGAGCAACATTAAAAGTTCATGGAATGTTAACTCGTAACGCTAGAAGTAAAGAAAGAAAAAAATACGGTCTCAAAAAAGCAAGAAGAGCACCACAATTCTCAAAACGTTAATTTTCTTGTATTTTTCAGGAAAACGGAAAGAGAATCAAAACCACTCAAAGCCCTTTTACGGGATTACGAGTGGTTTTTTGTTTGTTCAAAAAGCCTCTAATTTAGATGAAAGGATATTTGATAGAAATTATCGATTTTAACAAGCATTGTTAAAAAGTCACTATTATGATTAAACTTGTTTTTATAAGCTAGTAAAACAAGTTTAAAATATCTTAGTTTTACCGACTTTAAAGATATTAGTCATCAATTACGCTCTAAGTTGTCACTAATATTGTAAAAATTGAAAGAAAGTTTCTTTCGTTTTAGTTATACTTATTAATAGATATATGGATTTAACTAGTTTAATTGATTATAAATTTAATATTAATGAATCTTATTTAGTAATTGGAGATTATTCTTATCGTGATATATTTTTATCTTTAAAAAAGAAAAATCCTTTTTTAAAGATAAAATATTATTCATTTAATGAATTATCTTCATTTTTAGAATATAAAGTTGATGATAAAATAATTTCTTATATTATTCATAACTATAATGATACGATCGATTATTTAAAGGCTAAAGAATTAGCTACTATTTTAATTAACATTAATGAAAATGATAATAAAGATAATAATATTTATAAAAAATTAAAATTAGAAATGATTAAAGAAGGCATTATTGAAAAAGATATTTATGCACCTTTAATTTTAAAAAGAAATAAAATATTAATTTTTGAAGATGATTTTAATATTAATCCATCTTTAAAAACTTTATTAAATAAATATGATATTAACGATAATGATGTTGAATTTATTAGTTTTAAAGAATCTAGTAATAAAAATATAATTGAAAATATAAATCATAATAAAAAAATAAAAGTATTTAGAGATAAAAATGAAGAATATAACTATATTTTTTCATATATAAATAAACTTATTAACGAAGAAAATGTCGATCCCTCTAAAATATATCTTTATACATCTAAAGAAGATCCTTTTTATTTAGAAAACTATTCTTCACTATATAATTTAAAAATTAATTATCCTTTTAAAAGAGGTTTATTATCATTTAAAGAAATAACATCTTTATTAAATAAATCATATCAGGATAAAAAATTATATATTAAAGAAATTGAAGATGAAGTAAATAAACTTATTTATCCTTCTAAAGATAATTTTTTATCTATATATGATTTAGAAAAGATAAATAACTTTGAAAGAAGTTATTTAATTTTAAAAGAAATATTATCATCTTTAGTAATTAAAACTAATTCTTCTTTAAAAGCGATTAATTTAATTACTAAACCTATATTTAAAGATGATATTTATTTATTTATTACTAATTTTGAATATGATACATTTTTTAAATACTATAAAGATGATAGCTATTTATTTGATAAAGAATTAGAAAGATTAAATTTAACAACATCCAATAAAAAGACTTTAGAAAATAAGAAATTAATGAAAAACTTCCTTCTTTTTAGTGATACAATTATTTATTCAAGAGTTAAAATCCATCTTAAAGATAAAATCTATTCTTCTCCATTTTTAAAAGAATTAAATTTAAAAGAAGAAGTAAAAGATGGAAATATTAATTTAGAAAATGGATTATATACTTCAAAAGCTAAAGATTTACTTTTAGCCCGTTATAAAGATGACCATAATTTTAAAGAAGATTCTTCATATAAAGATTATGATTTTAATTTTAAAGGAATAAACAGAAACTTAAATGAAATTTCTTTTTCAATGTCTCATATCAGTGATTTTAGAGAATGTCCTTTTAAAACATATTTAGAAAAAGAATTATTATTTAATAAAAATTTTGAATCGACATACCCTATAAAGGTTGGTAATCTTTATCATAAATTTTTAGAAAATATAAAAGATAATAATTTTTTAAATAATTATGATTATTATTTTGAAAAATATTATAAAGAAGTTGGTTTAAGTCTTGAAGAAGCTTTTGTTTTAAAAGAAACAACTTTTAAATATATAAAATATTCTTTTGAAAAAATGGATAAGTTTGTTAAAAATGAATTAGCTTTAAATAATGAAATAAATAATGAATTAAAGATGAATTTTGAAGAAATAATCGATGGAAAAAAAGTAAAATTTTTTGGTCAATCAGATTTAATTATTAAAAACGAAAAAGATCATCATTTAACAGTTTTAGATTATAAAAGTGGAAGTGAAACAATTCATGATAAATATATAAAATATGGTTTTTCTTTACAACTTCCTTTATATACAATCGGAATAAATTCTAATTTGAAAGAGGGAGAAGAGCCATATGAAGTCACTTGTTATATCCAGCCATTATTAAAAAAGTTTACAAAAGATGGTAATAATTTAAGTGAAGAAAAATATAAAGATAACGAATTAAAATTTATCGAAATAAAAGAAGATATTAATAAAACTGTTTTAGAGGCAAAAAAAGCTTATAAAAAGATTGCAATAGATTATTTAAATGGGCAATTTCATATTCTTCCTGCAGTTTGTGAAAAAGAAACTGATGATCCTTGTAAATACTGCAATTTTAAAAATGTTTGTTTTAATAAAAACAAATTAACTTTTTATAAATATATGAATGATGATAGTGAGGATTAAAATTAATGGCACTTGAATTTAATGAATATCAAAAGAAAGCTTTAGAAAGTAAAAAAAGTTTAATTATTTCTGCAGGTGCTGGAAGTGGAAAAACCGCTGTTTTAACTGAGAAAGTTTTTAATATTATTAATGATGAGAGTAACGATATAAAACCTGAAAACTTACTAGTTTTAACTTTTACTGATAAAGCAGCTTATCAAATGAAAACAAAAATTATTGCAAAATTTGAAAAAAATAATTCTCCTTATGCTAGCGAAATCGCTTCCTCTCACATTCAAACATTCGATTCTTTTGCATCTTTTTTAGTAAAAAAATATTCAACTGAACTTAATATTAATCCTAATTTTAATGTAGTTGATGAAGCATTAATTAATACTAAAACTAATGAAATATTAGATGAATTATTAAATGAATATTATGTTAAAAAAGATATAAATATTAAAAGATTATTAAATAATTATTGTTTTAAAAACGATTCTAATCTTAAAACAATAATTATTGATATTAAAACAAAAGTAGATCGTTTTGATCCTCTTTCTAAAGAAAATTTCTTATTTAATTATAATGAAACTTATTTAAATGAAGATAATTTAAAAAATATCTTAAATAAATATATTGATAATAAATTCTATAAGAAAATAAAAGAAGATTATGAATTATTAAAAGATATTAATAATAACAAAGTAGATTTAAGTGAAGTAGAATTATTTAAAAAGATAGACGAGTTATGTTCGCTTCCTAAAGATAAATTTTATTCTTCATTTTTATCTATTTTTGATAAAAATGCTGCTTATCGTGGTAAAAATAGTCTAATTCGAGATGAATTAAATAAAATTATTCCCGATGAAGGAGCTAAATTAAATTCTTTAATTAATTCTTTAAGAGATTTATTAACTAAAGATTTTTTAAATAATACGATTAATAAAGTTTTATCTTTTAAAGACGATATTAATTTTATTTTAACAATAGTTAATGAATTAAATAAAAGAGTTGATGAATATAAATATTTATCATCTTCTTATACTTTTAATGATGTTCAATTATTATCACTTAAACTTTTGTATGATGAAAAATATAAAGAAGTAAAAGAAGAAATTAAAAATACTTTTAAATTTATTTTAGTTGATGAATATCAAGATACTAACGATATTCAAGAATCTTTTATTAATGCTTTAACAAAAGATTCTACTAATAAATTATTTTTAGTTGGTGATATAAAACAATCAATTTATCGTTTTAGATATGCTAATCCTAAATTATTTATTAAAAGAAGAGAAGAATTTAATTTAGAAGATGATAAAGAATCAATTGATATGAATATCAATTATCGTTCTTTGCCAATTATTTTAACTTTAGTAAATAAATATTTTATGAAAAATATGTCCGTTAATAATGGAGGATTAATTTTTGATGGAAAAGAAAAATTAGAATATGATACTCAAAAAGATTTATTTAAAGATTATAAAGAAGATACTAATTTAAATAGTAAAAATAATAATATTTATAATGAAAGAGGTTTTAATTTTTTAGTATCTTCTTCAATTAATAAACATGCTAAAGATGAAACTGAAAATGAAATACTTTTAATAATTAATGATATTGCTACAAAAATAAAAGAACATTATAAAGTTATTGATTTAGATAAAAATGATAAATTATATTTAAGAGATGTAACTTACAGTGATTTTGCAATTTTAACAAAAAGAAAAACTAATTATTCTTTATATAAAAAATTATTTGAAGAATATAAAATACCTTTAAATATAGCTTATGATGATGATATTAGAGTTAATGATTCAATAATAGTTATTGAATCACTAACTAAATTATTCTATGAACTTAGATTTAATTCTAATAATGATAATAATAATGAATATAATATTAAACATAATTTAGTATCGATATTAAGAAGTTATTTATATTCTTATAGTGATAATAAAATATATGATTTAATTATTAATAATAAATATAAAAATGATGAAATATATTTAAAAATGGTTGATTTTGTTAATAATCATTTATCTTCATCATTAAGTGAAATAATTTTAGATTTAATTAATGATTTTAATGTTATAAAAAATTTAAATCATAATGGTGATATTTTTAATAATATTAATCAAATTGAATATGTTTATTCTTTAACTAATCAGCTTGAAAATGGTGGATCTCAAATTGAAGATTTTACTATTCTTTTATCTTCTTTAGAAAAATATCGAATAAATTTAGTTCAAGAAACACTATTTTCTAGTGAAAATAGTGTTGAACTTATGACTATTCATAAATCTAAAGGATTAGAATTTAAAATAGTTTATATTCCTTTAGGAGAATGTAATTTAAATGCTAGTGGTAATAATGACAGAAATAAAGGAATAAAAATTAGTGTTGATAAAGAATTAGGTTTATTATTACCTCATTTTAAGTTAAATGAAGAAATGAATACCATTTTTAATACTTTACTTGATGAAAATGAGGAAAGTGAAAATATAAATGAATATGAAAGATTACTTTATGTTGCATTTACTAGAGAAAAAGAATCTTTATATTTTGTTAATCCACGTTTTAATCCACCAGTAAGTTTACTTTCTTATAAAAAATTAATGTCTGATAACACAATAATGCCTGAAATATTTAATGCTTTTGAATTTAAATATGAACTAAATGAAGATTATTTAAATGTTTTAAAAGAAGAAGAAGTAATAAAGGAAGAAGAAATTAATGAAATTAGAAAATTAATTGAATTAACTAACTATTTTTCTTTAAAAGTAGCTCATAAAAAATTAGATAAAATGGTAATCGTTAAAAACTCAATTAATTTTAATATGATTAATAATTTTATAATGGATATTGTTAAAAATATTTATAAGAACGATAAAAAAACTAAGTTAGAAACTAAAGAATTAATTGATTTAACAAAAATAGATGATAATATCAGTGCTTTAAATGAAGAAAACAGTGAATATTCATTAACTTATTTAACAAAAATATTATTTAGTTTATCTACGCGTTTAAATTATGGATTATTTAAAAAAATAAAAAATAAAATTAATATTGGTTATATTGATAAAAATGATCCATATTTCATAGAAAAAATGAAATATAAAGCATTTTTTGATAATTATATGAAAATATTAAAAGAAGATAATATTGAAGTAATTGATTTAAAAAAACTTAATGATCGTTCTTTTTTAAGATTTTTATTACTTTTTTATCCTTCTTACTTAAAAAATACTCTTTTTAAAATCAACTTTGTTGATTTTAAAATGAAATATTTATCTATTGATGAAGATATACTTTCTTTAACTAATAATGAAGATTTAAATAAGTTACCTTCTTTAAATGTAAGTGATAAAATTTATGAATTTAAAGAAAAAACATATAAAAGAGCATCTAAAGAATTAGCAAATGAAGATAAATATAATGAAGAATTATTAGCTTCTTTAGATTATGGAACTCATATGCATTTTTTACTTGAAAACTTAGATTTTAAAAATCCTGATTTTTCTTATATTGTTGATGAAAAAGAAAGAAAAAGAATTGAAAATGTAAGAAAATTAGATATTTTTGATGATATTAATGAAAATACTCATATATTTAGTGAATATCAATATGAAATGGATGGAGTAAGTGGAAGTATTGACTTATTACTTGTTTATGAAAATAAAATTAAAATTATCGATTATAAAACTTCTTCAATAGATGATAAAGAATATATAAGACAACTTAATATTTATCGAAAAGTTATTGAAAGAGATTTTAAAGATTATAAAGAGGTTAATAATATAAAGATGTATTTATTATCAATTGTTAAAGAAACTTATAAAGAGGTAGAAAAAATAGAAGTATAAAATAAAAAATGACTCATTTTCGAGTCATTTTTTATGTATACATTCTATTATATATTTATAAATTATTTAACTTCAATAAGTTCATATTCTCTACTACCAAAATCTAATTTTTCAGCAGTATCTAATATTAATAAACCATGTCTTGATTCTATTCTTTCAACTAAATGGTCTCTTCCTTTATCTTTAGAATGATAAACTAAATCAATACATGCTTGATCAATTGCAACTGGATCTAAAGAGGCCAAAATACCAATATCTTCCATACATGGATCTTCAGCAACACTACAACAATCACAATCAACTGATAAATTTTTCATAACATTAATATAAGCACTATGTCCATTAAAATGTTTATGAACGGCACTAGCAGCATCAGCCATTGAACGAATAAAAGCATCTTGATCAGCTTTCATCATATCAGCATAAGCATCTCCACCACTATTATGAATATATCCTTTACCATAAGAAGAAGCACAACCAATTGAAAGTTGTTTTAAAGCTCCTCCAAATCCACCCATTGGATGACCTTTAAAATGAGATAAAACTAAAAGTGAATCATAATTTAATAAATTTTTACCAACATAATCTTTTTTAATTTGAATACCATTAGGAATATCTAACACAGCATCAGGACCAGTTTCATCCATTAAATCAACTTTATATAAATCATTCCATCCGTGATTTTTCAATAATTTTAAATGTTTTTCGCTTGTATTTCTTTCACCTTCATAAGCTGTGTTACATTCAACAACTGTACCATTTACTTTATCAATAATTGGTTTAAAGAATTCTGGATGTAAATAATTTTGGTTTCCTTCTTCACCGCTATGGACTTTACAAGCAACTTTTCCTTTTAAAGTTATATTTAAAAGGTCGAATAATTTAACTACATTTTCTGGAGTTATATCTTTAATAAAATAAACTCTTGATTTTGACATATAAAATCTCCTTTTTCTTTAAAAATTTTAGCACATTTTTCTATATGTAAATAAATTATTTACATATATAATTACTTTTAATATTTATAAATAAGTAAATTATATTATTTACGATTTTTCTCATTATTTTTAGACAAAGAAAGTAAAAATTTAATTTGACATTCATCCCTTATTAACTATATAATATTCAAGCATTGAAAAATGCTATCAAAGGAAGGGCCTTTAGCTCAGTTGGTTAGAGCGCACCCCTGATAAGGGTGAGGTCGATGGTTCAAGTCCATTAAGGCCCACCAATTAAAAATGACTTTAAAAGCTAAGTTCATTATTTAAAAAAGTAATGGGCGCTTAGCTCAATGGGAGAGCGCTTCCTTCACACGGAAGAGGTCATTAGTTCGATCCTAATAGCGCCTACCATTAGAAAATAAAATGCCTTCTTAGCTCAATTGGCAGAGCAACTGATTTGTAATCAGTAGGTTGCTGGTTCGATTCCGGCAGAAGGCACCAAACACGATAACCATCGAATAAATTTGAATTTTCGTAGCATTTTCGTAGCACGACTTCAAAAATATCTATTTATAAAGGAGGGTTAATGTCCCTCCTTTTTTTGTCCTTCAGCGTATAAATTATTAACAGCGTTAAGTAAGCATAAAATAAAAACCATCCGAACTAAATCGAATTAATCGGCTTGATTTTTATATTTCCATAGTAAAAGTTCTTCGAAATTATCACAGTTGTTATTAATTTTCTTAATTAAATATGAAATATATTCTAAAGGATTTACGTTATTTGCTAATGAACTTTGAAGAATTGAAAAGAAAATTGAAGAACTCTCTGCCCCTTCGGCGGTATTTGAAAATAGAAAGTTTTTCTCGCAATAACAAAAGCCTTAATTGCTCTTTCTGAAATGTTATTCCTTGAATCAATATCTCCATCTTCTAGAAAAGTTTTAAAACCATTTTTCTTTTCAATATATAATTTATTGCAGAATAAAGCGCTGCTTCTTCTTTTGGTTTATCATTTTCTGATTTATAAAATATTTTATCTAAAACTTCGAGGTAGGTTTTACTATTTCTACATTGCTTTATTTTTTCTGGGCCATATTTATTAATTTAAATTCTCTTTCTTTTTCAAATAATTTATCAATCAAGTCTTTAATTTCACGAGCTTTACTAATTCTTAATTTTTCAAAAATAAGAGACTTTATGAATTCCGCAAATTTTCTTCTCACAAGAGTCCTACAATAAGCGTTGGTAATTCCTTCTTGAGTGGCAATATATCTTTTCAGTTATTTATGAAATCTTATAAAGTTTGGTTACTAAAGAATTTAAATTCATAAAAATAACTTATAAAAATACTTTAATTAATATTTATAAATTAAAGCAACCATTTGGATGTATTTAATTTCATTTTTGAAATTTGTTTGACAGCCAAACATGAAATAGTATAATAATCGTAAGGAGGTGTATCAATGAAAATATTTTGTGAAAAAGTTAAAGAATTGATGGAAATTGATGGAATTTCACAGAAAGAATTGTCAAATTTATCAGGGATCTCTGAATCCTCTTTAAGTAGGTATTTAGCCGGAACGTTGGAACCACGACTAGATATATTAAGAAACATAGCTAAGGTATTTAATGTTAAAACTTCTTATCTTCTTGGAGAAGAAGAAAAAAGAAAATCTATCGACCCTTATAAAGAAACTTTGTGTGTTGTTACTAGAAACAAGGCAAAATTGACCGACGAAGAAAAAACAGATCTTATACGAGTCTTATTTGGAGGGAAATAATGCTTTATTCTTCTTTAGATTATCGAGAACTTGATAGTGTAGCCTTGCAATTAAGAATCGATTATGGTTTTAATGGTTATAAAATTGATGTTTTTGAGCTCGCAAGAAAGTTGGGCATAATTATTATTCCATATTCAAAATTATCTAATTTTCAGAGAAATTATATAAATCAAAACAAAAAGCTTGAAGACGGTTTTTCAATAAGAAAAGAAACATCAGAACTTATTCAATGGCATATATTTTATAATGATGGTATTAATTTTTTTAGACAGCGTTTTACAATAGCACACGAAATTAAACATGTTGTTTTTGGAGAAACTAATCCAAGCGAAAAAGATGAAATACTAGCCAATCATTTTGCACGATATTTATTGGCGCCAACTTGTTTAGTTATGGATTTTATCAATAGTCCTTTAGGCCCGAAAGATGTGTTTTTTGCTTTCGATATTTCACTTGAAGCTGCTAATAATGCTTTTGGTGCCGCTATAAGTAGGTGCAACAGTAATTTCAGAGGGTTTACTAAATTAGAAAAAGATTTTTTATCGTTATGTAAAACAAAATAAAACCCGAATCATTGCAGTGATTCGGGAGGAACATGCTTGAAACATGTCTTGCACATATATATTAGCATGTTCTAAATAAATAGTCATTTTTTATGGAGGAATTTATTATGACATGCTTTTTAAAAAATAAAGATACTATAGACTCTTTCCAAGCTTTTCTTGTAGAAGGAGCAAAATTTACTGATATAGAGGAATATCCTATAATTGAAAAAGAAATGGTTTCTAAAACTATCCCTTTTAAAGTAATGCCTTTTTTTAAAGCTATAACTTATAGAGGTGATTTGAGCGAAACATTTATTTATTTTTATTCACCAGATAAAACATTCGAAAGAGTGAGGAGGAATCCTCAAAAATATCTAAATTTTTTTAAACGATGTGGTGGAATTATAGGATTTGATTTTTCTGTACATACAGATATGCCAATTATAAAACAAAAAAGCCAGCTGAATGACAATTTGGCTCTAACTTTTTATTACGGGAAAAAAGGTGTTCCAATTATACCAAATTGCAGGGGTGGTTCAGAGATTATAAATAACGAATATTTTAATGCTTTACCTAAAAAAACGTATGTAGCTTTAGGGGTTCATGGTTTTATTAAATTAAAACACCAAAAGCAGGAGTGGATATGGCGGATTGGTACCCTTATAAAAAAGTTAGAACCTAAAGGTATTATTGTTTTGGGTCATCTGCCAGTTAAGATAATAGATATTTTTAAAAATGATGTCGATTTTTATTTTTTTGATACTATTATTGACGAAAGAAACAAGGAGGTAAAGAAAAATGTGAACTAAAGGACCAAGTTTTCGATATGGTAATACAAATGGCGCAAGACATAAAGGCAAAGCCTCAAAACACATAAATTATCCTTGGGCAAAAGATTTTTTAGGTACAAATTCTAAAAAACACTTTAAAGATCATGGTGAAGAAATGGGGTTTAAAAAAGAGAACGAATACGTTGCAAGTGCGATTCATTTTGCAAATAATGTTGATAAGAGAAATTTTAAAAGTGTTATAAATTACAAAGGAGAAACGTATAAATATGATTCTAGAAATAATTATCTCGTTGTCGTGACAAAGGATGGTTTTATAAGAACTTTTTATAGTACAGAGGGAAGTGGGGGATTTAGTTATTACCCTAAGAAAGGAGTTAAGAAATGGATAAAAGTTTAAAACAAATCATTCCAATGTTATGTCCTGTTTGTGGTGAATTTTATTTTTCTGAACTTACAGATGTTGATATTGAACAATTAGGCTTAACACCAAATGATGTACAGTGCTCTAGATGCGGATGGTATTACGATTTAGAGCAATTAAATGATCCTGATTTAAAGAAGCAATCTAATCAAATGTCTTTAAATGAATATAAAAAATGGTACGAGGATAAAATAAAAATTAATCCTAAATGGGAATATTATGTAGATTTTATAGGTGACCCAGAACCACATATGTGTCCTGTTTGCGGAGAATATCTCTTTAAAGATTTTATGTCTTATGATATTTGCCCAGTTTGCGGATGGGAAGATGATGATGAATTTGATGGTAAAGGTGCAAATCGTTTAACATTAGATGAGTCTATTTTGAATTTTAAGAAAAAAAGAAAAGATAATCCTTCTTATAAATGGTTTGATGATGATTCTAAAAAATAACCAATTTTTTATATTTAATTTTAATGTTAAGAAAATTAGTGAGAAAAAATATTATCAATATTATTTTATGAAGTTAGTAGTGCAAAAGTCGCTCTTATACGTTCGGGCTGACTTATATTAGTGGTTGAATAAAGAGAATTTAATAAGAGCAAGCCGAAGTGCACTAGTCAAGATGAAAACAGCGTTTATGAACCTTCGATTGATACTCTTACTAAACTTGCTGAAATTTATAACGTAAATATCGAGAATATTGTTATACATGATGATAACTCAGTTCTCTTAAAAAAAATGAATACGAGAAATTAAAAGCCTTTAAAATGTATTTTGTTTTAAAAATGAAATGGTACAACAAAATAAAAAAAGAATATTTTTCTGATTAATAGGAGGGAGCTTATGATAACAATCGGGGAAAGAAGACATAAATGTGTCATTTATGAAAGAAAAGATAAATTAAGTTATTAGAAAAAGGAATTTGGACTAAGTCAGAATGTGCTGCATATCTTGGAGCACCTACATATAAACTTACTCCAATATTCGAAAAGATTAAAGACATTCCACCTTTTAAAAGATGTATTTATAGAGATGAATTATTAAAGTATTTCAAAACATCTTAGAAAAATGAAATTAATCTTTTAAAAGAATTAGATGAATTAAAAAATAAAGAGGAATTTTCGTTGCACGACTTCAAAAATATCTATTTAAAAGGAGGGTCAAAATCCCTCCTTTTTTTGTGACACAGCATATAAATTATTAACGGCGTTAAATGTGCCGTTTTTGAGATATTTTATATAATATTTGGCTGTTATAGTCATATCCGAATGTCTTAGTTGTCTAGAAACAGTTTGAAGATCAGCATTATGTTCAAAAAGGTTTGTCCCACAAGATTTTCTAAAACAATGAATGTTTCGATGAGTACCTTCAATTATCTTTGTTTTATCATTATTTAGCTTTATAAAGCCAGCCATTTCTCATGCCTTAAATGGATTCTATATGTAGTTGTTCTAGAGATTTTATCAATAAAGAAAACATAATCAGAATCAAGAGCTTTATTATCTTCTTTAAATTTTATTAATTTGTAATAAAGACCAAGAGGTAAGGCGCAACAATTTTCACTGCTTATTGTTTTTGGCTTAGATTCAATATTACGTGAATTTCTTGACTCTCTTATATCAAGTTCGGCATTGTTATTAATTAGCTTTATATCGCCAAATTTTAAAGCTAAAGCTTCGCCTAATCTTATTCCAGTATAAAATAATGTTTCAAAAAATAATCGCCATTTATCATCTTCTTTAAAGGTTGAAATATATCTTTGAAAATCATCGATTGTAAAAACTTTTTCTTCTAATTCTCTTGGGGTTTCATCTGCTTTTAAAGGGAAACATAATTGAGCTTCACCCATAACTATTGGATCAACATAACCAAAATTAATTGCGAATTGTATTACCTTTAAAAAACGTCTTTTTATACGATTTTTCCTTGTTAAAGTAATTTCATCTAATGAAGTTATAAAATCATTAAATTTATAAAAAGTATGACGATTAAATGATTTTGAAACATCACTATAAGATTCAAAAAATGGAATTATATATTTGTTAAAAGTATAAATCTCATTTTGATATGTAGATGTTCTTACGCCTTGTCTATAAAGACTTAAATATTCTTTAAATAATTGTGTAGGATTTTTTGATTTTTCTTTTTTTGGGTTGATATTAGAAATGATTTTTCTTTTTATTAAATCATTAATAACTATTTCTGAAATATTTTCAGAAATAGATTGTTTTAATTCATTTTGTTCTTTTATTTTAGAAGGTAATTTCCATTCAGATGAATTTTGTATTTGGAATCTAGTTAATTTACCGTTTATAAGAAGATTATAAGCAACATAAAATGAATTCGTGTCTTTTCTTATACGAATGTAGTAGTTTAAGTTAAACTGCTTTTTAATTTTTAAAAAATCATCTGAATTAAATTTAATCACTATTTTTTACCTTCATTTAAACTTTCTAATTCTCTTTCTAGCGATGAGTTTAAACACTTAAGAAACGATTCTGTTGTTACTTTATTAGGTAAAGCAGGAATTGATCCATTAAATTTATCTTCACACATCTTTTTAATAAGATATGCTTTACCTGAAGAGCAATCTAAATACATAGAAATATCTTTTGTTGAAACTCTTTGACTTGTAATAATTTCAGTTTTACTTTTCATTAAAATAAACCTCCATAATTCTTTGCTTACTTTCATTATAGAGATTTTTTAAATTCTGTCCGTGCTGAGTAAATCAACTCCTAAAAAGTAAAAATTTTTAGTAGAAACAAGACAAATTCTTAGAAAGAAATGATATATGGTACCATTATAGATTTTTCAAATGTTAATCGTAAATTATATCGCCTCAGTTTTTCAAAATGTAATCACTTTTTTGATTTTACTTTTGTTTTGAGAGCATGAAATTTTTGATCATTATCTTGAATTGCTTTTATGTAATCCAACACTTTTTCAAGTTTAAATTTTTTAATTAGATAAAGTCCATCAATTTTAAAATTCTTTTGAGGGAAAAGATTTTTAACATAAAGATTTTGCGAGTCGTAATATAGCTTTAAAGATTCAAGGACGACGTTAATATAAACAAAAATTTGGAGAGCCCAAGACGATAAAGTTTTAAGTCTTCGTTCAACATTTAAGACTAAAAATTAAGTGTTTCAATGGAGTCATTAATCTTTTTTAACTGTAAAACGACTTCATTAAAACCTAATGATTTTTCTAACATCTCATTAATTATTTTTGCAGCTGTTTTATTTGTGGCTGTTTTATTTTTTTCTATTTCTTCAAGAACTCGATTACTTGAAATTCTAAATTTTACAATGCTCTCCATTTTGATATTTCCTCCTGTTTTTGTTCAATCTGATTATAGCAAAGAGAGAATTTCCATGTGTTTCTAGATAAATCGAGAAAAAATTTTTGAACTTATTTCTATACAAGAAATAAGTTTTAGAACTAAAAAGTACTTTTTGTGGCAAAAATTTTTTTATATATATTTCTTATTTAGAAATATATATAAAGAGTAGCAGGTACTTTTTGTGGCAAAGGGGTCATTTTGTGGCAAAAATAATGGTCTAAAAATACGAGAATTATCGTTATTTTTCTATTTTGGGGTCATTTTGTGGCTTCGAAAAATAAACATAATTATTATAACAGGATAAGGGAATTGGAACTTTTTGTGGCTCACACAAAAAATCTTGATTTACTCAGCACGGACAAGTTTTTCATTTTCGTTTATTATGTTGCTGTAGCAATGAAAATAATTATCTTTTTAAGAAGATTTTTAAAATGTTGTTACTTCATTAAGGCCTTATTTAGATTTAATTTTTAGGAGGTAAACAAATATGGATGATATTAAGTCCCAAGAAGAAAAACTTACAAAATTTCCTTATTTTCAAATATTAGAATGGATGTATAAAGATTTACATTTATTTGGTAACACTCTTGTAATTTTTGGCTACATGTTTAGAGAATCGAATTATTATCAGAGGAATAAATTTAACAAAACAAAAATCGCTAAAGAATTAGGGATTACTAATCCAACAGTTATTTCAGCTTTTGCTAAGTTAGCGAAAGCTGAAATAATAAAAAATATAGGAAAAGAAAATAATGTGGATATGTATGAAATTAACACTAATAAAATAATAGCCGTTATTCATGATAATATTTTAAAAAGACTTTCAACGATGATAAAAAATATAATTCGTCTAAAAGTTATGATTTTAAAAAGGAATTGAATTTTCTTTTTCCTAACAAAAAGGATGGGTCACTTTTTAAACAAATCGATAACTTAAAAGCGTCTTGCAACTTAAAAAAGTTTAAAAATACTCTTAAACAAATAGAAGCATTTGAAGAAAAATTAATAAATGATGGAGAGTATATTAAACCAAAAATAAATAGATCAAACTTTTGGGAATTGGGAATGAAAAAAATTAGAAAATAACTATTAAATTTCTTTATACTTACTATTAAAATTTTTGCTACTTCTTTTTATATATAATAAAAAATATTCGGGCAGAAAGAGAGAACAGTGACAAGAAGTAGTAAAAATGAATAAGAGTAACAACTATAGTGACAATTAACTTCCTTAAAAGTTATGGTTAAACATTGACTTATGGTAAAATATTGTTAATTGTTTCTATGATTGCTTAATGTTTGATTGTACTAAAAAGATAAGATATTATCGTGAGAGAAAATTATTAACTCAAGGACAACTAGCAAAAATATTAGTATGGGGTTTTATTACTATATGCAGTTGGGAAACTAGAAGATTTGAACATAATATGGCTATGAAGAAGAAACTCATCGGTCTCTTTGATGAGGCCGGGATGAAGATTGAATAATAAATGATAAAGGTGGTATCAAATAATGGATTTAAATAATAAGAAGCTTAGTACGGGAGATTTACTGGCATATATAAATGAACTAGAAAAAGAGATAAAAAATAATAAGAAATATGGTCTTGTTTGGGATAAAGAGGATATACCTGAGAATATTGTTTTAAAATGCAAAGAGAACATTCCCGTTTTAGCAATGAATGAATCGGCCACAATTATACGAGGAATTGATAATAACCTTCTGATTGAAGGAGACAATTTTCATGTGCTTACCACATTGAATTATATTTTAAAGGAAAGTATTGATGTAATTTATATAGATCCACCATATAATACTGGAAATGATACGGGAGATGGTGGCTTTTCTTATAATGATAAATTTGTTAATTCAGAAGATGGATTTATACATTCTAAATGGCTTAATTTTATGTCTAAAAGACTTAAATTAGCTAAAAAACTTTTAAAACAAAACGGTTCAATATTTATTAGCATTGATGATAGAGAGCAAGCAAATTTAAAGCTTTTGTGCGATTCAATATTTGGCTCTAAAAATTTTGTAGCGCAGTTAATTTGGACTAATAAAGAAGGCGGTGGCGGTTCTGACAGTAAATTTTTTAAAACTAAGCACGAGTACATTCTTTGCTACGCCAGAGATGTAAATTTTTATGAAACAAAAAATGTTGATATTGAAGACGAAAGTCGTTATAAATTATCGGATAAATATATTAATACCAGAGGAAAATATCAATTAGTTAAATTAGCAAGTGCTAGCATTCAATATTCAAAGTCTTTAGATTATCCGATTGAAATGCCTGATGGCACAAGCGTTTATCCGGTAGATAATAGTGATAAAGAACGAGCTTGTCGGAGATGGTCAAAAGCAAAATTAGAATGGGGATTATCAAACGATTTTATTGTCTATAGAAAGGACAAAAAAGGAATATGGCAAGTTTATACAAAACAATATACGAATTGTGATAAGGATGGCAATTTAGTTCCAAGAACAAGAATACCTCTTGCTTTAATTGATAAATTTTCTTCAACTCAAGCTTCTAATAAATTAATTTCTTTATTCGGAGCTAAAAAATTCAAATATCCAAAACCGGTTGATTTGATTAAATGGATTGTTGATCGTTGCCCTAATCAAAATTGTACAGTTCTAGATTTTTTTGCTGGTTCAGGAACGACTGGCCAAGCAGTCCTTGAGCTAAATAAAGAAGATTCGGGACATAGAAAGTTCATTCTTTGCACCAACAATGAAAATAATATATGCACTGACGTTTGTTACCCTCGCTTGAAAACTGTCATAACCGGTATAAGGGAAGATGGATCTAAATATAGTGATGGCATTCCGACTAATCTTTATTACTTTAAAACTGATTTTGTTAAGGATGAGGCTAACCGTGATCAGGCCAAGTATTCACTTGTTGAAAAATGTAATGGTTTATTATGCATCTTAGAAGATTGCTACGATTTAGTTTCTTCACACACTGTGTGGTTTGAGTACTCCTCTAATGTAAAAGAATTATTCGTTTACAACGATTTTTATTCCGAGGAAAGCTTTAATGTGATGAAAAAGAGAATAAAAGAGGTTAAAAAACCTTGTATTTTGTATGTTTTTTCAACAAATGATTCACTTGATGCATTTGATTTAGATGGATTAAACAATGTAACAGTTAAACCAATACCATCTAAGATTTACGAGATTTATAAAGAAATTGTAGAAAGCATAAAGAGGGGAGAATAGGCTATGAAGTATCCATTAAAAAATTATCAGAGAACTGCTGTTGATAAATTAAAAAGTAGATTAACTCTTTTGCTTGATGAAAAAAGCAAAGGAAAGATTGTTTTTAAAGCTCCTACTGGTAGTGGTAAAACGTTTATGATTTCTGCTCTTTTTGAAGAAGTAACTGAAGAAAATGATACAGATAGATTTTGTGTTGTTTGGGCTTGTCCTGGTAAAGGTGAACTTCATAAACAATCGTTTAATGCAGTTAACGAGTATTTAGGAGGAGATCCAGTTTGTTCTTTATTAGAAGATGAGTTTTTTGGAACAAGAAAAGACATTCATAATAAAGAGATTGTTTTTGTTAACTGGGAAAAATTAGTAGATAAAGATAAACCAACCGGCAAGTGGAAAAACAATCTAATGAAAGATCAAGAAGGCCTAAACTTTGTCAACGTTTTAGAAAATACTAGAAATGAAGGAATTAATTTAGTTCTTTTAGTTGACGAATCACATATTGGTGCCAATGCAAATGCAAGGATAAAGGAATTTAAAGATACAATTATTGAACCATTAATCACTATTGAAATGTCTGCTACTCCTTTAACTGAGCCAGATGTTGAAGTAGATTCACAAGACGTAATTGATGAAGGAATGATTAAAGTTGATGTTATCGTAAATGAAGGCATTAGTAGGAAAGATCGATCTTTAGAAGAAAAAGAATCTGAAAACATTGTATTAGAGAAAGCTTTTGCTAAAAGAGAAGAATTAAAAAAGAAATATGAAAGCTATGGCTCGATAGTTAATCCCCTTATGTTAATACAAATACCAAATACCGATGCAGGCGAAGATAAGAAAAGAGTAATTACAGATTTTCTTAATGATAAAGGGATTACTGAAGAAAATGGCAAACTTAAGTTTTGGTGTGATGATAAAGGCAATTTTGATAAAAAAGCTATAAGAAAACTTGATGATATAACTGATTATTTAGTTTTTAAAACTGCCGTTGCTACTGGTCGGGATTGCCCTCGTGCTCAAATACTAGTCAAATTTAGAGATGGAAAGTCAGAAACTTTTGAAATTCAAACCATAGGTAGAATTCTACGCACAGCTGAAGCTAAATCTTACAATGACGAACTATTAGATAGCGCTTATATTTATACAAATATTAAAGATTTTGAGACTCGCCGTGAAACTTATTCACCTAATAGAATTAAAACTGAAACTTCTTATTTTAGAAAACCTTATACTAAGCTTAGAGTTTGGGAGCAAACGCAGCTAAAATCATTTTATCGTTCTAGGCAGGGAAACTATAATTCTGCTGATTCACGTTTTTATGCAATATATGAAAAAGTTTTTATGGACTTCTTTCGTTTTACTGAAGATGAAAAATATGGTATATATGCTCAAAATGAATTGAAATTAGAAGCTAAGAGACTTGATTTAAGCACTCGTACTAATGATATGATGATTCAAGAAACGCAAGTAGCTTCTGCAACGATTGATAATGAGCAAAAAGTACTAAATGAAACTGTTCAAGTAAAAATGTCCGATACTGATGTAATAGCTCAATATTATGATTTAATAAGAAGTAATCTTAATGGATTAGCGTTTATTCGTTCTAAGCCAGTCATTAACTCAGCAATTATTACAACTTTTACTAAATTTTATGATGTCTTTCCTAGAAGCACAAAAGTTGGTGTTATACAAAGAATAGTAGTTAATAATTCTAACATTTTTGCAGAATTATTAAATGAAGCTACTCAAAAATTCAGAGATATTTTGGTTGCCGGCAAAGGAAAACAAAGCGAACATTATGACTTTAAGATAGAAAATAAGAGAAGTTATTCTTTAGAAACGCATGAAGCTATTGTTGCTTCTAAATCTCTATACCAGCCTTTATTTGTGGCTAAAGATACCACCACGGGCCATATTAATCAACTTGAAGTTGATTTTTTGAGTTATTTAGACCGTTCTGATGAGGTTGAGTGGTATTGGGAAAATGGACCTGAATTGATGAGAGTTAATTTTGGTATAGCCTATAATGGTGAATTAAATACATTTCAACCCGATTTTTTTGTTAAATTTAAAGATGGCACAGTTGGTATATTTGATACAAAAGGAATAGGTCAACGTGTTGATGATACTAAGGTTAAGGCTGAAGCTTTGCACAGATATTTAACAAACATCAACCAAAATAGAGGGCACGCGCCTAAGGTAATAGGTGGAATAGTTGTAAAGAGCGGTACTCAATTCTATTACTACGATCAACTTGAATATCATGACTATGGTGAATCTAGAGAAAACTGGATTAATTTTAATGAAATTTTAAGAAGCGTCGATACAAATGTTCATAATGCAGAATATTTAAAAAAATTAGCCGAAGAAATGGGAAACAACTAATCTATGGAATCTAAAACACAAGGCGTAATCTACATACTTACCAACCCATCATTCCCAGACTATGTGAAGATAGGCTATGCGGACGATGTAAATAAAAGGCTTAAAGAACTTAATAGAAGTGAATGTATTCCTTTTGCTTTTAGGCTTTATGCATATTATGAGGTGCCTAAAAGACTTAGTGATATGAAACTTCATCAAATGATTGATAAACTTAATCCTAATTTAAGAAGTATTGAAGAATTTGATGGGAAAACAAGAAAAAGAGAATTTTATAATATGTCTCCTTCTGATGCCTATTCTATTTTAGAAACAATTGCTCAAATTAATGGATTAG
Organism: uncultured bacterium; assembly: GCA_949288485.1. Classification (GTDB taxonomy): domain Bacteria; phylum Bacillota_I; class Bacilli_A; order RFN20; family CAG-826; genus Onthovivens. Next base: position 84,556 of record CASEKC010000005.1, on the reverse strand, counting down.
AAGAAAACCTAGTTTTAGTTGAGCCTTCTTTTAAAGAAATAAAAGATGAAGAAGAGGCAGAAGAGATAAGAACTAAAAGAAGCTTTACTTCTTTACCTAAATTTGATTGGATGATAAAAGAAGGTCTTATTAAAATAGGGGATGAGATATGTGTCATATCTCATCCTAATGAAATAGCTACTATAGTTGATGGAAAACATGTTTCTTATAATGGTGAAATTATGTCGATGAATTCGTTTGGCTGTAAAGTAACAGGATGGAAAGCAATTCAATCCTATACCATGATGAGAAAAGTAAATGATAAAAAAACTCTTTCAGAATTAAGAGAAGAAAGAATGAGATTATTAGGGATGATAAAATAGAAATGTAGTTAATATTTTAGATAAATTTTATATATCAATTTTTATTAAAAAATAAATAAAATTTGTTTATTTTCTTAAATTCAAAATACATAGAAATCAATTATATTTTAATTTATTGTGAGGTAAAAATATGACATTTGGGGAAAAAATCGCTAATATTAGACAAAACAAAAATATTTCAATTAATGCTCTTGCAAATTTATTGAATATAAATGATGAAGAAGTAAGAAATTGGGAATCAGACAAAATTGTTCCAAATCTCGAAACAATAGTTAAAATAAGCAACGCAATGAATGTTAGTTTAGATTATTTACTAAAAGATATAGATTTTCAAAACCCAGATAATGAAATGAAAAGCAAACAAAAGGAAACTAAATCAATAAAGACTTTAAATCCGAAAAAATATTTAACTATAAAAATTTGGGAAATTATAGGATGTGTTTTAAGTCCGATTGCATTTTGCGGATCGATATTCGGTTTAACAAATGGTCACTATTTAAGTTATTTAGGATTGTTATTATATCTAATAAATATACCGTTATGCATAATATCTTTAAAATCCTGTAAAAAAACAAATAACTTAAATAAATTAATTGTAACTGGAATATTGAGTCTTTTCTTCGTAAGTTTTATAGGTGGTATATTAATTTTAATTTTAAAAGATGATGATTTTAATACTAAATTTGGGTCTGAATCCCAAAAAGTAAACGTATTTTCTATAGAACAAAATGAAAACAGTATTAAGTCCGAATCTAGCAAAACGAAAATTGAAAACGAAATAATTAAAAAAGAAGAACGACTTGTTAAAATTAACTTTAAGGATAAGGCAGAAAAATACTATTTTAATAAAAAAATAGACTTAAAAAGTCTTAACAAAAAAAATAAAGTAATTTTTGAAAACAGAATAAAAAAAATACAAGAAGACCTTATCCTAGTAAGCTCTGAAGAGGAATATAATAAATTAATAAAAGACATCGATAATTTAAACAATGATATAGTTAAGAAAAAAAGAATAAATGATATCGCTAAAGCATCTCTTATTATATTATCTATTGGTTGTATTTCGCTGGTAATAACTGCACCTATTATTTATTTTAATAATAAACAAACACAAGAGAAAATTTATGATTACTATATAAAATTGCTTAATATGGTATATAATTATAATCCTAGTAATGGCGATGTATCTGATTATAATTATGAAATAGAATATTTAATGTCGATTGTAGATGGACATTATGACTTAGAAGATATTTATAACGAATATACTAACGCTTCTAATTATTACCTTTTAAAAAATGAAATAGCAAATTTTGTGGGTGAAAGCGAACAAAATGATAGAATAACCTATTTATTAAATAATATATCTTATGATTATAAATCTGCTTTAAAAATTATGAGTGATTTTGATTATGTTAAAACTTATATTCCTAAAATTACTCGGGATAAGTCTCAATTTGAGAATTTAGAGAATATGGACGAAGGAATTTCTTCTTCAAACAGAGAACTCATAAATTATTTGTATATTACTGGAAATTCTTCAAAATTACGGAATTTTGATAAGTATATAAATAAAATATCTCTACCTTACATTCTTTTCGGCGCAAAATGTAGTAATGAATCCTTTAATTTTAGTTGGTACCAAGATGACGATGGCCAAAAATTATCACGGTATTTGCCAACGCCTGCTCAATATAGTCCAAATGAAGATTATTATTTTGAGGTCAGCCATTCTCAAACGAATGAATTGAATTTTCAACTTACGCTTGTGAGCAACACGAGTCAAACAGTCAAACTTTTTAGTGTTAAATCCTTTAAATGGTTAATTAAAAATCAGTTTTCATGCTCAGTATATTTATATGGAAATGGGGAAGTAGATAACTTTACGTTTGAGGTGTAATTGACTATTAACGTTTTTATGTAAGAATTTTTTATAAATTTTTACTTTTAATTTGTAGGATTAGAAGAAAACTTAATTTTAGTTGAGCCTTCATTTAAAGCGATAAAAAACGGAGACGAAACAGAAGAAATAAGAACAAAAAAATTTTACTTCTTTACCTAAATACGATTGGATGATTAAAGAAGGTCTTATTAAAATAGGAGATGAGATATACGTTATATCTCATCCTAATGAAATAGCTACTATAGTTGATGAAAAACATGTTTCTTATAATGGTGAAATAATGTCAATGAATTCTTTTGGTTGTTAAAGTAACTGGCTGGAAAGCAATTCAATCCTATGCCATGATGAGAAAAGTAAATGATAAGAAAACTCCTTCAGAATTAAGAGAAGAAAGAATGGGAGAATTAGGATGATAAAATAAACTAAAATTAAACACAAATATTTCAAAATTATCGAAAAAAATAAATTATTTTATATGAGCAAACTTTTTATAATTGGCAATGGTTTTGATCTTGCACATAACGTAAATTCTACATTTTTAGATTTTAAAACTTATTTAAAGAAGAATAATGAAGATGTATCCGATAAATTGTCGGATCTTTATGATGAAGAAACTTTATGGTCAAATTTTGAAGAAGCATTAGGCGATCCAAAATATACAACCATTGAATTTCTTTATAAATGTTTTGAAAGCGACATAACAGATAGTTTCCTTCAAAATCTAAAACTATCTTTAAAAAAATGGGTACTTTCCTTAAAAATTAACAATGCTAGAAGTGAAAATTTTTTTAAAGATTCGTTTACTTCCGAAGATTACTTTTTAACTTTCAATTACACCAATCTACTTGAAGAAATTTATGAAATAAATGAAAATAATGTAATACATATACACGGCAATGCTGGAATGGCTGTTTTTGATTTAGATGATATTATTTTTGGGCATAATAAAAATATAAATGCAAATGATTGCGATTTAGTGAAAAGAACTTTTAAAAATACCGAAAAAATTTTAAGTCAAAACAAACAAAAAATAAATGAATTTTTAAGTCAAACAGATGAAATCACTGTTATTGGGTTTTCTTATAATAATATTGATTTCCCTTATTTTGAGTATATAGCAAATTATAAAAAAATATTTAAATGGAACTTTTATTATTATAGTGACAAAGACAAAGAAGCTGCTGAAAATTATAAAAAGAAATTAAAATTAGAAGATGAAATTTATAAAATTATTAAACTTAAAATTTAAACATTAAAAAAGCTGAGGATTCTTTTTAATTTAAAACTTTTTAATAGATTTCACCTTTATTGCAATTATATTTGTTATAATTTGATAAAAGTAAAATAAAAATATATTTTGTAGCAAATTTAATTAAAGGTATAAAATATTTTTATGAATGAATTACCAAATAGTTTAGTTTTTCTTGGCAAAAAAAGATTTTATAAAATAGATTTAAAAATTAAGGAATATAATTTTGAAAATACTACCCCTTATAAGTTGAGGATTGGCAGTAAAGTATTTAACGATACAAAATGGACCAGCCTATTATTTAATTTGGCGAAATATTTATTTGAAAATAATCAAAAAGATAGAAATGATTTGCTTGACATAAAAGTAGATTGGGGAAAACAAGAACTTTTTACTGTAACTCCAAAAAGTAATCACGCCTTTTTTGCTTATGATGTTTATATTAACTTGAATAATACAGCTCTTCATTCTGTTTGGACTATTCAATTATTATTGAAGGCTCGGAATATTGATTTGGAAAATTGCGAGTTTATTATTCATCGATTGCCTGATACTGAACCAAAAGATGTAATTGAATTAGTTACTAAAGAAAGATTAGATGATTTTAAAGGATTTTTAATGTTTTCAAAAGGCTATGATCAAGAAAAAGCTAATACAGCAGAAAAAGTTCTTTTGAACGCAAATTATTTATATGAAAAACATTTATCTAATAAAAGTGGATACAACAATTTTATAGTTATTGATGATTTGCTAATTTTTAAAAATTATATTAAAAAATTTTATACTTTCCTTGAAAATAGATATATAACAGCTGGCATCGAAACAAGAAAAAAAATTAAAATTTATAAAGGAATAACAAGTCTATACGAGTTTTTTCTAAAAGATTATTTAAAATAATTTTAAAATATTTTAATAATATTTTTAAAATATTTGACAATGATTCTAATTTTTACTATTATTTTGTTATGGAAAATAAAAGGAATAACTTCAAACGTATATCCCAGAACCGATTAGAAAAAATTATTTCTACTATTGAACAGTTGGAGAATTTAACAAATTCTTCTTTTTATGAATATACAGATGAAGAAATAAAGGAAATATTCAATCAAATTTATAGTGTTTCTAAAAAAACCGAACAAAAATTAATTGATAATAATAAAAAGAAAAAGAAGGTAAGGATTTAATTATGAGCGAAAACAAAATAGAATGGCGCTTTCCATTAAGTAATAGAGGGCAAGTTAGAGGTATAAGTACTGGGGATGTTGAAACTTTTAAGAAAAATCCTTATGCCAATTTTGGCAGAGAAATTGTTCAAAATTCGCTTGATGCTCGTTTGAAAAACGATGAACCTATAGTTGTCGATTTTAATTTGTTTAATGTAAATCTAAATGATATTCCTGATATAACTGGCTTTAAAAACGCAATTAAAAATTGTATTGATTATTGGAAAGAAGTGCAATCTTATCAAAAAGAATATGGAAAGATATTAAAAAAACTTCAAGAAAATAAGAAAATAAAATGTTTAAGAATATCTGATTTTAATACAACAGGCTTAATAGGTGTTGAAAATTTATCTAAACCTAATAACAAATTTAAGGCATTAACAAAATCTACTGGTGTTTCTAATAAAGATACGAAATTATCTGGCGGATCAAAAGGCGTTGGAAAAAATGCGGCTTTTTTGCTATCTGGTTTTAATATGGTTTTTTATTCTACCTATACAAAAGATGGTTTCAGAGGCTATATGGGGGTCGCAGATTTAATAACAGGTTCGGCAAATGATGGCTCAGGAGATTATACACAAGGTAAAGGATATTTTTCTTCTGATGATGACATAAATCCAGTTTATGAATCATTTAATTTTGATAAAAATTTTACAAGAGGTAATGATTTTGGAACAGATATATATATTATTGATTTTAAAGACGATAATGAATGGGCAAAAGAAGTACTCACAAGTATTATAGAATCATTTATGTATGCGATAATTAAAAATGACTTGAATATTAAAATTAACAATTTTTTAATTAATTCTTCAAATTTAAAAAATATTTTTGATAAAAGCTATCTTATTAATCAAAACAAGAAAGATTATTTACTTTCTTTATATAAAACATTAATTGGAGAAGGGGATGTAAGAAGTTTTGTAATTGAAACTGATTTAGGAGATTTAAATTTATTTATATCAGTATACAAAGATGTTGATAAAAAATATGCTACCCATAGATGCGCTATGATTAGAACGCCATTTATGAAAATTAAAGATATAAAAAGATTAGAAAATCTAAATTGGTCAGGAGCTTGCATTATTGGCGATAATGAACTAGGCAGAAAACTTCTAGAAATCGAAAATCCACAGCATATTGATTGGGAAGTTAATAGATTAGAAAATACTGAAAAAAGACAAATTAAAAATATTTTGGATAATATAGAGAAAGAAATTGAAAAAGATGTTGAGAGTTGTTTCGATTTAGATAAAAATTCTGAAATTGATCCTAATGGTGCCGGAGAATTTTTAGCGGCAAATGATGAGGGCGATAGTTTTAATGGTCTAGAAAAAGGGTTGTCTTCTGACAAAATTAAAGTTACAGAAATTAAAAGAAGCAAAGTTTTAGAAACTCAACCAGAAATTGAAGAAGATGGCGCAGAAGGATTCATGCCTGATGAAGGTTCAATTGTAGAGGGTAACGATGAAACGCTTCATCCAGAATCTCACAATAATAGTAAAGGAGGAGGATATCATCCAGGTGATGATTCAAGTGGAAAAGGTGATGGAGAAAATATTGTTATTTCGAAAGCTCCTTTAAAGGGTGTCCGTTATAACTTTATTTGTCTAAATAAAACTGAAGGAACCTATAAGATTACTTTCATTCCTAATTTATCTTCAAAAGAATGCTACTTAAGACTTTTACAAATAGATGATGATTTAAGCTCTAAAAGGGAAGTTAAGATTCTAAGTTTAAATGTTAACGGAATTGATATCAATTTTGCAAACGATAATGAATATGGGCCATTTGAAATTATAAATGCTCAAAAATCAATTTTAATTATAAAAACTACTGAAAATAGTTATTTTAGCGGGGAGGCGATTGTTTATGCGATTAAAGAATAGATTGTTTCCTTATCCAATTATTACAAATTCACCAATTAATAATGTCTTCTTTAATAAAAAGTTTTTGATTCAATTTGAAAAAGAAGAATCTGTTAATAGTAGCTCAATTTATTTTAAAAATATTGATTTAGATACTGATAGCGAATACTTAATGAATAAATACAAAGAAGGGTGTTTAGATGTTTTGATTCTTGTTGAGTGTTCTCAAACAATATTTAGAAAATCTTATTGGCTTTCTGAATTGGATAATAGAACCCTAGTTCTTGATAAAAATAATCTAAACGGTAAAGTATATTTATCATTATTTATTTATGCAAAAAAAGATTTTGTTTTGATAACCGATGAAGTTAAAGATGATTATAAAGGAATAGAGTTTTTTATTGATAAATATGATATTTTAGGTGCTGACGATTCTATAAGTTTCGACGTTATTCATTATGAAGAGGAAGACAATGTTTCTAAATCTATATTTGCAGTTGTTCCTGATGAAAATGTTCCTGATGATTCTCCATATCGAGTATCTGATGAAGGTAGAAAGATTTTTATATATTTATCAAAAAAAGCTCATAAAAGTTATAACTATCTTGATAAACACGATAATTTTAAAGAGTTATTCTTCGGCTTACTTTTAATTCCTACGTTAACTCAATCTTTCACAAAAATTAGTGAACGCTTATCTAATCTCAATTATGATTTAGATGATGTTGTTTCTAATTATAAATGGTTTATTTCAGTTGAAAACTCTTATAAAAAAATGACAAACAAGGATTTAACAAAAGAAGAATTTTTAAAATATAGTCCAATTGAATTTGCGCAAATAATTTTTAAATCACCACTTTTGAAATCTTTTGATAATTTGCAAGACACTTTTAAACAAAAAGGAGATAACGAAGATGAATACTAGTAACCAAATTAATATTTACCTATTTAGTGATGAAGCAACTGAATTTTTAAAGAAAAATTTAAGCAGTATCACTCAATTAATAATTGATAACGATGATAATGATTGGGTAAAGACAACCTTTCCAAAAAATTATTTGCAAAAAAAAGTTTTTAAAATTGAGGATTTTAATCTAAAAATTAATCCAGAATCAAAGGATAAGGAAATTGATTTTGAGAACTCTTTAAAAATTTATAATGCATTAAAAAATTTGCCTAATTATATTTTGTGTGATGAAAGATTTTGGCTTTGGCTTGAATTTGAAAAATTTTATAAATTTTCTAAAACTTGTATGAAAATTAGAAGGAGTACAACAATTTCTGATCATCGGTATTTTAAATTAGGTGTTCGAAGAGGCATTATGTTTGGAATTTTAAGTAGAATGTTTTATAGAGTTTACTTAACTGTAGACGAAAATAATGTAAATGACTCTTATGAATTAACTAAATGGGTAATTGACAATGTGGAGCGATATAGAAATGCAACACGGTCATCATTTTCTTCTCAAAAGAAATTAGTCAGGGGGATGCTAAGAGGCGAAAAAAAGGCCGTTGATGAAAAAGGCTACGAAGATACATCAATTTACCCTGAAATTAGTAAATTTATTAATAAAATCGGCGGCGTCCAATTATTAGATGCAATAAGCGAAGAAGATATTGAAGAATTAGTGTATAAAGAGATGCTTGAATATTATAATAAGAACAGTTAAGTTATTTCTATGCAACCTTTCGTAAAATGGGCCGGTGGAAAAAGAAGGCTTTTTGAGTATATTAATGAATTTATAGAAAAAGCTAAAGAGCTTAATAAGAATCCTAAACGGAGATATTATGAGCCTTTTTTAGGTGGTGGAGCTGTTTTTTTTATGCTTAAACCTAAAAGAGCAACTATTAGTGATATAAACGAAGATTTAATTAACGCATATAAAGTTATTCAATCGAATGAATATGAACGATTAATCGAACTTTTGCATATTCATGCGGAAAAATATCGTAACTATGAAGACGGTCCGGAAAATTACTATTATATGATTAGAGAATGGGACAGAGAGGAAAATCGGAAAGAAAAATATGATAATGTTGAAAGAGCTGCACGTTTAATTTTTTTAAATAAAACCTGTTACAATGGATTATATCGCGTTAATTCTCATGGACAATTTAATACCCCAGTAGGACGTTATAAAAACCCTAAAATATGTGATGAGGTTAATATTAGAGAAATTCATAAATATTTATCAGATAAAACTAATGATATTAAAATTTTACATTCCGATTATGAACTTTCTTTAAAAGATACTGTGTTTGGAGATGTAGTATACGCCGATCCACCATATGATTATGAAGATGATGATGGTTTTACAAAATACCAAATGCATGGTTTTACATTTGATGATTTTAAAAAATTAAAAAAAGCGTGTGACGAAGTTTTAGTTAGACAAGGTGCTGTAATTATATCAAATAACGTGACAAAAAAAGTTTCAGAATTAATGTCAGATGATCGCAGATATACACTTTATTATGAGGAAAATAGATACCACACTTTGCGTTCAATTAATTGTAATGGATTATATAGAAAAACTGGTTATGAAGTTATTTATTTTGGTTTATCAAGAATTATTCCTTTCCCACAAGCTAATAATATAAATACCATCGTTAAACTTCTAATTCTTTCTAAGTACGGCTTTAATGGCGATACCAGTGAAATAGAAAAAAAATTAAAATTAAAGCCAAGGCAAATTAGTTATTACATATCTGCCTTAAATTATTTGCAATTTACTGATTTTAGTAAAAATCTGACAGATAAAGCTTTAAAATTAAACCAAAATAAACAATTAATTGAAGAAAGCATCTTAGTTACTTTAAAAAACGATTCGTTTTTTAGTGCGTGTATAAAAGACTGCAAAAAAATAGAAAGTTCAAAAGAAAGAAAAGAAATAATAATTAAAAGAATGAATTCAGATTTAAATCTCAATTTAGCAAAAAATACGATGGAAAGAAGAGCAGGCACAGTTTTAAAATGGATTAAATGGTATTTTTCAAACTCAAATATAAATTAAATATTACATTAAAAAATAAAATTTAAAGTTGCATTTTAAATAAGTAAAAGAAATTTCAATTTTAAAAAGTAATAATAATTTCAAATTATAGATTTTTAATGGTTGTATATCTTTATTTTTATTTTAATTTTATATATCTAATTACTTTTAAAAATAAAAACAAAATAAAATAAAAAATTCAAAATATATTTACCAATGTAAAGAATAAATAATAATAATAATAATGTCATCTATAATTTCTTATATTTCCGATTTGCTTTTGCAAAAACTTTGCTTTGATTAACAAAAATTTCTAATTTTTTGTAAAATTCAAAATATGAAAATATCATTTCAGCTAATATAGCTGGCTCATTTTTAAATGGAATTCCATCTACAAAATTTAAAATTTCTTTACAGAAAGAATGGTGAAATTCTGATGTTAAGATGTTTTCTAATAAAGCAATTATTTCTGTATCCATAAATTTAATACCTATGAATAATGCCTTATTAATATCGTTATCGATTTTATTTGAATAATAAATAAGTGCCTCTTTTAAAGCTAGTTTAGTCAATTTAGATTGTCCATCATAATAAATAATCTTGTCTAAATTTGAGTTTTTAGAAAGATCTAAGTTCTTCGATATTTCTTCAAAAATTTCGCGAGAGCAATTATCGGTATCAAATTTTCTATTGCTAATAAAGAAAATGTTTTCAAATATTTGTTTCATAGATCTAGAAACATCGAGCAATATCGTATAAAAAGATTTTTTGATGAGGTTTTTATTTTTTTCTTCTGGTATAAAAATTTGGAAGATAAAAAAAATATAACTGCAAAAGCAAGCGATAAAAATATTTCCTATTATATCTATGATAATCCAAATTTGATTATCAGATATTTTTAAAAAGCATTTAATCAAGATATATGAAATAATAGCACCAAAAGAGAGAACAAAAAAACAAAAAAGAAATTTGTTATAAAAGAAAAGATTTTTAATCCGATTAAGACAATTTCCAAATAGTTTATGTAGGTTCTTCTTCATATTTTTGCCTTTTAATTTCTCACTATTTACAGTATTTTAAATATATATTTTATATTTTAAAAGACTTAGATGAACGAAATGTCTTTGATGCCACTAAATAGCGCAAGGTATCTTAAGAAGATCAATAATTATTCATTATTTAAAAATTTTTTAATAAAATAATTATTAATATGGATACAAAAAAGAAAATTAAATTAATTGAGTTTTATTTTGGAATTATACTTATATTGTTATCTTTTTTAGCTTTTGCTTTTAATGGAGCTTCAATTCGATTAATCGTTAATGATAATAGTGTTATTGGACCAATAAATGAAAATATACTAAATTTTGAATTTTCAACAATTATATTTGGCGATCAACAATATTTAGGTGCTTCAATTCCTTTAGTAATTGCTTTTATTTTAGTATTAATTGGAATTCTTTTTATTCCACTTACTTTCTTTATTAGAAATATAAAATATTTATCATCTTTACTAATGATTATTGGTGGGATTATATTTATTTTTTCTGCTAATTTAATTGCTCCAACTTCAACTTTAAACTATTTATTAACTAATAATCCTACTAATTATAATTTTGTTTTATCTTCTGATGTTGGTGTTTATATTTTTTCTTGCTTTTTAATTGCAGGTAGCATATTTTTGATTTTTGGCGAAAACCTAAAATTTAAAATATCATTTGAAAAATAAAAGAAGCTATTCTAATTATAGGTATCTTATGAAAAGAACAATATTAATTATATCCGGGATCTTGTTAACTCTTTCTTCTTTATCTTCTTGTGTAAATAATCCACAAGTAGAAGAAGAAAAAACTTTTAAAGTTACTTGGAAAAATGAAGACGGAACTATCTTAGAAGTTGACTCTAATGTTAAAGAAGGAGAATTACCATCTTTTGATGGATTAACTCCATCAAAAGATAATGATGAATATTATTCTTATTCTTTCAAAGGATGGAATAAAGAGCTAGAACCAGTATATAGTGATATAACTTATATCGCTCAATATGAAAAGATAGAAATAGTTTATACCGTTACTTGGGAAAATTATGATGGGACTATTTTAGAAGTAGATAAAAATGTTATAAAAGGAAGCATACCTGAATATAATGGGGAAACACCTGATAGAGAAAATGATGAAAAGTATCGATATTCTTTTAAAGGGCGGGATAAGATATTAAATCCAGTAGAAGAAAATATAACTTTTAAAGCAGTTTTTGATACTGCGCCATCAATTTATACTGTTAAATTTTTAAATTATGATGGAACATTATTAAAAGAATATAATGATATTAAATTTAATGATTATTGTTTATATTTTGGAAGTATTCCTAAAAAAGAATCTAATAATGATAGTAAGTATATTTTTAAAAGATGGGAACCTAATTTAAGTAGAATTCGTGATGATATAGTTTTTACTGCTTCATATTCAGAAATTGATAAATTAGAAAATCTAAATATAAATAGAACTCCTAAAGGTAATAAAGGCCAAATTTTTATTTTTGGTGAAGCTCATGGCGATCAAGGTATTTTAGAGGAAGAATTAAAAATTCGGGATAATTATTATAATAATTATGGACTTAGGCACTTATTTATCGAATTTAACATTATTTGGGCTGGCCGATTAAATCTTTATATGAAATCTCCAAATGATGATATTTGGAATAGCATGTTTATTCCGAATATAAATAGTAATATGGGCACAATACATTATTATAATTTTATAAAAACTATAAAAGAGAAATATCCAGAAACTGTTTTTCACGGAATAGATGGAAGTGGGGGAGGAAAGGTAAGTAATATTGATTCATATGTTGATAATTTGATTGATTTAGGAATTATCGATTCCTCGCAATATTACGATACAAAGGAACAATTAATTGGTGCAAATTATTTCACAGATTACAGAAACACCAAAGAAGGGGAATTGTTTAGAGAAGAACAAATGGCGAAAAATATAATTAATGAATGGAATAAATTAGGAAACATCAATATAGTCGGGTTTTTCGGAGCTCAACATACAAACAAAAATGGTACCGATTTTATTTTTAAAGACGTTCCAAATACTGGACAAATTTTGTCAAAAAACTTAGGTGATGAAATCTTTTATAGTGAAGATTTGACTTCTTTTGCAAACGGAGATCGAACAAAGCCAGACAAAGATTTTATTGAAAATGAGTTAGGCTATAAAGACCCTTCATCTATAGATTTAAATTCATATAAATATATATATTTAGGGAAAAATGACATGACTCATTTTTCTGATTTATATAAAGAAAGAACCTTTTATTTAGTAGAAAATGCTTATGAAGATTTTAAAAATATTCCTTTAGCAGGTGAAGTTTTACCTTTTGATAATTATCCTGTTGAGATTGAAATAAATAATGTATATGCAATTGATTATTTAACTTATGATAATGAAATTGTAAGAAAATATTATAGATCAGATCCAAATCAATATTATGAAGGCAGACCGACTACGGTTTGCGTAGATATCTAGTTTACCCTTGCCTCTCTATAAATAAATAATTTTCGTTTTGTTCATAAATCTCTTTACAATATAATGGAACCGTTATAAAATATAGTTAACAAAGGAGGTGATGGTATAGTTACTAAAGCCCAGTTAAGGGCAACTGCTAAATATGAGAAGAATAACTATAAATCATATCATTTTAGATTAAGAAACGATGTTGATAAGTTATTAATTGAATATTTAGATTCAATAGAGAATAAAAATGAATACTTTAAAAATCTAGTTAAAAAAGATTTAGAAAAGTAAAAAAGAGCCCCCTAAACCGCCAAGTAAAAAGGACTCTACAAGAATAAAATCTTGTTTTTATATTCTATCATTGAAAGTCAATATAAGTAACTAATAATTAAAATGGAAAATTATGAAATGTGGGTATTCATTGAAAATGTCAGTAAAAGTTATTCATCTAAAATGTCAGTATAATTATTAATTTAATTATATGGAGGTTTTAAATGGATGAATTTAAATTTTCGGCCAAAGATTTTGATGCAATAACTACTTTTGAAATGTATAAAAAAAAGTCAATTTCATCAAAAAAAGCCGCTGAAGAACTTTGCTGTAGCGAGAGAACATTTTTTCGTAAATATAAAAAATATGTTGAGAAAGGAGCAAAGTCCTTGTTAAAAGTACCTAGGAAAAAAGGGTCAAAATTTAATGCAAAATGCATAGTTAATTTATTTAAGAATGAATATTTAGGATTTAGTATTCAACATTTCAAAGAAAAATTAGACTCAGAAAAAAACATTAAAATATCTTATGCATCTTTATATCGAATATTAAAAAGTGATGATGTCTACTCGCCATATGTACAAAAGAAAACTATTCGAAATGCTAAAAAAGCCGCCAACTCAATCCTTAAATCTGATAAAAATGAGAAGCAGCCTTTACAAGATTTTAATATTTTCATTGTCGAAAAGCCAACAAATAGAATTCCTAAAGGTGATAAGGCTGGTTTTTTAATACAAATGGATGCTTCATCTGCTACTTTTTTTGGTGATATTAAAACACATTTGCATCTTGCAATTGACGTATGTACCGGTACATTTGTTGGTGCAATTTTAGATTATCAAGAAACAACAAAAGCATATTATATTGTTTTAAAACAAATTTTTTTAAATTATGGTTTACCGGAAAATATCTTAACAGATAATAGATCATGTTTTGTTTCTACAAAATGTAAAAAAGACACAATTACTTCTAATGGTCATGTGCAAATAGAATACGCATTAAGAAATCTAAATATTCATCTTGAAACAACAAGTCTTCCAACAAAGAAAGCGATTATAGAGAGAGCAAACGGAACTTTTCAAAGAAGATTATGCGCAGAATTACATCAAAAAAAGATTGAAAATTTAAATGATGCAAATGAATTTATTATCAATAAATTCCTGCCTGAAATGAATAAATTATTTGGTAACAAAAAATGTTCAGAAAATTTATATAGACCAAAATTAACAGAAGATGATGCAAATTTAGCATTATCCATTTGTTTTATTAGATCGTTTGATAAAGCTGGGACAATTTCTTTTGAAGGTGAAAAATATTTACCGGGAATAGCAAATTCAAACGGGGAAACTAAATTTATAAGAACCATAAAACCGAAAACACAATGTATGTTTATAATTGCTTTAAATGATACAAAATATATTTCTGTTGATGGTACAATTTTCAGAGCTTTCAAAGTAAATGATATGCCACTTGATTATTTAAATTATGCATCCCCAAATACTTACAAGCTAGAAAGAAGTTCATTTGCAGAAAACTCAAAAATTATTAAAGAGTTTAATAAACAAAAATACACACCATGGAGAACGGACATGTATAAACTTTTTCTTAACAAAAAATCCAAACAATTGAATAATATTGATAAAAATACTGACAAATTAAATGAATAACTTATCTTTATTTTACTGACAATTTAAATGGATATTCACACTAATAATTAAAATGGAAAATTATGAAATTCTCTCTTTAATAAGAAAAGAAAGAAATTTAAAAGCTAAAGATGTAGCAAAACTTTTAAATATTGATCCTACAACTTTAAGTTCTTATGAAAGAGGAATAAATGAACCACCAATTGATACATTAGCTAAATTAGCAAAAATTTATAATGTATCAATTGATTATTTAGTATTAGGTAATAGAGATGAAATAACAATTTCATCTCAAGAATTTAATAACTTAATAAAAATAAGTGAGTTTATTTTAGAGTTAAAGAAAAAACATATTAACTAAAAGACAATAAATATTTACTTTAAAAGGAGATTATTTTTTAATGATGAATTATAAAAATTTAAAAGAAATAAGGAAAAGAGAAAATCTTTCCGCTAAAGAAGTATCTAATAGAATCGGTGTTTCTTATAACACTTTAATGAATTATGAATCAGGTCTAAGAGAACCATCAATTGATACACTTTTAAATTTATCTAAAATTTATAAAGTTAGTATCGATTATCTTATTAGTGGTCAAGAATTTAATATCACGTTTAAAAATGAAGAAATTGAATCATTTTTAAAAATATCTAATTTTCTATTAAATGTATTTTTAAATTTAAATACTAAATTATCTTTTAAAGAATAAAGAGGTAAAAAATGGAAAATTATAAGATATTAAAAGAATTAAGGTTAAAGAAAAAATTAAAATCTAAAGATGTTGCTAAAAAGTTAAATTTTTCTCAATCCTTAATGAGTGAATATGAAAATGGTGTTTATGAACCATCTATAGATACTTTAATAAAAATGGCCGGGATATATGGTGTAAGTTTAAATTATTTACTTTTAAAAGAAGATAAAAGTATTATTTTCACCAATGAAGAAATAGATATAATTGAAAAATTTGCTTTCGTTTTAATCGACAAATTACAGTTACTTAAAATTAAGGAGAAATTAACTAATGAAGAATTATAAAATACTAGCTAAATTAAGAAAAAAACAAAAACTAACAGCTAAGGAAGTTGCAGAAAAACTAAATTTTGATAATTCAACTATTAGCTGTTATGAAAGAGGAAAAGCTGAACCATCAATCGATGTTTTAGCAAAATTAGCTCAAATGTTTCATGTTAGTTTAGACTTTATTGTTAATGGCGAAGGAAAGCAAATAACTTTAACTGAAGATGATATAAATCTACTTATTCAATTTAATATTTTTCTTTCAAGAGTCTGCATGTGTTTAAAAACAAATAAGGGAGCAGAAATAAATGAAGAATTATAAGATGTTATCTGAAATAAGAATAGCTAAAGGGTTTAGCGCTAAAGATGTTGCTAAATTGATCAATGTTGCACCTAACACTTTAAGTCAATATGAAAATGGTGTTAGTGAACCATCGATTGATACGCTTACTAAGCTTGCCGAAATTTATAACGTAAATATCGAAAATATTGTTATACCTAATGATGACTCTGTTTTATTAACAAAAAATGAATACGAAGAATTAAAAGCTTTTAAGATGTATTTTGTTTTAAAAATGAAATGCTATAACAAAATAAAAAAAGAATATTTTTCTGATTAATAGGAGGTAGCTTATGATCACAATCGGAGAAGGAAGACATAGATATGTCGTTTATGAAAGAGACGACAAAATAAAATTATTAGAAAAAGGAATTTGGACTAAGTCACAATGTGCTGCATATCTTGGAGTGCCTACTTGGAAACTTACTCCAATATTCAAAAAGATTAAAGATAATCCACCTTTTAAAAGATGTATTTATAGAGATGAATTACTAAAGTATTTCAACACTTCTTGGGAAAAAGAAATTAATCTTTTAAAAGCATTAGATGAATTAAAAAAATAAAGATGAATTTTCGTAGCATTTTCGTAGCATCATAAGGTAAAAACAATTATTAATAAATGAAAATAAATTTAAAAAAAAGCATAAAATTCGATAATTTATTTTTATTTGATAGTTATTAAATAGCTATAGGGTATCCCGGCAGAAGGCACCAAAGACGATAACCATCGATGTTTTTTGAATTTTCGTAGCATTTTCGTAGTACGAGAATAAAATATCTGTACATATAGAGGGGTTCAAGTCCCCTCTTTTTTGTTCGTTTTAAGTGAATCTAACCGTCGAATTCCACCATCGTTAGCAATGGTAAAAAATAAACTTTGTATGCCGATGTCAACTTAAGTTGTAAAAATGTCAATTAAAAATCTTTTGAGAGGCTTTAAAATTAATGTAAAATTCGTTTTTTACGAATTTAGTCTATACATATTTTAATATATTTTCTTTTTAATCAAAAAAGAATTTGTGATATTTATAATTGGAAGGTTTGAATATTTCGTAAATATCTAAAATATCAAATAAAACTCATAATAAATAAAAATGGTCAGCCGTATGTGGAGGACCATTTTTATAATTATTCACTTTTGATTCGAACTATATTAAAACAATAAGCTTACTAAATCCGGATAATCAATAAATGGATTTCTGTTTCCTTGTAGATTATAAACAAAATTGTTTCTTCCCAATTCAAATTCACTTACTGGATCTTCCTGATGCCATCTAATTAAAGTAGATAGTTTACCATATTCAGCAGGTTTATCTTTAGTAGAAGAAGCATCACCAGATTGTCCATTAGGATTTTCTACAAGCACCAACCAAGGAGAATTAGTTGATGCATCGTATCTTGAATATTTTGTCGCCATATAAAATATTGCTCTTGCCAAATCTCCTCTATCATCTTTATTTGGAGGCGCCCAATATTCAGGTGTAATTGTGTCATCATAATATTTGTTATTATGAGAAGAGTTTGTAGAAGGGTCAGCTAAACGCAAATGGTGCATATCAGTTCCTGCCGGAGAATCTTCGTAATCGCTAAAACCGTGAGATTTAGCCCAAATGTGTTCCCTGTTGTAAGTATTAAAGTCACCATCCCATTTAGTTGTAGTATCAACATATAAAGCATCAACCATTGCAAATTCATTCCATTGATTGGAGTTTACTTCTTCCTGTGTTAATGGTTCAGTTTCATAATCTCTATCAGTTAGTGAGTAACCTGTTATATTATGACCCCGCTTGTGATCTCTTGCCCAATAATTTAAACTTGTGAACCCATCATTTAATCTTTCATACAATGAGTCCATCAGCGTTGTTTGATTTGCTGAGAAGTCTATATTTGCATAATATTCATTTAAATCATTTTCATTGAATTGATAATAAGGGCTTTGATTTTTGACTAAATCAAATTCATCATTATAGATTGTATATTTTGAAACCAAGAAATCAACATTTCCTGTTGTTGGTATAGGCAATATATCTTTTCCGTTTTCATCTAGGAAGGTTGCTCCAACAACAAATCCATTTTTAATCATTGTAGTTGTATATGTAGTGACGTTTGTTTCTTTATTTGTGACTAAACGTTTGTCGCTTGCTGTAATTATCTCATCATTAATAGTAATTTCTTTTAACGAATTGTTTAAATCAGGTATAAATGTAAAAGTAATTGCTTCGCCAACAAAAGCGCTACCTTTAGAAGGAATGACAGCTCCTCCATAAGTTGCAATTATTGAAGAAGAGTAAGCCGTTTTTCCATCACTACCAGAGCTTCCGGAGCTTCCGTTTGAACCATCTGTCCCGTCTTCTCCATAAATGTTTGTAATAATTACCCAAATCCCTTTTTCTTTACGATAAAGGTTGCCGTTATCGAGTTCAATATATAAGTCACCATCTTTACCAAGAGAAGTTGATGGTTCCCCGTTGCCATTGAGAATGATGGCACCATCTATACCATTTTTTCCATCTTCACCGTTAAGTCCGTTTTCACCATTAGGACCCTTATCACCTGTTGGGCCTTTATCGCCAATTGAAGAGTTACTCTCTTGATTTTGGTTTTGAACATTTGAACAACTACCAAGTAAAAAAGAGACACTTAGCAGTACAAGAGGTAAAATATTTTTCTTTTTCATAAACTTTCTCCAAATTATTCAACTGTTAATGATTTTAAATTAATACGACATTTACCATTTGAAGACTCTAATACAAAGGCAAAACGTCCTGTGATTTTACTGCCTAAATCAGCACTAATTTGCCCGTTATCTTTATTGATTGTTGTGTTGTATTGTTGATAAGTAACACCATCATCGGTTGAAACAAGTAAATATGCATTCCAAATTGTTTTTGAGAATTCGCCTTTGGCAATATCGGCAGTTACAGTTATTTTGCTAATTTCTGAATTAAAATTATTGTATATTGCTGCATAATAATTTTGATTTATGTTTGGATTACCTGTTAAATCATCTAGATTAAGACCTTTTAAAATTGATTCAGGTACATCATTAATCCATTTACTTGCATTATTAGATCCAATCGTGTAACCAGGAGAATCACTAAAAGCTTTAACACCGCCATTTGTAATGACTAAATCTCCATCTGTAGTAGTATAAGTTCTTTCGGTGTTATATGAATTTTCATCATTTGGAGACCAACCACTTATTGTCGTAAAATCGTATTCAAGCTTATTAATTTCTTGGCCATCATCTATAACATTAATTGTCAACTCGTTTGATGACAGTAATCCCAATGTTGCTTTAATTTTGGTTTCACCTAAAGATGTAGCTGTAATAGTGTTATCTTTTAATTCTACCGAAGTGCCAGAGACAATTTCATATTTTACTTCTGACACATCACCACCGCTTGGTTCCGTGTCGACAGATAAA
The DNA here is from genome assembly GCA_949288485.1 of uncultured bacterium. GTDB lineage: Bacteria > Bacillota_I > Bacilli_A > RFN20 > CAG-826 > Onthovivens. The sequence goes on along the minus strand of CASEKC010000005.1, from coordinate 64,736 downwards.
ACTGCACTTTCTCCGATTTTTAAAGAAGTTTTTGTTGAACTCAGTCTAATTGAGGAAATTGGTGCTTTTTCTATTTCCATTAAAATAGCATTTAATTGGTTTGTTCCTTTATAGTTTGCTAATTTTACTTTTAAAGTTACGATATCCCCAATATTAGCAATTTCTTTTCCGTTTTCCTTGAATTGTCCGAAATTAGAAGTAAATTTCCATTTTCCAGTTAAATCATCAAAAACTAAATGATTTTCATCCTTTGTACATCCATATACTAAAATTTTCTTGGAAGGTTCATTTATATCAGAAATATAGAAATTCCCATATTCTTTATCATTTGAATTGTTATTGTACCAAGAATCAATTTTTCCTTTTACTGTGAAAATTTTCTGTGGATTTGTTGCTGATGCATCATTTTCATAAGAATTAAAGTCCATGTTTAATAATTCATCAATTGTTTTCTCGATAGGAACAGTTGGCTCAACTATTTCAGTTGAAATTTTAATTGTGATTTCGTTTGAATTTATTCCTTCGGCTTTTGCGACAACTTTAACCTCTCCATCAGAAATTGCAGTAAGAATATTTTCTTTTAAAGTGGCAAATTCACTTCCGGATGTGATTTCATAAGTTACATTTGCTTGTGATGCGCTAGGCGATAGTGTTGATGATAAAGTAACAGTCTCATTAGGCTTTACTAGATATGATGAAGCTGTTAAAGAAATAGATTGAAGTGGCGTATAACTAGAAAAATTTGCACTTACAACATATCCATTTTCAACCATGGTAGTTTTATATGTATATGTTCTATTTTCACCTAAAGTTAATTGATCGACTGTATAAGTTTTATCATTTAAAGTTAAACTTTCTACTTTTGTATTGGATAAAGGCGTGATAGTAAATATTATTTCTTCACCTACATATGCGCTACCTTTAGAAGCTTTGACATAACCTCCTGTAATAGGTAAGAAGGTATTAGAATAAGAGTGTCTACCATTAGATCCGTTAGAACCATCGATTCCATCGGAACCATCTGAACCATCTTCGCCGTTAAGACTATTTAAAAATTTCCATCCATTACTTGTCTTTTGATAAAGATTGTTATTTGTTGTATTTAAGTAATAATCACCAATTTTACCTAAATCTTCCGATGGAGTTGTTGTACCCGTAAGCCAAGTTGTTCCATCAATGCCATCTACACCATCAATGCCATTTTTACCATCTTCTCCCTTATCTCCGGTAGGACCTTTGTCCCCAGTTGGCCCTTTAACTGGTTCTGAGTTACAACCACTTAAAATACCAACTAAAAATAAAGCCATTATTGTTAAAATGACTTTTTTGGTTTGCTTTTTTGCGACCATAATGATTCTCCTTTGATTATTGTTTCTATAAGAAAATTATATATATATATATATATATTTCAATGCTTGAAAGTTAAAAAAATTATTTAAGCTGAATTTAATTATGATATATTCAATTTTGATAATAAAATAATTTAAGTAATAGGCCTTGCTTAAATAAAGATGTGAAGAATTTAATGTTTATATGAAAGGAATCATGTAGTTTTATAACTAAATAATTTAGAGAAAATATGTTCCTATTTCAACTACTGTAAATTAAAATTTTTGAATTTTGATTAGGGTAAAAGTGAAGATAAGTAAAGAAATTCTTGATTTAATTATTAAATGTGTTTATCTAAAATTAATAATTCACATTTAGTAAAAATACAAATATATCATCTAGATACTTTTTAATGATATATAAATCATCTTTTATTGATGGAGTAAGTAAATCCGTAAGATATAGATTTTTATTTATCATTATTGTTAAAGAGCAAACTTTATTTTTATTTCTGTTTAATAATTCATATTTATCTTCTAAAGGAAGAGCAAAAGAAGTCTTTAATTTATGCGTTTGATTTAGGTGATAAATCCTTTGTTTAACCTTGTTTTTTATTTTCTTAAGAAAATATGACGAAAATGTTATAAAGATATCCGGATTATTTCTTTTATTATTATTATTATTATTATCTTTATTTCTTTTAAAAATATCGTCTTCATTAAAAGAAGAAAGAGATATTACTATCAGTTTATTTCTAGCTCGAGAAATGTTTTTTTGAACTCCTAATTCAAAATCGCAATTAAAATCAGACCATTGTTTTGTTAATTTTAAATAATTTGGATCGAGATTGGCATAATCATAATTTCTTAATTTAATTTTCTCGTTAGTAATAGAAAAAGCGTATTTTGGAAGATAACTAAAAACGTCATTTTCATTTAAATCAATACTCACTAATTTGTCTAAATTGACAAAAAGAGGTGAGATAACATTTGATTGAATTAATACAAATCTTTTTCCATTAACTAATCGATCTATAAAAGGTGAAGAATTATAAGTGGATAATTTATTAAAGGTTTTACGTCCTATATTGCTATCTAAAGAGTCTCTATATTCATCAAAAACATTTAATCCATTATTTAAATCAGTCATACGAAGAACCAACCTATTTAAAGGATGATTTTCAATTTCTTGGTATTTTTGTTGAAACTTATTATTTTGTTCATCTATCTTCTTTAATTGATATTTTATATATTTTTTATAAAATCTAATTCTTTCTTTATCTTCTATTTTTAAAAGCTCCTCTTTTAAAAATGTTGTTAATAGATTTTTAACAGGGAATAATTTAATCGTTTCAATTTTATTATTCTTTGTATGATGATGAGTTTCAAAGATGTTTGATTTATATATGTAATCTTTTAAATATTTATCTTTAAAAGTTTCAATAAAATAGATATCTCGATATCCTCTTAAATATGCTTTAATGTAATTTACAGACATTCCAAAATAATAATCATATCCATGACGAATTGAAGTATCATGTGGACTTAAAATTTTATTTTTTGAAGTGTTACTCATTTTGATTAAAAACCTTTATATCCAATCAAATTTATTATAATTTTTACCTATTCTTGTTAAAAGAATTATTTCAAATTTAGAAATTATTAGGTTCTGATTTCTGTCACTTTTAAGAATTGCCTGTATTTTTTTGAGTTTCATCATATAAATTATTAACTGCATTAAAAGTACCATTTTTTAAATATTTAATGTAATATTTTGCAGTTATAGTCATCTCTGAATGTCTTAATTGCCTTGAAACTGTTTGTAGATCAGCATTATGTTCAAATAGGTTTGTTCCACACGATTTTCTAAAACAATGGATGTTACGATGAACACCACTTATTACTTTGGTTTTAGTTTTATCAAGTGTAATAAATCCAGCCATTTCTTCATGATAAAGATGAACTCGATAAGTAGTAGTTCTTGAAATTGGATCTAAAAAGAAAACATAATCTGTATCAACTGCTTTATTAACCTTTTTAAATTCCATTAATTTTTGATATAAACCAAAAGGAAGAGCACAAACATTTTCGCTACTTGAAGTTTTAGGCTTTGAAATTATATTTCTTGAATTTCTTGATTCTCTAATATCCAATTGAGCATCGTTATTTACTAACTTTATATCACCAAATCTTAAAGCTAAAGCTTCTCCTAGTCTTATACCTGTATAAAATAAAGTTTCAAAAAACAGTTTCCATTTATCATTATCTTTAAATGTCGAAATATATTTTTTAAAGTCTTTAATTGTAAAAACTTTTTCAGTTAATTCTCTTGGCTTTTCATCATTTTTTAAAGAGAAATATAATTGAGCTTCTCCCATCATTGATGGATCAAGATATCCAAAATTTATTGCAAATTGAATTATCTTTAAAAAGGGTCTTTTTAAACGATTTTTTTCTATTTAAAGTAATATTATCAAATGAATTTATAAATTCGTTTAATTTATAGAAAGTAGGGCGATTAAAACACTCTTTTATATTTTTATTAACTTTAAAGAAAGGAATAAAGTATTTATTAACTGAATATAACTCTGTTTGAAAAGTAGTAGTTCTTACTCCTTGCTTATAAAGATTTAAATATTCATCAAATAACTCATTAACAGTTATATCTTTATCTTCTTTAGAATTATTAAAAGAGATGATGTCTCTTTTAATTAAATCATTAATAACTATATCAGAAATGTTTTCTGATATAGATTGCTTTAATTCATTTTGTTCTTTTGTTTTTGAAGGTAGCTTCCACTTAAAAGAATTTTGTATTTGATGTCTTTCTAATTTCCCATTTATTAAAAGATTATAACCAACATAAAAGGAGTTCGTATCTTTTCTAACACGAATGTAGTAGTTTAAACCATAATCCTTTTTAATCTTTAATAAATCTTCTGAATTATACATCAATTGCTATTAACTCCCTCCATTTAAACTTTTTAATTCTTTTTCTAATGTTGAATTTAAACTTTTTAAGAATGATTCAGTTGTTACTTTATTTGGTTCAGCAGGAACTTCACCATCAAACTTTATTTCACAAAGCCTTCTAATTAAATAAGCCTTAGAATTAGAACAATCTAGATAAGTAGAAATATCTTTTGTTGAAACTCTTTGACTACTAATAATTTCAATCTTACTTTTCATTAACTTAATCATCTCCTTTTTAATTTTCGATCATATTATATAAACTTTTTAAAATTCATGTGTGCTCAGATAAATGAACAAAAATTAGAATGTGGAAATGCGAAAAATAACTAGAAAAATCAGCTAAGATTTTCTATTTATTTTCATTTTAAATATTTAAATTGGATCGTGTTATTTAATTTGCTTATTCTCTTCAACTAGTGTTTATCAGAGTAAATTTTTCTATTCTTTTGAAGGTATTTTTCTAATGTTAAATTGTTAAAAAAGCGGTCAAATTAAAAGAAGAGATTGAAGATAGTTTCTTTAAAACATAAAATATTTTTAAAATTTTTAAAATTTATTTCTATTTAGAAATAAATTCATAAGACAAGAGGAACTTTTTGTGGTCTTTTTTATTTTATATATATATTTCCAAAAGGAAATATATATATAAGAACACTGGGTACTTTTTGTGGCAAAAGGACTTTTCGTGGTCTACTGAATAATTTAAAAAGTAACGATTGTTATCGCATTTTTTTGATGTGGTCCCTTTTTGTGGTCATAAAAAAATAAATAGAAATATTATAACAGGATAAGGGAATTGGCACTTTTTGTGGCACACACAAAAAAGTAGTCCATTTATCTGAGAAAGTCGATTTTTCCTTCTTTTGATATAATCAAGTTGATAAAAAAATAGGAGGAAAAAATCAATATATGAATAACATTTTTAAATTAAGAATTAACAATGATGAAGTCTTAAAGGAAATAGAAGGTACATTTTATCTTGAAAATAATAAAGATAAATTTGATCGAGAAGCAAAAAAGAAAATAGAAGAAGCTTTAAATTATAATCTATCTACGATTAGAAAGAATTTATACGGATTTTAATCAGTAAAAATAAAGTTGATAATTAGAATTACTAAAATTAACGGAATAAGTTGTAAATTAAATTCTAAAGAAGTTTATTAAATTTTAGAGATTAATCTTTATAAAAATCCTTTAATGTAAATAAGTTATATTTTTCTTTATCAAAATCATTTTTAAATCCATTTTTGGAAACAAATCCTAATTTATAGAAATTTATGTCTAAATTCTTGATTTGTTCTTCCTCTTCTGTGATAACTTTTTTACCTATTTTATCTTTTGTAAATTTACATTCATATGAAATATAACCATTTTTGTCTTTAGTTACACAATCAAATTCTCTATTGGTTTTATTTTTTGCATCGTTATAAAAATATGTTCCTATTTCTGTTATAACTGGATTTATTTCTCCTTTTATGTTTTTTCTATGTAGAAAAGATTTCGTAATTTCTTCGAATTTTTTAGGTATATAACTACTGTAAAAGTCTTCTTTAATGAATGTTTCAAAAAATTGATTTGGATTTTCTCTTAATTCAATATAAGATGCATCGTATAAATAACGATAATAGAAACTTAAATAATTGTCTTCAAAAGCAAAGAAAGTTTTTCTATTGTTAGATTTATCATTAATTGGCGTTATTCTTTTAACGATATCCATATCTTCAATTTTTTCTAAAAGATATTCGTTTCTGTTGTTACCCTTAGATTTGAGAGTCGAGATGATATCGGATTTTTTTGTTTTTCCTTTTGCTATAAGAGAAATAGTTTGACTTAAAAGTGGCAAGTTTTTAGTTTCAGAATATATTGAATTTAATCCGAATTCTAGTATAGAATTTTTAGAAATGATTAAGTTCTTAATATTATCTAAGGCTGTTAAATTGTTATTAATTAGGCTATTAAAAAATGGTAAGCCCCCAAACGTAGAATACATAATGATTTTATCTTCATCACTATAATTTTTGTAAAATAATGAAGCTTCATAATAATCAAATGGTCTTACTGGAATTATATGATTAAATCTGCCATAACAATGAGAACTATGCTCGAGGAGTTTAATCATTAAACCTACATAACTACCAGAGACAACAATTTTTAGTTTTGAATCATTAATATATTTATCGATAAATACAGCAAGGATTGATTCGACAGTAAAGTCACGTTCAAGCAAGAAAGAGAATTCATCTATAATTAAAATTATTTTTTTTGTCAAGGATTGTTCGAATATAAATTCGAAAATACCCTCAAATGAGTGAAAATCAATATAATTTATATTAAAAACATCTTTTATTCTTTTGCTGAGTCTATTAATATTAAGTTCCAAAGTTCCTCTAACAGCTTCAAATTTTATGATAATGCAATCTTTAACCCCTTTTAGTGAATTATTAATTAACTCAGTTTTCCCAACTCTTCTTCTTCCATAGATTAATATTGACTCAAATTTGTCGGAATTATAAGCGTCAATTAGTTCAGTTAGTTCTTTTTGTCTACCGATAAACATAACATCATCTCCTTTTACAAATTAATTTGTAACAAATTTATTTGTATTATAACTAAAAAAATTTTATTAATAAAGTCTTATTTTTTATTTTTACAAATTAATTTGTAACAAATCTATTTGTATAAAATTAGAGATACCAATTATCATTTACAATCTAAGTAATATTGCTTAACTAGATAGTTAAGTCTTTGTAAAATTAATGTATTCACACTAGATCTTCAACTTTTTGCGGGAAAAAGAGTTTCAGATGTTGGTGTAGAAATACAAAACTCTGTAGAAAATCAAAAACTTAAAAATTTAATTGGGGAGCTATATAGAGAGGGGGCAACAATAGGTGATGGAAGCGCCATGGCTGCTGCAAGTGAAGAAATAAAAACGGGCATATTAATTGGCGGACGAAATCATGTAACAAAAATTGAAGAGAGAATTAAAAATTTAGAGAATATTTTAAGAACTCAAAATTTAACTGAAAAAGACAAAAGCTTCGCTAAGGAATTATTAATAAAGATGAAAAAATCTTTGAAAGGAGAATATTGATGAATTCAAAGGAGTTAAATACATTATTATTGGAAAGAATACCAGAGGTTAAGGACGCGTTTGAAAAAGAGACTTCCTGGCAAGAAGGCATCAACACTGGATCTATTGTTGTTTTCGAAGATGTTTTTATGCCATATATAATTTATTGTGTCGAAAACGATTTAAAAGAGGAAACAAATATCTGTTTTAACTTTGTTGAAGAGTGTGTTTGTTCTGATGACTATTATCAAAAAGAAGTTGTTGAAGTTGCGATAATTGAAAATATTAAATCATATGATATAGAGAAAAAATTAGTATCTCATTTGCGAAAAGAAAGTTTGGAGTCTTATAAAAAAATATTCTAGAAAATATATTCGCCTATTTGTTTAAAGAGTAACAATCTATAAAACATGTAGGTGAATTTTATTCTCATAGAGTTTTGCAGTTTTTTAGATAAAGTTTTATTGATGAATGAAACTGTGATAAAGTCAACGAATTTTGTACCAATAGGATATGCGGATAAATTATTAGATTAAAAATGGAGGATCTACATTAAATGTATGATTAAAAACAATCAAAAAGGTTTTAAGAATTTTAGAGAAAATGAACTTTTAAAAGTAAATAAAAAAAATGAAACCCTTACCTTCCATTTTCGTTAAGATTTGTAGAGGTTTTAAAAAAACATTATTAATATTTGAAACTATTTTTAAATAATGCAGTAAAATTAATCTTTTAGAAAGTATTGAATAATACTGTTTTGTTGTGATAAATAATGATAAAAATTCTTGTAATAATAATTAAATTATCCATTTTCGAAAGTAAAAATTAATATTTCTTTAAAGAAAATTTAATATTTTCGTTTCTTAGAATTATTGAATTGTTTTTTACGATTTTATCGAAAACAATGAGTTATCTTATATTTGTCATTTCCTTCATAAGTATTTAATTTACCATCATATGTTATTCCTTTAATAGAAGACGCTACTTTAAAAGAAGGGATATTCGGTTCAACAACTGTTATTTTAATTAATTTTATTAAAGGTATTATTTCTTCATAAATATACTGATAATTAAAATCATTATAAAATACAATCTTTTTATCTTTGATAGCATCTATAACTACTTTAATTCCTTCTTTCATATATCCTTTATTACGATATCCTTTAATAACATAATAAGAAAGAGAAGAAGTATTTATATAATCATATTCTAGTTGGATACCAATGTATCCAACTATATCTTTTTTATATCTTTCTATAAGTATAAAGTTAATATCTTTATAAGAAGAATGATCTCCTATTTGATAAGCAAAATCTTTATTTTCATAATCATATCTAAGAATATAGTTACGTAAATAATTAGCATAAATTTTATTATTAGGAACTATTATTAATCTTTCACTAATTAAATTTTCTGTATGATTAGAACATATTCCTTTTTCACTAAAAACTTGTCTTTCTCTTTTATTTAATGCTCTTTTAAATTTGTTATGAAGAATAAAATTAGTGTTACAAGAACATAAAGAAAAAGTATTCCAAGCAATTCTTTTTAATTCTTCATCTTTAGAGTAATATAAATAACTTACAAGTTTATTAACTAAAGAAATATCACAAGCTATTTCTTTAGTTAATCCACCTTTATAAGTTATTTCATTTTTTGTTAATCCACAAATCACTCATAAAGTTAAAGAAACATATCTTTCGTAAGGATATTCTTCAACATATTTATTATCTAAATAAAAATCATAATCAAAATGTTTTTTATTTAATAAAGATTGAAGTTTATATTTAAGTTTGCTTTTTGGCATAACTTAATTATAAAGATAGAAGAAGGAGCAACAATTGATATTGAAGTTATTTAAGGGATAAGGAATAAATTATCAATAGAAATAAGTTTTTCTTTAAAATTAATACCATTGTTAGCAATGGTTATTTTACTTTATGTTGTAAAAATAATTTGTTAATAATAAATTATAAATAAACCTATTTGTTGTCAGTATTTTTAAATCATTTAACTTAATTATTTTTACAATTTTTTTAAAATATTAAAAAGAGGAATTATTCTGGTAAATGAAAAAGAATGAACTTGATAAAACCTTTTGGACTTCTGAAAGGTTAACTAAAGCAAAAGAATTAGATGGTAAATATTTAAAAGAGATGACTCCTGAAGAAATAGATATTTGTGGTGGTGAACCAAGGGATTTATTACTAGGCAATGAGAATTCAAATATATATGAAATTATCTGGTTTAATTTTATGCCTGTTTATCATTCTTTACCTCCAAGGTGGGAAATAAACTGGGATGATTTGGATGAAAAATAGCATTATAAAATTTTGATTAAACTGAACTATTTAAAACTCCATAGAATCAAATATATTGTGGAAACAAATTAAGTATAAAATTAATCAATTAATAGGATTTTAAAAATTGTTACAATTTTTATTATAATAATTAAGAATTAAAAAAGGCTGGAATAAAAAATGGCAAATTATTTCGACGAAAAAAGAAGAAACAACTCTTTAGTTACTGTTGAAGCACTTCTAAGTGATACAGAAAATTACGGACCAAACGTTTTTCGCATACCAGATTATCAAAGAGGTTATGCTTGGGAATCGAACAAACAAGTTAACGATTTATGGAACGACATAATTAGAGCTCTTAAGAATCCAAATAAAATAAGTAAACATTATACTGGAATGTTAACTTTAGAGGAAATGGACGATCAAGAAAAGAATTTTGAATATTTGAATGGTTATAACGCTTTTTATGTTGTCGATGGTCAGCAAAGACTTACCACAATAATTATTTTTTTAGCATCTATATTTAAATTTTTAGAAGATGAAAATAATGAAAATCTGCAAGGTGAATATTTAAAAAAAGGAAATATTTATAGATTTTTTTATTCAAATAAAAACGATGGTGATACAAGATCTTTCTTTGAGAATAGAATTTACTTAAACAATCTCGTGGAGAAAGATATGTTAAACATATATCTTAAAAATCTCGATAATTGCAAAAAGTTTATTGATGATAAATTAACTAAAAATTCTGATATTGTTAAAGAGATTTTAGATGTAATTCTTCATAGATTGATATTTAATATTTACTTCGTTACAAAAGATTTTGATGTAAGAGTTACCTTTGAAACAATGAATAATAGAGGAAAAAAATTATCAAATTTAGAATTGTTAAAAAATAGACTTATGTATTTATCTTCCTTTTTTAATGTTAATGAAGGTGATTTACTAAGAGATAAAATTAACTTTGTATGGAAGAATATTTATAAAAACTTATCTTATAAGAATACATTTTTAAACGATGATGAATATTTACAAGCGCATTGGTTTATATATCATAATTCTTTGAGCAAAAGAAGAGGTGATACTTACGTTTCGGAAATATTAAACGAAGAGTTCAGCATTGAAAATCCAATATTTTCTAGCCTCAATAGTAACGAAACACTTGCTACAGCATATAATGCCATTGATTCATATATAAAAAGTTTAGATAAATATAGTGAAATTTGGGGAATTATTAATAATCCTATAGAAAAATATCCTGATGCAAAGCTTTTAAAAGGGGAAGAATATTTAGATGAAAAAAAATACTTAACCAAATTAAACAGAATAACATCTACTAAATTTGCCAAATCTACAATAATGGCTTTTTATGGAGATAATGATTTATCTATTAAAGAAAAGTTAAAGTTTTATAAAAAACTTGAATTTTCATTATTTTTTAGAAAATGTATTGGTCAAAATAAAAATGATTACAGCTCATTAATTAAACATGCAAGAGAACTTATAAAAGCTAAGAATGAAAATAAACAAAAAATTCTTTATGAGACACTGGATACAATTGGTGTTTATATAAATGAAAATAATTTAGAAAATTATTTATTTAATGAGTTTGAAAACTTTAATAATTATTTAAGAGATAAACAATCATTTTTTTATAATCGGGATAGTTTAAAATATTTTCTTTATGAATATGATGAATATTTACAAGTATCAAATGTTACAACCCATAGCGTCGATTGGTCTTCAGTCAATATGAACTCTATTGAACATATTTTGCCTCAAAATACTGAGAAGTGTGAATACTGGCAAATTGTATTATCTCCGTTAAATCACGATGAAGCAAAAATTAATAAAATAACAAATTCCTTAGGAAATTTACTTTTATTATCAAAAGGCGAAAACAGCAGTCTTAAAAATTTTAGTTTCAAAACAAAAAGAACTGCCTCATTTGAGAGTGAAAAATATGCTTATTGTTATGGTTCAAGATCTGCACAAAAAGTTGCATCAACAAATGAGAATTGGACTTTATTCGATATTTATAAAAGAGAACAAGAATTATTTCAATTTATGTACGATAGATGGTTTAGAGATTTTACTGCTATCACGGAAGAGGAGTTTCTCAAGATGATTAATTCATTTGAAAATATAAGCATTGGGGAACAACCAGCACTAAGTGATAAATTGATTACTAAATTAAATTATTTTGATTGTACTAACGAAAATAAAATTAGAGTTCAAAAAACAACGAATGAAGATGACTGGTTCTCTAAATTACGTACCTATTTTGATTCTTCTAGATATAGTATTTGGTTGAACAAAAAATATAAAGCATATGTAAAAAATGGTTTTGCCTTTAGAGTGCGCTCAAATAATATTGAATGTGGCTTTGAAGATGATAAAGGAACAGAATATGCAGCCTTTTATGAATTATTAACAAAAAAATTCACTGTTTTATATAAATCTAATTGGGAAGCTGTTGATTTAGAAAAAGATAATAGCGAAATGCTTAGATATTTTGTTCGCTCTTTCACTTTATTCTTAAAACAAAATGAAGATATTATAAAAAAACTAATTGATTTAACTGAAAAGAAACAAACTAATGACTTTGCCATCAATGATAATCCAACATGGTTTGATGATTTAGTAAAACATTTTAATTTAGATAGTTTTAAAATTGAGAAAATGAATGGACATAAAAATTACAAAAAAGGCTTATTTTCTTTTAGAAAATATAAAAATAGAATCGAATGTGGTTTTGAAGATGAAAATGATGATGCTTATGAAGTTTTTTATTTTATGGACACAAATGATTTAAGAATAAATAAATTAAAGAAAGACCATCGAGCTGGTAACGATGTTGATATTAATGATTTAACAAGTGAAACAGGAAAATACTTCAAACAATGTTTCTTATCGTATTTATGCGATCACTTTAATAAAGAAGTCTCCGATATAAATATATTGTTAAGCAAATAAATTATTAAATTTTACTAAAGGATAAAGAATTATCCTCATTAATAACTAAAACATTGATGTAATAAGGAGAATCTATACAAATATTATCTTTTCCAAAATAAATATTATATGGATCATCTTTATTAAAATGTGATACATATAAATGACCATGAATTACTTTATCATAATTAAATTTATTAAATGGCACTTTTGGTAATGATTTATTTGGATTATTATCAAGTTCAATTATTAATGACCGTGTTTCTTCTTCAACTAATAAACTTCCGTCATTTCTAATAAAATTATATTTGTTAAAATTATATTTATATACTTCATAATCATATTTATATGTTAATCCACTATGACAAAGTAAATATTTATCATTTATTACCAAGTAAGGTAATAAATGATTTATGTAATATCGAAATTCTTCACTTGCTCTAATTTTATTTAAAACATCAACTTGCCTTTCATCAATAACATAACCATTTCTATAAAAATATGATAAATATGCTCTTTCATCATTACTGAGTTTAAGTTTATTGTCTTTAATTAAACCCTCAACAAAAGATTTAATGGTTTTAGTAGTACCATTAGCATAAATAACACTATAGTAATTTTCAAAATTAGAATATAACCAGTTTGCTAAAATAACTTCATGGTTCCCCCATAAAGCAATACATCTATTCTTTTTAATCATCGAATTAATATATTTACAAAGATTATAAGAATCATTTCCTCGATCAAAAAGATCTCCTAAAGATACTAAGATATGATTAGGATTATCTTCTTCAAAGCCAGATTCTTCTAATCTACCTTTAAGTTCATCTAGATTTCTTCCGTGTATGTCACTAAAAATAAAATATTTATTCATATAAGTTATTTTATTAATTAAATATTTGAATTAAAGATTATTTCTTTATTTTATTTGAAAGTTTAAACCATTTAATCATAAAAATTTTATGAAATAAACGAGAATAAATTTGATTAATAATTGATATTGATTGATAAAATAATTTTGTTTTTAATCAAGTCCAATACTGTGGTTATACCATTTTTTTACAATATTTCCGGCATTTTTTGATATATCTAAGGTAATATTAACAGCATAAACATTTTCTTTATTTAAAGTTACAAATTCATTATTATTTACACGATTATAGACAACAATTGGTATTGTTTCGTTAAAAATTGCTAAATAGTCTTTTAATGAATCTAAATAAATTGGATTTAAAATTATTGCGTCATAATTATTTTCGTTATATTTTTCTTTAATAGAGTTCATGAATGCTTGATCATTATTGCCATCGCCAACAATTGTATAAACTGTATAGCCTATTTTTTCTAAATAATAAAGTAACGACTTAAATAAACGTTGGGCAAAAGAGTCAAAACTTGAATAAGAAGTTAATAATATTTTCATTCCTTTAACTTCATTATTCTTCTCAACTTTTCTCTTGGCACCAATATCATAGTCTTCTATATCTTTTCTTAAAACAGTGGCATAATCAGTTAAAATTAAGTGCTTATCAAGGTAAGTAAAGTCCAAAGGAACTTTGCCACCATAAAATACATCAATTACAGGTTTTTTATTTGTAATTAAATTCCCTACTAAAGCAGCCGTCAAAAGAGCTTGATCTTCAAAAGGAAATGCCATTGTACCGTCAAAATCTCCACTCAACATTTCGTTGAACGCAATTCTGTCGAAACCTAAAATTGGTAAACTTGGATTTAAGTTATCCGCTTTGCTGGCAGCAATAGCTAATGAATCGTTATTAGCAATTATTAAATCTAGTTTATTTTCGTACTTTATTACCGCATTATGAATTATTTCAGTCGCATTTTTATCACTCCAAGGCATGCCGTTATCATCTACACATAAACCTATTTCCAAAAGATTTGATTTAAAATTTCCTTCTTTAGGAATTTCATTTATTGCGTCAATCGCTCCTTTAGTCCTTAAATTAGCGTCATAATGTTCTTCTTGTCCTTTTAAAATAATATAACCTAATTCACCATCATTTAATGCTTCTTTTAGATAATCATTTGCATTTATTTCAGGTATTTTTTCGATTTCGTTTCCGTAAGGATCAACTTTTATTGTAGTGTATAAAACATCATTATCTTTATCGTAAAAAGTATTTCCGCTTTCTTTGTTATCAAAACTAGCGAAAACATTGATTTCTTTTTCCATAATAGTGTTATATGTATAAGTTTTAGATAAATTATCAAATACTAGATTTTTGTCTTCATAAGAAATGGTTGTTATGTTATTATCTAAAGAAAAAGATGTTAAATAATAACCATCATTTGGTACAATTTTAAAACTTATTGATTCCCCAATCTTTGCACTTGCCACTGAAGGGATAACGTAGCCATTAGTTAAATCTTCTACATTTATAGCGAAGTTCTTATTTTCATCCTCATTATCATTATGATTTTCATTAGATGAAAAACACGAAGTTAGTAAAAAAGAAGTAACTAACGATATTGAAAAAAATGACATAAATTTATTCTTCATAAAAGAGTCTTCGGCTTTTGTTATTATAACATAATTTTATGAGCAAAATTTCTAAAACATCTTAATGATAAAAATCGGACTTTTACATTAAAAATACTTTATTTTTCATATTTTTTAATATTTTTATATCCAAAATAAAAAAAATTAAATAATCTATTAGTTAATTTTTCATTATCTAATACTAATGCTTCGCTACCAAAACGAGAAAAATATTGAAATAATTGATTTATTGAACACTCAAAATAATATATATCATCTTCTATTTTTAATGGTTTAGGACGATTAATAAAGATTTTAGTAAACATTTTTTGACCTTTTTTAGTTAATTTTATTTTACATTTTATAATTGGAGAATTAATAAATTGAGGATCGTTTTTATCTAAATCACCATTTATTTTTTCATTTAAAGATGAAGATAGTTCATCTTTAAAGTTTCTAGATATTCTTAAATCAACTAATTTATATAAGTTAATAACATTGTAGGTAGAAGAAGTATAATAAATTAAATAGGCGAATTGTCTATCTTTAGAATTAAATATACCTAATGGTGATACTTCGTGTTTTTCTTCGATAATTTCTTCATCTTTTTTAGTAATTACTTTAAAAAAAATCTTTTTATTATTTTTAATAGCTGTATTTATTAAATCTATTTCACTTTTAAAAATTATTCTTTCTCTTTCATCTTGATTTAACTTAGCATAGTCATTAAATAATTTTCTTAAATAACCACTCATAGTAAAAATATAAGAATAATTAGAATATTCTATATCTAGTAACGCATTATTAGACTCTTTAGTTGATATAAAAGTTAATTCATATTCTTTTTTACTATCAGAATCATCATTTCTTTCTTTTATTTTTAAAATATCATTAACTAACTCTTCTTTATTTTTAATGTCTTTTAATAAAGAAAGAAGATTGTCTTCAAGTTTTTTAATTGATAAATTAACTATTTCATAATAATTTGTAATAAGTTTATTGATAAACTTATTTTTGTTGGTATCTCCGTTATTTTTATAAAAACGAAACGCATCAATATCATTTAATATTGTGGAATATGTGTAATAAGATAACATTACTTTATATTTGTTGTTCATAAGTTTATATTTTATCTACTCTTCAAAATATAATATTAATAAAAAATACGATATTTATCAATAAATTTATCTACAAAAAATAATAAAAATAAAAGTATATTAATTTTATGCGTTGAGCATTACAATATTGCTGTAACCTGATGAAGTTGGTCTTACAGACCGTCAGGATTCTTACTTTGTGAGTGGTTTAATAGGGATACCTATTAAATGGCAAACACCTTATATAGAAATATATAAGGAAGGTTATTGGATTAGCCTTGAAGTAAGAAGTGCTCTTTTTAAATTCTCTAGTTAAGGCAATGAGCGATCCGGATCTATAAGTGGCAAATAGTAGCTAGCTTAGCCCGCCATCCTGCAAGTAGTGTGAGAGACTACCAAGTAAGTGGCAAACTCATTAAAGATCTCTGAGGTGACGTTTAAGTAATTAAACTATAAGGATTGCAAACAAAATGTACGAGTAGCTAAATCTGACTCAGCTGCAAAGGTGAACGATTGGATTGTTTTAAAAACTTACTTCCGACGTTTAGTGAAAGTTGCTAGGAAATCTAGCCTAATCTATTAATCTTCTTATCTTAGAAGATGGAGTTAGTAGTGTATAAGTCGCTCTTATACGCTCGGGCTAACTTCGATTAGTGGCCGAATAAACAAAATTTAATTAAGAGTAAGGCGAAGGCCTATAAAGTTTTAACTAAAATTTAAAGTCGTTATAGATATAAAAAAATATAACGACTTTAAATTTAGGAAAATTAATTCATATTAAATATGTTTTATTTTTAATAAATAAATATCAATTTTTATTAAAAATATAATTCTTCTTTATTAAAAAGAATGAATTTATTTATAAAAGAAAGGAGAAAAATAAATCTATGGAAAGAAATAATTTTTTAAACAAAGTTTATGGTTATAAAGCTATTAAAGATGAATTATATGAAGTAAGAAGTTGGTATTTAAATAAAGAATTATTATCTGATAACGAAAAAAAAGAATATTTACCTAAAGGAATTCTTTTTTATGGTGATCCTGGATATGGTAAAACATTATTATTAAGAGAATTTGCAAAATCATTCGATTATAAAGTTTTTATAATCGAAGGAGATAGTGAAAATTTAGATGAAGTTTTACTTGCTACTTATAAAAAAGCGAGATTAGAAAAAAATGCAATAGTAGTTATTGATGAATTAGATAGATTAGTTGCAAAAGATACAAAATTAGAAAGAGTTCTTCAAATGGAACTTGATGGTTTTAATAAGGAAGGAAATGTTTTAACTTTAGCTAGTGCAAATGATATCGATAATTTACCTTATTCTTTACTTAGAGAAGGTCGTTTTGATAGAAAATTTAATATTCGAATTACTGATAAAAATGAATTAAAAGAAATAATTTCTAAATTTTTAGAAATTAGAGATTTTAAATTAGATGATTATGAGATAGAAGAATTAACTTTAAATTTAAGACATGAACCAATTAGTTTAATTAGAACTATTTTTAACAATGTTTATTTTAGATATGGTAAAAATGCTACACTTGAAAATTTTATTAATGAATATACTTTTTTAGATTCTGGATGTATTAAAAATAATGATAATTTTAAAGTCGATGATTTTGTTGCAATTCATGAAGCAGGTCACGCTTTATATTTATATAAATTAACAAGAAAACTTGATGTTTTAAGAGTTATTTGCAATGAAGATGGTGGTAGAACATATAATGCAAACTTTGATAGTATCGATGATCTTGAAACAAGACTTGATAATGTTGAAGTTTCTTTAGCAGGAATTGTCGCTGAAGAATTATTTTTTAATTACCATAGTGTAGGAGCAGATGAAGATTTAGAAAGAGCTTATAAAGTTTCTTTTAAATTAGTAAATCGAACAATGATTAATGGTTTAAACTATTTTTCTTTAAGAGATAATTCTTATTCTCTTGATGAAACTTCTGAATTTGAAAATAAGTTATTTGCGATAAAAACAAATAAATTTATTAAGAAAAAATATCGTTTTGTTAAAAGAAGATTAAAAAAATATAAAAATGAAATATTTTTGCTTGCTAGGTATATTAAAGAAAATAACGGAATAACAAGGAAAGAAATTGTTAAATTATTAGGATAATTATCCAATATATTAATTATTAATGATAAAGGAGAAGTAATTATTGGAATCTATCGAATTTTATATTAATTATTTAATTGAATATAATCACGTTTATAAAAATATTCCTATTAAAAAAAGATGCTTTTAGAGCGTTAATGAATATAACTATGCCTATAGGTATAGATGAAGAATATTATTTAAATGAAGAAAAAGGATTTAAAGAAATAAATGATAAAAGAAAGTTAATAACTATAAATGATTTAGATTTTATCAATGATAAAATCCCTATATTTAAAGGTGATATTACTTTTTTAAAAGATATTGATGTAATAGTTAATGCTGCTAATAAAAAGATGTTGGGTTGTTTTTATCCTCTTCATAACTATATTGATAACATTATTTTTTCTTATGTTGGATTAAAAATAAGAAGAGATCTAATAGAAATAATGAAAATAGAAAATAATAATAAAGATGAAGAAAACGGAAAATGTAAAGAAACAAAAGACTATTCTTTACCTGCTAAATATGTTTTTCATACTGTCGGACCTAAAATAATGTTTGGGAAAATAGAAACAAAAGATAAAGAAGATTTAAAAAATTCATATTTATCATGTTTAAAAAAGTGTGAAGAAATGAAATTATCTTCAATTGCTTTTCCTTCAATTTCTACTGGTGGATTTTCTTTTCCAATCTCTTTAGCTCATAAAATAGCGATTGATACAGTTAAAGATTATTTAAAAAATACAAAATATATAAAAAGAGTAGTATTTGTTCTTTTTTTGATAATTATTTTAATATTTATAAAGATTATTTAACTAATAAATAATCTAATTTGTAGATTCATATAGTTTATGGAAAATGTTTTCGTGGAAGACGTCTTCCATAAACTTTTTTTCTATTATAAAAAGTTCATGGAGATAAAATAATGAATTATATTGGTAGAAAAAAGAATTAAAAGAACTTGAAGAATTTTATAATTCGGATAAATTTGAGTTTGGATATATTTATGGTCGAAGAAGAATAGGTAAATCTACTTTAATGGAAATGTTTTTAAAAGGTAAAAAATCATTATCTTTTTTTGCTACTGATAGTGAAGACAATATTAATCGTAAAGCATTTTCTAATGATTTTAATGAACAAACGAGTTTAAATGTAGGTGTTTTTGAAGATTGGTATTCTTTTTTTATAGCAATTGATTCATATTTTAAAGATGAAAAAGGTGTTTTATTTATCTATGAATATCCTTCAATTTTATTAACTAGAGATGGGAAAAGAAAAAAGAGTGATTTTATCACATCTTTACAAAAAGCGATTGATCTTCTTTTTAAAAAAAGAAAAATTACAATTATTTTAACAGGAAGTAATGTAACTTTTATTGAAAGAGAAATAAATAAATATAATTATGAACTTTATCAAAGACATACTTTTTCTTTAAAATTAAAAAAATTATCTTTTGATGAAGCATTAGAAGCTTTAAAAGATGTAAGTGATTTAAAAGAAAAAGCTAAACCTTTAATTTTAACTAACACTTTTCCATTATATTTATCTTCAATTAACACTAAAAAGAGTTTTGATGAGAATTTAGATTTACTTTTTTATAATCAAAGTGCAATTTTTAGTGATGATCCAAGTAAAATTATTACTAGTGATCTTTCTTCAAGTGGGTTAAATGCTTCAATAATAGTTGCAATATCTAATAATTTTACTAGTGCTAAAGAAATTGCTACATTTTTAGAAGAAGATGTAAATAAAATATATAAATATATAGATGAATTAATTGAAAATGACGTTTTGATTAAAAGAACAACTTTTAAATCAAAACGTCATATCAATTATGAAATAGTAGATCCAATGTTAGCTTTTTATTATCGTTTTATTAGAGGAAAAGTAGAACTAATTAAAAGTGGTTATGGAAAAATATTAAAAGAAATAGATAAAAATGCTATTAATAATTTTATAGAACATTATTTTGAAAAATTATGTATTAGTTATTTAGAATATTTAAATAAAAATGGAAACTTAGAAGGTTTATTTTTAAATTTTGAAAATTTTAATATTGAAAATAACTCTTTATTAAATAGAAGTGTTGAAATAAATATAGTTAGCGAAGATAACGATAATCTTTTAATAAGTGATGTTAAGTTTTCTTCTTCAAAAAATGGAAAAAATATTTATTTTAAAATGCTAGAAAATGTTTTTATAAAACCTTTTTCTAGCTATAAAAATAAATATTTTTATATTTTCAGTGCTAGTGGTTTTGAAGATTCTTTAAAAGAAATCGAAGATAAAATTTACATTTAGTTGATTTAAAAACTATGTTTAAAGATATGAAATAATTTTAATAAATTAAAGCAATTTTTGTTGTTTAATTATCATAAAGTACAATAGAAAAATACTTTAATTAGGTTTACAAAATAGAAAAATGATTTTCTGAATTATCATTTATTTTTCATACATTGATATTTTGGGAGTCGCAATATGAGACAAAATCCTATACTTTTCAACTTAAATTTACATAATCTCCTTTTTGTTGAGTGTAATGTTATTAAATTATTTGCTTTTAAAAGAAGATAAGAGCTTAAGTTTTACTGATGATGAAATAGAGATAATGGAAAAATTTTTCTCTTTAATGTTATCGAAAATCCAACTATTGAGAATAAAGGAGTTAAAAATAAAAGATGAAAACTATAAAATCCTTGCCGAACTTAGAAAAAAGAAAAAACTAAAAGAGAAAGAAGTTGCTTACATGCTTCATTTAGATCATTCCTCAATAAGCTGTTATGAAAGAGGAAAGGCAGAACCTTCAATTGATACAATAGTTAAATTGGCTGACATTTATAATGTAAGCATTGAAAACATTGTAATACCAAATGATGATTCAGTTCTTTTAACTAAAAAAGAATACGATGATTTAAAAGCATATAAAACAGCTTTTATCTTACAAATGCAATGTTTTAAAAATGTTAAAAATGATTATTTTACAGAATAATGAAAGGAGAATTATGTTTACAGTAGGTGAAGGAAGATATAAATATAAAGTTTATGAAAAGGATGATAAATTAAAATTGTTAGAAAAAGGAATTTGGACAAAATCTGAATGTGCCGCATATTTCGGAATTCCTTTATGGAAAATGACTCCGATTTTTAAGAAGATAAAAGTCAATCCACTTTTTAAAAGATGTAATTATCGTGACGAAATCTTAAAATGTTTTAATACTTCACGGGAAAAAGAAATTAAGATAATCAAAGCTGTTAAAGAACTAGAATAATGTTTCGTAGCATCGCTTTCTAAAAAGTATCTATAATCTCAATTGATAAAAAAATAAGAACTCGATAAAAAAGGAACTTCTAAAAGTTCAATGAAATTAAATATGTATATAGAGTCTCCCGGCAGAAGGCACCAAATACGATAACCATCGATGTTTTTTGAATTTTCGTAGCATTTTCGTACCACGAGAATAAAATATCTATTCATATAGAGGGGTCCAATTCCCTCTTTTTTGTTGCTTTTTTGCGGATTTTTTTAATGTTAATTTTAGCAACTTTTAATCAGAGAGAGTCGAACTCTTGTTGGTTTAGGAAGGTAAGTAACGAAAAGCTATAAATTATTTATCGATATAAGAAGAAAATCTAGTTTAAAAGCAAAAGAGGCTGCAAAATGATTAATGTTTCTAGTAAATATGAAGATGGCGTTTATGAACCTTCAATCGATACTTTAATTAGGCTATCAGAAATATATGGAGTAAGCATAAATTATTTACTTTTTGGTAAAGATAAAAGTCTAATCTTTAATGAAAAAGAAATTTATATAATGAGTAAATTTTTAGAAATTTAAATCACAAAAGTTGGACTATTAATAATAAATTATCAAAATAATTAAATAAGTTTTCTAGATATTATCCATACTTATTATTTATCTAAATAAGAATTATGTAAGTTTTTACCAATAAAAGGTAATTCGAAAAAATCTTTATAATTAGTTTTAATAATATAATCAATATAATTTCCTATCATTAAAGCATAAATATAATATCCCATTGCATTAGGATGATATCCTAATGCATATTTACTTCTTACTTCTTTATTATATATAACACCATATGTAGTTAAATCTATTAAATATGTAAAAGAATATAATTTTATTACTTCCTTCATTTCATTTAAAACATATAGAGTTAATTCGTCTTTTTCTTTTAATTCATTATCAAGTAACATTGAAACTAAAAAGATACGAGCATCTTTTTCTAATGATTTAAGTTTTGATAAGACTTTTCCCATATAACCAAAGAACGTATCTTTATTATTTTCAGGATGAAGAACATCTATATCAAGATGAGAACCAACATTATGATTAAAGACAAATAAATCATTATTACCTAGTGCAACAATATATGATTGTCTTTTTTCCCAAAAATTATTTTTATCGGCCCAAGTTTCGTAGAATTCTTTAAAAGTCATTCCTCCACGAGAATAGTTATAATATTTAGTCCCAGTAATTCTTTCAAGAACACTAGGCCATGAATATTCATACATGTCATGATATGTAATATTATTACTTTCATCTGTGGCTTCAAATTCACCACTAGCTAATGAATCTCCAATAACTCCTACCTCTTTTAAAATAGAAGCAAAACCACATGTTCTATCGATATTTTCTAATGGTTTCTCATCTTTTTTTAATTCAAAAATACTTTTATCCATTTATTTTATCCTCTTTCTTTTTATCCCATTCAAGTCCAGTGACCTTTGATAAATCTAATCCTTTAGTTTCCCCGATGCATTTTAACATAACAATAACTGCTCCAACTAAGCCAGGAATTGTTAAGCAAAGATAGAAATAACCGAAACCAACAGGTGGAATTAAAGGAACAACAATCATTGAAATTATAGAAGCAACTCCACCAACAACGCCATTTAATAAAGTATTAATAACGGTTATTGATGATCTTAAATTAGTAGGTGAAGATTCGGAGAACATAATTGAACCAATTGTATCTCCGGCTCCCCAATAACATCCCATAAATGCGCCAATAGCAAAACCAGTTAAAAATGGTGTCCAACCTAACATGCTAGAAGCGATAAATAAACTATAGCTTACAATAGAGGCGCTACCCATAGCAATTACCGTTGTTTTTCTTCCAAATTTATCCGATACAAAACCGGTTACTAAAGTAGATAATGCATTACCAACTGGATATAAATATAAAGCCATTGTGATTTCTTCTTCACTCATTAAGGCTGATTCAGCCATAACAGTAGAATAAGTAGCAGTAGCTAAAGAAGCTAGATAAAAGAAGGTACAGGCAATTATTAACCATCTTAATTGATGATGTTTAAAAGCAAATTTTAAGCCATTAATAATTCCACCTTGAGAATTATTAAGTTTTTCTTCTTTACTGGCTTTTTCTCTATCTTCAATTGGAGTTTTTAAATATTTAATTCTTTTTAATAAAAAGGTATGAGTTTCTTTAGCACAAAAAAGGGCGAGAAAAGATAAAACAAAACCAATAATGGCCGGAACTAAATAAACTATATGCCAATTTGAAGAAATATTTTTCATTAATGTTTCTCTTAATAAAGGCACAAGTAAAGTTCCTAAAATAGCAATAGCCTTGATTATTGAATAGTTTCTTGCTCTATTTTTAGGTTCGCTACATTCTAATATATAAACCGCCTGCATGTCATGAGAAACCATAAAACCCATTAAAGTAGATCCAATCATATAAACAATATAATTATTTGATAGATAAACTATGAATAAACCTAACGCCATAGATAAGGTATTGATAACTAAAAAAGGTTTACGACCAAATTTATCGGCTAAAGGTCTATAAAAAACGATTAGTAATGTTATTGGATAAGATATAAAACCTATTGCAGAAGATAAAGATAAACCTTCCCCATAAGTCATACCCATACCATCAACAAAAAATTCATTTATGATATTAGATTGAAATTGAATACCGATAGTAGAAGCGATTTCATCTGTAATAAAAACGATTGATAAAATCATGAAAAGATAAATTAAATAGAATTTGTTTTCTTTAAATTTAGCTTGTTTTTCTCTTCTTTTTAACTCTTTAACTTCTTTAATTTTCAATTTTGCAACTTTTTCATCATTCATTAAATAACCCTCCTTTTTGCAAAGAAAAAACTGAGAAATTTTTTGTCATATTTGTATCAATGTTTAATTCTTTTCTTAATTTATTTAAGGTATTTAAAAAGCCTTTAGAAGTTTCGCAATCTTTTAATAAATCATATTTTTTTATCAATTTATACCAAAAAATATTTAAAACAATTTCATCAATAGCTAAAGAGAGTAAAGCATGATTATTAGTATATAAAGATATGGCTTCTTTAGATGTATTTTCACCTATTAATACATCAAAACTATCAGAAATAAGAGTTAATCTTCTATATGGAAATAAATTAGACGGGTCTTTAATGTTATAAGAATATATATAAGCATTTTCTAACCTTATGTTAGAAAATGTAAATATATATACTTTTATACCTTTACTAATTGCTTTTTTTAAATCTTCTTTAAGTAAATCAAATTCTTCTTTCCAAATAGATAAAGATATTTCTTTTTTTGAATTATTAATTAATTCTTTTGCTTTTAATATTAAATTATCAAAACCACTAACATTATAGATTAAATTAGTGTTTTTATTATTTGTTTCTATTTCTTTTATTCTTTCTTTAGCTTCAACGATATTACTATAAGTATTTTTAGAAATAATATCTAAAACTTTATCAAATTCTAAAGCGCTATATAAAGTTGTTTCACCTAATATTTTATTAACAAATCCTTTAGTGACTAATCTATTTAATACATCATATACTAACGATCTAGAAACACCTGATTCTTTAGCTACTTCATAACCATTTAATAGACGAAATTTAACTAAAGCAAGATAAACTTTAGCTTCATTTAAAGTAAAGCCAATATTAATTAAAAAGTCATATGATTTATCATTAGACGCTATATTCATTACAACTATTATAAAAATATAAAAACAATTGTCGATAGTGATAATAAATATAACTATAAATATTAATTTTAAAATTAATCTTTAAGTATTTACTTTAATTAAATGATTCTAATAATCTTAATTCAAATAATAAATAATTTAAATCTTTATAATCAATAAATAGATTTTTACACCAAAAAATTAGTACTAACAACAGTGAGTTCAAGCCGATAAAGCAAAACAATCAACCTTTTTAAACATAGAATTTTTATATTTATATAAATTATAAGAATCATTCGCTCTATTAAAAAATACCTTAAAGCTAATAAGATGTGAGTAGAATTATATTTTTCAAAATCAAATATTTTTTTATTTTATTCATTTTGTGCCAATTTAGAAACTGTTAATTATTGCAATAGATTTGAAAGAAATGAAGCTTTTAAAAGATAATATTAAAGCGAAATGTTTAAATTAAACTGCTAATATATTATCACTTTATTGATATTTTTAGTAGAAAATGCTAATATATGAACACTATGAAAAATATATTTGATATAAGTGATTTTGTTTCGGTTTTAACGATAGAAAAAACTACATATGATTTAGTTAATCGATTTGTTAAAAGAAGAAAAGAGTTGAAACTTTCTCAAAAAAAACTTTCTATTAAATCTGGTGTTTCTTATTCAAGCATTAGAAGATTTGAAAATAGTGGAGAAATATCTTTAACATCTCTCCTTAAACTAGCTCAAGCAATTGATTGTTTAGAAGATTTTTATGATTTATTCAAAAATCCTAATATTTTGTCATTGAAGGAGATTAAATGAAGATAAACAATATAAATAAATTAACTATTAAATATAATAATGAAATTGTAGGTTATTTAGTTCAACTAGATGAAGAAAATATCGCTTTTCAATATAATGATGCTTGGATTAAAAACGGTTTTTCTATTTCGCCTTTCTCCCTGCCTTTATCTGATAAAATCTATATAAATAGAAAAAGAAACTTTGATGGTTTGTATGGTGTTTTTCGTGATTGTCTTCCAGATGGATGGGGTGTTCTTTTAACGATAAGAGCATTACAAAAAATCGGTGTTGATTATAATAAATTATTACCTCTTACAAAATTATCGTTGATTGACGAAAGTGGTTTAGGCGGACTTTCTTTCGAACCATTTAATCAAATAGAGAAGAAGAACATAAATATTGATTTAGATCTTTTATCTAAATATGCAAAAGAAATATACGATGGATCAACTAAAAATCAAGATCTCGATACTATTTTTAAATTAGGAGGAAGTTCTGGTGGAGCTAGGCCAAAAATTCATTTGAAAATAGGTGAAGACTGGCGGATTATTAAATTTCCAACTCGTTATGATGGCGATAATATTGGAATAGAAGAATATAATGCCAATAATTTGGCGAAAAGATGTGGTATTAATGTTAACGAATTTAAACTTTTTGATTCTAATATTTGCCAAGGCTATTTTGCGAGTAAAAGATTTGATAGATTAGGCAATAAAAGAGTTCACGTTATATCTCTTTCTTCTTTACTCGAAACAACTCATACAATTCCAAACTTAGACTATATTCATCTATTTGAAGTGATAAATGCAATATGTGTCGATAAAGAAGAAAATATAAAAGAAGCCTATAAAAGAATGTGTTTTAATGTTTTATACGGGAATAAAGATGATCATGGTAAAAACTTTTCTTTTTTATATGATGAAAGTAAAAAAGGATACGTATTATCACCCGCTTACGACATAACAAAAACTCCTTTTAAATTAGAACATGAAATGAGCGTTAATGGTAATGGTAAACCAGAAATAAAAGATTTAAAGGATGTTGGAAAAATAATAAAACTATCTAATCGTTATTGTAATGATGTTATTGAAAATATCCTAAAAATTATAAACAATAGATAGAGTTTTTAATAATGCTGTTAATTGCCAAAATTTTTAAAAGTATGTTCATCAATAATGGAAAACGTTTTCGTAGAAAACGTTTTCCATATTAAAATTCAATCAAACATTATTTTAAATTATCGAGATGATATTTCTAAGTATGCAAGAGGTGAAAAGAAAAATAAAATTAGGGCACTTTTTGATTCCGTACCTACTCAATTAGCAAAAGAAAATAAAAAATTTAAATATACTCTTTTAGAAAAAGAGAACAAGAATGGTATGGAAGGAAATATAAAGATAGTGTAAATTGGCTGATAGATGTTAATATTGTAAGAAAATGTTTAAATGTTTATGAACCAATTATTTCTTTAAAAGCAAATAGCAGAGAAGATCAACATAAGATTTACTTGTTAGATAGTGGATTATTAAGTAATTTTTTAGGGAGAGAAACGCAAGTTTCGATCATTTCCAAAACAATAAAAGGAAATACTAAAGGTGGAGTATATGAAAACGTTATTGCCGAAGAATTAACAAAAAAATTATAATATTTTCTATTATAAAAAGAATGATTCAACCATAGAAATAGAATTTTTAATTGAAAAAAATGGTGATGTCATACCTATTGAAGTTAAAGGAAGTAATAATGGAACGATTCCTTTAAACTAATCGATGGCAATGTTGGATTTGAAGAAAATAAATTAACTTTGCCACACTATATGGTTATATATCTTTAATTTAACATATAAAACAGCTTTTATTTAATAATGAATTTAGTAGGATCACGTAGTCGTTGTTTTTGCTTCTTAATTTGATATTTGGTACTGGTTTCTGAGTATTTTATAAATCGAAAAAGTAAATAATTGCAAAATCATCATATTTTTACATTAAAAAATTTTGAATAAATTAATATACAATTTTTTGAACAAATTAAGAAAAGTATTGTTTTAAGTTTATATTTATTATGTTTTTCATTTAAAAAATATAAAATTAATTTATAAAAGTTAAAATTTTTATGTAAATTATAAATTGACAAGATGCAATTTATAATTTCTTGAATAAACATAGACAAAGAACTTAAAATTATTTAGTTATGATTAACAAAAATGAGATTGCAAATAGAATCAAAGAGATAAGAATTTCTTCAAATTTATCTCAAGAAGAATTCGGGGAAAAACTTGGTCTTACTCGTCAAAGTATATCTGCTTTAGAAACAGGTAAGAATTCTTTAACTATAGAAACAATTGACAAACTTCATGAAATTTTTAAAACCGATGTAAATTATCTTTTATATGGCGAGATTTGTGAAAATTCTAACGAAATTGAAGAAATTAAAAATGAATATAACAATAATAATAAAAACATAATTAAGAAGATTTATAAAGATAAAATAATAATTCCTTTGTTTTGTATTTTACTTGTTTCTTTAATTATTTTAATTTCACAAATCATTTATTCTTTTTTAAATCCAATCTATTATAATTTCACATTTAATCCTATTTTTTGGTATGTTTTTATTTCAACTGGTGAATCAACTACATTTTTAGTTTTTTTTATCATTTTTGCAATCTTATTCTTGTTGTCTTCTATTTTACTAATTTGGAGGATAATTTATGTTATCAAAAAGAAAATTATTTAGTATTTCAATGATCTTTTTCCCTTTATTATCGTTAGTTAGTTGTTACATAGAAAAAGAAGAAAATCCTCAAGAAAAAAATTTTACATTGGATGATTTAACAAAAAATACAATATTAAAGATGGAGAATTAAATTTTGGCAAATCTTTAAAAATTACGTTTACAAATTTATCTTTTTTAGAAAAAAACAATAACGGTTATACAAATGATAATGAAAATATAATTGATTCATTTGTTTTTGCAAATTTTACTAAAAGGAATGAAGATGATTCTTATACTTATGGTGACTTGCTTGCTACTAATTTTTCTACTGCCGAACATATAGACAATCTAATTCAACATATAAAAAATGATTTATATTCTTCTGTTTATACAGATTATGAATATTATACTATTAAAGAAAATAATGAACGGGATATCAAAGATTCTTATATAGCTTATGAAATGCTGAGTACAGAAAACGGATTATGTGGTATATGCAAGTTTTTAGCAAAAACATATCGTTATAAATATAACACTATTGACAATGAAAATTATGATGACGCTGTAGTAACAAGCACTTTAGTAACTCCGAAAAATAATTATAGAACAAATAATATAAAAACCATTTATTCAGCAAGCGATTTAGAACGTGTTATTAATTCCACTTCAATTCCGAAAAATATAGACGGAAAGGTTGAAGGAAGAGTATTTACTTCTCCATGGAACGAGTTTTATTATGAGTATAATGCTATTAAAAACAGTCCTTTAATAACGTTAGTTCTTATAGATAAATGGAATATTGGAACAAATTTTGAATATGTTAATTCGAACGGAAATAGTGGTGTTGATGTTGAATATGCTAAATCCTCTACAGTTCAACTTTCTCATTGCGCTTTTTTTTCTAGAAAAACTATTGATTATGATATAAATGCTGATTTTTTAATATCTATATTGGAACAAGGAAATAGTCCTTTTGATTTTTCATTATATAACTTTAATATAAACAGATCTTATAGGGTTTCTTATTAATAAAATCAATGTTTTCTATTTTTAATTGACAATGTATATTTCTAGTTTCTTTACACTATTTTTTAATATTTGGATAATAAGGAAAATAAGATGGAAGGAGCTTTTTTATGATTCAAGTTATAAAAAATAGTTTAAATGTAAGCTTTATTGCAACAATTTTGTTTTCCAACAATTGGACTAAGGAAAAACAACGAACTAGGAATATCTGGCTGTGATCAATCTTCTAATTCAATTTTATTATCATTTAGTAAACCTAACTATAAATATTTCCTTGAAACATTTTTTGATGGACAAGGGCATTTAATGTATTCGAATGTTCATAATAATTGCTCTTATATTTCCATAACTAATTTATTGATGTACTATGATACTTTTTATAGCGATGACATAGTAAGCACTAAATATAATGAATTATCAGCAGAATTTATTGGTAATAATGATTCGATTATATATGGAAACTATTTTTCTCCAGGAATCATAGATGATTATAATGCTTTAAATAAAAAATCATGGACTGATTATTTTGATTATTATACGGATAACAAAGAAAACAATATAATTGGTGAATTACTAAGTATCGCTGATAATAAAAATTATATTGATTTCAAAAATAATGAGGATAAATTAGGTCTTTACAATGTGGAAGCTTTAGAAGTTATAAAAGAGTTTGCAAATAAAAATAATATTTTTGAAAAGGGCTATTATTTTAATTATGTTGATGTAAGAAGTCAATTTGGTGGAAATAGTGAAGAGGAAGTGAAAGATTTTATTATTGAAAATATAAATAAAAATTATCCGGTAGTAATTGATATAGGAAAGAAGGGAAAAAGAATAGGTCATTCAGCAATTGCTTATGATGTAGATTCAAATAATAACATTTATTATAACTCTTTTTCTTTAGCTCATAACTCTACTCACGTTAAATTTGGAGATGAATACAATGAACTTAGGGGTGCATATGTTTTTGTTCCAAAATATCTAAAACACGAACATTCAAATGATTATAGTGAAAAATGTTTTGATTCCAGCGGGAATAAATTTATTACCTCTCACTCTAAACATTTTTATACTTTTAATGCAAAAACCAACGGAAAAAGAAAT
This sequence comes from uncultured bacterium, assembly GCA_949288485.1. GTDB lineage: Bacteria > Bacillota_I > Bacilli_A > RFN20 > CAG-826 > Onthovivens. The sequence continues at coordinate 33,774 of CASEKC010000005.1, read as the reverse complement.
CATACTATTTATTGTCAATGTGGTAATAATATCGTTTCTATGCACGCTGTAAGATTAAAAGATGTTGTTTCTTCTGGCATTCATCGTTATGTTAATTGTATCGAGTGTGGCCAGCTACTTGATTTAAATATAGATATGGCCATTACTGTAGATGATTATGTAAATTTAAGTAAAGTTAATACACTTTCATCTTCTTTCGATTTCCACGCAATAATTCTAGAAACAGAAGAAGATGAGATTTATTATACTAATAATGTGAGGTAAAAATTTATGAAAAAATTTATTAAAGTTTTATTTATTTTACCATTTGTTGTTTCGTGTAAAGTAGAAAATAGTGTTTCTTATAAAGATGTTGAAGTTTTTGATAGTAATATTAATATAAATGATGAATTAAATTTTTCATTTTTAAATGAAAAATTATCTTCATCATTATATAAAGATAGTTATTTATCTTTAAAAGATAATAATTATTCTTCTTCTAATAATAAAATTTATTCTCCTATTTGTTTTTTAATTGATTATTTATCATTAGGTTTTTCTTCTAACAAAGAAGATTTTTATTCTTCATATAATTTTTCATCAATAGATGAAACTAAAGAAATGTATAATTCTTTAGTTTCATTATTTAATTCTAAATTATATGAAGAAAATGAATTAGTTAGTGATTTTAAAAATTATAATTTTTATTTTATTAGTCCAATAGAAGATAAAAATAAAGATTTAGATATTTCTTATTTAGAAACGCTAAATAAAACATTAAATATAGCTAGTTTTGCTAATAATAAGGCTAATAATAAGGTAAGTAGTGCAGAATATATTAATGAAATAATTAAAGATAAAACTAATATTGATTTAGGAAAAGATCAATATCAGTTTGAAGAACCTTATGCTTTTGCAATTAACGCTTTAAATATTGAAGATAGTTTTAAAAATGAAAAAGAAATTAAAAAAGAGAAGTTTAATAATCTAAATGGAAGTGTAACTAATAATAAAGATTATGTTTATATTAAGACTTCTATTCTTTATAAAGCTTCTTTAGATGATATTAATGCTACAGCATATAAATTTAATATTAATAATAATTCTTTAATATATGTAGTTAATAATAATGGAAATATCAATGATATTGATATTTCCTCTTTAGATCTTTCTAATGTTAAATTTGACTTAATAACCACTAATAAGGTAAATCATGGTTTTGAAGTTTATCTACCTAGTTTTAAATTAGATAGTCAAAACTCAACTACTTCAATAGATGAAGTATTTGCTTCTCATAAAATAGATACTAATACATTATTTAAAAAAGTAGTTAAAAATAATACTTTATTAGCAAGTTATTCAACAATGATTGCTAAGCAATTTAATGAATTTGAATTCAATGAAAAAGGTGTAAAAGGAAAAAGCGTAACTATTTTAGGACCTAGTGGAGGAGTTGATGAAACTATTTATGATCAAAAATTTATAATCGATTCACCTCATTATCTATTTTCCGTTTTAAATGATGATTATAATACTCCTATATTCTCAATGAAAATCACTAATTTAGAGTAATTTTTTCTTTAAATTTAGTGTACGATTTCTTGCATATTTTTAAAAAATACTATCCTATTTTTTGTATAAACATTTTAAAAACACGATAATTATCGTGTTTTTAAATAATAACTTTTTTAGAAAAAAATCTACATTAAAAAAAGGAAAAAATATAAGAAATTTTTATTAAAAAAATTATTTTTTATTAACTATGATAAAATTTATATTAATAAAAAATAATTGGAGATAAAAAGTTATGATAATAATTAAAAATTGTAATTTATGGACAATGGAAAATATAAATAATGAAAAAGGAAGTATTTTAATTGATGGTAAAAAGATTATTGATGTAAGTAAAATAGATTTATCTATTAAATATCCTTCTATAAAAGTAATTGATGCTAAAAATTTATTTGTAATGCCTGGAATAGTTGATCCACATTGTCATATTGGAATGATGGAACAAATTTATGGTTGGCCAGGAAGTGATACTAATGAAATTACTAATCCTATTACTCCAGAACTTAAAGGAATAGAATCTATAAAACCACATGATGCATCTTTTAAAGAAGCTTTAACAAATGGTGTAACTACTGTTTGCACTGGACCAGGCAGTGCAAACATTATTGGAGGAACTTTTACTGTATTAAAAACTAAAGGCAAAACAGTTTTTGATATGATGGTGAAAGAAGAAGTTGCAATGAAAATGGCTTTAGGAGAAAATCCTAAAAGATGTTATAAAGATAAAGGCCCTTCAACTCGTATGGCTAATGCTGCAATTTTAAGAAATGCTTTAACGGAAGCTAAATTATATAAAGAATCTTGGGATAACTATTATAAAGGAATAAAAGAAGGAAAAGAGTTAACTAAACCTACTTTTAATCAAAAACGGGACAGTTTAAAACGTGTTTTTGAAGGATTAAAGGTAAAAATTCATGCTCATCAAGCTGATGATATTGTTACCGCTGTAAAAATAAGTGAAGAATTTAATTTAGACTATACTATTGAACATGCTACCGAAGGATATTTAATTCCAGAATTTTTAAAAGAACATCATGTTAAGTGTATCTTAGGACCTACTTTAGGATATAAATCTAAATATGAATTAAAAGCAAAGTCTTTTAATTCAGCAAAGGTTTTATATGAAAACAATATACCTTTTGCTTTTATGACTGACCATCCAGTTATAACTTTAGATACAACATTAGCTCAAACAGGTTTATTTGTAAAAGCAGGTTTACCTTATTTAGAAGCTTTAAAAGCAAATACAATTTATGCAGCAAAAATTATTGGAGTTGATGATCTTGTTGGTTCATTAAAAGAAAATAAAGATGCTGATATAGTTATTTATGATAAAGATCCGTTAAGTTATGATTCACATGTAGTTTTTGTAATGTTAAATGGTAATATTGAAGTTAATAAATTATAAAATTAGCTCTTAATTTTTAATAAAAAATCATTTTATTAATAAAATGTAATCAAAATAAAATATTCTTTCTATTCACAATATTTCACAAAAAATGCTATTTTTAGCCAAAATTATACTTATTATTTATTTTTAAATATAAAATGTAGTTATTATTTTTATTTAAATATTAAAATAATTTTCTTAAATTTTAAAAACAAGATTTTTTATTTTTATTTAATTTTATTGCTTAATCTCATACAAAATCTTGTTTTAAAAATTTAAAACAATGTCTAATTAACTGTTGGATAAAATTTTGGTGTGAATATTTTAATTTTACAAACTTATTATTTAAAACTTAAAAAGTGAAAAAAAGGGGAGTTATGTCAAGGGCTGTTTATATTAATTTTAATAATAAGAAATATAAAGTTAATTTAACCGATAATGAAACAGTAAAAGACTTTTTATCTTTATTACCAATGGAATATTCTTTTTCTGATATGGACAATATTGAAAAAATCGGTTATCCAAAAAGAAGATTATTGGTAAAAGAAGAAGATAAAGGCTGGGAACCTAAAAAAGGTGATGTTTGTTATTATCTTCCTTATGGAAGTATTGCAATATTTTATGAAGATAGTGAACAAAACAGTAATTTAGTTTATTTAGGCGCTATTGAATCAGATATTGAAGATTTTGATAGAATCGGTGTTGATTTCAAATTATCTGTCGCTGAAGAATAATTTTAATTCGAAAATATAATTAATAAAATTGCTATATTATAAGGGATTAAGTTTCATTATTCCCACCCACCCTATACGTCGACGTCTACAAGACAAGAATGCTCCAATTTTAAAAAATATTCACTTTTTAAACAAATTTAATATTATTTTAATGACAAAATAAAAGATGCAGTAATGTATTTAACTGCATCTTTTTTAATCCTACAACAATTATGAAAATTTTAAAAAAGGAGGTCTTTAGATAGAGATTTTATGTTCGATAATCTTTGGATTACTCTTAAAGTAAATGGAGGACTAAGTAAAAATTTTTATCTAAATATGTAGGATTTTTGTCACTCTTATTGAAAGAGCTTTTATGATATTATTATAAAGAATTATGTAGGATTTTAAAATGAAAAAATATTTTATTTTTAGCGATATTCATGGTAGAAAATTATCAGCATTATTAGAAGAATTAAAGAATGCTTCTTTTGATATAAATGATGATAATCATATATTAATTTCTTTAGGAGATTTATTTGATAGAGGCGATGATAATTTAAATCTTTTATTTTTTGTAAATGAAATGATTAAGAAAAATAGAATGATTGTTTTATGGTGAAATCATGAAGCAATGTTAAAAGAATTTATTGAAACTTCTTTTAAAGCTTGGTCTTATGTTTTAAATGCTAACGGAACTAGTATTACAATTTATGATTTTTTAACGCATTTAAATAATAATCATCAACTTGAAGAGATTGGCGTAACCTCATTTCTTAATTTTTTTAAATATGGAATCGTTGATAAAGAAATTAAACCGTTATTTAACAAATAAAAAGTTTCGAAGAACTAAATTTTTATTTTTCTTCTTTAAAACCTTATTATGTATTAAATAATAAATATCTTTTATGTCATAGTGGGGCAACAAATATGGAAAAATATTCTTCTTATGATTTAAAGAAAATAATGAAAGAGACATTTTCTTGCATCATACCTCTTTTTAAAAATAGTGCAATTGATCCAGCAAAAAATGTTTTATTTGATAAACATAATTTTGATAAGGTGATTCATGGTCATTTATATGTTCATCATTTTAATATTGATGATCCATATAATATTTATTTTGGTGAAAATAATATTTGTTTAGATTCTTATTTTCATATAAATGTTTTAGTTATTGATGAGAATAATAATATTTCACATGTTTTATATACTAATGAGAAGAAAATAAAAGATGTTTCGAATAATCTTAAAAAAAGATATAAATTAGAATAAAATTAGCAAGATTTTCAAAAAAATAAAGTAAAATAGGCTATTTTGTTATATAATATTAAGTGTCTTTCCTTTTACAAAAGGCATGAGTTTTATTAAAAATAATTAAAAATAAATATACATATATGGATAAGATAAATTATGGTGAATATATTAGAAAAAGAAGATTAGAGCTTAATCTTTCACAATCAGATTTAGCTAATGTTTTATCTTGTTCATATCAAGCAATCTCAAAATATGAAAACAACAATGTTAAGGTTGATATTTCTTTAATTAGTAAACTGGCTAAAGTTTTAAAAGTTGATTTAGATTCTTTTTTAACTTTGAAATATGAAAAAAATAACAATTATTGTGATTATTTAGAATTTGATTATCAAAAATTTTTAAATAAATTAAATTATTTAAGAGAAAAAAGATGTATTACTCAAAAAGAATTATCTAAACAAGTAAATATTTCTTCTTCTAGAATATCAAAAATAGAAAAAGGAAATGCTAATTTAAAGGTTGAAGAATTTTTAGCATTAGCAAAATATTTTGATGTTTCCTATTCTGAATTATATTTTGGAATGGAAACTCATGAAATAGAAAAACATATTGATGAACAAGAAGTTTTCTCAAATGAACAAAATGAATTATCTTTTATTGATAAATTAAAAAAACCAGTCGTTTATATTCCTTTAACTATTTCCTTAATAGTAATTTTAGCCTTAGTTATTACAATTCCTTTATCACTTTTTAACAATAAAACTAATTCTCCTTTCACCTATATAAGTGATGAAAAAGGATTAATTATTACTGGATATGATGGAGGAATTGATGAATCTATTACAATTCCTTCAACTATCGATAATAAAAAGGTATATAAAATAGGTTCTAATGCTTTTACTCATAATGATTCTTTCAAAAAAATTTATATTAGTGAAGGAATTGAAGAAATTGAAAGCAATGCTTTCAATTTCATTTCTACATTAGAAGAAATATATCTTCCTTCTACATTAAAAGTTTTAGAAGATAATGCTTTTACTATTACTTATTATTTGCAAAATATTCATTTTAATAATGGAAGTAAATATTTTTCTTTAGATGAAGAAGGTAATTTATATTCTTTTGATCAAAAAGAATTATATCGAGTATTACCTAAAAATAATGAAAATGAATTTATTATAAAAGAAGGAGTTGAAGTTATTAGAGGGGGAGCTTTTGATTCAAATTATAATTTAACAAATATTGTTTTCCCTACTTCCTTAAAAACTATTGAAACTAGAGCTTTTAATGATTGTTATTTAATTGAAGAATTAAATTTTAATGAAGGGTTAGAAACATTAAAAATAGATGCTTTTAGTGGTTTTAACAAAGCTTTAACAACTATAAATTTACCATCAACATTAAAAAATATTGATGGGAATCCTTTTTATAACTCAATTTATTTAAAAGAAATAAATATTAGTGATGAAAATATTTATTTTGAAGTAATTGATAATATTTTATATTCCAAAGATTTAAAAACTATTTATACTTTTCCTTCTTTATATAAAGAAAAAACATTTTCTCTAATGGAAGGAGTTGAAACAGTTAAACAATTTGCTTTTAATAATTTAATTAATTTAGAATCAATAACATTACCTTCTTCAATTAAATTAGTTGAAGATCGTGGAATTTGCTTTAATCAAAATTTAACATCTGTTTATATTAAAAAAGGCGCTGAAAATTTCCAAAGCAATAGTATTTATGGATGTAGTAATTCAAATATTTATTTAGAATATCCTTCTTTACCTTCATCATTTAAAAAAGATTTTACTGATAGTAATGTTCTTTTTGAACATGAATGGAAAGAAGAAGAGAATTAATAATTAGAGATATGAAAAATGAAAAAAGATTTTTCTTTTAATATTTTTAAAAGTGAAGGACATATTAAAAATCCTTTGAGATATTATAGGCAAGCCGAAGGTCTTGCCTCTATTTCTATTACTAATTTGAATAAAAAAGGAATTAGTGATGAAGAATTTTTTATTAATTCTTTAAATTATGAAATTGCTTCATCTTTAAAAATATATTATTTCTATTTATTAACTAAAGAAGAAGATATTCCTGATATTACTATTTTTTTAATTGTTAGAAGACTTATTGAACTTTTTGCAATTTTAAATTTATATAAAGAAAAACTATTTTTACCACTTAATTATCGTTTATTTAAGTTACAAGCTTTAAAAAAGATTGGTATAAATGAAAAGAATAAAATTTCTAAACAACTTCATGTTAAAGTTGAAACTTTAGAAAATATGCTTTCAGATTATACTCCAATTTATTTATTTGGAATTGTTGAAGATTATTCTCATTATCGCAATATCGTTTTAAAAGCTTTAGGAGATTTAGCTTCTTCTTACTATGATGTTTTAGGTATTTTAATTCACCAAGCTTCCTTAATTTGTTTAGATTATAATTCAAAATTAAAAGATGGTTTTATTAAAAGTTCGATGGATTTAGCAAAACAATTTTCTTTTGTTTTATCAGATATTAAAAAATTACCTAATTTAGAAAAGAAAAATAATATTAAATTTGAAAAAGTACATTTTAAAGTTTTTTCTTTTGAACTTAAATTAGATGAACTTTACCATCTTAACATCGCTTTTATGTTTGATGAATCAAATTTAATGGAAGATTTATTCAATTTTATTCAAATTAGTTTGAGAATTTTCATAAATTTCTATGAAGAAGGATTTAAAAAATATATCGTTAATTATTTTAAATATATGTTTGAAAGAATCGCTCTTTATGATTATTTAATTTCTAATGTAAAGGGTGAAGAGACTGTTTTAAATTTTAAAACTTATTCTTTCTTTTCATATATGTCTATTTGTTATGCATATAGTGGTAAAAGTGATTTAGTTTATGAAAATTTTTATTCTTTAAAAGATGAATTATTAGAAGAATATAAAAATAAATATAAAAAAAGTAAGAATTTTTTATATACAAAAATGATTACTTCACCTCAATATGCAATTTATTTAAAAGATCAAACATTTACTGAAGCTGTATTAACTATGTTAAATAAATATTTTGAAAAAAACGAAAATATTATTTCTTCTTATTTATCAATATATAAAAATGGTGTAGATTTATCACATGCTTCAATGTTTTTAGTTTTTATGGATATTGAAGACATTGATAAACAAATTGAAGATGGATTCTTATTATTTACAAAGTTTGTAAATAATGTATTTAATTATTTTGTTGATGATAATTCATACTTTGTAAATAATTCAAATTTAAAAGGACGTATCGAAGAAAACGATGAAATTACTAAATTAAGGTTAAAAATTATTACCTTAAGAAGTGAGTTTAATGAGTTATCAAAAATGATTAATGCTTTTTATAGAAATGAAGAATTTTAAAGTTAATAACTTTAAAATCACTTGATACATGTTATAATACTTTTAGTTGTTTAAAAGAAAGAAAATTTGTGCAATTAAGAATTATTTTATTAGCTAATTTTTAGCAAAAAGGATATATTGAATATGACAAAAACAAAATATGTATTAACTGGTTTAATGATTTTTTTTGGAATTCTCTTTTTAGGGGGATTCTTTTTGCCATTTTATAGTGCAAACATTGTTGGAAGTTTAGGTTCTCAAAGTGTTAATGGTTCTTTAACAGCTAGTGGAATCGGATTTATTTTAGGGCTTAGTGCTATAAAAACAGGCTATTTCGAAACAAAAAATATTTTTGTTCAACAAAATATTTTATTTATGGTAATTGGTATTTTAGCTGTTATCTTACTTGTTTTAGCAATTGTTTCAATTGCTTTAAAACATAAAGATTCAGTTATGTATCATTTTTTAAATTTAATTGCTGGAATAATTGGTGTTACATCAATGTTCTTACTTATTTTTTCTTTACAAATCTCTAATATTTCATTAAGAGGTGAATTAGTTGGTTATGAACATTTAATTCAAAGTGAAGGATTAGCTTATGGATCATTAATTTCTATTTTTGGGAGCGGAATTTATGGTCTTTTAGCTTTAGTTTTAACTTTCATTTCATTCTTTGGATATAGAATTGCTAGAAAATTCAATAAGAGAAAAGGTTATGCTGGTCCATTAATTGAAGAAGAAAAGAAATTAAAATTAGGATTTAATGGTTCTAAATTATTAGAAAATAAATATGTTGGTAAATTTATTGGTTTCTTTAAAAAAGAAGATAAAGAGGAAGTTCCTTCTTTAGAAGAAAAGAATGAAGAAACAAATACTGAAGAAATTAAAAAGGAAGAAGAAAATAAAACAACTAAAGAAAAAAGCTTACAAGAAAAACTTGCTGATTTAGATAAACTTCATAACAATCATCAAATTTCTGATGCTGAATATAAAAAATTCCGTCAAGCATTAGTTGAAAAACACTATGCTGATAAAAATAAATAGTTTTAAGAGAGGACAAGATGATGAAAAAAAGTAAATTATTAAAAGTTTTATTAGTTGCCCCTTTATTTATTGGTTCAGTTTCTATTGCTTCTTGTGGTGTTTCAAATAGTAGCGATGCAAAATCACCATTTGTTGAACCAATTTTTGAAACATATACTTGTAGATTTTTTGATTCTACTGGAACAGAGGTAATTTATGAAACTAGTGTAAAAGAACATGAAAATGTTACTTTTGAAGGTAGTTTACCTTCAAAAGATCCTACAACATATAATGAATATACATTTACAGGATGGAGTGAATCTTTAAATGATATTACTAAATCAACTGATTTTTATCCTGAATATAGTGAAGCTAAAAGAACTTATGAAGTAACATTTGTTGATGGTGATGGAAATGTTTTAGAAAAAGTAGAAGTTGAGGCTGGTGAAAAAGCTGAATATAACGGTGCTACACCTACAAAACCTTCAGATGATGATTTTGATTATACATTTAGTGGATGGACTTCTGATATTAGTGAAGTAACTGGTGATATGACTGTTTCTCCTGTTTTTACTCAAAGCGTAAGAAAATATGATGTTACTTTCTTTGTTGATGGTAAGCCAATTTTTACTCAAAAGATAGAAAAAGGTAAAACAATTGGAACATATGAAGGGCCAACCCCAACTAAACCTGATGAAGAAATTTCAACAATGTATAAAGTTGTTTATACATTTACAGGTTGGGATGTAAATTTATTAACAACAGTTGTTAATGGAAATATGAGTGTTAATGCTCAATTTAGTAGCCATCAAGAATTATCTGATCGTGTTGATTTTGGTGATTTAGTTGATGGAAATCATGGTAATACAAGTGGTGAAACAGGAAATGTAGAAGAAGACAAACCTGGGGAAGGAAATGAAGGAGAAACTATAAATTATAAAATTATTTTTATAGGTAAAGATGAAACTTTCCCTGGATATTATTTAGGTGTTGATGAATCTAGAAACTATTATTTATTACGTTATGTAAGTAGTGCAATTGTTGTAACTGATACTAATGGAATTAAAGAAACTGTTTCTGTTGAATATAATGTTCCATTTGAATATAAAAAGATTAAAGATGCAACTGGAACATTTAAAGTTACTTTCCCAGATGGAAAAGGTGAAATATTATATACATTTAGTATGAATGCTTCTGAATTAAACGTTGTTCAAGCAACTAACATTCGTATATCAACTAGTAATAGTTATGTACAAAATTATGTATCTTCAGCAGAATATATTTTAACTAATGATATTGTTCCAGAACACAACGTTCAATTAAGAGGATATATTTCTAGATTAGGAGATCTTCTTCCTGCTGGATTTAACCCATATTTATAAAAATATTTAATATAATAAAATAATAAAAATCTCATATCGCTATGATATGAGATTTTTTATAAATCTAAACTGTTATCATCTAATAAAAAATCAAAAAGATTTAAATATAAGTAACCTTTATCATCTTTAGAAGTTAAATATCCGTTTTTAATAATTAAAACTTTTTTATTGTTATCATTTAATAAAGTGAATGGTCTTATTTCTTGATATTTTTTATCTTCATTACTAATTTCATAAGCACTTTGAATATAGTATGTTTTATTATTTTTCTTTGCTACAAAATCAATTTCAAGTTCTTTTCGATAGCTTATACCTTTCTCGTTTTTGCCATTATAAATTAAACTTCCTAAATTTACTTCATAACCTCTTTTAATTAATTCGTTATAGATTAAATTTTCCATTAAATAAGTTTCTTCTAAGTTATTAAAAGATAAAATAGCATTTCTAATTCCTAGATCACTAAAAAAATATTTCTTTGGTGGATTAATTAATTTTTTGCCTTTTAAATTATCTTTTTTAATCGTATCGATTAAAAAAGAATCTTTTAAATAAGAAATATATTTATTTAAGGTATAAGTTGATATTTTTTCTTTCTTTATTGAATTAAAAGAATTGGAAAGTTTTAACAAAGAAAATCTTGAACCAATGGATGAAGCCAAAAAAGAAGTTAATTCATCAAATTCATCAAGATGTTTTATTTTATAGCGTTCTTCTATATCTTTATAATAAGTTTCTTTTAAAACATTAATTAAATATTCTTTTTTATCGTTTTCATTATTAAATTCAATAAGTTTTGGTAAACCTCCAAATTTTATATATTCATTATAAGCATCATTAATATTTTTATTAACTAATTCATAATATTCTTTAAAACTTAAGGGGTTTATTCTAATTTCTATTCCACGGTCATTAAATTCAGTAATTATATCTTTTGACAAAAACTTAGCATTAGAACCAGTTACATAAACGTTTAAGTTTTTTATATGATAAAAACCTAATAATAGATGAACAAAATCATCAACTAATTGTATTTCATCAAGCAATAAAAAGTAAGTAGAATCATCTTTTATATTTTCATTAACGTATTTATATAGTTCGTCAGGATTTAAATATTTTTTGTTTTTATAATCATCTAAGGCTAAACGTATAATATGATCTTGATAAACTCCGTTTTTAATTAAATAATTATAAAAAAGTTCGTTTAAAAGAACTGATTTTCCCGCTCTTCTTAAACCAGTTATGATTTTAATTCGATTATCATTAATTTTTGATATTAATTTATTTAAATATTCTTTTCTCTCAAAATACATATTTTTAAATTTTTGCGTATGTACGCACTTTTTACAAAATTATTATAACAAAATTATTAAAAATAATAAAATCTTTTTGAAATTTTTGCGTATTTACGCAATTATTTTAAAATATAAATATTTTTAATTCATATATAAATACTTAATTTGTTATAATTTTTGCGTATATACGCAAAAGTTTTAAAAAATATCTTTATGTTTATTCTAAAAAAATTTATAAAAATTAGTAATTTCAAGTTAATAATATAGACTTTTTGATATAAAATAATAAAGGTATTAATTTATAAATTATTAATTTTAATTTTTATTAAAATTAATTAAATATAATTTATTATTTTAAGAAGGGATATTAGATAGATATGGCTAAAAAATATGTTTTTAATGGATTAATGATTCTTGCTAGTTTACTAGCTTTAGGAGGGTTAGTTTTTCCTTTTTATACTTGTTATATTTCTCAACTTTATGGTTCGCATTTACTTCAAGGATCAATTTCAATTACTGGTTTAGCTTTTGCTTTTGGTTTTGATGCGATTGGAACTGATTCATTTATTAATTCAGTAATTAGAGTTATTCGTCAACCTATTGCAATGGTTATATTAGTTTTATTGGTAATTGGGGTAGTATTTAGTATTGTTTCAATTGCTATAAAAAGAAAAAATTCTGTTTTATTTATATCTACTAATTTAGTATTTGCACTTTTATCTTTAACAACTGGTTTTTTAACTGCATTTTCTAATGAAATTATGAATATTACTTTAGATGGAGAAATTGGATTAAATCAAGGTGGTATTTTAATTGGTGGACTTGTTAGTGAAGGAATTGGTTTTGGGGCAATTATTACTAGTGCTTGCTCATTTGTTTTAGGAGTTTTAGCTCTTGCTTTAACATTAATTTCATTTTTTGATTATCGTAATGAAATTAAAAATGCTTCGCCTTATCCAACATTTAAAGGTAATGTTGATTTAACGACTGATCCATATCTTTTAGAAGGTGAAAAAGAAGTTAAAAGATTATTTTTCCATAAAAAAGAAAGAGTTATTGATAGTGAGGAAATCGATAATAATCGTAATAATTTAAAAGCTGAAGGTGTTAATATAATTGATGAAACTTCTAAAGATAATTCTTCTTTATTAAGTGAAACTCAAGATAAAGAAGTTAATAGAACAAGTGAAGAAATTAAAGATTCTTCACTTAATGAACCTTTATTAAATGATGAAAAAGGAAATATAAAAGAAGAAATTGAAACTCCTAAGGTAGAAAAAAAGAAAAAAACTTTAGAAGAAAAGTTAGCTAATTTAAATAAATTAAGAGATGAAAATAAAATTAGCGAAGCTGAATATAAAAAATATAAAGAAGCAATGATAGAAGAACATTTTTCTTCTTCATCAACATTTTCTAAATAATTAGAATAAAAGGAGGAAAGAAGAAATGAAAAAACTCGGTTTAATTGCTTTAACTTTAGGATTAAGTTTAACTTTAGCTAGCTGTCAAGAAGCTTCATATCCATTTTTAAATACTTTAGTTAAAAAATATAATCTTACTTTTTTAGATAATGATGGATCTATTCTTTTAGAAGATACAATCTATGAACATCAAAATTATACTTATAGTGGAACAATTCCTACAAAAGAAGATACATCAACTCATTCTTATACATTTAGTGGGTGGGATAAATCTCTTGATGATATAACTAACGATACTACTTTTAGACCTTTATTTAATGAAACAAGAAGATCTTATACAGTTAGATTTTTAAATGATGATAATTCTCTTTTATGGGAAACAACTGTTGAAGCTGAAAGTAGTGTTACTTATAATTCTTCAATTCACCCAATTCCATCTCGTTTACCAGATGAAACAACATCTTGGGAATGGACTGGAGGATGGATTATTGAAGATAATGAAGGAGTTAGTGGATCTAGTTTAGATAATGTTATTTCTAATTTAACATTAAAACCAGATTTTAAACCATCAACTATTAAATATATTGTTCGTTATTATGATGAAGATCAAACAACAATTCTCTATGAAACTGAAGTTGATGCAGGAAGTTATGCTAAATATGAAGGAAGAACTCCTACTAAACCAGATGAATTATCTAGTGATGGCGAAACTAAAACTGTCTATACATTTAGTGGATGGGATAAAAGTGAAGCTACAACTCAAATTTTAGATGATACCAATTTTATTGCTCAATATGAAAGTAGGGAGCTCCCAAGTGATCGAACAACTGTTAGAGAATATATTCTTTCACACTATAATCCAAGTTATGATAGTGATTCATATAATTATGTTTTATTAACTAATAATTATTATTTAGGATATTCAAGAACTAATCGTGATTTTTCTTTAAGGGTTGAAAAAGATGCATTCTCTCAACTTTTAATTGATAATCATATAGTAGTTCCTAAAATTTCATTAACTATTTCTTTTGATTATAATGAATTAAAAAATAATGGTGGAGTAGTTGGTAATTTCACCTATTTCATCAATGAAGAAATAGGTGAAATTACAACTAGATTTAATGTTTCTAGTTATGGAGAACCTCCTATGTTAACTGCACCTAAAAATTTAGATCATGATGGAGCTAGTGATAATGAATTGTTAGCAAGTTATATTCCTTATAGTGATAATGAACTTAATTATGCTGTTTCAATGTTATCAATGAATGCAGCAACATATTTTGAAACTAATTCATTACCTTATATTTATTAATTAAATAGATAAATATAAATATTATAAAATCTCCTCTTAATTAAGGCAAAAGAGGAGATTTTTGAGTGAAAAATAATATATTTCGTCCGAAAAACGTGTAAATTTACACAGAATTTCCCTCAAAAAGTGTGTAAATTTACACAGAATTTATGGGAAATAGTGTGTAAAATGTTTTAATTTGAATAATATTATCTTATAATAAGAGTATGTTTTATCGAAAAATTTATAAAAAAATAGAAGAATGGAAAGAATTAAAAAATCATAAACCACTTATAATTGAAGGCCTTAGACAAGTTGGAAAAACAACAATTGTTAAAGAATTTGCTAAAAATAATTATAGGAATGTTGTTTATATTGATTTTAGAAAAGAACCTAAATATAAAACTATTTTTGATGATGGTTATGATATAGATAAAATTATTTTAAAAATAAGTGCCTTAAATGAAGAATTTAATTTTGTTGATAATGAAACGGTTATTATTTTTGATGAAATTCAAGATGCTCCAAAAGCTAGAGGAAGTTTAAAATATTTTTATTTAGATGGTAGATATGAAGTTATTTCAACCGGATCTTTACTTGGAATAAAAAATTATAACTTAAATAAAAACCAAACAACTTCAGTTGGATTTGAATCTTTTCTAAGAATGTATCCGATGGATTTTGAAGAATTTTTATTAGCAAATAATAAAGAAAAATTAAATAACGTTTTAAAAGAATATTTAATAAAAAAAGAAGAAGTTGATGAAACATTTCATTTATTAGCACTAGATTTATTTAAAAAATATTTAGTAGTTGGAGGAATGCCAGAAGTAGTTGATATCTTTTTAGAAACAAAAAATTTAAATCTTGTTTATAAAAAACAAAAGGAACTTTTATCATCTTTTGAAGATGATTTTGGAAGACATATTAATGAACGAGATGAAATTGTAAGAGATCCAACTCTTTATAATCGTATTTTAAAAACTAATCATTCAATTCCTCTTCAATTAGCTAAAGAAAATAATAAATTTCAATATAGTAAAATAACCCATGGAGCAAGAGCGAGAGAATATGAAGAAGCTATTGAATGGCTAATTGATTATGGATTAGTTTATAAAGTCTATAATTTAAAAAGAATTGAAACTCCTTTAACATCTTTTAAAGATGAATCTTCTTTTAAACTTTATTATTCTGATCCAGGTTTATTATCAGCTTCTTTTGATTATGAAATATATAGTGATTTAATTAATGATGAAGCAGGAATATATAAAGGTTTAATATATGAAAATGTTGTAGCAGATTTATTAAAACATAATGACTTTGAATTATATTATTATTCACAAAATAGTGGATCTTTAGAGATTGATTTTGTTATTCGAAATAAAAAATATCCACTATTAATTGAAGTAAAAGCTAGAAATAATTATGCTAAATCATTAAAAATGGTAATATCTAATAAAGAAAATTATGGCTCTACTAATATCAAAGCTTTAAAACTATATTCTAAAAATATAGTTTTAAATAATGATATTATTAATTTACCGTATTATTTATTATCTTATTTTAATAAAGATATAGATTTATTTAATTAATTAATCTTTATTATCAATATTTTCTTTATTTATATTATTATTTTCTTTTTCTAATCTTTCTTTTTTCATTCGAGGAGTTTCATCAATATCTTTAGCGCTTTTAGAAGGTATTTCATTATTTATATATAAATGTCTTTTAGCTTCATAATGAATCTTATTTATTTTTTCTTTTAAAGGTTCACTAACTTCATCGATTAATTTTTTAAGTTCTTCAATTTTTTTATTTTTAATTTTATATTTTTTAGCATTTATCTTTAATTTTTCTAAATCAATAATAAGATTTTTACTTTTAGCTTCTTTATTTAAAGAGATTGATAATTTCATTGAATTAATAAAATCAATTATAAAAGTTGCGCTAAATAATCCTAAAACAAAGGTTAAACCTAATAGATGATTATTAAATATATTAATCATTTCATAAATAAGTGGATGTAAAAAATAAAAATATATTGCTCCTATTAAAGTCCATAATAAAGAAAATAACGGAGCAATTATTCCTTTATAATTACCTTTAAGCGAAGAATAATCCCATAATTTAATATGTAATCCTTTAATAAATATAATTCCAGCAATTAATTCTATTAAAGTCATTGCAATACCAATAAGTAAAATAATTATTAAACTAGTAATATAGAAATTAATGTTACCATTAATTTCTATATTACTTAAATTAATAAAATAAGAATAATAAGAAGGTAATGAAGAGAAAGAAGATATATATCTAATTCCTATATCACTAATTGTATAAAGAATACATGTTCCAAAACCATATAAAGGTAAATATGGTCCTTTTAAAAATCCTGGGTTAATCCATCTTTTCATTGAAACAAATCTTCTAAATAATACTTCTAAAAAATATCCAATAACACTTCCTATCATAAATAAATAAATATATGAAAGAAGATAATATAAAAAAGAAGTATTCGATATTTCAATTAAAGTAGTAGTAGAAGATATATTTAATAAAGTTAATATATTGTTCATAAATAATTTTCCTTATGTCTATTAATATAAATATTAACAAATTTAACAATTTATTTCTTTATAAACTACAATTCTAGTTTATAATTTATTTTAAATAGTAGTTAAAAATATATTATTATTTATCAGTTTCTTATTTATGGATGAATTAAATTCTACTCTCTATTCATTAATTAAAAACAATACTTTGCCTTTTCTTTTTATAGATCTACCTTATGTATCTAAACTAGTTTTTACATACCTTTTTGTAAAAGTTTTTAATAAAGACGAAAGTCTTTTAATAAAAACTTATACAAAAATATTAAATAAAGAAAGTAATGATTCTTTTAAAATAAGAGCCTTAATTGATAGTAAAGATAACGAAAATAGAAATAATTTAATAGTTGTTACAAGTATTAATAAAACTGATTTAAGTTTTTTTATTAATAATGTTCATAAATTTAAAGATATGTTATTACAGTATTTAGTTTATGTAGGACATGTCTTACATGAAAGAATGTTAATTGCTTCTATAAAAGAAGTAGAAGCTTTTAAAGAATTAAATTTAAAAATGGAAGACATTTTTAAATTTAACTTTAAAATAGTATTTCCTTTTGAAGAATTAAGTGATGAAGAACAAGAAATCTTTAATGATGTTTTTGAAACTTTTGATACTAGGAAATATAATATAACTCTTGAAGGGATATATTAATTAAACGAATTATGAAAAATATAGAAGTTTGTGCAGCAATAATTTTAAATGATAAAAATGAAATCTTAGCTGTTGAAAGAGGATATGGAGAATTTAAAGATTGGTGGGAATTTCCTGGAGGAAAAATTGAAAAAAACGAAACAAAAGAAGAATGTATAAAAAGAGAAATTCAAGAAGAAATGTCTGCTGATATCGATCCTTTTCATTTTTTAGGAACAATTGAACATGATTATCCTACCTTTCATTTAACAATGCATTGCTTTTTAGCTAGATTTTTATCGAAAAACTTTAATTTAAATGAACATGAAGATAAAAAGTTCGTTAATATTAACGAACTTGATAAAGTAGATTTTTTACCTGCAGATGTTAAAGTTTTACCTTTAATTCGTGAATATTTTTCTACTCAACAGGAGTAATAAAATAAGAATAAATATCTTCTTTTACAGGAGTTTCTAATTTTAAAAGGAATTTTACAACATCTTTTCCATTCTTAGTTGTAGTTTGAGTTTTATTAATTATTTTTGCTTTTCCAAAATAAGTAAAAGATTTTTCGTCTTCAAGGCTTAAAGACGGACTAGTTTTTTGAATAAAAACTTCAAATCTGCCCTCTAGATCATCATTTAAATTTAAAATATCAATAATTTCTTTTGAATTTAAATTTCTTGGTTTTCTTGAAAACCAAATAAGTTTTTCTTCATCCAAAAACTGATCTTCATAATCTATAGCTGAAGTGTTAGTTGGATCTTTATGATAAGAAATGAATAAAGGAAGAACTTTTAAATTTTTAAATAATTTATATCCAAAAATCGTTCCTTCTTCATTTTTAGTATGATTTATTAGCTGGCAAACATCTCTACGTGTATATCTTTGATAAAGAACAAATTCATCTTCTGAATTATAAAATTCTTTATTTTTAAAAAGAACAAAATCTATAAACATTTCTAGATATTTTTTAAATAAATCATTATTTAATAATTTCTCGAAATATGTAGTTTTATAAAATTTATCGTTATTTAAATGAATAAGATTTGCGCTTTCATTTTTTGTTGCAAAACCTTTGTCTAAAATTGAAAGAATTGATTCAATTTTATTTTTGTTTAAATTTGAAACATCATAAAAGTCGTTATTTAACAATGTTTTAAGTACTCTAGCCTCAATAGATCTTCTAGCACGACCAATATAAATTGATAAATAATTAATAATTTTTGTTTCATTTTCATTAAAAATACTATAAATTTCTTTCTTTTCGACTAAAAATTTATAATAAGATGAATATATTGTTGAATCAGAGAAAACATCTGTATCAATAGAAGAATCTTTTTCAATTTCAGATAAAGAAGGAATATGGCCAAGACTATTTTTGAAATTTCTATATTTTTCATAAATATATCTTTTTGAATTTATTAATGCTTTATCAATAGATTTATAGATTAAAGAACGAGAAATTTCATCAAATTGAATGGTTGATACACCTGGAAGTAAACTATTAACCGCTTTTGCATCGCCATCTTTATTTTCTTTACCGTTATTAAAAGCAGAAGCAATTAAATAGTTATTTTCATAATTTCCAATAAAATCAAGAATATTTACGTAATCTTTATCAGGATATAAACGTAAACCTCTACCAATTTGTTGAATAAAAACAATTGAAGATTCAGTTGGTCTTAATAAAATAACTTGATTTACTGGAGGAATATCGATACCTTCATTAAAAATATTTACTGTAATTAAGTAGGTTAAGTAAGGTTTATTGATAATATCATCTTCAGATAGTTCGTTCATAGCTTGTTCACGAACTTCAGGACTGTCTCTCCCATCTAAAAATTTAGATTTAAAACCTAATTTATTGAGTTTTTCAGCAATAATTTGTCCAACTTCAATAGAATTAACAAACATCAAACATTTAATTCTTTTACCAGAAGCTCCATAATAGGTTGATTCTTCGATAATATGTTTGACTCGTTCGTCGCATGTTAAAACGTTTATATCTAAAGTATCAAGAGGTTTTCCATCAACTATGATATCGGATATTCCAAAATAATTGAAAGGTGCAAGCATATTGGCTTCAAGAGCATCTCTTAAACGAATTTCATATGTTTTATTGTAATCAAAAAAATCATATAAGTTATAACCGTCTGTACGATCTGGTGTTGCAGTCATCCCGAGTAAAAATTTTGTTTTAAAATAAGAAAGCAATCCTTGATATTTGTTTTCACCAATACGATGGGCTTCGTCAACAATAATAAAATCGAAATAATTAGGAGGAAATTTCTTATAAATCTCTTCTTTTTGTATGAGAGCAGTTGTTGCAAAAATAAAATCAGCATCAGAAATATCTTTGTTATTTCCGGTAAAAAGTGCACATTTTATCTTATTTTCAAAGACATAATTAAATGTATTTAAGGCTGCTTTTAATATATTTTCTCGATGAGTAACATATAAAAGTTTTTTAACATTAAGTAAAGATTTATTTAAGTATTTAATTCCAAAAGCTGATGCGAAAGTTTTTCCAGTTCCAGTAGCCGATATTAAAAGAGCTCTTGTTTTTCCTTCAAAAATTAGTCTATTTAAATTATTAATATGCATTATTTGCATTGAGTTTGGTTTTGGTTTTTCTAATATTTGGCATTTATCTTCTTTTTTTCGCAATATCAAATTGTTTTTATAATCAATTTTATATTGTTCAATAATTTCATTTATAGGTTTTGAATTTACCCGCATTTCATTAAATTCATTTAAAACTTCTTTAACGATTAAAGAATCTTTTGTTGATGAAACAAGTTGATTCCACTCTTTATTTAAAGTTAAAGCTTTTTGAGTAATATTTGAAGAACCAATGATAATGTCGTATTTATCGTCTTTTTTAAATATATAACCTTTAGTATGAAGGCCAATATTTCCTTTACCTGAAGGAACATAATACATTCTAACTTCGATATTATGCAATTTTTCTAAATCTTCTAAAGCTTTAGGGTTAGTAAAATTTAAATAGTTAGTAGTTATAATTTTTCCCTTTATTCCTTTATTTGCGATTTCTTTTAAGATCAATTTTAATTTAGCAAGACCATCATCAGTTATAAAAGCAACTGAAAACAAAAACTCATCACATCTTGAAAGATTTAGGGTAATTGAACTTAAAACTTCTTTTCCTTTAGTTTTATCGTTATAAATAAATTTATAATCTTCGATTGATTTATAAATTTCTTTAGTTAAATTTTCATAGCTTGAATTAATTTTTTCATTCATAAATAAAATATAATACAAATTTATCTTAAAATCATCGCTTAATCCATTTAAAACATTGAATTTATCAATAAAACTGTCTCTTTTTTTAACATTTATCTAAAAAAATAATTAAAATACCTAACTTTTTTCTATATAATTTCTAATGTTTAAAATATTTATATTAAAAGGAAGAAATATTTATATGGATTTAAGTGCATTACATCATGAAGCTGAATCAAATTATTCATATGCTATAAAAGAAAAAATAGTAAAAATAATATTAAAAACTAAAAGAGATGATAATATTAAAAATATTTATCTTTTATATAACTCAAAATACCTATTTAAAAAAGAAAGATATTTAGTAGAAATTAAAAATAAAATTTCTACTAAATATCATGATTATTATTATATTTATTTAAAAGTAGATGATGTAAGAATAGGATATATCTTTAAAATAATCGATAATGATAATAATTTTTATTATTATAGTGAAAATAATATATTAGTTAATGAAGAATATGAATTCGATAAATGTGATTTTGATTATTTTCAACTTCCTTATATAAATAAAATAGATATAGTTAAAACTAATAAAAAGTTTAACAAGCGTATATTTTATCAAATCTTTGTTGATAGATTTTATGATGGTGAAAAAGAAGATAATCGAGTTATAAATGATAAAATAAATGTTTTATGGGGAGAAAATGATAAGATAACTTCTAATACTTTTGCAGGTGGTAATTTAAAAGGTATCACAAAAAAATTAGATTATTTAAAAGAAGAACTTGGAATAGATGCAATATATTTAACTCCAATCTTTGAATCTTATAGTAATCATAAATATGAAACTTATGATTACTATAAGATAGCTAAAGATTTTGGAGATGAAACTACTTTAAAAGAATTAATTAAAGAAGCTCATAAAAGAGATATCTTAATTATTTTAGATGGAGTTTTTAATCATATTGCATATTATTCACCTATTTTTGAAGACGTTATAAAGAATGGAAAACAAAGCAAATATTATTCTTGGTTTATAATTCATAATAATGATGAAAAAATAGATTTAGATAATATTAATTATGAAACTTTTGGGTTTGCTAAATATATGCCTAAACTAAATTTATCAAATAAAGAAGTAGAAGAATACGTTATTAATATTTGTAAACATTATTTAAAAGAATATAAGATTGATGGTTATCGACTTGATGTTGCTGATGAAATAGCTCATACCTTCTTTAAAAAATTAAGATTTGCTTTAAAAAAAGAAGATGAAAATATCTTTTTAATTAATGAAAACTGGCATAATGCTCATCTTTCACTTGATGATTATAGTGAATTTGATAGTGTGATGAATTATCCTTTTACAAGTGCTTTAATTGATCTTTTAGGATTTAAAAGAATAAATGAAGAAGAATTTGTTAATAGAATTAACACTTTACTTGTTAGATATAAAGATGCTTCTTTACATAATTCTCTTAATTTAGTTTCATCTCACGATAAAGCTAGATTTATTAATGATTGTAATAAAAATGAAAATCTAGCCTTAATTGGTTATTCACTTTTATTTTTATATCCAGGTATTCCAATGATTTATTATGGAGATGAAATTGGGATGGATGGAAATAATGATCCAGATTGTCGAAAAATGTTTATTTGGGATGAAACAAAACGGGATAAAGCTAGATTTATTTTTATTAAATCATTAATTGATATTCATAAAAAATTAGATCTTAATAATGAAGATTATTCTTTTAAATTAGTATATTTAAAAGAATATAAATTATTAAAAGTTACTATTTATAATAAATTTAATAATAATGAAATAATTATTAATGAATTAATTAATTTAAATAATGAAGATATCAATATATCTTCATTATTAGATGATAATAAGAAAATATTATTATCATCTTCATTTGATATAAATGAAAAATTAATTAAGAAAGAAGGATTGGTAATTTATAAATAATAAATTAATCTTTAAATATATCATAAAGAAGGAAATGATCGATTGTATCAAAGTTTTTAATTTGATCTTTAAATATTTCCATAGATTTATTCATAATATAATTTGTTAATTTAGTTACACTTTTATTTTCTAATAAGTAAGAAGAAAAATCTCCTTTAGCATGAAAAAGTAAATCTTTTACTTTTTCTTTTTTATTTATATCTAAAGGAACATATTTTAATAAATATAAATAATAAATAATTTCTTTTATTGTTGGATCTAAATCTTGATATTCATTAACAAATGTTTTTCCATAATAATCTTCATGATTTCTTATAAAATTATTTAATTCATTTAAAGAAGCATTTTTTAATATTTCATCTAATTCTTTTGTTACATTTTCTTTATTTTCATTAGTTAATAATAAATTTCTTTTTTCATATAATACACTAACTTCTTTATTTATTTTAAATCTTTTTAAAAAGGAAGTTTTTTTATCTTGTAGTTCAATTATTTTATTATTTATTTCTTTTATATCCATAATTTTAATACCTGCTTGTATTAAAATTATACGATTTTTAAAAGTGGAATCTATATTAAAGAGTGATAAATATTTTAAATTTGATTAAATAATGACAATTTTATTCTTATTGAGTAGATTTAATAAATAATTTAAGGTATTTTTAGCGATTCTCTTGACAATTGATAATATTTTTATATATTTAACTATGTTAAATATATAAAAATATAGTTTGAACAATAAATTTTATTTAGATTACTTATTAATGTGAAAATTTGGAGGTATAAAAATGGACCTTTATTCCTACTTAGTAACAAATTATGGTTATAGGACACCTTTTTTTATCCGAATTAAAAGAAAAAGAAGAATTTAAAGATAAAAATGTTAATCAACTTATTCAAAAGTAAGAAAAAGAAGGAAAAATTACTCGTTATGTAAAAGGTGTTTATTATATTCCAGAAAAGACTCAATTTGGTATTTTAAGTATGCCTTTTGAAATTTATATTTATAAAAAATATGTATCAAATGGAGAAGAAGAGTTTGGTATTTATGATCATCTTACTCTTTTAAATATGATGGGATTATGTAATCAAATGCCTTTTGTTATAGAAGTTTTAACTAATAAAATTTCAGCAAAAAAAGAATAGTTCAAATTAATAAAAGGAAAGCAATTATTAGAAAAGCTGATTTTACTATAAATAAAGACAACTATTATAAAGTAATGTTTTTTAGAGTGATTAAGTTTTTACCTGATTATGAGATCCAAGAAAACAAACCTAGGTTAATAGAATTTATAAAAGATGCAAAAATAACACGCCAAGATCTTAAAAGATACATTAAGCATTTAGGCAAAAAAGAATTACTCTATCTTATTAAAAGTGTTTTAATTTATGAATTTTTACCTAAATAAATTGAATAATTTAAAAATTTTTCTATAAAAATGGCTTATCTATTTGAATCATAGATAAGCCATATTTTTATATTTATAATTTTTATTTAATATTATCGATATAATCAACAATATTTGATAATGAAGTAATTGCTTCTTCTTTACCATTATTATTAACGATTAAAGTAGGAGCACTCATAACATTATATTTATTAACTAAATCTTGATTACTAGTTGCATCGATTTCTTCAAAAGAAATATCTTTTTCTTTTAAGATTTCTTCAACCATTTTACAGTTAGAACAAGTAGATGTTACAAATAATTTAAATTTATTCTCATTATTTGTTGATTCATTATTAACTGTTTCTAACTTAACTTCATTATTAACTTTAGCTTCATCATTTTTAATAGAAGAAGTTAAGTTTTCTTCTTTTAAAACACCCTGGTGTTTTAAAACTGAGTTATTAATGTTATAAGTTTTTCTTTCTTTAAATTCTTGAGTTTTACCAGCATTCCAGTTTTGGACTGGACGATAATAACCAGTAATGCGAGAATAAACTTCTGTTGGTTTATGACAATGTGGACATTCATAAACTTCTCCAGCAATATAACCATGATCTTTACATACTGAATATGTTGGAGAGATTGTATAGTAAGGAAGACGATAATTTTCAGCAATCTTTCTAACTAAAGCAGCAGTGGCTTTCCAATCTGGTAATTTTTCACCTAAGAAGGTATGGAAAACGGTTCCAGAAGTATATAAAGTTTGAAGTCTATCTTGAACATCTAATGCACTAAATACATCATCAGTATAAGAAACTGGAAGATGAGAAGAGTTAGTGTAATAAGGAGTGTTTGCATCACTTGTAGCTGTTTTAATATCTGGATATTTTTCTTTATCGTGTTTTGCTAATCGATAAGAAGTTGATTCAGCTGGAGTTGCTTCAAGATTATATAAATCACCATATTCTTCTTGATATTTAATAAGTCTATCTCTCATATGATTTAAAACTTCAACAGCAAAATCTTGAGTTTCTTTATGAGTTAAATCTTTTCCTAACCATTTAGCATTTAAACCAACTTCATTCATTCCAACAAGTCCAATTGTTGAAAAGTGATTTTTAAATGTTCCTAAATAGTGTTTTGTATATGGATATAATCCAGCATCTAAGAGTTTAGTAATAACATCTCTTTTAATTTTTAAACTTCTAGCCGAAATATCCATTAATTTATCTAAACGGGCATAGAAATCTTCTTTATCTTTTGCTAGATATGCAATTCTAGGAAGATTAATTGTTACAACACCAACACTTCCTGTTGATTCGCCACTTCCAAAGAATCCTCCGCTCTTTTTTCTTAATTCTCTTAAATCGAGTCTTAAACGGCAGCACATACTTCTAACATCACTTGGTTTCATATCAGAGTTGATATAATTTGAGAAGTAAGGAGTACCATATTTAGCGGTCATTTCAAATAATAATTTATTATTTTCTGTTTCGCTCCAATCAAAATCTCTTGTAATTGAGTATGTAGGAATTGGATATTGGAAACCACGACCATTAGCATCGCCTTCAATCATTGTTTCAAGGAATGCTTTATTAATCATATCCATTTCTTTCTTACAGTCTTTATATTTAAAGTCCATAAGTTTTCCACCAACTATACAATATTCTTCAGCTAAATCTGGTGGAACAACCCAGTCGAGTGTGATATTTGTAAATGGAGCTTGAGTACCCCATCTTGAAGGAATATTAAGACCAAAAACGAAAGATTCAATACATTTTTTGGTTTCTTCATAAGTTAAGTTATCAGCTCTAACAAAAGGAGCAAGATAAGTATCAAAAGAAGAGAAAGCTTGAGCACCAGCCCATTCGTTTTGCATAATTCCTAAGAAGTTAACCATTTGGTTACATAAAGTAGCTAAATGTTTTGCAGGAGCAGAAGTAATTTTTCCTCTAACTCCGCCAAGTCCTTCTTTAATTAATTGTTTTAAACTCCATCCAGCACAATATCCGCTTAACATTGATAAATCATGAATATGAATATCAGCGTTACGATGAGCATCAGCTATTTCACTATCATAAATTTCATGTAACCAATAATTAGCAGTAATTGCACCACTATTTGATAAAATAAGGCCACCGATTGAATAAGTAACAGTTGAATTTTCTTTAACTCTCCAATCGATTGAATCTAAATATTGATCAACAGTCTTTTTATAATCTAAAGTAGTTGCTTTAATGTTTCTAATTGATTCTCTTTTCTTTCTATAAAGAATGTAAGATTTAGCAACATCAGCAAATCCACTTTCCATTAATGTTTCTTCGACTAAATCTTGGATATCTTCAACTGCGATAAATCCATTTTTGATTTTAGAATCAAATTTAGATGTAACTAGAAGAGCAAGTAAATCAATTTGAGTTTTTTCATGTGCTCTTGAAACACTATCAAATGCAAGTGAAATTGCATTTGATATTTTGTTAATGTCAAATGATGTTATCTTGCCATCTCTTTTTATGACCTTATACATAATCTCTCCTTTCTTTAAATACCACGAATTTCTGTATAAATATTTATTGAATTTAAATAGTTTTTATAATTAATTAGGGTTTCTTTATCATGTGAAGAATATCCCTTTTTAATATTATGTTGACTATCTTCAAATTGTTGAAGATAGTATCTTTTAGCACCTTTTAATAGCTTTCCGATTTCTTTAATATCGTTAAAATCATGTAATTCTTTAACAATTGTTGTTCTAAATTCATAATCAACATGGTTTTCTTTTAAATATTCGATACTTTTTAAAATATTATCTGTTAATAGTGAAGTTAATCCACATGTTAAAGGATATTTATCTAATGAATTTTTAACATCCATTGCTACATAATCAATTAGTTTAGAATCAATTATTTCTTTAAGTTTAGGAAATAAGTAACCATTAGTATCAAGTTTAACTTTATAACCCATTTCCTTAACTTTTTTAATAAATTCGATTAAATCCTCTTGAAGAAGTGGCTCACCTCCACTTATACATATTCCATCTAATTTACCTTTTCTTGATTCTAAAAATTCAAAAATATATTTTTCATTCAATAATTCGTTTAAAGAAGAATCGATAACTAAGGCGCTATTATGACAAAATGGACACATAAAATTACATCCATTTGTAAATATTGTTGCTGCCATAAGGCCTGGGAAATCGAGTAATGTAAGTTTTTGAATTCCAGCTATTTTCATAAAATAAATTGATGGTAATAAAAACAACTTTTTAATAATTTTATATTATTAAAGGGTTTTTAAAATCCGAATGCTTTTAAGCACTAACATCTATTATGATACATCAAAAAATATTTTTTTGTTTATTAATTTTTTGTTAAGAATTTAAAGATTTTTTAAGATAGATTTTTATACCTTTTAATAAGTAATTTTAAGTCAAAAAGTAGTATCGAATTAGTATCAAATAAGTATTTTTCACGTGAAAGAATTTTTATAGATTTTTTATAATATAGTATTATTTGTCACTATTAAAGTTTTCGCGTGTAAATATTTATATTTATTAAATATAAATAAAGTTAGCAATAACTTACATTTTTTGTTGCCTTTAACTAACTTTTATAATAAGATACTCTTGTTAGATTTAACTAACAGTAATTTTTATGAAGATTTATAAAGAAAAAGAAGTTGTCGATTTAATGATCGACATTTATTACAAAAAGAAAATTAAAAAAGATATCTCAAAAAGGGTAGAAAAAGAAGATTTAAAAAAATATTGTGCTTATCGTTTATCTTTATGTCCTTTTAAAGATAAAAAACCTTTTTGTTCAAATTGTAAAATTCATTGTTACGATAAAGTTCATAAAGAATTAATTAAAGAAGTTATGCGTTATAGCGGGCCAAGGATATTACTTTATCATCCAATAATTGCAATAAAACACGTTATTGAATCTAAGAAAAATAAAAAGATGATTAATAAAAAAGAAGGTAGTTAATATATGGTTAAATCAAAAATTCTTCGTATAGTTTGTATTATTTTAGGATTTATATTTTTAGGAATTGGTGTAGTTGGAATTATCTTTCCAATTATTCCTACAACTCCATTTTTACTTTTAACATCTTTTTTCTTTATGAAAGGATCTAAAAGATTTAATGATTGGTTTTTAGCGTCGAAAATTTATAAAAAATATTTAGAAAATTTTTCTAAAAATAAGGTAATGACAATTTATGGAGAAATGATTTTACTTTCTTTTGTTAGTTTAATGCTTGTTATGACAATGTTTATTGTAAATAATTTAACTGTTTCAATTATTTTGCTTATTCTAATAATTTTAAAATATTCATATTTTATTTTTAAAATTAAAACTGTTGATCGTAAAACTTATTTAAAATTAAGAAAAAATATTGATCTTGAAAAAGAAAAGGTTAATAAAAATAAAATTGTTGTTGATGAAGAATAGTTAATATTTATATTTATTTTTTAATATGATTAATAGAAGGTTAGTTGAATTATTAGGTAAAAATAAGATTTATATTGTTTATATTGTTATTTTAAACATAATTCTTTTATTTTTATCTTTAGCTATTACTTCCTTATTTATTTATACTTTATCATTCTTTTTTGATATTTCTTCTTTATCTAATAATATATCTAATATGATAATATTCTCGATATTATCAGTATTATTAGTATTAATAATTAGAATAATTCTATCTATTTTTGTAGATAGAATTATTAATAATTTTGCCTCTAAAATATTAATTAAGTTAAGAAGTAGTTTATTTAATAAATTAATTAAAACTTCAAAAATGAGAGTTAGTGAAATTTCTCAACTAGGTGTAGAAGGAATTGAACAATTAAATTTATATTATACTGTTTATATTCCTCAATTTTTTTATGCTTTAATTGCGCCAATTATTCTATTTATTATCTTTTTATTTATAAATTATATTGTCGCAATTATCTTTTTAATCTGTATTCCGCTTATTCCTTTATCAATTATCTTAATGAGTAAATACGCTAAAAAGATATTTAATGTTTATTGGGATAAATATATTAAAATGGGGGGTTCTTTTTTAGATTGTTTAAATGGTTTAAAAGAACTTAAACTTTTTAAAGCTTCTTCACTTAAAGGAAAAGAACTTGATGATAATAATGAAGAATTTAGAAAAATAACAATGAAAGTTTTAATAATGCAGCTATTTTCAACAACAATTATGGATTTAGTTGCTTATGGAGGAAGTGCTATTGGAATAGTTGTTTCGCTTTATTGTTATTATAATAATTATTTAATTGATTCATTTTATTTAGTTATTTTTATTATTTTAGTTGGAGCGGAATTCTTTTTACCTTTAAGAAGTTTAGGTAGTGCTTTCCATATGGCAATGAATGGAGAAACTGCTGGAAATAAAATATTAGATATTTTAAATAAAGAAAATATTGTTGAAGGAGATATCTTCTTATCATCAATTGATAAAGTAAATTTAACTAACGTTTCTTTTTCATATAAAGATGATAATCCTAAACTTGTTTTAGATAATGTTAGTTTTTCTTTAAGAAAAAATAATCTTTATGGATTAGTTGGTTTATCAGGAAGTGGTAAATCTTCTTTAACTAAAATATTGACTAAAGATGAAAGAATAGATGAAGGAATTATCAAAATCAATGATCTTGATTTTGATAAGATTAAATTAACTTCATATTATGAAAATATTTGTTATATTTCTTATGATTCTTATCTATTTAACGATACTATTTTAAATAATTTTAAATTAATTAAAGAAGACATAAGTGAAGAAGAAATAATTAAATATTTAAAAATGGTAAAGTTAGATTATTTAGTTAAAAATAACAAAGAAGGAATAAATTATAAGATTAAAGAAGATTCTTCTAATTTAAGCGGAGGAGAAAAACAAAGATTAATTTTAGCAATAAATCTTGTTAAAAAAAGAGATTTTTATATTTTTGATGAAGCGACTTCATCAATTGATAAAGAAAGTGAAGATGTTATTCGAGAAATTATTTATTCTTTAAAAAAAGATTCAATAATACTTTTTATTTCTCATTCATTTAAAAATATTATTAATGCTGATGAAATTTTCTTTATTGATTCATCACATCGTTTAATTAGTGGAAAAAATGATGAATTAATAAAGAAAAATGATGAATATAAAAAGATTTATGAACTTCAAAAAGAAGGAGGATTACTTTAATTTATGAAAAAAAGAAGTGTTTTTAAAGTTATTCTTTCTCTTTTAAAATTAGTCGATAAATTTATTTTTGTTTTATTTTTAGCTGTTTTAAATGGGGCGATAGGTAATTTACTTGCAGTTTCAATTTCAACTTTAAGTATTATTGCTCTTGCTTCTTTACTTGGTTTAGAAATTGGAATTTCTTTTATAGCTTTATTAATTATTATCGTAGTTTGTGGAATATTAAGAGGAGTTGTTCGTTATTTTGAACAATATTCAAACCATTATATTGCTTTTAAAATTTTAGCGATTATCCGTCATAAAGTATTTAAAAAGTTAGAAAGTTTATCAATAAGCGATATTGATGATAAAGAAAAAGGCAATATGATGGAAATGATTACCGCTGATATTGAAACTTTAGAAGTTTTTTATGCTCATACTGTTTCTCCTACTTTGATTGCTTTAATAGTTAGCATAGTTAATTTAACTATTTTAGGAATTGTTACAAATTTTGTTTTATCGTTTGTTTTACTTTTCTTTTATATAGTTGTTGGAGTCGTTATTCCTCTCATTTCTTATAAAGTTTTAGAAAAAGATGGTAGAAGTTATCGTTATGAACTTGCATCTTTTAATTCTTTCTTTTTAGATGCTTTAAAAGGAATAAAAGAATTAAAATTCTTTAATAAAGTAGATGAAAAAAGTAAAAATATTGATGAAAAATCATCTTCTTTAGATAAAAAACGTGTTAAATCAAATAATAAAGCATCAATATTTAAAGCAATTTCTTCTTCAATGATTATTCTTTCTGCATTAACAATAATTTTAGTTACTTTTTTAATTAATACTTATTCATCATCATTATCTTTATATATAAAACCTTATGAATTAATAATTGGTGTAGTTATTGCTTTATCTTCATTTGGTCCTTTGGTCGCTTTAAGTGCCCTACCTTTAAATCTTGTTCAAACATTTTCAAGTGGAAATAGAATATTAGATTTACTTGATGAAAAACCTTCTTTAAATGAAGTTAAAGATGGAGTTAACTTTGAGTATAATTCTTTAAATGTTTCTAATTTATCTTTTAAATATAGTAAAGATGATAAAGAAGTTTTAAAAAATATTAATTTATCTTTAAATTTAAATGAAAATAAAATAATTGTTATTAAAGGTGAATCTGGAATAGGAAAATCAACATTACTTAAATTATTATTAAGATATTATAAAGTTAGTGATTACAACATGATTAAATATAATGATATATCTATTAATAAAATTAATACTTCATCATTACTTGATAATGTTACTATGTTTTCACAATCTACCTATTTATTTAATGATACTATTTTAAATAATTTAAAAATTGCATCTTTAAATGCAAGTAATGATGAAGTTATCGATGCTTTAAAGAAAGCATCGATATATAATTTTGTATTTTCTTTAAAAGATAATTTAAATACTGTTATAGATCCTCAAAAATTAAATATTTCTTTAGGAGAAAAACAAAGATTAGGATTAGCTAGAGTTATCTTAAGAAAACCTAAATTATTACTTTTAGATGAACCAACTGCCAATATAGATTTAGAAAATGAAGTATTATTCTTAAATTCATTAAAAACTATTAAAAAAGATATGAGTATTATCATCATTACTCATAAAGATTCAACATCTAAAATTGCAGATATAACTTATAAGTTAGAAAACGGAGAATTATATGAAGTTAAATAATTATTTAATAAATTTATTTACTATATTTAATGAAGTTAGTAATGAAACTAATGAAGGATTTGATTATCTTACGACACCTCGAATTATTGCTTATGTATCTCTTGCTTTAGCCATTATTTTCTTACTAATTATTTTAATTAGATACTTAATAATAAGAAAAAAGAGTAATAATGAAGATAATAGTAATAAAAACTAGTTTCTAAAATTTATAACAAAAATTATAAAAGTCTAATCTTATTTCCACGTGGAAATATTGATTAGACTATTTTTATTAAATTACTTTTTTTATCCTTCTATTTAGTTTTCACGTTTTAACAAAAATTACAATGTATCAAATTTTATCACTAAATTAGAAAGTCAATTTTTAATATGTTAAGATTGTAAAGAGTATTAAGAAGGAGGATATAAAAAAATGAATGGTTATTTAAAAGCTATCGAATTAGATGATTTAAAAGAGTTGCAATTAATGTTAAAAGATTTTTGGACTACCCAACTTTATGATGCTACAAAAGCGGATATTTTAGAGGATATTCGTCGTTTATTAAATCCAAAATGTTATTCTTATTTAATAATGTCAGATGAAAAAATTGCCGGCTTCATCTATGTTAATGAAAAATATGGTTATAACAACAATATTGAATACCTTTTTGTCAAAAAAGAATTTAGAGGCAAAGGTCTTGGCTCATTAGCATTAGAAGAAATTAAAAAAATAATTTTACCTTCTCAAGGTAGAGTTCAAATTGAAGTTAACCCTTCTAATGATAAAGCATTAAAACTTTATCATTCTTTAGGTTTTAATAATATTGATACTATTACTTTATCAACAGGTATTGTTGGAGAAACTGAACAAATTCACATTTTAGGTGAAGATTTCTTAATTAATAAAAGAAGTTTATTCTCTTATAAGAAAAAAGATTCTAATAACTAGTCTTATTTCATATAGTTCATTTAATCTTTATTTTTCTAATAAATTTTGATATATTTATTAGGCACTAAATAAAGATTAAATGAAAAATGGTCCGCTAGCTCAGTTGGTAGAGCAACTGACTCTTAATCAGTGGGTCCGGAGTTCGAGTCTCCGGCGGATCACCATATTAGAACGACATGTCTGATACAAACTTAGAACTTCTAAGGGTGTGCAGACTTTTTTTCTTTTATCTCTCCAAGATCTTAATGTATAGCGATTAATCCCTAATGCTCTTGCAATCTTAGATAATTGTCCATCATAGGTATCTAATAAATTTAATGCTTTTTCAATTTCTTCTATTCTGTGCATACTTGTCCTTTCTATTTAGTCCAAGTTTT
>CASEKC010000004.1 GCA_949288485.1 uncultured bacterium | reverse complement strand
TTATATTTTGACATTTTAACCTCCTTGCTATCATTGGTATTACAAACGAAGGACATAATTTAAATATAAAAAAGATGGTTTTATTTAACCACCTTTTTTGCATTCACATTGTTAAATAACAAACACTTTTACTTCAAGCTATCTTTTAAAGTGTTACTTCAAGCTATCTTTTAAAGTAAATAATATTTCTCTAAGTTCAATAGCTTTTTCAAAATCAAATACTTTTGCCGCTTTTTTCATTTCGCTTTCAACTTCTTTGATCTTCATTTCAATTTCTTTCTTAGTTAACTTAGTATCTTTTTCTTTTATATCAAATTTATTATCTTCATGAGTAATAGCGTGAATTGGCGAAACAATTGGTTTAATGATAGTTTGCGGAATAATTCCATTTTCTTCATTATATTTTTCTTGAATTTTTCTTCTTCGATTTGTTTCATCAATACATTTTTTCATTGAATCAGTCATGTTATCAGCATACATTATTGCTTCACCATGTTCATTTCTTGCTGCTCTTCCAACAACTTGAATTAAACTTCTTTCACTTCTAAGGAATCCTTCTTTATCGGCATCTAAAATTGCAATTAAGGAAACTTCTGGGATATCTAATCCTTCTCTTAAAAGATTAATACCAACTAAACAATCGTATTTCCCTTTTCTTAATTGATAAATTATTTCAGTTCTTTCTAAAGTTTTACACTCGCTATGTAAATAGACTGTTTTGATACCTTTTTCTTTTAAGAATTTAGTTAAATCTTCAGCCATTCTAATTGTTAAAGTAACAACCATGACTCTTTCATTTCTTTTTATTCTTTCTTCGATTTCAAAAACTAAATCATCAATTTGACCTAAGGAAGATCTTACAAGTATTTGCGGATCTAATAACCCTGTTGGACGAATAATTTGCTCAACAAATTTATTATGAGTTTTTTCAAGTTCATAATCTCCAGGCGTCGCACTTGTAAAAATCACTTGATTAAATTCGTTTTGAAATTCATCAAAATTTAAAGGTCTATTATCTAATGCACTTGGAAGACGAAAACCATATTCAACAAGAGTAGTTTTTCTACTTCTATCACCATTAAACATACCTCTAACTTGTGGGATAGTAGCATGAGATTCATCGATAATCATCAAATAATCTTTTGGGAAATAATCCATTAAACAAAAAGGTTTTTCCCCTTCTTTTCTTCCATCAATATGACGTGAATAATTTTCAATTCCAGGACACATTCCAAATTCTTTTAAAGATTCAACATCTTGTCTTGTTCTTAACTCTATTCTTTCAGCCTCTAAAAGTTTTCCTTCATTTTTAAAATAAGCGATTCTTTCATCAAGTTCTTTTAAAATTCTATCACAAGCAAGATTAATTCTTTCTTTTGTTGATGCGTGGTCATAGGCAGGGAAAAAATTATAAACTTTATAGGATTCTAAAATTTCACCGTTTAAATAAGTTACTTTATAAATTCCATCAACAGTATCACCAAACATCTCAATTCTTATATAACTATCTTTATCATCAGCTCCCATGACAGAAATAGTATCTCCACTTACTCTAAATCTTCCTGGAGCAAGGTCAATATCATTTCTTTTATATTGGGAATCAATTAATTTTTTATAAAAAGCTTTAACATCAATTTCTTCATCAACTCTTACTTCAAAAATTAATTTTTTATATTCTTCTGGATCGGTTAAACCATAAATCGAAGCAACCGAAGCAACAACAATTGTGTCTCTTCTTGAAACAATTGAATTAACAGCGCTAACTCTCATCATTTCGATTTCTTCATTCATCATCGCTGTTTTTTCAATATAGGTATCGCTTGAAACAACATAGGCTTCCGGTTGATAAAAATCAAAATTTGAAACAAAATATTCGACTCTATTACTAGGAAAAAGTTCCTTCATTTCTTGATAAAGTTGACCAGCTAAAGTTTTATTATGAACTAATATTAAAGTAGGCTTTTGAGTTTTTAAAATTACATTAGCCATCGTAAAAGTTTTACCAGTACCTGTGGCGCCTAGTAAAACTTGAAACTTTTTACCTTGATCAAGACCATTTACAAGTTCTTTAATAGCATTTGGCTGATCACCAGTTGGTTTAAATTTTGATACTAATTCAAATTCTTTATTCATCTTTCTTTTTATACTTCTTTCTTAATTTCTTTAATTTTGAAATACTATTGTCTTTACTTGAATGTAATGGTGAAAATCCTTCGCCATTAACAGTTTGACATTCTCCAATAGTCATAAAAGCATCTTTATCGATTTCTGCAATCATATCTTTGACTTTTAATAATTCATCACGAGAGAAAATAATACGAACACATATTTTTTCTTCATTGCTATAACCACCAGTAACTTTATAAATAGTAACACTTCTATCAAGTTCATTAATGACTCTATTTTTAATTGCTTCACTTTGAGTTGTAATAATGTCTGCAAAATAAGCTCCAGATTGACGGTCATATATAAATTCAATCATCATCGCGCATAAAACAGCCGCAAAGATACCAATTAATCCAGCAATAAAGCCAATTGAGCTGTATTTTACAGCGTTAATAATTAATCCAACAAT
This sequence comes from uncultured bacterium, assembly GCA_949288485.1. Lineage (GTDB taxonomy): Bacteria > Bacillota_I > Bacilli_A > RFN20 > CAG-826 > Onthovivens. Next base: position 161,787 of record CASEKC010000004.1, on the reverse strand, counting down.
GACTACAATTCCATCAAGTACAAAAGCAGAAATTGAAGTTTTTAACCCCGTATATTTATTTAAAATAAAAGTTAAAATATCGAAACCACCTGTTGAACCTCCTCCAATAAAGGTTATTCCACATCCTAAACCAGAAAAAGCCCCACCAATTAAACCACAAATTATCATTCTACCAGCTTCAAGATTTTCAATATTTAAAATCTCTAAAACGCCGCTTGTAGAATTAATTTCAACACCTTTATTAATTAAAAGAGAAACTAAATATTCCCCAATTCCAGTTCTTAAAATTAAAGAAACAAATATTGGATAAAAAATCGAAGAAATTAATGTTTTAAGAGAAAATTTCCATCCTAAGAAAATAAGACCAATAATATATAAACCCCAAGTAAAAATCATTACAATAATATCAATATCTAGAGGGAGAAATTCAGCAATAACTAAAGAAAAACCGCTCAAACCTCCACTAACAATTCCAAATGGAATAAGGAAAACTGAAGCGCCAAAAGCGACAACAAAAGTTCCTAATATTACTAAGAAAACATTAAATATATGTTTAATAATTTTCTTTGTTTTATCATTAATTTTAACCATTATTTTTTACTCTCCTTTCTAGATAAGCATCAATAAAATTATCTAAGTCACCATCCATTACATCATCGATTTGGGTAGTTTCGAAGTTGGTTCGATTATCCTTAACAAGGGTATAAGGGCAAAAAACGTAAGAACGAATTTGGGAGCCCCATTCAATATTTTTTTGCTCACCAATAATACCGCTTAATTTATCTTTTTTCTTTTTTTCTTCTAATTCAAAAAGTTTAGATTTAAGCATATTCATCGCAATTTCTCGGTTCTTTAGTTGAGTTCTTTCAATTTGAGAAGAAACAACTATTCCACTAGGTAAATGGGTAATTCTAACGGCCGTTTCTACTTTGTTAACGTTTTGTCCACCAGCTCCACCACTTCTAAAAGTATCAATTTTTAAATCTGTTGGATTAATATCAATTTTTATACTATCGTCAAATTTAGGTGTAACATTAACACTTGCAAAAGAAGTATGTCTTCTTTTATTTGAATCAAAAGGGGAAATTCTAACTAAACGGTGAACACCTTTTTCTCCATTTAATAAACCATAACTATTTTTTCCTTCAATAAGAATAGTAACTGATTTAACACCAACTTCTTCTCCGGGTAAAAAATCAATAACGGAATATTTAAAATGGTGTCTTTCACAATATCTTTCATACATTCTTAAAAGCATTTGAGCCCGATCGCATGCTTCTGTTCCGCCTGCACCAGGATGTATTTCTAAAATTGCTGGTAAGGAATCATATTCCTCACTAAACAAAACTTTTCTTCTTAATTCATCAATAGACGAAAAAATGGCCGAAATCTCACTATAAATGAGTTCAGCCATATCAAAATCATCAACACTAATTGAAAATGCCAATTGTTTTAAATCGGTTATTTGTTTTAATAACGAAAGATATGTATCTTTATTTTCGACAAGATTATTTCTTTCATCTATTAATTTTTTTGCTTCTCTTTGATTAGAATAAAAGTTTTCTTTTAAAGATAATTCATCAATTTCTTTTATACGTTCATTAATTTTAGCGTTGTCAAAGTGAGCCACCAAGAGATTTTAGTAGCTCTTCCTTTTCAACAATGCTATTACGTAATAAAAGTAAATCCATAAAATTTGATTAATTTGTGTGAATATCGTCGTATTTATGTTCTTCAGCAGCTTTTTTATCTTTATCAATATCAGAAATATTTAAAGCGGCATGATCGATATTTTCATTTTCCTCTTTTTCTTTATTTTCGTTTTCTGTTACATTTGTTTCTTTTTTAATTTCTTCTTTTGCTTCTTCAACGATTGTCTTTGATTGAGCCATCTCAGAATTTATTGAAGAAGTAACGTTAGAAACAATTGGAGCATCTTTTTTCTCAACACTAACAGATAATCCTTCAGTTTTTGTTTCTTCAGCAACTTTTTGAGCTTCAGCTTGAGCAGAATTATCAATTGTTGGAGTAAATTCTTCTTTAGGAGTTTCTTTCTTAACGATTCTCATATTCATGAGGTTTAAAACAACTTCAAGAGAGATAACTTCAAGCATTTCTCTAAATAATGCCCATCCTTCATTGACATAATCTTGTAATGGATTGGTTTGAGCATAACTTCTTAAAGTAACTGATTCTCTAAATCTAGACATATTGTCAATTTGTTGTGTCCAGTTTCTATCAATAACTCTAAGAGTGATTTGTCTTTCAACCTTTTCAACAGTTTCAGGATCATCCCAAACTTTCTTTTTATTTAAATATGAATCGATTAAAAGATCTGTTAAGTCTTGTGCACAATCTTCGACATTAGCATCATCCCAAGCAGATGGTTTAATTGTTCCGTCAGGTAAGAAACGAGGTTGAACAATTTTTGCTAATAAATTTCCATCAATTGCTCCATTTTTTTCTTCATTAGTAGCGCGTTTTGCAAGTGCTTTACCACAATCATTAAATGTTTCATCGAGCAATTCAGTAATATCTTTAGCATAAAGAATTTGATCTCTTTTTGCATACATAATATGTCTTTGCTTAGATAAAACATCATCATAATCAAGAAGTGTTTTACGAACATCAAAGTTTTGACCTTCGATACGTTTTTGAGCACTTGTGATTGCATTTGTCATCATTCGCATATCAATTGGTTCATCGCCAAAACCTTCAAATAATTTTCTTAAGTTATCATTAGCGAATCTAACCATTAATTCATCATCTAAAGAAACAAAGAATCTTGAAGTACCTGGATCTCCTTGACGTCCACTTCTACCTCTAAGTTGGTTATCAATTCTTCTTGATTCATGTCTTTCAAAACCAAAAACATATAATCCACCTAAAGCTTTTGTTTCAGGAGTAAGTTTAATATCAGTACCTCTACCTGCCATATTAGTAGCAAGGGTAATTTGATTTTTTTGGCCAGCTTTTGCAACGATTTCTGCTTCTCTAGCATGGTTTTTAGCGTTGATCATTTCATATTTAAGACCTGATTTATCAAGTTCACGAGCAACTTCTTCACTTGCTTCAACTGATGGAGTACCAATTAATATTGGTTGTCCGCTTTCATGAACTTTTTTAACTTCACTAATTAAAGCTTTCATTTTAGCTGCTTTATTAGCAAAAACTAAGTCATTTAAATCTTTTCTTATGACAGGTCTATTTGTTGGGATACAGACAACCTTCATATTGTAAATTTTATTAAATTCTTCTTCTTCGGTTTTAGCTGTACCAGTCATACCAGCTAATTTTTTGAATAAACGGAAGAAATTTTGATAAGTAATTGTTGCTAAAGTTGTTGTTTCTTCTTTAATTTCAACATTTTCTTTAGCTTGGATTGCTTGTTGTAAGCCATCACTATATTCTCTTCCTTTTAAAACACGGCCTGTAAATTGGTCAATAAGTTGAATTTCGCGGTTTTCATCAACTAAATATTCAACGTCTCTACCCATAATATAGTTAGCTTTTAATGCTTGGTGAATTCTATGAACTAATTCTTGATATTGAGGAGCATAAAGATTTTTAATTCCAAACATTCTTTCTGCTTTATCAACACCTTTATCAGTTAAATTAACTGATTTTGATTTAACATCTATTTCATAATCACCATCTGGTACATAATCAGGATGTTTTCTTTTAAATTCTTCATCAACAATAGTTGAAGCTTTTAACATTTTTACAAATCTATCAGCGACTTGATATTGTGATGCGCTAGCTTTTGCTCCACCAGAAATAATTAATGGTGTACGAGATTCATCGATTAAAACAGAGTCGGCTTCGTCAACAATAACATAATTGAGCCCTCTTAAAACTCTTTGTTCAACTGTTGGAGCCATATTATCACGAAGATAATCGAAACCTAATTCGGAGTTAATTGTATAAGTAACATCGCAAGCATGAGCAGCTTTTTTCTCAGGATTTGTTAAGGCATGTAAATTAACACCGGTTGTTAAACCGAGCCAACGATAAATTTGACCCATTTCTTGAGCGTCTCTTTGTGCTAAATATTCGTTAACAGTAACAATATGAACACCTTTTCCTTCAAGAGCATTCAAATATGTAGGCATAGTTTCAGTTAAAGTTTTACCTTCACCTGTTTTCATTTCAGCGATTTCGCCATCATGAAGGACTAAACCACCAATAATTTGAACTTCAAAAGGATACATACCTAAAACTCTTCTTGCAGCTTCTCTACAAACAGCGAAAGCTTCAAATTTTATATCTTCTAAAGTTTGACCTTTTGCAAGTCTTTCTCTAAATTCAACGGTTTTATGTTTAAGTTGATCATCACTTAAAGCAGCCATTTCATCGGCATAACTTTCAACTTTTTTTGCTTGTTTTTTATATTTATTCAAAATTCTTTGATCAACTCTAAAAATTTTATCAACAATATTTCCCATTTCTTTGTTCCTTACCTTAAAAAAATCCTAAATATTTTACCATTATATATAATGGTAATCAAATAATCTTAATTTAGGACAAATGAAGGGTCATTAAGTAACTCTAATTCCTTTTTAGTAAAGTCTCTTTTAGCAACAACAAGAATCTTAATTTTCTTTGGTTTAGCTTCTTTTAATAAACTGACGACAGCTCTTAAAGTAGCGCCAGTTGTACATATATCATCAACTACTAAAATTTTTTTATTTTTAATTATTTCTTTATTCACTAATTTTAAATTTTCTTTGACTTTTTGTCGTTCTAAAAATGATTTATCCGATTGTTTTTCATCCCTAATTTTCTCGATTGGTTCGATGATTTTTAAATTTAATGGTTTAAACATTTCTAAGCAATGGTTAAAACCTCTTTCGATAATTTTTTCTTTACTGGAAGGTATAATTAACATGTAATAATTTTTATATAAAATTTTTAATTCTTTTAAGTATGGGGTTATAAAAATATCTTTTAATTCATAATCTAAACACCCTTTATATTGAAAAATTAATTTTCTTAAATAATCATTATAATGATAAATTGCTAAAGCTTTGACATCATCAATTTTGAAATTTTTAAAAATTGGATTCATCTGTTTTAAGCAGCGATAACAAACGTAAGAATCATTAAGTAAAGTATGAAAACTGTTGAACTGTATCGGTTCAAAACAGATTTTACAAATCTTTGTTGTATCCTTTAATTGTTCCAATTGATTCCTCCATTTCTCTTGTATTTTTACTTGCAATATATATTATTTCGCCACTAGGATAATCTTTTACCCTACCTACTCTTCCAGAAATTTGAATTAAAGCTCTTGCGTTATATAATTCATGATCACTATGAAAGATAATAACTTGTAAATTAGGAAGGGTGACTCCCCTTTCCAAAACCGAGGTAGTTATTAAAAATTTGTATTTATTAGTTCTAAAATCAGATATTATTTCTGCTCTATCTTCTTTTTTTGAATGTACAACATTTCCGTTTTTAAGAAAGATACGCACTAAAGAAAATAAACTTTCACTTTCTTTTATAGTAGGAGCAAATACGAGTGTCGGTTTATTTTCTTTTATAAACTCCTTTAATTTTTTAAGTAAAAAGATATATTTAAAAACAAGAAACTCAATCTTAACTTTTGGGACAGGTAATGGATTTTTGTGATAACGATGAAAAAGTTTTAATATTTGATGAAACGGGGAGTTAAATTCTTCAATAATTCTTTTTGAGGGCGTTGCCGACATCATCACATAATTTCCTTTAATACTTCTTTTAAATAATGCTTCTAATGTTGGATTGTCTTTATAGGGGAAAGCATCAATTTCATCTAAAATTAATAGATCAAAATAATGATCATAACGATATAATTGATGCGTTGTAAGGACAATAATATCACCAATTAATTCTTTATTGTGTCCTCCATATAGAGCAATTACTTTATTTTTATCAAAAGTTCTAGCAAGTCTTTCTTTAAGCTCAATTACAACATCTTTTCTGGGTATTGCAAAACCTACATGTCCTCCATTTTTTAGTGCGTATTCTATAACCTTAAAAACTAATTCTGTCTTGCCCGCTCCACAAACTGCATAGACTAAAGTATTTTTCTTTTCTTTATAACCTTCTAAGATTTTTAAAGATATCTCTTCTTGTTCTTCACTTAAAGAGTAGTTAATATTAGCTTCGTAATTTTTATTTATTTTATTAAATACTTCATTAGAAGCCATTTCTCCATGAAAAGATATACATCTCCTACAATATATTTTTCCATTTCGATAACCAAAATATTTTGGATCTTTGTTTCCACAGAGCGGGCAAGTGTATTCCATAGGCATCACCCCCTTGCACTATACAAGAATGCTAGAATTTAAAAATTTATGCATAAAAAAATGACTTTTTTATCAAAAGCCATTTTAATTTTTATCTAAAAATTATTAATTAAAGACTATTTTCATCGAATTCATCGATAGTTTTTACTCTTTCGATATGTCTTCCACCTTCAAAAGATGAATTTAAAAAAATATGAATTCTTTTTAAAACATCTTCATAACTCATAAATTTTGCTCCAAAAGCAATAGCGTTAGCGTTATTATGAGCTTTTGCTAAATGAGCAACTTCATCGTTATATAAAAGTGCGCAGCGTACATGTTTAACTTTATTAGCGGCTATTGAAACTCCTTCACCAGAAGAGCAGATTAAAATAGCTAATTCAGCTTCATTTTGTTCAACTTTTAAAGCAGCATTTAATGCAAAAGTAGCATAATTACAGCTTTCTTTGGAGTTTGTTCCACAATCAATAATTTTATGACCTTCTTTAGATAAGTCCTCAATTAATCTTTCTTTATATTCATAACCACCATGGTCAGAGCCAATAGAAATAATCATTATTTTACCTCCATTATTTGTTCAAGTTTTATGCTTCCTTCTCTTAACATAGTAATATTATCACCATCAATTTTTATTACTGTGGAAGGAATATTACTTTTAGATTCACCTTTTACTATAGCACTAATTTTATCCTTAAAATAATCATAAGCTTCTTTATCATTTTTTGCAGGCTCTAAATTAGCTGGATTAGCGCTTGGGACAAGTAAGGGTTTATTTAATTTATTAATCACACTTAAAATAAACTCAGAATCAGGAATTCTAATTCCAACAAAACCACTATTTAAATCTAAATAAGAAGGGATATGTTCTTTCGCTTTTAAGATAATTGTTAAGGGGCCAGGTGAAAATTTATTAATAATTTTTTTAGCTAATGATGAAACATATAAAATATCTTCAACTTGTTCAAGAGATGAAATCATTAATGTAAATGGTTTATTCGGATCTCTTTCTTTGACCTTTACCAATTCATCAAAATATTCCTTTTTTGTCGATAAAACACCTAAACCAAAAACAGTTTCAGTAGGAAAAGCAATAATTCTTCCTTCATTAAATAATTTTACGACTTCATCTATTTTATTTTGTTCTAAAAATATCATTCTTCGATTACTACTCCTCCAAATATAAATAAAAATCTAGTTTTTCCATAAAAATCTTTACTAAAGGAATAAGCGGTGTGATTTATATCAAAATATTTTTCAACGAGTTCTGTTAATTTTTCTTCTTGATCATAATTAATTTCAAAGCCCATCATAAAATGTTCTTTCATAAATTTTTTATGATTTTTGAAGAAATCTTCATAAAATTCAACGCCATTTTCAATATAAATTGCATCTAGTGGTTCATATTTTTTTACATTTTCATCAATGTCTTCCATTTTTTCAACATAAGGTGGATTTGATAAAAATATATCAATTTTAATTTCACTATTAATAATTGGATTACATTTATTTCCGATAAAAAAAGTAACGTCTAAATTTAAGTTTTTGCTATTTTCTTTAGCAACTTCGATAGCATCTTTAGAAATATCACTTGCATAAACATTTGAATCTGGAAAATATTTTTTCATTGCTAGAGCAACGGCTCCGCTGCCAGTGCAACAATCATAAATATTTCCACGTGGAACACCAAATTTACGGACATAATCGACTGCTTTAGTAACAAGTTCCTCTGTTTCAGGTCTAGGAATTAAAGTTGATTTACTAACCTTTAAATCAAGATCTATAAAAGGAGCTTTGCCTAAGGTATAGGCTAATGGGTAACCACTATTAACTTTTTCGAACAATTCATTAAATTTTTCAAAATCTTTTATTTGTTTATCAAAATTTAATATTAATTCGGAAAAAGACTTAAAACCATTAACTTCATTTAATAAAGCATTTAAAACTGTTGAATTAATATATTCTTTATTACCTTTCTCCTTAAAAGAAAGATAAACTTCACGATTAGTCAAGTTTGTTTCCTTTGATAAGTTGCTCTTGTTCATAATTCATCAAAGCCTCGATAATTGAATCGAGTTCTCCTTCCATAACTCTATCTAATTGTTGAATTGTAAAACCAATTCGGTGATCAGTAACTCTATTTTGTGGATAATTGTAAGTTCTAATTTTTTCGTTTCTATCGCCACTTCCAATTTTTGAACGGAAAGAAGCTTCAGTCTTTTCTTTCTTTTCTTCTTCTAATTGAGCAAGTTTTGAAGCTAACATTTGCATACAAATTTCATGGTTTTGAATTTGAGATTTTTCGGTTTGACAAGAAACGACTATACCTGTAGGAATATGAGTAATTCTAACTGCAGATTCAGTTTTATTAACGTTTTGTCCACCTGCACCTTGAGAACGATATCTATCAACTCTTAAATCTTCAGTTCTAATAGTAACTTCATTAACTTCGACTTGTGGCATGACAACAACTGTAGCTGTTGAAGTATGAATTCTTCCACTTGCTTCAGTTTTAGGAACTCTTTGAACTCTATGAACTCCACTTTCATATTTTAAATGTGAATAAGCATCGGCTCCGCTTACAACAAAAGAAATATAAGAATAACCACCAACACCACATGGAGATTCATCTAAAATTTTAACTTTATAGCCTTCTTTATCACAATAGCGGGTATACATTCTAAATAAATCACCAGCAAAAATATTTGCTTCATCTCCACCAACAGCACCTTTAATTTCAAAAATAATATCTTTACCATCGTTTGGATCTTTTGGAATAAGTAAAATACGAAGTTCTTCAACAATTTTTTCCATTTTCTCTTCATTATTTTTAATTTCTTCTTTAGCCATTGAAGCAATTTCTTGATCGCTATCATTCGCCATAACTAAAGCATCATTTTTATTACTTTCAGCTTCTTGATATTCGTGAAATTTTTCTACTACAGGTTCAAGATTACTTCTTTCTTTTGATAAAGATTTGAATAATTTCATATCTTTAGCAGTTTCTTCTTCTAATAATAAATTATCGATTTCTTTAAGTCTTTCTTCACTTGTTTTTAATCTATCAAACATATTTTTATCCATCATAAATATTTATCCTCCACTTTAAAATTTTAAAAATAAAAAAGAATAACGTTATATACGTTTTAAAGTAGTTTCAAAAAGATTTATATGAATAATTACAACATTTCTTCTTTCCATGCGCCTTATTATATTAAATAAATTTAGATAAATAAACTTATAACTATCTTAAATATTAATATTTAAGATTAAATAAGTTATAATTTTTAGGTAATTAAATTTTATGTCTTATCTTGCATTATATAGAAAATATCGTTCAACTTCATTTGATGAAGTTTATGGACAAAAACCAATCGTTAAAACTCTTGAGAATGCTTTAAAAGAAAATAAGATTGCTCACGCTTATCTTTTTAGTGGACCAAGAGGAACAGGAAAAACATCTATTGCTAGACTTTTTGCAAAAGCTTTAAACTGCGAAGAAGGAATGGGCAATATTTGTAACCATTGTTCAAACTGTAAAGAAATTAGTGAAGGAACTTCTCCTGATGTAATTGAAATCGACGCTGCTAGTAATAGCGGGGTTGAAGAAATTAGAAACTTAATTGAAAGAGTTAAATATGCTCCGAATAAATCTCGATATAAGGTTTATATTATCGATGAAGTTCATATGTTAACTACTAATGCTTTTAATGCTTTACTTAAAACTTTAGAAGAGCCACCTTCAAATGTAGTTTTTATTTTATGTACAACTGAACTTTATAAAGTTTTACCTACAATTGTTTCAAGATGTCAAAGATATGAATTTAAAAAACTAAGCGATGAAGAATTATCTTCTCTTTTAACTGATGTTTTAAAAAAGGAAAATATTTCTTTTGAAGAAGAAGCAATTAGTGAAATCGTTGAATTAGCAAACGGTGGAGCAAGAGATGCTTTATCAATTTTAGATCAACTTATTTCTTTTTCCTCTGCCTCAAATTCTTTACACGCCAAAGATATTGAATCTTTATTTGGTTTAACAACAAAAAAAGAGAAAATTACTTTATTAGAATTAATTAAAAATAAAGATTATCAAAATTTAGTATCTACTTTTAATAATTTAATTTCTAAAAACGTCGATTTAACCCGTTTAATTAACGATTTACTTACAATGTTAAAAGACGCTTTAATCGCTTCAAAAGTTAAAAATAATAAAGAGGACTTATATATTTCTTTAATAAATAAATATTTTAACGAAGAAGAAATTTCAAACATGGTCAATGTTCTTTTGGATTTAACAAAAGAATTAAAAATTACAAACAATCCATCGCTTTTAATCGAACTTTATTTAATTAAACTTATCGATTCAAATACATCGATAAAAGAAGAAAGCATAAAAAAAACTGAACCTATAAAAGAAAAAGTAATTGTTAAAGAGGTTGTTAAGGAAGTCCCGGTTATTAAAGAGGTTGTTAAAGAAAATACTAATCCTACCCCTACTTCCATTATTAATACAATTTCAAAACTTAATCCAATATTTAATGAAGATAAAAAAGATATATTTACTCAAGACAATGGTTTAGTAAAAGAAGGAACATCTTATGTTTTAAGTCAAGATGACTTAATTAAATTAACTGTTTTGTCTAACAAAGAGGCTAAAAGAGAATTGATGAGCCGCTGGAAATTATTAATTCCTTTTAAAAAGGATCCTTCATTAGAACCATATATTTCAATTCTTTTAGAAGGTGTCCCATATTTATTTACTGACACAATTCTAGTTTTATCTTATAATCTCTCTTCAAGAGCAAAATTAATTAATATAAAAGCAAATCAACAAAAACTACAAGAATGTTTATATAAAATTGTTGGTAAAAATATTAATATTTATGCTTTAGATAGAATTCAATCGACTAATTTAGTTAGTTTATATCGAAATTTAGATGAAGTGAAAAGACTACCTAGAGCTAGAGATTTGAATATTAACGATATTAAATTTGAATAAAAAAGGAGAAAAAATACTATGAACATGCAACAAATGCTTCAATCTGTTAAAAAGATGCAAAGAGAATATGAAAAAGAACACAAAAAATTAGAAGAAACTACTTTTAAAGGCAGCGCAAATGGAATTGTTGAGGTTGCTTTAAAAGGTGATTTCACTTTAGAAAAAGTTACTATTTTAGATGATTCAGTTTTATCAAAAGATGATAAAGAAATGATCGAAGAAGCTATTGTTTTAGCTTATAACAAAGCAAAGGATGAAATTATGGCTAAAGAAGATGAACTCGCAGCTAAATTTCAACAACAACCTGGAGGAATGTTCTTTTAAAAATGAAAGAACTCTTATCTATTGTTAATTTAACTGAAGCTTTTAAATCATTTCCATCAATTGGTGAAAAAACCGCGGAAAGAATGGCTTATGCTATTCTAGATATGGATGATAGAAAGGTAGATTTTTTAATAAATGCAATTGAGGAAGCAAAAGAAAAAATTCATGTTTGCCCAAATTGTGGTGCATTAATTGATACTAGTGAATGTCCTTATTGTGGAAAAGAAAGAAGCCACGATATCTGTATAGTTGTTTCTTATCCGAAAGATATTTTAACTTTTGAAAGGACCGAATCATTTAAAGGTATTTATCATTGTTTAAATGGTGAAATTTCTTCTTCAAAAGGAAAAACGATTAAAGATTTAAATATCGATCAATTAACTTATAGAATTAAAAAAGAAAATATTAAAGAATTAATTATCGCAACAAATCCTACAATTGAAGGAGAAACTACTGCTTTATATATAGCAAAAATTTATGAAGATTATCCTATAAAAGTTTCTCGCCTCGCCCATGGAATTCCAATGGGGGCAAATATTGAATATAGCGATAATTTAACGCTTTTAAAAGCTTTAGAAAATAGAACAGATATAAAATAATATAGGAATAAATATGTTTATTAGTTTTGAAGGTATAGATGGTTCAGGAAAATCAACAATTGCAAAATTAGTTGATGAACAATTAAAAAAAGAAGGTTATCAAACAGTTTTAACACGTGAACCTGGCGGTGTAAAAATTGCTGAAGATATTCGTGCTATTATTTTAGATAAAAATAATACTAATTTAGACGACCACACTGAGGCACTTCTTTTTGCTGCAGCAAGAAGACAACACTTAAAAGAGAGAATTTTACCAGCTTTAAAAGAAAATAAAATTGTTTTGTGTGATAGATTTGTTGATTCTTCTTTGGCTTATCAAGGCGGAGGAAAACATCTCGGTGTTAATGAAGTTTATAATATCAATATTTTTGCTACAGATAATCTTTTACCAGATTTAACACTTCTTTTTGATATGGATCCACAAGAAGCCTTAAAAAGAATCGATAAGAATAAAGAAAGAGAAGTTAATCGTTTAGATTTAGAAAAATTATCTTTTTATGAAACAACAAGAAATACATTTTTAGATTTAGCAAAAAAATATCCAACAAGAATTAAAATAGTTAATGCTTCAAAATCTATTCATGAAGTTCTTGATGAAGCGATGAAAATAATAAAAGTTAAACTAAATGAAAGTAAGTGAGAAATTAAAGAAATATCAACCAAATTCTTGTAATTTATTTTTTAACGCTTTAAAAAATAACAAATTTTTCCACGCCTATTTGTTAGTTGGAAAAAAGGGAAGCTCACTTGGAACTTATGCTAAATATTTAGCCAAATCATTATTATGTGAAAATGATGTATTTGCTTGTGAAAATTGCAATACGTGTTTAAGAGTTGAAGAAGAAACTTATGGTGATTTTTTAAGATTTGATGCAAGAATCGATTCTTTAAAAATCGATGATATTAAAAATAAAATTGAAGATCTTTTTTCTCGTTCAGCTTCTGAAAAGCGAGGTATAAAAGTTTATATTATTGAAAATATTGAATATTTAAACTCAAAAATGGCCAACGCTTTATTAAAATTTATCGAAGAGCCACCTCAAGATACATACGCTATTTTTACTAGTGAAAACGAAGGAAGAATTCTTCCAACTATTCTTTCTAGACTTGAAATTATTCGTTTTAAAGATATAGATAAAGAAATTTTTGTTAACAAAGCCAAAGATGAAGGAATAATCAATGAAGATTTTTACCTTCTTTCATATCTTTATAATGATTATGATGAAATAATTTTAAATTTAACTAATCAAACCTATCTTAAAACTAAAGAAATATTAATTGAATTCTTAAAAAGAATATCAAAAAAAGAGGAATCACGTTTCTTTATTGAAAAAGAAATAATCCCTTCTTTAAATACGAAAGAAAAAATTTATATCTTTTATGATCTTTTAATTGCTTTTTTTAACGAAGCTTTAAAAAATAAATTAAAAGAAAAAATCTTTTTAACTCCATTTTTAGGATTAATTGAAATTATTAATAAAAATATTCCTGATTTAGAGCACGCAATAAAATTAATTTTAGAAGATGAAAATTTAATTTCAAAAAATATTAATCCTTCACTTCTTTTATTAAATACTTTAACTAACCTCTATTGATAGTTCGCTTACGAACGAAAAAATTTGACCTCCATTTTCTTTCATTCGAAAAAAATGGCTTTTTTTATTAAAAAATATGAAAAAAATGATAAAAAAGTACTTTACAAAAATTATTTTTATTCTTATTATTAAATCAATAAAAGAGTTCAGGGAATGATAACCTTAACTTCCTAATCATAGATTTTCTAAAAAATACTAGATGGATAATATAATATTTTTAAGAAAAAAGAAGTCTAGGAAAAATAGAAAATGGGAAACCAGTAATTAAACAATTACTTCTATGATATCCAAAAAGATCCTTTGTTTAAAAATTATTATTTAAAGATAATAAAGACAAAGTAATAAGAAAATAAAGAAGAATTTATAGGAAGTGGAATTAGGAAATAAAAAACGATTACCAACTAGGAATTAAGGATTATCTAATCTTAATGGGAGAGATAGTATAAAAAAACTATCGATGATGTGTAAGGTGGTAGAAAATTAAGTAAACTGAACTCTTTTAGTTTGTTTATCAAACTATTAGTTCATAAGCTAAACGTGGAGACCCATCTAAAAGATAGATGACTCCACATTTTTTAAAGTTATGTTTTTCTAAAATATGTTGAAAAACTTTATTATCTTCATGAGTATCAATGCGAATATGGTCAATTTTTGTTAAAGAAAAAGCTAAAACATAATCAAAAACATGATCTATTTTTTGAGCACTTGCTAAAGAGTGGATCGTTCCATAATTAGAATCATCAATCCATTTTCCATTTTCTATTGCCTTATAAGTAGGATCTTCACCAAAAATTAAAGCAAATGAAAATAAAATTTCATTACTTTGATTTATTCCAATATATAAATTTCCTTCAAGAATATGTTTTTTTATTAAATCTCTTGGTGGATGGTTATCACCCCATTGATTAGGATTATTTGTTTTTCTCATAAATTCTCTAGCAATTCTATAAACTTCCATTATTTCATCAAGTCTATCTAGAGAACCTTTAATTATATTAACCATATTAAAAAGTAGGATGGTTTTTATTTAAATTTAAAACTTCTTCTTTTAAGTGAGATAAAATATTTTCATCATTACGATTATTAATTGCCTTATCAATAATATTTGCAACTAATCTAAAATCTTCTTCATTATATCCTTTTGTTGTCATAGCAGGAGTTCCTAAACGAATTCCCGAAGTAAACATAGGTTTTTCTTGATCACCTGGAATCGAATTTTTATTAACTGTAATATTAACTTTTTGCAATAAATCTTCTACTTCTTTTCCGGTAACTCCTTTCGTTGTTTTAACATCTAAAAGAATCATATGGTTATCTGTTCCACCACTAATAACTTTATAACCTAATTTTATAAATTCATCAGCTAAAGCTTTCGCATTTTTTACAACATTTTCCATATATTCCTTATATGAAGGTTGTAAATCTTCTTTAAAAGCAACTGCTTTAGCAGCGATTATATGTTCTAAAGGTCCACCTTGGCATCCAGGGAATAATGTTTTGTCAATCTTTTTGGCTAGTTCTTCATCATTTGTCATAATTATTCCACCACGTGGACCTCTTAAAGTTTTATGAGTTGTTGAAGTTATAACATTAGCATATCCAACAGGAGAATTATGTAAATTTGTAGCAACTAATCCAGCAATATGAGCGATATCTGCTAATAAATATGCGCCACATTCATCAGCAATTTCTTTAAACTTCTTAAAATCAATCTCACGAGGATAAGCACTTGCGCCACAAATTATTAAATTTGGTTTAACTTCTAAAGCGATTTTTCTAACTTCATCATAATCAATTAAACCAGTTTCAATATTAACTCCGTAAGTATAAGATTCATAATCTTGTCCAGAAAAAGACAATTTATAACCATGTGTTAAGTGTCCACCGGCATCTAAAGACATTCCTAAAATCTTATCTCCGTGATTAATAAGACTTCTAATTGCAGCCATATTTGCACTGCTTCCAGAATGTGCTTGCACATTTACATATTTAACATTGAATAATTTTTTTAAACGTTCTCTAGCTAAATCTTCGATTTTATCAATAAATTCACAACCTCCGTAATATCTTTTTGACGGATATCCTTCAGCATATTTATTGGTTAAAATGCTTCCTTGAGCTTCCAAAACTGCTTTTGAAACAAAATTTTCACTAGCAATTAACTCGATATGTTCGTTTTGTCTTTTATGTTCTAATTCAATTAAATCAAATAATTCTTTATCTTCTCTTTCTAAATAACTCATTATTATGTTCTCCGTTTATATATTTCTAAGATAGATTTTAATGATAAAAAATTTAAATGCAACAAATAAATTAAAAATATGAATTTATTTTCACGTGGAAAGAAAATTTAGCGATTATAGTTTATAAACTATAATCTATTGAAAAAGTGCATTTAAAATAATAAACTTTATAATAGTTTTTAAGAAAAAAGGTTAAGTTAATGGAATATTATATTAGTGTAAAATTTTCAAAATCGAATAAAACATATTATTTTGGAACAGATGATTCAACTTTAAAAGTTGGTGATTTTGTTGTTGTTGATACAGTAATTGGTATGGAACTTGGCGAAATTGAAGAACTTCCTCGTTTAATGAGTACTTTAAAATTTCCTTTAGAAATTAAGCCAATTGTTAGAAAAGCAACTTTAGAAGATATAAAAATTTTCAATTATAACGAAAATGCTGCAATTTCAGCTGCAAAAGTATTTGAAAAAGATGCTGCAAAATTAAATTTAAATATGAATTTAATCTCTGCTCAATATACTCTTGATCGTAGCAAAATTTTATTTACTTATGTTGCCGACGAAAGAGTTGATTTTAGAGAATTATTAAAAAATTTAGCTAACGAATTACATTGTCGAATTGAATTAAAACAAATTAATGCTAGAGAAAGAGCTCAATTAGTTGGTGGCATTGGAACTTGTGGTCTTCCACTTTGTTGTACAACTTTTTTAAATACTTTTGATGGAGTTTCTCTTAATAGGGCTAAAAATCAAATGTTAACAATTAATATCCCTAAACTTTCAGGTCAATGCGGAAAATTAATGTGTTGTTTAAAATTTGAAGATGATTTATATACCGAAGAAAAGAAAAAATATCCATCAATTGGTACAAAAGTTATAATGAACGATAAAGAATATAAAATTTCTTCATATAACATTTTAACTAAGATAATTCGACTTGATACTAGTGATGATGCTCAATTTTTATCACTTGAAGAAGTTAATAAACTTTTAAGAAAAAAATAAATAAATGATGGAAAATAAAGGTATTTTATATTTAGTTCCTTCACCAATTGGAAATTTAAGCGATATTTCTAAAAGAATAATTGATACATTAAATAGTGTTGATTATATTTTTTGTGAGGACACTAGAAATACTCAAAAATTATTAAACTTACTTAATATAAAAAAGACAACTATCTCTTGTCATGAACATAATGAAAAAGAGATGTCTTTTAAACTTATTTCTTATTTATCTGAAGGAAAAAACATAGCCTATATGTCAGATGCTGGCTATCCAGCTATTTCTGATCCAGGTGAAATATTAGTTAAAGAAGTAAGCAAAAATAATTTTAAAATTATACCTTTAAGCGGCCCAACCGCTTCTTTAACCGCTTTAATTGCATCTTCTTTACCAACATCTCACTTCCTTTTTTATGGATTTTTATCTTCTAAACATTCTGAAAGAATAAAAGAAATAAATGAATTAAAGCCTTTTCCTTATACAATTATTTTTTATGAAGCTCCTCATCGAATAAATGAAACATTAGATGATTTATATAACACTTTAGGAGATAGAAAAATAACAATTGCTCGAGAATTATCAAAAATTCATGAAGAATTTATTTATACTAGTTTAAAAGAAATAACATCCTTAAATAAAGAATTTAAAGGTGAATTAGTTTTAGTTTTAGAAGGTAACACTCTTTCTAATGAAGATAACGATTTAATAAATATCAAAGATAAATATAATGAATTGATTAAAAATAATATTTCTAAAAAAGATGCAATTACATCTTTATCACTTATTTATAAAATAAATAAAAATATATTAAAGAAAATGTTTATGAACGATTAAAAAAAGAAGAAATTTAATTTTCTTCTTTTTTTATCTCATTTTCATCAACTAATCCTTTAACATCTTTAACTGGAAGAGCAAAAACTATTCCTTGGGAACGAGTTTCAAGTCCACATTCTTTATATATTTCTTCCATAACTTCTTCTTTTTTATCTTCTTCAATAACAATTAAAACTAATTCTTTATCTGGATGAATTACAATCCCATAAAACTTTTCAATATCTTTATTGCCAGTTCCTCTAGCATTAATTACTGTTCCTCCTCTTGCTCCTTTTTTTCTAGCTGCTTCCATTACTAAATCTGAGAAGCCTTTATTAATAATTACACAAATTAAATATCTATTAATCATAATTTTCTCCTTCCTATATATTATTTTTTATTAATCTTTTCATTTATTTTAGTATCTGAAAAGAAACGATAAGGTAAAACACCCATTATTGAATCAAATTCAATTATAAATGATATTCCTTTAGCAGATTTTGAAATTAAAAAACGATTATCAATAATTTTATCAATCTTTTCAATTAAAGATTCTTTAATTACTGTTAAAACAATATCTTTTTTATCTCCTTCAACACCTAACATATATAAAAATTCACTTGGTGCAGTTCCTTTTCCATATAATAAAAATGAAGAAGATGCACCAATTTCTAAAAATTCATGAATAAAATAATCACCTTGATAGCGATTAACAATTACAAGTGAAAGATAAAGTTTTTCAACCTTATACTTTTTATCATAACTAGAGTTATCTTCTTTAATTCTTCTAACTCTTTTATTTTTAAATACATCTTTAAAAACCTTTCTAATCATATCAAAACCTATTTAAATTTTATTAACTGCATATCGTTAATATCTCTAATTCTATCACGAGCTCTTTTATTAATAATAAAGGCATTAATTTTAGAAATAATACCGATAAGTTCAATAGAAATAATTGGAAACATCGATATAATCCCAATTACTCCAAACCCATTTGAAGGAGAATCATTTTGTAAAGAAACTCCGATAATAAAAGGCATAACAAAGGCGGAAGCCATTGATCCACATGCAATTCCACCACTGTCAAAAGCAATCGCTACATAAATATCATCGACAAAAAGAGAAAGAATAAAAGCAAGGCCATATCCTATTCCAAAAATATATAAAATATTAAGATAAGGAAAATATAACGCTCTTAATATTGATATCGCACAAGCTAGTGCTACACCTATAGATAATCCGATAAGCATCGTTCTTTTTTTAATTACACCATTAGAAATTTCTTCGACCTGCGAATTCAAAATATGAACAGATGGCTCAGCTAAAACAATTGAAGCGCCAATTAAAATAGAAACGATAATTAATAAATATGGTATATCAATTAATCCTTCTCCAAGTGCTTTCCCTACTGGAATAAATCCATAATTAGCAGATGTTAAAAATATAACAAGACCAATAAATGTATAAATAAAGCCAATTAAAATTCTAGCTAATTCTTGTTTATGTAATCTTAAGAATAATAAATCATAAACAAAGAAAAATACTATTATTGGAGCAATCGCAATTCCTACTTCTTTTAAAGAAGATATTAAAGATTCTACTAATGAATACGTTTCATTTGTTACAGGAGTTAAACTTTCTGGTTTTAAAAATAAACCTAAAATTAATACAACAATTACCGGACCTATTGAACATAATCCACTTAAACCGAAGGAATCATCATCAGATTTATCGCCACCTTTAACTCCAGCAATACCTATACCAAAACTAACTAAAAACGGAACGGTGATTTGTCCTGTAGTAACTCCTCCACTATCAAAAGATAATTCTAAAAAAGCACTTTCGCCATCGCCATATAAAGAAGCAACAATAAAAATGATTAAATAAAATAATAAAACATAAGTTTTAATCGATTTTGAGAAAATAATTCTTAAAATTCCAATTACTAAGAAAATTCCTACACCAAGTCCTACGAATATTTTTATAACCCAAGGATTTATAATTTCTGCAGGAATATAATCTGCTAAAACTGTTAAATCAGGTTCAGCTATCGTTATTAAAGTTCCAAGTAAGAAACCTACAAAACATAGTAAAATTAAAGATTTTCTTTTTGTTAAATCTTCACCAACATATCTGCCAATTGGTGACATTGATAAGTCAGCACCTAAAGAGAAAATTGCGACTCCTATCGATAAAACTACACCTGAAATTAAAAAAGATATCAATAATTCCCAAGAAAAAATCAATTCATTTAAAATATTAAAACTAGTATAAATATATTGAACTGCAAAAAGAATTCCTACTATTAACATAATAGGAATTACTGAAATTATAGATTCTTTAAAACGATGAAAAATCTCTTTAAAGAACAAGATAACACGAGAATTTTTTAATGTATTTTGCATTATTAAAATTATACCAAATGTTTTAATTTTTTATGTTATTTTTTTACTATTTTTGTTAAATAAATTATTAAATTCTTTAGGCATTTCGCATTTAAAATCATATATTTTTCCATCTAATGGATTTTTAAAACATAATTCGTAAGCATGAAGAGCTAATCTATTAAGTGGATTTTCTGGTTCCCCATATTTATCGTCCCCTAAAACATAATGTTTCATACTGCCCAAAGTTACTCTGATTTGATTTTTTCTGCCACTTTCAAGATTTATATCAAGAAGAGAATATTTATCGTTTTCTTTTATAACTTTATAGTTAGTTACGCATCGATAAGCGCCTTTATCTTTTGAAGATGTAACATACATTAAATTTAAAGAATTCATTTTTAAATAATTGATCACTCGATCTTCTTTTTTATTTAAAACACCTTCAACAACTGCATAATATCCTCTTTTTGTAACAATATCATTCCACTTTTCAGTTAAAGCATCTTTTAATCTTTCGTTTTTTACAAACATTAAAACTCCACTAGTTTCTTTATCTAAACGATGTACAACATAAACTCGAGCTTTTCTATCCTTTTCTTGAAGATAATCCATTACCATACGATAAGCAGTTGAAGATTTTTCTTTATCTGAAGCAACAGAAAGTAATCCATATGGTTTATTTATCGCAATAATTTCATCATTTTCAAAAATAATAGGTAAATCACTTCTTTTTTTACGCATGATTGGTCTTTTTGAAATAATTAAAGTATCTCCTTTTGAGAGCATAAAATTAAATTGTGAAACGGGAGCGCCATCAATAGAAATTAAATGATGTGATAATAAATTTTTTGCATTATTTCTTGAAAAAGAGAGGTTTTCTATTAAATATGATAAAAGTTCTTTTTCTTCTTTAACTTTATACTCTTTAATATCTAAAACCTTTTTCTCTTCTTTAATATTTCTATTTTTTAAATTTTGTTTATAATTTTTATTCATTTTATTTAATACTTGCTTCTACAAATCCTAAAAATAATGGGTGTGGTTGTAATGGGCGAGATAAGAATTCAGGATGAAATTGACATGCAATAAAAAATGGATGATCTTTAAGTTCAATGATTTCACAAAGATTAGTTTGAGGATTAATTCCAGAGAAAACTACACCTTTTTCCTCAAAATCTTTCTTAAATTCGTTATTGAATTCATATCTATGTCTATGTCTTTCTTTGATTAAATCTTTTTTATAAAGGGAATGAGCCAAAGTTCCTTCAACAAGTTTGCAATCATATTCTCCAAGTCTCATTGTTCCGCCTAATTTAATACCTTCGTATTGATCAGGTAAATAATCGATGATTTTATGAGTTGTTAAAGAGTCAAACTCACTGGAATTAGCATCTTTAAAATTCAAAACATCTCTAGCAATTTCAATTAATGATAATTGCATTCCTAAACAAAGACCTAAATAAGGAATATTATTTTCACGTGCAAACTTAATTGCAAGGATTTTACCATCTATTCCTCTATTTCCAAATCCTCCAGGCACAATAATACCTTTCGCATCTTTTAATTCTTCAGCAATATTTTCTTCAGTTAAGTTTTCACTATTAACCCAAATAATATTAACTTTTTTATTTAAAGCGTAACCAGCATATTTTAATGATTCAACAACACTAATATATGCATCGTGAAGTTGAACATATTTTCCAACAAGAGCAATATTTACACTTTCTTTTAAATTTTTAATTTTTTCAATTAATCCTTCCCAATCACTCATGTCAGCTGTAGGAAAATTTTCATATCCAAAATGTTCTAAAATTAAATCATCAAGATGTTGTTTTTTAAGATTTAAAGCAACTTCATAAACAATTGGAACATCTTTAACTGAAATAACTGCCTTATGAGGTAAATTACAGAATAAAGCGACTTTATCTTTTGCACTTTTATCAATATTTACTTCGCATCTTAAAAGTAAAGCATCTGGCTGAATACCGATTCCCAATAATTCTTTAACACTATGTTGAGTTGGTTTAGTTTTAATTTCACCGGTTGTTTTTAAATATGGGACAAGAGTTGTATGAATATAAAAAGTATTTTTATATCCTAAATCTCTTCTCATTTGTCTAATAGCTTCTAAAAATGGTTGAGATTCAATATCTCCAACAGTTCCACCAATTTCAACAATACAAACATCAGTATCACCTTTAGCATTAAACCCATCTTCTAATCTTTTAATTATTTCATTTGTAATATGTGGAATAATTTGAATTGTTGCCCCTAAATATTCACCTTTTCTTTCTTTTTCAATAACTGTCGAATAAATTTTTCCACTTGTAACACTACTTTCTTTAGTTAATGAGGTATTAATAATTCTTTCATAATGTCCTAAATCTAAATCGGTTTCAGCACCATCTTTAGTAACAAAAACTTCACCATGTTGATAAGGGGACATTGTTCCAGGGTCAACGTTTAAATAAGGATCTAATTTAATAGAGAAGACATTTAAGCCTCTTCTTTTAAGTAAACGTCCAACACTAGCAGCGCTAATTCCTTTACCTAAAGAAGAAACAACTCCTCCAGTAACAAATATAAATTTCATATCCTTTTTCATAAATAAAAGCCCCCACAACAAAAGAAAAGTAATCTTTAAAAACAATGTAAATATTCTATAAAAATTATTTAATATAAAAAAGCAAAAATATATTAGAATTTAATTTTTGCTTTTTTTAATAAATATTATTTAAATAATTAATCCATTAATAATGAAGCTGCACCAATAATACCAGCATCATTTTTAAGTTTAGCAATTAAAACTTCGCTAGCAGGTGATCCTTCATATCCATAATGTTGTTTTTCTAAATATGCTTTTAATTTATTAGTTAAATATTCACCTTGATTTGAAATTCCTCCACCAATAACAAATGCTTCTGGACGGAAAATATTAGCAAAATCAAGCATTCCTTCACCTAAATACATAACATATTCATCAATAAGTTTATTAGCTGCTTCATCGCCCTTTTTAGCGCATTCAAATGATGTAAGGCCACTAACATTATTAATATCATTATTACAATATTCCCACATCATAGAATCTTTATATTTTTCCATATATTCTCTAGTCATTCTTAAAAGAGCACTTGCAGAAGCATAAGATTCTAAACATCCTTTTCTTCCGCATCCACAACTTCTTCCATTTAAAATTAAACAAACATGACCAAGTTCAGCGCCCTTGCCTTCATTTCCTTCGAATAATTTTCCATTTAGAATTAATCCGCCACCAATTCCGGTTCCTAAAGTTAATAAAACAACATTTTGCATTCCTTTAGCAACACCAAACTTTTGTTCGCCTAAAGCAGCAACATTTGCATCATTTGAAATATATATTGGTAAATTTAAATCTTTTAAATATTCTTTTAATTGGATATCTCTTCCACCAATATTAGCCATTTTATTGATCAAGCCTTTTTTATTATCGACCATCCCAGGAACACCAAAACCAATTCCTTGAACATCATAATTATTTTCTTTACACCAAGAGATAACTTTTACTAATAATTCTTTTATATCTTTAAGAAAAACATCGACATTTTTTCCATCGGTGACAACTTTATCTTTCATTAAAATTTCACCATTTAAATTAACAGCGCCAGCCTTAATTGACATACCGCCAACATCAACACCAATATAAACTTTTTCCATGATTAATCCTCTAAAATATCTTTATATATTTTATAAAAAATAGCGTCTTTCTTAAATAGAAAATTAGTAGTTTCGTTTATTTTTCAAATAAAAGATTTTTGACTTTTAAATGAAAGATAATATACAAAAATACGATAAAATTCGAAGTATTTGAATAGTAAAAACGAAACATTTATGAAAGAATTATCTCAAAGGAGATATTAAAAATGCCATATATATCATCGAAAAAAATTTTAACTTATGCTAG
Source organism: uncultured bacterium (assembly GCA_949288485.1). Lineage (GTDB taxonomy): Bacteria > Bacillota_I > Bacilli_A > RFN20 > CAG-826 > Onthovivens. The sequence continues at coordinate 137,586 of CASEKC010000004.1, read as the reverse complement.
AGAACATAAGATTGCTCATGGAGCTTTTAATGTCAACGCATTATGCCAAGCTAAAGCTATAATCGAAGCTTGTGAAGAATTACGCTGCGCAGCTATTATCCAAGTTGCTGAACCAGGTTTAGCATTTATTGGTGGAAGAGCTGATTTCTTAAACGGAACAATGGAAGAAAAGAAATTAGGTGCTAAAAGAATTGCTAAATATGTTAAAGCATTAGCAGAAAAATCATCTATTCCAGTATGTTTACATCTTGATCATGGTAGAAGTTTTGAATCTTGTAAAGCTGTTATTGATGCAGGATTTAATAGTGTCATGATTGATGGAAGTGCACTTCCTTATGAAGAAAATGTCAAATTAACAGCAAAAGTTGTTAAATATGCGCATAAAAAAGGTGTTCAAGTTGAAGGCGAATTAGGTGTTTTAGCCGGTGTTGAAGATCATGTTTTTGCTGCTTCTTCTACTTATACAAACCCTCTTACCGCTATTGATTTCTTTAAAAGAACAGGATGCGATTCATTAGCTATTTCTTATGGAACAAAACATGGTGCTGTAAAAGGTGACAATGTTAAATTAAGAAAAGAAATTGTTATCGCAACAATGGAAAATATGTCCCATGAAAATATTGATGGAGCTATTGTTTCTCATGGATCAAGTTTAGTCCCTCAATATATTGTTAATGAAATCAATGCTTTAGGTGGACAAGTTAAAGGACATGGAATTCCTCTTGAACAATTAAAAGAAGTTATTCCTGCAGGTGTTTCAAAAATTAATATGGATACCGATATTAGACTTGCTACTACAAGAAATTTACTTGAATATTATGAAGCAGATAAATCAAGACAAGAAGGTAGTAAAGTTTATAAATTATTAAAAGAAAAACCAGATTCTTTCGAATATCGCTATTATTTAAAAGAATATATTAACGAACTTGAAACCAATAAAGGATTTAACGATGAACTTAAAGCAATCGTTCCATTATTAGAAAAAGCTGTTAAAGAAATTGTTTTAACTGCATCTGTTGAATTTGGAAGTGTTGGTGACGCTCCATACATTAAATAGATAAATTATTTTATTTATATTTAAATATATAATTAAAATTTAGTTTATAAAAAATACTCTATAACGTTAGAAGCCCTTAGTTATAGAGTATTTTTATTTATTATAGAATCTAAATAATAATTTGATAGTAGAAAGAGGACAAATTTAACAACATTTAAGATTATTTAAAGATTTTTTAAAAATATTGCAATAAATTTCCTAGTTTTAGCCTTCTTGTATATACAAGGGTGGGAAGCCTATTATACCCTTTATTTTATATATAGGTATATTTTATAAAAGAGGACCTTTAGTCCTCTTTCTTATCTAAGAATGAAATAACTGGTTTTACTTCATCAACAAGTGGTTTGCACCATTTAATAAATTCATCAGTTACATCATGTCCATCTTTAATATATTCAAGTGGGAAAACTCTTTCATCCATCATAACTTGTTCAATTGGAATTAAAATTGGTTCAATTTTATATGGATCAGTTGAAACTCTTTTAATGCCAGCCATTACACCATTAATATGTTTAAGTGCAGCATCAATTGCAACTTCACCCATTAAAATTGCTTCTTCTTTATCTATTTTTGAAACTAAGGCCGATGAGCATCTACAAATTAATCCAGGTTTTTCACTTCTTGCTTTAATACCTAGTTTTTCGATTACTAAAGTTGCTAAATGTGTTGAAACATCTCCAAAATAGGTAGCTCTTTCAGTTTTAAAAATTGGTTTAACTATTGGATTTCCGTTTTTATCTTTTAATCCTTCACTGCAAACAACAACTACTCCATGATGTTTATCCCATTCTTTTTTAACATCTTCAATAAATTTATCTTCATCAAAAGGAACTTCTGGGAAATAAATTAAATGAGGTGCATCACCTTTTTTCTTTCTAGCTAAAGCGCTACTTGCTGCAAGCCATCCAGCATTTCTTCCCATTACTTCAATTATTGAAACATGAATTGGTAATCCTTTAACATCTTGAGCACAATCACTAACTGTTTGAGCAATATAATTTGCACAAGAAGCAAAGCCAGGAGCGTGATCTGTAACACCAATGTCATTATCGATAGTTTTAGGAATTCCTACACAAGTTAATTCCACTCCTCTTTTTAAACCATGTTTATAAATATTTCCAATTGTATCCATGGTTCCATTTCCACCAGTAAATAAAACATAACCGATATTATATTTAATTAAAATATCAATTATTTTTTCATATTCTTTTTCATAAAGTGGAAAACGAGAAGAACCAATTGCACTTCCAGGAGTATCTTTTAAAATTTCTAACTCTTTATCACTTAATTCAGTTAAATCATTGAATTCTTCATTAAAAAGTCCATCGCTTCCGTATTTAGGAGCATAAACTCTTCCTTTAAATCCTTCTTTTTTTAACTTTTTTAATGCTCCATATAAGGAAGCATTAATTACAGCAGTTGGTGCTCCACCATGAGCAATGATTAAATTTTTTTCCATAATTAATAAACCTTCTTTCCATTAATATAAACTTCTTCTATTTCATAAGATGAATTTAAAATAACAAAATCAGCATTTTTTCCTTCTTTAATTGAACCTATCTTATCATCCATTCCCATAAGTTTAGCAGCATTTAAAGAAGTAATTTTTGAGGCAATAACATCATCTAAAGATGAGAATTTCTTAACATTTTTAAACGCGCGGTCCATAGTTAAGCAACTTCCAGCTCTAACACCACTATCTTTTAATTTAGCATCTTGGTTTTTAACAATAATTGGACTATTTCCAATCATATATTCTCCATCTGGAAGACCTGCGCACATAAGTGAATCAGTAATTCCAACGACTTTATCATTTCCTTTTAATTTTCTAATCCATTCAACCATTTCAGGAACAACATGGATTCCATCTAAAATTACTTCATTATATAAATCATCAAAATATAAAGCGGCAGTAGCGATTGAAGGAAAATGTTGATGAATTCCTTTCATTGCATTTAAACAGTGAGTAATTGATCTTGCTCCAGCTTCATAACCTTTTTTTGTTTCATCAAAAGTAGCTGAAGAATGTCCCATTGCAACTCTGATACCTTTTGAAACTAAATATTTAATAACTTCTTCACTATTTTCTCTTTCAGGAGCAATAGTCATATATTTAAAAAGACCATGAGAATGCGAAATATATTCATCAACCTTAGAAATTGAAGGTTTTTGAATACATTCTTCTAACTGAGCACCTTTAAATTCTAAAGATAAAAATGGTCCTTCAATATGAATACCTTTAATTATTGGATTAGTTAAAGAAACTTTATAAATTAATTCTAATTGTTTAAAAACAACATTATCATGTTCAGTTAAAAGAGTTGGAAAAACACTAGTAACACCTTTTGAAATATAAAATTTTAATATTTCTTCAGCTTCTTTTTCATTTTTTACTGTTGAAAAATCATATCCATTTCCACCATGAGTATGAACATCAAAAAAACCCGGAATCATTATTTTAGAAGAATAATCTTTTCCTTCTAATTCATTTTTACTTAATCCTAAAAAGGTGGAAGAAAAAAGAACATCACATATTTCTTCTTTATCTTCTTTTATTACTTTAATGTTTTTAAAATTTTCCATTATAAAATCTCTACTTTCATTTATTTTAAACTTAGTAAAATTATACCATGTTTATGGTATAATTTTTATTAATATTAATAATAAAATTTAAAGAAAAATAAGGATAAAAATATGATTGAAACTATTAAAAATAATTATTTAGAAATAAAAATATCGACTATTGGGGCACTTTTAACATCAATAAAAGATTTAAAACATGAAAATGAGGAACTTTTATATCAAATAGAAGAAAATTCTTGGCCTTTTCAAGATGTTCAAATCTTTCCTCTTATAGGAAAAGGTGAATATCTTTATAAAAATAAAAAATATGAATTTAATACTCGCCATGGATTTATAAGAAATTCTTCTTTCGAAATAGAAAATAAAAAGGAAGATCAAATAACTTTAATATTTAATAGCAATGAAGAAACTTTAAATGTTTATCCATTTGATTTTACATTTTTAATCACTTTTTCATTAAATGAATATACATTAAATATAAAAACTAAAATTATTAATAATGAAAAAAGCAAAGATTTATATTGTGCATATGGTTCACATACAGGTTTAAAAGCTTCTTCAAAATTAGGAAAACTATCTTTTGATAAAGAAATTAAAATAAATCCTTTAACTAAGAATGGATTAATTTCTTTAGAAAATGAAGAAAATTTAAAAATAAATGAAATAGACTTAAAAAAAGAGACATTTAAAAAATACGATACAATTGTTTTAAGAAATCATTATTCATCAATTATTTTAGATAATGGATTTAATCATTTAGTTAAATATAATTTTAATGACGCTAAATATTTAGCTATTTGGTCAAATATGAATAAGGGTGATTTTATCTGTGTAGAACCTTGGTGGGGTATTTCTAATTACACTAATGAATTAGTTAATTTAAAAGATATAAATGAGATAAATGTAATTAAAAATGAGAAAGAATTTTCTTATTCTTTCTCATTTATATATAAAAATTAATTATTAATTAAGAAACATAATCTACTTTTATTCCAATATTTCTAAAGAATTCTTTATATTCTTCATCAAGTTCATCATCGGTTACAATTCGACTTACTTGAGATTGAGTAAATTGAACAAGTAATCCTCTTTTATTAAATTTAGATGAATCTGTAACAATAATAATATTTTTAGCACTTTCGGCCATATTTTTAATTGCTTCACTTCTTGAGAAATCACTTCCCATAAAACCAATATTTTTAACAAATCCATCAGTTCCTAAAAATATTTTATCAACAAAGAATTGACGAACACTACTTCTAACAAGTGGACCAACTAATACTTGAGCATCATTTTGATATTCTCCACCTAAAAGAATAATTTTATTATTACCTAATTTTGAAGCGTGTTCAGCTATATAAATTGAATGAGTAATAATAGTAACTCCAGGTTTATTTTTAACAATTTCTTCAGCTAAAAGAGCACATGTTGAACCACTTCCAATTAAAATAGTTTCATTAACATCAATTAATGATGCTGCTTTTTTAGCAATTTTACATTTTCGATCATAATTAATTGATAATCTATTTGTAATATCTGCAGTATTCTTTTTTAAAGCATAACCATGTCTTCTTATTAAAATTCCATATTCACTTAAAAGATCTAAGTCTTTTCGAATCGTGACTTCACTTACCTTTAAAATAGTTGATAAATCTTTAACAGTTATATTTTTCTTATTATCAACAAGCTCGACTATTTCACTTTGTCTTTTATTGATTTTCATTCTACCTTGTCTTTTCATGGTTTAATAATAAAATAATAGTTTCGTTTTGTAAATACAATCGAAACTATTTTTAAAAAATAAATATAATTTTTAAAAGTTATTATTTATATATAAATAATAAAATTTCTTTTATTTCAATACTATAAAGAGTATTATCTATTTATATGGTTTATTATTTTATTTTCCCAATAGTGGTTATTATTGCTTCAATTGTTGGAGCGATTGCTGGAATTGGTGGAGGAGTCATCATTCGTCCAGTATTAGATGCATTTAATTATTTTTCTACTCCTGAAATAACAAATATGATATCAACGATGTGTGTTGTTTTTGGAACATCAACATCAATAATTCGTCATATTGCTTCAAAAAGTAAGATTGAAAATTGGAAAACAGCAGTTTTTTTAGGAATTGGAGCAGTTGTTGGAGGAGTAATTGGTCAATATTTATTCCAATTTGTTAAAGATTCTTCTAATGGTGATGTTTTAATTATTATTCAATCAGCAATTTTAATCGCTTTACTCATCTTTGTTCTTATTTATATGCAACTTCTTCTTCCAAAAGGGAAACAAATGCATATTAAAAACTTTATAGTAACAATTATAATTGGTATTTTCTTAGGTGTTTGTTCAACTTTCTTAGGAATTGGTGGAGGACCAATTAATGTTGCAGTTTTACTTCTTTTCTTTGGAATGGATATGAAACAAGCGGCAATTAATTCACTTATTACAATTATTTTCTCTCAATTATCAAAAATTGTAATGGCTGGAATTGATGGAACATTTGTTACTTTATTTGCAATTAATGAACTTCCTACTCAAGCAGATCAATCTTGGTGGATATTCCTACTTATTTTAGTACCTATTTCAATTATTGGGTCACTTTTAGGAACATTCTTTAATAAAAAAATGAACAATAAAGGTGTCCAAATAGTTTATATGGCTACTACTGTTGCAATTATTATTATTAATATTTATTTAATTATAATGTCTTCTCTTAGACTTGGTGGGCTAGTTTAATATATAAATAAACTTAAAATAAATTATTATTGAAAAGAGAATATAAATCAATTTTATATTCTCTTTTCATTTTAAGTTTTAAAAGGGGTGTAAATATTTAAAAATCATTTAAAACTTATTTATATTATTACACTTAAAATAGAAAAATGTTGTGAATATATGTAAAGTTTAATTAGACACCACTTAAATAATAAATTATTCAATATAAATATAATTTAATGACCCGTTTATTTCATAAACATAGTGTGAGGAATCACATTTTAAAACGAAATTAGAATCTACTTGAATATCTTTTTCATTGAATAAGGAATCTATAACATCACTATTTGTTAAAAGTGAGATGTTATCTTCTCTACTTTTATTAAAAGTTTTTGTAGGCATATTTGTTTTAAAAAGTTCTAAACATTCATCATAACTTGATTTTAATGGCCACTTATAAATAAATGGTTCAAATAAAACCCCCCGTTCGGCAATGCCATAAATATATAAAGTATCTACATTATTTATTTTTCCATATAAAGAATAAATTACGCCATAAGGATTTTCTTGTTCTTCTTTAGGAGCAAGTTCATTTTTATAAGCAGAAGCATAAGAAAAAATATAGGTTTCTTCATAATTTAATTTTTTCGTTAATTCTTCATATACTTCCTCGTGTGATGGAGCGGCATATAAACAAGAAGTATTTAATAAAGAAGTAAAAAATAAAGTTGTAATTAATAAAATCATTTTCATATAAAAATATTTTACATTATATTTATGTATATAACTATGTAGTAGAATGTGTTAAATGTTTTATATTAGTTAAAAATTAATAATTTGTACACTATTTTATTCAAATTATGGATATTAAATAATAAGATAATAATCGTATATTTTCTAGAATTTAAAAAAGAAACAACTTTTAAAGTAAATAAAAATAATATTTATATTATTACATTAGCATAATTGATTGATTCATATTTAAAAGAGGAGTTTTCACTCCTCTCAATAAGACAAATAATTATTTAAATGTTTTTATAATAAATTATTCACCTAAAACTGCTTTTGCTGCTTCATAAATGTAACTGAAATCAGCATTCTTTTCAACTGAAGCGTCTGCAGAAACTTTATCAGCATTTCCACCAACTCTATCAGCATCTAAGATATTTTGAGCATATTCAGCCATTTTGCCACTTTCATATAATTCGATTTGCTCTTTATCACCTAACCAAATAGCAATATCTGTAGCTAAATCTTCAGCCATAACTGAACCAGCTGTAATTTCTTCAATATCATTACATGTTTCTTCTGGATTATCTCTACGGAAATTCATTCCTTTAACGAGACCTCTCATAACTTTCTTGAAAGTTTCTTCATTGTTTTCTAACCAATCAGCGTTAACTGCCCAAGTAGATGGTTTATATTGATCAGCAAAGTGTGTTGATGTTTTACAAACAACTTTCATTGTTCCTAAATCTTCAAGTAATGTTGCTGATGGAGCGAAAGCAATAACGAAGTCATAGTTTGTTGCTTGAATTGCTGTTGAAGCAGAATCAACTTGTGAAACTGTAATTTCATTGTCTGGATTATAAGTAGTTAAGTTATTTGGAACTTTAACACCTGTTGAGTCTGTGTACCAAATATCATCGCCATCGTCCATAATTGCATTAACGCCATCAATAATTGTAGTTAAGAATTGAGCTGGTGTTTTTGTTAAATCTAATCCAATAGAAGCGCCTTTTAAAGCATTTCCGATTTCTTCTAAAGATGATTCAAGAGTTAAATCTTTACCAGGACCTGCTGGATTTGCAAATAATCTGTCATCATCTGTTAAATTGTCAAGAGCTACTAATTTAATTTGTGGATCTTCTGCCCAATAATTGTAAGCAACACCACCACCCATGAATGAAATTTGAATATCGCCATTCATAACTTGAGTAGCTAATGCAGGTCCAGCACCAACGACTGCTTCTGCTTCGATACCTTCTTCTTTAAAGAATCCTTGGTTAATAGCACTATAACCAGCGCCAGCACCTAAATTACTATGTAAACCGATTTTGATTTTTTCAACTATAGGGGTTGGATCTGGATCTGGGGTTGGATCTGGATCTGGTGTTGGATCTGGATCTGGTGTTGGATTACAAGCAACTAATGCTCCTAAACCAAGAAAACCGATTGCTAATAATGATAAAAGCTTTGTTTTTTTCATAAATTCTCCTTTAAATTTTAAATTATTTATTCCACAAATATTTTTGTGTAAACCTAATTAATGTTTTGTACTGTCAACATACATCTTATAAACTACATCCCAAATATGATTACGATATTCTTGGAATTTAGGATCAAGTTTTGTTGCTTGCGTACGTGGATAAGGTAAATCAATATCAATAATTTCTTTTACTTGTCCTGGTCTTGCACTCATAATAATAACTCTAGAAGCAAGGAGGACACATTCATCAACATCGTGAGTAATAAAGAAACATGTTTTTCTTTCCTTTTCCCATGTTCTTAATAAATCTTCTTGAAGTTGAGATCTTGTTTGAGCATCTAAAGCTCCAAATGGTTCATCAAGTAGTAAGACTTCAGAATTCAATGCATATCCTCTAGCGATTGCAACTCTTTGCTTCATACCACCAGATAATTCTTTTGGATATTTATTTTCAAATCCATTTAATTGAACCATGTCAATATATTTTTGCGCAATAGCTTCTCTTTCTAATTTAGAATAATTAACTCTCTTCATTAATGGAACAGTATTTCCATTTTCATCGGTAGTATATACTTGTTCCATTTCTCCGGTTTTCTTATTCTTTTTCATTACCGGTACTTCGTGTTTAATAAATTTAGTACCATACATAACATTCTTTTTAACAGTTGACCAAGGGAATAAAGCATATTGTTGGAAAATAATTCCTCTATCTGGGCCAGGCCCAAGAATTGGCCTTCCATGAATTGTTGCTTCTCCACTTGTTGGTTGTTCAAGTCCCCCAATAATATTTAATAATGTAGTTTTACCACAGCCAGATGGACCAACAACACAAATAAACTCATTTTCTCTGATTTCAAGATTAACACCATTTAAAGCGACAACATCTTCGCCGTTTTCAACAGGATAAATCTTTTTAACGTTATCAATTTTTATAACAACTTTTCCTTCGTTACTCATAAATTTCTCCTATTATTTCCATCTCGTTAATCTTTTTTCGATTATTAATAAAATTTTATCTAATAAAATTCCAAATAAACCAAGAACAATGATACCCATAATACAGTAATCAAGTCTTAAGTTATTACCTTGGTTATTAATAAAGAAACCTAAGCCGAATTGGGTTCCACTCATTTCAGCAGCAACTAATGTTGTCATAGCAGCACCAACACCAAGTCTCATAGCGGTAAGAATGAATGGGAATGCGCTAGGAACAATAACACCTAAGAATAAGTTTCTATCTTTAGCACCAAATGTATATGCGGCTTTAACTAATGTTAAATCAACATTTCTAACACCTTGATAAATTGTAACGGTCATTGTTAAGAAAACTGCTAACCAAATGATGAAATATTTAGCGCCTTCGCCACCAGCAAATGCAGCAACAACGATAGGAACATAAGCTAATGGTGGAATGCATCTTAAGAATTGAACAAATGGATCTAAGAATGCTCTAACAGGTTTATACCAAGCCATCAAGAATGCAACTGGAATTGAAGTTACACATGCAATTAAGAAACCGATAAGAACACGTTGAACGGAATACCATAAATGTTGCCACAATCTTCCATTACTAGCCATTTCAATAAATTTTGAAACGACTTCTGGAGGTGATGATAGCCAGCTCTTTCCTCCCATTACATCAACCGCAATGTAAGAATAAAGCCACCAGATTGCAATAACGCAAATAACACCAACTAAACCAACAATCGCAGTTTTCCATCCTGGCCATAAAGAGAAATCTTTCATTTTTTTAGGACCAGAAGTAGCAACATCATTAACAGGTTTTGATAATCTTGTTAAGTCAACAGCTGCAATTGCTGCTTCTCTTTCTTCTCTCTTTTTAATAATGAATGCAGGTGTTAATTTCTCTTTAAGAGATTTTTTCTTTTCTTCTGCCATAAATAACTACTCCTTAATCAGCTAATTCTTCGCTGATGCCAATACGAGTATCATCATGGTCTTGAAGTAATGTTACAGGATAAGCAACAGTTTTATCTAAGAAACTAGCTCTTCTTACGACTGATTTATGCCAATTTCTAAAGCAATACAATCTAATCTTTTTAGCAGATAATATTTCTTTAAAGCCAATAGTGATTGCATATTCTGGCATAAGATAATATGCACCATCGAAATCATCCATTGAGTTAACAACTCTAGTTGCTTCAGTAATTTTTACTACTCTAGTTCCTAAGTTTTTATACTCTTCTTCGCTTTCACCATTTTCAGGTGGTTCATTGAAAGCGATGTGACCAGTAATTCCAATACCTCCGAAACAAATGTCAACTCCGCCATGATCTTGTATAACTTTATCAATATATTCGATATTTTCTAAATTAGGGAAGATTCTTTGTTTCTCATCCATAATTAAGTCTTTATCGATTAAGTTATAACAAATTTCATACATTATTTTTCTAAATGATAATGGATTTGTAACATCAACAAGATGTGAATCATCATCCATATATTCATCCATATTAATGAATGTAACTTCTTTTAATGAAATTCTTTCTTCATTAACTCTTTTTACAAAATATTTATATTGACCGACAGGTCCTAAAGGAACGATAAATAATGTCTTTTTATTTTGAGCATTATTTTCTTTGATAGTATCAACCATTAAATCAGCCATCGATTTAAAAGTTGTTTCTTTATCTTTATAAACATCAATTGGAATTTTTCCAGTTGTGATGTCTTTGCCTTTAATATTTAAAAAATCTTTATTCATTTTTATCATCCTCCATACATAAGTGGACTGATGGTCTCTTGAATGTCATTGGTAAGACTAAGATATTTGGATTTTCACCAACATATTTTTTAGCATCGTTATATGCTTCCATAACTGTATTTCTTGTTTTCATGCCCATTTCTCTTGCCCAACCTGGTTTTTTAGCACCGACAATATAAACAGCTTTACAATCCCTTTCAGCAATATGAGCACAAGAGATCATTGAGAATGCATGGAATGGATGGAATGCATAATTGAAACGATATGCATCAATATATTTTTTAGTATCCATTTTATCGTAATAATGTTCGATATCTGGTAATGTATTTCCATTATTAACGTAATAATCAAAGACATCTTTCATTGCAGGGAATTCTTCATCTCCGAAGTCATCACATTGAGCTAAAGCGATAATAACTGGATTATCACTCATAACTCTTTTAAGTCTGACGATTTGAGCAGCGATTGCTTGTTCAATTAAGATAGGATTTCTTCCTTGTCTTGTTCCATATTGGAAATCATTTGGAAGACCCATAATAATGACGTCATATTTTTTCTTTGCCCAATGGACATATGTTCTTTTATCTGCAACTTCCCAGCTAGCTTTTTCAACTGCATGTGCTTCACCAGCAAATACAGCGATTTGATGTGAGAATGAATCTAATACTGCATCAACACAGAAGAAACTTCTTCCCATTCCATGTTCCATCCATTCACCAATAGCATCAAATTTTTGTCTCATTAATGAATGCGAAGTAACAGGAACGAAATCATCTCTATGCATAACAGCTGGACAGTGATGAGAAGAAATTGATTCCCAGTTTGAAATACCGGTTGCACAGTGTTTATATCCACCACTATATCCACCATATGGATTACCTTGAGTATGTCCAATTAAGAATGTTACATCGCTATCATAAACGTACTTATTGATAACGACTTTAGCATTGAATTTTGGTTCATAGCCAAGATCGACTATATGTTCAGGATCTTCACTATCATGATTGATAATTTGTCCTTTTGGATAGAATCTATCAAATAATTCATCTCCTAATATTCTTCTAATTTCTTCAGGTTTATTTTTTCTATGTAAACCGTTTGAACAAATAAGTATGATATCTTTTTCTTCAACACCGTATTTTTCGCATTCTTCAATAATTAACGGAATTGAAGTTTTACGATGCGAATCATCTTGGAATCCACCTTTAACTTTATCTGGGAAAACAATTGTTACTTTGCTTCCTTTATGAACCAATTCGGAAATTGGTTTCATATCAAGTGGATGTCTTAAAGCATTTAATGTTGCTTCTTTTACATCTTTTAATCCTTCTGGATCTTTTACAGTAACGCCAGTTTCAAATATATCACTACCTTCAGGTACTTCTACAGCAACTTGGCCATCACCATACTCTAAATTAACTTTCATATTACTTTAGCCCCTCCTTATATGTATTTACGATTTCTTCAAAGTCATTTAAATAAAAACCGAAATCTTTTCCAAATCTTGTTAATGCAATTAATCCGCCATCAAGTTCTTTAATTGAAGCTAGCATTTTTGCATTATCAATTTTTAAACCACCACCGTAAACAACATTGCAAGGAACTACGCTTTTAATATGTTTAACGATATCTGCGATATATTCTTTATCTGGAGGTGTTTTTCCTGGTCCAATTGCCCAAACAGGTTCATAAGCAATTGTAACTTTTGATAGATCAACATCTTTTAAACCAACTAACAATTGATTTTTTAAAACCTCATATTTATGATCTTGTTCTTCCATTTTTTCACCAATACAATAAAGAACATTCATTCCTAAATCAGTAGCGCATTTAACTTCCTTATTTAAAATAAGGTTGATATCATAACTTCCTCCGCCGAGTGAAGTAAGATAATTTAAGTGATTTCGTTCTTCACAGTGACCAATTAAACAATCATTAACTCCGATTGTTTTCATAGATTTAGCTGTTCTAGAAGTTGTAAACGCACCAAAATTGCCATTAGCACTAACATCTGCATAATGGACTCCTTGACATCCAATATGAATCTTTTTTGCTTCACTTAATGCAGGGAAGAGATTAGATTCTTGGAAATAGATTGTAATTGGAATGTCCAAATTCATTTTTTCAATGCCAGAAACAATAGTTTTTCCATAACTTTCGTTTAAGGCTGTGTCGTTGATACCGCCATCTTTGCGAGGGATATCGAATCTTTTTAAGTTTAAATAAATATTTTTCATGTATGAAAGCCCTTACATTTGCTTATATTCTAGTTTACAAATATTTTAAAAACTAGTCATTAAAAAGTAAGACTTACATATTTTTTTAAAAGTCTTTCAAATAATCTATTTTAACTTTCGTTCGAAATAGTTTAACTATTATAACCACTTACATTTATTAAAAAATCACACTTTTTCACAATATCATAGTGTGCTTGATAATTCTTTTCTAATATTATCCGTTTTTTAAAGAACATTTCAAAATTAGAGGCATTTCTTTTTTTAATTCTTTCTTTTTGTAATGTATCATCATCAAATTTTAAAAATATTGAATAATCAAAATATTTACCTAGTTTATCAATATTTTGTGAATAACTTCCTTCAACTAAAATTATCTTATTCTCTTTCTTATTTATTCTTTCCTTTTCATCATTATATTTTTGAGTTTTACAATTAAAAACTAAATAAGAAAAAGAAGATATATTTTTATCTAACAATTTATCAATTACTTCTTCTTTTAATCTTTTATAATTAATATTTCCATCATATAAAGAAGAGATATTATTCATATCGATGTTACCTTTATTTTCTAAATAAAAATCATCGATATGAATAATAGCTAATTTATCTTTATATATAGATTTTAAAGATAGTGCTAGTGTTGTTTTTCCACTAGCACTATCTCCGTCAATAGCAATAATAATATTTTTTTTATTCTTTAATAAATTATCTATTTTATTTTTTACTATATTAATGTAATCCATCAGATATTATTCTTTTTCGTTAGTATTATTATTAATTTCTTCTTCCTCTACTTCTTTATTTTTCAAATGATAAGAAGGCATAAATTTTTGGATTAATTTTAATCCATAAAGTAAACGAATAATTGCTGGAATTAAAATAATTTGTAATAACATTCCTGGCCATGCGGTAACAAAGAAGCTTGACCAATAAAGAGTCCAAGAATAAGAAGATCCATCTGTTTTTAAGAAAGTGAAAAGATAAGTAGCAAATCCACCAACAATACGACCAGCAATCATTGCAACAATTAATGAAATATAAATTGGAACAAGTGAATCTAAATTCGACATTTTTTTATTTCTAGTTAAAAACATAAATAAAAGTCCAGAAATTCCACCATAAGTTGCAAGTTCAAACATCATTGATAATGATGTAGGAACTAAAGGTGGGTTTCCAAAAATTAAAGTTCTTGTAATTGGTGTAATAAAACCAATAAAAACACCATAAACCGGACCTAAAACAAATCCGCTTAAAAATACAGGTATATGCATTGGTAAAAGCATATTTCCAAATTCAGGAATTTGCATAGTTATAAAAGGAAAAAGCCATCCTAAAGCTAAAAACATTGCTGCCAAACAAATTTTATTTATTTGAAGTGCGAATTTTGTCATAAAAGACCTCCGTTTGATAGATATTTTATAATATGAAAGTATATCTATTACAATTATTTAATTTCAATTATTTTATATAATTTAAAGTTATAATTTCATTTGAAAGTAAAATAAGGTTAAAACATAAATATTTAGGTATTATTAGTTTCGTTTTTGCCATCAATCTCTTTTATTTCGCTTTTCTTCTTTATTTTAAACCATGAAGAAGGAAGTTGAGAAAAAATAACTGCAACAAACATAACTATTGAACCAATTATTTCTTCAATAGACATATTTTGGTTAACATCACTAAATTTATAAAATTGATAAATAATTACAGCACTAACAGCACTAAATACACTTTCAAGCGATAAAATTAAACTTGCAACAGTTGGATTAACATCACTTTTTTGACCAACCATTTGCAAAGTATAAGCTATTCCACTTGAAACAATGCCAATAAATAAAATCGAAATAATTGATTCTAAATTCATCATTTCTAAAAAGGCATTTACATCAAATCCTAATATCAATCTAATTATGAAAGAAATTATTCCTTGAATAATAAGTTGACCAAAAGAAAGATAATAAACATTTGTTTTCTTTGAATAATGATCTACTAATAATATTTGAATAGCAAAAAATAAAGTACCAACTAAGATTAATAAATCACCACTAGAAAAAGTAAATCCACTTTCAAAATCAAAAGATAAAAGTAATAAACCTATTAAAGCAATAAAAATAGATATATATACATTTAAACCACACTTTTTATGTAAAAATAGACCAAAAATAGGTACTAAAATTATATATAACGACGTTAAAAACCCAGTTTTACCTGCACTTACTGTTTCAAGACCCAATTGTTGAAAAAGAGAAGCAAAACATAAAGCTATTCCACATAATAAAGGAGCAATTATCATATCTTTTTTATTATATTTTATGTTATTTTTCTTATCTTTTTTTAAGAAAAATAACATAAAAGGAAGTATCGTTAATGCTCCAATTAAACTTCTAAGATATAAAATAGTATAAGCATCCATATAGTTAGATGCCATTGATTGAAATATAAAACTTATCCCCCATAAAAAGGATACTAAAAGTAAAATTAAACTACCTTTAAATGCACTATTTTTCACGATTAAGAATTATATTATAAATATAATTCTATTTAAAGTTGTTATTTATTTACTAATTATTTATTGTTATTTTTTGATAAACTCATTAAAAATTTAAAAGTATTTTTAACATAGTTTTTATCATTTAAAATATCAATCATTAACTTAGAATTATCATTATTAATTAATCCATTAGAAAAATAAATCATTTGTCTAATTGGTGAATCAAAAATCATTTGTTTAATAAAATTATCTTCACGAATAGTTTTAATACACATAAAGATATTTTTTAACAACTTAGCACCTTTAGATCCATAATAAATTGCTAAATCTAAAGAAGAATTTAAATCATGAACAATATGTTCTTTATTAATATTTCTTAAAACTAATGATTTATCTAATTCTAAAAATTCTTCATCACTAATATTTTTAACATCACCCTTAAAATATTTTTGAGTTTTTAAATAGTATGGTGAATCACTATAATCCATTCTTACTCCATTTACTTTAACTCTAAATTTTTCAATAACATCTAAAGAGTTTTTAGTAATTTCAATATTATAAATACCATCTTGAACAATGAATTTTTTAAGATTTATATCGTAATATGTAAAAGAAGAATAAGGTAAAGTTAATTCAACATGGGTTGATGAATTAGCTTTCACCAAAACTTTATCAAATTCTTTTAATTCTCTTTTACAGTTAAAAACAACATCATTTGGTTTACCAATATAAAGTTGAACTACTTCTTTACCATCAATTGAAGAATTATTTGTTAAATCAAAAGAAACTTTAATTTCTTCATTTTCATTAACCATTTCTTTATCAATATTAAAATTTGAATAAGTAATATTTGAATAGGAAAGTCCATATCCAAATGGGAATAAAACTTCATCAGCATGAGAAACATAATATCTGTAACCAACAAAAATTGATTCTTTATGAGGATTATCGTAACGATTATTAGTTAAATAATTGCTCATTACTGAAGAAGACAATTTTTTAAAGAATGTTTCAGCTAATCTTCCACTTGGATTTACTTTTCCATATAAAATATTAAGTAAAGCTTCATTAATTCCTTCTCCTCCATAATAACATTCGACTAAACCACGAATATTATCAATAAAAGGAAGTTCAACAACTCCACCATTTTCTAAAACAACAATAATATTTGGATTAACTTTCGCAATTTCATTAACAAGTTCAATTTGAGGAAGAGGTAAAGAAGCGTCTTTCCTATCATATCCTTCACTTTCAACTTCATTAGGTAAACCTAAGAAAATAACAACTTTATTTTTATTTTTAGCTAAATCAACTGCTTCTTTTATTAAAGGTTTACTATTTTGAAGTGATAAAGAATCATATCCTCTAGCATATTGATAATGTGAAGAAAATTTTTCTAATTCTTTAATAAATCCTGGTAAACGATATGGATTAACTTTTGATGAACCAAGTCCTTGATAACGAACACGGTTAATAAATTCTCCAACAAAAAGTATTGTATCATTATCATGAAGAGGTAATAATTTACCATCATTTTTAAGTAAAACTATTGATTCTTCAGCAGCTTTAACACTAAATTCATGGTCGGAAGAATAATCACAAACTTCATTTTGATTATTTTCAACAATTCGATATAAAGAAATACATCTTTCAACAGCTTTATTGATTTCTTCTTCGCTAATATTTCCTTTTCGATAATCTTCTAAAACTTTAAAATAATTAACGTTTCCTGAATTAGGCATTTCTATATCTAAACCATTTTTAATAGATAAAGTAGGATCATTAACTGCTCCCCAATCAGAAATAGTGATTCCTTTAAATCCCCATTCATTTCTTAAAATATCTGTTAAAAGATATTTATTTTCACAAGCATAAGCACCATTTATTAAATTATATGAAGGCATTATTGAAGCTGGATTAGCTTCAATAATAGTTTTTCTAAATGCTTCTAAATAAATTTCATGTAATGCTCTTAAATCAACTACTTCATTAATTCTTGCACGATCTTTTTCTTCACTATTTACTGCAAAATGTTTAACACATGCTCCAACATTATTAGATTCAATACCTTTTATATAATAAGTAGCAAGTTTGCCAGTTAAATATGGATCTTCACTAAAATATTCAAAATTTCTTCCACATAATGGATTTCTTTTAATATTTATTGCAGGACCTAAAACTAATTGGATATTTTGATTTCTAGCTTCTTTCCCGATTCTTCTTCCAATTTCATATAATAAATTTTTATCAAATGAACAAGCTGATAAAGAAGCAGTAGGAAAACAAACTGCACTATAAGAATTAGCTATTCCTTTTTTATTTTTATTATTTTCTTTTCTTAAACCATGAGGCCCATCACTCATTCGAATACTTTTTAAATTAATTTTTTCTAAAGGAATTGTTGTCCAAGAATCTTTTCCTCTTAAAAAAGCTATTTTTTCTTCAATACTTAAATTTTTAATTTCTTCTTTAATATCCATAAACTATTTATTTCCTCTTAAATGTCCTTTTTATTATATCAAATATTTAATATTAGTTATTTCTTTTATATAATTTTTGAAGGGAAAATAAAGCTATGAAAATTATAGATAAGAAAACATTTAAAAAAATTAATCAATATAATTATTTTAAAACATTTGATGATCCTACTTATGGATTTAATGTTAAAGTAGATGTTACTAACTTAGTTAAATATAAAAATGAGAAAAAAATATCATTTTTTATACCATTTTTATATTTAACTACACTTGCAATGAATAGTATTTATGAATTTCATCTTCGTGAAATAAATAATGAAATTGTTTATTTTGAAACTATTCATCCAACCTATACAGTAATTGGAAATAATGGAGTTTATTATAATACACGTAACGATTTAAGAGATTCATTTAAAGTATTTTATGAAGAAACAAGAAAAAATATTGATTTAATTAAAAATAAAACTGATATCGACTTAGTTTATAATGATGAAGATTATGCTGTTTATTATATGACCTGCGTTCCTACAATTTCTATTTTAGGGATGAATCATCCAACTCCTTCGAAAAATTATACTTCAAGTAGTGTTCCTCGTGTTTTATGGGATAAATATTATTTAGATAAAAATGATAATCATTATTATTTAACACTTAACATCACCGTTTCACATTGTTTTATTGATGGTTATCCATTAAGTGCAGCATTCATTAAATTAAATGAAATGTTAAATAATTTAGATAAATATTTAGATTTATAAAAAAGTAGATAAAAAGAGCCAAGTTTTGAAAGAATGGCTCTTTTTTATTACATTTTTATAAAATTTGCTTAAAAAGTGAATATTTTTACTTTAAAAAGCATTCTTGTCTAGTAAACGTCGACGTAGGTTGTGGGGGGAATAATTAAACTTATTCCCTTAAAATAGGCAATATTTTTAAATATTAACTTATTTATAAAATGGTTACAGTGCCATCTTCTTTTATTTCTAATTTATCACCTGTTTTAACAGTATCCAAAAATTCTTTTCCCAATTTATCTATACAAATAATAGGTGAATTTTGCCAAACTTTTGCCAAAACAATTCCGCTAGCTGCTAATGAATCGATTTCTTCACTAAAAAGGAATGCAGCAGGATTTATACCCATATCACAAACTGTTTGAATAACTAATCCCCCAGTGGTTGAACCAATTGTAATAGGTAAACACAAAATTTTATTAGTAATGTCAACACCATATAAATCTTTATTATTTTGATCACTAACAATAACTTTTTTCTTTTTCATTAATGCTGATTTTTGGAAAGAAGCAAGTGTATTGAATCCTTGATGAGAAACAGCAGCTTCGCCAGTAAAACTACCTTTAGCAATAACTCTTCCTTTAAATGTTTTCATGTCTTTCTTCCTCCTATTTAGTAATTAATTCTAAAATCTCATCATCTTTAAAATAACGAGCCATTGAATAAGTTCTTAATTTATTAGAATTAGTTAAAATTGCTTTGCCATGAACAAGTGGATTATTTGTATACATCAAAGGACAGATCGAAGAAAGTCTAACTCCATAATCATAAACTTCTTTATATAAAGATTCATTTTCTTTAATAAATTTAGCTTTTACTTTTGGAGCACTAGTTAAAATTACTTGCCCATTTACTTTATTTTTAGAGTGATCTTTTAATGATTTAACAATATTTTCACACCAAGACTTTAATTGATAATAAGTTAAATGTGGGCATCCGATAAAAGTAATCTCTGGATTAGCATCTTTCTTTTTCCACATATTTGGATATGATTTATAAACTCTATCTAATTCAGTATCGTCTATAATATATTTTTTAGCATTAGGGGAAATTAAATTTTCACCACTTTCTTTAGCTTCAGGTGTTAAATTTTCTACATGGAATAAGCCAACTGCTCCATTTGAAGCGCTTGCTGCACCCATATCTTTTAAATAAGCTTCATTTTCATGATCAAGTTCGCTTCCAATAAATCTATCAAGACCCTTAATATAAGGAACTTCTTCCATTACTTTTATTCCAATTGCTGAACCTAAGATTTGTGCTTCAGGAACTTTACTTGTTTTAACTTCAACAATCCAAGTTGCTTTTCTATTTTCATCAAGTAATAAACCAAACTCTGGAACATATCCAATAATTGAACCGAATAAATCAAGCATTCCCGAATTTCTATTACATCTTGCACCTAAAACAGAATTCGCAAAAACAACCGCGCTTGATTCGGCCCAAGATAAAATATCACCTTTTTTAGGTCTATTACCGCATTCTTCTAAATAACATGTGCAAGAAAAAGAATCCTTATCAACTAAACCAGCTTTTAACATTTGTTCAGTGTATTCTTCTTGTTTTCCATATAAAATTTTATTAAAAACTACCTTTTCTAAAAGATTACATTTAACATTTTCATAATCTAAAGGTGCTGGATCACAGGTAAAACCTCCTTCAGCTTTTAATCCTTCTTTATTAATTTCTTCCATAGTTTTAAATAATGGTCTTAATAAAGGAATTCCAAAAGAAGTAACAAGATGTCCTTCTTTATGAGTTACCGGAACCATTCTTTTTGCACCAAAAATATCACCAAAAAGAACGAGTGTTTCCATCATTTTTCTTAAGGTATCACCCTTTTTACCTTCTAAAATATCAATTTGGTCTTGAGCTAACTCCATTTTGTAATCAATCATAAATTACTCCTTATAAATCCATTGCTACTTTATAAGCACCCCAAATAACATTTCTTAAATTTCCAACTTCTTTTGCATCTCCAACAAGGTGAACATGAGATGATTTTTTTGCAAGTGGAGCTGGATTATAGCCAATTGAACAAATAACTGTATCATAATCTAATGCAACTTCATTTCCATAAATATCAACACAAACTACTACTTTATCTGTAATTTCCCTGACATTAGTATCTAAATGAACATCGGTTTTATGAAGTTTAAAGAAATCTCTTAAATAAGAAGAATTAGCTAAACATAAACCCCTTACAGCCATTAAATCTTGTTTAACTTCAACAATTGAAACTGTTTTTCCTTTTAAAATTAAGTCGTAAGCAATTTCGCATCCGGTTAAACCACCGCCAATAATTACAACTTTATCTCCAACTTGCTCTTTATTATCTAAATAAGATAAAGCATCAATACATTTCTCAGCGCCCTTAACATTTAATTTTCTGGCTTTAGCGCCATTTGCTACAATAATTTCATCTTCTTTTAATTCTTCTATATTATTAATTGTTGTATTTAACTTAATATTAACTTGTAGTTGATCCATTTGTCTAATATACCAACTAATAAGTTTTTTATCGCTATCCTTAAAGTCGAAATTAGAAGCTTCACAGAAAACGCCACCTAAATGGTCACTTTTTTCATAAATTGTAACTTTATGACCTCTTAAAGTAGCAACTCTCGCAGCTTCCATTCCACCAATTCCTCCACCAATAACAGCAATTGTTTTTGGGGTTTTTGCTTTTTCAATACGATAAGCACTATTCATTGTTTCAGGATTTAAAGCACATCTAGACATATGTTGAACATCGCTAAATGCTTGATCATTTGCAACTCCTTTATAATGAGCCATGTTAAAGCAGCCATTATGACAATGAATACATGGCATAATATCTTCTAATCGGTCTTCCATAACTTTAGTTACCCAAGCTGGATCGGTTAAAAATTGTCTTGCAACACCCATTGCATCAATTTTTCCTTCTTTTATTGCTTCGCTAGCAACATCTAAAGTCATTTTGCCTGCACAAACTAAAGGGATTGTTACTGCTTTTTTAAGTTCAGCAACATCATTTAAATTACAATTGTTAGGCATATAAACTGGTGGGTGAGCCCAATACCAAGCATCATATGTACCATTATCGCAATTTAACATATCATATCCAGCGTCTTGAAGATATTTTGCTGCTAATAAAGATTCTTCTAAATCTCTTCCTACTTCAGTATAGTTACTACCTTCTTCAGGAAGTGCGCCATGATCAAAGCCTTTTGTTTTAGAAATAACTGAATATCTTAAAGAAACAGGGAAATCTTTACCACATTTATCTTTAATTGCATGAACTACTTCTACAGGGAAACGATATCTATTAACAAAACTTCCACCATAATCATCAGTTCTTTGATTTGTATATTTTAAAGTAAATTGATCTAATAAATAGCCTTCATGAACAGCGTGAACTTCAACTCCATCAACACCAGCATCTTTTAACATTTTTGAAGTTAAAGCATAAGCTTCAATAATTTCATGAATTTCTTTAACTGTTAAAGCTCTACATTTTATAGATGGATCCCAACGTGAAGGAAGTTCACTAGGAGAAGCACATAAATATGAAGCATCAATAATAGGTTTAGCAATAAATGATAAAACTTTATTTTTAGCTATTATTTTTAAAGGTTCAGTAATTGCAAAACTTCTACCAAATCCAGCTGTAAGTTGAACAAATAATTTAGCACCTGTTTTATGGAATTCTTCCATATAAACCTTTAATTCTTCAAACATCTTCTTATTTTTATAAAGCCAGCGATTTAAAATCGTATC
Organism: uncultured bacterium; assembly: GCA_949288485.1. Classification (GTDB taxonomy): domain Bacteria; phylum Bacillota_I; class Bacilli_A; order RFN20; family CAG-826; genus Onthovivens. The sequence continues at coordinate 114,536 of CASEKC010000004.1, read as the reverse complement.
TTTTAATGGAGCGATACCTGGAATAATTAATCCAACATTATTTTTTGCTCTTGTTAAAAAGAAATCAGCCGCTTCTTTATCAAAATGGTTTCTTTCCATCCAACCAAAAAGAGATGTTCCACCCATAGGACATAAAACTATTCTATTTTTAATAGTTACATTCCCTATCTTCCGAGGTGTAAATAGAGTCTCATAATCTTTTTTCATTATTTTTTTCTCCCTAATAACTTTATGAATTTAAGAATATTATAAAATAAAAAGTAAAAAGAATAATCTATAAACTTTAAATTTATGAATTATTAAATATTTAATTTAAAAAATAAAGTCGAATGATAACGTTATCATTCGACTAAAGGAGAAAAATATTATATGCAATATAGGGGGGTGAAAAAATATTTATTTATTAAATAAATAAAATATAAATTCGCTATATTGCTTATGAATTAATAATAATGTTAAGGCTAAAATAAATTTTTGACAAGCAATTTTATAATTTATCGTATTTAGTTGCTTTGCCATAACTTTTTTCAATAGGATATTTATCTTCGTTTTTCTTCATTTTATTATTAATAATTTCATCTAAATCTAAATTAAGTTTAAGTGCTAAATCAATAATATAAACACTTACATCAGCTAATTCATCTTTAACTTCATCAAGATTAAAATTAACTTCGTCCCATTGAAAACATTCAAGTAATTCATTAGCTTCTATTGATATAGATTTAGCTAAATTTGCAGGAGAATGAAATTGATCAAAATTTCGATCATCACTAAATTTTTTAATTCTTTCAACCGTCTCTTTTTTTATCATTTTTTTCTTCCTTTTTAATTATCTTTTTAATTCTAAATAAGCGACTGTTTCCACGTGGAAGGTTCTTGGGAACATATCTATGAAATCAATAGATTCAATATTATAATTTTTCTTTAAAATAGATAAATCTCTAGCAAGTGTTCCTACATCACAAGAAATATAGACAATTTTTTTAGGATGAGAATTCATAATTCCTTTTAAAAATTTAGGATCTAAACCTTTCCTTGGTGGATCAACAAAAACACAATCATATGCTTTTTTAAGCATGACATCTTTTGCGTCGCTAACTATAAATATAGCATTTTTAATATTGTTTAATTTTGCATTTTGAATGGCATCTTCAATTGCTTCTTTAACTATTTCTACTCCTAAAACATTTTTTACATATTTTGAAGCGATTAAACCAATTGTTCCTATTCCGCAATAAGCATCTAAAATTTCATCTTCTTTAGTTAAATGTGCTTTAGAAATTGCTAAAGAATATAATTTTTCACATTGATCATGATTCACTTGATAAAAAGATTTTGAAGAAATTTTAAAATTTATTCCTAAAAGAGAATCAAAAATAAATCCTCTTCCATAAGCAACTTCTTCTTTTTCGCCTAAAATTACATTAGTTCTTCTTTCGTTGTAATTATAAATGACAGTCGTTATTTCAGGATTTAATTTAACTAATTCTTTAACAAAAACACCTTTATTTTTAAATTGTTTTTCTTTAACTACTAAAACAACCATTATTTCCTTGCTTACTTTGCCAACACGTATTAAAACATGCCTTAAGATACCTTCATCTTTATCTTCATCATAAGCATTTATTTTCATTGATAACATTAAATCTTTAATGCTTTTTAAAATAGAAACATGTTCTTTACTTTCAATTACGCATTCAGAAATAGGAACAATATCATGGCTTTTCAAACGATAAAAACCATAAACTAGTCTTTTTTGTTTATCATAACCAAAAGGAACTTGGATTTTATTTCTATAATAATATGGTTCTTCCATTCCGATTATAGAAGGATTTTTTACATCAATTTTAGCAATTGATTTTAAAGTATTAATTGCAACTTTTCTTTTATATTCCAACTCTTTTTCATATAAAAGATTTTGAAAAGAGCATCCTCCACAAGCAGTGGCACATGGACATTTAGGATTTATTCGATATGGAGATAATTTAGTTATCTTTTTAATTTTACCAATATCATAATCTTTTTTATGATATAAAACTTCAATTTCAGCTTCTTCATCAATTAAAAGAGAAGGAACAAAATATGTCCTTTTATTTTTATCTTTAGCTAAACCTTGTCCATCAAAGGTAAAATCTACACATTTAACATTTATAAGTTCATTTTTCATATCTTTTATATCTAATTTAATTATATTTTTATTTAAAATAATTATTAATTAAATTCTTTTCTCCAATTAACTTTATAAATTCTTTTGAAGAATATTCTCTATTCATATATTTAAGTTTACTTATTTCTAAATATCCATTCTTTAATTTAATAATTATTTTATTATCAATTAAAGAAGTTATCCCACCATTTTCTAAATATTGTAAAGTTATAATTCCTTCATATTTTTTATAAGATAAAAATATAACTTCTTTATTGTTTAAATAAGCATAATAACTTACATTATGCTTATTTATAAAATTAAAATCTTTATTAAAATCTAGTTTTTCCATTTTTATTATTAAATTAGTGACAAATATAATAAACAATTCTTTCTTATATAAATAAAAAATACATATTTTAATCTATTTTTTTATTTTTATATTTATAATAAAGGTAATAGATGGTGCTGATATTTCTATCCCATAAAGGCACCATCTTTTTTTATTAATAAATAATTTTATTTATTAGTCATTAAAGACTTAACATATTCAACTTCTTTATTTACATCAAGTCTTGGGAAGAGGATTGCTCCTTTTTTAACCTTTTTATTATCTAATAAATGTTCATTTAAAATATTGTCAAAATCAGCTTCTTCATTAGTTAAATTAAGTTCTTCGTATACTTCTTTAACCTTTTTAACAAGAACTGGTTCTAAAAGTTTTGTTGAAACAAATAAAACACGTGCTAAATGAGCTAAAACAGATTTTAAATTTTCTTTTTTACTCTCATCTTTTGCTAAAGCCCATGGAGTTGTTTCTTCAATATATTTATTAGCTCTTGAAATTAAATTCATTACATCAATAAATCCTTCAGTAATTTTTAAATCATCAAGTTCACTAATATATTTATCAATAGTTAACTTAATTAAAGAATCAATTTCATTATCTTGTTCATTAATATCTTTTAAATAGGAAGGAATAACTCCATCAAAATATTTTTCAATCATAGAAATTGTTCTAGAAACTAAATTTCCATAATTATTAACTAAATCCATGTTAATACGATCAATAAATTGTTCTGGAGTAAATTGACCATCGTTTCCAAAAATAATTTCTCTAGTTAAATAATATCTTAAAGCATCAACTCCATATCTTTCGATTAATGGATAAGGCGAAACGACATTTCCTTTTGATTTAGACATTTTACCATCTTTCATCATTAATAAACCATGAACAAAGACGCGGTCTGGAAGTCTTAATCCCATTGATGTTAAAAATTCTGGCCAATAAATTGTATGGAAACGAGTAATATCTGCACCAATTACATGAATAATTTCACTTTCTTCACTTTCCCAGAATTTTTTATATAAAGAATCATCATCAGTTAAATAATTTAAAGCCGAAACATAATTAAAAAGAGCGTCAACCCAAACATAAGAAACATGTCCTTCATATTCATTAATTGGAACACCCCATTTAAATGAAGTTCTTGAAACACACAAATCTTCTAATCCTGGTTTAATAAAATTATTAATCATCTCATTTTTTCTACCAATAGGATAAACACTTTTTTCTTTATCAAAGAAAGTATTTAATTCTGGTAAATATTTTTGAGTTTTAAAAAATAAACAAGGTTCTTCTTCTTTAACAACTTCTCTTCCACAATCAGGACAAAGATGATTTTCGCCTACTTGTGTATCAGTCCAAAAAGATTCACATGGTATACAATACCATCCCTTATAGCTTCCTAAATAGACATCATCGTTTTTAATCATATGAGAAAAAACTTTTTGAACAACAGCAATATGTTTTGGATCAGTAGTTCTAATAAAATCATCATTAGAAATTTCCATTACTCTCCATAAATCTTTAAATTTAGCAACGATTTCATCAACATATGTTTGAGGATCTTTTCCAGCTGCTTTAGCATTTTTTTCTATTTTTAAACCATGTTCATCAGTACCTGTTAAAAAGAATGTTTCAAAATGTCTCATTCTTTTATAACGAGCAAAAACATCACATAAAGTTGTACAATAAGCATGACCAATATGAGCATTTCCAGATGGATAATAAATTGGAGTTGTTATATAAAATCTTTTCTTTTCCATAAATTAAATAACCTTTCTTTCTTTTATTTATTATTTATATATAAATAAATTAATAAATAATCCTTGATTAATATACCATTTTTTTATGTTCTTTTATATAAGAAAAAATGGAGTTTAATCTCCATTTTTTCTTATAAATAAATTTAATTTTAAACTATTTTTTAAATCCGTATTTTTTATTGAATTTATCAACTCTACCATCAGCTTGAACGAATCTTTGTTTTCCAGTATAGAATGGATGGCAATTTGAACATGTATCAACTCTAATTTCTTTCATTGTTGATTCTGTTTCAAATGTTGCACCACAAGATACGCAAGTAACTTGGCATTTTTGATACTTTGGATGAATTCCTTCTTTCATATTCTTTACTCCTTCCGCCTTGAACTTTCTTATTTTCTTGTTCAAAGAAAGCATGTATCGAGATTATAGAAAAGAAAGGGATAAATATCAAGAAAAAAATGTTTATATTGAATATATATTCAATACATATTTGTACTATAAAATATTTTTTAACCACATTGATTTATTAATTCTGGTAAATCAAAATATTCATTGCAAATTTTAAAATATTCACTAATTGAATCCGTATAACACTCCTGCGCTTCTTTAATCTTAATATCTTCTAAATTAGATAAAGAAAAGGAATTATATATTACAAAATTTCTTCTTCCATATCCGAAATATTCATCATTTTTAGAAGAATGAAATACTACATAAAATTCATCAATTCCACATTTATCACCTTTATCTTTATACGATCTTTTTATTGAAGAAAAATCATTTAAAAAATCTTCTTCATTTTTGTTATCTTTAAGTTCAATTAATTGATGATCAAATCTTGTTATAACTCCAATTAAAGATGCATTATTACTTTTAACATATGATTTGATGTTTAAATAAGGATAAAACAATGAACATGAAGTTAATGAAATGCTAAATAAATAAGCTAAAATAAAATATTTTTTTCTCATAATCTAATATATCTCCTCAAATTGTCTATATTTAGAATTTCGTCTTTTGAGAAATCATAAAAAATGTTTTTCTCATTATAATTCAATACTTCAATATTATAATATTTCTCACCATCAAAAATGTATAATAATTGGTTGGGTGAATCTTTTTCAATAAGCGATTTTAAATTAAAATCTTTAAAATTCGAATAATACTGGCCATTAATTTCTTTTGCAATATAGTTAGTTGCAACATTGTTAATACACAATATTTTATAATTTTCTCCATCACATGAATAATCAATCATTTTTTTAAGAACGTCGTTATCAATATTAAAGATATATTTATCATTCTTTTTTTGGCTAAAATTAATAAAATTATTTCTTAATTGATTTTCTTCAAGACCGTAAATTTTAAAATCTTTAATAGTATCTTTACCCCAGCTATTAAAAACATTTTTATACCAATAAACCGAATTAATTTCATTTAAAGCGGCATCAGCTGCTTCATAAATATTATCGCCATATTTAAATCGATAAAAAAGTGTATCAGTAAATGTTTTAGAAATATCAGTATAAGTTGATCCGGGCCATCCTATTGAATTTTTAACAGATTTATATTTAACAACATAATCGGCTACATTCCCTTCTTTTCCTCCATGACAAATTGCAAAAATAGCTACTTCACATTTATCCATTATTGGAAAAGAAGATGCATAAACTTTTGAATTCAAATTAAAAGTTATTCTTCCATATTCACTACCATGAGAGCTGATAAAATAATATTTATTATTAAATTTATTTCTGCCATTACTTCCGTTAGAATTCATATCAGAGAATGAAGCATTTACACAATTATTAACATAATATCCGTTACTATTAAGATCGTCTATTATACTCTCGACATCATTAATTGTATTAATTGCTTTGGCGCCATCCGGGTCATCAGGTAAATCAACACTATTAAAATAAACTGGATACTCTGGCAAAAAAGTAACCGTAAAATTCTTTTTGCTTGATTCTTTATTTTTAACTACATATGAATAAGATACACCTTTTTCTCTGGAAAAATAGATAACTGAATTTTTAGATCCTCCATCATTGTCATTGCTTTTTATTAATTTCCCATCAGCATATAATTCTAAATATGTATCACAGTCTCCTTTTGTTTTTATTTCATACAAGCAATACTGATTATTACTCAAAAAATCTAAATTAATTTCTTTTTTCTCTCCAGATTCCAATGTTAAATTTTTAATAGAATCAAAATTGTGATTAGAAATGGACGTATTTTCAGTATTAAAAAATACAGATAAGCTTAAAGTTGTTTGTAAAATTATTGTTACTATGTTCATTATTATAACCCTCCTCGTATAACTATTTTTACTAACTAAAATAAGGCAATATCAAGCAATTATTTGTTTACTTTTGTATTAAATTGTCAACAAAAAGTTGACATTATGTAGCTTAGTAGAAAATACTTATTTTTAACCATATTTTTTTCATTTTCTTAAGAAAAACGCATTCTTATATTGTATAAATATTCAATTTAAAATAAGTTTTATTTTGTAAAGTGGTTTGATTCTACTTTCCATTAATTGCATCAAAAGGATTCTTCTTAGTATAGTGATAGGTAGGAATATATGTAGAAATTGTACTTGCTAGTATTGAAATTAATAATAAAAGTAATATTTCAATTATTCCAATATTTAAATAACTAGCTTTAACTAAAATAAATGAAGTTAAATAATTGTTAATTACAACAACACAAACTATCGTTCCTATTAAAGATAAAACGAAATTTATTAAAGCAATAGCTGATCCTTCAAAAAAGAATATTGAAAATACATCAATTTTTCTACATCCTAACGCTCTTAAAATTCCAATTTCCTTTTTTCTATAAGAAATACTATTAGATATAAAGTTTCCAAAAAGTATCATTGAAAAAATTGCTAGAAATACTCCACAAATAGAAAGTCCAAATTTTAAAAGCTTAAATGAGTCTGAGATACCACTAATTTTAGCAACAATATTATTGTAAATAACAAATTTATTGCTATAATCAGACCCAAATTTATTATGAATAAAAGTTTTAAATGCATTATTTGTTTCATTTGAATTATTCTTAAAAATAAAAGAATTAAAAGAATATTCGCAACCATTAGTTAATTCACTATAAAAATCTTCATCAAGTACAATACTATTCATTTTTAAAGAATCTTCGTCATTAAAATAACCAACGATTTTACCTTCAGCATTAACTTCTTCACCGTTTAAACTATATCTCATTGAATAGTTAAAATCCTTTGAATTTTCACTATCAAAGAAATCTTTATGGTCTTCATATATAGAAGAAGATATTAAAATTTCATTTTTCTCTAATTTTGTCTTAGTAGAATCAAAAAAGACATAATCTCTATCAATTTTATTAAGAGATGAAATTGAATCTATATAAGACCAATAATAATAATCATCATCCATAAGCGGAATATTAATAGAAAACGAATCTAGAATTAGATCATTTGAATATTTAATATCTGAGACATTTAAAAAACCATTAAAATTAATTAAATCATCATAAAATTCCTTGTTTACATATAAAAGATTAGAGTAATTTTGTTCATAAGAAATAGTAAAATTATTATTAATTGTTTCATATGAAGAATTTTTATAATCATTATTATAAATAAGCGAAAATTTATTTAAAAAATCTTCGGCAATATTAGTTTTTATAAATCCAGTTATTTTAAATTTTTTACCATCAATATTAATAGTTTTGCCTATTAAATCTGAGTAATTTTTAATTTTACTTGGCTCAATTATTTTGCCATCAGAAGAATCGGTATAATCAGTAAATCCAAATTGAGTAAAATTAAGAAAATGGAAATCAGTTAAAGCAATTTCATCTATTTTTGAAGGATATTTTCCATCAGCCAAAGAAAAACCTAGATTATTAATTCTACTTTCATCAAGATATATTTCTCCATAAATTGAACTCACTATTCCATTTGAACCTAATGGATAAAAATTAGTATTACTAGGATATGAATTATAATCTAAAGATGTACTTATTGAATCAATATCTATATTAAATTCTTCTTCTAAAGTTTTTAATTCACTTAAATTATTGTTAAATGAAATATTGGGATTTGGATTGTTTTTAAAAATTATATATGAACTGGTATCTATGCTTTTTAATGCTGAAGCAGTTACATTTTCACCATCAAAAAATATTAAAGTTGAAACTAAACCAAAAAGGGTAAATGAGAAAAATGAAAGAAAAAGAGTAAAAAATAATTTAACTTTTTTTAATCTTAAATTACGAAGACCAATTTTAAGACTAGTTAATAAAGGCAATTTACCTTTATGGTAATTTTTATCAAGTGAAGATTCATTTTGATTATTAGATTCGTTTATTTCTTCTTTTCTATTTAAAGTATCCGAAATCACCTTTCCATCTTTAAGTTCAATAATTCTATCTCCAAATTTAGAAGCTAATTCACGGTTATGCGATACAACAATAATTAATTTATCTTTGCTTAATCTTTTTAAAACTTCCATTAATTGTAAACTTGTATCTTCGTCAAGTGCTCCAGTTGGCTCATCAGCTAAAATTAAAGAAGGTTCTTTAACTAAAGCTCTAGCAATTGCTACTCTTTGTTTTTGTCCTCCACTTAATTCATTTATTTTTCTTAAAGACAAATCTTTAATTTCTAATTCTTCTAAGATTTTATCTATTTTTTCTTTATTACATTCACTATTTTTAATTTTTAAGGATAGTTCAATGTTATCGATAACATTGAACTCATCTAGTAAATTATAATCTTGAAAAATAAAACCTAAATAATTATTACGATAATCATCATAATCAGATTCTTTAAATGTAGAAGTATTTTTACCATCGATAATTAATTCCCCGCTAGTTGGTTTATCTAATCCACCTAAAATATTTAATAGAGTAGATTTCCCACTTCCAGATTTTCCTAAAATAAAGGTAATTCCATTACCTGAAAATGTAAGGGAAACATTATCTAAAGCTTTTACTTCTTTTTTCTTTTTTAATTTATATATTTTTAAAATACTTTTAATAGTAATCATAATTAAATAATATTATATATGCCACATCCACACATACCATAATTTTTGCCATTATGAACAAATTTCATATTTTCAGAATGATGTGTATGTTCTTTTAAAGGGTTCATAGCATAAAATCCATATAAGCCAATAGTAGATAATTCAATTTCTGATCTATTATCATAACCTAAATGTACAACAAGATGATCGTTTTTAATTCCATAAGCTACAACATCATGCCATTCGCCATCATGATAACCTTTATCGTCTGTATAATTAGCAAGAACCATTACAACAGGAACGTCGTCTCTAATATAGTCATAAACTTTTGTTACAATATCTAAATTGAAAACAGTTTGATGATCAAAATAATAGTCATTCTTTATATCTGAATTTTGAGAATTTAAATAATTATCAATTGTAGTATATAATTCTGCGTCCGCCATTGGATACCCGCCTGAAAAAAATTGTATAAATGTATTACACACCGAATATTCGTTTTTAAAACTTGTTCTAAAAGAATTACTAATCATAGGCGTCTGAGAATAATCGCTAATATTTGGAACTTCTCAAATATCGATTGTTTTAGTTGGTGCGAAGTCTGAATCGTCTAAAAACCTATCATCTATACAAGAATCATAGTACGAAAGCAAGATACTTAAAGCTATAATTCCACAATCTCCTTCAGTATTACTAGGTACATCTTTTAATTGCTTAATATAATCTGCATATTTAATATATTTTTGTTCAGCATTAGCTACACGCTTTTCAGCATTATTTGAGTTAATTTTTGAAGCAGGATTGTAATTTAACTTTCTTCCATTGGTTTTTAATGTTTCTTCCGTTAATAAATTTGTAAGAGTGTCATTTTCAAACACGTAATAATTTCCTGGGCCTAAATAAATTAAGTTATCATAATTTTTACCAAAATATGGAGAATTCACAGAATTTGAACCTTCAATAAAAAATAAATTTTCTCCGCTTTTTTGATAAATAGCATAACTATTTTCCATTTCTTCAAGAATAAAGTTGTTTCCGTTTAAGTCGCGCAATATAATTTCTGATTTCATTGGAAGTTGATTAAATCTTGAAACTTTCTCTGTTTTTAGTGGTGCAAAAGCACTTAAAACTAAATTAGATAAAATAAATAAGCCATTAATTATGTTCATAAAAATCTCCTTGATATAAGTTTAATATATTCCTATAAACACAAATTTCTCAATCAACTAATAGTTTACTTAATGTAAAAGAGTCAACTAATAGTTGACTTATATCGTTTTTTAATAAAAATCAAAAATTATTTCGAATTTAAATCTTTTTCAATTACAAATTTAGCTTTACCAAAATCAAATGGATTACCCTTATATTCTAAAAGTGTGATTTCGGTTTTAGTTTCCATTATAAAATCCGAATCGTTTTGAGAAGTGTAAACAGCGTTACAAGCTTGCATTGATGACCCAGAAGCATAGTCAACTTCTTTTCCACTTCCTTTATTAGAATTTACATATTCGAAATGTATAGAAATATTATTGTTATCAAATAAATAAAGATCCGTTTTTGGAGTATTTGATAAAGCTTCATAAGAATATCCAAAAAATTGTTCTTTGGTTAGCAATGAAAAAGACCCATAAACTAAACCATTATCGTTTCGAGGTGGAAAACGTTCACTAACACCGTGGTCTAAATTATTTGTATCAAAATAAAAATCTAATTCGTTGGCACGTATATCTTTATACCTTAAAGGTTTAATTTTAATTTGATTTAAACATAAATCTTCATAGTAATAACTATTTGCTGAAGCTTTATATTTCATAGAATAATGAGAAATATTATTTGTTATTATTGCGCCAATTTGATTTTCATCAGACACCGTTGCATAGTCCAGTGTAGAATTAATAAAATTCCAGTCACTACCAATATCGAGCTCAATATAATCATATGGGGTAATTAATAAATTATACAGATCAGTAGAAACATATTCTAAAAGATCATCTATGTCCTTTGGGCTACTATATTCAGTAGCACTTAATGTTCCGCTGATTGTTTTATTGCCTTCTTCTTTAAAATAATTAGCAAAAACAAAGCACTCTATTTCTTCATCATTACTACTTCTTTTTGCTTTTTCGTTATTATCATTTAAAAAACTTAAATCATCTATTACGATTTTTAAGCTATCTCCAAAATCAATAACATTATTATTACTATTTAATTTATACTTATCTTTTAAATCATTAATAGTAAAACTATCTATTTCTTCATTAGTTTTTAAATTACATGAAGAAATAGATAAAAGTGAAAAAAATAAAACAAATAAATTAATTTTTCTTTTTAATAACATAATACGCCCTCAAAATTAATAAAATTAAATCTATAAGAAATAAAATTGAAAAAATAATGAAAAAAAACAAAAATATTGTCGATTCATTGGTGTCGATAAAAGCAAACCAAAAAACAATCTCTGTTGTGTAGTTATAATATATTGGATTTAAACAAGCATATATAATTTGAATAAGAAGAACAATAAAAAGTAATATCAAAATACTTAACAATATTAATAATAACGGATCTTTTTTTATTGTTCTTTTAGTTTCTTTCTTAATATTTTCTTCTTTAGTCATTTTTTCTATGTTTTCATTATCTTCTTTATTATTTACATCCTTTTCTTTTATTTCTCCATAAAAAAGCTCATCAATCGAGATATTAAAAATTGTATGGAGTTTATCCAAAATGTCTAAAGAGATTTGATTTCTTCCACTTTCTAAATAAGAAACAGCTTGTTTACTAATCCCTATTTTTTCACCTAACTCTTCTTGTGAAAGATTTTTCTCTTTTCTTAAATTTTTAATTCTTAATCCAATTTCTTCGTTACTAATCATTATCCTAAATATAATAAATCTATAAAATATTCGACATCAAGATATTTAAAAATTATCTATATAATAATTTTTTAAAGTTTTATCGAGATAATTTTTAATTAACATTATCTTTTTTTAGCCACACGTAGTTAAATCAGCAGGTAAATCAAAATAGTTATTGCAAACTTCAAAATATTTATCGACTGAACTTGTATAACATTCACTACTTTGTTTTATACTTATTTCTTCTAAATTAGATAATGAAAAATTTTCATAAAGAAGGAAAACTCTTCTTCCATATCCAAAATATTCATCATTTTTAGAAGAATGGAAAACTACATAAAATTCATCAAATCCACATTTATCTCCTTTATCTTTATTAGATCTTTTAATTGATGAAAAATCGTTTAAAAAATCTTCTTCATTTTTATCATTTTTAATTTTTATAAAATTTGATTTATCTCTTAATAAAACTCCAACTAAAGAAGCAGAATTGTTTTTAACATAAGATTTAACATTTAAATATGGATAAAACAAAGAACAAGAATTTAATAATGCTAAGTTAAATATAGAAACCAATAATAAAAAGCGCTTTTTCATAATTTTTCTTCCTTATTTTAAATTTAAATAAATTTAAAAGATGTATAAAACAAACTTATTTTATAACAAAAACTTTAAAACAATAAATCAACTGTTAGTTGACTTTTATTAAAATTAGTCAACCAACAGTTGACTAATTTATTCATAAATAAAACTTTCTATATTTTTAAAAAATAGATAATAAATAGTCTTCCTTTCCATAAATATAAAGGAAATAAAGAGCAATTATTAAATCTAAAGGATTATCTAATTTATAAGATGAAACTATATTTAAAGAGAATTCATATACTTTAAAGATTTCCCAACCATCTTCTTCATTTTCACATTTTGAAAAGATATATTTTCTTTCTTCTTCTTTTCCTTTGATTTGAAGTTTTGGATACGATAAAGGAATTTCATTATAAAAAGTAGTTAAAAAGATTAAAGTATAGAAAATTATAGATTTAATCACACTTTCATTATCACGTGGAAACTTATCTTTAAGATGATTATCAATTATTTCTAAGAATTCTTCGCATTTATCTACTATACGAATATTATTATTAAATAAAGAAATTAAAGATTCATCAAAATATTTATAATATTTATTTAATTTTCTTTCTAGTAAAGAAGAAGAAAATAAATCAGCTTTATAAACATGATCAAAAATCTTTTCTTTATACATTTCAAAATTATATTTTTCACCGCTTCCTAAATAAGAAAGATTTGAAACTACTATTACTTTAACTCCTTTTAAAACAAGTGAAGATACATAAGAAAGAAATTCATCATAATTAGTTGAACCATATCTTTCTAAATCATCTAATATAACTAAATATTTACATTTATTATTTATTTTTAAAATATAATCTAATGATGAAACATCATTAAATGGCGATACTGAAGTAGGAACTATACTATGAATTACTTCATCTTTATGTACTTCCATATATAAAGAAGTATTAATATCATCTATGTTTCTCTTTCCTAAAAGAGAAACATAGTATATTGGAGTTTCTTTATAATCTTTAATAAATTCATTAAGTAAATAAGTTTTACCACTTCCCCATTTACCATCAATTAAAATTACATTATCTTTACTTACAATAAATTCTTTTAAGACATTTAATAATTCATTCTTATTCATACTAAATACTATTTTAATATTTTAAAAAAGATTGTTAAATAAAAGATAGATTAATCGTGTTAAAATAAATAGATATGAATATTAAAAAAGGTGAAGTTGTTTATTTTGATAATTTTAAATTTGGAATAGTTATTTCAATTAATTCTTCTCAAGCTTCAATTTATTTTCCTTTAGAAAATAGACCTTTTAATTTTCCACTTAAAAACGTTAATTCATTAAATAATAAAAAAGTTGTAGATAATTTAACTATTTATGATGTTTTTCATCTTAATCTTTTAGATTATTTTTTCCCTATAAAAATTAGAAGTCGCGCTAGAAGTTATGCTAATGACTATAATATTGATTTATTTATTGATGATGAAAATGAAGTTAGCGCATCAATTTCTGGAAGTGATTTATATGATACATCTATAACTTTTGATGATAACGTTATTTCTTTATATTGTACTTGTCCTTATGAAGGAGATTGTAAGCATTTATATGCTCTTATTTTATATATCAAAGAAAAACATAAAATATCTAATTTTGCTAAAGAGGCTAATTTAGGAAGAATAGATCTTAATTATTTAAATAATAACTCTTATATTTATAAAAAGGGTAATAAACTTGTTTTTAATAATAAAAATATATTCATTAAACCATCAAAATATTCACAAAAGATACAAGATTTCATTAAAAATATTAATAATTCACCTACCTTTATTGATGTATTTAAAAAGATAAAAGAATTTTGCGAATTAAATAACGATAGTGAAATTATCGAACTTCTAACTCTTTTAAATGATAAAAATGTCCCTTTTTATTTTAAAAGCAAAGATTATTTCTCAATTTTAAAATATTTTGTTTCATACAATGAAAATATCTTAGACATAATTAATCAAAATATAATTAAAAATAAACACATAACATCAATTAAAGAAACATTATTTCCTTTAAATGACACTGATATAACTTCTCCTGTCCATAATTTAAATAACTCATTAATTTACTCTCTTTTTAATGAAAATTATAAAAATTTAAAATTAGTTGTTGATGAGATGAGTAATTTTAATTTTGAATTGCGTGAATTTTATAAATCTTTTTTATATTATTCTTTAGAATTTATCTCGTTAAATGAATCTAATTTTAATTATTTATTAGATAATGCTAACGATTTCAACTTAATAATTCTTTATAATCGAGTAGAAAATGAAATCGATAAGAATAAAGTTTTAGCTAAATTAATAAAAATTAAAGATTTTGATTATGAAAAATATTCTTCTTATTTTGATATAAAAACAATCAAGAAATTATTCGAATTAAGTCCTTATCAAACTACTACCATCTCATTAATCGCAGCTTTTAAAGAATCATTAATTAAAAATGACGAAATATTATTTTTAATAACTAAATTTTTCGAAACTAGTAGAACTGAACATAATTTTGATTTAACACATATCAAAAGAGATTTATGGTTTTATTTTAGAGGGAAAAATATATATTTAGAATATTTATTTGATTCATTTTTTAAAGATAGTCAAGAAAAAACAGTTACAAACCTTAATAAATATTTTGAAGATATTGAGGAAAAAGAAATTCCTCAAAAATTTTCAGATTATTTTGATATAAATTACGAAATTAATAATTCTATCTTATCAATGTTTATAACAATAAAAAATAGCGATATTATAGTTTTTAAATTAAATATTGAAGGAAAAAATCTTTGGTTAAAAAGTGAATTTTCTTCTTATCAAGTAACCGATGAAATAATTTCATTTATAAAAATGAAATATAAAGATGAATTGCCTACAATTCTTGAAGAATTTAATAAGATAAATTATGAAAAAATTCGCGAAGAAGAAAACAAATTATTTTTATATAAATTAAATTCAATTTATGAAAAATTTTTTTCAGAAGATGAATTAAAAAATAAAGTTAAAATAATCCCAGAATTTAATAAAAAGCATGAATTTTATCAATTAAAAATTGGTATAAATTCTTTTTATTCTCAAAAAAATGTAACTAAATTTTTATCTTATATTACTAATAAAAGTAATCATAAATATGGTAAAAATTTAGAATTTGTTCATAAACTCTCTAATTTTGATGAAAATTCTCAAAGATTAATTGAATATTTACTTTTTAATCAAGATTCACTTTATAACTATGATCTTAATTTTTTATCTAATCCAAATTATTTTCCACTTTTAAAAGGTTCGCATATTTATATTGAAGAAATTTTATATAAAATAACTTTAAATCCAATTGATATAAAAATAAAAATAAATGAAGACGGAGATTTAAGGATAGATAAATTACCTTCACAATATGAAATCTTTAAAAGTGGTTTTCCATTTTTAATTAATAAAATAGATCAAACAATCGATATTTATACCGATAATAAAATAATTAATAATTTAATTCCTTTAATTATTTCCGCACCCTTTACTAATATTTCTAAAGTTTTTGATGAATTTAAATATAAATTTTATCTTTCAAATGAAAAATATTTTGAAATTGATAAGGCAATTGTTTCTAAATTTAAAAAACATAGTTTAATTATTGAATCATATATAGATTTAAACGATGATAAATTAACTCTTACAACTAAATATATTAAAAATAATGAAGAAATTACTAGTTCTTATCTATTTAATCAAAATGATAATTATTTACTTTCCTTTTATTCAAAACTAATTAATAAATATGGGTTTGAAAATGGAAAAATTAGTGATTCTCATCTTATTCGGAATTTTTTAAATAGTGAATTAACTGATTTAAAAGAAATAAGTCAAATATATTTTAGTGATTCTATATTAAATAAAAAGATCTATCAATTTAAAAAACCAGGTATAAAAATTAATTATCAATCTAATTTATTAGATATTTTATTAGAAGAAAGTAAATATAGTGATGAAGAATTGTTAGAAATTATTTCTTCGATAAAAAAGAAAAAATCTTTTGTATTAATTAATAATGAAATTATTGGTTTAGAAAATAGCGATGCAACTAATTTTAAAAATATAGTTGACGATTTTTCTTTAATTTCCAATAAAAAAATAGAAAAAAATAAAGAATTACCTCTTTATTATGTTTTTAAAAATTTAGAAGTATTAGAAGATAAAAATAATAAAGTTATTGATGAATTATATGAAGATATTAAGAATTTCAAAACTAAAGATTTTGAAATTCCTTCTTTTATCACAGCTTCTTTAAGAGATTATCAAAAAGAAGGATATTATTGGTTAAAAGTTTTATATAAATATAATCTTGGTGGTATATTAGCTGATGATATGGGATTAGGAAAAACTTTAGAAATTATCACATTTTTAACTTCTTTAAATATTTCTAAACCAATTTTAATTGTTACACCTACTTCTTTAATTTATAACTGGATCAATGAATTTGAAAAATTTAGTAATGAAAATATAGAAATTAACCCAATATATGGAAGTATTAATGAAAGAGAAAACATTATAAAAAATATAGATTTAAATAAAAAAGCAGTTTATTTAACAAGTTATGAAAGTTTAAGAAACGACATTAAAAAATATGAAAATATTGAATTTGATATTTTAATTTTAGATGAAGCACAATTTATTAAAAATGTTGATGCATTAAAAACAAAATCGGTTAAAAAGATAAAAGCTAAAAATAAATTTGTTTTAACAGGTACTCCAATTGAAAATAGTATTATAGATTTATGGTCAATTTTTGATTTTTTAATGTCTTCTTTTCTTCCACCATTAAATGAATTTAAATCATCATATGAAAGTGATGAAAATTATAAAAATGAAATAAAAAGAAAAATCGCTCCATTTATTTTAAGACGTAATAAAAACGATGTTTTAAAAGATTTACCAGATAAATATGAAATTTTATTAACTTGTGAAATGAATAAAGAACAACAAAAAATTTATGATGCAGAAATTTTTAAAGCAAGAGAAAAGATGAAAGAAACAACAAATACTTTCGATATTCTTCCAACTCTTACAAGATTAAGACAAATATGTATCGATCCTTCTTTATATATAGATAAATATGAAGGAGGAAGTGAAAAAATTAATACTTTAATAAATTGTATAAAAGAAGAAATCTCTTCTAACAATAAAGTTTTAGTCTTTTCTCAATTTGTTGGCGCATTAAATATTATTAAAGATAAATTAAATAAAGGAAAAATAACTTATGGAATAATTAAAGGCGATACTAAATCTCAAGAAAGATTAAAAATTGCTCAAGATTTTAATTTTAATGATGCTTACGATGTACTTTTAGTTTCTTTAAAAGCTGGAGGAACTGGACTTAATTTAATAGGAGCAAATGTCGTTATTCATCTTGATCCATGGTGGAATTATGCTATAGAAGAACAAGCCAGCGATAGAGCATATCGAATTGGCCAAACAAGAAATGTTAAAGTATTAAAATTGATTGTAAATAATTCAATAGAACAACGTGTTTTAGAACTTCAAAAGATAAAGAAAGAGGTTGCAAATTCAATTATTTCTAATGACGACTCTTCTATTACAAATCTTAAAAAAGAAGATATCTTATACATTCTAGGAAAAGAGTAAAAATCTCTATTTTTCAATTTTAAAACGGAAAACAATAACAAAAATAATCAAAAATAAACAAATGTAAAGAAAACTTTACATGTTTTTATATCTTTTTTCTTTACAAAAATTAAATTCAATTTATGATTTTAAGTATTAATGGAGGAAAATATAGATGATAAGTAAGAAATTAGCTATCGATATTTTAAATGAAGCTACTTCTACTGGCGCAGACTTTGCTGAAATCTATTATGAAGACACTCTCTTAAAAAGTTTTTCTTTGGAAAATGGAAATGTTGAGGGTGTTGGAAGCAATGTTATTAACGGCGTTGGAATTAGATTATTAAAAGAAAATAGAAGTGTATACGGTTATACAAATGACCTTACAAAAAAAGGATTATTCAAACTTGTTGCTTCATTAAAAGCATCTTTTACAAGCCCAAGAATTGTTGAAACTTTAACAACTCTTAAAAAAGTTAGAGTCAAAAATATACATAAAGTTGAAATCCCTCTTGAAAGCGTTGATAATCAAACAATAATCGATTATTTAAAGAAGGCTTCAACTATTATTAGTTCATCTGATAAAAGAATTACAAGAGTAACAACAAATTTTGCAATTACTCATAATGATGTTTCAATTTTTAATAGTGAGGGAAAATGTTGGAATACAACCCGTATTTATGGTCGTTTAGCATTAGCTAGTGTTGCAACTGAAAATGGAAAAATCGAAACAAGATTTGATGGTCCAGGTACTCAAGCTGGTTGGGAGTTCTTTACAAAAAACATTAATATTGAAAAACTTGCAAAAGAACACGCTGAAAAATTAATTTTAATGTTAGGAGCAAAAGAATGTCCTGCAGGAAAATACCCAGTCGTTATTGGAAATGGATGGGGTGGAGTTATCTTCCATGAAGCTTGTGGACACCAATTAGAAGCGACTTCTGTTGCTAAGGGTTTATCAGTCTTCTCAGGAATGAAAGGTCAAGTTATCGCAAATCCAATTGTAAGCGCTTATGATGATGGCTCTTTACCAAATGAATGGGGTTCAAATTCTCTAGACGATGAAGGAAATGTTCCACAAAAGAACGAATTAATTAAAGATGGTGTTTTAACTGGTTACTTAGTTGATAACTTCAATGGTAGAAGAATGGGTGAAAAAGGAAATGGTGCTTGCCGTAGACAATCATATAAATTCGAACCAACTTCTAGAATGTCAAATACTTATATTGCTCCAGGAAAAAACACTCCAGATGAAATTATTAAATCTACGAAATTAGGTTTATATGCAGTAAGTTTTGGAGGAGGTAGCGTTAATCCTTCAACTGGAGATTTCAACTTCGGTTGTAGTGAAGCTTATATTATTAAAGATGGAAAAATTCTTTGCCCAGTTAGAGGCGCAACATTAGTTGGAAATGCTAGAGATATTTTAAAACATATTGATATGGTTGCTAATGATGGCGGCTTTGGACAAGGAATGTGTGGTTCTGCATCAGGATCAATTCCAGTAAATGTTGGACAACCAACAATTAGAGTTGATGAAATTATTGTTGGTGGAAGAGGAGGATCAATCAATGAATTCTAAAAAATTTATTAAACTTGCTAGCGAATCTGGTTTAGAAGCAAGTGAAATTGTTATAACAAAAAACACAAACTTCTCTTTCTCATTATTCCATTCAGAAATTGATTCATATTCAGTTTCAACCTCTTCAAAAATTTTAGCTCGTGGTATTTTTAATGGAAAAATTGGTTCGGCAACAACTGAAAAAGATGATGCAACCACCTCTTCTTTCTTAATCGATACTATTAAAACTGCAGCTTCTTTAAATGAAAAAGAAGAAAAACCTATTATTTTTGAAGGTAGTAAAAAATATCATAAGAAAAATGTTTATTCAAAAGCTTTAGAAGAATGGAAAGTTGAAGATAAAATTGAACTTTTACAAAAATTAGAAGATAAATTAAAGAGTTTAGATTCTAGAGTAAGCGAAGTTCAAGTTGAATATAGTGAAAATTCTAGTGAAGAAAATTTCTCTAATTCTTACGGATTAAATTTAAAAAACAAAGGAAATTATTTCTATATTTATGGAAGTGTTGTTGTTAAAGAAGGCGATGAAATTAAATCTGGCGGAGATATTTTCTTAGATTCAGATCCATCAAAATTTGATTTAGATAAATTTGCTACAAAAATTGTAAATGAAGCTATTTCACTTTTACATGGAACTCCAATTAAAAATAAAAAATATAAGGCAGTTTTGTCTCCTGATGTAGTTTCTTCTTTATTAAATGCACTTTTAAGTTCTTGTAGTGCCGAAGCAGTTCAAAAACATTCATCATTATTAGAAGGAAAACTTAATACCAAAGTTTTATCTAAAAAAATTACAATTGATGAAAAACCATTAACTAAAAATTGTTTCTTCACATATTTTGATGATGAAGGTGTTGCGTGTGAAAATAAACGAGTTTTTGATAAAGGTGTTTTAAAAACATATTTCTATAATCTTGAAACCGCCGCTAAAGATGGGGTTGAATCAACCGGTAATGCTTCAAGAAGTGGTTCAAAAATGGGTATTTCTTTCTCAAATATCGTTTTAAAACCTGGAAAATTATCTCAAGAAGAATTATTTGCTAAAATTAAAAATGGTGTTTATATCACTGATATCAATGGTTTACATGCTGGACTTAACCCTGAAAGTGGTGATTTCTCACTTCAAAGTGAAGGATATCATGTTGTAGATGGTAAAAAAGCTGGTCCTTTAACATTGATTACTATTGCTGGTAACTTATTTAAAGTATTTAATGATGTTATTGCAGTAGGAAACGACCATAAACTTACACTTTCTTCAAATGATGTTCCTTCATTAGCTGTTAAAAATATAGCAGTTAATAGTTAATTTATTTTAAATTAGTTATAAATGAAAAACCTCTTATTCATTAATCGAATAAGAGGTTTTAATATTTTTAATAATTATTTATGTAAAATATATAAAATTCCAACAGTTTTAGGTCCACAATGAGATGAAATAACACTCCCAGCTCTTGTAATATGAATATTTGAAGGATCTACATAATTTTTAATTTTTTCATAAATATATTCTTCCATTCCTTCCATTCTTCCACTATGAGTAATGAAAATATTAGAAGTATCAATATTTGGTAAATCTTTCATAAATTCTTCTATTTGTAAATCAACTGCTTTAACATATTTTCCACGTGGAACCTTATAAACAGTTAAATTACCGTTAATTATTTTTGCAATAGGGTGAATTGATAAGATGTTAGCAAATAATTTTGTCATGCCTGAACATCTTCCACCTTTATATAAATAATCAAGTTGATCAATACAGAATTTAGCACTTACATGAGGGACTAATTCTCTTACCTTTCTAGCAATTTCATGAATATCATCACCTTCATCTCTAAATTTACACATTTTTAATACAAGTAAACCAGTTCCAGTAGATAAATTTTTTCCATCAATTACTTCAATTCTTCCTTCGGGAAATTCTTTTGTTGCAAGTAAAGCGTTATTATATGAAGAAGATAAATTTGAACCAATTCCTGTATAAATAATATCATATCCATCATCGATATATTTTTTAAAATCTTCGATGAATTCGCCAATATTTCTAGCTCCAGTTTTTGGTGTTTTACCACTTTCTTCAACACGTTTATAAATTTCATCAGGAAAAAGATTAACTCCATCAAGATAATCTCTTTCATCTCCAGGAATAGAAACATGTAAAGGAACAACTTTAATATCGTTTTTCTTTATCAGTTCTTCACCTAAATCGCATGTGGAGTCACACATAACTATTATTTTATTCATTTTTTATCACCCCTAAAAAGCAAATATATTAAATATTATAATTTAGGATATTCATATTTAAAATATGAAATTTATCAATTTATATAAAATTTATGTAGTTTTTATTGTTTTATTAGTTTATTATATGCAACGAGGAGTATTTATGAAAAAGAACAAAGCTAAATCTTTATGGAAAGATTTTAAAGCTTTCGTAGCTAGAGGAAATGTCCTTGATATGGCTACTGGTGTTGTTATTGGTGGTGCTTTTAATGCAATCGTTACATCATTAGTTAATATTTTACTCTCAGTTTGTACTTGGACTGTTCCAGGTGGATTAAGCGGTTTAATTACTGTTCTTCCAGCTGTTACAAGTGCTCAACAAGGCATGAATAGTGCGCTTGGTTTAGGTCAAACATTTGATAAAGGTATGTTACAAGAATTAGCAGAAAACTTAGCAAACGCTACATATTCTGCTGAAGAAGTTACTCCATCTGTTATTGAAACAGTTAAAGCTTCCATCACTTCTAATTATACCTTATATGGTCAAACATATGCTTATAACCAAGCTGCAGTTATAAACTGGGGAGCATTTATTAACGCAATTATTTCATTCTTAATTATTGCTTTAACATTATTCATTATTATTAAAGTATTCACTTATCTTTCTAACAAGAGCAAAGAATTTGAAGCAAAACTTCAAGAACAATATTATCTTGCTCATCCAGAAGAAAGACCAGTACCCCCTGCTCCAGGTGCTCCTGCTTTAAAGGAAGTTGATTTACTCGTTCAAATTAGAGATGAATTAAGAAAACAAAATCCTGTTAAAGTAGAAGATAAACAATTACCTCCATCTGATGAAAAAGGTAATAAACCTGAATAAGTTACTTTAAAATCTATAAAATAAAAAGTCCGATTTATTCGGACTTTTTATTTTCACTATTATTATTAACTACATCACTTTCAAATAATTTTTTATCTTTTTCTTTAAATGTGGAAACTTCATTTTTATATGTTTTTAAATATTTAATAGATGTTTCTTCAATTAAAGATTCAGCTTTTTCAACTTTAATTAAATAAAGATTATATGTTCTTAACGTTAAAAGAGAATTATTCTTTTTTAAATAGTTTGTAGCACTATCATCAAATTCTTCAAAATATTTTTTAGCTTCATCTAATTTATCTTCTTTTAAAAGTAAATATAAATACCACATTTTAGCTTTTAAAATTGTTTCATTACTTACTTTTGAAGTGGTATTAATAATTTTATTAACTAATTCATAAGAAGATTTAAAATCATTATTTTCTAAATAATTATAAATAGAAAGGAAATTTACATCAGCGGTATAATCAGTGATTTCATCAAAAACTTTGTAATTTTTATTATCTTTATTAAGTAAAATATTTCCTTCAATCTCTAAACGGGTATTATATGCTTCAACATTTATCTTTTTAACAAGTAAAGTATAACGATATCCATCGGTAGCAGCGTCTAATTTAAAAGGAATGTAATCATAAAGAATAAATAATCCACCAACTGTTGCAATTAAAACGATAGCATATTTAATAAATGCAAAGTTTGAATCATCACTTATAAACATAAATGAAAGATAAAGTGCTAAAAATTCTAATAAAATTAAAACAAATGGAAAAATAATATAAGCAACTGGATTATGTTTTTCTTTTTTATTAGAAGGTAAAATTTTTGTTTCACCAGCTAAACCATCAAAACTTTTAAATCCAAATTTAGTTTTTAATTTATCATTTACTAAAACTTTATAAAAACATAGACCAAAAACATTAAATGATAAAATATTATATCCACCAATTTTAGCTCCTAAAGCATGGCCAACTTCAACAAATATAACATTTATTAAAACTCCAATAATTAAAGAAATAATTACAAAACCATAAATTGCTGAAGAATTATTACCTAAACTAGATAAAATAGCTTCACTATTAGCAGAAATTATAAAATAACCAACAATAACTACTATTACTAACATTACTAAGTAGACTAATGTTGATATAACATCTTCTTTTTTCATCTTTTGCTTCTCTCCTTTTTTATAACTTTTTTATTAAGATAATCTTTTCTTTTTTATTTTTATTAAATAAAGATCATCCAACGTGTATCCAAAATATTTAATAAAATTCAAAATTTCTTTTTAAAAAGAGATAGGACTTATTAATAATAGCACAATTAAACATTATTTTTAAAATTAATTACAATATTTTTAATTATTTTATCATCAATGAAAAGTAAACATTCATCAATAATTTTATTCTCATCATAAGATGAATCAATAAATAAATCTAATATTAAATCTGAAATACTATATGATAAATATTTAGAAATCTTTCTTTTTTTAAAAGAATCAATTAAATCGTATTTATTTAAATATAATGAAAATGATTGAAAAAAATAAGAAAAAGAAAAATCCTTTAAAGCTAAAAAGGCATTAGAATCGGCTACTTCTTTATTAAACATTTCATCCTTATATAAAAAATTAACAAATTCTTTAATTATTTCATTTATCGATGCTAAATTTGTAGCGACAAGTCTTTTATTTATATAAATAGAAAGAACTAAATCGTATATATTTTTATAGTGATAATAAAAAGTTTGGCGAGTAATTTTTAAAACGCCACAAAGTTTAGAAACATCAATTTCCTCTAACGGAATTTTTTTAGCAAGCTTTAAAAATGTTTCTTGAATTCTATTTTCTAAAGATGAACTTGCCATGATATTTCTCCTTTAATTTTAAAATAAGACGATAACTAACATATAAAACTAGATAAATTAATAAAAGGAATAAAGTTGCAACATATTCTTCCCAGCTCATATATCTAGGAGCGGACGAATTTCCATTAATTAATAACCAGTTAACACCAAAAGTTGACCATAAATATAATGAAAATACTAAAACTGCCGCTAGAATTAATATCGAAGTTCTATATTTATTTAATGGACGAGAAATTTCGATTAATGGTATAAATGAACCTAAAGATATAAATAATGTAGCGATATTTAAAACCTGGAATCGATCAAAGAAAGATTGTAATCCTAAAAAGAAAGTTAAATATAAAAGAATGATAGCTAAACCAAGTAAAACACCATGAGGGAGAGCATTTTTAATAATATTAGATAAGAAGTCACCTTTAATAATATTTTTATTTGGCTCTAAAGCTAAAAGGAAGGCTGAAACACCAATTGTACATAATTCCCAACAATAAAAATTATTTGGTGCGAATGGCCAAAGTTGAGCATTTGAACTTCCAAATTGTGTAATTAAAGCATAAATAAGGAAGAAAACATTTAATAAAACTGCAAAAATTGTTTTTGTTAAAAATAAAGAACAAGTTCTTTGTAAATTATTTATGACTCTTCTTCCTTGGAAAACTACATCAGGTAATTTAGTGAAATCATTATTTAAAAGAACTAAATTTGCTATATCTCTACTTGCTTTACTTCCACTTTCTAAAGCAATTGATACATCGGCACTTTTTAAAGATAAAATATCGTTGATTCCATCTCCAACCATTGCAACAGTATGATCATTTTCTCTTAAAGTTTTAATAATCAATTCTTTTTGTTCAGGAGATACTCTTCCAAAAATTGTATATTTTAATGCTGCATCTTTAACTTCTTCTTCAGTTAAATTTTCTAAAGAAATATATTTATCAGAATTTCTAACTCCACTAGCTTCAGCAATTTTTAAAACAGTTAAAGGATTATCACCACTAATTACTTTAATATCAACATCGTTATCATTAAACCATTTTATAGATTTTTTTGCTTCTTCTCTAATATGATCTTGTAAAAGAATAACTGCAATTGCCTCAATATCTTCAGGTAATTTATTATTAATAATTTTTCCTTTTGTTAAGCCAACAACTAATGTTCTAAAACCTGCAAGTGAATTTTCTTCTATATAATCTTTAATTAAATTGCTATTTTTTAAAGGAAAGAAATTATAAGCTCCAATAACTAAAGTTCCATTATCTTCAAGTTCGGCAGCACTATATTTATAAACACTTGAGAACGGAATATAATTTTCAACTTTAAATATTTTTTTACTTTTAAAATAATTTAGTAAAGCAATTGAAGTCTCATTATCTTCGCCTAATTTATGACAATAAGAAGCAATTAAAGCTTCAAAACGATCATGATACATATTTTTTGTAAATAATTTATAGTTAAAAACAGATAACGAACCATCAGTAATGGTACCAGTTTTATCGATACATAATGTATCAACTCTTGCTAAAGTTTCTTGAGAATACATATCTTTTACAAGTACTTTTTGAGCTGTTAACTTAATAACGCCAACTGCTAAAGCAACACTTGTTAAAAGATACATTCCTGAAGGAATCATTGAAACTAATGAACCGGCTAACGTTAAAATAATACGATTATTTTTAACTAACCATTCATAAATACTACTAATATCAGGATCAATATTAATAATAGAAATAACTCCAAATTCAATTAAATCTAAAATCCCAATACAAATAACAAAAATACCAATAACTCTAAATAGTCTATTGAGTTGAATAAACATTTTAGAATGTGGTTCTTTAAATTCTTTACTCTTAAGTTGAAGTTTAGAAATATAATTTTCTTCTCCAACTTTATCAACTCGAGCATAAAAAGAACCGCTTGTAACATATGTTCCACTATATAATTTACTATTTAAAACCTTTTTAGCAGGAATTGATTCGCCAGTTAAAAGTGATTCATTAACATTACCTTCACCATTTATTAATATTGAATCACAAGGAATTTTTGTATCTTTTTTACAAAAAATAATATCATCCAAGACAATGTCATCGCTTGAAATTTCAATCTTTTTACCATCACGGATAACAGTTATATAGTCTTTTTCAATTAAAGAAAGTTTATCAACTGCTCTTTTTGCTCTAATATCTTGAAATAATCCAATTCCTAAGTTAAGAATTAAAATTAATAAGAAAATTGCTGAAGTCCAAAGATTAAAGATAATTAAAACAACGCCTATAGCAATAAGAAGAATATTAAAGAATGTAAAAACATTTTTACAAATAATTCGAAAATAAGTTCCAGAAATTTTAATTTTAGTTTTATTAACTAAACGATCTTGGATTCTTTTTTCAACTTGATAAGAAGATAATCCTTTAGAATATTTTGGAGAGTATCTTTTAATCGTGTTTTTCTTTTCCTTTTTATCTTTCTTTTTATTTCTTAAATCTTTAATTTTTTTCAACTTCTCTAGCATAATTAATAATTCCTCAAAGTTTCAATTATATTTTTTCTACCTGCAATAATAGATGGGGCTAAACCTGATATAAATCCAATTATTATTGAAATTATAATTAATATCGGCAGATTATAAGATGTAATAAAAAATATCGAACCTAAATAATAATCTGAATATAAATAATTTAATAAATTGTTTAATGGGATTGTAATTAAAGAAGCAACAATAAATCCTAAAATAGAAGAAACTAGAGAAATTAAAATACTTTCATTTATAAATATTTGTCCAACTTCTCCTCTTTTTATGCCTAAACTTCTCAAAATTCCAATTTCTTTACTTCTCTCTAAAACAGAAGAATAAGTTATAATCCCCATTAAAATTGATGAAACTATTAAAGAAATAGAACTAAAAATAATAAGTACAATATTCATTATCTCAGTTAATTCAAAAACTTGATTGCCTAAAAGAGATACTAAATCAGTGTAATAGACTTGTTCTTCTTTTTTTGAAGCATGATATTCATCGCCTAAATTATTAGAAATAACATTGTATTCATCTAATAATTTCAAAATTTGATCTTTTGAATCTAAATCTTTTGGATAAATCATAATAGATTCTATTTGTGAATAGTTGTTTAAAAATGAAATAAAATTAATAAATGAATCATAAAATTCAGTATAATTTTGGTTTTCTAAATAACCTAAAATTTTCATCATAGATTCTTTTATTCCAACTTCAAAAACATAATGTGAATTTAAATTTATTCCTGAAGAGGATAATTCTTTCATAAAATCTTCAATTCCATTAACTAATAAATTTCCGTTAGTTGGAGAATAAAAGTCGAAATAATTATTTATTAATGAGTTTATTCTAGAAGCTAAAACACTTATTCCATCTGCTCCATATACATCATCATACATATCAAATTCTCTATAAAGATTTAAAATTGCATTTTTAAAATAACTAGGCTCTTGATAACTTTTAAAAACAAAATTTTGAGTAATTTTTTTATTTACATCGCTATTTAAATTCTTGTTTAATATATCCTCAATTAAACTTTGTTGATAACAAACCCCACTTCCTAAGGAAGAAAGGGTTAATCCTTCTTTTGGTCTTAATATTCCAACAATCTTTATTTCTTGACCCATATTTGTATCATTAAAAATCATGTTCATTTTTTTAACATTTATAGTATATATTTCACGTGGAAATCCATTTGGGCCATAAACATCTAAATTTTTATTTAAATTATAATATTCGTCATTATTTAATATTTTGTATGTTTTATTTACCATGTCTTTAAAATTAATACTCATAAATCCTTCAAAACCAAGTATTGAAAACATTTCACGTGGAAGCGAATTATATTCGTCTAATACAAGTATTGCTTCGTTTCTATTGTTAAAATTTGGATAACTACCATACAATAAATCATAATTTTCTTTTATATAATCTTCGCTTCCATTCATAGGATGAAAAGTTGTGTTAGATGAATAAAAAAATTTAGAAATCGTATTATTTCTATTAGTTGAAAATTCTTTTGTGTTATCTATTAAATATATTTCGTCACTTATATTTTTACCTATTATTTTTAATGCATAATCTTCACTTCTATTGATAATAAAATCTTCCATATAAGGAGTATTATTTTTAATATAATTTAGATAATTAATATATTTTTCATTTAAATAATTAATTTTTACTTCATTTTTGCTTAAAACATTATCATTAGCATAAATAAAATCACCACTAGGAAACTCAATTAAAGAAGAATCTATTGAGGAATTATCGACCTCTGTAATAATTGGAATAGTTATAGGAAGCATCATAGATGCTTCTTTTTCTACTCTTTTTACATAATTATTTACACCACTCGATAAAGCCAAAACTAAAGATAATCCAATTAATCCAAAAGAAGAACCTAAAAGTGTTAAAAAACTTCTAACTTTTTTTGAAAAAATATTTTTTGTTGTAATTTTTAAACTATTTAAAAAAGAAAAATTACTTGTTTTATATTCTTTTTTATCACTTTTTATATCAAAATTATTTAAAATTTCTTTATGTATTGTTTCCTTATTAGAAACATCCCCATCTTTTAAATAAATAATTTCATCTCCATATAGTCTAGCTAATTCTTCGTTATGAGTAATTAAAATGACTAATTTTGTAGCGGAAATTTCTTTTAAAAGATTCATTATTATTTCACTATTTTTATGATCTAAAGCACCAGTAGGTTCATCAGCTAAAATAGTAGAAGGATTTTTTATTAATGCTCTAGCAATAGAGACTCTTTGTTGTTCGCCACCACTTAAAAGATTAACTTTTTTCTTTTTATAACCTAATAAATCGAGCTTTTTTAATATTTCTTCGACTAATTTATCTTTATCTTTCTTTTTAATTTTATGATTTTCTAACCCTAATAAAATATTATCTTCAACTGTTAAATTTGAAATTAAATTATATTGTTGAAAAATAAATCCGATATCATTTAATCGATAATTATTAGTGTCCTTTTCATTAAATTCATTAATATTTAAATCATTATAAAATATATCACCTTCATTAGGTTTATCTATTTTCCCAATTAAATTTAAAAGAGTAGATTTTCCACTACCTGAAGGACCTAAAATCACATATAATCCTTGATTAGAAAAATCTAAATTTATTCCTTTTAAAATCACAAATTTTTTACCGTTTTTTGAGTAATATTTTGTGACATTTCTTATTTTGAGCATGCCTTATTATTACACAAAATTATTTTTTTAAAAAGAATAATTTTAGTATTATAATCTTTACATTTTTTACATTGTTAACAAAAATAGAAATATTTACGATAATTGTCGTGTTTATAAACTTAAAAAATTATCGTTTTTTATTAAAAAAATCATTTAATATCTTTTTACATTCATTCTCTTTAATACCCTTTAAAATTTCTATATTATTATCAAAATATAAATCATTTAAAATTATATTTTCTTTATCACTTAATTTATTATCCTTACACCCTATAACAACTTTTTTAATTCTTGAAGCAATAATTGCTCCTAAACACATTAAGCAAGGTGATAAAGTAACAACTAAAGTTAAATTTTCTAATCTCCAATTATTTAAAATTTTATTGGCTTTTTTAATGACAATTATTTCAGCATGTTTTGTAACATCATTATCTTTTTCTTTTTTATTAAAACCTTTTGCGATAATTTTACCTGATTCATCAATTAAAACTGCTCCGACAGGTACATCGCCATTTTTATAAGCTTTTTTTGCTTCTTTTAAAGCAATATCCATGTATTCTTGATAATAAATTTCTTTATTCATATTTAAATTAAAACATTAAAAAAACCGTTACACAATTAAAGATTTTCTTAAGGCTGCTATGTTCCCATCCTGACCTGGTTCGAAAGATTAATTTGTAACGGCTTAAAGATTATACTATTTTTTTATTGGTTTTAAAACAGTTAATCCACCCATAAATGGACGTAATACTTCAGGAATTGTTACTGAACCATCTTCATTTTGATATTGTTCAAGTAAAGCAGGGAATACTCTTGAAGTTGCTAATCCACTTCCATTTAATGTGTGCATATAATGCATTTTTCCTTCTTCATCTTTATATCTCATCATACCTCTTCTTGCTTGATAACTTCTTGCGTTAGAAACAGAAGAAACTTCTTTATAAATATCTAATGAAGGGAAATAAATTTCGATATCATAAGTTCTTGCCATTGAGTGAGAACAATCACCTGCAGCAAGTTTTGTAATTCTGAAATGTAATCCTAATTTTTCTACTAAAGTTTTAGCCTTATTTACTAATTCTTCAAATGCTCTATCAGAATCATTATCAGCAGTATATTCAACCATTTCTACTTTATTAAATTGATATCCTCTGATCATGCCTCTTTCTTCAGCACGGTTTGTACCAGCTTCTTTTCTATAACAAGGAGTATATGCAAAGAATTTTTTTGGTAAATCTTTTCCACTCAAAATTTCATTACGATAATAATTTACTAAAGCTGTTTCAGCTGTAGGAAGCATAAATTTAAATTGATCAGGTAAATCAAGTTTAAAAATATCAT
Source organism: uncultured bacterium (assembly GCA_949288485.1). GTDB lineage: Bacteria > Bacillota_I > Bacilli_A > RFN20 > CAG-826 > Onthovivens. The sequence goes on along the minus strand of CASEKC010000004.1, from coordinate 83,028 downwards.
TTTCAAATTTAGGGAATTGTCCTGCTGTAAATCCACTATCATAATTTAAAATGTGTGGTGGAAGCATAAAAGTAAATCCATCTTTAAGATGCTCACTAATAAAGAAATTAAGTAAAGCCCATTCAAGTTGAGCACCTAAACTAGTATAAAACCAAGTTCCTGCACCACTTACTTTTGCACCTCTTTCATAATCAATTAAACCTAATGATTCAGCAAGTTCAACATGATCTTTAATTTTAAATGAGAATGATGGTTTATCTTTATAAAAATAAATTGGTTTATTATTTTCTTTTTCTCCAGGAAGTAAATCTTCATCAGGAAGATTTGGTAAAGCAACTAAAACTGAGTTAATTTCTTTTTCTAAAACTTCTAATTTTTCTTCTTTTTCTTTATTTAAAGCTGCTAAATGCTTAACTTCTTCGAATATTTTAGTAACATCTCCACCTTCTTTTTTAACTTGTGGAACACTTTTTGATAATTTATTTTGTTCAGATTTATTTGTTTCAACTTCTCTTTGAATTTTTCTTTTTTCTAATATATGTTCACATAATGAATCAATATCAGCTTCGTAATTTTTTCTTTTTAAAAGTTCTTTAACTTTCTCTTTATTCTCAATAATATAATTAATATCTAGCATCTTTATTCCTCCAAAATATCCTTGTATATATCAATTAATTTTTCACCTACTTTATTAACATTTGCTTCTTTTGAAAATTCGTATGCTTTTTTAGTAGTTGATTCAATTAAACCAGATAAATATTCATTTATACCAGATTTTAATAAATCAAGATTATTATAGTTATACGATGTTTCTTTATCAATTGTGATATCACAAAAAGATGAGTAATTTAATGTAAAAATCTGCGTTTTAGAAGCCATTGCATCAAAAAGTTCGATTATATTACCATATGAAGAAGAAATGTTAATATACATTTTTGAGTTAAAAAATAACGAATTATAAATATCATCATTTAAATTTGAAGCAAAAATAATATTATTTATTTTTTGCTTAAATAATTTTTTTGTTTTTAAAGAAAAAGATTTAAATGGATCAGCTTCTGTTAAAACAATAAATTTTATTTTAGGAAATGATAAAGCTAATTCTTTAATCTTTTTAAAAGCTTCGTAGTCTTTAAAATAAAGGGAAACAGTCGCAATAATAGAAGATTCATCTATTTGAAAATATCTATAAACGACATTTTTTAAAACATTGTTTTCTAAATTAAATTTTACACTTCTTAAAGGATAATATAAAACTTCAATTCTCGTTTTAACATTAAAAGATAATAGATATTCCTTCGCTTTTTCTGTAGGAACAAAAATACAATCAAGTTTATTTAAAATTTCCACATCATTAGCTTTAATAACATATAAATTTTCTCTTTTATTTTCTTCTAAAATTCTACCTCTTTGATCTTCTTCACAATAAAAGAGACTTATTACTTTTTTAACACTCTTTTTAATAGAATTTGAATAATAAGCTACATCTTCTAAATTTAAGAAATGAATTACATCATATGTTTCATCTAAAATCGAATTCACATATGATGCATTTCTAATCTCTAAAGAATTAATTAAAGCTTTTTTTAATTTAGAAGCTTCGAAATTGTCGTTTTTTGATGTTTGTTTATAAAAAATTAAAGGATTCATTATAAATTAATTTGTTTCTATCTTTTCTGATTCGTTATTAATAGTATTTTCGGTATTATTTTCTATAACATTTTCTTCTTCATGAGGAAGAATTGTTATAGATGAAATATGATCATTTTCATTTTTCATATTCATTAAAATAACGCCTTGGGAATTTCTACCACATCTTCTTACTTGAGAAAGTGGTGAACGGATAATTATTCCACTATTTGTAATTGCAAGATAATCTTCATCACCATTAACAACTTTCATAGCACATAATTTTCCGGTTTTTTCAGTGATTTTTATAGTTTTTACACCTTTTGAATTACGGTGTGTTTCTCTATAATCTTCGATTTCAGATAATTTACCTAAACCATTTTCACTAATAACGAATACTAAATTACCTTCGTTCGATGTTGCTAAAGAAACAAGGTGAGCTTTTCCTAATTTCATACCACCTACACCTTTAGCGGTTCTTCCCATAGCTCTTACTTGAGTTTCATCAAATAATGCAAGTTGACCTTCATCACTAGCTAAAAGTACTTTAGCATTACCATTAGTAACCTTTACATCAAGTAAATTATCATCATCATTAAATTTAATAGCATATTTACCATTTGTATTAATTCTTACAAATTCTTCAAGTTTAACACGTTTGACTAAACCTTTTCTTGTTGCGAAGAAAAGATATTTATTTTCGTAGTCATCAGCAGCAATAATTGAAACAATTTTTTCATTTTTATCTAAATTTAAAAGATTACCAATATGTGTTCCTTTTGCAATACGGCTACCTTCGGAAATTTCATATCCTCTTTTTCTATATACTCTTCCAAAATTAGAGAAAAATAAAATATCGGTATGAGTTTTACTATAAACTAATTTATCTACTTCATCATCTTCATAAGTAGTCATGCCTTTAATTCCTTTTCCACCTCTATTTTGAGCTTTAAATTCATTAGCAGGCATTCTTTTAATATATCCTTTTTCCGTAAGAGTAATGACAACTTCTTCTTCAGGAATTAAATCTTCATCTTCAATTGAAATAAATTCATTAGAAATTAATGTTCTTCTTTCATCACCAAATTTTGTTTTAATTTCTTCTAATTCATTTAAAACAACATCCAACATGTTTTCACGTGAGGATAAAATAAAGTGATAATTTTCGATATTTTTTTCTAATTGTGCTTTTTCATTTAATAATCTATTATTTTCTAAATGAGTTAATCTTCCAAGTTGTAAAGTAATAATTGCATTAGCTTGAACTTCACTAAATTGGAATCTTGAAGCAATTGCTTTTTGAACGAAATCTTGGTTATTTTCACTTTCTTTAACCATTTGAACGATTTCATCGATATTATCTCTACAAATTAATAAACCTTCGATAATATGTTTTCTTTTCTCATCTTTATCGAGTAAGAAAATTGTTCTTCTTCTAACTATTTCGATTTGGAAATCTATATAATTTTGAAGTAATTCTTTTAAAGATAAAACTTTTGGAACTCCATTAACGATAGCTAAATTAATAACACCATAAGAAGTTTCAAGTTGAGTATTTTTAAATAATTGATTTAAAACAACCGATGGAACTGCATCTTTTTTACATTCAATTTCGATATGAACATTGGCTTTTGAGAAATCTTTAATTGATGTAATTCCTTCAATCTTTTTATCTCTATATAATTCTCCTACCTTTGCAACAATACTTGCTTTATTTGTTTGATAAGGAATTTCAGTAATGATTATTTTACTTTTACCATTACTTTCTTCAACTATTTGAGTTTTTGATCTTAAAATAAAAGTTCCTCTACCTGTTGCATAATAATCTCTTATGCCGTTGAGTCCATAAACTATTCCGCCAGTAGGAAAATCAGGACCTTTCATAATTCCCATTAATTCTTCAACTGTTATTTCAGGATTTTTAGCATAAGCTTGTAAAGCAGAAATAACTTCTTTAAGGTTATGTGGAGGCATTTTTGTAGCCATACCAACTGCAATACCATCACTTCCATTAACTAAAAGATTTGGGAAATGAGCTGGTAAAACATTAGGTTCTTCTAAGTTACCATCATAATTTGGTGAAAAATCAACTGTATTAAGATTTATATCTCTAACCATTTCTAAAGCTAATTTTTCCATTCTTGCTTCAGTATAACGATAAGCTGCAGGATCATCACCATCCATAGTACCAAAGTTACCATGTCCATCAACAAGTGGATAACGCATTGAGAAATCTTGAGCTAAACGTACCATAGCCATATAAATTGAAGAGTCTCCATGAGGATGATATTTACCCATAACATCACCAACAACTTTAGCACATTTGACGAAAGGTTTATCAGGTGTATATCCACTTTCATCCATACAATAGATAATTCTTCTTGTAACAGGTTTTAATCCATCTCTAACATCTGGTAAAGCACGTGAAATAATAACACTCATTGCATAATCAAGAAATGAGGATTTAACTTCATCAACGATTTCAGCATCTTTTAAAGATGGTACTATTCCGCTTTCAATTTCAATCTTATTTTCATCTGCCATATTTTTTACCTCACTTTTCTTGATTAAATATCAAGATTTTTAACAAATTGAGCATTATCTTTAATAAATTCAGTTCTTGGAGCAACATCTTCACCCATTAAATCATTGAAAATTTGATCAGCAGTGATTGCATCATCAACTGTAACTCTAAGCATTTTTCTAACTTCAGGATTCATTGTTGTTTCTTCAAGTTGATCTGGATCCATTTCACCTAAACCTTTATATCTTTGGAAAGGATATCCACTCTTTAAATTTAATTGCTTTCTAATAACGTTTAATTGTTCATCAGAATATGCATAATATGCTTTCCCTTTATATTCAACTTTGTATAAAGGTGGTTGAGCAATATAAACATAACCTTTTTCAATTAAAGGTCTCATAAATCTATTAAAGAATGTTAAAAGTAAAATACGAATATGAGAACCATCAACATCAGCATCGGTCATAATGACAATTTTATGATATCTAATTTTACTAACATCAAATTTTTCACCATAACCACCACCGATTGCAGTAATCATATTTCCTATTTCAGCATTATCCATAATTTTATGTTCTTGAGCTTTTTGAACATTCAAAATTTTACCTCTTAAAGGTAAAATTGCTTGAATACGTGGATCTCTACCTAATTTAGCACTACCTCCAGCAGAATTACCCTCAACAATAAATAATTCACATTCTTCTGGATTATTTGAAGAACAATCTGCTAATTTTCCAGGAAGTGTAGCTAAATCTAAACCATTTTTCTTTTCGAGATTCTTTTTATAGGATTCAATTTTTAATCTTCTTTCATAAGCTTCATAAATCTTTCTCATGATTAATAAAGCTTTATTTTTATTTTCTTCTAAATATCTGCCTAAAGCTTGTCCTAAAACGTTTGAAACGATTTTCTTAACTTCAGGATTACCTAATTTTCCTTTTGTTTGACCTTCATATTGAGGATTTGGATGCTTAATAGAAATAATTGCAGTTAATCCTTTTTTCCAGTCTTCTGAATTGAAATTTTCTTTATCATTCTTCTTTAAAACATTATTATCACGTGCATAGTTATTTAAAACTCTTGTCATCGCAAGACCAAAACCTTCAACGTGAGTACCACCGTTGCCAGTGGAAACATTATTACAGAATGAATAAATATTATTAGTATTATCACCATCAATATATTGCATTGCAACTTCAACAGCGATAGTTTCTTCTTTTTCGTTGATATCTTTAAATTTTTGGATACCTTCACAATAGAAAATATCATCAACTAAAGGAATTGAAGTTTTATTTAAGAAATGAACGTATTCTTTTAATCCACCTTCGTAATAGAATGATTCTTCTTTTGCAGGATCAACACGGAAATCAGTTAAATTAATTTTGACTTTTTTATTTAAGAAAGCCATTTGTCTTAAACGATTTTTTATAGTTTCAAAATTAAATTCAGTAGTTTCTGTAAAAATTAATGGATCTGGTTTAAATGTAACTTTTGTTCCATGCTTTGTTGTATTTCCAACGCGTTCAAGATGTTTAACAATATGTCCACCATTTTCAAAACGAATGAAATACTCTCCTCCGTCTTTATCAACAACTACTTCAAGCCATGAAGAAAGAGCATTAACAACAGAAGCACCAACACCATGAAGTCCACCAGAAACTTTATATCCTTCATTATCACCAAATTTACCACCAGCATGTAAAACTGTAAAAACAGTTTCCACACCACTTAATCCGGTTTTAGTAACTTTATCTACAGGAATACCTCTACCATTATCAGAAACAGTAATTGTTCCATCACGATTAATAGAAACGTTAATAGTATCACAGAATCCAGCTAAAGCTTCATCAATACCGTTATCAACAATTTCCCAAACAAGGTGATGAAGTCCAGTTGATGAAGTTGACCCAATATACATTCCAGGTCTAATTCTAACAGCATCTAAACCATCTAAAACTGTTAAATTTTCACTAGTATAATTTTCACTTCCTTTTTCAAGAGCTTTTTCATCAATAACTTCAATGATATCTTTAGAAATACGTTTATCTAAATTCTTTTCAGTATCAGTAAAACCAGCGTCTTCATCGATCGTGAAAACTTCTTCTTCATTTTCTGAAGAATTTTCTTCTTTTACTTCTTCTTTTTCAAATTTATCTTCCTTCATAACTTCCCTCCTTTGAGACATTGTTATTCAAAACTAAGAAATTGGTTATATTTTCCATAGTTATTTTATTTGTAGTTGTAATGAATACTTGTTCAAATACCTTTAAAAAATTTAATAGATTAAGTTTATTATTTTCATCCAGCTCACTTAACACATCATCTAAAATGACAATCGGCTTATTTTCTTTTTCGTTTATCAAGAAATACGGAACTAGTTTTAAAGATAAGACAGCCATTCTATTTTCTCCTTGAGACCCATATAAAGTTATATTTTTGTTATCTAGTAAAATATAAAAATCTTCTAAATGAATTCCAATAGTCGTTCTTTTCATTTTTAAATCGCTTTCTAAAGCATTTTTATATTTATTTAAAGCAATATCCTTGTAATTTGATAAATCATCAACAAATGGTAAATAAACTAGTTTAATTAAAGATTTTTTTAATGATATTTTTTGATATATTTCCGGTAAGAAAATATTAATTTTATTAAAGTATTCTTTTCGATATTTATAAATTTTAAAAGAATAAGCAATTAATTGTTCAGCATAAACATCTAACAATGTTATATTTGGATTTTCTTCTTTTAAAATTTCATTACGCATTTTTAATACTTTTTCATAATCATTTAAAAGTTTTAAATATTCACTAAATTGTTTAGATAATGCAATATTAAAGAAATTTCTCCTTACCCTAGGTGATTCTTTAAAAAGATTTACATCTCTTGGTAAAAAATAAATTATGTTAACTTCTTGAGATAATAATGAGATTCTATTGATATTTTTATTATCAATAGAGATCTTTTTTCCATCTTTAGAAATATAAATGTCTATTTTTTTGAAATTTCTACCTTTTTCAATAGATGAATTAATCAAAGCAAAATCATTTGATTCATTATTAATTAATTCTAGTTCATTACTAGTTCGAAACGACTTAGTAAGTGAAATAAAATATATAGCTTCAGCTAAATTAGTCTTGCCACTTCCATTATTTCCGTAAAAGACATTAATGCCTTTTTCAAATGATAATGAAAGTGTTTTATAATTTCTAAAATTAGTTAATTTAATTTTTTCGATTATCATTTTACGATTTCAAAGAACAAAGAATCATCTATGTCGATTAAATCTTTATCTCTAAGTTTTCTTCCTCTTCTATTTTCTAATTCATTATTGACTAAAATCTTATGTTCTAACAAAAAAGATTTAGCTAAAAAGCCACTATCAATAACATTAGCAAATTTTAAAAACTGACCAAGTGTAATATAATCAGTTTCAATTTTAATTTCTGTACGATTTATCTTAGACATAAAAAACTCCTTTAATATTATATATTAAAGGAAGGTAAAAATCCACTCTTTAAAAGAGTATAGAAAAATTACCTTTATTTCAAAAGTAATTTTATTAAAAAGTTTTCACGTGAAAATTAATAAGTTCTAACTGGAGTAATTAATTGAATAACTTTATCATCATCTTTTTTGGTTACGGTAAATGGTTTCATTTCACCTAAAAAAGATAAAACAACATCATCACTTTTTAATGCTCTAATAGCTGCTGAAACAAATTCAACATTGAAAGATATTTGTAATCTTTCTCCACTGAATTTAAATAATTGTAAACTTTCTTTAGCATCACCAACTTGTTGTGAACGAGATGATACAGTAACTTCTTCTTCATTCATAGTAAGTTTAACAATATTTTCTCGATCAATTGAGAAAAGGACGATTCTATCAAGAGTTTTTAAAAATTCATTAGAATTAACTTCAAGACGATAGAAATAATTATGAGGGATAATATTTTTAGTATTTGGATAATCACCAATAACAATTGTTGAAGTGATTATACAATCATCAAGTTTAAATAAGACTTTCTTTTCAGAAATAAATAATGAAACTTCCTTTTCATCAAGTAATGATTTAACAACTTCATTTAAAGATTTTGCAGGTATATTTACTGAGAACTTATTATCTAAACATAATTCAACTTCTCTTCTAGCTAATCTTGCGCCATCTGTAGCTGTAAAATGAACGGATTGTCCATTTGATTCAATATTAACACATTGTAAAATAGGACGATTATCTTTTGTAGAAGCTGAAAATGAAGTTTGAGAAACACAATTAACAAATTCATCTCTGGATAAAGTAATTTTTTCTCCATTTTCTTCAAAATCTAATTCACGATATTCTTCAGGTCTTATTACATTTAGATTAAAATTTGATTTTAAAGTTTGAATTTTTGCAGTTGAATTATCTTCAACAACAAAGTTTATTTCATCACTATCTATTTTTCTAACTATCTCGGTAATCATTTTCGCGTTAATTAAAATACTACCTGGTGTTAAATCTCTAATTAACGTTTTGTCGTTTTTATACTTAAAAACAATGCTTTTAACTGAAATTTCTCCATTCGACCCAATTATTTCTAATTTATCTTCAAAAAGATCTATCTTAACGTTATTCAAAATAGGGTCTGAATTTTTACCTAAAATTATTTTTGATGTATTAAGTAAAGCTTTTAAGAATTCTTCTCTGATAATTGTAAATTTCATATTTTTATTTCTCCTGAAGATTTAACTTTAATAATTATAAACTTTATTTATTTATATATTAATAATAATATGTGTGGAAAATGTTGAAAGTGTGGAAAAGGCTAGAAAAGTAAGGTTTTTAGGTTAATTTAGTTTTTAAACTATCAATAACTGCCCTTAATTGAGTATCAGTTTTCAACAATTCTTCAACTTTAGTTATAGAATGGATAATTGTCGAATGGTCTCTGTTCGAGAATAATTTACCTATTTCAGTATAAGGAAGATCTAAAATAGTACGTATAAGATAGATAGCGACTTGTCGAGCTAAGGAAACTTGATATTTTCTTGCAGTTCCTGTTAATTGTTCTATAGAGATTGAATAATAATCAGCTACAGTAGTAATAATTTTAGAAGAATCAGCCTTGCGTTTTTTGTCAATCTTAACATCTTTTATATTTAAAGCATCAAATACAACACTTAAATCGATTTTTTGAATATTATTAATTGTCGTAAAGAAAGTTAAACGAGTTAAAATTCCTTCTAATTGACGAATTGATGAAGAATAATTTTCAGCGATGTAATCAATTGCTTCTTCAGAAATAAAATCTTTTTCAAGTTGAGAAAATTCGATTTTCTTCAATAAAATTTGTTTACACGTAGAAAAATCAGGCTTAGTAATCGAAACAGTCAAACCTTGTAAAAATCTAGTAATTAATCTATTTGGAATACCTGATAATTCATTTTGTGGTCTATCACTTGTTAAAACAATTTGTCGATTATTATTTATAAAATATTGATAAATATCAAAGAAATAATCTAACGTTTTTTCTTTTCCTTTCAATTGTTGTATATCGTCAATTAAAAGAACATCGAATTTTTTTAAATAATCAGTTAAATTAAGATCGTTTGTAGCATTTTTTGCAAAATTAATGTATTCATCAAAGAAATTTTGAGAAGAAATACACAAAACTTTCTTTTCGGGAAAATTTTCCCTAATAAAATGAGCAATGGCATGGAGTAAATGAGTTTTTCCTAATCCTGAGTCACCTTGAATATAAAAAGGATTGTACATTTTACCTAAATTTGAAGCTACTAATAAAGCACCTTGTCTAGCTTGTGTATTGCAAGGGCCTTCGACAAATCTTTCAAAAGTAAAATCTGGATTAATATAACATCCTTTAAAAAATTTTGGTTCGTTCTCTTTAATTATGTCATCTTTAGATTTAACACTAAGTTCAGCTAGCGGAACGAAAACAATATCAAAATTTGTTCCAGTTACTGTTGAAACGTTTGCTAAAAAAAGATCTTTAAAATTATTTTTTAAAATATTGGCAGTTGTTTCATTTTCACAACCGACAATGATTTTATTTCCTTGGACAGTATGAATAAATGTTTTTTTAAAAAAAGTAGAAGCTCCACGAGGGCTTTTACCATTTTTATCAATCGTTTTTAAAACTTTATCCCAAATTTCTCTTTGTGTATTTAAATTGCTAATGTCCATAAAATATTTTTTGTTTTTTATAATTTTACCACTTAAATTTAATTTTTAAATATGAATAAGTGTGAAGAAAAAGTTTTCAACAAAAATAAGTCTTAATATGACCGAACAATATCGGTTTTTCCTTGTTTTCAACAAATTTAATTGTGTAAAAGATGTTGAAAACTATTTATGAAAAGTTATTAACATTAGAAAATGTGGAAAGTTTTCAACATAAAAATATTTTTCAACACTAATTTTAAAGATAATTGTCGAATATCTTTAAATTTTTAACAGTACAATTACGATGGTTTTAAACATCATTGTTGATTATTAAAATCTCTTAAAAATTTATCTAGAAATAAGATTTACTTAAATTTTAAAAAATGTTGTAAAATATTAAATGAATTTGACATATATGTATATATACATATATAATTCTTAATGCTTGAAAAGGAGACGCAAACGATATGAAAAGAACTTATCAACCTAGTAAATTACACAAAATGAGAAAACATGGCTTTAGAGCAAGAATGTCTACCGCTAATGGAAGAAAGGTTTTAGCAGCTAGAAGAAGAAAAGGAAGAAAACAATTAGTCGTTTCTTTATATAACTAATTTTTGCTGTTTTAATGAAGAAAGAAAATACTATAAAAAAATATCTCGAATATAAAGAAATATTAAATCTTAGAAAATTTAAAAGAAATGCACTTTTCATTATATATTTTCGTAAAAATGATTATGGATATACCAGAATTGGTCTATTAGTTAGTAAAAAAAATGGAAATGCTGTAACAAGAAATAAAATTAAAAGACAAATTAGAAGTATGATTGATGAACTTACTGATTATACTAAAAACATAGATTTAATTATTTTAATCTCAAAAAATTACGATATTTCTAAATACAACGAAAATTTCGAAATATTTAAAAATATATTTAGAGATATTTAAGGGGAAATTAAATGAAAAAAAGTTTAAGAAATACACTTGCAATTTCAGGAGGAGTCGGATTCGCTTTAATTTTAGCTTCCTGTAATTCTTTTTGTAGTGTAACTGATACTTCAAATTTTAGATATGCATATGACCCTATTAATACAACTTTTTATTCTGCATCTAGTAATGTAGAAGATTTTGCTATTAATGAAATTTTATTAGATTTTCAATCTACAAGTGGTTTAAGCAGTGATTTATTAACAATAGAGGAACTCGAATTTGTTGATGATACAGGAAAAGTTACTTATAGTGAAAATAGCGAAGAGTTTAAAAATAGATTATTTACTTCTTATAATGAAAATCTTATTTCTGTCAACGCAGGTGAATTAAGGGCTAGTTTAAAAGCTAATGAAGAAGATGAAAATGAAACAACTTATAGAATGTATGTTGGTTTAAATGATTTAACTGTTGAATTATTTAATAACGCAGCTTCTCAAGGTTACATTGTTCCTTCTTATAGTTTTTATAATGAATTAGATCAAAAATCTTTAACTTTAATGGTTGAAAAAGCTAGAGAAGATCACACAGTTATTGATTCTTATATACTTAGTGATTTTTCTAATTTAACTTTTTCTGCATTATATGGTTATAGTGAAGAAGAATTAGTTAGATATAAAGGATTAGAAAATGGTCCTGAAAAAGAACAATTATTAGATCAAATGCGCCAAGAAAGAGAAGAAAAATCTATTTTAGCTAATTATGGATATTTAAAACATTATGGATTATCAACTGATGAAAACGGCAATGAAACAATCGATTATTATAAAAATATAAATGATTGGAATGATGAAATTGCTAAAGGTGAAGTTGGTGTTAACGGTGTTATGACCGCTAATTTTGCTAACGCTTATAGAACATTACTTGATCAAAAAGTAATGAATGTTAGAACTTGTATTACAGTTGATGATGGATTCTACGGTAACTTAACTAATGATCCATTAAATAACACTGTTAAAATTGAAGGAAAAGCTTTAGATTTCTGGCAAGGATGGGGACAAGCTTTCTCTGAACATGGTTTCTTAGAAGGTTTACTTGTTTATCCTATTGGTGTTGGAGTTGAAAACTTATCGCATCTATTTGGTATGAATGGTTGGGGCCAAATTGGAGCAGTTTTATTAATGACTCTTATTGTTAGATTCTTATTTATGGCTGTTACATTCCCATCAACTTTATCACAACAAAAAATGTCATATTTACAACCAGAAATTGCTAAATTACAACAAAAATATCCAAACGCTAATACTAATGATTACGATAAACAAAGATTAGCTCAAGCTCAAACAGCTCTTTATAAAAAGCATAAAGTACATCCATTTATGTCTTTACTCGTAGTCATTATTCAATTCCCGTTATTTATTTGTGTTTGGAATGCATTACAAGGAAGTGCATCTTTAGCAACAGATGCTGTTTTAGGATTAAATTTATCTGATTCAATTTGGAGTGTTTTAAGTAATTTTGCTGGTTGGCCATCACAAGCTGGTTGGTGGACAGCTTTAGTATTAATTATTTTAATGAGTGCTTCTCAAATTGTTTCAATGCTTTTACCTCAATGGTTAAATAAAAAAAGAACAAAGAATGTTGCTAAAACAGTCAACTCTGATGCAATGAATAAAAGTCAAAGAACTATGAAGATTACTCAATGGGTTATGACTATTTTCATCATTATTATGGGCTTTAGCCTTCCTGCAGCTATGGGTGTTTATTGGTTTGCTGGTGCAATATTCTCAATTTTACAAAGTTTAATTTTACATTTCGTATTTGTTAAAAGAGGAGTTAAATAAAAATGAATAGATTTAGTGCAAAAACTGTAGAAGACGCATTAAAAAACGCAAGTACAGAATTAAATCTTCCTGTTGAAGAATTACTTTATGAAGTAGAGGAAGAGAAAAAAGGTTTATTTACAAAAAAAGCTATCATTGTTGTATATGATACAGCTGATGTTATTGAATATACTCAAAACTATATTCAAGGTGTCATTAAAGATGGCTTAGGAATTGAAGTTTCATTAAAAGCATTCTTTAGAAATGGACTAATTAAAATTTTAATTGAAACGGATCGCAATTCATTATTAATTGGTAAAAATGGCCAAACGTTACAATCATTAAACGAATTAACAAAACTTGCTGTTTCTTCTAAATTTAAAAGAAAATTCAGAATTTTATTAGATATTGGTGATTATAAAGATAAAAAATATGCACGTGTCGTCGCAGTTGCTAAAAGAGCTGCTAAAGAAGTTTCAAGAACACACGTTGATATTAAACTTGAACCAATGACTCCAGATGAAAGAAAAAAAGTTCACAACGCTTTAACAACATGGAAAAATATTAAAACTGAATCAATTGGAGATGGAAAAGATAGAGCAATTGTTGTCAAATATGTTGGCGGAAATGCTCCTACAAGCAATATCCATATTGAAGAAGTTTCACAAGGAGAAGAAAAATAAGGAGAATTAATTCTCCTTTTTTATTATAATCAATATATGTTAGAAACTATTGTTGCTTTAGCTACACCTCCTATGAGAAGTGCTTTAGCTATTATTCGATTAAGTGGTGAAGATTGTTTTAAGATCTGTTCATCGTTTTTTTCTAAAGAAATAAATGTTGATAGATCTACAATTTTGTATGGATATATTGTTGATAGGGAAGAAAAAATAGATGAAGTAATACTTTTAGCCTATAAAGGACCAAAATCTTTTACTGGAGAAGATAGTGTTGAAATAATTTCTCATGGTTCACCAATTATTTTTAATCAAATTATAGAATTAGCTTTAAAAAACGGTGCTAGATTAGCTAGTGGAGGAGAATTTACTTCCCGTGCTTATATGAATGGGAAAATGGATTTAATTCAAGCTGAATCTATTAATGATTTAATTAATGCTGAATCTAAAGAATCAAAAAAGATTGCTTTAATGTCTTTAGATGGATCTACTTCTAAACTTATTAATCCTATTAAAAAAGATTTAGGTGATTTATTAAGTTTAATTGAAGTAAATATTGATTATCCTGAATATGAAGATATTGAACAAGTTAATAAAGAAAAAATAGATTTTATAATGAATAAAAATATTAATTATATCGAAGAATTGATTAAAAACGGAAATAAAGGAAATATTATTAGAGATGGTATCAACGTTGCAATCGTTGGAAAACCAAATGTTGGAAAATCTTCTATTTTAAATGCTTTATTAAACGAAGATAAAGCAATTGTTAGTGATATAAAAGGCACTACACGTGATGTTGTTGAAGGAAAATTTGTTTTAAATGGTGTAGTTATTAATCTTTTTGATACTGCTGGAATTAGAGAAAGTGACGATATAATCGAAGGAATTGGCATCAATAAAAGTATTAAAAAACTTAATGATGCTGATTTAGTTATCGCTGTTTTTGACAATTCAACTTTTGATGATGAAGATAAAGAAATATTGTCTTTAATTAAAGATAAAAAATATATAATCGTTAATAATAAAGCTGATTTAATTAATAAAAAAGATGATAATCAACTATATATTTCAGCGTTAAATAATGAAATCGATAATCTTAAAAAAGCTATTTTACAAGAATTAAATTTATCAAAAGAAAATTATGAAAATCCATCAATTTCAAACGTTAGAGAACTTGGAATTTTAAAAAATATTTTAGAAATGATGAAAAAAGTCAAACAAGATAATGAAAATGACTTATCTATTGATTTATTAAGTGCTGATATTAAAGATATGTATTTGTCTTTATTATCTTTAACTGGCGAAGATCATGATTTTGATATTGCTAAAGAAATATTTTCTCGTTTTTGTGTAGGTAAATAATATGATTTTTGATACACATATTCATCTTAACGAACCAAGATTATTAGAAAATTTAGATCTATATTTAAAAGAAGCTAAAGAAAATGGGATTAATAAGTTTTTATGTGTTGGATGGGATTATGAATCCTCCAAAAAGGCTGTTGAATTAGCAAATAAATATGAAGAAATTTTTGCTTCAATAGCAATTATGCCAACTGAACATAAATCATTTAATGATGAAATTTTTTCTAAGTTAGAATATTTATTAAAATTTTCTAATAAAATACTCGCAATCGGAGAGACTGGTTTAGATTATTATTGGGAAAAAGAAGAAGAAATAAAAATTAAACAAAAAGATATGTTTATAAAACATATTGATTTAGCAAATAAATATAATTTACCTTTAACGATTCATTGTCGCGATGCAATTCAAGATACCTTTGATATTTTAAAAAAACATCCAGTTAAAGAGAAAGGTGTAATGCATTGCTATTCTGGTAGTTTAGAAATGGCTAAAGAATTTATAAAATTAGGTTATAAAATAGCTTTTGGTGGTGTATTAACCTTTAAAAATAGTATTGTTACTAAGCAAGTATTAACCTCTATACCATTAAATAGTATAGTTTTAGAAACTGATGCTCCATATTTAGCACCTATGCCATATCGTGGAAAGTTAAATGAACCAAAATTTATTAAAAATACTTCAATTTTTGCAAGCAATTTATTAAATATGGATATAGATGTTTTTGAAGAAGAAGTTTATAAAAATTCAATTAATATTTTTCACGTGGAAACTTATGAAAACTAAAATAAATGCTTTAATAGTTGTTGAAGGGAAAAGTGATATAGATTTATTAACTTCCTTTATTGATGCTGACTTTTATTCAGTTAATGGTTCTGCAATAGAACAAAAAGATTTTGATTTTATAAATTCATATCTTTCACGTGGAAAGGTTATAATTCTTACAGATCCAGACTTTCCTGGTATACAAATTAGAAATAAAATTAATGAACATTGCAAAGGAGCGTTAAATTCTTTTGTAAGAAAAGAATTTTCAATAAAAAATAACAAAGTTGGAGTAGCTGAATCAAGTAAAGAAGAAATTCTATTAGCGTTAAAAAATGCTCAGAAATTTGATGAATTAAACAAAGGAAATTTAACTAGTTTTGATCTTTATGAATTAGGTTTAACTGGAAATGATGATTCGTTTTCCAAAAGAAAATATCTATCTGAATATTTTCATCTAGGTTTTACAAATTCAAAAACTTTTTTAAAAAGATTAAATATGCTTAAAATTAGCAAAAATGAAATTTTGGAGGTATTAAAAGATGTTAAATAAGGATGAAATAAAAGATTTTTTTAATTTAGAATTTTCTCATGCAAAAAAAGAATTAGGCCAAAATTTCTTAATTGATCAAAAAGTAATAACGGATATTGTTAATTCTTTATCTATTGAAGATAATGAAAATATATTAGAAATCGGTCCAGGACTTGGAGCATTAACAGGTGAATTATTAAATAAAAATATTTGCTTAACTGTTGTAGAATATGATCAAAAGTTTGTTAATTTTTTAAATAATTGTTATTCAAATAAAACAAATTTAACAGTTATTAAAGGTAATTTTTTAACATTTAAAGATTATTCTTTTTCTAAAATAATTGGAAATTTACCATACTATATAACAACTGAAATAATTGAACATATTTTAAAAGATTTTTCTAATTTTAAAGAAGGAGTATTTATGGTTCAAAACGAAGCTTTAAATCGTTTACTTTCTTTAAAAGGAAAAGACTATAATGCATTAAATATATTAATAAATTATGGATTCGATGTTAAAAAATTATTTTTAGTATCCAAAAATAACTTTTTCCCGATGCCAAATGTCGATTCAATAGTTTTTAAAATTACAAAAAAAGAAAATAGTGATTATAAATTTAATTTAGCTTTATTAAGGGTTAGTAAAACTTTATTTAAATTAAGAAGGAAAACTATTTTTAATAATTTAAAAACAATGATTAATGATGAAAATGTTATTAAAAATGTTTTAAATAATGTTTCTTTAAAAGAAAATATGCGTGCAGAAGAATTAAGTGTAAATGATTTTGAAAAATTAACTAAAGAGTTATTGAAACTTAATATAATTTCTTTATAATTATTTCGATATGATAGAAAAAGCAAATGCCAAAATAAATTTATCTCTTAATTGTTTAGGATTAAGAAAAGATGGATATCATGAATTAGAATCAATTGTTTTACCAGTTGAACTTCATGATACTTTAGTTATTTCTATATTACCAAAAACAACTCCAGACGATTTCGTTGTTTGTGATGATTTTTCATTGAGAATTTCAAAATATAATCTTGTTCATAAAATGATTGATGCATGTAGAAATAAATTTCATTTTAAAGTAAATTTAAGTGTTGAAATACATAAAAATATTTTTCTTCAAGCTGGACTTGGCGGAGGAAGTGCCGATGCTGCAGCAGCTTTTAGAGGAATTATTCGTCTTTTTAATCTTCATCCAAGTGAAGAAGAAATTAAAGAAATTTGTAATTCAATAGGAAGTGATGTTCTTGTTCAATTTTATAATAAACCTGCTATTGTAAAAGGAAGAGGTGATGAATTAACCTTTATTGAAATTCCAAAAACATATTATGTTTTATTAGTAAAATCGATTTATGGATCATCAACAGAACAAGTCTTTAAAGAAGCTGATAAATATAGTTTGGAAACTGGTGATTTAACAAATGTTTTAAAATTATTTATTAATGAAGATTTAACTGAACTTGGAAAAAATGTTTTTAATTCATTATATAAACCTGCTTCTATCTTACAAGAAAAAATTATTGACACCTTTAATGATGTTAAAAAATATGGATTTGAAGTTGTTTCAATGAGTGGAAGTGGCTCAACTATCTTTGCAATTTCTACAAATACTAAATTATTAAAAAAAGCAGAAAAAGAACTTTATTTTAAAGGATATCAAACTATATTAACTAAATTAATTAAATAAAAAATGTCGAATTAATCGACATTTTTTTAAATACTTGATAAATAATAAATTATTAAACCAATTAAAAGTATAATTGCTTCTACAAGGAAAATAATTATTCCAATAGCGTTAAGTGATTTATATCTTCCATTTTTAGAAGTTAATAAACCAATTATACCTAATATTAAACCAATTGGCGAAGAAACAAGAAGTAAAGAAAAAATAATTGATAATATTCCTAAAACTAAACTAGCTTTACCTTTGTTTTCATCATTATATTCTTCAATAGTAATAGTGTTATTATTTAAAATAACATCATTATTTTCTTCATTAATTTCTTCTTTTATATCTTCATTTTCATTATTGTTAATATTATTTTCATTATTATCAAATAAATTATCTTCTTCTAAAGAAGGTTGTTTTTTACCACAACTAGGACAAAATTTAGTATCATCTTCAAGCTTTCTTCCACATTCAACACAAAATTTCATATTATTACCTTACCTTATTGATTAAATTATAAAGATAAAATTTATAAATTAAAAGAGACTAACCATTAAGTTAGCCTCTTTTTGTTAGTCTTTATATAAGATAGATAAAATTAATTATTTACCTTCTTTTTTAAGTAAGATTTCAGCTTGAGCAGCTGCAAGTCTTGCAATTGGGACTCTATATGGAGAACATGAGACATAATCTAATCCAACTCTATTGAAGAATTCAATACTTCTTGGATCACCACCGTGTTCACCACAAACACCAGTTAAGAGATTTGGACGTGTTTCTTTACCATCTTTAACTGCCATTTTAATTAATTTACCAACACCTTTTTGGTCGACAGTTTGGAATGGATCGCTTTCAAAAATCTTATTGCTATAGTAATCTGGTAAGAATTTAGAAGCATCATCTCTTGAGAAACCAAATGTCATTTGTGTTAAGTCGTTAGTACCGAATGAATAGAATTCAGCTTCACTTGCGATTTCACTTGAGAGTAAAGCAGCACGTGGAATTTCAATCATTGTACCAACATGGTAATGTAAGTGAGAATTGTGTTCTGCTAATACTTTATCAGCTTCATCACAAATAATTTTCTTAACGAATTTGAATTCTTTAAGATCAAGAGTTAATGGAATCATGATTTCTGGTTGGATATCACGTTTTAATTCTTTACTAGCTTGGATAGCTGCTTCCATAATAGCTCTTGCTTGCATTCTACCAATTTCTGGATAAGAAACGTCTAATCTACATCCTCTGTGGCCCATCATTGGGTTGAATTCATGTAAGTAAGCGATTCTATCTTTGATTTCTTGAACGCTCTTATTTAAAGCTGTTGCTAATTCTTGAATCTTATCTTCTTCTTGAGGTAAGAATTCGTGGAGAGGTGGGTCAAGTAATCTGATGTTAACATTGATTTCATCTAAATCTTTCATGGACATATATAATCCATAGAAGTCATTTCTTTGATATGGAAGAAGTTCTGCTAAAGCTGCTTCTCTTTCTTCGACTGTATCAGAAAGAATCATTTTTCTCATATGGAAGATTCTATCTTTATCAAAGAACATATGTTCTGTTCTACAAAGGCCAATACCTTCAGCTCCGAATTTAGCTGCTTGGATAGCATCACGTGGAGTATCAGCATTTGTTCTGATTGATAATCTCTTATATTTGTTAGCTAAGGTCATTAATCTACCGAAGTTACCTGATGATGTATCAGCTTCGACGAGTTTAAGTGCACCTTCATAGACATCACCTGTTGAACCGTTGAGTGAGATCGTATCTTTATCTGTATAAACTTTACCATTGATTGTAAGAGTTCTAGCTTCTTCATCAACGATAGCTGCGCTACAACCAGTAATACAGCATTTACCCATACCTCTAGCAACGACAGCTGCGTGAGAAGTCATACCGCCTCTCATAGTTAAGATACCTTCTGCAGCGACCATACCTTCGATATCTTCTGGAGATGTTTCAGCTCTAACTAAGACAATTTTTTCACCATTTGCATGTCTTTCTTCTGCTTCTTTAGCATCGAAAGCAATTTTACCGACACCTGCACCTGGAGAAGCTGGGTTACCAGAAGCGATTGCTGTATGAGCTTTTAAATCATCTTTATCGAATGTTGGGTGTAAGAGAGAATCTAATAATTGTGGTTCGATTCTGCAAACTGCTGTTTCTTCATCAATAACACCTTCGTCTAATAAATCGAAAGCGATTTGTAATGAAGCTTGAGCTGTTCTCTTACCATTTCTTGTTTGTAAGAAATAGAGTTTTCCGTTTTCAACGGTGTATTCCATATCTTGCATATCTTTATAATGAGCTTCCATTTGTTTAATTGTTGTTGCGAATTGTTCATAAACATCTGGCATTCTTCTCTTTAATTCATCGATATGCATTGGTGTTCTAATACCTGCGACAACGTCTTCACCTTGAGCGCATGGTAAGTATTCAGCATAGATTTCTTTTTTACCTGTTGATGGGTCTCTTGAGAAAGCAACACCTGTACCGGAATTGTCATTTAAGTTACCAAAAACCATTGATTGGACGTTAACTGCTGTACCCCATTCATAAGGAATACCATTCATCTTACGGTAAACATTTGCTCTATCGTTATCCCATGATCTAAAGACAGCTGTAACTGCTTCGTGTAATTGAACGTATGGATCACTTGGGAAGTCTTCACCGAATGTGTTGTGATAATATTCTTTATATTTTTTAACTAATTCTTTTAAATCTTCAGCTGGGACATCACTATCAAGTTTATAACCTTTAGTTTCTTTTAATTCTTCTAACATTTTATCCATGTTAGTTCTTGGATGACCTTTAGCAATGTTTGTGAACATTAAGATAAATCTACGATATGAATCGTAAGCAAATCTTTCGTTACCGCTAGCTTTTGCTAATAATTCGACAGAAGCATCATTTAAACCTAAGTTTAAGATTGTATCCATCATACCTGGCATTGAAACTCTAGCACCTGAACGGACTGAGACAAGTAAAGGCATTTTTGTTGGATCGATTCCACCGAATGATTTTCCTGATTCTTTTTCAACATCTCTAATTCCTTCATCGATTTGAGCAATTAAGTAATCAGGCATTGTTTTGTTACTTTGATAATAAAGAGTACAAGCTTCAGTTGTAATTGTAAAACCTTGTGGAATTGGTACTCCAATGTGGGTCATTTCAGCAAGACCTGCACCTTTTCCGCCTAAGAGTTCTTTACCTAAGCCATGTGCATCTTTAAAAAGGTAAACATATTGTTTTGCCATTTTTCTATATTTCCTCCTAAAAAAATGTTTGGTTCAAAACCTTACGACGAGATTATAACATTTTTAAAACTAATTTGATATAAATATCAAAAAGAATATAATAAAACATTATGAGTTGCGTTTTATGTATTGATTATGGAACTCAATCTGTACGAGTTTCTGTTATAAATGATAAGGGTGAATTTCTTGCTTTTGAACAAGAAAAATATAACCCACCATATTTCTCAATTAAGCCAGGATATTGTGAACAAAATGCTGATTATTACTATGAAATGATGTGTAAAGCAGCTAAAAGACTTGTTAGAAAAAACAAGGATTTAGTTGGAAAATGTTCTTCAATTTCTTCAACTTGCTTTAGAGATACTTATGTACTTTTAGATAAAGATTTTAAACCAGTTCGACCAGCAATTATTTGGCTCGATCAAAGAAAAGCCCGTCTTGAAAAGAAAATTCCTTTAATATATTCCCTTGCTTTTCGGATTGTAGGAATGAGTGAAACTGTTATTTTAAATAGAAAAAGAACGCCAGCTTTATGGCTTCAAGAAAACGAAAAAGAGAATTGGGCTAAAACTAGGTATTATGCTCCGTTAAATTCATATTTAAACTATAAAATGCTTGGTGTTTTAGGGGATAGTGCTTCCAATATGATTGGCCATGCTCCAATATGTTTTAAAACTGGAAAATTATATGGAAAAAATAATTTAAAAGGAATTATTTATGGAATTGATCCAAAAATGCTTCCAAAGATATTTTCAGTAGGAGAAATTATTGGGAATATTACAGAAACTTGCCACGTGGAAACTGGTTTTCCAGAAGGATTAGCCTATATTGGTACAGGAAATGATAAGAGCTGCGAAGCTTTAGGTGCTGGAGCTATTGAACCATATAGCGCTCATGCTAGTTTTGGAACGAGTTGTTCAATTGCTATGACTAGCGATAAATATTTTGAACCTATTCACTTTTTACCTTCTTATATTACTGCTTATCCAGGATATTATAGTGGTGAAGTACAAATTTATAGAGGAGCATGGATGCTAACTTGGTTTTCTAAAGAATTTGCTAAAGAAGATGTCAATGAAGCTGAAATTGAAAAAATTGCTCCTGAAGAATTATTAAATCAAAAGATTTTAGATGTACCTCCAGGAAGCAATGGATTAGTTGTTCAACCATATTGGGGTCCTCAATTAGATAAACCTTTAGGAAAAGGTTCAATGATTGGTTTTTATGATGATGTTCATACTAAATATCATATTTATAGAGCGATTATTGAAGGTTTAGGATACGCCATGAAAGAAGGGCTTATTTCTATTCAAAAAAGAAGTCATCAAAAATGTAAATATGTAACTATTAGTGGTGGTGGATCTAGAAGTGATGCTATTTGTCAAATTACCGCGGATATTTTAAATTTACCTGTTTATAAACCTACCCATTATGAAGCTTCTTCATTAGGCTGTGCAATGTCTCAATTTATCTCTTTAAAAGTATTTGATGATGTTAATGATGCTAAAAAAGCAATGGTAAATTATGAAAAAGTCTTTAAACCTAGCAAAATAGATAGTGAAAAATATTCATATTTATATAAAAAAGTATATTCAACTATTTATCCAAAACTTAAGAAAACTTATTCATCATTATCTGATTATTTAGAGAAAAATAATGAAGGTTCTGTTAAATAATCTTAATTTATAATTTAAACAAAAATAAAAACACTGACTTAAAAATCAGTGTTTTTTTAAATAATTTAGTTACTTATTAGCTTTCTAATACTGAATTTTCTTCCTTAGCCATTGGATTAACTCCAGAGAATTGAGAGTTATAAAGTTCAGCATAGAAACCATTTTTAGCAAGTAATTCTTGATGATTACCAGTTTCAACAATATGACCTTTTTTCATAACAATAATTGTTTTAGCGTTTTTAATTGTTGATAAACGGTGAGCGATAACAAATGAGGTTCTTCCTTTCATAATGTTATCCAAAGCATCTTGAATTAATTGTTCAGTACGAGTATCAACTGAAGAAGTGGCTTCATCTAAAATTAAGATTTTAGGTTTAGAAAGAATAGCTCTAGCAATAGTTAAAAGTTGTCTTTGACCTTGAGAGATGTTATTTCCATCTTCATTTAACATATAGTTATATCCATCAGGTAAAGTTTCAATAAAGTGATGAATATGAGCATCTTTACATGCTTGAATAATTTCTTCATTGGTTGCATCTTGATTACCATATAATAAATTTTCTTTAATTGTACCTTTAAATAACCAAGTTTCTTGAAGAACCATTCCAATTGATCCTCTTAAGCAATTTTTTGTATAGCCTTTAGTAGAAACACCATCAAGTTTAATTATTCCATTATTAATTTCATAGAATCTCATAATTAAATTAACTAAAGTGGTTTTTCCAGCTCCAGTAGGACCAACAATTGCAATCATATCGCCATTATTAACATGTAAATTCATATCTTCAATTAATGGTTTATCTGAAGAATATGAGAAATCAACATGTTCGAAATCAAACGTTCCTTTAATATTATCTTCATTTGAAATAGCATTACTAAGTTCAGGAATTTCTTCTTGTTCTTCTAAAAGTGAATAAATTCTTTCTCCACTAGCGACAACTGATTGAATAATATTTGCAATTTGTCCAATTTGTTGAAGTGGTCTAGTAAAAAGATTCAAATAAAGGAAGAATGAAATCATTGTCCCGGCACTTGAAACGATACCAGCAACAACAGCAATTCCAACATAACAAAGGTTATTAACAAAGAAAGTTGTTGGGAAAATTAAACCTGATAAGAATTGAGAGAAACGGTCGCTCCTTTCCATTGAAACATTAGTTTTATTAAATGATTCTTCAACATCTTCCTCTTTATTGAATAGTTTAATAATTTTATATCCTGCGTATGTTTCTTCGATTTTACCGTTTAATTCACCTAAATCTTTTCTATATTTTGTAAATAATTTACCTGAAAAAACAGAAATAAGAATAATAAATATAAATGATAAAGGTAAAGAAGCAAAAGCGACAAGTGCGATTCTCCAATCAATGACAAGCATTGCAATTAAAGAACCAAAGAAAAGGGTAATTCCTGAGAATATTTGAGTGATAATTGATTGTAAGTTTCTAGAAATATTATCAACATCATTAGTTCCAATTGATAAAGTATCACCATATGGAACTCTATCAAAATAAGATAAAGGTAATCTATCTAATTTATCTTGAATTTTAACTCTCATATCATAGGAATAACGAGCACTTACAGAAACAGCTGTAAATTCGCTTAACCATGATAAGATAGCAGCTATAGCATATAATCCTAATAAAAGACCAAAATTTGATAAGAATACATCCCATTTAATTGAAACAGTTAATTCGAATTCATTACGTATGAACATGTCTTGCGCATTATCTAAAATTGATCTTAAAAGGCTTGGTGTAATAACTGTTAAAATTGCACTACCTATTGCAAGAATAACAATAAAAAGTATGAAATGCCATTGATGACCGAAGTCTTTAAGCATTTTTCTAAAGGTCTTTTTAAATTCTTTTGGTTTTTCAGCTTGGCCTACTTTTCCTCTTGGTGGCATTACTTATTACCTCCTTCCATCGCAGCTTGTTGATTTAATTTAATTGTTTTTTCAACTTCATCAGCATCAAGTTGAGATCTAACAATATCTTGATAAACTGGACATGTTTTTAATAACTCAGCATGAGTTCCTTGTCCGACACATTTACCTTCGTTTAAAACGATAATATTATCTGCATCTAAAATTGATGAAACTCTTTGAGCGACAACAATAACAGAAGCATCTTTAGTATAAGTTTTTAATCCTGCTCTAAGTTGAGCATCGGTTTTAAAGTCTAAAGCTGAGAAAGAATCATCGAATACATAAATTTCAGGTTTTCTAACTAAACATCTAGCAATAGATAATCTTTGTTTTTGACCACCAGAGAAGTTTTTACCACCTTGAGAAACAAATGTATCTAATTGATCAGGAAGTTTTGAGACAAAATTTGAAGCTTGAGCTACTCTTAATGCCTCTTGAACTTCTTCATCAGTAGCATCTGTTTTACCATAACAAATGTTTTCTTTAATTGTTCCAGTAAATAAAACAGCGCTTTGTGGAACAAAACCAATATGTTCTCTTAAAACTTTTTGAGGTATTTTTTTAATATCTATTCCATCGAATAAAATTTCTCCAGTCGTTGAATCATAGAAACGAGGAATAAGATTAATCAATGTTGATTTTCCACTTCCTGTTGAACCAATGATTGCGGTAGTTGTACCTGGTTTTGTTTTAAAAGAAATATTCATAATCGTTGGTGTATTAGCATCAGGATATTGAAAAGATACATTTTTGAATTCAATTTCACCATATTTTTCAACTTTGTTGAAATTCTTACTAATAATATTGATATATTCATCGGATTCTTCATCTTGCAAAGATTTGAGGATGCTTTCTCTATCTTTTCTAATATTTGTATATTCAATAAAATCTTTATATTGTGGATCTTTTTCTTTCTCTTCTTGGCTCATTACTTCATATTTATTTTTCAATAATGAGTAAGAGAAGACACTTCCATTATGAGTTTCTTTATAATTTTCTTTAAATCTGAATTCTAAGCGTTTGAGGTGAAGTTCATATTGTTCAACTGCAAAATCTCTTGCTTCTTTATCGTTGATTGATGTTTTTGTGTTAATAACTTCATAAACTCTCTTATAAGAAGCAGCAGCTTGAGGAATCATTGCAATAATCATAGCAAGCATTAAGAATGAATTCATAATTTGCATTGAATATTGAGCAACAACAGCAATAATTGAAACTTGAGTATTAATAGTTAATCGGAAATCTGATAAATTTGTGCCTTGAATTTCTGTTAATAAATAGAAACCGAATGCATAAATACAAATGAATGCAAAGTTAAAGATAATTTGAATGAAAGGATTTGCAACAGACATAATTCTTCCAGATTTAACAATAATATTTTTTAAATTTGTGTTAACTTTATCGAATTTTTCTGTTTCAGTTTTTTGTTGGTTATAAGCTCTAATGACTCTTATACCAGTTAAGTTCTCTCTTAATACGATAGTGACATCATCAATACGTGATTGCATTTGTTTAAATAAAGGCATTGCAAAAACGAAGATAACTATCATAATTCCAAGAATAATTGGGATAGTAATTGCAAGAACGATTGATAATTTTGGTCCTGGATTTTGTAATGATAATGTCTTAATTAAAGCAATTATCATATAAGTAGGAGACATAACAATCATTCTAATGAACATAATGACATAGTTTTTGATTTGTTCGATATCATTAGTTGTTCTGGTAATTAAAGTAGCAGTTCCAAATTTATTGTAATCTGCTAAAGAAAGAGTATTTACTTTTGCATAAATTTCTCTTCTTAATTCTTTGCCTACGTAAGCTCCAACAGTAGAAGCTCCATAAAATTGACAGAACGCACAGAATAAAATTATGACGCAACATAAAATCATCCATCCGCCTTGTCCTAAAATTAATGATGTAAGTTCATCTTGAGAAAGATAGTGTGTAATTTCTACTATTTGGTTGGTTAAAGGGTTTGCTAGTTCTACTGGGATTAATAAAGGAACCCCTACAGAACTAGGATCAATAGGTTTATATGTAATGATGGTTTGAATATTTCCCATAAATTCTGGCAAATTTAGTTGGAACCAACATTGACAAATAATCGCTATGACTGCAAGGAGTAAGAAATACCATCTCTTTCCGACTATTTTGAATAGTTTAACCATTATTAGATGCTCCTTTTAAATAAATTTAATATAACCTCGGCTGAAGGTATTGTGTTTTTATTATTTGAATAAATTGCTGACATTGTAATTGATTTTAATAAGAAAAAGTAACAGATTAAATATTCTTTTGGGCTTCCTTTTTCAAATTTACCTTCACTTTGTGCAATTTTGAAATTATTCTCTAACTCTTTAAAGTAAGAAGTGGAACCAAAATCTTCATAAAGAGTTGGGGATATTTTAAAATTCAAATACAACGCTATGTAATAAGAATATTCGCCACCCAAACTAACCGCTGAAATAATAAATTCAGTGAAATTTTGGAAAAATTCAGTTCCTTTTAATGTCTTGATGTGATCAAGATTAAAAATTTGATTAAATTTTTGACGACTTTCACTTATCAATTCAGAAAGAATTTCGGTTTTCTTACTAAAATAATGGTAAATTAAACCATGAGAAACCTTTGCTTCTTTTGAAATTCTATCCATAGTTACATGTTCATAACCTTGCAAACAGAATAGTTTTAAAGCAGCAAGAAGTATTTCTTTTTTTCTTTTTTCTTTAACAAATTGATTTGCTTCAGGTGTTCTTGGCATAGTTTTTCCTCCAGGTAAGAAAAAATAATAATAGGCATTGACAGATTAGTCAATTTATTTTTTATTCTAAAATTAGTAGGCAAAAATTAAAAGAAAAATTCTCTTGTTTTCGGACAAAAAAATAAAAATTTTTATCATTTATTATTTTCACGTGAAAACTAATTACATAAATACCACTTTTGATCTTATTTAACTTTATTTTTTATTAAAAAAATGTAATATATTAACGTTATGAAACTTATTGTCGGATTAGGAAATTTTGGAAAAGAATATGAACATACCCGTCACAACATGGGTTTTGATGTTGTAGATAAATTTGCAGATTCTTTAGGCGAAGATATCACAAAGTCTGGTTTTCACTCTTTATATTTTAAAGGAAAATATATGGGTGAAGATATCATTTTGCAAAAACCACAAACTTATATGAACAATAGTGGTATCGCTATTAAAGAAATAATGGATTATTTTGATATCGATGTTGGTGATTTAATTGTTGTTTACGATGACATGGATATTAAAGTTGGTCATTTAAAATTAAAATTTGAAGGAAGTAGCGGTGGACACAACGGAATTAAATCTATTATTAATAATATAGGAACACAAGAATTTAAAAGAATCCGCGTTGGAATAGGTAGTCCAACTTATAATAATATTGATTTTGTGTTATCTAAACCTTCAAAAGAAGAAAAAGATTTAATTGAAGAATCTCAAAATAATGCTGTTGAAGCTTTAAAAGTTGCAATAAAAGAAAGTTTTAATAAAGCTATGAGCTTATATAATAAATAAGGGAGATATTATTCAGCTTGATTAATTATTTAAATGATTTATTAAAATATTTTACCCCCTCCAAAAATAGTAAGGAGGTTTTTTTTGGTGTTGACGAAATAATTGGTGGAACATTTTTAACATATAAAAAATATTTAGAAAACTATGATAAAAATATTGTTTTATTATGTTCTTCATCATATAAAGCTAATAAATTATATTCATCTCTCGCAAATTTAATAAATAAGGATGATATTATTTTATTTTTGGAAAATGAGATGATAAGAGTTGAATACATCTCTGAAAGTAAAGATATTTTAGCTAATAAAATTTATGCTTTATATAAAATGGTTACTTCATCCCACAAGATTTTTATTTTTACGCCATCATCATTTTTTAGATATTATCCAAAAAAAGAAGAGTTCTTAGATTCAATTATCTCTTTAAAGGTTAATGAAACTTATAATTTTGAAGATTTAATAAAAAAACTAAGTGAACTTGGTTATTATAAAGTTCCAAAAATTGATCAATCGCTTCAATTTGCTTCAAGAGGTGATGTCATCGATATTTTTACAATGAATTATGATAATCCAATAAGAATTGAATTTTTTGATGATTCTATTGAATCTATTCGTTTTTTTGATATTGCAACTCAATCTTCCATTTCAACGATGGATAAAATCGATATTTTACCAGCTACAACATTAATTTTTAATGAAGAAGAAAGATCGAATATCGAAAAAAAGATGAATTTTAGAAAAGAAGAAGATTTAAAAAGAGTTAGAAATGACTTAAAAGATATTTTTGAAGCTCAAATTAACGAAGATTGTGACAATTTAATCAATAATAATTTTCAACCTACACTTTATAAATATTATGGGTTTTTAAAAAATTCACATAAAACAATCCTTTCTTATTTAGATGAATATATTGAAATCATCTTAGAAGAAAACGATGTTTTAGAATCAAAAAAACAACTTTATTTAGAATCACATGAATTATTAATGGATTTATTTGATAGTGGAAAAAGTTTAACCCATCTTGAATATTTTAATAATAATTTAGGTTTAAGTGATGATGGTGTTTTAGAGATTTCCTATATTTCATCTTTTGATTTTACTCATAATAATATGATCAATATTCCTTTATCATCACCAATTTTTGAAGCAAAAAGAGGTGTTGAATATCAAAAAATAGTTGATTTATATTTAACTGAGTTTAAAAAAGTATTATTTATAGTAAAAAATAAAGATGAATTTACTTCTCTAGTTGATTATTTAAAATTTTTACATCGAGATTTTGCAATTTTAGATAAAATCGAAGATAAATTTAGTGAAGATATAAACATAATTATTGCTGATTTTAATATTGCAATTGAAGATAAAAATGATAGTTTTGCAATTGTAACTTCAAAATTATTATTTAACTCAAGACATACAAATTTAACTTATTCTTCTAAATTTAAAGAAGGTGTAATTTTGGGAAGTTATCAAGAGTTAGAACAAGGTGATTATGTGGTTCATGAAACATACGGAATTGGGCAATATATTGGGTTAAGTCAAATGGAATTACAAGGAAAAAAAGAAGATTACCTTGAGATAAAGTTTGCTGGAAATGATGAACTTTTTGTTCCTTTATATTCTTTTAATTTAATAAGAAAATATGCTGGGCAAGAAGGAAGAATCCCTAAATTATCGTCTTTACATAGTGACACGTGGAAAAAAACAAAGAAAAGAATCAAAGATAAGGTTAATGATTTAGCAGATAAACTATTAGTTTTATATAAAAATAGAGCTTTAATTAAGGGTATTAAATTTGATAACGATGATGAACTTCAAGCTGAATTTGAAGCGGAATTTAAGCACGAATTAACTGATGACCAAAAGAAATCTTTAAAAGAAATAAAGGAAGACATGGAAAAAGAGCAACCAATGGATCGTCTTTTATGTGGTGATGTTGGTTTTGGAAAAACAGAAATTGCTTTTTGTGCAGCATTTAAGGCTATTTTAAGTAATAAACAGGTTTTGCTTTTAGCACCTACAACACTTTTAGCAAAACAACATTTTGAAGTTGCTCTTGATAGATTTAGAAAATTTGATGTGAATATCAAACTTTTAACTAGAAATCAAAGCGGAAAAGAAACAAAACTTATTTTAGATGATTTAGAAAAAGGAAAAATAAATTTATTAATAGGAACACATAAAGCTTTATCGAATAAAGTAAAATTTAAAGATCTTGGTCTTTTAATTATTGATGAAGAACAAAGATTTGGTGTCGAACAAAAAGAAAAAATTAAATTAAATACTGAAAATATCGATGTTTTAACACTTTCAGCAACTCCAATTCCACGTACTTTGCAATCTTCTTTAGTCGGTTTAAAGAGTGTTTCAACAATTCAAACTCCACCTAAAGAAAGACTTCCAATTCAACTTTATGTTATTCAAAAAGACGAAAAGGTTTTAAAAGAAATTATTGAAAGAGAACTTGCTAGAGGTGGACAAGTTTATTTTGTCCATAATAATATTTCTGATATTTATGAATTAGGTGTAAAAATTCAAAGAATGATACCAGAAATTAGAGTTGGAGTTGTTCATGGAAAAATGGATAAAAACGATGTAAATAATGTAATGGCAGATTTCTATTTAAACGATATTGATTTATTACTAGCTACTTCAATTATTGAAAATGGTATTGATGTTAGAAACGCTAATTTAATTATTGTTGATGATGCTGATAGATTTGGACTTTCTCAACTTTATCAAATTAAAGGAAGAGTTGGTCGAGGTGATAGAATGGCTTATTGTTATCTTTTAATTGATAAAAACAAAAAGATTAATGATGAAGCTAAAAAAAGACTTAAAGCATTACAAGATTTCACTGAATTAGGTAGTGGTTTTAAAATTGCTCAAAGAGATTTACTTATTCGAGGTGCAGGAGAAATTTTAGGCCGTGAACAAGCTGGTTTTATCGATGATGTTGGAATTGATTTATATTTAAAACTTTTAAATGAAGCTTTAAAAGAAAAGAAAGATGGCCAAATTATTAAAGAAAATGAACCTAAAGCTACAACAACCGTCATTGAAAATGCTTATATTCCTTCTTCCTTTGCTTCAGATAATGAAAAAATCGAGTTATATCAAAAAATAAGCGAAGCTGATACTTTTGATAAACTCAAAAATTTATCTAAACACATTAAAGATATTTTTGGTGGAGAAATACCTCCTTCATTTGTGAATATCTTAAAACAAAGAGAAATCGATATATATTTAACATTTCAAGAATTCAGTGAACTTAAAAATACCCAAAATTCTATAAATCTTATTTTATCTATTGAATTTTCATCAATTAATGCAATAGGTACAACTATATTTATGAAATTAATTAATTTTATTAATAGATTAAAATTGACTTATCGTAATAAATCTATTGAAATAATCATTCTTAAAAATGATGATTATGATAAATTATTATTAGAAGTTTTAAAAGTTATACACGAAGAGGCTTTAAAAAATGAGATTAGATAAATTTTTAAAAGTAAGTAGATTAATTAAAAGAAGAAGTGTAGCTAAAGAATTAGTTTCTAGAGATATTTTCTTTCTTAATAATCATCCATGTAAACCTTCTAGCGAAGTTAAAGAAGGTGATATTTTAGATTTAACTTTAGGTAGACATCATTTAATAGTAAAAGTTTTATTAATAAAAGACCACATTTTAAAAGAAGATTCTTTTAAAATGTATGAAGTGCTTAAAGATGAAATTAAAGAAGATAATCAAAACGAATAAAAAATATTTAGTTGGCTGCTCTTTTGGGCCGGATTCAATGGCGTTAGTTTCTTTATTATTAAATAATAATATTTCTTTTGATATTGCTTTTATTAACTATCATTTAAGAGATGAAAGCGATTATGAAGAAAAAGAATTATTAAAATTTGCTAAAAAATATAATATTAAAGTATTTAAAAAAGAAGTTTTTTATAAAAAAGAAGATAAAAATATCGAATCGTGGGCTCGTAAAATCCGTTATGATTTTTTTAAAGAAATTTTTGAAAAATATAAAAATGAATACGAAGCCACTTTAATTGCCCATAATTTAGATGATTTAATTGAAACTTATATTCTTCAAAAAGAAAGAAATTCTTATGTTACTTTTTATGGATTAAAAACATTAATTTATAAAGATGATGTTTGCTATATTCGCCCTCTTTTATCATATCGAAAAAAAGATTTAGAAATTTATTGTATAAAAAACAATATTCCTTTCAATATTGATAAATCAAATTTTGATAATAAATATAAACGAAATAAAATTCGTAATGAATATATTAAAAATTTAAGTGATAAAGAAATAAAAAGTATTTTACTTGAAATAAAAGAAGGAAATAAAAAGAAACGAATTGAAAATAAATCATTTGAAAAATTAATTAAAAAGAATCGTTTAAATGTAGAAAAATGTAAAAAAATGGATATAAATGATTTTATAAATCTATTTTATTATTATCTTTCATTGTTTCCTTTTTTTAAAAATTTTAGCAAAAACAAAATAAATGATATTTATCTAAAACTATTTTTAAATAAAAACATTAAAGAAAAGATTGATGGTTCTTCTTATTATATTTTTATTGAATATGGCTATTTAAAAATAGATAAGATTTATGAATCAAATTACTATTTTGAGCTTACTAGAGAAGGTAATAAGTATTTTCGCTTTTTAGTAGATACAAAATATAATGAAATATTTTCAAATTATGATAGTATTATTATTCATCCGGTGTCTAGAGACGATTTTTATTCTTATAAGGGGCAGGAAAAAAGAGTTTCTAAGATATTTATTGATATGAAACTTCCAACTTCTTATCGAAAAATCTGGCCGGGTGTTTATTCAAAAAATGGTGAATTAATTTATCTACCTCGTTATATGGAAAAAGTTAGATATACAAATAAATCATTTTTAGTTTTTGATATAGAAAATTTGATAAAAATAAAGTAATTCTCTATAAAAAAACTATTATTTATATTAAAATTATTTAGGCGTGTAAAAAAGGAGAAAACATGGAGAAAAGAAGATTTAGTTGGTTTAATATCCTTATATATATAATACTTTTTGCGTTTTTAGGTTTAATGATCTATTTCCTTGTTGGTTTTAATAATCAACAATACGCAAGTATTTCAACTGATAATGGTATTCGTTTAGTATTAGATGATTCAGATGAATATAAAGTTCAATATGGAGCAGCTATAGAAAATGGTGAAGAAGTACAAGTTTATATTCAACTTGATAAACCATATAACAACCAAGAATACTTCACTTTTACAATGAGTAAGGATGCATTTAATGCATATCCTTATGAATTTGGTGTTGATGAAAATGGAAATCCAGTTACTGTAACATTTGCTGAAGCAATGACTTCACAAATTATTGAATGTGGTCAACATCCTGGTATTTATGGTTCTATTTATACTGAAAACTGGTTTATAGCATGGTTACCAACAATTATTTCAACTGTTGTAATGATTGCAATTGCTATATTCTTCTTCCGTTTACTTATGTCTTCAGCTGGAGGAAATCAAAAGGCTTTAGATTTTAATAAATCAAGAGCAAGAAAAGTTGATGATTCAAAAGTTAGATTTGATGATGTCGCTGGATGCGATAGCGAAAAAGCTGAATTAGTTGAAGTTGTTGATTATTTAAAAGATCCAAAGAAATATACAAAATACGGTGCTAAGTTACCAAAAGGTATTTTACTTGTTGGTCCTCCAGGAACTGGTAAAACTTTATTAGCAAAAGCTGTTGCTGGGGAAGCTGGTGTTCCATTCTATTCTATTTCAGGTTCTGATTTCGTCGAAATGTTCGTTGGTGTTGGTGCTGGTAGAGTAAGAGATTTATTTAAAACAGCAAAACAAAATGCCCCATGTGTAATCTTTATTGATGAAATTGATGCTGTTGGTAGACAAAGAGGAGCTGGACTTGGTGGCGGAAACGATGAAAGAGAACAAACTCTTAACCAATTATTAGTTGAACTTGATGGTTTCGAAGAAAATAGTGGAATTATCGTAATTGCAGCTACTAACCGTGATGATGTTCTTGATCCTGCACTTTTAAGAGCTGGAAGATTTGATAGACAAGTTACAGTTTCACTTCCAGATAGAGCTGGAAGAGAAGCTATCTTCAAAGTCCATGCAAAAAATAAAAAATTAGATCCAAAAATTGATTTTAGTTTCTTAGCAAAAAGAACAGTTGGTTTCTCTGGAGCTGATATTGCTTCTATCTTAAATGATGCTGCTATTTTAGCTATTAGAGAAAAGAAAGATTTTATTACACTTTCAGATATTGATGAAGCTATTGATAGAAGAATTGCTGGACCTGCTAGAAGTACAAAAGGTTTAAGTGATAAAGAAAGACTTAGAGTTGCTTATCATGAAAGTGGACATGCTATTATTGGTTTGACTTTACCAGATGCTGATAAGGTTAGAAAAATTACTATCATTCCTCGTGGTAGAACTGGTGGACATGTCTTAATGGGACCAGATGAAGATAGATTCTTATTAACT
The DNA here is from genome assembly GCA_949288485.1 of uncultured bacterium. Taxonomy (GTDB): domain Bacteria; phylum Bacillota_I; class Bacilli_A; order RFN20; family CAG-826; genus Onthovivens. Next base: position 47,998 of record CASEKC010000004.1, on the reverse strand, counting down.
AAAAAAGAATTAGAAGCTGAAATTTGTGGCTTACTTGGTGGTCGTGTTGCTGAAGAAATCTTCTTTAACGATGTATCTACTGGAGCAAGTAACGATATTGAAAGAGCTACACAAATTGCAAGAAGCATGGTTGTTGAATATGGTATGTCTTCTTTAGGTCCTATTCAATATGAAAAACCAAGCGGAAACGTTTTCCTAGGAAGAGATTATTACAATACTCAAAAGAATTTCTCTGCAGATGTTGCAAATGAAATCGATAGAGAAGTTAGAAAAATTGTCGATGATTCTCATGCTTTAGCAGTTAAAATTATTACCGAAAGAAAAGATGATATGGAATTAATTGCTAAAACACTTCTTGAAAACGAAACCATTACTGAAGAACAAATTAATTATCTTTTAGAACATCGCTCACTTCCTAATGATAAAGATCATTTAGAAGAAGTTAAAGAAGATAATAAAACTAAAACTGAAGATGTAAAAACTGCTGAAACAAAAGAAACAACAAGTGAAAATGTTGAAACAGTCGATAAAAAAGAAGAAAAAGAAACAATTAATTCAGCTGAAGATAAAAAAGATTAATTAAATGGAAAATTTGAAAATTAAAAATCTCGAATTAAAAGGAAAAGTTATTCTAGCCCCTATGGCTGGAATAACTTCTTTTTCTTATAGAAAGTTTTTGAATAAGTTCGGATGTGCAATTACTTATAGTGAAATGATTTCAGATTGTGGCCTTATTTATAATAATAAGAGAACATTTGAGATGATAAAAACTGATGGAAGTGATAAACCTTTAGCTATCCAACTTTTTGGTGGAAATAAAGACACTTTATTAACAGCTTTAGATATATTAGAAAAAAGTAATACCGATTATGATGTTTTAGATATAAATTTAGCTTGTCCAGTTCCGAAAGTTACTAAATCTAATGGGGGAAGTAGTTGGTTAAAGGATATTCCTGCTATGAAAGATATGATGAAAAGTATAGTAGAAAAATCTTCTAAACCAGTTAGTGCAAAAATTCGTTTAGGTTGGGATCGAAATAACGTTATTGAAATAGCTAAAGCATTAGAAGAAGCTGGAGTTTCTTTTTTAACAATTCATTGTCGAACAAAAAAAGAATTATATATTGGGGAAGCTCATTATGAAGCTTTAAAAGATTTAAAAAAATATATTACAATACCTTATGCTGTTAGTGGCAATATTTTTACTCTTAATGACGCAATAAAAGCTTTAGAGATTTCAAAAGCTGATGCTATAGCGGTGGCTAGAGGTGGAATTGGAAATCCTTTATTAATAAAAAATATTAATCATTATTTAAATAATGAATTAGATTTAATAGAAGAACCTACAATAGAAGGTCAAATTGAATATTTAAAAGAATTTACAACACTTTTAAATGAAGAATTTGGCGAACAAAAAGCTGTATCTATTTTAAGAGGTATTGCTCCAAAATTCTTCAATATGTTTTCAAATACTAAAAAGTTGAAAAATGAAATCTCGACTACCATTACTTCAGTTGACTCGTTATTTGAAATTGTAAACAATTATTTGAAAGATAATAAAGTATATTAAGTCGCAATTTATCAATAATATTTTATTTTTTGTATTTAATTTATTAAAATATTATAGTTTTAAAAAATGAAAGGAAAAGATTATGGAAAACAAGTTAACAGATCAAGAATTAGCAAGAAGAGAAAAGTTAAATAAATTAATCGAACTTGGTGTCAATCCATGGGGCCAAAAATACGATCGAACAGATTCAACTTTAACTTGTAAAGAAAAAGCTGGAGAAAAAACGAATGAAGAATTAGAAGCAAATCCTACCGAAGTAAAAGTTGCTGGAAGAATTATGCTTCTTAGAAAAATGGGAAAAGCTTCATTTGTAACTATTCAAGATAAAGAAGGAAGAATTCAAGGATATATCTCCGTTGAAACAGTTAATGCTGATAATTATGCTATTTTTAAATTATGTGATGTCGGCGATATCGTTGGTTTAGGTGGTCATTTAATGAAAACTAGAACTGGCGAATTAACTTTAAAAGTTACCGAATTCACTTTCTTAACAAAATCTTTAAGACCATTACCAGAAAAATTCCATGGTTTAACTGATGTTGAAGAAAGATATAGACATAGATATGTTGATTTAATTATGAACGATGAAGCAAAACAAGTTGCTCTTTTAAGACCAAAAATTATTAGATGTATGCAACATTATTTTGATTTATTAGGATTTACTGAAGTTGAAACTAGTGTTCTTTCTCCAATTTTAGGCGGAGCTAATGCTAGACCATTTATTACTCATCATAATGCTTTAAATAAAGATTTTTATTTAAGAATCGCAACAGAATTACCATTAAAGAAATTAATCGTTGGTGGATTAGAAAAAGTATATGAATTTGGTAGATTATTTAGAAATGAAGGTATGGATACAAGACATAACCCAGAATTTACTACCGTTGAATTATATGAAGCATATGGTGATTTATCTTCAATGAGAAAATTAAGCGAAGATGTAATTAGATATGTTTTAAAAAACGTTATTAAAACAGATGTTTTAAATTATCAAGGTAAAGAAATTGATTTTAGACCTGAATTTAGATGGGTTGAAATGTCTGAATTAGTTAAAGAAAAAACTGGTGTTGATTTTAAAGAAGATATTTCTTTAGAAGAAGCACAAGAATTATGTAAAAAATATAATATCAAGATTGAAAAACATTGGACTTCAACAGGATATTATATGAATGCTTTATTTGAAGAACTTTGTGAAGACGAACTTATTCAACCTACATTTGTTTATCATCACCCAATTGAAGTTTCTCCATTAACTAAAAAGAGTCCTGATCCAAGATTTACAGAAAGATTTGAACTTTTCATTAATGGATGGGAATTTGCTAACGCATATAGTGAATTAAATGATCCTATTGATCAAAAAGAAAGATTTGTTGCTCAACTTAAAGCTAAAGAACTTGGTGATGATGAAGCTAATGAAATGGATTATGATTTCTTAGAAGCTATGGATTATGGATTACCTCCAACTGGTGGTATTGGTATAGGAATTGATAGATTAGTAATGTTATTACTCAATCAACCTTCTATTAGAGAAGTCATTCTCTTCCCAACAATGAAAGATCAAAAGTAAAATGAAATGGTTTCCATGTGGAAACCATTTTTCATTATTTATCTAAATCTTTATGTAAAGTATGAATTACAATTGCGCCATCATTAGTTGCGGTAACAATTTGACGTAATTCCTTTTCAATGACATCGCCAATAGCATAAACACCTTTAACTTTAGTTCTAAATTCTTTATCAACTTCGATATATCCTTTTGAATTTAATACATCTAAATGATTTAAGAATTTTAATTCAGGTTTAGAACCGATATATACAAATATACCCTCGGTTTTTATAGTTGAAACTTTATTTCCTTCGGTTAATACTTTTACTCCTTCAAGGTGATCATCGCCAATTAATTCAGTAATAACAGTGTTTGGTAAATATGAAACATTTGAATGAGCCTTTAATTTTTCAATGTTTTTTCTTTCGCCTCTTAATTCATGTCTAGAAATCATAGTAATAGAATGAACAATTGGAGCTAAAAAAGTAGCTTCGGTTACCGCACTATCTCCACCTCCATAAACAACAACATCTTTATCTTTATAAAAAGCACCATCACAAGTAGCACAGAAAGAAACGCCTCTTCCTCTAAATTGATCTTCTTTTGGTAAATTTAATTCGTTTTCTTTTGTTCCTGTTCCTATAATGATTGATTCGCATTGATATTTATCTTTGTTTGTTGTTACAAAAAATAAATGATCATCAAATTTTTCAACACTTATAACTTCTTCACGTCTAAAATTAATGCCCATATCTTTAACTTGTTTTCTAAAATCTAAAGCCAATTCACTTCCGCCGATTTTACTAATTCCAGGATAGTTTTCAATTTCGTAAGCAGTAACAACTTTACCACCAATTGCACCTTTTTCTAAAAGTAAATAAGATAAACCACTTCTATGAGCATAAATAGCAGCAGTTACGCCAGCAGGGCCAGCTCCAATAATAATCGTATCAAATCTTTCCATAATTTAACCTCGTATTATGTATAAATATAATTTATTAATGAATAAAAATAAATGATTTTGCACTTATTAATATAAATATATACATATATATAATAAAAAGGGAAAAAATCCCAACCCTTTATATACAAGAATGCTCCAATTCAAAAAAATATTCACTTTTTATTTAAAAGATTTTAAATTTATCTTTCACATTCTTTTTTAGAAATAAGTATAATAAGTAAATCGAGGTAAAAATTATGGATTTGAAAGAAAAGAAATTAAATGGTGAAATAGTTTTTAATGGACATTTATTAGAAGTTCATAAAGATAAAGTCTTATGTCCAAATAACCACGAATCTTATCGTGAATATATCAATAAAGGTCCTGCGGCTTGTGTTATAGCTAAAACGAATGAAGGAAAGTTTATTCTAGAAAAACAATTTCGCTATCCTTATGATGATATAATGATTGAATTTCCAGCCGGAAAAACTGATAAAAATGAAGATACAAAAGTTACAGCATTAAGAGAATTAAAAGAAGAAACAGGATATGAAGCCAAAAAATGTATTTATTTAGGAGAAACTTATCCTAGTGTCGCTTATACAAATGAAAAAATATATCTTTACTATTGTGAAGATTTAACGTTAAAAGAAACTAATTTAGATGAAAATGAGTTTGTTGATGTTATATATAAAAATGAAGATGAAATCAAAAATATGATTTTAAAAGGTGAGATTCGTGATGCAAAAACTGTACATGCTTTTTTACTCTATCTTTTAAATAAAGAAAAAGGAAATTTATAAAATGGGGCTTTTCTTTTTTAAACCTTATAAAGAAAAAATAGCTAATAAGTTATACGATTGCTTTTTTGAAAAAGAAAACTTAATCTATAATTTTAAAATTGCAAAGGATGATCCACACGAGTTTTCAATAATCATTGCTTCTTCTGGTATTTTTATTTTTTATATTGGAAATAATGAGGGAGAAATAGCAAACTATTTTAAAGAAACTGATGAATTTTTAAAAATTGATGATAATTATAAAGGAATTGTTGATTTAGAGAATCCCTACTTATCTTTAAAAGAAGCAGAAGATTATATAAAAGAAAACTTTAAAGAAAATTTAAATTTTGTTTGTTACTTAATTCCACTTTTTAACAATCTTAAAAAAGTTAAAGAAGACGATAAGATTTTTACTATAAAAACATTTAAAAAGATTTTAAAAAACACAACGCAAATATATAATAATAGAGAAGTTGACGAGATCACTTCTTTAATTAAAGAAATTAATAAATATGAACATATTGAAAACAATTAAAATTATTTTTCCAGGTATTAGATATGGTTTAAATAAACCACTTTTAAAAGAACTTGATGAAGCTATTAATGGAGAAACTCTTTATTTAGATTATTCAACATTTTATGATGAAAAAAATGATTCTTTTGATAAAGAAAAGGCCTATGAATTTGTATTGAGCAAAATAAATTTTGATAATTTAAATGAATATAGTGAAATAATTTTAATTTCAAAAAGTATCGGAACTATTTTTTCAGGGAAAATACGCGAATTAATCAAAACAAAATATCCTAATTTATTAAGAAAGGTTAAATATATTTGTTTAACTCCTTTGGATCAATCAATTCCTTATTTAGAACAAACAGACTATATTGCATACGGAAGTAATGACAAATATTTAAGTGAAGATGCAAGAAATAAGCTTAAATATCGCTATATAAACCTTAACGTTATAAATAACGGAAATCATCGATTAGTAGTAGAAGGAAATACAAAAGAAGAAAATGAAAAAATAGTTAAAAATATTGTTTTAGAAGTTTTAACTTACTTAGATTCTTCAAATTACATGGAATAAAATATGAAAGTAGTAGAAATTTTAAATTTAAATAAAAGTTACAAAAACTTTAGTTTAGATAATATCTCATTTTATCTAAACGAAGGTGAAATCTGTGGATTTATTGGTGAAAATGGAGCCGGTAAATCGACAACAATGAAAATTTTAGCTGGAATAACTTCTTTTAAAGAAGGAGTTGTCCATATTTTTGATAAAGAAATTAATAAATTAAGTAATAATGAAAGAGAAAAAATTTCTTTTATTCTTGATGAATTAAATTTCCCAGAGAATATTAAATTATTCCAATTAGAAAACGTTTTAAAAAATATTTTTAAAAATTGGGAAAGCGATACATTTTATAAATATTTAAACAATTTCGGTTTAGATAAAACAAAAAGATGTCGCGAACTTTCTAAAGGCATGAAAGTTAAATTAAACTTAGCAATCGCTTTTTCTCATAAAGCAAAAGTATTTATTCTAGATGAACCTACTAATGGGCTTGACCCAATTGCAAGAGATGAAATATTAGATATTCTCCATGAAATTAAAAATAATGGTGGAAGTGTATTAATTTCTTCTCATATTGTTGAAGATTTAGAAAGAATTTCTGACAGAATTGTCTTTATACATGCAGGAAAAATTATTTTAAATTCTTCAAAAAATGATCTTTTAAATATGTATGATTATTACAAAGTCGATAATTCAACGTGGGAAAATTTAAATAAAGAATTTGTAATAAAATATAAAAGATTTAATGAAGATTATATTGAATTTATAACCCTTGCAGATAAATATGATTTAGAAAATAAAAGAAGAGCTAATCTTTCAGAGATTATGATTCTTATTATAAGAGGTATTCAGTTATGAAAGGTTTGTTACTAAAAGAATTTTATAATTTAAGAATGGTATTTGTCGTCTATTTTTTAGTAGTGCTTTTGCTTTGTATTATCGCTTTTACTGATGGAAATGTAATAAATGAACCAAATAGTGATGGGGTTTTACCAACTATTGAAGAAATGAATCGAACAGGGATCTATTTATTAATGCCATTAATGTTTATTGGAGGTTTTTATCCAGGTAATATGCTTGTTTCTTCTTATAGTTTTGATGAAAAATCACATTGGACACCATTTATTCTTTCTGTTGGAGTTAGAAAAAGTAAGGTTTTATTATCAAAAGTATTAATTCATTTAATTGCTACTTTTATTTTGTTTATTCCATTTTTAATATCGTTATTTGTATTAGACGCTTCATTTAATTTAAGTATTTATATAGGTTTAATTTTTACATTTTTAGCTTCTTGCTTGTTTTCAGGTTCAATGTCACTTTTTATGTGTTCAGCAATTGGAAGTAGTAAGGCACTTGTATTAAGTTCAATATTTTCTTTTATAACAACACTTATTCCAATGGGAATTATTTTAATTCCAACAATTATGGAAGGAATGATGGGAAATCTTTGGATATTTGGATTGATTAATTTCCTCGTTTTTGGAATTGGAATGTATGTTTTATTCTATTTTTTAGCATTATTAATGTTTAAGAAAAGAGATTTTTAATTTTAAATTTGTTTAGTTTTGAATAAAAATAGATGGTTTTTACCATCTATTTTTTACTTTTTCTAAAAATCCAATTGCGTCTTTAAATATAACTTCTTTATTATCTTTTGTTTTAATTTTTCCATTAAATTTACCAAATATTTGATGTTGGAAAGATGCGATTAATAAAGCGTTAGTATCTTCATGACGATCAACAATCGGAGTAAAAGTTAAATCTATATCTTTAGATTCGGATAAAAGTTTAATTGGGCCTAAAAAATCTTCTCTCCCATTTTTCTTAGTAAAATAAAATTTAACATCATCAAGTTTATAAGCTTCTTTATTAATAAAAAGCATATTTTCACTAGCTTTGGAGGTATCGCCAAATCCATAACCAAGATTAAAACCTTTATATTCTTCATTATCTTTTATAGATAAAGATGCCCAATACCATGTATTTTTATAAGTCCAAACACCTCTACCCCAATCTAATACACCCATTCCATCTTTAATAGATGTTAATTTATCACCAAGTTTGAAATATCCATTAGCGACTAAATTATTAATTTTTTGATTATAATAGAAATGTTTTTTCTTTTTAAAAGGTGTAGCTATAACCATTGATTTAGTAGATGTTGGAGAAAGAATAATATCAACATCTAAATCTTTATTATTGACAAAATTTTTAATACTAGCTTTAATTTCACGGCTATTTCCATTATTTAAAAAAGTTAAAGAAAAATCTTTTGAAGAATAAACACTATCACCTATTTCACTAGAAGAAGGTAAATTTAATTTTCCAAAAGAGAAAAATTGTAATTTTGATTTAGTTTTAAATCTTTTTTTAACTAAATCAATTATTGAAACAGATATTAAAGAAAATATTGAACAATCAGAAATTGTAAAACAAATTGCATAATCTTTTAAAAAGATTGCATAATAATCCCATTCTTTAATTCTAGATTTTAAACCAACAATATCTTTTCTTTTATATTTTTTTATTAATGAAGTAGAATAACCAGCTTCATATAAATTACCTTCATAATCAAGTAATCTTCCTTCTTTTAATTCGTTTTGTTCCATATTCTTTTTATTTTTTCTCCTTTTTATAATAACTATATAAATTTAAATACATATATGAATACATAATTTTAGAATAAACAAGAGGTGTTCCATAAAGAGGAATTGCTTCTTTTTTAGCATGTTTTGCTAAAAAAGATATATCCTCTTTTCTAATATCTTTTATATTAACATTATAACCATAATTTATAGATAAATTATCTAAATAAGTGATTAAATTAGTATTATTTAATATATTTTTAGAGATATAGTTTATCTTTTTATAGGCTTTTTTATTATATAAATAAGTTTTTATAACTAAAGGTAAAATAATAGCGTTTGTTTTAGCGTGAGATAAATTATATTTATAAGAAAGAGCATGAGATAAAGCATGAACATTTCCTACTCCTTTAATAGAAAAAGCAACACCTGCTAAAGAAGATGCTTTAAATAAATTTCTTTTAGCTTCTAAATTATTTTCATTTATTGCTTTAGTTAAATTTCCATATATTAATTTAATAGCAGAAAGCGCATAATTATCATACTTTTTATAGCGATAGACATTTAAATAACTTTCTAAAGCATGAGTTAAAGCATCCATAATACTATTTATTAATGTTTCTTTAGGTAATAAGGAAATTAATTCATCACTATAAAAAATATAATCAGGAATTATTTTTGTTGAGATTATTGAACTTTTTTTATCTTTAAAAGTTATTACTGAAGCATAAGACATTTCACTTCCACTTGCTGGAGTAGAAGGAATTACAATAAATGGAGGTAGATGATGTCTAACTTTAAAAAGACCACTATATCTTTCTAAATCTTTTTTATTATTTTTAATACTAACTCCTAAAGTTTTAGCTAAATCAATTACTGATCCTCCTCCAATTGCTAAAATTGAATCGCAGTTATTTTTTAAATATTCATTTTTAGCTTCTAAAACAATTTCTTCACTAGGATTTGGAATTGATTTATTAAAAACAAAATAAGATAAATCAGAATTTTTAAAAATATTATCAATAAACGTTAAATTAAGATGATTATATTTTAAAACAAATACTTTTTTTGCACCTTTTTCTTTAAATTTTAATGCAATATCTTTAATATTTTTAAGTTCTTTAGGAAGAGGATATTTAATAAAATGTAAAAACAATGATTCAAAAAAGTTAAAAATTCTTACGAAAAATTTAACAAATAGATTTTCTTTATCAATAAAGAAATTATGATCTAATTTTGAAAAAATCATTAAAGAAGCGATTTTATCATCTTTTAAATATTTAATCTTAATTTTCTTACCATTTTTTAAATAGATTATAAAAATAGAAGTTGTTAAAACTGAACTTGGAACATTATAAATAGTAAAAATTTCTTGATACTTTATTTCTATTTTTTTATTAAATTTATAAATTATGATTTCTTCATCATTTATTTTTAATAAAATTTTTGGTGTGAATAAAAATTTAAGAATTTTATAAAGAAAAAACATTTCAAATATACCGAGAATAATTTCAATTATTAAATTTAAAATTGAATATTCTATAGTTAAGGCATATAGATTAAGTAAGAAAAATACTAAAAATAGTAAAAAGAATAAAAGTGGTATAAGAATAGCGATTTTTGCTTTTTTAAATTCTGTTTGCATGTATTAAGTATATCAAAATAATAAATTTTATTTTATAAGTTTATAGATAGTTTTAGTATAATTATGAAAGTTGTTAACTATGGAAATTATTTATAAAAATATAGATTTATCTCAAGATTTAGACGATTTAATAAAATTAACAAAAGAAGCTGCAAATTTATCGCGTTTTGTTAAAGAAGAAGATTTAACTTCTTATTCTTTGTTATTTGTTTTAAATGATATTTTAGACGCAACTTATATTTTAGGTGCTTATCATGACTCATCTTTAGTTGGTTTAATAACTGCAAATGCTTTTAATATAGAGAAAATATTTAAAAATAATAAAAATATTGAAGAATTAGTTAAAAATCTAGATAAAAAATTTAGCGATTATAATTTTTTAAATAATAATCATATCTATAGAGAAACTGTTTTAGATTTATTAAAGGAAACAAAAATTAAATTTGAAAGTGAAATTAGTTTATTTGTTGTCGACTCTTCCTATAGGAAAGAAGGAATTGGAAAATATTTACTTAATGAAGCATTAAATTATTTAAAGAATAATAATATTAAAAATGTGTTTTTAAGCAGCGATAGCGAATGTAACTATAAATATTATTTAAAATATGACTTTCAGATTTTAAAAGAAAAAATGATACATTATGAAAATGAAGATTCAATTAAAATATTTATTGAAGGAAAGGAAATTTCTTAATTATGAAAAAGATTTTTAGAAGTTTTATATTATTTTCTTTGCTATTTTTAACTTCGTGTAATTCAATACCTACTTTTGATATTGATCCTTCTTTAGATTATTCATCTTTTCAAGAATATTATTTAGATAATATTAATAATTTATACACTCAAGAAGAAAATACTTATGGGGTTTATTTATTTAGAACTGATTGCCCTACTTGTAACGATAATAAAAATGCAATTTTAAATCATTTAAATGAATATAAAAATGGAAATAAGCACTTTAAACTTTATATTTATAATACGGTTAGATTAAAAGAGGAAGGAGCTTCCTATATTTCAGATTCTTCCATAAGCATTGAAGAAAGTAGAAGTATTATGCTTGAAAATAATGTTTCAACTTTAAAAGATACAATTATCAATGTTATCCCATCTTTATATATTGTAAATAATGGTCAAATTTATGATTATATTCCTGGAGGAGTGGAACCTGCTAAATATTTAATTGATACCAAATTAGATAGTAGAAGTTATAGCGATATTGAAAGCGCAACCTTATCAAATATAGATGATTTTTATCTTTTGGATTATAAAAAATATTACATTTATTTATATTTTGATAGATGTCCTCATTGTTTTAGTATTAAACCAAATGTTTTAAACTATTTGACTTCATATAAAAATAAAGAAACGCCTATCTTTGTTTTTAATATTTATGAATCTAGCAGTGAAAAAGGACAAGAAATAAGAAATAAATTTAAAAGAGTTAATGATGTTGAATCAGTTAATGATTTTAAAAATAGATACGTAAAAGAAAATATTGATAATAAAACAGATAAACTTGAAGATACTTATTTTAACTATGTTCCATCTCTTTATGAGATAAGCGAAAATCATTATTCAAACTGTTATATAGGAGAAAATGAAATTATAGATTTGTTAAATTCTTAAGAAAAATATACATTATTAGTAAATAAGGGAAGAAAGAAATGGAAAATTTTAAAAGAAACATCTCATTATTAATGGATTTTTATGAATTAACCATGTCGAATGGTTATTTTGTCAAAAATAAAAAAGACGAAATTGCTGTTTTTGATTTATTTTATAGAAATAATCCAGATGAAGCGGCATATTCCATATTTTGTGGCTTAGAAGATGTGATAAATTATGTAAAAGACTTTCGTTTCGATGAAAGTGATATTGATTATTTAAAATCTTTAAATATTTTTAATGATGAATTTTTGTTATTTTTAAAAAAATTTAAATTCAGAGGCGATATTTATTCATTTTTAGAAGGAAGTGTTGTTTATCCAAATGAACCTTTAATGACAATAGTTGGACCATTAATTGATTGTCAGCTTCTAGAAACTGCATTTTTAGCAATTGTCAATCACGAAACATTAATCGCTACTAAAGCAAATCGAATAGTTTTAGCAGCAAAAGGTAGAAGTGTTTCGGATTTTGGAGCAAGAAGAGCTCATAATATTGATAGTGCATTATATGGAGCAAAAGCCGCATATATCGGTGGAGTTAATTCAACTGCAACTACTTTAGCTGGAGAACTTTTTAATATTCCAGTTAGCGGCACAATGGCGCATTCTTGGATTATGTCTTTTGAAGACGAATATGATGCATTTTTAACTTATGCAAAATTATATCCAGAAAATTCTGTATTTTTAATTGATACTTATGATGTTATTCATTCTGGTTTGATGAACGCGATAAAAGTTGCTAAAGAATTTTTAATTCCAAACGGATATAAACTTAAAGGAGTTCGTATAGATTCTGGAGATTTAGCATATTTATCTAAAAAATGTCGTAAAATTCTCAATCAAAATGGATTAAAGGATACTATTATTGTTGCTTCAAATTCTTTAGATGAATATAAAATTAATTCTTTAATTGATCAAGGAGCTCAAATTGATTCTTTCGGAGTTGGTGAAAATTTAATTACTTCCAAATCAAACCCTGTTTTTGGAGGAGTTTATAAATTAGTTGGAATTTATAAAAAAGGAGAATTAATACCAAAAATTAAAATTAGTGAAACTTTAGAAAAAATAACAAATCCATCTTTTAAAGATGTCTATCGTGTTTTTAATAAAGAAAATCGTGCAATTGCCGATTTATTAACTTTGCATGATGAAAAATTAATTCAACCTTTAACAGTTATCGATCCTTCAAAACCATGGAAAAATATGGTTTTTGATGATTTAACTATTAAAAATATGCGAGTTAAAATTTTTGATAAAGGTGAATTAATTTATAAAGTTCCTGATATTGAAACTAGAAGAAATTATGTACGCTATCAAATAGATAATTTAATGTGGGACGAAGAAAAAAGATTTGTTATGCCTCATATTCATTATTTAGATTTTAGTAAAGATTTATACGATTTAAAAATTAAATTAATTAAAGAAAATAAGTATGACAAGTAATAAAATCGTTGTTTTAGGTGGAACTTTTAATCCTTTATCAAAGGCTCACGGAGAATTAATTAACTTTTTAGTTAATTATTTTGATGCATATAAAGGAATTCTTTTACCAACAAATTTAATTTTTTTTCACACGTGGAAACATTTTAATGATAAAAGTATTCTCCCTACCGATTTAAGACTAAAAATAATAAATGAATTTATAAAAAGAAATAAAAACATAGAAGTAGATTTAGTCGAAGTAGAAGGAAAAAGTTTAAAAACTTATAATTCATTAAAATATCTAAAGGAAAAATATATAGATAAAGAAATTTTATTTGCTTTTGGAAGTGAAAAGGTGGATGAACTTGAAAGATGGTATCGAATTGAAGATATTTTGAATAATTTTAAAATTATTCTAGTTAGAAGAAATCACGATAACTTAAATAAATTATTTGAAAAGAATGAATTTTTAAAAAAATATAGAAATTCTTTTATTCTTGTTGATTTCAAAGATAATTATCAAGATATTTCTTCGACTAAAATTAGAGAATGCCTTAACAATAAAAATGAAGTTGCTCTTAAGGAATTAACATATAATTATGTTATTGATATATTAAAAGAAGAGGGATATTTATGATTTCAAAATATGGTTTTTATAAAGTAGCAACAGCAAACTTCATTACGCATGTTGGAGAAGTTAATAAAAATTATGAAGAAATAGTTAAATTAATCAAAGAAGCTAAAAAAGAAAATATAACTCTTTTGAACTTTAGCGAATTAACTTTTTTTGGATATACCGCCCAAGATTTATTTTTTCATAAAGAATTAATTGATGAAGAACTAGTTTTACTTAAAAAACTTATAAAAATAATTCCTTCTTCAATGGTTGTTTTTGTTGGTGGAATATTTTCTTATTTAGATAAATTATATAATGTTGCTTTTGTTTTAACTTCAAATAATATATTAGGTATTGTTCCTAAATCATATTTACCAAATTATAATGAATTTTACGAAAAAAGATGGTTTACAAGTGGTCTTAATTTAAAAAATATTAATATTAAATTCGATGATGTTGAAGTACCATTTGGAACAGATTTAATTTTTTCTTTAGGAGAAATGAAAATCGGCGTAGAAATTTGCGAAGATTTATGGGTTATAAATCCTCCTTCTAATTCTTTGTCTTTAAATGGAGCTAATGTAATTGTAAATTTATCTGCTTCTAATGAATATATTGGTAAAAGAGAATATCGAAAGGAATTAGTAAAACTTCAATCAGCTAAAAATTATTGTGCATATTTATATTGTTCAAGTGGTTTTGGAGAATCTAGCCAAGATTTAGTTTTTTCTGGTCATCAAATAATTGCTTCTTGTGGAGAAATTATTAACGAAAAATATGATGAATTAGGTTTAAATATTGGAATTATTGATCTTAATAAAATAAGTAATGACCGTATTAAATATAAAACAGCTTTTGACTGCGAAAATAGTGATAAATATCGCTATATTGAAGTTAATTTAAATAGCGAAATAAGTTTATTGCCTGAAGAAGTTGATCCTTACCCATTTATCTTAAAAGATGAAGAACAAAGAAGAAAGAGATCTTTAGAAATTATTTCTTTACAAGCTAAAGGATTAGCTACTCGTTTGTATAATTCAAATTTTAAAGACGTTGTTATAGGAATAAGTGGTGGTCTTGATTCAACTTTGGCTTTAATTGTTATAGTTGAAGCTTATAAAATGCTTAAAATTGATTTTAGTCATATTCACGTTTTAACACTTCCTGGTTTTGCAACTAGTGAAAAGACACTTAAGAATGTTAAATGGTTACTAAGAGCATTGGGTTTAGATTATAAAAAAATTCCTATTAAAGATTTAGCAACTAAACATTTAAAAGATCTATCACATCCTTTAGATTTATATGATGTTGCTTATGAAAATGCTCAAGCTAGAATCAGAACATTATATTTAATGGACTATGCAAATATGGTTAATGGTTTAGTCATTGGTACTGGTGATTTAAGTGAACTTGCACTTGGTTTTGCTACTTATAATGGTGATCACATGTCAATGTATGGAGTTAATGCAAGTGTTCCTAAAACTTTAATAAAAATATTATTAAAAGACTATTCTTATGAAAAATTAGTATTAAATAATGCTATTGAAAATATTATCAATACCCCTATTTCACCTGAGTTGATTCCTTCTTCATCTAAAGATATTGCTCAAAAAACTGAACAAATCTTAGGGAAATACGATTTACATGATTTCTTCCTTTATCACTTTATTAGAAATTCATTTAGAAAAGAAAAAATATACGAGCTTGCTAAAATTGCATTTAAAGATGTTGATGAAAAATATATTAAAACTACTTTAGATACATTTATGAAAAGATTTTTCACTCAGCAATTTAAAAGAAGTTGTTTGCCTGATGGAGTAAAGGTAGGATCAGTTTCTCTTTCTCCTCGAGGAGATTTAAGATTAGCTAGTGATTTGAATTTTATTAATTCCATAAATAAAGAAAAATAATTAATAAAATAAAAGAAATGAATTATAAAATATATCAATTTTCTATATTTAATAATATTTATAGATATTGTTTTTACTTAGTTTAATAATAAAAAGAAGAGGAAATATTATGAAAAACGTATTAGTAATTAAAACGAGCTTAAGAAATAATTCAAATTCAGATATTATTGCTGATAATTTTATTAAAGGCGCTAAGGAAGCTGGAAATAATGTTACTGAAGTTAGTTTAAAAGGAAAGAAAATTGCTTTTTGTGTTGGTTGTTTAAGTTGTCAAAAAACAGGAAATTGTTTTATTAGAGATGATGCTAACGAAATAGAAAAACTTATGTTAAATAGTGATGTCATAGTTTTTGCTACTCCAATTTATTATTATTCTATTTCTGGACAACTTAAAACTTTATTAGATAGATGTAATCCATTATTTAATAAAGATTATAAATTTAGAGATATCTATTTATTAATGTCAGCAGCAGAAGATGAAGAATATACAAAAGATAAAACAATTGTTACCTTGACAGGGTGGATTGATTGTTTTGAAAAAGCTAAATTAAAAGATTATTTATTTATCGGAGGAGTAGATAAACCAAATAGCGTTTTAAATAATGAAAAATTAATTAAAGCATATGAAATGGGAAAAACAATAAAATAATTTTAAGAATAAAGTGTCTCTTAAATAAAAAAGAAGCAATACTTACGTATTATTTTAAATTTAAAGAGGACAAAATGTCCCCTAAATGAAAATAAAAAAGGTCAAATTGACCTCTTTTAATTACGACGGAATGTAAGAATAAAAAAATATTTTATTTAATATCGGTAGTTTTATTTATTTCCTCTTTAAAGAAATTACATATTTCATTATTAAAATGAATAGAATCTTCTAAATTTGGATATAAAACATTAAAAACATGAATTGCTTTTGGATTATCTAAATTAATGAATTTATGTTTAATTCCATATAAATTACAATCATCATTTAATAATATTGATTGATATGAATATAATTTATCACCCTTAGAAGTTAATATTAAAATAGGTGGGAATGGGTTGGAGGTAGGAAAAATATCATTTGGATCAGTTTTTCTATAAATTTTGCGATATTTAAAAAATGGCCCATAAAGCATCCTTTTAATCCCATATCTACATATAGAAGATAATATTTTATGATCTGGAAATTCACCTAAATCTTTTAAATAACAAGTTGCGTGATTTA
Organism: uncultured bacterium; assembly: GCA_949288485.1. Lineage (GTDB taxonomy): Bacteria > Bacillota_I > Bacilli_A > RFN20 > CAG-826 > Onthovivens. The sequence continues at coordinate 31,026 of CASEKC010000004.1, read as the reverse complement.
AAGCGATTCCTTTTATTTCGATATTATTTTTATTATAGATTTTAAATATTTCACCATATTTGAAGTTATTAACAATAATTGCAGTATATAAAAATGCAAGTTCTCCACCAGCACTATCGCCAGTTAAAAATAAAGAAGAAGTATCTAAAGAATATTTGTCATTATTTTTATAAAGATGATTAATTAAATAATGAATTTCTTGAAGTTGATTAACAAGCTTTGCTTTATAAGCTAAAGTGTAAGATAAAGAAACAACGTTGAAACCTTTTTTTGCTAAATGAAAACAAAAATTGTCGTTTAAATCTTTATCTCCATAGCGCCATCCTCCGCCATGAATATCAATAATAGCTGGTCTACTTATTATTTTTTCATCATAATAAATATTAAATTTTAATTCTTTAGATTTATATTTAATGATTTCATTTTTTATTAAAGGAATGGAATATTCTTTTTTAATGATTCCTTCAGGTTTTATTTCTTTTTCTTTAACCTTTTTATCGCCTTTATCAGCATTTTTCCAAATATAATCAAATAATTTTTTAAAAATAAAATAACGCATACAAATATTCTAATTATCTATTTAATATTTTTCTATATCTTTATTTATTAAAAAGTCGAAAAAACTTTCCTTTTTTTCTTAATAAAAGATTTATTAATTAACCTTTAAACATGTTAAAATTTTAAAGGTGAATTTATGAGAAAAAAAGATAGAGAAAACTATATATTTAATAAAAAATGTTTACTTATTTTAATCTATTTATATTATTTAAATGGAGTTAGTTATAAAAATATTATTTTTAGATCTTTTGGATTTCATTTTGATCCAAAATGTAATTTTAAAGTAGTTGTTTATTCTTCTCATGATCATATCCATAAATATGTAGTTCATATATATTCTTCTATTTTTAAAGTTAATTTAGAAGAAATTGACATTATGGGAAATATCAATTTCTTTAAAATTAAATCTTTAAAAAATTTTGATCCTTATATTCCTATCTCTTCTTTAAATATTTATTTTGATGAAGATAATTTTTTAGCAGTTGGTTATATTGAAGGTAAAAAGATTAGATATACACTTAAAAAGAATGATGAATCGTTATTTAAAGATGAACTTTTATATCTTTTAAATTTAGATAGACAAGAAAATAATGAAGAATCATTTATTCTTTATCTTTTAAAACTTTTTACATATCGACTTGATATCGATTTAATTTTAGGTGCTGGAATGAATGTAAATTATGGTGCAAAAGATTGGAAACATTTAATTTCAGCACTTAATTCAACATTTTATGAAGGTAATGAAGAAAGGATGGAAGAGATATCGCATTATGTTGGTAAAGAATTATTTGTATCTTCAAAAATATTAAAAACTAATGGTTTTGATACCTATAAAGAATTAAATAAAGAATTATATTTATTTAAAGATAATATTGATTTTGATGATCCTTCTTCAACATTATATGAATTAACTAATTTTATTAATAATCACCATAAAACAACTGTTATTACATATAATTACGATACAAATTTAGAATATATCTTAAAAAGAAGAGGTATTTTATATAATACTGTTTATGATGACAATGCTTTTTTAAATAAAGATGCTAAAGTAGATATTTATCATGTTCATGGTTTACTACCTTTTGATAAATATAATGAAGAAAAATTTACAGATTCATTAATTTTTAATGAATCTGAATATTTCTATCTTTATAACAATCCATATTCATGGAATATTGCTAAACAATTACATGATTTTATGTTTAAAACATCTTTATTTATTGGTATTTCTTTAACTGATCCAAACATGAAAAGATTATTAGAGTTAGCATCTAATTTTCTAAAATTCAATTTTATATTTATGAAAAAAGAAGAAGGATTTGATGAAAAAACATTTAGAGATGTTACTAATTATTTCTTTTCATATGATTTAATTACCATATGGGTTGATGATTATAAAGAAATTGGTGAATGGTTAAGTAAGATTGATTAATAAATTTGATTTATAAATAAATGAAGCATATTTTTTTAATAAATAATCATAAAAATAATTATTCAAATTATTCTTTAAATGAAAAAGCCTCTATGAAAAAGAGGTTTTTAGTTTTTCTTCTAGATTTTGCCTTATTTTTTATACTTTTTTCTCTTATTCAAGGAGTTATAACAAACCAAATTGGATATTTATTACCTCCTATAAGTTCAAAAATAGAAGAAATTAATGAAAGTAGAAGTAATTTATATAATATTTCTAATTCTTCTTCTCTTTTAGAAATTGAAAATAATAATTTAGTTTCTTTTGAAGATACTATTTATAAAGAGGTTAGAAGGAGTTTAAAAACCTATTTAGTTGACATAGGTTACGAGTTTAAAGGAAATATATATAAAGAATATGAAGTTTTTGATGATTTTAATGAGGAAAACATAAATTATTATCTATTTTCATATCGATTAAAAAATATCGAACAAGATAAAGAAATAAATAATTTATTTATAAATGATTTATTTAATAAATATTTTTTTACTTATTATCAAAATAATTATCTTGAAAATAATCGTTTTATTTTAAAAGAGGAAGTTGCCTTAGAACTAACAAAATATATTTTTGAAGAAGATTATTCTAACGAATTCACATTGTTTTATAACGAATATTTAGATAATTATTCATTATTTTACAATGAATTAATTAAAGATTTCGAAACTAACGATAAATTATATAAAAATGAATTTTCTAATTTTCAAAAACTAAATAATGATTATTATTTTTATTTAAATGTTGAGTTAATTATTTCTTATTCTTTAGCTTTTTTTATTTATTTTTTAATACCTATTTTTATATTTAAAAAAGATCAAACCTTAATGATGAAAATGTTTAAACTAGTTGGAGTAAATAAAAAAACATTCTTAAATTTAAATATCTATAATTACACTGCTAAATTTATTCTTCTTTATTTAACTTTTTTATTTTCTTTAATAATTTTTATATTTTTCTTTTATTTTTCCTATTTAAATATGATATTTATTGGTTTTATAAATATTTTTAATGTTTCGATATTTTCTTTTTCGCTTTTATTAATAAATATGTTTTTACCACTTTTAAATAAAAAACATTATTCTTTGATAAATTTAGGGGCTAATGAAATAATCAAATTTGAAGATATTTATGTTGAAAATAAATAGATTTATATATTTTTAATAATTTAATAAAATAGCAACGATGAAAAATAATATAAGAAATGAAACAACAAAAAATAGCAATCTAATTGAACTCGAATATGATTCTGTGCCTTTATATAAAAGATTTTTTGCAGGATTAATCGATATTTTTTTAACTGTTTTTCTAACATTTATTTTGACTTTGTCTAGTATATTTATTTATACAAACACTTCATTATATAAAACTAGTTTGATTTCAATTAATGAAATTATAAATGAATCAAATTTATATATTCGAAATAACAATGAATATGTTTTAGTTAGTGATTTTTATGAAAATAATAAAACATTTTCTGATTTAGAAAAAAAAGAGGACTTAGAAAAACGAGTTAATCATTTTTATATTTCTTTAAATTGTTATAGTGATAAAGAAAATTTCGGAATTAATTTATTAAATGATTTAAAAATAAAATATGGCAGTAACTGTTTTTATTTGGATGAATCTACTAGTTTAATAAAAGAAAAAGAAGATGTTTTGGATAAAGAATTCGCTTCTTTTTACATTTATATTATTAATGAAAATGCAATTGGCTATTTGCTCCAAAATGACCTTTATCGAAAAGAGACGAATAATATTTTTATGATTCAGTTGATTTTATTATTAATTTCCTTATTTTTTAGTGTTTTATTATTTTATTTTCTTATACCTTTATTTATAAGAAGAGGGAACAAAACAATTGGAAAACTTATATTTAGATTTGGAACATTGAATGTTTATGGTTTTTCATTATCTATAAAAGAGTTGATACTTAAATTTTTGTGGTTTTTCTTTTTCGAATTCTTACTTTCTTTATTAACTTTTTTCGTTCCTTTAATTGTGAGTGTTGGCATGATGATTTTTTCTTCTTCTCACCAAAATTTTAACGAATATATGTCAAAAACTTATAGTTTATCTAATGAAAATAAAAAGTTTTATTTAAATTATGAAGAATATTTTTTTGATAAAAAGAAAAAAGAAAATAAATAAAAATGTAATTTATTAGAATTTTAAAGAAAAATTAATTTTAAGTTTTAATTTAAGTGTGATAATTTATTTTAGAAATTGAGGGAGCATTAAAAATGGAAAATATAAGCGTTTTAAAAACGAAAGATAGAATACTGGCTTATTTATTAGATTTTGCTTTAACATTTATTATATCTATTCTCCTTTTTAATGTTGTTATATTTCAAATTTCTAGACCAATTATTTCTTATGATAATTTTATAGAGGAAAATCAACAAATTGAAAAAGGAATTTTTGATTTATTATATGAACACGAACTTCTTTTTTATGATGAAGATGAAGATAGTGATAAATATACTTTTAACGATGCTATAAGTGATACTTTTTATCATTTTGTTGAGTTTTTAGTAAAAAATGATGAAGAATCTAGCAAATATGATGTTTTTTATAATTATTATATTGATATTAAAAACGAAGATATTTCGTTTTTAAATAATTTAAAAATAGAATATTTATCACCATTTTTTGAAAAAGATATTTATTTAATCAATGGAAGTGTTTCTTTAAAAAAAGAATATATTGATGAATTTAATCTTTTATTTTTAGATCAAGAAATGAATATAAAAGGATATGAAGATTATGGAGATTTGAGTATTTCTTTTGTTAATCTTTATCAAAAAATATTAGAAGATATAAAAGTTAACGATTTAGTCTCAATTAAAAACGAAACTACATACTTAAACTTAAGAAATAAGATAAATTTTAACGACAAATTAATTAATGATAATTATTTTTATTGCTCTTTAATCTCCTTTTTTTCAACCACATTATTATTATTCTTAATTTACCCACTTTTTTCTAAAAAACATGAAAGTTTTGGCGAAGTAACTTTAAAATTAGAAAGAATTAAAGAAAAAGATGGCTCATATATAAAAAGAATTGAAGTAATTTATATATTTTTGATTAAAACAATCGAATGTTTACCAGTTATATTTTTTATACCTTTATTTAAAATAAGTTTTACTCTTTATTCATCATATTTAGCTCTATATATTATTCCACTTATCGGAGTCTTATTTTTGATTGCTAATATAATCTTTATTTATACTAATAAAACTAGAAGAGGTTTTTTAGAAAGTATTAGCAAAACTAATTTAGTAAAAGAAGATACTTTAAGTTAATTTTTATATTAATTAAGTCTATTTTTTGATAAAGTTATAATACTTGAAAATTTTTGAAGGAAATATTTTAAAGAAATGGAAAATAAAAGAATAGTTTATCCAAAAATGTCATTAAGATTTTTAGGAATATGTATTGATTTCATTGTTTTTGGAGTTTTGTTTTTTATTTGTTCAACATTTGTTTTTAGATATATTTTTGATTCTTATATTGCAGATCAAATTGTTGCTCAAGCCCAAGTATATTCTGGCTTATTAGTTAAAGATAAAAATGGTTATTACAACCAAATTAATTCTAATGACTATACAAAATATCAAGAAGTAGTTGAAAATTATTATTTAACCGATACTTATTTTGGTTCCTCTTTTTATAAGGAAAATGGTGGAACAAGAACTCATTATACAATTGAAGATTATAATGAAAGAATTTTAGAATTAGGCACTGATTATACTTATTTTGAGTATCAATATGATGAAAATGGGAAAATAGATGAAACTAAATTGGGAATTATTAAAAGGGAATTTTACGAAGATGAAGATCCTTCAAAAGATTTAACAGATGATGCTAAAGCTGATTTATTAACATTCTATTCCAGACATTATCGTGAAATATTCAGTGATCTTTATAATGATGAATTTTATCAACTTGCAAGAGAAGAAATCGTTCAAAAAGGAGTTTATCGTATTTTCTTTTCTGCATTTATTCCTTATATTTTAGTTTTTGTTATTCCGCCTATAACAAACAAATATGGTTTTACTTTAGGTAGATTTTTAACAAAAGTTGCACTTGTTTCAAAAGATGGACTTTATCAGAAAAAATATTTTTTCCTAATTAGAAATATTCCAATGATAATTTTACTTATTGTGATGCTTTTTGAAGATAATATCTTTATTTTAGCACCAATTTATGGAGCTTATTTCCTTTTTAACTGGTTAGCTACTTTAATGAATAGAGAATATGCTTCTTTATTAGATTTTTTATCTTTTACAAGAGCGGCAAATAAAAAAGAATCAGTTATTTATAATAGTTTTGATGAATTAGAGGCAGATAAAGTAAATGGAGAAGATTAGTTCAATTCATTATGGTTCTTTAGGGAAAAGAACTTTTGGATACATATTAGATTTATTATTCATTATTATTCTAATTATTCCTACCTATTTACCAACAGTAGAAGGATATGTTGATTATGGTTTTCATATTCCTCAAAAATTAAAAGAAGTAAAAGAAATACAAGTTGATAGTGGTTTATTTTTTGATGATTCAAAAATCGATGAAGAACCATTAAGTGAAGTAAATTATATTTCAGCAGAAAAATTAACTGATGAAAATGGTTATTTTACATATGATTCTCATATGATTTTTTTAACTATGCTTTATAATTTTTACTTTAATTATTTAGATGAAATTTCTTCTTATGATGTTATTTTTGATACAAAACCAAGTGAAAGGGAATTAAATGAGTGGTTTTATAAAAATGTTTGCAATATAGATAATGAAGAATATCCTAATTTTAAAGCTTTTTATATTATAAATAATGATAAATATTCTTCTCCTTTATCTTTTAATGATAAAGGAGAAGTAATTTCTTCTAATATTGGTATATATGATGAAGTTATTTATAATGGTGTAACTTATAAAAAAGATAGTAGTAAAGAATTTAGTGCTAATGAAAATCAAGCTTATATAAGAGCATATTTAAGAATTTTTGCAGATACAGAAGCTTATCCAGGAAGTTATCATCAAGCTTGTTTTTATTTAAGAGAAACTGATAGATATCATGAAATTTATGTTGAATTAGAAAGAATTGGAAGATATGTTTTTTATATTTCTTTAACAATTGCTTTATTAATATATTTTATTTTTATCCCTTTATTATCAAAAAACGGTGAAACTTTATCGATGAGAATGATGAAGTTAGGACTTGTTAATAAGGAAGAATATCAGATTAAAAAAATACAAATTTTTGTTAAATATTTATTTATTTCTATTGAGGCTTTTATTGGGTATTTTACCTTAGGTTTATTTTATTTAATTGATTATTTATTAATTATTTTTAGTAAACATCATACTTCTTTAGCTGATTTAATTTCAGTTACAAGAGTAATTGATACTAAAAATAGTGTATGGTTTTTAAATAGAGAAACCGAAGAAAAACTCTTAAATCAAGTTAATGAAAGAGTTTCATCACACAATAAAAGTGATAAAAATTTATGATAATTATCGAAATTTTTATGTTTTTACGGTTGATTTTGAAGATTGTAAAGTTTAACATTTTTTTTACTAATCTAAAATGTTAAAATGTAATTCAATATTTTATAAGGATGATATTTTATTATGGAAGTAAAAATTCAAAACCTCGTTAAGACATTTGAAGGAAAGAAAGGCGCTAAAACAGTAGCAGTTAATAATATGACTTTCGATATTCCTGATGGAAAGTTATGTGGACTTTTAGGACCTTCCGGATGTGGTAAATCAACCACACTTTACATGATTGCGGGAATTCATAATCCAACTGAAGGAAGAATCTTCTTTGGAAATGAAGATGTTACCAATGTACCTCCAGAAAATCGTGGAATTGGTTTAGTTTTCCAAAACTATGCTCTTTATCCTCATTTTAATGTTAGACAAAACATCATGTTCCCATTAGATAATGTTGTTCCTAAACTTACTTTCGATGAAAAATGTGCTATTGCACTTGAAAATGCAAAAATTGTTAATATTGAAAAATTATTAGACAGAAAACCTAAAGAATTATCAGGTGGTCAACAACAAAGAGTTGCTATTGCTAGAGCTTTAGCAAAAAGACCAAGAGTTCTTTTACTTGATGAACCTTTATCTAACCTCGATGCTAGATTAAGACTTCAAACTAGAGAAGAAATCAAAAGAATTCAAAAAGAAACTGGAATTACTACAGTTTTCGTTACTCATGACCAAGAAGAAGCAATGTCAATTTCTGATTTTATCGTTGTTATGAAAGATGGTATTGTCCAACAAAAAGACGAACCACAAAGAGTTTATGAAGAACCAGCTAATTTATTCGTTGCTAAATTTTTAGGTACACCTGCTATTAACGTTTTTGATGGAAAAATTGAAAGCGGAAAACTTTTTATGGCAGGAAAAGAAGTTTTAAATTCTAAAGAATTAGATAAAGTTCATATTGAAGAAGTTATTTGTCCAAACTGTGGAAACGTTGTTTCTCATAATGGTAAATACTGCAACGTTTGTGGAACAAATATTATTTCTGGTATAAATGAATTTGAAAGTAAAAAAGATAAAAAATCTAATAAAAATGAAGTTGTCGAATCTCTTCTTGAGTTTGATTGCTATTTAAGTGCTTCTTTACCAGAGCTCGAAAATAAACAACTTTTAAAAGGAATTAAGAAAATTAAAAAATCACTTTGTAAATATGATGATCAAAGTGTCATAGATGTTTATAATTCTGAAGTTCGAAAAATTTCAAATGTTTCAGATGAAGAAGTTGAAAAAACACTCTTATTAATTAAAGATAAAATTGCAATAGCTAGAGGCAAGATGGAAGTAAGACGTGTTAAAACAAATAATGATGAAGAAAGAAGTCTTGTTGATGCAGTTTTAAACGAATTAGATAATGTTGAATCAGCATCTTCACCAAACGGACTCAAGAAGGTTAAAAAACTCGTTAAAAAAGCTAAAGTTTCAATTGATGTTATTCCTTATGCACATCAAATCGATGAATTATATAAAGATAGTGATTGGGAAGGAACAAAGAGAATTAAAGAATATCAAGTTGAAATTTTAAAAAATTCAAATGGTATCGAAACTCCTGAATCAAAAGAAAGAATTGAAAAAATTATTTCATCTTTGGAAGGACGTTTAAATCCAATTAGAGATTGTAAGATTGGCATTAGAGCTGAATCTTTCGTTTTAGATCCAAATGGACCAATCGCAGTTAAAGTTTTCAATATCGAACATATCGGTAGAGATATTTCTGTTATTGGAGACGTTGTAGGATTAGAAGAAGGACACGTTAAAATTATTATTTCTTCAGAACTCGCTAAAGAATGTGAAGGTAAAGAAATTTTAAACTTCTCTGCTAAACGTATTTATGTTTTTGAAGAAACTGGGGAAAGAATTTATTAATTCTTGGTAATTTTTATGGAAAATAATGCGAGTAAGAAAAATAGTTTCTTTAGCAAAGTAAAAGAGTCTTTCTATAACTTCTATTTAAGATTAAGACATAGAGGTCATGAAGAATCTTATTATTATAATGCTGATGGAACTTGTAAATTTAATATAAATAGACCATTAGAAGCTAAAAAAAGATTGTTCCATATGAATCAAAATCTTTTAGCTTTCTTGGTTTTGATTCCTGCTTTCATTTTAATCTGTTTATTCATGATTTACCCAATTTTAAACAGCTTTATTATTGCTTTTACTGAAGATTTTACATGGGTTGATGGTGCAGGATCATTCTCAATCGCTAATATTATTAAAGGAAACTCAACAATTTGTGAAGATATGAGTGCTGTTGGAGGAAGTGGGATTGTTTGTACTGAAGCTCCTTATCCAACAAGTTTTGGTTTTGGAAATTTCACATACCTTTTTAGTAATACTAGTTATTCAATTAATTTATTCGGTCAAAATATTCCTACCTCATTATTTATCAAGAGTTTATGGAATACTTTTGAACTTGTTATTTTAGAAGTACCTTTAACTATTTTAGTTTCTCTTTTAATTGCTTATTTTATTCATAGAATTAAGTTTTTAAAGGGATTCTTCCAAACCGTTTTCTTTTTACCATATGTTACTAACACAATCGCTTTAGGTATGGTTTTCAACCTTATCTTTACAAGTTATACAAATGGCGCAGTTGGCGGTGGTTTATTCAATACAATTTTTGGATTAAATCAACAATGGGTTACAGAAGGTGCTCCAAGATGGGCTCAAGGTGTTGTTATTGTTACTTATTCAGTTTGGAATCAAATGGCCTTTAAAATTTTAGTATTCCTTTCTGGATTATCTACAATCGATAAACAATATTATGACGCTGCTAGAATTGATGGTGCTAGTGGTGCAAAAATTTTCAGAAAAATTACTGTCCCATTACTTTCACCTCAAATTCTTTATATTACAATTACATCATTTATTGGCGCATTTAAAATGTATACCGATGTTAGATCGATTTACATTTCACAAAATAACTATTTCTTCGGTGGATATCAAGGTGTTGAATGGATTACAGTCGTCGGTTACTTATACCGTGATATGAAACAGATAAATCCATTAAATCCAGGTTATGCTGCTGCAGGAAGTATCGTTCTTTTAATTATCATTCTTTTGATTACAGCTATTCAATTTGCTGTTAGTAAGAAGAGAGTCCACTATTAAGGAGGTTTTAAAAAATGAGAAACGCTATTAAGAGTGAACAAGAATTACAAGCTTATTTAGAATCAGGAAATCAAAAGTTAGCTGATAGTGAAAAGTATCGTCTTGAACATAGAAATCATAAAAAAGATGGGGAATATACTATCGGTAAAAGTTACTTACCAAAAATGATTGTTTCCCAATCTTTAATGTATATTTTCTTAATTATCTTTGCGATTTTTATTCTTTTACCATTCCTTTTCATGATTTCAACTTCATTCATTTCTCAAACTACATTTGAAATGAATAAGAGTAATAATACAATTACACTTTTGCCAATTCCTTTTACATTTGAAAACTATGTTTCAGTCTTTGCTCCTACATATGTTGATAACTTAGGAATTGTACAAGAAAAAACATCCTTCTGGATTTATTTCTTAAATACCTTTATTAGTGCTGCAGGTGGAATGCTTGTTACAGTTATTACTTCGGTTTTAGCTGCATTTGCTTTTGCTAGATTAAATTTCAAAGGAAAAAACGCTTTATTCTTAGTTATCTTAGCAACAATGATGATTCCTGGCGAAATGATGGTTATTACAAACTATGCGTTAGTTAAAGAATTTAACTGGGAAAATACTTTCGCAGCTTTGATATTAGTACATGGTGTTAGTGTCTTCTATATTTTCTATTTAAGACAAACTTTCCAACAAATTCCAAACGAATTATATTTAGCTGCTAAGGTTGATGGTTATACAGATTGGAAATATCTTTTAAAAGTTATGATTCCTATTGGTATGCCTACAATTGTTACGATTATTATTCTTTCATTGATGGGTGGATGGAATGCTTATGTTTGGCCTCAACTCGTCGCTAACGGAAGAATTCAACATTCTGTAATTTTCGGTGATAACTATGATATTAGATTAGTTTCAAACGGATTAATGGCTTCATTCTCTTCAGAATTTAGTGATAACCAACCAGGTAAAATGGCTGGTTCCGTTGTTGTTACGCTCCCACTCTTTATCCTCTTTATATTCTTCCATAAATATATTATGAGAGGTGTTTCAAGAAGTGGAATTAAGGGCTAATAATGCGTACTGCATATTAGATATATAAAAAAGTGTTGTTCAAGGAGGAAAATTTTAAATGAACAAAAAAATTAAATTGTTAGCTGCAGTCCCAGTTATCGGTTTATTTGCTTTAACAAGTTGTAATCAAAATACAACAGTTGGAAACAAAACAATCAACATTTGGACTGGTTTCGGTGAATCAATGACTACTCAATTAGTCAACATTTTAGATGATTACGAGGCTGGACTTGATGAGGGATGGGAAGTTGTCCACACAGGTCAAGGTGGTTATGATAACTTACTTGCTGCTATTGTTGGTTCAGTCTCAACAAGAACTTATCCACAATTAGCTGTTGCTTATCCTGATCATATGGCTCAATATCAAGAATCAGGTATTTTATTTGATTTAACAACAACAATCGAAGAACAAGGAATGGATTTAAATAAATTCTATCCTAACTACTTACAAGAAAACTTAGAAATTGTCCCAGATCACGTCATGGGTTTACCATTTAATAAATCTACAGAAGTTTTAACAACAAATAGAACATTTATTAATGTTTTAATTAAAATGACCGAAAATAAAACAGGTGAAGACAAAATTACAGGTGTTCCTACAACATGGCAAGAAATGGAAACATTCGGTTTAGCTGCTTTAAAAGTTTTAAAAGAAACTTCTGCATTTAATAAAGTTATTGGTGCTGACGGTGTCGTTTATGAAAATGCTGTCGCTGCTGGTGAAGCTGGACAAGATGTTGCAATTGACTTAACAAACGTTGGTGAAAATGATTTCAGAGTTTGTTCATATGACTCTCAAGCTAACTTCTTTATTACAATGGTTAGACAATGGGGTGGAACATATACCACAGTTGAAACACTTGCTAATGGCAAAACTCAAGGATTTATGCAATATAAGAGCCAAGAAACTGTTGATATGCTCAAATTCTTCAATAGATTATTTAGAGAAGGATTAATCGGTATTCCATCAACATTCGGTGAATCAAGTTATACATCTACACCATTCAAGGCTTATAAAACAATTTTCACAATTGGTTCATCCGCTGGTGTTAGTAACTGTGTCCAAGATGGTATCGAAGTTGAAATTAACCCATTACCATATAATGCTGATAAACCTGAAGCAAAATATGTTATTTCTCAAGGAACTAACTTAGTTATGTTTAAAAATACAGATGCTGAAAATAGAGCTCAAGCATTTGATTTATTAAAAACATTAACATATGATCCAGAAGTTAACGCTACATTTGCTAAAAACACTGGTTATATCCCAGTTACAACAGATGCTTATGAATCAACTGTTTATCAAGATTACTTAAATGATGAATCATTAACTGGTACATCAAAAACTATGAGAGACGCAGTCAAATTAAACTTCGAAGTCTATCAAGGTGGAGATGGTTGGACTCAATATGTTGACCCAGGTTTCGTTGGTTCATCCTCAATTAGAAGTAACGTCTCAGGAATTATGGCTGCATGTGGTGATGCTACAGAAGAACAAGCAGCAAGTGATGATTTCTGGTTCGATTTACTTGATAGCTACTATCAATTAAATCCAAATAATATTCCGGCTTAATTAAGTGTTTATTATTTATTAAAAAAATATAAAAAATATGAAAATAAAAAAATTATTTAAAAATATTATTTCTGTTTTATTTGTATCTTTTGCTCTCGCCGCCTGCGGCGAGAAGCAAAATGAGGATGTTTGTGGTGAAAATATTGAATATGAAACACCTATAACTGATTCTTTTAAGTTTGCAAACGAAGGTAGTATTCCAAATAATAATTTTTTAAGCGCAACAAGTGGTTTAGCAATTATGGAAGTTAGTTTAGCTTCCAATACAGATGGAGATACTTCAAATTTTTATCCTTTAAACGATGAAACTGCTACTTCAAGATTCCGTTTTAGATATGAAGGTATTGATACTCCAGAATCCACTGGTGCGATTCAAGAATGGGGATTAAAAGCTTCCCATTTTACAAAATCAAAATTAACAAATGCTTCTAGAATTGTAGTTGTAAATGATTTAGATTTATTTGAAAAATACGATTCTAGTGGCGGAAGATATATGGGATTTGTTTGGTATCAACCAAATGATGGTGCTGATTTTAGATTATTAAATCTTGAAATTGTTGAACAAGGTTATTCTCTTAATTTATTAAATCAAAATTCACAAATTTTAGATGGCTATTATGAAGCTTTCCAAGAAGCTCAAGAAGCTGCTAAAGGAAGAAGAGTTAATGGGGAAAAAGATTGTGATTTTGATTCCAGTGGAGAAGTTGTTGAAACAACTATTTCTAATGCCAAAGAAAATTTTGATACACTTGGTGTTAATGATTCAACGGGTAATAGTGGTAAACAATTAAGAATTATTGGTCAAGTTATAGCTATTAGTGGCAGTGATTTCTATGTTAGAGATGTCAATCCTAGCGATGAAGATGTTGTTCCTGCCTCGATTTTTGCATTTACTCAATACAAGAGTTCTGGTGTTAAAGTCGGAGATATTGTCCGTTTTTATGCAAAAATTACAAAATATTATGGTAATTTACAATTAACCGATGTCAAACTTAATAATGATCACTATCCATTTGAAATTTTAGCAACAACTAAAGAAGAAGCTGAAGAATTAGGCTATGTTTATAATGTTGATCCTGTTTATATGGATCCAAGTTTAATTACAAGTACAGATTCTTTTGAACCTTATGCTGGAAATTTAGTTAGGACAACAATTACGATTGAAGATAGCGAAGATTTTGTCTATCAATCTCAAACCGATAGTTCAACTTTCACAATTCATGCTACTTGTAATGGAATTGAATTAAATATTCGTTGTGAAGGTCATAATTTCTTCTCTTCAGAATCTACAATAAGAACTGTTTTTGAAAGAGGAAAATCTTATGATGTTAACGTTTTATTAGGAATTTTCCAATATAATGACAGTGAAGAAGTATCTTACCAAATTGAATTCCCATTCTTTAAAGCAAGTGAATATAAAAATTATATAAGCGAACATATTAATTAGGAGGAGATTAAAAATTATGAAAAAAACTAAATTATTACTCGCTTTAGTTTTAAGTGCAGGTGCAGTTCTTGCTTCATGTGGAGATAAACCAGCTAACGAAACAATGACAGATGAAGATATCGTTAAAGCTGTTTTAAATTCTTCCGCAGTTATTACAGATAATAAAGCTGCTCCAATTAGAGATGATTCATACGGAGTCACCAACAAACTCGAACAAAAGGCTGCAAGTTACCTTATTGCTCAAACATCTTATAGTTATTTATCAGATAGTGGTAATACTTATGATGTTGCAATTGATTGGGACTATGCTCAAGGGACTTTAGAAGAAGAAACAGTTTCTTCTAATGGCTCAACACACTTAGAATTAAGACCTGTTTGGGGAGATTTTGGAACAACTAGTACTGTAAAATTAACAGCTACAGCTACATTAAATGACGCTAGCGCTTCATTAACATATACATTAACATTCGATAATAATAAAAATCTTATTGCAATTGAAGATATTCCAAATAGCGGTTTAGTCGCTGTTAGAGGTGAAGTCGTTGGATTTATCGATGGTGACGATGATCAATGGTATGGAATTCTTGTTCAATCCGGTAATCATGGATTCATGATTTATAATATTAAAAAGAATAAAGTTCCAAGTGGATTAAAAGTTGGTGATATCGTTGAAGTTAGTGGTACTTCTTCACCATACAATGGAACAAAACAAATTAAAGGTAGTGATGCACAAATTACTATTTTAAGTGGAGAAGATGCAAGTAGCGTTGCTCCAGCTGAATTCAGTGTTTTAGGTCACCCAGGATTTATTTCCCAAGCAACATATGGAACTATGTCTAGAGTTGAAGGCGCTAAAGTTACAAGCGTCGAATTAGTTGATAATCATTTTGATGGTAAAGTTACTGAAGGTGATTATGTAGTCGCAACTTTAGAATATAAAGGTGCTGAAATGTTCTTCTATGCTGATAGATACAATAGCAATATGGAAGCTAAAAAAGCTGCTTACGATGTTTTAAAAGAAGCTTTAGATTCAAATGGTGAAAAAACTGTCAATATCACTGGTATGCAAGCTATGAATAAAGAAGTAGTTTGGGAAGGTGACAATAATGACATGAAAACTACTGATGGTGCAGCTTTAATGTTAGTCGATTCAAGCTTAATCGAAGTTGTTGATGAACCATATCAAGAAGCAACAAGTATCGATATTACTTATACAGGTAACTTATTTGTTGGAAGTAGTTTACAACTCACTGCTTCTTTAGAAGGTGAAACAATTACATGGGCTACTTCAGATTCTTCAGTCGCTACAGTTGATGAAAATGGTTTAGTTACTGGTGTTAGTGAAGGAACTGTTACAATTAGTGCTTCAACAGAATCAGGTGCTATTGGTGTTATTACTTTAACTGCTTCAGTTAGACAAGGTGAACCAGATTATCTCCATGCTTCAGTTGCTGAAGTTTTAGAAGCTCAAAATACTAAAGAACAAGCTTATGTCGTTAGAGGTAAGATTAAAGGATTTGGTAGTAAAGGTGATCAAACAGCAATCGATCAATTCGGAAATATCATTTTAGTTGACGAAGAAGATGCAACTAAAGAAATTCTTGTATATGGAATCAGTGCTACTTATACAGCTTTAAGTTATGATGAAGCAACTGGTGAATATAAATTCAGTAATCCAAAAGATGCTAATACTCACGCAAATACTAAAGATTTAAAAGTTGGCGATACAATTTCAATGGTCGCAATTAGATCAGATTATAAAGATACAAAAGAAATCGTTGGTGTTTTAGCAGCTACAAACGATACAAGAATTGCTCCAACAAAAGCAACATTAAAAGAAGTTGTTGAAGGTGCTCCATTATCTGCAACAAGTGCAACTGCTTCTGGTCAATATATCTATGAGGTCACAGCTACAATTAAATCATGGGCAACTAATAAACCTGGCGCTACTGAATATGGTGATATGGTTGTTACTGATGAAAGTGGTCTTGAAGTAGCAGTTTATGGTGCAACAGCACAAGATGGTAAAATTTCATATAACTATAATGGTAGTGGTAAATATTCAATTGGAAATCCAAAAGATTGGTTAACAAATGAAGTTACTAAAGACTTAAAAGTTGGTGATAAGATTACCTTCACATGTGTTAGAAGTGATTACAACGGAAATATCCAAATCGTTTGTGACAATGTTAGATTAGCTGAATAATTTAATTAATCTATAGAAACTAGATAAAAGGGTATGGCTTAGTCATATCCTTTTTGACACTTATAAAGTAAATATAATAAAATTTATATATTGAAATATATAAATTTAATATAAATAAAAGGAAAAACTTATGAAACTTAAAAAAGGATTATCTTATATTTTTGTAACATTTTTATCATTAATTACAATTGCATCTTGTCAAAATAAAGTATCTTATGATGAGCTAGGTGAAAGGATAGAAGAAAGAACTTTAAATTTTTATGCTTTAAATGATTTTCATGGGGCATATCTTTATGATGAAGATTATAAACAAGTAGGTTTATCAAGAATTGGTAATTATTTAATAAATGAAAAAAATAATAATTTTGATAATACTTTTATTATTTCTAGTGGAGATATGTTTCAAGGTGGAGCTGAAAGCAATATTACTTATGGAGAAGTCGTTATTGAAACGATGAATCAAATCGGGTTTGATTCAATGACTATTGGTAATCATGAATTTGATTGGGGAGAAGAAAAATTAGAAGAAATGGCTTCTAAAATGGATTTTCCTCTTTTAGGTATTAATGTTTTTCATGCTTCTACTAACAAAAGACCTTATTATTTATCTTCTTCAACAGTTATTAATAAAGAAGGGATTAATGTCGGAATAATTGGTTCAATTATGCCAGGAATTGAAGAAGATATTTTAGCAACTATTGCTGATGATTTTATTTATGATGAATCGATTGAATTAATTAAAGAAGAAGCTACTTATTTAAGAAATGAAGAAAAATGTGAAATCGTAATTTTATCAACTCATGATGGAGAATATGAAAGATATTTAGAATTAGTAGATTATATCGATGCATTATTTTTAGGACATGATCATAACTTAAAAAGTGGTTATTTAGATGAAACTAATAAAAAAGTTCCATATATTGAAGGAAAAAATTATGGAAGTTATCTTTCGAATATTTCATTAGATTTAAAACTTAATAGTAATAATGAATATGAAATTATTTCTTCATCTTTTAATAATATTTCTACTTGGGAAAATAAAGACTCTTTATTTTCCACTTCATCAACATTAGTTGATGAAGTATATGATAAATATAAAGAAGAAATAGAATCTATAAGAGATGAAGTTTTATATACTTTTGAAAGTAATGTTTCAAAAGGAAGATTTGCTAGATTTATTTCTTATTCTTTAATGAATTATGCTACTAATAATGAAAATATTAATATTCCTTGTGATAGCGGAAGTATTAATAGTGGAGGAATAAGAAGTGATATCGTAAAGGGTGAATTTACTTATGGAGATTTAATTAAAATATATCCTTTTGAAAATACTTTATGTTTAATGAAATTTGATCCTTCAATGTATAACATGTTTTTAAATGGACAAGAAAATGTTGTTAGAAGTAATCCTCCTACCTCATATAAAGGAAAATTTTATTTAGCAACAATTGATTATGTAGCCTATAAAAATACTTCTTCATTAGCTGAAGAAATAATTGAAACTAATATTTTAGCAAGAGATGTTGTTAAAGAAACTTTAAAAACTATTGGATATATAGAAGTTTAATATTTCTTTATATTTTTAATAAAAAATATAGTTTTAAATATTTTATTTTTTAAATAAAATATATAGGTATTTAAATAAAGGTTTTTAAAAAATGGAAATAGTAATAAAAAACTTATCTAAAATATTTAAAGGTGACGCTAAAAAAGGAATTGACGATACTAAAGCCGTTGATAATATCTCAATACATATTAAAAATAATGAACTTGTTGGTCTTTTAGGACCTTCTGGATGTGGAAAATCAACTACTTTATATATGATTGCTGGATTAAAAGAACCAAGTAATGGCGAAATTTGGTTTGATAATGAAGATGTTACTAATTTAGCTAGTGAAAAAAGAGGTATTGGTTTTGTTTTTCAAAACTATGCTTTATATCCTCATATGAATGTATATAAAAATATTGCGTTTCCATTAACTAATTTAAAAATAGATTCATATAAAAAAGAATATAAAATCGAAATGTTAACTAAAGAAAACGAAATATTAACTAATTACGAAGAATTAGTTAATATTATCAAAGATTCTTCTTTAAATAATAAGATAAGTAAAGAAAGAGCAATTGTTTTTATAATCGATAAATATATTATTTCACCTTCTTTTGCAAAAAGACTTTTTAATCATAAACTTTTTTGTGTTTCTTCTAAAGAAGAATTAAAAAATAAAGTTGATAATATTATTAATGAAAATAATATAAAAATTAAAGAAATAAAAGATAAATATTTAAAAAGAAACTTAAAAATAGATGATTCTTTTTATATTACTAATTTAAATGATGAAAAGATAATTCAAAGAAGAAAATTAGTAAATGATGAAATAGATTTAATGGTTAGAGAAGTTGCTAGACTCGTTCAAATTGAAGAACAATTAGATAAAAAACCTAAAGAATTATCTGGAGGTCAACAACAAAGAGTCGCTATTGCTAGAGCATTAGTAAAAAAACCTCGTGTTTTACTTTTAGATGAACCATTATCAAATTTAGATGCTCGTTTAAGAATAAAAACTAGAGAAGAAATTAAAAGAATTCAAAAAGAAACAGGAATTACTACAATTTTTGTAACGCATGATCAAGAAGAAGCAATGTCAATATGTGATGAGATTGTTGTTATGAATAATGGAAAAGTAATGCAAGAAGGAAAACCTATTGAAATATATAAAAATCCTTCTAACTTATTTGTTGCTAAATTTTTAGGAACACCTCCAATTAATGTATTTAAAGGAATAATTAAAGAAGATGGAATTTATGTTGATAATGAAAAAATATCTTCTTTAAAAAATGAAAAATATATAAATAAAGAAGTTTATGTAGGAATTAGACCTGAAGGATTTATTTTTGTTTCATCAAAAAAAGATGAAAATAATTTGGATACTATATCTTTAAGAGCAAAAGAAATTACATTAAACGGGAAAGATACAACATTAACTTTAGAACATGATTCTTTTATTGGAGAAAATATTAAAATAGTAGTAGATAGTGATTTAAATATAAATATTGATACATATCAATTTAAAATAAAAACAAACAAGATGTTTGTTTTTGATATAGATAGTGAAGAAAGAATAGATATAAAGTAAATAAAAGTAGTTAATTATGGAAAGTAAAAACAATTATAAAGGATGGTTATATTTAATGCCTGCTATCATTTTGATAGTTGTTTTTACTTTATACCCAATTATTAATACTTTTTATATTTCATTTTTAAAAGATTATACTTATGCAACCGGAGCAAATACTGGTTTTACTTTTGATAATTATGGAGTTATTTTAGGTTTAAGTGATTTTCCTTCTAATATGACTGGAAAAGGACAAGTAGAAGCATTTTTAAAATATGCTCTACCTAATACTCTTTTAATTACATTTATAACTGTTCCTATTTCAATTATTTTATCTTTAATTATTGCAGTTTGTTTAAATTCAATTAAAGTTTTACAAAAATTCTTCCAAACAATATTTTTTACTCCATATGTAACTAATATTATTGCAATCGGTATGGTTTTTGGTGTCTTATTTGCTCAAAATGGCTTAATTAATGAAATATTTGATTTAGATATTTCATGGATGCCAGGAGCAGGAGGACAAACGACTTATTTAAATGCAATGATAGTTTTATGTATTGAACTTGTTTGGTATGAAATGCCTTTTAAAATCTTAGTTTTTATTGGCGGATTACAAAATATAGATAAGCAATATTATGAAGCAGCAAGAATTGATTCAACTCCTGCAATAAAAAAATTTAGTAAAATAACCGTTCCTTTACTTTCACCTCAAATTTTATATATTTCAATTACTTCATTTATTGATGGATTTAAAGAATATCAAGCTATAGCTGGATTATTCAATGCTAGAGGAACTTCTCCTTTAGAATATAATCTTTATACTGCTGTTTATTTTATTTATGATCAAATTCAAACTGGTGGAAGAAATATAAATTATGCTTGCGCAGCTGCTGTTATTTTATTTTTAATTATTCTTTTATTTACTGGTTTACAATTTATTGTTTCTAAAAAGAGAGTCATTTATTAAGTATGAAAGTATCAAGTTTAGATCAAAATACCCGTTTAGTTATTGTTAGTAAAAGTAAAAATCTAAACGAAGGAAAAAAATTAGACAAAGTCTTAAAAATTATTGTCTTAATTTTTGTTTACGCTCTTCTTATTGCTTTTGCGCTTTTTTGTCTTCTTCCATTTTATTGGATGATTTTAACATCTTTAAAATATCAAGATGCGGAGCATTATCAAATTGGGAATAGTTTTTTTATTCCTTTTGATGAAATTGCTTGGAGTAATTATGTTAAAGTGTTTCAAGTAGATGGATTTGATATTCCAAATTTATTAATCAATACTTTAACAGTTGTTATTATTTCAACTGCAGGAACATTTTTTATAACTGTTTTTGCTTCTTTTGCTTTTACTAGACTTCAATTTAAAGGAAGAGATGCTGTGTTTTTTATCTTTTTAGCAACAATGATGATTCCTTCTGAATTATTTGTTACGTCAAATTTTATTACGATGTATAGATTAAATTTATTAGATGGAAGATGGCAAATTTATTTTGCAACAATGGCTCCATTTTTGGTAAATGTTTTCTATATTTATTTATTAAATGAAAATTTTAAACAAATACCTAACGAATTATATTTAGCGGCAAAGGTAGATGGTAAAAATGATTGGCAATATTTATGGAAAGTTATGGTTCCAATTGCTTCTCCAACATTAATTACAATAATCATTTTAAAAGTTATTAGTGGATGGAATGCTTATGCTTGGCCAAAAGCAGTAGTATTAAATGATCCAACATATGCTCAAATTACAGTTGCTTTAAGAGATTTTGCTAACTTCTTTGTTGGAAATGGTTCAGAAAGAAGAGAACTTGTAACTTTACAAATGGCCGCAACTGTAATTGTAACAATTCCTTTATTGCTTCTTTTTATTTTCTTTAGAAAATATATTATGAGAGGAGTTGGAAGAGCTGGAATTAAGGGATAGAAATAATTAAACATTTTATTAATAAAATCCAAATAAAAAAATTAAAATTGCAAAAATTGTTAATAAATTGTTAATAAATTCCTAATATTAAAGCATGAATTGTTAGTGATATAATATTCGTGTGTTTATAAAAAATAAAAGGAGAAAAAGTATTTTATGAACAAATTATTTAAAAGAGTTATGCCTTTAGTCGTAGCAAGCGCATCTATCATGGCTTTAGCTAGTTGTAATCCTAAAACACCTGTTGAAGAAGAAAAAACAACTATTACATTTTGGACTAACTTCTACCAAGATCAACAAGTAGAATGGATGGATAAAAAAGCTGCTGAATTTGAAGATTTATATCCTCAATATGAAGTAGTTTGGGAAGAATCAGGAGATTATCCAGATATTCAAGAAGCAGTCAATCAAGTTATTAATACTCCAACAAGACTTCCTTCATTAGCAGTTTGTTATCCTGATTATGTTTATTCATGGTTAGATCAAGGTGCAGTCATGAACTTTGATGATTTTATGAATAATTCAGAATATGGTTTTGGACACACAACTAATGAAAACGGTGAAGTTGTTGATGAAACAAATACAGTTAAAGACGATATGTCTTCAGCATATATTTCTGATGGACAAGGATTCCAAGTTGAAGGCACATATTCAATGCCTTTTGCTAGAACAAGTGAAGTTATGTATTATAATAGCGATGTTTTCACTGAAAAAGGCTATGAAGTTCCTACAAATTGGAACGAAATGATTACTTTAGCTCGTCAAATGAGAGCAGATTATCCAGAAGTTTTTACCGATGAAAACAAAGGAAATGCTGGAAGCGGTGCAGTTGCTCCTATTGGATATGATTCATATGATAATATGATGATTACATTTGCCGAAATGATGGGTGTCCCACTTTCAAGCAATGTTGATGCTAATAAAGATGGTACTTTAACTAAAGATGAAGCTGTTTTATTTAATAATGATGAGATGGTTTCAATGCTTTCATTAATTAAAGGATGGTATGATGAAGGTTTAATTACTGTTTCACCAACTTTAGTTTTTGATGAACCATATGATCACTGGATTAATGAACCATTCACATCACAAACTTCATTCATGGTTTTAAATTCAACAACCGGTGCTTCATGGTGTGCTACTGATGTTTTTGTTCCTGGAGTTGCACCAATGCCTGCAATTGATAAAAATATGTTAACTGGTGGAAATGTTAATGCTTTAGAAGCAAAAGTTATGTCTCAAGGTCCATCTGTTTGTATGTTTGATAAGGGCGATGAAGAAAATAAAGGTGCATGGTTACTTTATAAATTCTTAACTAACACTGAAAATAATGCTGAATTAAGCTTACTTTATGGTGCTGCTCCTATTAGAGCATCTTCTTATGAAGAAGATAATGTTAAAGAAGTTATGAATGCTCCTGTTTCTACTACTGGAGATGGAGAAACTGATGATTCAACTTCTTATATGACAGCACAAATTTATGATATTTATGCTGATTATACTGCTAATAATCAAGCATTTATTGCTCCTGTTTCTCAATTCTCTAGTGCAGTTAGAGATGCTGTTGGAACAGTTTTAGTTGAAGTTTTAAGATCAACATTAAGTGGAGAAGAATTAACTAACTTCATTAAAGAAGAACTTAATAAAGCTTACGAAAATATTTAGTTTTTAAATTATTATGAAAGAAAAAAAGAAGATATTATTTAATAAAATAGATATTAATAGAATATCTTCTTTTAATAATGAAGAAGAAATAAAAATGATTTTAAAGAAAGAATATAATAATTCTTCTTTATTAAAAGAAAAGAAGAATTATTCTCTTTCTTTTATAATCATTGGTATTATTTTATTAATTATTGGAATAATATTTATCCCAATGGCAATAATTAATACAATTAGAGAATCATATTTTTCATATTTATCTTTAGAAGCTTTTATAGCATATTTAGGAATAGGAATAGGAAGTATATTATTTATTTTAGGAATTATATATTTAATTATTTATATAATTAACTATAAAATTAATAAAGAAAATATTTCTTTATTAATTAATAAATTAAATAATAAATAGTGTTTTTTTAAATATTTATAATTTTAAAAATAAAAAGTGAAATAAACTTGATAATAGTAATTTATTTCACTTTTTATTTATTATTTATTTCTTTTCTAATTCTATTAACTTCCTTATTGATTTCTTCTTCGTTAACACCATTAGAATATCTTTTTAAAGATTCATTTTGTATTTCTTCTAAATTTTTTAAGGCACTGTAACGATTTATAGAATCTAATATCATTTCAAAATTATCTTCATCGATTTTTAATAAAATTGCTTTAGGTTTACCTTTATCGGTTATAACTACTGGACTTCCAAAAGATAATGATTCAATTACTTTTTTGTGCTATTACTTAGCTCTCTTATTCCATAAAATTTCATAAATATCCTCTTTTGTTATCTTTTTATAAAATCATTGTTCATAAGAGAAATATAAATAGTAAACATAAAATCAGTTATCCTTTATAAATAAACAACTGTTTTGTTCATCTTTGCCGAACATGCTAGAAAAAGATTAAATAATTATTTAATTTATATTTTAAACTTAGGGGTAAGTATCCCTAAATTTAAAGAGGAGTTGATATAATGTCTAGTGAAATTAAACGTGATAATTATCTTCAAAAAATAATAAATAAAAAAGAAAATGGGCTTATTAAGGTTATAACTGGTATTAGAAGATGTGGTAAAAGTTATCTTTTATTTAATTTATTTTGTGATTATTTAATAAAAAGTGGTGTTGATAAAAATCATATTATTACTATTGCCTTAGATGATGATTTATACCTTGAATATCGTGATCCTCTTAAATTATCAAAATATATAAGAGAAAAAATAATCGATAATGGAATGTATTATATTTTAATTAATGAAATACAATACGCAATTAGTAAAAAAGAACTTAAAAATAGTGAAGAAATAAAACTTTATAATGTTTTAAATGGTCTTTTGAGACTTCCTAACGTTGATATTTATGTAACTGGATCTAATTCAAAAATGTTAACTAAAGATGTTTTGACAGCTTTTCGAGGTCGAAGTGATGAAGCTAGAGTCTATCCTTTATCATTTAAAGATTATTATGATTTTGTTGGTGGAGACACTATTTTAGCTTATGAAAATTATGCTTTATATGGTGGTATGCCTTTAGTTTTAAATAAAAATAACGATAATGATAAAGTTGATTATTTAAAAAGTCTTTTTACGGAAGTATATTTTAAAGATATTATTGAAAGATATGATATTAATTTACCAAATATTTTAGAGGAACTTACTAATGATCTTTGTTCATCAATTGGTTTATTAACTAATGCAAGTAAAATTGCTAATACTTTAAATTCGGTCAAAAAAATTAGAATATCTAGTGTAACAATAGCAAGTTATTTAGAATATTTAACAGAATCTTTCCTTTTTAATAATGCAAAACGTTACGATATTAAAGGTAAAAAATATTTTGAATATCCTTCAAAATATTATTCTATTGATATTGGATTAAGAAATGCTCGTTTAAATTTTAGACAACAAGAGGAAACTCATATTATGGAAAATATTATTTATAATGAACTTTTAAATAGAGGATATTTAGTTGATGTTGGAGTAATAGAAATTGTTAAAATAAAAGAAGGGCACAAAGATAAAAAGCAATACGAAATTGATTTTGTAGTAAATAAAGGGAATAAAAAATATTATATTCAATCTGCGTTAAATGTTTCTAATAGTGATAAACTCGAAACTGAAATAAGACCATTAAAAAAGACAAATGATTTCTTCAAAAAAATTTTAATTGTTAAAACTCCTATGAAAGCATGGACAGATGAAGATGGAATTTTACATTTAGGCCTTTATGAATTTTTATTAAATGAAAATTCACTCGAACTATAAAAGTTTTATTCTTTTTTATTAAGATAATTAATAATTCATTTTTTAAATATTAAAAACACCATATAATTTAAATAACTTTAAAAATTAATAATGAGGTTTTAAAATGGCTACATATTATGAAGTAAATTTATTTTTCTTAGAAGAACCAACAAGATTTTATCGTCGTTTTTTAATTAGAAAAGATGTAAATATTGAAGAATTAGGGTGCGTAATAACTACATTTTTAAATACTGCAGCATATCATCTTTTTTCAATAGAAAATAATAAATATGTTTATGAAAATAGATTTACTGAACTTTATGATTTTAATAATAAACGTAAACAAGTTTATCAAAAAGATTATAAGATGAATCATTTATTTAAATATCGTTATAAAAATAAAGATTTAAATATTGAAGAATCTTTATTTTTATATACTTATGATTTTGGTGATAGTTATATGTTTGTTGGATATATTGAATATGAAGATCCAATAGTTAAAAAAGAATGCTCAAAAATTGCTTACCTTTTAGAAGCAAAAGGAGGAGCAATTTTTGAAGATTCTAAATCTTTATTATTAGATTATCTTGAAGGAAGAAGTATAAGTTCAATTAGAAGAGAAGTTAAACAATGGTTACCAATTAATTTTGGGCTTGATAATGATGTTAATGATTTTAAAGATTTTGATAAAGAAATTGATATAGATAAAGAAAATAAAGAATTTACTTATAAATATCGTAGAGTTCATAAAGCTTATAAAGGTAATGACTATTACTTTTAAAAATATAATCTTTAATTTTTTAATGATGTAATAGGTATAACAAATACCCCGTCATTTCTTTTATAAGCGGCATTACTTAAACCAGAAATTACTAAAAGCAAACTTGCTTCTTTTCCACCCTCTTTTTTAATAGTGTTATTAATTTTAATAAGATTATTTGCTGCATCATCAATTTGATGGGCTCCTAATTTAATTTCAATAGCAACAAAAGATGAGTCTTCAAGTTCAAGGATTAAATCTATTTCATTACCTTTATAGTCTTGATAATGAAATACTTTTGCATTAAATGATTCAGCATAAGTTAAAATATCTCTAATTACTAAAGATTCAAAAAGAAAACCAAGAAGTTCTAAATCATTTAATAACTTTTCTTTTGTTAAGTTTAAAATTGCAGAAGGTAAAGATGGATCAACAAAATGCCTTTTATATGATTGTTTTACTCTTAAAGAAGATCTGATTTTAGGTGAAAATGGAGGTATATTTTCACTTATATATAAAGAATTAAAGATATTTAAATATTCTGAAATAGTCTCGCTATTTATATCATCTAAATCTATTTCATTAATATTTCTTTTTAAAGTATTGTTTGAAGCTGTAGTTGATTCATTTCTTGCCAAAGATTTCAGTAACAATTCAATTTTATTAGCATCTCGATTAACAAAATCAATTTTATAAATGTCTTCTTGAATTATTGATTTAATGTATTCTTTAGCAATAATTAAACTTTCAGCAGTAGAAACTTCTAATGAGGCAGGCCAACCACCCTTTAAAATTAAATCAATAATAGTAGATAAAGAAATATCTCCTGTAAAAATATTCTCAATTTCTTTATTAATGCATAAATCTTTTAATGATATTTTTCCATTACTAGCTCCAGATTCATATAAACTCATTGGTCTCATTTTTAATCTAGATATTCTTCCTGTTCCTGAATGTATATAACTATCTTTATGAACGATAGTGGATCCAGTTAATATAAATCTACCTTTTAGATTATCCTCGTCTATTTTATATCTAACCGCATCCCAAATAGATGGAACTTCTTGCCATTCATCAATAAGGTGAGGATAAGAACCTTCTAGAGCAATATTTGGGTCTAATAAAGCTAGCTTTTTGTTATTTAGATTTCCTACTAAAAATTGGCTATTGCAATGACAACGACTTGTCCAAGTTTTTCCACACCATTTTGGGCCTTCAATTAGTATAGCACCAAAAATTTTTAAATATTTTTCAATTGTAGAATCGATTATTCTCTTTTTATAATTTGTTATTTCCATAATATAAAGCTTAGATTTACTATAATTATACTCTAACCGTATGAATTCGCCAATTTTAACCGTACAAATTTTTAAATTATAATCGAATGAATTCTCAAATTTTAACCGTTCATTTTTTTAAAAATCAACTTCAAGTGAATTTCGAAACATTCATTTATCATTTTAAAATTCGATAAACTTTTAACAATTCTTTTGGTGATTGCAGTTTTAGTGCAACCATTAGGACGAGCAATTAAAACAATAGTAAAAGTTTAAGTTTTTAATAATTTATCACTGATTCTCACTTAATATTTCATTTTGCTAATAGAAAAATATTTATCTTTCACTATCAATAACTTTTAGACACTTTTGTGGTGTTTTATAAACTCTTTGCACCAAAATTAGTATTTAATCATCTTAATAGTTAGTTGGAGGAAGCTTTATGAATATAAAAAAGACAATAATATTATTTCTAACACCACTTTTCTTATTAACAAGTTGTGGACCTAATCCCGAACATTATGATAAAGTTATTTTATCTGGTAATATAGGTGAATTAAATGAAATTACATTAGGTAAAGAACTTCAAAATAGAGTTGAAAAACTGTATCGCGATTGTAGAAGAAATATTCATAAGAAAAATATTTCTTTATATGCTGGCAATTTAACGCAATATTTTTTCGTATCTTTAAAGTCTGAAATTATCGATAATAGTATTTCTATTGGAATTGATAAAGAATTAAAAGTAGATATAATTAGGTGGAGTGTCTGTCCGAATAAATTATCATTTGGAACGCCATATCAATTAAGCGAAGATATTCCAAAAGATATTTTTGCTCAAGCTGTTTATTTAGTTAATGCTTTTTTAAGTTTATATAATTTAACCATTGATGATTTGTCTTATTAATAACAAATAATTGAGATTCTATTTATGTTGGAGGTGGACATGAAAAAAATAGTCAAAAGGATGAAAAAAATAAATCTCTGTAGTTTAATTTTAATACCTTTTAATTTATTTCCTAGTGAATTTAAAGAATTTTCAACTTATGGTAATTTAAGTAACGAAAAAATCTCTTTTAATTTCAAGTATTGTGGCAAGGATTATCAAATTCAATATAATTATAAAGGCAGTAAATATATTGGATTCGATTTAGTTGATTCTAATGGAGAAATTCTAACTGTTTATGAGGGAGAATTTTTCCCTACTAAAGAAGATGATATTTCCTGTTTTTCACCAATATTTAATGATGATGATTTTCTTATAGAAGGGATTGAACAAATAAACCAAGTTAAAAGAGATATTGTTTATAGTTTGCCTTATGTTTCTGAAGAATATTATTCAGTAGTTTACGATTCATATTCTACATATTATTTAATTAAAAATTGTCCATTTTATTATTCTGATATTTTCGATGGAAAAAAGAATCTTTGTGTTCCAACAAGCGCAGCAATGTTGATTTCTTTTTATGATCGAAATACAGACATGACAAATTTAATTGATGGGTTATTGCCTTTAAATCATTATGATGACAGAAGTAGGGTAGACAATTTAATATTTAAACTTGCCGATTTGATGGGATGGAATTCTTCTGGAGTTTATATAGGATTTATGATTTATGGTCTCAACATGTATTTTATTGATGCCGGATATAATTATACCGCTTATTCAACTTCGGATTTTATGGATTATAAGGAAATTATTACGACTTTTAGAAATCCAGCGATTGTTTGGCTTAAAAATCCTGGAGAGAATACTTTTCATGCAGTCTTAGGTGTTGGGTGGGCAAATTTATACAATAGCGGACAATTCATTGCTACGCATTATAATATTAGCAATAGCAATCTCGGTATTTATTATGTTAACTCTTCATTGATGTTTTCGACCACATATATGGCAATTGGAGGGTAAAAAAGGATAAAAGAAATAATAATTCTATTATCATTTACCATTTATTTTTTGACGTAAAAATCGATTAGGAATAGTTATAACTGCATGGATTTATAAATTTTAACGATTGTTTCTAAACACTTCATTTTACTAATCGAATAAACTCATTCTGTATTCCTGTTAATTAATATTATTAGATACTTTTGCTGTGTTTCCTAAAACTCTTTTCACCAAAATTAGTATTTAATCATCTTAATAGTTAGTTGGAGGAAGCTTTATTAATTAAAAAAGATAATAATATTATTTCTAACACCACTTTTCTTATTAACAAGTTGTGGATCTAATCCCGAACATTATGATAGAGTCTTTTATTTGGTAAAATCCCTGGTATAGGTGTATAGGTGAATTAAATGAAATTACATTAGGTAAAGAACTTCAAAATAGAGTTGAAAAACTGTATCGCGATTGTAGAAGAAATATTCATAAGAAAAATATGTCTTTATATGCAGGTAATCCAACTCAGTATTTTGATTTATCATTAAAGTCTGAAATTATCGATAATAGTATTTCTATTGGAATTAATAAAGAATTAAAAGTATCTCGAATTAACTGGATAGTCTGCCCAAATAAATTATCTTTTGGAACACCATATCAATTAAGTGGAGATATTCCGAAAGATATTTTTGCTCAAGCTGTTTATTTAGTTGATGCTTTTTTAAGTTTATATAATTTAACAATCGATGATTTATCATTTTGAGAACAAATAATTGAGATTTTATTTATAATAATGGAATTAAATTAATAAAAATCATTGATTCAAGAAAAGTTGTTAAAGAAATTTCATTAATTCGCTACATTTTTTCTTACTAAAAATTAAAAAATACGATAACAGTCGTATTTTTTTGTTTTTTGATGTAAAACATAATTTATTTTTAGACACTTTTGTGCTATTTTTCTAGACGCTTTTGTAGTAATTTATTAAACACTTTTGTGATATTTTATAAAACTACCGAAGTAATAAAACGATATTAATCAAATTAATAATCATAAATCACTATTAATTTTAAGATTTAAGTGTACAAAAATTTCAAGATGAAAATGTACACTTTTTTATATGATATTCATAGAGGGGTATCATATGGAAATAAAATTTA
>CASEKC010000003.1 GCA_949288485.1 uncultured bacterium | reverse complement strand
TTGCTATCATTGGTATTACAAACGAAGGACATAATTTAAATATAAAAAAGATGGTTTTATTTAACCACCTTTTTTTGCATTCACATTGTTAAATAACAATTTAATATTATATTTAGGTATTAGAATGTTAAAAAATTTAATTTGAAATTAGATTTACTTAGTGGTATTATAATTAAGCACTTTGGCCTTGTAGCTCAGTTGGATAGAGCAACAGCCTTCTAAGCTGTGGGTCAGGCGTTCGAGTCGCCTCAAGGTCACCAAAAATGTATTTAGCGCGATTAACATCGCGTTTTTTTAATATATTTAAATTTTATTTCATTTGAAACCATACTTGAAAGCAAAAACTTTCATATCCATTTTTTTATAAAAATAAATTAAATTATTTTTTAAAATAATGATTAAAAATTAAATTTTTAGCATTCTTGTACTACGTACGGGGTTGGGTTGAACCATTTATATAAGAATCCCATTCTTATAATATATATTTATATTATTTATATAAATCTAAGGCGTTAAAGAAATCTCTTGGTAGTTCAAATTCTTTCTTAATTCTAGAATATTCGCTTTCGTTAAATTCTTTGTTAACATTAAAACCATAAATTAAAGGATGAATTTTTAAAAAAACAAATATTTTGTTTTTATTGAAAACAATTGAAAAATTATTATAACTATTTGCCGGAATTTTTTTATCTTTAAAAACATTATAAAAATTTAATAATCCAATAATCGCTTTTGGAGATAAAGCCTTAAAAGCAAACAATTTATCGTTACTAAAGCACTCGAATTTTTCATTAAAATCTTGAGATTCATATAAAATTTTTTCTGCTAAGACATCATTTAAAGAAACTTTATCTTCATTCACTTTTTTTGACAAACGAATATATAAAATCGGATTTTGCATTTCATTATCGTTAAAAATATTATTTCCATTTAATTCAAAAATTATTATATTTCCATCTATTGGAGCCGATGAAATATTGGATGTATATTTATCTGTCAATACTTGTGCATAACGAAAATTAAAAGAGGCATAATGAAAAAGTATTGAATTTATTTTTCCATCAAATGATTTATCAAAACTGTAATAAAGAGGCTTTTGTAAAATAAGATTATCATTGAATAATTCAATTTTAAAAGATTTATTATTAAATTTTGAATATTCTGGATAAATCTCTTTTATAGCTTTTTTCTGTATAAAAATTAATATCTTTTTATATTCATTAGTATCTGCTAAACCTAAAGCAAAGATTAGTATCGCTAAAATTATTAATGCAATACCAAAATATAAAAAGAAATTATCAGTAGGATTAAATTCATCTAAGTAAATATTAAAAACAAAGAAAATTAATCCTACTAAAAGCACAAAAAAACTAATTATAGTGAATATATCTCTTCTTATTTCAAATTTTTTTCTTTCTTTTTCAACTTTTTTAAATCTCATTACTTAATTTTACCATTTATAAAAATAAATGGTTTAATTTTTAAATATAAGAAAATATTAATTATAAGTAATGCTATAGTAATCAAATAAATAAAGTTTTGATTAAATTCAAAACCATTAATATTTATTAAAAAAATTTGGTCTTTAAACGATAAAAAGAGAAAAGAAAGCGCAACTCCAAATATAAAAGAAACTATAGTTATTAAATATGATTCAAATTTTTTTAATTCTATTTTATTATGTTCTTCTTCATATTTAAAAAATAAAGAGGTCAACATCCTTATGTTGTTGGTCATCATTGTAGGGACAAAAACAATATCTTTAAAGTAGGTAAAATTGTTTAATAAAACAATTCCAAAGATAGTATTAACTAAAATTGATAATAATTTAGAAATATCAAGACCTTCATAAATTATTTCTCTTGGTATAAATAAATATACAACACTTAAAACAATCATAAATATTATTGTGAATAAGTTATACGAAAAACGATTTTTTAATATAATTCTTCTTCTAAGAAATAAAATTAATAAAATACCTAAAATAAAAGTTATTAAGGAGATTAAAGGATATAAAAACGAATATTTATCTCCGTTAAAAATATTATAAAAAAGCGAAATTAAATTTCCGGTCTGCATAAAAGTAAACATTTCGTCGTTAAAATACGATAATGCTTCAATTAATCCTCCAATAAAGGCAAAATTAATAAACATAAAAACATATTTTAAATAAAATTTTTTAGGCATTACTTGATTTTCCATAATTATTTATTTTCTTTAATGATTTCTCCGATAAAATCTTCTAATTCATCTAGAGTATCTACGACCCTAAAATCATTATTTTCTTTTAATAATTGCCTATTTTTTTCATCAATATACATAGAAACACTACAAATTTTTACATCAACTTCTTTACATGATTTTATGTCATTCATAGTGTCACCAAAATAGATAATTTCATCATTACTTAAAGAATAATCCTTTTCAAGTTTTCTAAAACTTTCTGGTTTATTTACGCCATAAAAAGACCCACAGTAAACATCATCGAATAACTCTTCTAAGCCAAAATATTTTAAAGAAATTATAGTGGATCTCTTACTTCTACCGGTTAATAAGAATAATTTATATCCATTATTTTTAATATTTTTTAATATATTTATATATTTTTTATTAAATCCATCTCTAAAAAGTTCTTTTTCTAAAGATTCGTATTCTTCTAAATAATATTTGAAAGCTAAATTTGCTTTTTCCCTATCTTGCATAATTCCATAAAAAACTCCTTCTTCATCAGGACCATAATGGGAAATAACTTCCTCTATACTAACTTTCTTACCCATAACTTTTTCATATCCTTTAAAGAAAGAACGAACTACCAATTCATCGCTAGCTAATAAAGTATTGTCAAAATCGAAAACAAAAGCTTTGATATTCATATTTACCCCATTTTTTTCTTGATTTTTGCTAATCTTTTCTATATATTATTTAACGTACGTAGAAAGAAAAAGCGTCCGCTCTTCACCAGATCTATCAATTAGATTGGTAAATGCTACAAAATTATAACATTTAAATTATGATTTTTAACGGACGAATTTCTATTGTCCGTTTTTATTTTCTAAAAACGATTAATGCTATTTAAGGAGGTATTGAAGTATAGCTAACAATCAAAACCCTTATCAAGGGAATAAAAATCGCACTAATAAAAATGGCGATTTAGTCAATGAATTTATTCGTTTTCCAGAAGTTCTTGTTATTGGACCTGATGGAGAAAGTCTTGGAAAGATGTCCAAATTCGATGCTTTAAGAAAAGCTGAAGAATATAATCTTGATTTATTATGTGTAGCACCTAATGCTAAACCACCAGTCTGTAAAATTCTAAATTATGGAAAATACAGATATGAGTCACAAAAGAAAGCAAAAGAAGCTAAGAAAAATCAAAAGATCATTGAAATTAAAGAAATACAATTAACTCCTAAAATTGGTGAGCATGACTTATTAACAAAAGTCAAAGCAGCACTTAAGTTTTTAGAAGATGGAAACAAGATAAAAGTTGGAGTTCGCTTTAAAGGAAGAGAATTATCTCACGTTGAAGTTGGAGAAGCTGTTATGAACAAGTTCCTCGAATTAACAAAAGATAGTGCTTCTATTGATAAAGCTCCTACTCTTGATGGAAAATGGTTAACAGTCATTTTATCAAGCAAAGTCAAAAAGTAGAAAGAAGGAGACAAAAATATGCCAAAAATGAAAAGTAAAAAAGCTTTAACAAAGAGAGTCCATGTTACTGCTTCTGGCAAGGTTACAAGACATCATGCATATGTTTCACACCTCGCACCACATAAGACTCATAAACAAAAGAGACATTTAAGAAAAGCAACAGTCGTTTCTAAATCAGATATGAAGAGACTTAAATATCTCATTCAAGAATAGTTAAGAAAGGAGAATTTTTATGAGAGTAAAAGGTGGAACAGTTACACACAAAAGAAGAAAAAGAATATTAAAGCAAGCTAAAGGTTTCTTTGGAAGCAAACACTTACTCTTCAAGACTGCAAAAGAGCAAGTCATGAGAAGTAAAAGATATGCATATATTTCTAGAAAAGACAGAAAAAGCGATTTTAGAAAATTATGGATCAAAAGAATTAATGCAGCTTGCAGATTAAATAACATTTCTTATTCTAAATTCATGCACGGATTAAAAGTTGCAAAAATCGACTTAAATAGAAAAATGCTTTCAGAAATCGCAATCCATGACGAAAAAGGTTTTGCTGAATTAGTCAAAATTGCAAAAGAAGCAAAATAGTTAAAATTATTTACAATTCTAATTAAGCACATTTATAATAAATGTGCTTTTAATTTTGGAGGAAATAATAAAATGCTTTCAGAAAATTTATTAAAATTAATGATTAATCAAGTAAATAAAGAGTTATATTCATCATATCTTTATTTATCAATTGCTAATTTCTATGCAGAAAAAGGTTTAAAAGGTTTTTCATCTTGGTTTAAAAAACAAGCTGAAGAAGAAAAGGAACATGCTGAAAAATTTATTGAATATCTTCATGATAATAATGAACATGTGGAATTCGAATCTATTGAAGCACCTAAAAATCAATTTAAAGACTATAAAGAACCATTAACAATTCAACTTGCTCATGAAAAATATGTAACAAGTTTAGTTAATGCTTTATATGAACAAGCTATTTTAGATAAAGACTATCGTTCAGTTAACTTCTTAGTCTGGTTTATTAATGAACAAGCTGAGGAAGAAAAAACTGCTCAAGATTTATTAACTAAATTTGAATACTTCTCCGAAAATATTAAAGATATTTACGAATTTAGTGAAAGTTTAAAATCAAGAAATTAAGATAAAAAGCACATCGCCACGATGTGCTTTTTCTTATTCCTTAATTACTTTTAATTCAGTTTTTTCGATTGCCTCATTTAAGAGTGTTTCATAATCAAACTTATCTTCGATTTTTAAACATTCACTTATTTTTGGCATTGTTTTTGGTTTTTTAATTGGGAAAATTGTACAACAATCTTCATATGGTCTAATTGAAACTTCATAAGTATTTATTTTTTTAGCAATTTCAATTATTTCCGTTTTATCATATGTTGCTAATGGTCTAATTATAGGATAATTAGTAACCGCGTTAATTGTATTTAATGATTCAAGTGTTTGAGATGCGACTTGTCCGATACTTTCTCCATTACTAATAGCATAAATATGGAGTTTTTTTGCTAATTTTTCAGCTAATCTATACATCATTCTACGCATAATTGTAACTTCATAACCTTCGAAAGAATGATTATAAATTTCTTCTTGGATTTTAGTAAATGGAACGATATATAAATTGATTTTGTTTTGATATACATTTAAAGATCTTAAAATATCTTCTAATTTATAAATAACTGCAACTGAAGTATATGGAGGAGATGAAAAATGAATAAAAGAAAGTTCTACTCCTCTTCTCATTAAAAGATAGGAAGCAACAGGTGAATCTATACCACCTGAAAGCATCATTAAACTTCTTCCAATAGCTCCTTTTGGATATCCTCCCATTCCTTTAATTGTTTTAAAAAACATATATGCTCCATCGTCTCTAATTTCAATAGAAAGTAGAATATCAGGATTATGAACATCGACCTTAAATGAAGTATTTTTTAAAATTTTAGATGCAATCTCACGATTAATTTCATCGCTGACATAAGGATAAGATTTATCAATTCTTCTAGTTTTAACTTTAAAAGTTTTGCCTTCTTCATTTTTTATATCTTCTAAAGCAATATTTTTAAGATTTTCTAAATCGCAATCTTCAATCTTTTTTGCAAGTGAAAAAGAATACATGCCACTAATTTCTTTTAAAATATCAATTAAATTAGGTATTTCTTCTTTTATATCTAAATAAATATGATCATGTCTTTTTCTCATTTCGTAAGAATTTTCAAATTCTTTTAAATGATTGTTTATAGAAGAAGCAAGACGATTAATAAAATCTTTCTTATTTTTTCCTTTTGTAGACATTTCGCCAAAACGAACAATTACTGTATTAAATTCCATAATTACTTACCTTTAATAGTGTTTAAAATTTCTTCTAAAGCATTAATAAAAACTTTAATCTCATCTTTTGAATTAAATTTTGAAAAAGAAATTCTAATTGAATTAGTAGCTTCATTTTCATTTTTAGTTAA
Source organism: uncultured bacterium (assembly GCA_949288485.1). Taxonomy (GTDB): domain Bacteria; phylum Bacillota_I; class Bacilli_A; order RFN20; family CAG-826; genus Onthovivens. The sequence goes on along the minus strand of CASEKC010000003.1, from coordinate 173,628 downwards.
TTCATAAATAACATAAGAAACAACTTTTAATTTTGAAGAACAAGAAGATTTTGTTGAAACATAAATCTCTTTATTCGATAAAGCCTCAACAACTATACTAGATTCTTTATTTATTGTCGAGAAATTTAAAATAAATGGACAATGTCTTTTAAAATCATTGTGAACTTTTATTCCGCTAATTTTATTTAATTCTTCATAAGCAAAATCCCAAAGAGATTTTATATAAGCATAGTTTTTATCAAAATCTTTAATATATTTTTTTATTGCAAAAGCAAAAGAATGAATTAAAGGATATGATAAAGTTCCGCTTCTTAAATTAAATTCCTGTCCACCCCCATAAACTAAAGGTTCCAAATCGATGTTTCTTTTTTTAACTAAAGCTCCAATTCCTTTTAAGCCATGAATCTTATAAGAAGAAATCGTGAACATATCAAATAATGAAAAATTTATTTTTTCCTTACATAAACTTTGAGCTAAATCGCTATGAAAAACTATTTTTTTATTATTAGATTTACTAATTACATCTTTTATTTCATCTAAATTTAAAACGCACCCACATTCATTATTAACATACATTATAGAAACTAAAATAGTGTCATCTCTTATTATGCTTTTAAAATAATCTAAATCAATTGTTCCGTCTGCTTTTATATCTAAATAAGTTACATCAAATCCTTCTTTTTCAAGTTCTTTAAAAACGTTTAAAACAGAAGGATGCTCAATTTTTGAAGTAATCAGGTGCTTTCCTTTATTTTTATTTTTACGTGCGTAACCTAAAATTGCTAAATTATTAGCTTCTGTAGCACCACTTGTAAAAATAACATCATAAAGTGTTGAATTAATTTTTAAAGTATTTAAAATTTCTCTTTTATAATTAACTATTTCGTAATTTTCTTTTAAACCAAGACCATTTAATGAAGATGGATTTGCAAAATTTTTATTATTATCTTCAATAAAAAATTTTAGCACTTCTTCATCAACAATTGTGCTTCCAGCATTGTCCAAATAAATCATAACTATCTAGAAACCTTATCTTTATCTTCGATTCTATTTATAATTGTTTCACTCATATCATATGCTGATTTATATTCACCATTAAAGAACAATGATTCAGCTTGAGTTAATAAATTATGAACATCAGCAAATTTCATTCTATCTCTATTAATTAACATAATATTATCGATTGATAATAAGCGATATGATGATAATGAATCAACTTCAGAAAATACTTTTAAACATAATTCTTCTAATTTGCTAACTAAATCATCAAGTTTTATAACATCGATAGGCATTGTTTTTAAAGTTAATGAAATATCATCCATTAAAGAATATGCATTATTAATATCTTCATTAAATTTAACTTCGATTGATTCGTTGTTAAATTCTCTAATAATTGCTTCACATTTTTTTAATTTTAAATAACGATTGTTAATAAGTTCGTAAGCTTTATCAGTATCTGATTTTAAAGATGATAAATATTTTGAATATTCTTCATAATGAGTTTTACAATCTTCAACACCTTTTTTAAGATCGTTAATCTTGTTTAAAAGATCTGTATAGTATGTTTTTTCAAGACCATGAACAAAGAAATCAACTCTTCTTTTAAATTTAGAAAGTGTATCAAGCTCATCTGATAAGTTCTTTAATTTTTCTTGATTTGCATCATCAATAATATAGTATTTTTCAAAATCTTGAATTGAATTATTGAGTTTAATAACATCTTTTTCTAAAAGAGTATAAGAAACCATGACATCATGATATACATCATTAAATTTGTTTCGAGCATCTTCTTCTAAATCCATGCTTGAATCTAAACGAGCTAAGACTTTATGTAAAGCTTCAATTTTTTCACCGGCACCATTAATCTTTAATTCCTTAAAGTTATTTCTTAAAGAAACTAAAACATTTTTAATATTTTCCATTTCATCTTCAACATTTAAATGTCTTAAAGGTAACTCACTTAAAACTAAAGCATGATATTTATCTAAAACTTTACCCATTTCTTTAGGTACAAGATCATTAACTTCATTTAAATATGATGGAATAACATCTAAAATCTTTTTTAGTTCGGTTAAAACTTTAGCAAGTGTTGGTAAAAGAGTTTTTGCTTCATCATATTGGGCAGTATCTACAAAATCTTCAAATTTTGTAAATCTTTTATCAATATTTACAAAAACTTTATCGAATTGTTCTTGAAGCGGAGACAAAGATTCATAAACTTCTTCATATAATGATTTAACTTCTCTATATTTATCTTTAAGCATTAATGAATCTTTACGACAATCTTCTTCAGGTCTAATAACAACTTCTAAATCTCTATTTAAATCATTAACAGCTTTTTCATAATCACTAAAAAAATGGAAATTTTCAGAATAGATTTTTTTATAACCTTTAACATTTTTATCTTCAACGTAAACTGCTAAAGCATTTAATAAATCGGCAACATTAGCATCTTTTTCATCTCTAATTTCATTAAAACGAGATAAATATTCATTATAGACATCAATATATAAAAGATTTGTTTGAGAAATACCTTCTAATCTTGATAAATATTGAGAATCTTGAATCATTAATAAAGAATTTAAATATTTATATTTTTTATTTAATTCGTTAAATGATTTTCTAATTCTCATTCTTGAAAATACAAAAACTTCTAATAAAGAGAAAATTATAACAAGTGCTAAAATAGCTACAATTGCAACTATAATAATTATAAAAGTTAAACTATCTAATCCTAAAATTTCACCATTCATATGTTTTTTATAAACCTCAAATATTATTTTATTATAAATACTAATTATTTTCTATTAATTTTATAGTAATTCCTTAATTATATTTCAATAAAAAATTAGAAATATTAAAATTTTATTTTTTTAAATATATATTTTTATACTTAGTATAAAAATATCACAAGACAAAATAACATTTAACTATTATACTATAAGAGCAGAAATTATTTACTGCCAATCTGTGAAAGATGAACATAATGTTTAAGCGACTTGTTAAGTCGTCATCCACGGAGATGACCATCTAGTTAATTTAAATATTTTCTAGATGGTCATATTTTTAACAATTTTTAATAATTTATGAGTAATATTTTTGTATTTAGCGATGAATCTGGTGTTTTCGATAATATCCATTATGATTATTATTGCTTTGGCGGAATTATTTTTCTTTCAAAAGAAGAAAAAAATAAGGCTGCCAGAGATTTTCATCACGTAGAGAAATATATTAAAGAAAAATTCTCAATAAATGGAGAAATGAAAGCAGCTAATTTAACAAATAAATATAAATACAAATTATTAAAGTCAATCTCTTCTTATACTATTTTTGGGGTTGTAATAGATCTTAAAAAAGTTAATAAAAATATTTTTTACGATAAAAAAACTAAACAACGTTATTTAGATTTTGCCTATAAACTTGGTTTAAAAAAAGCTTTTAAAGGCTTAATTAAAGAAGGCATTATTTTTCAAAACGATATTGAGAATATTTATGTAAATTGTGATGAACATGTAACTGCAACAAATGGAATTTATGAATTACAAGAGTCATTAGAAAACGAATTTAAAAGAGGAACATATAATTACAATTATGACGAATTTTATGATCCATTATTTAAAAAATTATCTTCTGTTCAAGTAAAATTTTGCGATTCAAAAAATAATGTTTATATTCGAATGGCTGATATTATTGCAAACTATCTTTTTAAAATGTCGAACCATAATTTAACTACTACTTTGCGTTTACATATTAAAAATTTGCCTTCAGACAATCTCGTTAAACCAATTTTTATCAATCCTAGAGAAGAAATAGTTACGCATTGATCAAAAAATGTTGATTTTTATCGACTTTTATAGTATATTTTTTAAGCATTTAAATGCAGCTTATAAATACTTTCGGTCCAATGAATGAACCTTTTATCTTAAAAAGGGATAGAGTAGACTTAGCTACAAGTTGAAATAGTAAAAAATCATTCATCCGCGAAATGGGATTTATATTCTTGCTTTTATTTAGATGCCAATCAAAATAAAAGGAGAACAAAAAGATGAGAAATTTTGATTCAAAATGGAAACGTTCCAGAAGACTTAACTTTTCACTTTCTGAAACAGGTAAAGAATTAAAGAAAAGAGCTTATGCACCAGGACAACATGGTCAAGATAAGAAAAAATTATCTGAATATGGTCGTCAATTAGTTGAAAAACAAAAATTAAGAGATCTTTACGGAGTTAATGAAAAACAATTCGTTAGATTATTCAAGATTGCTTCTGCTTCCCACGAAGTTACAGGTACAGCATTTATGATTCTTCTTGAATCAAGACTTGATAACCTTGTTTATCGTATGGGTTTTGCATCAACAAGACCACAAGCAAGACAACTTGTTAACCACGGACACGTTTTAGTTAATGGTAAAAAAATCGATATTCCTTCATATCTTTGTAAAGCTGGTGATAAAATCACTTTAAAAGAAAAGAGCAAAGATTTAACAATTGTTAAAGCAAGTTTAGAAGCAAGTGCTGCTACTCCACGTTACGTTACAGTTGATAAAGAAAAGAAAGAAGGAAGTTTCGATAGACTTCCAGAAAGAAGCGAATTAAGCCAAGAAATTAATGAATCATTAATCGTTGAATTCTATAATAGAAAATTATAATTTCAAGGATGTTTTGTTCAAAAAAATCGGATTCAAGTCCGATTTTTTTCATTTTAAATGAAAATTTATTATACAATCGCTATAATTAAAAATTGAAAGTAGGTAAAAACATGAATAAACAAGATATTAAACTTGATTTAAATAATAATTTAGTAAATTTAGCAAATTCAATTTTAAAATTTTATAATTGCGAAGCATTTCATCCTTCCATTTCTTATATTGATGAAATATTAGAAAAAAGAAAAAACAAAAAATTATGTGTCTTACTTTATGATGGACTTGGAAAGATTATTTTTGAAACTTATAAAAATGATATTCCTTTTTTATATTCTCATATTTATAAAAGTTTTTCATCAATTTATCCTCCAACAACTGTTGCAGCAACAAATGCTTTTTTAACTGGAAAATATCCTAATGAAAACGGTTTTGTTGGTTGGAATCAATATTTCAAAAATATCGACAAATTTATCGATGTATTTTTAAATAAAGATTCTGTTAAAGGTGAAATTATTAACAATAATGTTGTAAATGATTTCTTGAAACCTGAATTTATTGATGAAATAATTAATGAAAAAAATAATAAAAATATTGCTACAACAATAAAATCTTTAACCTATAAAGATCAAAATAAACACGATGATTTCAATAAATTTTTTGACGTTGTTAATGAATCTATAAAAAAATACGATTTTGTTTATGCTTATTCTACCGAACCTGATCATTCTTTACATGAAGCAGGAATTAAAGATGAAAAAATTAAAAACGTTTTAATATATTTAGAAAACAAAACTAAGGAATTAATTAACGAAAATCCTGATACACTTTTCATATTAATAGCTGATCATGGTTTTAAAGATATTGAATATCTTCCTTTATATGATGACAACGAATTAATTGAAACATTAACGGAAGAAACAAAAAATCAAATTTTTACTGTTGAACCACGTTTTGCTTCTTTCTTTGTAAAAGATAAAGAAAAATTTATCGATATTTATAATAAAAAATACAAAGATGATTTCATTTTGTTCACAAAAAAAGAATTATTTAATAGTGAAATTTTAGGTCCAAAAATTACTAAAACAAATGAGTTTTTTGATAATACAATCGGTGATTTTATCCTTTTAGCTACTTCTTCAAAAATGTTTGTAAATAAAGAAGATAAAAAATTTAAGATGAAAGGAACTCATGCTGGAATAACAAAAGATGAGTTAGATTTATATTTATCAATTTTTAATAATTAATAATTATTTCTTTTTATGTGTCTTAGAATGTTTTTTTAATTCTTCTTGGTTATCTTTTATTTCTTTTTTATTAAAATCACCAACATAAATTTCAACTTCACGATGATGTCTCATCATTCCAATGAAGGTTAAAATAAGTCCGATTATTCCTAAAATAAATAATGGAATTCCTATAATAAAAGAAGTAATATAAACATCTATTTTATGATAAAAAACACAAAATAATATTCCTACAGCAATTAAAATTAAACATCCAAGAAGTTGGAAAAGATTGAACAAACTTTTTAAAGAAACTCTTTTTAAAATAATAAATTTGATTATAAATATTACTCCTACTCCAATTAAAAATACTCCAATAACAACAGGAATAGATAAAACAAATACTTGTGGAAATAGGAAAATTATTACGCTTAAAGCAATAAGTAATATATATATAAAAACCATAAAAAAGTTTTTAGATTGGTTAATAAAAGTATAAATAATTAATAATGTTGAAATTAATATTAATAGTGAAGCAATTAAATAACCTAAAAAAACATCCATATTAGGATGGGCAGAAAAAATACAAAATAATAAACCAGCAGCTATTAAAACTAATGAGACCACTAATTTTAAATAGTTATATTTTCTAATAATATTCATAACAATATTTATTATATGAGAAAAATAAAAATATGTCCCTTACTTCTTATAGAAAAGGGACATATTTTATTAATTTTGTTTAATTATTCACCAATTTTTAAATCGGGATATCTTTCTCTATTTGGATTATATGTTGTATGTAATAATTTATGAGCTTTTTTCGAACCATATTCACCTAAATAGTCATTGTAAAGCTTTTTAATATCAGGATTTAAATGACTTCTTCTAATCTTACGATTACGGTCTTCTTCATATAATACTTTTGCTCTTTTTCCAACATAAGTATCAAGAATATTATCTTCTTCTTTTGGAAGGAATAATGGTGTTACATATGGTTGACCTCCACCATTAATACATCCTCCTGGGCAACCCATAATTTCAATGAAATCGTATTTTGATTTCCCTTCTTTAATTTCATCTAATAAAATCTTAGCATTTTTCATTCCTGAAGCCATTGCAACATTATATGTATTACCTAAGATTTTTAAAGAAGCTTCTTTAATTCCTTCAAGTCCACGGCATGGAGTAAATTCAATTGGCTCAAGTTCATTGGAAGTTAAAATATAATAAGCAGTTCTTAAAGCAGCTTCCATGACTCCTCCAGTAACTCCAAAAATAACTCCAGCACCACTATAATCACCAATTAAATCATCATCAAATTCTTCAGAAGGTAATTTTTCCCAACTAATACCACTTCTTTTAATAATTTGTGCTAATTCACGTGTAGTTAAAACAACATCAACATCAGCAATTCCATCTACCTTATTACCTTCTCTTTCTTTTTCAAACTTTTTAGCGGTACAAGGCATAATTGAAACAACACAAATTTGTGATCTATCAATATTATGTTTTTCAGCATAATATGATTTAATAATAGCTCCAACCATTTCATGAGGAGATTTACAAGTAGAAAGATGTGGTAAAAGTTCTGGATAATAATATTCACAATAATTTACCCATCCTGGTGAACAAGATGTAATCATTGGTCCAGGAGTTTTTGTAATAACTCTATGAACAAATTCATTAGCTTCTTCGCAAATTGTTAAATCAGCACCAAAGTTAGTATCAAATACACGATAAAATCCTAAACGGTGTAATGCAGCAACCATTTTTCCTCTTGAATTTGTTCCAATTGGATCACCAAATTCTTCACCAAGAGCAGCTCTAACTGCTGGAGCTGTTTGAACAATAACATATTTTCCTTCTTTAAATGCTTCATCTAATTTTTCGATTTCGCTGTGTTCCATTAATGCGCCTGTTGGACAAACTAAAGTACATTGTCCACATTGAATACATGGAACATTATTAAAGGAACGATTTCCGGCTGGAGATACAATTGTTTTGAAACCTCTATTTTCAAAACCCAAAATGCCAATGCCTTGAGCATCTTTACATGCTTCAATACATCTTCCACACAAGATACATTTTGAAGTATCTCTAACAAGGCCAGGTGCAATATCATCATAGGTAGTTGAAGTTTTTTCGCCAACATAAACTTCAGGTCTTGCGCCAACTCTTCTAGCAACTTCCAACAATTCACATTGTCCATTTTTTCTACAAGCTTGGCAATTATAATAGTGATTAGAAAGTAATAATTCGACACTTGTTCTTCTAGCTATAACTGCAGAAGGATCAGAAATTGAAATTTTCATACCATCTCTAACAGGATATGCACAAGAAGGAACAAGTCTTCTTTCTCCTTCGACCTTTACTAAACAGACTCTACAAGATGCTAATGAACATCTTCCTTTTTTAAAAGTACAAAGGCTAGGAATATTGTATCCACAAACTTTAGCTGCTTCTAATATAGTTAAATCATCATCAACAAGATAAGGTCTATTCTCAATATATATAGTAATTTTTGCCATAACATTCGCCCCCTACTTTTTGCTAATAGCTCCAAATTTACAAGAGCTTAAGCAACTACCACATTTAATACATTTACTTTGATCAATAACAAATGGGGTTTTGCCAACCGTTCCGCTAATTGCATTAACTGGACAGTTTCTTGAACATAATGAACATTTTTTACATTTTTCAGGGTCAATTGTAAATGAAATCAAGTTTTTACAAATTCCTGCATCACATTTTTTATCAATGACATGTCTTTCATAAACATCTCTAAATTTTGAAAGTGTTGATAAAACTGGATTTGGTGCAGTTTGACCTAAACCACATAAGGAACCAACTTGAATCGATTCAGAAAGTTGTTCTAGTTTATCTAAATCCTCCATTGTGGCTTTACCATCGGTAACTTTCGTTAATATTTCCAATAAACGTTTTGTTCCAATACGACATTGAGAGCACTTTCCGCAACTTTCATCACAAATAAACTCAAGGTAAAACTTTGCGACATCAACCATACAGTTATCTTCGTCCATAACGATTGCACCGCCACTACCCATCATAGATCCTTTGGCAATTAAATTATCAAAATCAATCGGAGTATCTAACTCATTCATAGTTAAACATCCTCCAGAAGGGCCACCTGTTTGGATAGCTTGGAAACGTTTATCGTTTGGAATACCACCGCCAATATCAAAAATTAATTCACGTAAGGTGGTTCCCATAGGTACTTCAACTAATCCAACATTTTTAACTTTTCCACCAAGAGCAAATACTTTTGTACCTTTACTCTTATCTGTACCAACTTTTGCAAATTCAGCACCACCTATTCTCAAAATATATGGAACATTGGCTAATGTTTCAACATTGTTAATAATTGTTGGTTTATCCCATAAACCTTTAACTGCAGGGAATGGAGGTCTTGGACGAGGCATACCTCTTTTACCTTCAATAGAATTTAATAATGCAGTTTCTTCTCCACAAACAAATGCACCAGCACCTAAACGAACATGACATCTAAAACTAAATCCACTGCCTAAAATGTTGTCTCCTAAAAGGCCAACTTCTTCTAACTCTTTAATGGCCAAAGACAATCTTCTAACGGCAACAGGATATTCGGCACGAACATAAAAATAACCATTTTGAGCGCCAATTGCATAACCAGCAATCATCATACCTTCAATTACAGCAACTGGGTTACCTTCAAGGATTGAACGATCCATAAATGCACCTGGATCACCTTCATCGCCATTACAAACAACATACTTAGTGTCGTTTTCTTGATCATAAGCGAATTGCCATTTTCTTCCTGTTGGGAAGCCTCCGCCTCCTCTTCCTCTAAGACCAGACAAAAGAATTTCATCAATAACTTTTTGTCTATCCATACTCAATGCTTTAATTAAGCCTTTGAAGGCATCATATCCTAATGCTTCATCAATTATTTCAGGATTTATTGTTCCACATCCATGAAGTGCAATACGTAATTGTTTTTTATAGAAATTAATATCTTCTTGTTTTTCAACTTTTTGGTGAGTATTTGGATCCTCATAGAGAAGATCTTCGATACATTTTCCACCAATAATATCTTCATCAATTATTCTTTCACAATCTGAAATTTTAACAGCATGATAAAGTCTATCTTCAGGGAAAATTTTAACGAATGGTCCTTGTGAACAGAATCCAAAACAGCCGACAACGTTAACTGTAATTTTATCTTCAAGTTTCTTTTCTTTTATTAAGGAATTTAATTTGTCGATTATCCCTTGAGAATCAGAAGATAAACAACCAGTTCCACCACAAACTACAATATGTCTTTTGCCATCTTTTCCATTGAATTTCTTTTCTAAACAAGATGAGCAAGTAGAAATTTTTTTCTCTAATTCTTCGACACTTTTAATCTTTTTTACCGCCATATTGTTTAACCTTCCTTATCCTTTTTACGATATTCATCAATTATTTGTTGTACTTGGGATAAAGTTACTTTTGGATAAACTTTACCATTGATTGAAATTGCTGGTGCAATTCCACAAGCCCCTATACATCTTAAAGCATCCAATGTGAACAAACCGTCTTCACTAGTTTGGCCTGGTTTAATTTTTAAAAGTTCAGAAAATTTATCTAGAATATTTTGACTACCTTTGACATAACAAGCAGTTCCTAGACAAACTCCAATAACATATCTTCCCTTTGGTTTAAGAGAGAAGAATGAATAAAATGTGACGACTCCATAAATATCAGAAACTGGAATATTGAGTTCTTTGGAAATTATTTCTTGTACCTCAATAGGAATATAACCATATTCTTTTTGTGTTTCAGATAAAACTAACATTAATGGAGAAGGCTCATTTTTGTACTTATTGCAGATATTAACGATAATATCTACAGCTTCTTTCCTTAAATGCATAATTATTTTATCTCCCTAATAATAACTATTTATAAAGATTATACTACTTTTGACATTTATTTTAATAACTTATCAAAAAAGTTGACAATTTTTCAAAAATTATTTTTACCCTTTTTTCCATTGCTTCTTTAGTATAAAAGCCTATATGTGGTGTAATAATTACATTCTTAAATTGCAATAGATCATAATTATCATCTAATGGTGGTTCTATTTCAAAAACATCACTTAAGTACAATGAAATTTTATTATCCTTTAAAGCTTTTAATAAAGATTCTTTAGAAATCAATTTCCCTCTAGCGGTATTAATTAAAATAACTCCTTTTTTCATTAATGAAAATTCATATTCATCTAGAAAATTCGTTGTTTTTTCATTTAAAGGAACATGCAAGGAGATAATATCTGATTCTTTTAATAAATCTTTTTTACTTTTAAATTTTATTTTTTCGTTTTCTATTTCTAAGTGCCTACTTTTTGAATAATATAAAATTTCTAAATTATTAAAAACGGATAGTAAATGAATAACTTCTTTAGAAATATTACCCATTCCGACTAAGCCAATTTTCATGTTGGTCAATTCTCTTCCAATAGTTTTATGTTTATAGTTTAATTCATTAAATTTTCTTAAAGACATTAAAATAAACATTAAAGTTAATTCCGCTACTGCATTTGTTGAATATCCGCTTGCATTAAAAACTTGAATTTTATTTTCATTACAATAATTTAAATCAATATGGTCCAACCCACTAAAAGCAATAAAAAGTGCTTTTAAATGTGGATTTTTAGATAAAATTTCCTTTGTTAATGGCGTGTTATCGCTTATTACAATATCAGCATCAGAAATTCTGTTAACTAATTCATCTTCATCGTTTGTTTTGGTTTTATATTCAAATATTTGGTGTTTTTTAAAAATATCATTATTTAAATAAAAAGAAATATCTGTTTCTAATGGTTGTAAAATAACTATTTTCATAACTTTCCTCCTCGCTTTAATTATTTTAATATTTCCATCTCTTTAAAACATTATTTATCTAAGTTTTTTAAAAAGAAAAAGCCATCATTTATTTGATGACTTTGTAATTTTTATTTTTAATATTTATATCACAGTTTAAAGGAAATTTACTTTCTTTAAGAATAATTTCCTCGACAAATTCAGCATCAATTTTTCCACTTGTTGGATTTTTTATTGATTTGAAATGGCCTTTAATTGAAGCATTAACTTCACTATATTCGAATGCTAAATCACAATTCTTTAGCTCGCAATCAATTAATTTTAAATTTTTACAATAACATAAAGGTTGAGTTCCTTCGATAACACAATTGATTAAAGTTAAATTTTCGCTATACCAACCTAAATATTCTCCTTTAATGTAAGAATTTCTAACAACAATATTTTTTGAATGCCAGAAAGCATCTTTAGTATCGAAAATAGAATCTTTAATATTTAAGTCTTCTATATATTGAAAAGAATATTTTCCTTCATATCGAGTATTAGATAAATCGATATTTTTCCCCATGAAAAAGGCATAATCACCGGTAATTATTAATGTATCACCTTTTATATTATTAGATTTCCATCCGAACTCTACCGAATAAATATTACTTCTTTTAATTAAAATATTTTCACATTCTCTAAGTGCTTTAATCCCAAAAACATTAGAATTTTCAATTTCAATATTTTTACTATACCATAAAGCAGCTCGACAATTAGGTGTCATAGTTGAAGAAAGAATTTTTACATCTTCATCATGCCAAAAAGGATATTTTAAGTCAAAATAACAATTTTCAACTACCACATGATTAGCTTCTTTTAAAGCTGATTCCCCATTTTCTTTTCCAACAAATAAGCAATTTTTAATCAATAAATTTTGAGCATCATATAAAGCTCTTTCTTCACCAAATCTTTTATTTTCTATTACTTCATTTTGTTCCATCATCACTCTCTAAATTTTTACATTCCATCCAAGTAGATGGTAATAAATCTTTTAATTTAATTTCTTTTAAATTAGGTAAAAGTATCGTTGCTTCTAAATTTTCTCTATTTATTTCATAGATAAATTCACGGCATCTCCCACACGGAGGATAAATAACTCCGCCTTCATGAACAGCAATTAATTTTTTAATTTTTGTTTCACCTGACTTTAACATTTCAGCAATTGCCGCTTGTTCAGCGCACATTCCTAAAGAACATGATAAATCAATACATAAACCAGTATAAACTTTATTGTTTTCTGAAAGAATTGCACAAGCTACTTGACCGTATTCACCATAATTTTCAATATAATGGTGATTTACAGTTTTTAAAGCTATTTCGAATAAATCTTTATTTTCCATAATTATTAATCCTCTTTTATATTTGGGATTAAAATTATAGTTTTAATAAATATATATGTCAAATTTTTCTTTTAGTCCTTGGAATAGGTTAATTTTAATACGTTATGGTCACACGCTTTTGCTTCTTTAAGATTAAAGAATTTAGGAAAAGATCATTATTGTCATCCCCGACAAAAGTTAATTCTTTTCTTCCGCCTTGAATTCCAGGGCAAACAATTAAAGAAATTTCATCAACTAAATCTTTTTTTATAAATGAAGAATTTATTCTTGGACCACCGGTTAAATAGAATGTTTTAAATCCATAATATTTAACTATTTTTTCTAAAAATAAATTTAAATCGAGATCTTCGTCACCACAAATTAGATAACCTATACCCATATTTCTTAAATAAGAAAGATATTTTTTGTCTACTTTTTTTGTTAAACATATAATTAATCTTCCTTTATGATCTGCATAGTCAAAGTAATTTACATCGTAATAGTTTTTTCCATATCTATCAAAAACGACAAAATAGTAATCATCTTTAACTATAAAACTTCCTTAAAGGAAATAGAATCAGTATCAAATTTTGATAAATCAACTTTTATGTCGCTTTAAACAGTGTCTCTGCCGCATCCCCATATTTTAGAATTTTCAAAGATTAAATCTTCATATAATTTACCTGCATAGTCGCAATCTTCATTTTCAGGATAATTTTTTAAACTCTCATTGATTTTTCCATCTATGGTTGTATACATGTGACAAACAACTTTTATATCTTTCATATTACCTCCCAAATAATTCATAAAATACATGCATATTATAAAAATATATATTTTTTATGTTAAATATTTATATTATATATTAAAATATAATTAATAATTATACTTCAGAGGTGTTAACAATTTATGGAAATAAGAACATTAAGATATTTTTTAGCTGTTGCAGAGCTAGGAAACATTTCAAAAGCCGCAGTTTTTCTTCATACTTCTCAACCAAACATTACAAGACAACTCAAAGATTTAGAAGCTGAAATTGGTAAACCTCTCTTTAAAAGAGGAAAAGGCATGATATTAACAGAGGAAGGTTATTATTTAAAAAACAAAGCAAGACAAATAATTGATTTATTCGATAAAATCGATTCTGACATTAAAATAATTAACGTCGATGAAAATAAAGTAACCGGAACAATTAGAATTGCTGGCGGAGAATCTTATGCCATGAATATAATTGGCAACGTTTTTAAAAAATTTCATAAAAAATACCCATTAGTTAAATTAGATATTTATAGCGGAGCAACAAGCGAAGTAATCAAAAGATTAGAAAAAGGAACTATTGATTTTGGTATTTTGATTGAACCTGCACCTATAACTGAATACAATTTTTTAAAACTCCCATATTTTAATACATGGGGTATATTAATGAGAAAAGATAGCGAACTTGCTAATCGCTCATTTATTCTTCCTGAAGATTTAAATGGCAAACCACTTCTTCTTTCAAATCCTTCCGCCCATACAAATATGATAAAAATTTGGTTAAATAAAAACCTAAGCGACCTTAATATTGTTGCAACATATAATCTTATATATAATGCATCAATTTTAGTTAAGGATGGCTTAGGTTATGCATTTACAATTGATAAATTAATTAATACAACTGGAGAAAGCGAATTAACTTTTAGAGAATTAAGACCTAAATTAATTTCCTATCTTGATTTAGTTTGGAAAACAGAAATAGCTCTTTCAAAAGCCGCAAGACTTTTCTTAGAAGAAATCAAAAAGGAAGTAACAAAGTACGAATCAATTTTAGATTAATTTTCTCTTTTTTTACCAACAAAGAATAAAGCGACTGTTCCAGGTCCTGTATGAGAACCAATAGTTGTACCGATATCAAAAATTTCTACTTTTCCTTTTAATTTTGGGAATTTTTCTTCAATAAGTTTTTTAACAAGAGCAGCGTCTTCGATGCAAGCGGAATGTGAAATATAACATTTTCCATCATAATTTGTTCCATCTTTTGCAAGATCTTTCATAACTTCAACAATTCTTAATATAACTTTTTTCTTGCCAAGTATTTTTTCACGAGGAATTAATTTTCCTTCTTTATCAACGTTCATGAGTGGACAAATATGAAGCATATTTCCAATAGTTCCGCTTGTTTTAGATATTCTTCCGCCTCTAATAAAGAAAGTTAAATCGGTAGAAAAGAACCAATGATTAATATTTAATCTATTTTCGAGTAACCATTCATAAATTTCATCGATATTTTTATTTGCATCTCTTAAATCAGCTGCTAAATCTACCAACATTCCAAAACCACTGGAAGCTGCGAGTGAATCAACAACATATAACTTTCTATCAGGATATTTTTCTTTTAACATATCTCTGGCTATGCAAGCACTGTTATATGTACCACTAATACCGCTAGATAAAGTTAAATGAAGAACATCTTTTCCTTCTTTAAGAAAACTTTCAAAATAATTTAAATATGTATCAACATTAATTTGTGAGGTTTTAGTTATAATTCCATCAACCATCATTTGGTAGAATTGAGACATTGGAATTGTTGTTCCAAAATCATCAACATGTTCAACATTATCTAAGAAGTAATGAAAACATAAATATTTTATTTTACGGTCATCAAGATGTTGTTTAGTTAAATCGGCGGTTGAGCAACAACTAATAACAAAATTTTCCATTAAATTCTCCTTCAAAAACAAAAAGTATTATACGCTATTTTTTTAATTATAAAAGAAAAAAAGAGACCAAATTATTTTTGGTTCTCTTTTTTTTCAAATATTTCTTCTTGTTTTTTCTTTTTATGCAAACTAGTAAAAATAATATCTAATTTTGGGAAAACAACGATAACAGATTGTATTACAATTCCAATTGCCAACATTACTACAAGTGGGAAACTTGGTATTAAAAGGAAAACTCCTAAAACAATTGTCCAAAGTATTAAAGATGTTAAAATTTTTGTATATTTATAATATTTTAAAACAATAAGTATCGCTTCTACTAAGAAACATAATCCAGCAATAAATAAAAATATAGTTCCTGTGATTAAGGCAGGTGTAATAGATAAATATCTAAGTAAAGAAAAAACTAAAATGCTTGAAAGCATAAGCAAAATTAATACTGTTGTTACGACAAAAGCCAATTTAAATCTTAAGTTTTTCTTTTCTAATAACCTATTTTGTTCATCGTTAATCTTATTATATTCATGTTCTTCAAATAAATAATTAACATCAACACCAAAAAATATTGCAATTTTATATAACATTTCTGCATCAGGTAAAGAATCAGCTCTTTCCCATTTTGATATTGATTTATTGGAATAACATAATTTATCAGCAAGTTCAGCTTGAGTCATCCCTTTTTGTTTTCTTAAACCAGAAATATTTTTAGCAATAATTTCTTTTACGTTCATAAATAACCTCTAAACACTCTCTTTTCTTAAACTTAAAATTCCAAATTGAACACCATCGCTATTTGCTTTTGAAAGATCCTCGTTATATCTTCTTCTAGCTAAATAAAAAATCAACAGTATTGCCGGCATTCCTAAATTTGTTTCAATACATGAATTAACCAATAAAGTTTTAATTGATAACTCATTCATAGGTCTTATGCCATTAATCAATAGCGCAAATTCCCAAGCAAATTGAACAGAAATACCTATTAAATTAAGAGTTAAAATATTAACAAACATTTTCTTTTTAATAAACATAATTATTATAAGTGTTAAATAAGAAAAAACTAAGGCAACGCCCATCAAACCATGATATTCATTTGTAGTTCTTGAAGTTTGAATAGTAGCCTCTCCACCTAAAGATGCAATTGTAGGGGCAACTATCCACCAACCAACAATTAAACTTAACCAAATTTTCAAATACTTATCTTTTGCTAAACAAACCCATATAAATACAAAATTTGTAAAACCATAAGACAATGACATCCAAGTTAAAATTAAGAAAGTCTGTAAATTTGAAGCGATTTCATTATTTATCATAATAACTCTAGAGTGAGCTAATAAATAAAAACCACAATAATCAACAATTAAATATATAACTCCCCCGAAAAGTCCAAAAATTAAAGTCTGATATCTTTTCTTATAAAGCAATAAAATCCCCAAAACAATCAAAAAAATCGAATCTATAATGATATAGAATAAATTGAGATTTCTTGTTGGCGTTATTTGTTCGATTAAACTTAAAATTGAATTATTCATAAAACCGACTTCTTTATAATTATATCTTATTTTTATAATTTAAATATCATATAATTTTATGTAATTTTTTAAAAGGAGATTTTCATGAGAAAAGACTTTGGAGTAAAAACATATATTTATCCACAACCTGTTTTAATTATTGCATCATATGACGAAAATAATAATCCAGATGCAATGAATGCAGCGTGGGGAGGAATTAGCGAAGAAAATGAAATCTCAATTTGCATTTCTTCTGATCACAAAACAACAAAAAATATTTTGTTAAACAAGGCTTTTACTGTTTCATCTGCAACAAAAAAATATGTTGCTGAATGCGACTATTTTGGAATAGTAAGCGGTAATAAAGAAAATAATAAAATCGCTAAAGCAAACATGCATACAACAAAAAGTAAATTTATTAACGCTCCTTTAATCGATGAATTGCCACTTACATTAGAATGTGAATTAATCTCTTATAATGAAGAAATTTGTATTTTACGTGGTAAAATCGTTAATGTTTCAATTGATGAATCTATTCTTAACGAAAAAAATAAAATTGATATTAATAAATTCGAACCAATAAGTTTCGATCCAATGAATAATAAATATTTATTAGTAAAAGATATAGTTGGCGATGCATTTAAAGATGGCTTAAAAATTAAATAGAAGGTAAAGTATGAAAGCATTATTAATAAATGGTAGTCCAAATAAAGACGGATGTACAAAAACAGCATTATTAGAAGTTTCTAAGACTTTGAATGAAGAGGGAATTCAAACTGAAATTGTTGATATTGGTTCTAAAGATATACGTGGTTGTATTGCTTGCAAAAAATGTCGTGAAATCGGTAAATGTGTTTTTGATGATTTAGCTAATGAATTAGTTCTCAAATTAAAAGAATGTGATGGATTAGTGGTTGGCTCACCTGTTTATTTTTCAAATGCAAACGGAAGTCTTTTGAATCTATTAACAAGAATGTTTTATTCGTGTAATTACGATCTTTCTTTTAAAGTAGGTGCCAGTGTTGTTTCAGCTAGAAGAGCAGGTTGTTCTTCAACGTTTGATCAATTGAATAAATTTTTTACAATTAGAAATATGCCAGTTGTATCTTCTCAATATTGGAATAACGTCCATGGTTATAACAAAGAAGACACCTTAAAAGATTTGGAAGGATTACAAACTATGCGTGTTTTAGGTAGAAATATGGCTTTTTTAATTAAATCTATCGCTTTAGGAAAAGAAAAATATTTCCCACTTAAGCAAGAAAAGAAAATATCAACAAGTTTTATGGATGGAAAATAAATGAAAATTACATTAAATAAAAAAGAAATATATAAATTTTTAAATACAAAAGAAGAAAATTTACTAATTGATAACATTTACAATGATTTTTTAACAAACTTTTCTCCATTTGTTAATAAAAATGAACTTATTAGCTCATTCAATAATAACTACTACTTATATTTTTTGGACAAATTAGAAATTGATCCATCGGATCATGATTTTTATAATTTGGCAAAAAAATATTCATTAGATAATTTCATCTTGTTAGATGAAAACAAATATTCATCAAATGAATATTATAAAACAATAAAATTAACTAAAAATTCTTACAAAATAAATAATCTTTCATTAAATATAAATCATTTTAATCCATACGAATGTTTTTTATATAAAGACATTGATGTAAGAGAAAATAATTATTTTCAAGAAATAAATAATGTTGGATACTTTTCTAAACCTTTTAAATACATTGAACTTGTTAAAAATGATGAAGTTTGGATGAGTATAACTCCTCATGAAATCGAAACAATGGAAGATGATATTAAAACGGTAAAAGGAAATATTTTAGTTTTAGGATTAGGTTTAGGATATTTTCCTTTCATGAGTGCTTTAAAAAATGAAGTCACTAAAATTGATGTTATTGAATTATCTAAAGAAGTAATTTCTTTATTTAAAGAAAACTTATATGAGCAATTTATAAATAAAGAAAAAATAAATGTTATTAACGAAAACGCTCTCACTTATTTAGAAAAGAGCGATTTAAATAAGTATAATTACATCTATATCGATTTATACCACACTTCTTTAGATGCTCTTCCAATATATTTAAAAACTATAAATATTTTAAATAAGAAAAACTACGATTTATCAAAAACTTTATTCTGGATAGAAAAATCTATTTTGGCTTATATTCGAAGAATCTTATTAACATTAATTGAAGAAACAATTAATAATTTTGACGAAAAAATGTATTTAAAGGCTAAAAATTTGAATGATAAATTAATAAATTATTTATATTTTTCATTAAAAGATATAAATATATCAAATAAGGAAGAATTGGAAAATTTATTAAAAGATAAAGAATTAAAAAAGTTAATATTGAATTTCAAATATTAACTTTTTTCTTTATTCATAATCTTTCCATTTACCATCATGCAATCTATGCATCTCTTCAGTAACTAAAAGCCATTTAATTGTTGAATTTCTTTTAGGATAGAATTCAATAAATTCACCTTTTAAAAATGTATAAAATCTTGAAGCATCGGTACACATTTCATAAGTAGGAGTTTCATTCAATGTTAAAGAAAAATTAAATTCTTCATTTTTTCTTTTACCTTCAAAAAATATCCCATTATGATTAATTTTTAAAATTCCTTTACCTTCAATATTACTTGTTTTTTGATGTTTCAAATATTTATATTCATCTAAAAATCCAATTTCTACTTCTTCTTTAAATTCAAAATCTTCATTTTGAATTTCTTTTTTTACTTCTTCTCTTTCAAAATCAAACCATAATTTAGGATTTTTAAAATATTTATTAGCATCTTCTTTAATATAAAGTTGATACATATCATTCATATAAACTTTATTATGACAAGATGAACATTCAATATAATCTTCATTGGTGAAATTTTTAAATTCTTCACCACATCTAGGACATTTATATAAAAGTTGTTCAATGTTTTTAATTAAATCTTTATCTTTATAATGACTTTTTTTAATTTCGTTATATTCATAATCGTTTGTATAAATTTCTTTATTTAATATCGAAGTAATTTCTTCTTCGTTTATTTGTTTTAAAGTATCGACATCGAATAATTTTTTAAAAGAAACTTCGACTCTTCCTTTTCTTTCTTTTAAATTATATTTAGGTGAGACTAAATAAGCACCTTTAATATTTGCTAAATAAACAGGAACTTTTAAAAATTTTAATAATTTTGCACTTCCAAGTGCTACTGGTTGACTACCTCCACTTATAGAAGACATTCCTTCTGGAAAAAGAGTAACTCTTCCACCCTTATTGAGGACTCTTTTCATCTCCGTTAAAGCATACATGTCAGGAGTAAAATTTTTCTTTGGAATTTCATGAAGAAGTGAAAAAATACCTTTTAAATGACTTCTAAAAAATTCATTATAGCCTGCAACGAAATTAAAAGTATGTGGTAATAATGGGGTGGCAGTAAAAATATAATCCATTCTTGAAGCGTGATTACTCAATAAAATATAAGGTCCTTTTTCTTTTCTTGGATCATCGATAAAAGTAGTTTCTATATGATATTTTTTTGCTACCGTGAATTTCCAAAAATAACCTAGTAAACAATAAATAAATTTATTAGGTGGATTAATTTTCTTTTTTCTTAATTTTGCATCTAATTTTTCCATATTTTTTTAATTATAAATAAATATTAATAAAAATTTAAAGATTTAATCAATAAACATGTCTTGAATTCTTTCAAAAACTTTTTTATCTAATTTGTCTATTAATTCATCTTTTTTAATTAATTTAAAATGGTCATAAGTAAATGAAGGAGACACCATACAACCAACAAGTGTAAATGTTTTTCCAATATACTTTGAACCAAAAATATGTCCTTTTTTAACCAAATATTGAGGAATTTCATTGTTTCCAATACCTAATTTTATAAATCTAACATTATATTCACTATCAATATCAATAATAGTGCAAGAATCTCCGCCTTGAAAATACCAAAGTTCATCTTCTTCTAATATATGCAGATGAGAAATATCATTATTTCCAAGCAAAAATAAAATAGAAGAATATAAAGTTTGTTTTGTCGAGGAATAATTAATTTCACTTTTATAAGTTTCAACAAAATATCCTCCTTCAGGGTGAATCTCCATTTTAAATTTTTTAATTATTTCTTCTTTATTCATAAAGCTATTTTCTCATATTATAAATTTAATTTAAAAATTATTTTTTAATATTGTTTAAAGATTCATTTTTTTGTTTTAATACTTCTTCACTTCTTTTTTTGATTACTTTTGGAAAAGTAGTAAAAATAACAATAGATGTAATGATGCCCGCTGTTAAATCGGCAATGCCTTCACTCATATAAACTCCCTTAAAACCAAGGAAATGAGTTAAAAGGAAACATAATGGGATTAAAATGATAACTTTTCTCATTTTTGCTAAAATAACAGCACTCTTCCCTTGTCCCAAAGCAACATTAATGTTTTGCAAGGTCATTTGAACAGGAAACATAATAGTTCCCATAATAAATAAAGGTAAATATGATTTTAATAATTGCATTACTTCCTCATCAGCATTAAAAATATATCCATAAATCTCTGGAAATGTCATAGATAAAGTATAAATAAGAATGCAAAAAATCAATGCAATTAAAAATGTATAGCTAATTCCTTTTTTAAGTCTATAACTATCTCCGGTTCCATAATTAAAGCTGACAAAAGGTGCGATTCCATATCCTAAGCCATTTAAAGGAAGTGAAATTAATTGTAAAGCGCTTAACATAATCGTTAAAGCAGCTGTATAACTGCTACTTTCACCACCTGTAGAAGTTTTTAAACATACATTAAAAACTATTTGAATTAAACTTTCTGTAAAAGTCATTATAAATGGAGATAAGCCTAAAAATAAAAATCCACCAATAAGTTTATAATTTAATATCATATCTTTAAATTTATATTTAAAAGTAGAGCCCTTATTTAAAAAGAAGGCAACTATCCAAATAAAAGATAAAAATTGAGAAATTACTGTCGCAATAGCCGCGCCATCAACACCAAGATTGAAATTAAAAATAAAAATTGGATCTAAAATAATATTAGCTACTGCTCCAAGTAAAGTTGTGCCCATTGCGATTATGCTATGGCCTTGTGCACTAATAAAAGGATTCAAACCTTGAACAAGAATTATAAAAACACTACCTAATGAATAAATTTTTAAGTAATTTGTTGCATAGCTTATTGATTTTTCTGGACATCCAAAAAGGATCACGATATCTTTAGCAAAAATAAACAAAATTACTGTTAATAAAACTCCTATTAAAACTAATAAAACAAAAGAATTGTTAAATATTTTGTTAGCTTTTTTATTATCAGCTTCACCTAAAGCCATGCTGGCTTTTGGTGAAGCACCTAATCCAATTAAATTAGCAAAAGCTTGAACAATAATAGTTATTGGTAAAACAATTCCTAATGCAGCTAAAGCTTCAGTTGCAATTCCTTCGATTGATGAAACATACATTCTATCAACAAGGTTATATAAAAAAGTTATTAATTGAGCAATAACCGCTGGAATAACCAGTTTAAATACTAAAGGAAGAATTTTCCCATTTCTAAATTCATTTGTTAAATCTTTTATCATAATATTTTTCCCTAAAGATTATATTAGTCTTTTAAAGACATATCAAAAACAAATTTAACAAAACTATATATTTATATATAAATATATAATAAGAATGGGATTCTTATAAAAGGATCACCCACCCAGTACATAGTACAAGAATGCTAAATATTTTTTTAATATTCACTTTAAAAGCAAATTTAATGGAATTTTAATTTTTAGTCATTTTGAAAATTTGATAAACCCTCATTCCTCCAGCAAGGTGGGAACAATTATAACCTTTTTGAGATAAAATTCGACAACCAATATAACTTCTAACCGCACTTAAACAAATTAAACAAATTTCTTTGTCTTTATTTAATTTATCTAAGTTATTTCTTAATTCATCAATCGGGATATTTATACTATTTTCTATATGATAATCAGCAAATTCTTCTCTAGTTCTTACATCAACTAACATTTTTGTTGAATCGTTTTTGATATTTTCAATATCTTCACTAAAAAATTGTTTAACTAATCCGTTTTTAATATTTTCAATCATATAACCAATCATATTAATTGGATCTTTAGCACTACCAAAAGGAGGAGCATAACTTAATTCGGCTTTCTTTAAATCATATCCTTTAATTTTATATTTAATTGCCATAGACAAAAGATCGATTCTTTTATCAACTCCTTCTTCTCCAACTATTTGAGCACCAAGTATTTCATAAGTTTTTTTATTAAACAAAACTTTTATAATCATCATTTTTGGATCAGGATAATAAGATGCATGATTAAATGGCGATAAATAAATCTTATCATAAGGAATATTTTTTAATTTTATTTGAGTTTCATTTAATCCAGTAGATGCTCCATTTAATGAAAATACTTTTAAAATTGATGTTCCGATTGGTTTTATATCAATTTTTTCATTTAATAATAAATTAGAAGCCAATTCTCTTCCTTCTTTATTCGCATTTCCAGCTAAAGGTATATATATTTCTTTACCATCAAATAATGATGGTAAAGAAATAACATCGCCAATAGCATAAATATCGTTAAAGTCCGTTTCAAAATTAGAGTCAACTTTTATCGAATCTTTAATTGCTAATTGACTAATATCTTTTAATAAAGTTGAAGATGCTTTTACGCCAATTGATTGAATTAAAATATCCGCTTTAAAAATACCTTTATTAGTATGAACTATGACTTCTTTATCGTTTTCTTCTACTTTTTGAACCATCGTATTTAAATTTAAAGAAATATTTTTAGAGATTATTTCTTGATGAATTAAAGATGCCATTTCATCATCTAAATTTGCTAAACAGTGAGAGCTACCTTCTAAAAGTGTTAAATTCAGATTTAATTTCTTTAAATTTTCTAAAATTTCTAAACCAATAAAACCTCCACCAATTATAATGGTGCTTTTTACATTATTTTTTGTTATATAAGATTTGATTTTTAAAGTATCTTCAACTGTTTTTAATTCAAAAATTTTATTACTTAATGGTGCAATTTTTATAGCTTCTGCACCAGTAGCAATAATTAATTTATCATAATTTTCTTCAAAATCTTCATTAGTTTTTAAATTTAATACTTTAATTTTATGTTCTGAAGGAAAAACATTTTTAACTTCGGAATTAACAAAAACATCAATATTAAATCTTTCTTTTAAAGATGCTGGGCTTTGTAAAGTTAAACTTTCTTTTTCTTTAATTGTTCCAGAAATATAATATGGAAGACCGCAATTAGCATATGAGACAAAATTTGTCTTTTCAAAAATTTTAATTTCGGCATTTTCATCTAATCTTCTTAATCTTGTTGCAAAGGATGCTCCAGCTGCAACTCCTCCAATAATTACATATTTCATAAAATTATTTATACTCCTAAAAATTTATTAATTACATTTATATCATTTTTTTAGAAAATTATTCAAAAATATGCATAAATTTTATTAAATACATTTTAAAGTTAATAAAATTAAAGTATCATACTATCGTTATGAAAAAGTTAGAATTATTGTCTCCAGCTGGTGATTTTGAAAAAATGGTAACAGCAATACATTTTGGTGCGGATGCTGTATATTTTGGTGGAAAAAAGTTTGGATTAAGAGCATTTTCATCAAATTTTGATGAAAATGAAATTATTAAAGCGGTGAATTATGCTCATGAACATAACGTTAAAGTTTATGTAACAGTAAATATATTAGCTCATAATAATGATTTTAACGGAATGATAGAATATTTAAAATTTTTAGATGAAAACCATGTTGATGGAGTTATTGTTAGTGATTTTGGTATTGCTTCATTAGTAAAAAAATATACATCGTTAGAATTACATGTTTCTACTCAAGCAAATGTTACAAATATTTATAGTGCCAAAATGTGGGTTGAATTAGGTGCAAAAAGACTAGTTTTAGCTCGTGAATTATCTTTTAAAGAAATAAAAGAAATTAAAGAAGCAATTGGAGAAGAAATTGATATAGAATGCTTTGCCCATGGAGCAATTTGTATTTCTTATAGTGGAAGATGTTTATTATCTAATTATTTAACTGGTAGAGATTCTAATAAAGGCGAATGTGCTCAAATATGTAGATGGAATTTTGCTTTAGGAATTAAAAATGATAATGACGAAACAACATACTTCCCTTTTGAAGAGGATAATCATGGCTCATATGTTTTAAATAGTAAAGATCTTTGTATGATTAATTACATTGAAGATATTTATAATTCAGGTATTACTTCTTTAAAAATTGAAGGTAGAATGAAATCAAATTATTATGTTGCTACAGTAACAAATGCTTATCGAAGAGCAATAGATAATTTTTATAATAAACAAAAACCTGATTTTGATTATATAAATGAATTGAAAAAGACATCAAATAGAGATTTTACAACTGGTTTTTATTATGGAGATGAACATAAAGAAAATTTAGTTTCGTCAAGACAAATCGAAACTTATAAATATGTAGCTGTCGTTTTAGAAAAAACTAAAGATGATTATGTTTTAGTTGAACATCGTAATAAATTTAAAAAAGGTGATGAACTTGAAATTCTTTCTTCAAACGTTTCATTTAATAAAAAATTTACAGTTGAAGAGATTTTTGATTTATATAAAACACCTTTAGATGAAGTCAAAAAAATTAAACAAAAAGTCTATATTAAATGTCCATTTGATTTAAATGAACACGATATTTTACGTATAAAGAAAAATGAAAACTAAATTAAAAGATAATAAAATATTTAGAGCCATTATTATTCCAATTTGTATAATTCTTTGTTTTGTAGGGCAATTTATTCCTAGTGTTAACGGATTAAACAGTGATGCATTTGGAATTATTTTTATATTTTTAGGTGTTTTAATTTTATGGTTAACAATCGGCATTGACTGGCCAAGCTTATTATGTCTATTTGCTTTAGGTTTTATAAATAGCTTTGGATTTAATAAAGTAATTGCTTCAAGTTTTGGTTCGTCTACTTTTGCATTTTTACTTTTTACTTTTATTTGCACTTATGCCTTAAGCAAAACTTCATTAATTAAACGAATTTCAATAAATTTTATAAATTTGAAGGTTGCAAAGAAAAATGGTTATTTATTTACCTTCTTATTTTTATTAGCGACTTTAATTTTAGGATTATTCATTTCTCCTACAGTCCTTTTCATTGTTCTTTTACCGATATTAAATGAAATATTAGATTTACTTAATATCGATAAAAAAGATAAGATTGCAAAAGTTTTAATGCTTGGATTAGGATTTAGTGTTTCAATAAGTAGTGGAATGACTCCAATTGCTCACGTTTTTCCTATATTAGCAATGAATGCTGCTGGAATTGATATAGCATCATTTAAATATATGGCCATTGCTATCCCAAGTGGTTTTTTAATATTTATTTTAACGTATTTTATTTTAATTTTATTAATTAGACCCAATTTTAAGAATATTGATTTTTCAAAAGTTAACGAATTAAAAAATGGTTTAAATAAATTAAATAAAAAAGACATCATTATACTTGTTATTTTTATAATTATTTTACTTTTATGGATTTTACCTTCATTTTTTGAATATATTTATTTACCTGTTTACGAATTTTTTAATAAATATGGGACAGTAATGCCACCTTTACTTGGAACTATTTTATTATGTGTAATTAGAATTAACGATGAACCATTAATAAAGGTTGATGATGCTTTTAAAAACGGAGTTCCTTGGGGAAGTTTAATAATGTGCGCTGCTACACTTGCTTTAGGTGAAGCAATAAAAAGTGATCAAATTGGATTAATTTCATTTTTAGAAAATACACTTGGGCCAACTCTAAATAACTTACCTAGTATTTTGCTTTTAATTATTTTTATAATCTGGCCTGCAATCCAAACAAACTTATCTTCAAATATGGTTACAGCAACATTAGTTGCTACGGTAGCTTCAACTATTCTTTTATCAACAACCACTTCTTTATCTTTTGAAACAATAATTGTAATAATTGGAATGATGGCATCATTTGCCTTTGCTACCCCTCCTTCAATGCCACATATTGCAATTATTAGTGCTAGTGAAAGTGCATCGACAAAAGATTGTTTAATTTACGGATCTATAACTATGTTAATATCAATTATTATTTCTTTAATAGTTAGTTATCCTTTAGGATTATTAATTTTTTAAATATATAAGAAAGGAGAAAAATAATGGAAAAGAATGAATTAAGTTTATATAGAAATGAGATAGATGAAATAGATTCAAAAATAATTGAATTATATGAAAAAAGAATGGATTTAGTAATAAAAGTTAATGAATATAAAATAAAAAATAATATTCCTACTTTAGATTCATCAAGGGAAAATATAATGTTAGAAAAAAATTTAATAAAAATTAAAAATGGTGAATATAAAAAATACTATCCATATGTTTTAGAAGGTTTTTTAAAAGCTAGTAAAAGTATGCAAGAAGAATTAAAAAATAACTCTTTTATTTAAGAAAAATTTCTTATAAAAGAGTTATTTTTATATGAATAAATTTAAATTAATTATTTAATTAAATTTTCAATATCTTTATCAATTACAGATATTGGAGTTGTTGGTTCATATCTTTTAACAATATTACCATCTTTTGAAATTAAGAATTTAGTAAAATTCCACTTTATAGAATGAACATCTTTATCATTTCCCATTTCTTTTACTAAATCATTTAAAATTGGTGTTAAATCATGATTTTCATCAAATCCTCCAAAAGATGTATTTGAAGTTAAAAATTTAAATAAAGGAGAAGCATTTTCTCCATTAACTTCTACTTTAGCAAATCTTTTGAATTTAGTATTGAAATTTAAAGAGCAGAATTTATCAATCTCAGAAATATCTTCTGGAGCTTGTTCTTTAAATTGATTACAAGGAAAATCTAATAATTCAACTCCTTTATCTTCATATTTTTCATATAATTTTTCTAATTCATTATATGTTGGAGTAAATCCACAGTGTGTTGCACTATTAAAAATTAATAAAGTTTTACCTTTAAAAGAAGATAAGCTAACTTCATTATTATTTTTATCCAAAACTTTTAAATCATATATATTCATTTTTTATAAATCTCCTTTTTATTAATAATTACTTAAATAATTTATCATTAAATTAAAGATTTAACTAAATATATGCTCTTATTTTTTTATAAGTTTTACTTATTTTAAATATTCTCCTCAATAAAATGAGTCGTACTATTTTCCCAATATTTTTGATAAATTATTTTATTATTATCATCTAAATTAAGTTGATACATGCGAAATGTTACTAATTTATTTTTTGGCATCCAATTTTCTAAATATGAATAACAATATTTCATTCCAATTGCTTTCATTACTTTCCCACTATTAGGATTATTTATATCATGAGTTGCAGTTATATAAGGGATTCCTTTTTCTTTTAACATCTTTATAAAAGCTTTTGCTGCTTCCTTCATAATTCCTTTATAAAAATAATCACTTTTTAATCCATATCCTAAATCAAAAGAATCATCAGCACTCATATTAATATATCCAATAGGAATATTATTTTCTTTTAGACATATTGCTAAAAAATAACAATTTTTATATATACTTTTTATTCTATTTTCATAAAATTCATTGGCTTCTTCAATATTTTTTAAAGGAAACCATGGTAAAAAAATATTAGTTATTTCATCTTTAAATATATCAAATATTGCATTTAAATCATTTTTATTAAATTCTCTAAGAATTAATCTTTTAGTTTCTATTTTCATATTAATTTATATATTAAGAAATATTGTATTAATAATACAATATTATATAAATAAAACTGGTATTTTTTGATACCAGTTTTATATGTTTTATTTTTTCTATTTATTTTCTATGTTCTAGCTAATCCATCAACATGTAATACTTGTCCACTAATATAAGAAGCTTCTTCACTAGCTAAAAAGATAAATGCATTAGCAATATCTTCAACTTGTCCTAATCTTTTTAATGGAATAGAGGAAATTAAAGGTTCAATATATTCTTTTGGAACAGCCCTCATCATATCAGTATAGGTAATTCCAGGAGCAACAGCATTAACTCTAATATTATATTTAGCTAATTCTCTTGCTAGAGAAAGAGTCATTCCATTAACTGCAAATTTTGAAGTAGGATACATTACTCCTCCAGTTGTTCCATCTCTAGAAACCATACTAGATGTATTTAATATAACTCCACTTTTAGCTTCTTTCATATATGGAATAACTGCTAAAGAACCAAATAAAACACCTTTAATATTAATATCGATAATTTTATTTGCTAATTCTTCAGTATAATTTTCAACATGATGATCATCACTAACTCCAGCATTATTAATCAATACATCAATTCGTTTAAATTCATCATAAACTTTTTTAAATTCATTTTTTACTGATTCCAAAGAACTTAATAAAGGTGAAATACCTCTAATTGTTGAAGAAGGAAATTCATTATTTAATTCGTTTAAGGCGTTATCAACACTTTCTTTTCTGCTACCACAAACAACAACTTTTGCGCCTTCTTTTAAGAAAGCTTTAGCAGTAGCAAGCCCAATTCCTCTTGTTCCGCCAGTAATAATAACTACTTTGTTTTCAAATTTCATATTTAGCTCCAAACATAATTCAATATGAAAAATAGAATTATATTAATTATATCATTTTATTTATTGAGTAAATTCTAGTTTTAATATTATTACTTATTAGATAAATACTCAAAACCTTAATTTACTTATTTTGTTTTTTGTCTTGATTATTTATTAACATTTTCTTACCACTTCTCATTATCGCTTTTAATAAATAGGCGATATTAATCGCCTATTTATAATATTGAGCTTGAGCTTCAAATAATTCTTTATATATACCGTTTTTTATATTCATTAATTCTTTATGAGTTCCTTCTTCAACTATTTTGCCTTTATCTAAAACAATGATGTTATCGCAAAATTTTGTTGAAGACATACGGTGAGAAATATAAATTGCTTTTCTATTTTTTGCTAATTTATCAAATAAAGTGTAAATTTCTGCTTCACTAAGTGGATCAAGAGCGGAAGTTGGTTCATCTAAAAATACATAATCGCTATTTTTATATAATGCTCTAGCGATTGCAATTTTTTGAGCTTCTCCTCCACTTGCTTCAACTCCTTCTTCTATATCTTTATATAAATAAGTATCGATACCTTTTTCAAACTTATTAAAATCAAAATTTACATCTAAAAGATTAGATTTAATTTTTTCTTCATCAATAGAAGAATTTGCAGCGATATTTTCTTTTATCGTAAAAGGGAAAAGAGTGAAATCTTGGAAAACAATTGCAAATAATTTTTGATATTCATTAAATGTAAATTTGTTTATATTAATTCCATTAACTAAAATTTCTCCCTTTAATGGTTTATAAAATCTTGCAATTAATTTAATAATTGTTGATTTACCAGCACCATTTTTCCCAACAATTGCTGTTTTATCAAATTCTCCTAAAGTAAAAGAAACATCATTTAATGCATGTTCATCACTATTAGGATATTTAAATGAAACATTTTTAAATTCAAAAACATATGGTTTTTTAATATTACTGATGTCGATTAAATCTTTTTCATCGTTATTTTTTAAAGTTGCATAATCATAAAAATAAACTAAATAATTAGAACCTAATAAAAGATTCAATATAACATTAAGTAATAAAGTTAAGCTTCCTAAAACATTTGAAATTGAGCCAACAACAGATATAATGCTACCAATTTCAATAATTCCAAAATAAGCTTTTAAAGAAACTATTAAATAGGCGAGTATTGTTACTAAAATATTAAAAGCACTAACTATACCGTTAAGAATACCGTTTTTATTAGCAAAGGCTGAATAATTTTTATCTAATAAATCACTTATTTCACGCATTTTTCTTAATACAACATCTTTAAACGAATAAATCTTAGCGTCTTTTCCAAAGTTATTATCTTCTACAAGTCTATAAAAATATAAAAATTTACGATTAATATCAACATTACTCATAAATACTTTATTTTGTAATTTTATAGTATATTTTGAAATAAATATATTAAATACAACAACTAAAACAATGGCTAAGATAATTATAAAGCCACCATACCAATTATTTGCTATCTCCATTAAAAAGCCATCATTTGTAATATTTGGATCAACCTTAAATACTCTTCCAATATATATAGAACCTATAATAAAAGTAAAAATTATATCAAAAAAACTTTGGAAATTTCCTAAAAAATATCCCATTCCACCACTACTAGTTTGGCCATCTCTTGCTAATTGAATTCTTTTTTTATTTTCTTCTTTTTCTAAAATCTCATAATCCAAGGTTAAACTTCTTTTAGCAATTATCGCATCACTCATGCTATATATGTATCTTTGTAATGATGTAAAGTAAGCATCTAAAATATTTTTTAAAACTGTGGAAACAAATATTGAAATAATTAAAGTTAAAGCAACAACAAAAATATCAATAAATTCATAATTTTTTGCATCATATACCATATTCAAAATTTGTTCGCTAAATATTAGTGGAATAAATTTAATAATACTTCCAAGTATTCCGATAATCATGGCTAAAAATATAATGATTTTGTTATTTTGATAAGCAAATTTGAAAACTTTAGCTAAATTAGAAATTGTTTTCATAAGTTAAGCCTCCATCTTCTTTATAATATTTTGATTGTACGTTAAACATTTCAAAATATTTGCCTTTTCTATTCATTAATTGATCGTGAGTTCCTTCTTCTATTATTTTTCCGTCTTCAAGATAATAAATTCGGTCGCAGAATCTAGTTGAAGAAAGACGATGCGAAATAAAAATTGAAGTTTTATCTTTACATAAATCATTATATTTTTGATATAAAAGACCTTCAGCAATAGGATCTAAAGCCGAGGTTGGTTCATCTAAAATCAAAAAAGAAGATTTTTTATAAAGTGCTCTTGCTAAAAGCATTTTTTGAGTTTCGCCACCACTTAAATTTATTCCGTTCTCATTAAAATTTTGAGTAATATAAGTGTTTTCTTTATCTTTTAAACTATCAACTTTCTCTTTAAAACCTGAATCTAACAAAACTTTATTAAATTTTTCTTTATCAAATTCATAAGAACAAACAATGTTATCTTTAATAGTAAAAGCTAATGGTTCAACATCCTGATTGACTATTGAAACATATTTATAATAATCATTTATATTAAAATCTTTTATATTATGACCATTAATTAAAATTTCACCTTCTTTTGGAGTGTATAATCCGATTAATAGTTTTGCTAAAGTTGTTTTACCAGCTCCATTTACTCCTACTATTGCTATTTTTTCTTTGCTATTTATCTTTAAATTTAAATTTTTAAAAATATAATGGTCACTTCCTTCATATTTAAAAGAAAGATTTTTAATTTCAATTTCAAAAGGATTATTTAAAATATCGATATTACATTTATTTTCATAATTAAAATCATTATCTATATTTAAATAATCTAAATAATATGTAATTTCTTGATTACAACGTGCACAATCATCAATATATAAAGTTGCTTGATCAACATAACTATTAAAAGCAGTAACTGAAGCTAAAAGAGCAACAAATTCACTTGCACCAATAAATCCATTAATCGCTCCATAAATTAATATTGCATAAGCACATAAATCTCTAATAAGGGCAAAAATAGATAATTCAAAAGATGGTAAAAACCATAAAAAATTGATTTTGAATTGAATTTTCTTTAATAATTTTACATATTCATCAATTTTCTTTTTAAATTTATTAGCTAAAGAATAATTTCGAATATCTTTAGCTGCTTTTTCACTTTCTGAAGTTATTGAAAAATATCTTATTTTATTTTCATTTTTAGAATATTCATCCCATAAAGAAGAATCTTTTTTTCTAATAAAAAACATTAT
Source organism: uncultured bacterium (assembly GCA_949288485.1). Classification (GTDB taxonomy): domain Bacteria; phylum Bacillota_I; class Bacilli_A; order RFN20; family CAG-826; genus Onthovivens. Next base: position 140,352 of record CASEKC010000003.1, on the reverse strand, counting down.
TAAAATATTAATGGCAAAAGCAAGAAAAACAATTAATAAAATAAACGGAGAAATAAAAACAGTTAAAATTCCATAAATTAAAACTCCAATTAAAGAGATAATTAATTCTGGAAATGCTTTAAACATTCCTTCTACCCCATTATAATTAGAACCTATCGCATTTTCAGCTTTCATAACATTATCTTTATTTTCTTTTGTTTCAGCCTTTTCAAAATCCATGCTAAAACATTTATCCCATAAAATATTATAAGCATCTCCGGCTCTAGTAATTGTATAACCCATTGTAATAACTTGAGTTAAGTAAGATTTAATAATACTAAAAGTTAATAGAATAATAGCTAAAATTAATATAATTAATAATAATTTTTCAATTGAAAAATTATTTTCTATTAAATAAACAATTATTGAAGGTAAAAATGTTGTTATTAAAGTTATTAAAATAGTAATTAATATTAAAAATGGAATCAAAAAAATATAGCTTCTTTTTCTTTTAAAAAGAAGCTTATATATAAATTTGATATTATTAAAAAAATTAATTTTATTTTTACCATCTTTTTTAACCATGTTTAAATTATATCTTGTTCATAATTATAAACAACAAAGTTTTTTTAATGTAAAAACAATTTATCATATGTAAATTTTTTTATTAAAGATATAAATATTTTATAAATTAATAAAGATTTATTTACATATATTAATTTTATTAATTCATTAAAAACTTGTTAATACTTGTAACAAAATTAATTGTATCTAGATTTAATGTAAATTATAAAGTCATTATAAATATTAAAATTAATAAATATAAGCATATCTAATATAGATAGAGCATTTTAATATTCATATTTATCGCGAACTTTTATTACCAACCTATTTTTTCAAATAATTGGTAATAAATCAATTTGAATCATAGTGAATATTTTTGTTTCAGTTTATAGATTATTATTTTCACAAAATGCCGACTTTTTTCTGGTAGTTTAATGTTTTAAAAATTCGTCAGTTCAAACATAAATTAGTTTGCTAGAGAAACCACTAAAAATAAATGCCCGATTTCTCGGACAAATATAGTGACATTTCGACACCTTTCTTTGTATCAAAACGTTAGTTATTAAATGGCGGGGGTGGAAGGTTGTAAATTTTTGTATAGATTATTTTAAAAATACGAATAATATCGAATTTTAAGATAGAAAATTTTTGTAAAAAACTAGATTTACGAAGATTTTTTTACCAACATTTTACCAACATTTTACCAACATAATCTTATTTTTAAATTGACTTTTTTATTAAAAAAATAATTTTATTACATGGATTAACTATTTTCATTTTCTTCTTTATTTGACTCCATATTTTTAATTTCCCAATCCTCATATTTGCCTAATGCCAAGTCTTTTTCATATGTTTCGGCTGTAGGAACAAAAGTGAATGCCCCTAAGGCTGTCATTAAGGATTTTTCATTTCTACAATCTATATTTGAAAAATCAAATTGTATAACTAAAGTCATCTCATCAAACTCATTTCCAAATGTAAAACCTTCGCTTAATACGTCAATTGGATAATTAGTTAAAGCCAAATCATAACGATTATTAGAATTCATTGTAAAAGGAACAATATAAAATCCATTACCATTACTAGGGAAGGTATTACTATCATATTTTCTAACTTCATCTGAACAATATTTTTCTAATTCTTCATTAACTGTTCTTTGATCTCCATTCATTTTCCAACCATTAAGATTATATGTATCTGAAGACCACTCCCAAATATCTGGCTCATTAACACCTCTTCTATATTCTTCTTTAACATTATTTACATTGTCTTCGCGATATTGATTAATTAAATTTTCATAGTATGAGTCAAATTGATTTTTAAGTCTTTCGTTAGGATATTCAAATGAATTGTTTTTGAATGTGTTTTCATAATTTCTTAATTTTCTTTCCCATTCTTGCCATTTTTCGTAATAGTCATCTCTTTTAGGAATTAAATCGCTGTCAATTTCATCTTGCCATTCATCAATTTCTCTTTCCCACCTAGGAATACTATTTCTTAATGAACTATTTTCGTTATTATTATCTCTAATTGTTTTGTTATTTTCAGAAATTTGTTCCTTAAGATTATTCATTTCTTCGTAGTAATTATCGGCATCATTTTCAGCCTCATCAGCCAAATCTTGAAAATATTGATAATAATCATAATAATCATCAGCTTCATACTCCAAATCTCTAATTTGACTATTTAATTCATTAATATTTTCTGTATTAGATGCATAATCTGCATTTAGAGATTCAATTTGAGACCTTATTTGTTCCTTTTGTTGCTCCGTCAGAGAACTGTTATTAAGCATCGTTTCTAAAATATCTATTTCGTTACTTATATCCCTATTATCTTCTCTCAAACTATCAACTTGGTTTTCTAAACGCTCTAATTGTCTTGAAACACTATTATATTGATTTAAAAAACTATTAGCTTGAGAACTATAAGAATTATAATCACTGCTACTATTGTTATAGTTTTCTGTAGCTGTTTCTAATCTTCTATTAAGGGTTATGTTTTCCCTATTAAGTCGCTCATTTTCAGCATTATTCCTTTCTATTGTGTCATAAGCATCTTCAATCTTTTGTTCATTCTCTCTAATTTTTCTCTTATTCTCATTTATTTGAGCAACTTTTTCTTCATATAAATTTCGCCAATAATCAATTGCATCATTATACGCTTCAAAAATAAGGTTATTCCATTCTTCAATAATATTTTCTTCTGAATTATCTATATAATCTCTTATTTCTAATGTAGTCATACATCCATTAAAATATATAGCTCTAGATAAGTCTCTTACAAAATTATCCTCTGTTGATGTGACTTCTCCTCTTGCTAAATTAACATGCCTATTTTTAACAGATTCGGAAAATTTAATTGAATTAGTACTTGCGTCAAAATAATATCCAAAATATTGACTTAATTCTCCATCTAAAAAATCATAAAAATTATTATATTTAGTATCTAGTTTGTTGCCATAAATAGGCGTTCCAAATTCATCATGTTCTAATAGAATGTTAAACCCAAATCTATTTCCAAAATAATCAAGAACTTTACTTTTCTCATCTTCACTGGCGTATAAAATCCCATTAATTTTAAAATTCGAATGTTCATCATTTATATTATTTCTTACATCTCCACCATGAAGTGTAACTACTCCGCCTAAAGACTCTAAAGAAAAACCAGTCATCTCATTTAATTTTATTTTTACATAGGAATAATTTCTGAAAGGTGTATTTACAAGTTGAGGATAATCACTATAACCATTAGTTGTTTCTAAATTTTGATTATAATTTATAGAATAGTTTCTACTTAATTCTCCATCTTTAGTAAAAATATCGTGATAAAAATCTCCTGCTAATAAAGAAACAGGGTAATAAGGATCGTCTTCCTCATAATAAGTAGAATTTTTATATTCATTATAATAAAAAACGTTATCATCAATATGATAATTAGCTAATTCGGTTATAACAGTAGGCAAAACAAAAGTATTTGGCAATTTTATTTGATTACATGATGTACCTAAAAGCGTAAAGAAAAAGCTATTTAAAATTAAAAACTTTGTTTTTTTCATATATTAAAAATCATCTTCAAAAGGACTCGCATCATCAACAAAATTTTCTTTTTGCTCATTATTTTCAAAGAAGTTACTTTTGTGTTGGTCAACAAAATAATTTAATAATACAAGACTATCTGGTAATCCGTTTTTAAATTTAACATATCCTTCAAGGTGAACTCTTGAGCCTATTTTCATTTCTTTTTTTACTTCATGCGCTTTTTCGTAAAAAACAATAACTCTTCCATCTTCATAATAATTACTATCTTTAAAACGTGGATCAACCTTTAAATCTATAATCGCATAATCTTTATTATTTTTCGACTTTTTTACTTCGACTTCTTTTGTAATGGTTCCTGTTAAAACAAAACTATTCATGTTAAAGCTCCTTATAATTATTCAACATAATTATAAAAAAAAGACGGAAACTTGTCCGTCTCAGATAAATCATCAGTTAATTATTATCATTTCGGCTAAAAATGAGTTATTTGTGTAGAGGTATTTTCATAAGAAAATTTGATGATTTATCAATTGTTATTATAATCCATTTTTAAAAATCTAAATGTTTCAGATAAATATAATAATTAAACAATATCAATTTAATATCACTTCGATAATATATTTATCTGAGCACACATGATTTCCCCTTTTCCTCTATAATGTCCTAAACACAATCGAAGTCTCGTGTTTATTTATAAAGGACAGTTCAAAAATGACTGCAGAACAAATTTTAAATGCTCTAATTTTAGAGAATAGAGGAAATTGGGAGAAAATATATAGCTTTATGCAAAATCACCAATATCCTTCACAAGAATATTTAGATCACCAAGCAAAAAATCTTATTGTAGTATTGGATGAAGATAAATATCCTGAAAAATTAAAAATGAGAGAAAAACCTTCTTTTGGGTATTATTATGAAGGAGACGAATCACTTTTAAGAAATAACAACATTTTGTACATAGGTGATGAATCATACAAAAACGATATACCTATTGAAAGAATTTTAAATAAAAATAATCGAAACAAAGTTATTGTTACAAATTTAAATAGTTTTAATGATTACGACGTTATTAAAGCAGCAATTGATAATGGTAACAAAATTATTTTAAGCGCAAGTGATTCAATTGAAGGAATAAAAAAATATCAACCAGAAATAAGTAAATTAATTTTAGATAATGGAGGAGTAATAGTTTCAGAATTTCCTTATGAATTAAACGGACAAGAAATAGAGTATGGAATAAAACGCTCTCGTACTTTTGCAGCAGCATTATCAAATCAAATTATTCTTTTAGATTCAAAAACAAAAGACACTAACTCAGCTGCTATTGTCAATGAGGGTATTGCTCTTGGTAAAGATGTTTATGTCTTTCCTTGTAAAGATTTGGATGCATTTAATTATGAACTTTTAAAATCAGGTGCTCCATTAATTACAGAAGCAAGAGATCTTTATAATAACTCAGTACAAGATAATTCAAACGAATCATACATGGAGTAAATAGGCATATATGAATAATTATATGCAAAGAAAAATTTCTAAAGCTAAAGAAAACGATATAGACCTAGTCTTAACTCAAAACCTTTACGAAAGTAAACAAGACAGCATCTGGTACGATGGTTTGATTGGATATTTTATTTACAAAAATAGATATCAAGTCAATATCATCGCATCAGGTGATATAAGAGTCGAAATAAATAATATGTCTTATAAATATCCAAGTTGGGATGATTTATATGAGAACGGTATTAAGTCTGACCATGATTTATTTAAAAAACTTCAAGATGGTTCTTTTAGTTGGTTAGATAACAATTGGTTTGAATTTAATATTTTTGATAAAGAAAAAGAAGAATATATCACCGATGCTCTCGAAACAGATAATGTCCTTGATGGATTGGACGAAGCTTTAGACACAAATATATATACAAATTTTATAAATGCTTACGAAAAAGAAAATTCTTATCAAATGGAGTAAATAATTATGGAAGATTGCAAATTTAATTTTTACGAATGTTTATCAGTTGCCAAGCGACATGGAATTGAACCATTAAATTTAGCGTGTGCAAATACAGCAGAGTGGTTTATTAAATATTATTGTGGTGTTAGAGAAGATAACTGGAAATATCAAGATTATATAAATTCAGTTGCTTCTTCTGTTAAAAAAACTTTTCTCAAATTTGATGAAATCACTTTTGAAGATATTGAAGGTTATTTAATGACTTTAAGAGATGAAGAAGTAATGGGAAAACAGTTATCAATTAATGAAGTTGCCGATAATCTTTATGACTATGTTTCTAGCGATTTGTATCCAGAACAATTTTCTGATGCCAAAGGTGAAGAAATGGAGATGTAATTATGATTAAAATTAATAAAAATAATTTTTTATTAGAAGATGCTTACGAAGATATTGATGATAGCAATACAATTTACCTTTATTTTACCAATAATAACGGCGTAGACTTTATGGAAGTAAGAGAAGGTAATATAGAAGATTTTTCAGATAATAATTCTATTTTAACTAAAAGAAAATTCTTATTAGAAAAAGCCGACTTCACAGATAATGAGTGGAAAACATTAATGTATTGTTATAATTTTTGGTTTGATTCAGATAATGGATTAAATTGTTTTATCGAACCAGATATTTATGAAGACGAGGATTTCACAAAAGAAGATTTTATCTCTCTTTTTAACAAATTAAACACTTTTGACAAGGAAAAATTCCCTGAAATTGACCAAATTGAATTTGAAGATGGTAATGAAAACGGTGCGATTTGTGTTTACCCATCTTTTATCCAATTATTTAACGATAATGAAGCTAGATATAGTTATAGAAAAGCTTCTCTCACAGAAGAAATAAAATTTATACTAATTGATCCATTTAATGATGAAACAAACTTGAATGGTGAAGTGGTTCAAATAGAACCAAATTTAGAAAACTATTACAAACTTCTTGATTGCAAAACTATTGATATTACCACACGTTATATCGGTGGTAAACCATACGACATAATTGTAGATGATGAAGGATTATTAAAAGAAAATAATATTTCTTGTATTAACCCTGCTTCATATTTAATTCCTGAGAATTATCGACAAAACGATTTATTGGCGGGCAAAGTTTTAATCACTAAATATGATGAGGAAAGTGGTAAAAATATTTCTTTAAGCAATGAAGATATTAAAAACATACAGAATCATATTCAAAACAATGTTTTAATAATGTATTTCCAAGAAAATGAAGAAAAAGAAATCATCGATGAAGGTAGCCAATATGGATTAGATTGCGAAGTTATTAATAATTTCTTTTCAGATAAAGCTAAAACAATATTTGTGTCTTCAAACAATTTTGAATCAAATTATGAATTATCTGAGGACGATTTTATTAATGAATAAAGGAGAAAATTATGACACCGGAAAGAATTAAATATTTTGCTGATAAAATGCAAAACCATAAAGATTATTCAAAGACAGTAAGTGATATTGAAAATCAAAAATATTATCAAAATCAAATTATTGTTTTAGGTAGATTTTGGGGTAAGTTCCTTGATTCTTTAAACAATGAAGAATTTGATGAATTAGTGAGCGATAAAAATTCGATGATGCCAATGCCAGAAAGCGTTGAAAAACAAGTTAAGTCTTTAGCTTTTGATCAATTCGATTTAGAACTTCTTTCATCTAAATGGGATATATATGACGCTCCTTCAAATTATGCTGAAGATGAGTTTATCGATGAAACACAATATAGATTAAATTTATTTACACAAGCCTTTGACATTGCGCTAGATAAATTTTTAGAGCACGGAAGTATGAATGAATTTATTGAAGAACTTAAATATAACGATTTTTCAGACGAACAAATTAAAGATTTGGGAATCGATGAGAGTTATATAAGAGATTATGAAGAGGAAGAAAATGAAAGTTTGAAACTTCCTGATGACGAAATGGAAATGTAATTATGAATAATAATATATTTACTGTTGCTAAAGAATATTTAATCGCTAATGGTTTTAAAGAAAGAATTATTTACGGAAAGCCACAAAATAGATTTCAAAAATATTTTAATTCATCTTTAAAGGGATATTCATATATCGAATTCGACTTTAATAAAATAGATGACGATGATTTCTTTCATATTATTGTGTCTTTATCATTTTCTGATCAGCAAATCATTAATGAATTACAAAAAATTTTAGATGAAGGAAATATTTATAAAAAAGAAGTTTTAAGACTTATTGAGTTAGAAAGGAAATAATTATTTTATGAAAAAGAAAGAAAAATTTTTTAAATTTGAAGAAGAAGTTTATAATCCAGAAACTGGAAAATTTGTTATTAATAATTTAAAAGAAGAATCGGAAAGATTAACTAATTATATTAACGAAAAAACTTCAGCTATCGAAGATGAAGAGGACTTAGATAAAAAAACATATTTAACTCAAGATTATCTAAAGGATAGTAAATCTTTAGAGAAAGAAATTACTGAAAAAAAATCAGAGTTAACAAAAAAACATATTAAGGATTTAGCCGATGAACTTACTCAATTATCTAAATTAATTAAAGAAATTCAAGAAGAGGTTAAAGATCATACTTCAGAGGCTTTAATTAATGCAGGGAAAGCAGATATTTTCTATACAGCACCAGCTTATGAAATTAGAACTACTCCTATTACTGATACAGAAAAATTGCAATTAGCAATTGATTTTCTTAATCATTTAGGAATCGAAACTAAAATTTATAAAGATGGTAAAGTTCTTAAACCTGATGAAAAACTTATGGGTAAAGAAAAAGAACCAGAAATTAAAGATAATGATGGTGGAATGACAATGTGCTAAAAAAGAGGGAATATTCCCTCTTTTTAAATAAATATTTTATATTATTTTTATACTTTTATCGCTTTTTATATTTAAAACCAGCAACAATAAAAATAATACCCAAAACAATACCAGCAACTAAAGCAATTATTCCTAACCCGTTATTTAATCCTAAGAACAAGGAAACACCTAAAATGATAATAATAAGCCCAATTGACATTAATAAACCATTTATTAAAGTATTTTTCTTTGTCTTTCTGTTTGATTTTAATAGTTTTCCTTCGTATTTAATAAATTGTATTTCAACTAAAGAAGAAACAGCTTCATCTACTTCTTCTTTACTATAACCTTTCTTTATGTATTCTTTTTCTAAATTTTCTAAAGTCAGATCATAAGTATTAGAATATTTTTCTATTTCGTTTAATATTTTATCTTTTAATTCTTTTGCCATAAAACCCTCTACAACAATTATTTTTAGTATACAATACAAGATAATTGACAACAATTAAATTATAAAACAAAAGACACGGTTTTGTCCGTGCCTTGAAGAATATAAATTTAATTTTAAAGTCCTAAAATCATAGGAAGAGCGATTTCTTTCACTTTCCAATTCTTATTGTATGCATCTTCTATATCTTTCTCGTATGCTTTCATCCAACTTTTTATAAGTGATTTTTCCACTTTCGAATTGATTAAGTAATTCTCTATTTGTTTCTTGTAATCTTCTAAAGTCATATTTTATTTATAGATATTAAATTTATTGAAGACCTTTGGAGAGCATTACCTAAAGGTCAACTTACGCTACTCGGATTTCAAAGACGCTTCCTTTCACTGCTCCAAGTTTAACGTTATATGAGCGGACAATAAAATTATATATGTTTTCCTTCCATACTAAAAATCTTTTTTAAATCTAGCTTTATTAGCGAATAGAATTTCATTAACTTCTTTTTAAATCGTTTTCGCCTTTTTAAAAAGATTTAGTTAATAAAATATCTAACTTTAAAACCTCTTCTTTTATAACGTTTTCATCAAAGTTATAATTGAGCCAAGTTTTTATAGCTTTCAAAACAATGTAATATAATTCATACGAATCGCAATTAATCAAATAATCAGACCTAATAAGGTGTTTTCTTATATAGTCATATATAACATCTTTACTTTTTGTATTGGGAAAGCAATTGTTTTTATAATAATTCCCATCCATTAAAGCGATAAAATATGAATCAATTCGGGTTGAAAGATTAGCATTATCTATAAAAGATACCAACTCTTTCATTTGATTTTTTTGCGCCGATCCACTACCATCTGTATATTTATGTGAAACATAAAAATTAAGGACCTTGTTATTGAAGGTATATTTCCATATAAAATCGATTGAGGGCGTCGGTTCTACAACAGTTTTCTTAACATTGTTATCTACAATCATTCCTTTATATACATATTTACTGTTTTTATTATTTGGGGGGATATGAATAGGTTCCTCAAATATACCTAAATCGTCAAATTGTTTTAAAAAATTTAAAACAACAGTTTCATAAGGATTTTGCCTTTTCGGATCAATAACAAATGAATTTCTAAAAATCGAATCTATAATGCAATTTCTAATGACAAAATTTTTATCTAAATTCCATTTTTTGGAATAGTTGTCTATCTTGATCAAAAAATTATCTAAATCACTATAAAGTCTAGGAAAATTTAAATGTCTATATTTATCCTCAAATTCTTTCTTCTTCAAATTATAAAAATCTTTAATAATATTACCATTATTTTCGATAAATTTTAACATCTTGGTCAGATTAATATAGTTTTCTTTATTCAAAATTTCAGTTTGATTATCAAAATTAATTTTTTCGGGAAGTACGTATCTATTTATTTCATCAATAGTCAACTTAATCATAATATATCTCCAATGAAGTTGATAATATTGCTCTAGCAGTAGTAAAATCTAACCTTCTTCTATATTTATTATCTTTCCTTAATCCTTTAAAAGAAGTTAAAAATATATCAGAACATCCTTCACGATATCTTTTTAATACTTCATTACAAATATTTAAAAATTTGTTTAAATTAACATCTTTAGGAAGCCCAGAAACTCTTGTTATTGATCTCGAACTAACTTTAACCTTATTTTTTTTAATAGTATTTCCCAAACAAAAATTAATTGAAGGACAAACATTATTATCGATACAAATAATTCCTATATTTCCCTTTGGATCATTAAAATTCCATTTTATAAATTTATTATCATGAATATTATTTTTTTCTTTTATAACATTATATTTTCCTAACGATTTATAGGAAGAACTAGAATAGATGTCAAATCCTCGCTTTAGATCATTTTCTTCTATTGGTGAAAACATCGCAAGGCAAACTGGGCAATCTGTATCATCAAACATTTTGCAATTCAACGATATAATACGATTTACCCTTTCAAAAAAAGTATTTGAAGTTATAAACGATTCCGGAATAATTGCAGCAACATATTCACAATTTTTTAGCATAACTTCTAAACACTTTTTATACAAATCATCATATTCAGGATATTCGAAATTTATATTAGAACGTGTTGCAGAATTTTTAGCCAAATATGGTGGGTTTGTTATAGCTAAATAACAGTCATTTACTTTTGGAAAATTTTTAATTGTGTCTTGTATTTTTATTTTTACATCAGGGAAACAATTATAAGTTGGCTCTTTTATATCATAAGAAAACCATTCAATATCATCAAAACCTAGATCATATAACATTTTTATAATATTATTACTTCCAGCAAAAGGTTCAATTGCTTTTTGTCTTTTTTTAACAGGTATTTTATTTATCCAATCAAAAAAAGTATTATGATAAAAAGGATTTGTTATAGTAAAAAATCTTCCATTCAACTTTTTTTCTTCCAAATCAGTCATAAATAAAAATTCCTTTCAAACATTTTTATTATAGATAATTTAAAATTTTTTTAACACCATTTTCAATAATTGATCGAAAGAAATCTTGTTCTCTAAATATCTGATGATATTTCTTTTATCAAATTTAGTTAAATTTTCCTCTCCTTTAGCTAAAATAATAGTTTCAATAAGTGTCTCTTTTAATTCTTCATCAATATACATAAATTAAATTCCTCCTTGTATTGGTTAAGAAAGGATAAAAATATCCTTCTATATACAAGAATGCTGGAATTTAAAAATTTATTCACTTTTTTTAAAAATTTTTATTTTTTTTAAACAATTGGGATGTAAATTCTAAGAACAATCTCATCGCATAAATAAATTACATCATAATCAGAGTTTACTTCTTTATATTCATTACTATGACATTTATTGCATAATTCTTCATCTCGTAAACTGCCAAGATTACAATTGCCACAATCAAAACAGTAATTTATCGAGCCAAAGTCATCAATATGAAAACGTTCAAAGCCTTCTTCGTTTTCATACTTAGCAATCATTTGATCTAACTCTTTTGGTGTTGCATATTGATGAGCATGGTTATAATCTTTAACATCTTCCTTTCTACTAGGATAATAAAGCACCCCTTTTAAATTAGGATAAGTACTCTCATAATATCCTTTAGCACCACATGATGATATTGCAAATAGTCCCATTGCTAACAATGGTAATAATTTTAATCCCTTTTTCATATATCTATTTATTTTTATTTCTATAATATTCTTTAAGAATAAAAATAATCATTGAAGAATAAGAAAGACCATATTCTACAGCACTTTCTTTAATTTGTTCATATAATTCTTCGTCTGGATAAAAGATAACTGGTTTTTTATCTTTCTTTTTAGTCACTCTTGCAGGTTTATTCTCTAATAAATCATTTGCTAATCCGTCGTTAGCTTGTAAAAGTTTTTTATTCATATTTTTCCCTCCACATCTATAAACTCAAAAACTCTTCAGTGAATTTTTTAAAATCTTCGTTAACATCTGAAAGAGAAATATTAAACCTTTCAATTTCAGCTAAATTACGTATTTTAGTTTTAAAAACAGGTACTTCTGCTTCTTTTGCTACTTCATTAATTTTTTCTTCTAATTCCTTATCAAGTGTTCTTCTTGGTTCATATTGATTAATTAAGAAACCTTTAATTGTTAAATCTGTTATTCCAGTATTATTTACTGCATTAATCGTGGAAACAAAACTTAACATTCCTTGATAAGAAAATTCTGAAATTTTAACAGGAATTATTATTTCATCAGAAGCAAATAAAACATTAAATACTAAAGTATCAATCGTAGGGCATGAATCAACCAAAATGTAATCATACTTTTCTCTTAATTTAGCAGTTTTTATTAAACTTCTTAATTTAAAACGATCATCTGCTGAATCTTTAACAAAAGCATTAAACTTAGATAATGCTAAAGAAGCGGGTAATAAATCCAAATTTTCTTTTGAGTGAATAACAACTTTAGAAAAAGGTTTATCAGTGAAAAATAAATCAAGGATTGTATTAAAATGATTATTTTTATCTAGTTCAATCATCTCTTCTGTTGTTAAACAATTGGTTAAATTTGCTTGTGGATCAAAATCAATACATAAGACTTTATAACCTTTTTTTGATAAACATAAACCTAGATTTGCACATGATGTAGTTTTACCAACTCCACCCTTTTGATTACAAAACGATATTACTCTACTCATATCTTGATACCTCCTTAATAATAATATAATATCACAGCATTATCAATATGATATTATCATTATATATTATTTATATTATTATTACAATATCATTTTAATATTATTTTAAAATTATTTTCTTCATTTATCTGAAACGGACAGATTTCTTATTTTTTGTTAATATTTACTCGAAAAGGAGCGATTTTAGTATGAAAAATCCTTACAGTATATTTTTAGAAGATTACTTAATAGAAAATCACCATTTATCTACATACGATTTAAAAAAGACCTTTCATTGTTTAAACCCAGATCATACTGATGAACATCCATCAATGCATTTATCTAAAAATAAAACATATTGCCATTGTTTTGCTTGTGGTAAAACTTATGATATCGTCTCTTTAGTTATGCAAGATAAATCTTATTCTTATAAAGAAGCTATGGATTTTTTACACGAAAAATATAACGATAAAATTAATGATGTTGATTATTTAAAAAAATATGAAGAAAAATATTCATACAAAAATAGAAATGTTCCTAAAAAATTAAATAATTACGAGATCGATAAAAAGGCATCTGAATATTTAAAAAGTCGAGGAATAAAATATGCTGATGATATATGTAATGTTTTAAGATTAAAAATAAGAGATAATCAATTATACATTCCGCATATTCATTTAAACGAAAATAATGAATTTGTATCAACAGATTACATCATGCGAAATTTAAATCCTAATGCAGATACTCGTTATATAAGACAAGCTGGTGTAAATTCTACAACTTACAGTTTTCCTTATGATAATTTGAGTAAAAATTCTTTATTTAAGAGTGAATATGAGAAAGCAATGTTTGAAGTTCAATTTGTAACAGAAGGTGAAATTGATATGGCATCACTATTTGATTTAAGAAAGGATTATAAAACATCGAAAAGTAATGTTTCTTATGCTTATACTGCTCTTTCTTCAACAGGAAATATCAATAAATACATAGACTTAATTAATGAAATGGATCCTAAAAGGAAACCAAAAACATTATTTATTTTATGCTTAGATAATGATAATGCAGGAAGACAAACATCAGATGTTTTAAAAGGTTTTTTATTAGAAAATAATTTGCTTTTTTATGACGCATCTAACATTTATTCTAAATATAAAGATATAAACGAAGCTATACAAAAAGATAGAACATCTACTCAACAGTCTTTTAATGAATTAACAGATAAAATTGAAGATATATATTATAAAGAAAAAGGAAAATTATATTTAACAAATTATATTGAAAATGGAAAAATTATTGAAGAAGATCATTCATTGATAATTCCTTTTCTCCATTGCACAACTTTTAGATTAAATAAAAATAAAAAACCTTGTTATGAGTCAAAAGATAGTTTAGATATTAGGGTTTTATTTAATCCTAATGATAGCGTTAATACTCAATTTAACGATTTATTAAGTTTAGCAAAAGCAAAACAAAAGGAAATCATGGAAGATAATAACAATGATGTTTGTTTTTATCTAAATACTGGAACATATCGTATAAATAAAAACGAAACCAATAATATTTCTGATTTAATGGAATTTTTAGTTTCTAAAAAACTTTTTATAAATGAAACTGAATATCCATTAGATGGTTATGCTGAATTTAGTAACATGAATGATGGTTACCATTATTTAGAAGTTACTGATTCAAATTTAAATAAAATATTCATGCAAAGCTTAAATAGTACTAGATACAAAGAAAAAATAATCATTGAAGAATTAGGTACCGAATATAGTCAAATTCAAATTGTTAAAATGGATAAAGATTTATGGAAGAAAAAGGAACAAGAAAGGGACTTCGAATAGATGAAGTTTTACAAATAAATAACGAAAATTTATCTTTTGATTTATATTTTGAAACATTATATAAATACAATGATTATAGTAAATTTTCAGGTAGAGCTTTAATAAAGGTTAAAAATCCTAATTTTCAACAATTTGAATTTTATGTTTTAAAAAACGATATTATAAATAAAAATGATTTTCCATCATATATCGAAAAATACTATGGTTTAAATATAGATAATCTTTATTATAAATTAGTTTCATCGAAATTCTATTTCATTATTTTAGTTTGGAAAAATTCAGAAACCGATCAAAGAATAATAAAGATAAACCAATTGTTTTTAAATATTGAACACGCTAAAAATAGATGCAAATATTTAGCTTGTAATGAAAATATAATTAGAATAAAAAATTATTACCAAAGGCACTTTCATTAGTGTCTTTTTTAAAAAAGAGATAGATTTAACCTATCTCCATTCCATCGTCTTTTTCTAATTTCTTACCAGTTTTATTTTCACTACCATTTATTAACTCATTAATTGCTTCCTTTTGAGTTACATATTCATAGCAGCCAACAATAGCTTCTTCAATTCTTTTTTCATAAGTATTTAAACCAGTCTCTTGTTCCATGACTTCCCAAGCATCATATTTTCCATTTTGGTTATCGATATAATTATACAAATCATATTTTTTACAAATTTTACGATATGGATGGTTACATAATATATCTGTAGATATATCAATATATTTTTTTAAATAATTTTTATATTTCCCGTTAATAATATTATTTTCATCAATTTCTTCAATTATGTTTTTAATTGAGTTATTTAAAGTGGGTGCATTATTGTAAATAATTTTGTTTAGATAGATTGGGAACCATCATAATTCTTAAAATTAAACTTTAAATTTAACTCATCCATCTTTATTTTCCTTCTTTAAAAATTTTCTCATATTTTTTATATATTTCCATCATTATATTACCATCCATATCTAAAGGATTCCCATTATGATATTCATGATAAAAAGCACGTAAGCAAGAAAAATAATATCTAAAATCAAAAGATAAAGGTTTGTCTTTATGTTTTTCTAAGCAATCTATTACATCAGGAAGTTCAATTTTATCTTCTGTTTCTTCCCGTTCAAAGCTAAAACCGTATTTCTTCATAAATCACATAGTCATTCCACCATCATTATCTTTTATAAGTCCTTTTGAACATTTGTTGATTTCTTGTAGTTCTTTTAGATCTTCATAAACTGGTATCAAAACATCTTCTAAACGTCTTGATAAAGTAGATTTTATAAAGATTTTATAAACATCTGAAACTATAGGTAATCCAGTTTTAGTTGCATTTGGTATTAAATCAATAAATTCACAAATTTCATCAAATTTATTACAAATTTTCGGAACATTTCTTAAGATTGCTTTATTTAAATCATCGTTTTCTTTTTCTTTAATCATATAAAAGGGTTTTATATTTTTCCCTTCATTGTTTTTAAAAACACTAATAAGTGTTCTATAAGAAGAATTTATTAGTTCATTTTCATCGGATAATCTTTTTTTTATTTGCTCAACGCTTAATTTATTATTAAAACTATTCCCATTGTCATAAACTGGAGCTATTTTTTGTTTTTTTGGATTAGTTTCATCATATAATAATCCCCAGTTACCATTGTTTCTATCGCTATTATTAATAAAAGCATCTATTACAAACATATCCCGAAAACGTTCTTTAATTTCTTCTTTGTTTTGCAATATTTCCGATTCATCAATTGTTTTAAGAATATCACTAAGAGTTGTGTCGTTGCTGTCGACAAAACTATCAGTATTTGTCGAACTTACATGATTTTTTATTTCACCAAATTCATGCAATAGATTTCTATTTGGATCAAAATTTTTACATAACACCACTAATTTATCATAATAATATCCAAGATATGTTTTATGTGTTTCAAAACCTAAAATTTCGTAAATATGGGAGCCTAAAAATTCACTTAAAGGAGCAGTTGAATAACTAATTTCTACTTTTTTCATATTTTTAATATTGTTAGGAAACTTCATGATATATAATTCATTCTTTAAAACAACTTCCCATTTAGCACCAGCTCTACCATGAAAAGTTCCATACGTTTTTTCCAAATCATTACAATTAATTATATCGAAATCTCTTATCATATTTTATATTTCTCCTTTATTTTTGAAATTTCGTCTTTAGAATATTTTTCGAGCGTGTTTTTTAAAATAACCCACATGTTTGCATTAATATCTTCGGCGACACACCATTCTTTGTTATTTATAGCTTTTTCATATTCTTGAATTTCCCACCATAAATCTTTTGTTATTTCAAAATCAATGACAATCGAATCATCTATAAAATCACTTCTAGTATATTCATCCATCATGCTACCTTCTTCTACATAAAAAATATTTAACAATACTTTTTGTTTAAATTTATTATAACATAATATTATAATAATAACAATATAATATCATAACACGATTAAAAAGATATCAATTAATATTAATCTTTAAAATTGGTATTAATGAATTTAATTATTTCAGACAAATAAAAAAGTTTAATAGTTTTTCCTTTGTCATTTAACCAATTTTCTTTGATTCTTTTCTCAATCCACTCACGAGATCCTTTTTTATATCCACTTCCATCTACAACAAAAAAGATTATATTTTCTGGATATTTTTGAACTGCATTAAGATACATATATGGAAATTTTTCATCAACGGAACCAGCACTTTGTTGCCGTTTACATTCAATACGTATAGGTTCCTTTATCTTTTTGCCTAATAAAACATATTCAGTTTTACCTGGTTGCTCATAAATTGTTTCAAATTTAAATTGTTTAACCGCTACCTTATCCAAAGAATTATAATATTCTAAATTTTTAAGATAATCTTTATAAGAGACAATAACAAAACCACGATCTTTTAATGCCGGAGTAATCGTCTCTTCTAAAATATGTCCATTTTTATTAGCAGTTGCGCCTTGTGATTCACCCATAATTAATAATTCCTAACTAAAACCTCAGTAAAATTATTTCTATTTTTACCATCACAATTAATATATCTTTTAACAACTACTTTTTCAATTTTATAATTTTTATATAAATCTTTGATAAAATCAGTATCTGAGTTAGATAACAAAAATTTAACACCTTTTTTATTTAATTCATCACATAACAACTTTAATTTAATTTGTTCTTCTTTACCAAATTGTCCTTTTGTATATTGTGTAAAAGTATCAAAATATGGAGGATCTATATAAACGAAATCACCACATTTGACATTTTTTAAAACTTTTTCATAACTTTTATTGTAAAACTTTACTTTGTGTTTTTTAAAATAATTTGAAACGCCTTTTAAGTTATCTTCATCCAATGAAAATGTTTTATAAGCCCCATAAGGTGCATTAAAAAAACCAGAAGAATTAACTCTATAAAGACCATTGTAGGCTGTTTTATTAAGATAATAAAAACGAGCTGACTTTATAACAGAATCTAAGGATGAGTATTCTTCGTTTCTATCCATAGATCTTATTTTATAAAATTCATCTTTTTCGTTCTTAAAAATTTTTATTGTATTTATAAGCTCATTAGGATTATTTTTTACATCTATATAAAAATTAATTAAATCTCTATTTAAATCGTTAACAACAGCTTTATTTGGTTGGAGTGCCAAAAGAACAGCCAAACCTCCAGCAAATGGTTCATAATATGTATCTATGTCTTGCGGGATAAGGGGAAGAATTTTATCGAGTAGTTGTCTTTTCCCACCAACCCATTTTAATATAGGTTTTAACTGCGTTTTCATAATGTTCAAATTATAACACATCTAATTACTGTTTAATTTAATACTTTTAAGAAATTCTAAGTCTTCTCTAGTTATAGTAATTTCATCGTTTCTAAAAACAATGTCATTACCTTTTTCTTTCACTTCTTCATTTTCGTTATTATCAATAACTTCTTTCGTTTCATTAAATGGAATATCGCTAATTTCATTGTAAGAATCAATTAAAGCTTCTTTGATATCGCTATCATTAAAATAAATCGAAGAATCGCCTATGCAAGCAACTTTAAGAATAGATCTAACCATCGGGGAAAGTTGCATTAAACAAGTTCCTTGTTGATTATCTCTTAAAATCTTCAATTCTTCTTCAGTAAAATTCATGATTTCTCCATAAAGATTTTTAACTTCATTAACAGCGTTAGGATTACCAAAAATAAACGAATATTGGCAGTTAGCAATAATACCTCTTGCGAGTTTTGCAGTATTTTCATCTCCTCCTAAAAAGTCATTAATTTGTTGAGTTGTAATTATTAATGAACCAAAATATTTTCTAATTTGCTTACTCATTTTGTATAGGAAATTTAAAGCAATTGGATAATCTTTAGAAATAAAATTATGAGCTTCATCAACCATAATCATTACTTTATCTTCTTTATTTAATAAATGATTATTATTTCTGTTCATTGCGATTTCTTGATTTAAAAATTTCATTATTAAAAGCATTTGAGCAGCCGATATATTTTTATTAGCTGAATTTAATAATGATTGGAAATTAAAAACAATAATCTTATTATCAAGAGATAAGGTTGTGTAATTATTCCATAATTTTGCTTTATTGCCTTCTCCAATAAATGAAGATAATAAAATTAATAGTTCTTTATAATAATGAGCTTCATACTCATTTTTCTTTTGAATTTCATTAGAATAAAGTTCTTCTAATAAAGAATATAAGTCTTTAATTAATGGATAATCTTTTGGATTAGAAGATAATTCACATCCGTCATAATAATTCCAGCGAGAATAAAGAACATCTACTGCTTTAAATAAATATGAAGATAATAAATCATCATCTTGAAGTCTTTTGATTGCAGTTTTAAAAAATTCTTCTAAAAATTGTTTATGTAAAGTGACTACATTCTTTTCATCATTTTTATCTTCATTAATCGAAGTAAAAATTTGAAGTGGATTAACTGTTTCAATTCCACCAGCAACATTAATAACCTTACCAAATAAATTATTAGCTAAAATCGAATATTCATTCTCTGGATCTAAAATTCTAATTTTTTGAACAGTTGTTGCTGAATTCAACAAAATAACTTTTGATAGATATGATTTTCCAACACCTGATGTTCCAGTAATTGAAATATTTGCATTAACACGGTAATTTGAATCCCCATTTAAATTATAGAATGGATCAAAGAAGACTGGTAATCCCATTGAATCACCAATATATTGTCCTTTCTTATCGAAGAATGTTGGATAAATAAATGGATAAGCACTAGCGATAATATCTGATGTAAACTCGTTAGAAACACCTTTCATTTCTTTGAGATTTAGGAATTTAAATAAATCACAATTAAGATATGCTTCAGCTTGTCTAAATAATAATCTATCAATTCCAATTTGCATTAAATTAGCTTGTTGTAAAAATTCCTTTTCTGCTTCTAATGGTACTAAAAAATTAACATAGCAATTTCTAACTTGAATATTACCATTATTTAAATCACTGATAAGTTGATTAATACAGTCAATTTGATATTCAATTTCTTCTTGTTCATAGAGTTTTTTTGGTTTTGAAAGCTGCATTCTAAGCTCAACAGCACTTCCACTTAAAACATTTTTAATTTTTAATGCTTGAACTGGACTTCCTACCTTAAAACTTAATTTAACACCATTAATATTACTTAAATCAGCTAACCATCCATTTCTTACTCTTCTAGGTAAATTTTGGATACTAAAAACTTTAAACTTTCTAAAAATTTCATTTCCTTTTTCGTCTTTACCAACTTTAGCAACGACATGATTATATTTTTCGTACCAATCATTAGTGACTAAATCACCTTTTTCATTTTCGATACAGTCATAATAATTTTTATATAATTTTTTAATTACTTTATCGCTTGCAATTTTAGAATCAAATTTAGCCATTTTAAGTTGGTTCATAAAATCAGAAACAACAGATTCTAAATTTTCGATTTTAAAATCATAGACAATAATAAAATATTTAGGATTAGTATATTGTCTTGTTAAATATTCTTTTAAATAATATTCCTCTTCCTTTAATACCTTCATTTCACTAAAAGCAGCAATATCAGTATTAATTTTAGGTTCTAAAGAATTAATCTTTTCTTGGTTATTTTCATAATAAGTTCCAACATTCATAAACATGTCAGTTTTTATTAATGTAAATTTAGAAGGATAAAGAAAAGCATTCGCTAAATTATTAATAATATCATCTTGTTCTTCTTCGTTTTTAAGAATAAATAAAGATGGTTCAATTTCTAAAACAACTGAATAAATACCTCTTCCTTTATGGAAAACATACTTTTCATTAAACTCAAGTCCTAGATCTTTAGATAAACAACAAGAATTATATTTCTTCTTTCTAAAAGCATATTTTAAGAAATTTTTTAAATGAGTTCTTATTCTAGTACTTCCCTCACCAGTTAAAGGATAATTAAAGAAGAAAGCAATAATTAATACAATAATTGCAAAAGGAAGTTTTATTAAGAAAGCCTCAGTAAAACCTCCAATTGCTAAAATGATGACTGCGACTATAAGCCCAATAAACATTAAAACAATGTCTATAAGTGTTAATTGACCAAAAATTTTGGTCTTTTCTTTCATTCTTTTTGGACAATATCTAAGCATTTTTATTTACCTCCTTCTTTATTTTTATTTGCAATATTTTCTTTGGCTTTAAATCTAGCTTCTTTATTAATTAATCGTTTAGAAATGTGATTTGCTTTTTGCTCATATTCTGCCCATCTCTTAAAATCTTTGTCATTTTTAACATTTTTAGTTTCTTTTCTAATCTCTTTTTCGCTCTTATAAGCGCCCCAGCTCTTTTTAGCTATATTCTTAGTAACATTCCATGTTGCTTTTCCTGCTTTGGAAACTCCTTTCCCAGCTACTGCTAATGATGCGCCAACTCCAGCTCCAACCAATCCTCCAACAAATCCAGCAACTCCTCCTACTACTTTACCTGTAACACTACCTGAAGAAGAAATTGCGTTTTTAGCTGATTTTGTAGCGCTCCCAAATATAGTTCCTGCAATATTTTTAGCCTTTTCTTTTTTTGTTAAAGCACTATTATTTCCTTCTTTTAGTTCCTGCATAGGGGACTTACCTTGGTTAGAAGATATGTTTTCACTATTTACATTAGAATTGTTTTCATTATTTAAAGGCTGTGTAGGTGCATCTTGAGATACATCTGCTGTTCCGCCTCCATTATTTCCTGAATCATTATTGTTAGAATTGTTTTCACCTTTTGAAAGATTAGGAACATTGTTTTTTAAATTATTAGCTACAGCGCCAACTGCTAAACCAGCTCCCAATCCTATTCCGCCACTTAACAATTGATCATAAACAGCATTTTGTTTATTAGTTAAAGCCTGTGCTGCCATTTGTTGAGTTTTAGCGGTTTGTGCTCCTCTTAAATTCTTAAATACACCAGTTCCACCGCCAACACCGCTTGCAAGTCCGCGAGATAAGGCTCTTCCACCTAATTGAAGACCATGCATACCAAGATGTGCTAAACCCATTGTTTGTTGCATTGAATTAGCCTCAGCACTTGCGGCGGCACTACCTATAAGTTGAGCAACTGTATTTCCCCCTTTAACGCAAGCGTAAGCTCCAGCAATAATCAAAACTAATAGAAGAATTCCTCTAAAAAACATAGCTGTCACAGTATTATACGCTTCGAATTGCCCCAAAATTTTTGGTGTTAAACTTAAAACAAAAATATAAACAGCCATTGCAATAACTGAACCACTAAAATTAATAATTCTTCCTAAAAAAAGTTGAGACCGTTGTCCTAATCTTTGACCATTATCAATTGGCATTGTCGAGATTGCAGGAAAACATAAAAAATAATCTGCCAAGATCTCAAACAACCTTTCACCAGCTCTTATTGTTAATATAGACAAAGCTACAAGAGAAAATATGCCTCCAACAAATCCAATACCATATGAATATCTTGACGCAAAATTAATATTAGTATTTAAAACTAAATCTTTTAAAGGGAAAAATATTATAGAAAATTGATCAGCATATTGAACGATACAAATATCATCAGAAGCCATATTTAAAAAGTCCTTAGTTTGTTCTAAGTTATTAAAATAGTCTGGAAAATTATTAAATTTCCCAGCTTCAACTGCACTTTGAAAGTTTGCTAAATCACCATTTCCGCCTAAAAAACACGCTTTATAAATATTATAAGCTATTGAAGATGAGGAAGAACCTTCGGTGCCTAACAAAACACTAAATAATCCTTGAAAAATAATTCCCAGGCAATATGTAATTGTTCCTAAAACTAACATTACAACAATTGGAGCAAACAACAAGAAGAGTACAGCTCTTAAGGTATTTGCTATGGACATTTTTATCATTGCGGCAGTTTTTCCTTCTCTATTAAAAGCACCTTTTAACGCTCCATAAATAAGGAAGAAAACCGCCATAACAACGCCGACAATTAACATTACAAAGATTGCACTTTGAAAAGAAGACTCTCTCATCAATAAGCCGGGGTCAAAATTGCCATCGCCATCAATCGTTGGCAACAATCCTGAAATACCACTCATATTATCAAAACCTGGTCTTAGTGCATTTAAACCTGTTAAATAATAAAATGCACCTTCTATTGAATAAACAACTTGTAACAAGAAAGTTATAAAATTGTAAATAAGCTCCCAAGCAAAATCCTTTAGATTTCCAATAATATCCCAACCACGGTTGAACATCCCTTCCGAATCGCTTGCTGCTAAAACATTTATTGCTCCTAAAATATTCATTAAAAATCTCCTTAATAATTAATCAACACAATTATAAAAAAAAGACGGAACTTTGTCCGTCTCAGATAAATGATGAATTATTCATTAATTTGTTCAGCATTTTCTCTTTTTAATGCTTCTAATTCTTCAGGATGTTCTTGGATGTATTTTGCTACAAAATCATAAATTGATTTTCCTTCATCATTAAAAAGTTTTAAATAGTTTTCTTCGATTTCCTTTTCACTCAATTCTTTCTCATCGTCAAGGTAATTACTCATATCAAATTGTTCTTGATTAAGAATTTCACCATTTTTTAAAACAACTGCATAACAGTTTCCGCTTGTAAAGTTATTCCAAGCAAATCCTAGAACCAAATCAGGAAAAGTTTTAGAGATAATTTCAATCATTTTTCCAGGTGCACCTTTTTGTGTTCCTAAGTCTATATGAGGAACATTATCTGCAACAATTTTTTCAAGCCATTTTATATCACTAGTTCCCCACCAATCAACTTCTTCCCCTTCAAAACCTTCTTCAATAGGATCTATTTGATTCCAGCTGTATTTACCATCATCAGTTTTTAAAAGTTTTTCTACTGTATTTGCAGTATTTTCATCGCCAGTAAAAATATGAATTGTATATTCTGAATTATTAAACATAAAGTCAAATAATTCATCTTCACTCATATTTTCTAATTTCTTGCGTTCTTTTTCTTTTTTCTTTAGCATTTTTTTCTCCTTGTGTTTAATTGAAAAGTTTCTAATTTTAGATACTGCCATTACTCCTAGTCCAAATACACCTAAAATAAATTTAATAGCAAGTAATAAAAGTAAAATGGCTAAAATACCTAAATAAATATAAGCGATAATATTGAAAGATAAATGATAAATTTCAAAATTACCAGCAAAAAGCCAAGTTACAATCGCAGCAATTCCTAAAATAATTAGACCTATAATTCCAAATACAATAACAAGAATTATAGTTTTTAATATACTGAAATTAATAAATTTGTCATATAACTTAGCCATAATTTTACCTCTACAATTAATTAACAAAATAATTATAAATTTCTTCTAAACTTTCTCTCTTATAATTAAGATTTGTTGATTTAACAAGCATAAGTTTAGATTGATCTACATAATTATATTTTTCTAATAATTTAGAAAGATTTAATCCATTTTTTTCAGACATTATTATTTCTTGAATAATGTCAATATTAGTAATCTTTCTTAAAATAGTTTTATTCTCTTTATCTAACTTTTCTTCTATTACTCCTTTCCCTCTAGCTATAATATAGTCTTTTAAATCTAACAAATAGATTTTATTTAAAACATTAACTTTAATACATTTATTAAGATCTCTTCTAACAAAAAAATCTTGAGTTGTATTTAAAAAGTTTGCAAATTTTTCTATAAAAGAATAAGGTTTTTGATAAAAATCATAATTTCTTATGCTTTGATAAATGTATCCTTCTTTTTCATCTAAAACGTTAACTAGACTTCTAAGAGGAATGTTATAAATATATAAAAGCAATCTAATTGGATTACTAATTATTTTTTCTACTTTCCTCCTCATTTTTACCTCCATCTCTTATTTTTTCAATGTAGGTTTCAACTCTTTTTATAACAATTTCACCTTCGTCCTTATTTAATTTAGCCATCATTTTTCTAGCAAAATTGAAAGAATAAACATTATAAACAACCGATTCTATATATTCTGTATAAAGATTGTATTTTGTTTTATAAATATAATTTAGATTGCTAGATTTAAAAAGAATTTGATGTATTGGATGAGTGATATTGATTGAATCGCTTTCTTCAAAAGCTAATTTATTAATCATAATATTATTAGAAATCAATAATAATGAATCGCTCTTTATTTCGTGACGAATTCTATTTTCTTCTACAACATCAGTAATAATATTTCTGCTTCTAAGAATAATGTATTCATAAAAATCGACATATACAGATTCTTTTAAATTAGCATTTTCAATTTTTACAGAATTTTTCAAAGAATGATTTAAAATTAGATCGATCGTTACATTTAAGTAGTTGCTTAAAATTTTTAATGTATTCACATTAGGAGTTAAAGCTGTATTTTTAACAATATCTTCCAAAACATGATTATTTACTTTTAAAATGTTGGATAAAGTTAAATTTTTTAAATTATATAAGAACATTAATTGTTGAACTGGAGTTAAATCCTTAATAGTCATATTTTACCTCTACAAAATTTGTTTTTACTTTACAAATATTTTAGAAGTATTTTTAAACATTTTCAATTAGGAATAACTGCTAGGAACTACTCCTAGCAGTTATTAACTATTAATTATTGGTTTTCAACACCATTAACAAACTTACGATAAGCGGTACTATTTCTACCCCAATTATTAACGTTTGTATGATAAGCAATGAATTTTGTTGAAAGAATTTCTTTAACTTTCTCTTCATTTACATCATCACCATCAACAAGTGTAGTGATTAAATACTCATTTAAGTTATTGAGCATTTGGATATAAATGTTTTTAGATAAAGCAGGTGTTTCTTCATTCATATAATAAACATCACTGGAATAAGCACCTGTAAGAGCCATTAAATCCTTATAATTAAAATAGAATTCATCTAATAATGGATCAATAACTTCTTCGTTATCAACAAATCTTGTTTCTAATCCTTTTCCAGCATTATTCATAAAATCATTATAAACAACGGCTGTTGAACCAAAATTATTAACATTTGTATGATAAGCGATAAAATCAAATGATAAAATTTCTTTTAAAACTTCTTCACTTAAAGTTTTTGTTGTTGTAGCTTGTCTATAAAGATAAGAAGATAAATTTTCAATCATTCTTGTTCCAATATCATGTTGAATTTCTGCTAAATTCTTGCCATCACTTGTTTTTTCATTATAATAGACAGAAGAAGAATAAGCACCTGTAGGAACTTTAATTAAGTCGCAATTAATTACATCGATTTCTTCAAGAGCTTGTTCTTTTTTTGTTTCTGATAAAGTTGAAACAGAATTTGAACCTACTTCTTTTGTGTTGCTGTTACATGATGATAATGTACCTCCGACGATCATTGTAGCTGCTAATGATAATAATAAATGTGTTTTTCTCATAAAATTAAGTACCTCCGAATTAATAACTCATTTAATTATTTTTTAAAATAAATTTTGTAATTAAGTTACAAATTTTTATCTTATGTCTATATTATAATTACAATTTTTGTAGTTTGCAAGTAAATTTTTTCAAATTTTCTAAATAGTTTAAAATATATAAAAAATACGAATTTTATCGTGATATTTAAGTTTTTCTTTCCTAGATAGATATTTATTCTATTTAAAATATTTGTATTTAATTAATAAAATTTGAAAGTATACATTTTTAATTTTAGGAGGAATAAATGAAACACAAATTAAAACTTACAAATGCAAAAACTATTTACTTTGAGAAAATTATTTATCAATTAAAAGATGGCACTAAAAAAGGATATGAAAGAGTTATTAATCTATTTTATGACTATCTTAATTCTAAGAAAGTTAAAACTTTAGATGATGTTGATTCCGATTTAGTTGTTTCTTTCTTATCAGAACTTTCTATTAAGACTAGTAAAGAATATGCAAATAAAGCTTATTCAATATTAAAATCTTATTATCAAAAATTAAGTGATTTTAATTTTTATAACGGTTCAATACCCTTTAAACCTTATATGCTTTTTAAACTTGAAAAGAAAGTTAAATATTATCTTCAAGACAACGAGATTCAAAGAATAATAAATCTATATAATAGAAACATTGAAAGAAGCAAAGATCCATTTCCTTATTTAAGAAACAAAGTTATTTTTCTAATACTTTTAACAAGTGGATTAAGATGCAACGAATGTCTAAATTTAAAAATGAACGATATTGATTTAAAGAACAAAACTATATTAATTAGAAATACTAAAACATACAAAGAAAGGCTTGTACCGATTAATCAAAATATTCTTCAAGAATTAAAAAAATATATTGAAATGAGAAGTCTTAATAATAAATGGAATACGGACAACTTATTCTTTTCAGATAAAAATAAAATTTATAAATACGATAGTTTTAGAAGGTCACTTTATCGAATTGCAATAAAGTTAAAAATAAATAAAAATCACAAATTATTTCCACACAACTTAAGGCATAAATTTGCCAGTGATTGGATTAAATATAATAGCAATATGTTTAAACTAAAAGTTATTTTAGGTCATTCGTCAATTAAAACAACTGAAATATATGTAAATATCTCTGATGCAGATATTTGTGAAGAAAATAAAATAGGAAAAATCAAAAATGTAAGTAAATATAAATATTTTTAATTATATCAGCATTAGGACATGATATGAAGAGTGAAACCAGATATAGTTCTCAATATAATGGTTATCACCAAAGAGTTACCCATACTGAATGCACTCGTTGCGATTATTCTTTACCTGATGCGGGTGATCCAAGAGCAGCTTGTTCTTACGGTTCTTATACTTATTCAAGATATAATTCAACATACCATTATAGACAGAGATCTTGTCGTTATTGTAATTATGTTCAAAGAACGACTCTGGCACATTCTTGGAACAGTGGTACTCAAGCAGGAAATTATATTATTTATACTTGTACTCAATGTGGTCAAACAAAACAGGAACGAGCTTAGTTATGTCAAAAATTAGTATTATTTAAACAGTTATACTTTTACATCATAAAAAAGGGCGGAAATAAATCCGCTCTTTTTTTAATAATAAACTGTTCCACAAACAGTGCATGTTTTTGCTGCTGGATTGCCAGTAGGATCACTATCGCCTGTGTGACTTCTCTTTGTTCCTTCTACAGTCCAACTTCCATTGCAATATTGGCATTCATATATTGTATAAGTCCAATGTTGACTTGAATTAGAACGATATCCAGTCTCTTTTACTATTCCAGTGCAAGATTCTACAGTTCCTGCATTAACTGTTTCGTAAATGCCTCCACATCTTGCACAATCCCACCATGCTGTAGTCATATGTTGTCTATTAGCATATGTTGTTCTATTAATATGATAAGTTCCTTTTATGTGTCCGAGTGCTGATATAAAAAAATTAGTTAAAACTATTTGATGAACCATCATAGGTTCCTTGATGACCACATTTGGAACATTGACCTAGATATTGTGATCCGTAAGAAGTTATTGTAAAGATACTATGACTTCCAATACCTCTTCCAACCCATTCTGTATCGTGGCATCTTGAACATTCTCTTTCACCCATTTCTTGACAACCGCCCTTACTATAATAACTATATTTGGATGAGCCCGTATAAGACCAAGAATGACCTAGTGCTGATATAAATTAACTTTTTACATATCCACAATAAGTACAATAAATTTGAGTATACGATCCATAGTGTCTTTCACCCCATGTATGACCATCTGTTGAAGTGTATGTATAATGTTCATAGCCACAGTTTTTACAAATTTGATAATGATCTATTTGATGACCAGAAGAACCCATTGATGTGTACTCTTCTTTATCACTCGAACTTCCGTATGAGTGTCCTGTTGCTGATATAGTACTACTACCAACAGTTAGAGTTCTACTATCTGATGTATCAACTCTTGTACTACCTTGTCCAGTAGATCTCATAAATCTATTACAACAATCACAATAATAGTTATAGCCAGAAGCATATCTATAATAATATCCACTTCTAGTTTGGTCTTGATATGTAGTTCTAGTTCCTGTCGAAGTACAAGTTGGTTCTCTTGTGACTTCTGAATATTCAGAACCAGAATCTGTCCAACTACCCCAATAAGTGCTACTAGTAGAACTACTTACATAAGAACTCTTATCATCATTGCAACTTTCTATTTCTTGATACGTAGATGATGAAGTGTTGTATTGAGCGTAAGTTGAATAATTACTAGAGTTAATAGTAATAGAACCACTATTTCCACTTCTACCACAATCTGAGCAACTTTCTGTATAAGATAATGTACCAGTTCTTGTTCTTTGATGTTGAGAACTACCGTATTGAGAATAATCACTCCAACTGCCCCAAGAAATAGTTCCATAACTTCTTATCATATTATGGTTGCCACTTTGTGTTGCTCCTAATCCAGTTGTATCGTAAGTTGCATAACTATCGTAATTAGAAGTATTTACTTCGACACTTCCACTACCTAAATTACTACCACATACTGAACAATTATCATTATAAGATAATGTACCAGTTCTTGTTCTTGTGTGTGTACTTGAAGTTGATGTATAAGAACTCCGATTTCCCCAAGAAATATTTGTGTATGTTCGTACGCTTTGATGTTCGCTTTTATTAACTGTTAAATTGTTTGTAAACGTTAAATCTAAATAATTATCTTCATACCCTTCTTCATAAGCTCGTACTACAATATTGCCACTTGTTTCTCCACCGATAAGAGTATTGCCAGATATCCTACCTTCACCACTTTGTATGGAAAATAATAAATTGTTTGTTTGAGAGACTCCTTCTAAAGGTGTAACGGTAAAATATTGCGTTAAATCTATTTGACCGCCAACAAATCCTAAAGGTTGTCCGTCACATCTTATGTTGTTAGTAGAATTAAGTGTTTTACTTAATGTTCCAGCGGAAGAATTTGGACTTTCGGTAATTTGTATCGTATTAAAAACAAAGTCTCCAATATGAATATGATGATCATGAGCGGCAGAAGCATCTTTTGAATATTGCCACGTAGCTAAACCTCCACCAGTACCTAAAGCAATGGAGGTTGAAGCTAAAATTATGGCAAATTTACTTTTAAAATTCATACTTATTTAACCTCCTGATTATATTTGTTGATTAATTCGATGATTTCTCTATATTTTTTTAAATTGTTAGATGAAACAATGTTTTTAGATAAAGAATTAGTTAGATAATTATATTTTTTCTTTATATTTTTAGGATGATTATTGTGAAAATTAATAAAATCCTTAACACAATATTCAAGATAGGAAGGTGATACAACATCACATAAGTTTAATAAAAATAATTGTACCCTGCCTTTTTGTCCTATTTCTTTTTTATCTATAAATCCGTTATCCTCCAAAGCATCTGCACATTGTCTAACTAAACAATCAACTTCTTGTTTATTCATAAATTATTTATTTAAACGTTTTACGGTAGAACGAACATCTTTCTCGTTTCTTTCACCATACAAATAATCATCTTTATTAATCTTTTCTTTCTTTTCAACTTCCTCTTCGTCTTTTTTGAATTCAAAGGTAGATTCATTTATATTTAATTCTTCGATATCAATATCACTAACATTAGCTTGTTCTGATTCTTTATCAGTTTTATTTAAAGAATTATCATCTTGTAATCCTTCCTCTTCTTTTAAATCAACGATATTTATTTCATCGTTAGAATTAACATCTTGAGGAATATCTTCAGTTATTTCTCCATTAATATCTGCTTCTTCAGCTAAATCTTTTTCTAAATCGGTAAAGGTATCTTCTTGTTCTGCTTCTAGTTCATCAGAAACTTCGCCAGTTGATTCACCGATTTGTAAATAATCAGGTTCGTTTAATAATTCAACATCTTTTTCTTCTACGCTTAGTTCAGATGTATTTTCAGAATCAATATTTGGTTCTTCTTCACTAACTTCATCTTTTCTAGCATTATATTTTTTATTATATTTATCAACATAATAATCATAAGAGAAAATAATGCCTGCAATACCACATAAAGAAACAATTCCGAATCCTGATTGAAGATATTGTGTTACAAATCCGCAATATGGAATTTTATATCCATCATAAATTCCATACATGTCGTCATAAGTAATATAAATACTATCAGAATTATTATTAGCATCACCTCTCATAATGTAGTTTTCTGCATCATCAAGATTATCTACATAATGGAAAACATTTTGTTCATCATAATATCCTCCACCGATTATTCTATGAACAACTAATTCTCCATCGCTATTAAAATAACCAACGATGTCATATAACTCTAAATCATCTTGTTCAGGTAATTTATCTAATAAAATTAAATCACCTTCATTGAATTGATCATTTAAATCATTTTCAAATAAATATTCATTCAAATGATTTTTTTCTGACATTGAACCTGAAAGAATAGAGATAGGTGCTGTTCCAATTACGTTAATCGATTCTTTAACGGTTGTTGTAACAAATAATGTTATAGCTAAACCAAGGACGCCACCTAATAAAACAGCTGAAAGAACATTTCTTACATATTTCCAAATTTTATGTTCTTTTTTCTTTTTATTCTTTCTAATTTCATCATCATATTTTCCAACTCCGATTAATTCACTTTCAGAATTAAACCAAACTTTAACTGCTAAAAAGAAGAAGGAAAATATTACTAAAGCTAAAACAATGTAAACTATTAAATTAAATATTTCTAAACTAGTCATTAATTATTACCTCCT
This sequence comes from uncultured bacterium, assembly GCA_949288485.1. GTDB lineage: Bacteria > Bacillota_I > Bacilli_A > RFN20 > CAG-826 > Onthovivens. Next base: position 108,308 of record CASEKC010000003.1, on the reverse strand, counting down.
TCATTTATAGCAACTCCAAATTTAATTCTTAAATAAGGTTTATCTTCTTCAAAGTTTTTAAGTAGCTTTAAGTATTCATCATAATTCTGTGGATTCATATTAGTCTTAAATTCAAATTTAGGATTAATAGGAACTCCATCTTCCCATCTAAAGGTTTCACTTTCAGAAACTTTTACGTACCTATCAAGCTCTTCACTCATCTCAATTACATAGTAACGGTTGACATTTTCTCCGCCCACGTAAGTTGCTTTTAATTGGCCGACTAAGGATACTTCATTATCATTCAAAAATAACAATGCTTTACCTTCATAATTTTCATAATCTTCATCAGGATTTGGCTCAACATTTTCGCCATTAGAAGAGCCGTTTTCAATAACTACATTATCACTGTCAGAATCATAATGAACACCAAGCGATCCTGCGTTATCTAACGCAACTTGTTGTGAGGTGAGAATTCCCACCCCACAAAGCAAGTAAGCAACAATTCCAAGCGAAGATAGAGTTACTATTCCTATCTTTGCTTTATTTCTCATAGTTAATATCTAATTATTCAGCAGTATCTGTCCAATCTGCTGAGAATGTAAATGTAATCTTGGAGTTTTCAATAGCAGATTTCATTGTGTTATATTCTGTCATATTATGTGGTTCGTTTACCCAAGCAAATGTTGGAGCTGTAATAGTTGTTCCATCTGTCCAATTACCACTTGCATTTGCTGAAATTTCAATATAATCATCTAAAGCATCATCTAATGAAACAGTGTAGGTTCTAACAACAGTACCATCAGTATTTTCTGTTGAATCACTTCCACCTGTGTAAGTTGCTTTAACATCAAAGCTATCCCATGTAATAGAACCTTGATCAAGTTGTAATGTACCTTCAGCTTCAATCGCAACATTACCACTTTCATTTGCAGTAGCAATACTAACTCCTAATGTTTGAGCACTACTGGCATCACCAGAAAATGTCCATGCAGCAAAACCTCCTGCTACAATTGCTCCACAAGCTAAAGCACTTAAAACTGTAATTTTTGTTTTTTTCATAATAACTTAATTTCCTCCTGCAATAACAAAAATTCTTTTCCGAGAGAGATGACAAATTTGAATTTTAAATTAATGAGTTGACAACTAAACTAACAGTTTCAGCTCCTTGTTCTAAACCATTAATATATTCACCAAATTCTGGATAGATTAAGGCAACAATGTCAGTTGCAAATCCAAATACAATAGCAATAGATAAACAACCTAATGTAGTAACAACACTCCAAATAACTCCATCTTTAGCATGTTGATAACCTTGTTGATCCCCACTAGATTTTGCCTTACTCATTTCTAAGGCTTTGATAACAGTTTTAACTAAAAATACAACTGCAACGATAGCACCAACAGTAGGCAATAAATAATTTGCAATAGTAACTATCATTCTAATAATTTCCATTGCATTGTCGGAAAGTTCGACTAAGACATTAGTGAATAACAATGATAAAACTTGCATCTAAAACTCCTTTCATCAATTAAAAACTAACTTGAATTTTCGACTCATCTCTACTCATCGCCAGTAGTTTACAACATTTTGAAAATTCATGTCGGCTCAGATAAATGGACTACTTTTTTGTGTGAGCCACAAAAAGTTCCATTTCCCTTATCCTGTTATAATAATTATTATTTAATTTAAGCGACCACAAAAAGGTACCATATCAAAAAAATGCGATAACCATCGATACTTTTTTGATTATTTAGTAGACCACAAAAAGTCCTTTTGCCACAAAAAGTACCTAGTGTTCTTATATATATATTTCCATACGGAAATATATATATAAAAATTTTTGACCACAAAAAGTTCCTCTTGTCTTATGAATTTATTTCTCAATAGAAATAAATTTTGAAAAATTTTTAAAAAATTTATTCATTTATCTGAGAAAGTCGATTTTTCCTTCTTTTGATATAATCAAGTTGATAAAAAATTAGGAGGAAAATTGAAATACATGAATAACATTTTTAAATTAAGAATTACCAATGACGAAGTCTTAAAGGAAATAGAAAGTTTTAAAAAAGCCACTGGAAAACCATCTACAAAAATTATTAACGAAATGCTTGAACATTCATTAGGTTCAAATGAATTAACATCATCAATAAGAGATATTAAAGAAGAGTTAAAAACAATTGAAAATACTATTGTTGATATAAATAAAAGGATAACAACAATTACTTCATGGAGTATCCAAAATTTTGTTTATACAAATGTTGTTTTAGAGTCTTTAAAGCTATATTACAAATATCAAAATATTAACCCTGAGAAACTTCTTCCTCCAAATAATTTCGGTATCAAAAATACATACATGATTGAAAAATTTCAGTTAGAAAAAGTTATTGATTATATTAATGAAATAAGGGATGGTGAATAATAAATGGCAGACAAATATTTAGGCAATTTTTTTAGAGTCGAATATCTAAAATCTTATCCAAAAAATTATTTGCCAACCACAAATAAAGAAAGGCGTTTAGTTGCTAGATCAAGATGGGCTCACGATGAACAATCATATAACTTTGAACAATACGTTGGAGAAAGAGCCGCTCTTTTTAATGGTGAAAAAGATTTTACAAAACAAGATATAAAAGAAATTAGAAAAGCATCTCGAGAATTAGATGTTCCAGTTTATGACTGCATCTTCTCTTTTGGAAAACAAGTTTCAGATTTCATTCAAGATGCTGATACAGCTAAAAACGCAATCCAAAGTACATTCAATAAATTTTTAAAAATGGCTGGTTTCAAACCAGATAATGTTGAGTGGATTGCTGGTATTCACACAGACAGAGAACACATTCACGCTCATATAAAATTTTTCGAAAAAGAAAAACTATTTAAAGATTCAAATGGTAACTTAAGATATAAAAGTGAAGTGCATCCAAAAATACAAAAAAAGACATTAGATATGTATAGGTCTATCGTCACAGAAGAGATAATAAAAAATAAATATGATTATAATTTTAAGAATGCAGTTACTGGTTTATTTAAACAAGAAACAAGGATGCTTTCCGCTTCTGAATTAGCAACTCAAGTAGCAAACGAAATTCAAGATTTTTCAGTTAAAAAATATAAAGATTTATCAGAGGATAAAAAAGCCAAAGTAAATTTTTTCATTGACAAAATTTTCGAGACAAATCCTAACTTAAAAATGATTAAAGATGAATTTGAAAATACACTTAATTTAATACAAGAAAATTATATAGCAATTGGTCAAGCTAATGAGTCCGAAGAATATATTAAAAAGCATTCAAAGTTTAAAGAGGATCAACTAGAGAAATTACATAATAGATTTGGCGATCTAGCTCTTGCTACTCTTGCTTATAATAAAAAAACAAGAGAAGCAAAACGAACTCATAAAATTAGTAAATCAAGAAAAATCTATGCAAATGACATTGGTCTTATTCGTTCTAAAGCAATTGAAAATAAGCAACTAGAAAAAGAAAGTAATCGCTTATTGAACGAATTAATAAATGGATTAGTAGAGTATCCATTATTTAAAAAGGATTATGCAACTCTTGATGATTTAATTGCTGAACAAGAGATTGAAGAATATAAAGAAAAAATAGGAGAAATTTTTCATGAGGATTTTTAAAAGGATAATATTTACTTTATTTTTATTTCTTATAGTAGTTGGTTTATTTTACTTTTTAGGAATAGTGTTAGATGCACTTTTAATTTATTACAAAGAAACAAATTCTGTTATTGGTTTTGAATTTGGTTGGTCAAATGTATTAATAAGTTATAAAAATACATTGCCAATTATTACAAGTATTGTAGGTGCCGTTCTTTTTCTCGTTATCAATATTTTTTATTCACTTAAATATAAATTCAATAATCCAGCTAAATTTGTTCAAGGATATTCTAAAGCTAAAACAGATGCTTATGGAAATTCAAAATTAATGAGTGAAGACGAAATGATTAAACAGTTTGGAAGAAAAGGGAGAAATTATTATTCTTATCCACCTTCAAAACTTTCAAACAGAAAACTTTTTAGATTTTTTAAAAGGTTTATAAAGAAAAAATATTGTGAAAAAAGTGGATGGCTTGTTAGTTCAAAAATTTCGTTTAATAAATTTAAATACTTAATGTTAACAAGAGATGTCAACATGGTTACAATAGGTTCTCCTGGTGTTGGTAAAACTCAATACTTTTTAATGCCTAACATATTACTTAATTCATTAAGTGATGAAAAACCAACAATGATCATTAACGATGTTAAAGGTGAACTCTTTAATAATCTTTCAAAAAAATTAAGTGATAACGGTTATAAAATTTATAACATTAACCTTAGAAATGAGCGTTCTTCAACTCGTTTTAATCCATTAGAATTGATGTGGAGATATTATCATACATATTTAGATGAATTCACTTTCAGAAAAGTCATTGGTAATGTAACTAAAGATGTAATAAGTTTCAATTTAGCAAAACAAGAAAACGTAATTATCTTTGATCAGTTAAAAATATCTTTTGTTAAAGACGATAAATCAAAAATTATTATTTCTAGTAAAAATCGTAATATCTTTTTTTCAAAAACAGTAAATGGATTTCCTCAATTTAAAATGTCTATAACGGTCGATAATGAAACTTCAAAATTTTATGTTTGCACGACCGAGAATAAGCAAAACAACGTTTTATTTTGTTTAGAAATTTTAAAGAATTCATCATTAATTGATAAGGTAACAACAGAAATTCTTGCTTTATCTTCGACTATTATTCCTGAAGGTTCTGGAGAAAACCAAACATGGAATAGCGGTTCTCGTGGTATTATCGAAGGATGTATTTGGGCGATGCTTGAAGATTCGACGAAAGCAGAAAACAACATGACCTTAGAAAAATTTACCATTAACAATATAGGAAATATTATTAATAAAATGGCATCAGACATGCCTGGATGGTTAAAAAATAGAGATAAAAAAACATCAAGAGCAATGACAGCTGCTGCAGTTATTATTGATAACGAATCAGAAAAAACAGTATCATCTTATATCTCAAACACTAATTCGCTTTTAAAAGAATATCTTACAAGTGGAATTACATATATAACCAGTGGCTCAGATTTCGATTTAAAGGATATTATTGAAGGAGAAAAACCAGTTGCATTATTTATTACTATTCCTGATGAAAACTCTACAAAATATCCTATTGCAACATTATTAATTAAACAGTTATATAACTTTATGATTTATCTTGCCACTGAATCAAAAGATGACCATTTAAAAAGAAAAGCTTACTTTTATTTAGATGAGTTTGCCCAAATGCCTAAAATTAAAGAATTTAAACAATGGACTGGAGCTTGTCGTTCAAGATGGATTTATTTTGATATTATTTTACAATCAGTTTCACAATTATATTCAATTTACGGCAAAGAGGAAGGTTCATCAATATTATCAAACTGTGCTATCCATCTATATTTAGGTTCATCAGACATTGAAACAGTTAAATATTTCCACGGTGAATTAGGAAAAGAAACAATTGTTACTCGTTCTTCTTCTAATTCCTCAAAAGATTTGAATAGTGGAAACATTAATGCTAATTACTCTTTAACGAGTAGAGATATTGTTCCAATGAACCAACTTACTAACATGATTACAGGAACAGCCTACTTTAAATTATTTAGAGAAGATCCATGTAAAACTAATTTTGTTCCTTATTTTAATAAAGTAGCAAATAAGATAGGTTTATTTCAAAAAGGATTTGTTGATGCAACAAAAAAAGAAATTATTTATTCTGAAAGAGATACTTTCTATGATATTTCGCAAAAAAAGAAAGATGATAATAAACCAACTTCATCTAGTGCTAAAAACGCAAGAGGAATTAACAAAGAAACAATTGAAATACAAAAAATAAGAGAACAAAATCAACGAAATAGAAAACGTTTCCTTCTTAAAAAAGCAGAATCAGCAAAACATCAAGCATCGATTGGAACAATAGTTAATAATACCGTTAATGAATTTATGGAAAATTTTAATCCGAACACATATAAAAAGTCTGAAGAATCTTCTAAAAAAATAAATGTAAAAAGAGATAATTTCTCTTTCCCAAAATCAAATAAAGAAAGACAAGAAAAAAAGGAACATACATACACAGAAAACGAATTAATAATTACAGAATGTACAAATAACTTGGATTCATTAACTAATATGTTTTAAAAAGAGGGAACGGCAATTCCCTCTTTTCTTTTCCAACAAAAAATCTTTTTTATGGTAAATTTATTATACTATTTTTAGCGTTCCATTTCATCATCTTTTTCTTTATCAATAGAACAATCACTCACTTTTTCTAATTTTAAATACGATGAAAGAATTATATTATTAAATCTGCCTTCAATAAATGTTTTATAAAAATTGCCTCTACTTTTACTTATAACTTCCGAATAAACCATATCATCAATTAAATCATAAATATCAGGTAATACTTCTTTTATTTTCGGAGTCATTTCAATAATCGCCTTATTAAGCTCTTCGTTTTCTAAAGAGTTAAAATAAGAACCGAACTTTATTCCTGTTAATCCGTTTTGTAATCTAGGAGAAACTTGAGTTTTTGGAAAATCATTAAATCTTGTTTGTAATAATTCTTTTGAATTTAAAACTTCTACAAGTCGATTAGAATTAGCTTGAGATAAAAAAGATGCACCGCAATCATAGACAGGTGATATTTTAAAAATTTCTTTTATTTTTTCATCTCCGCTAGCAGGGACTAAAAATCCCCAGTTTCCATTATGCCTATCTGGATTTCCAATTAAAGCGTCAACAACAAAACGATTGTAATACTCTTTTTTAATTTTTTCATATTTATCTTTTAAATATTTAGAGTTAAGCCAAATATAATCAAGTTCATCTAAATAAGCATCACCATCTTCTCTTCCAACTAATGTATCATCATTTGTTCCTTGTCTTTTAAAATCATGCTTATACATCGCCATTGAAATTAACAAAACACTTGTTTTACCTGTATCAAGATCCAAATATTTTTCATCAGTTGTAAAATCTTCACATGCAACGCAAAGTCTTTTTACACCATCATGACAAGTAAAGTTTCCTAAATATGTTTTTTGAGTTTCTATTCCACAAAGATTAAAAATTTCAGAACCTAAATATTCACTTATACAATTATAATAATATTCGGCTTGTTGATCTTTTCTACTACTTGGAATATTGCCTTTCATTGGTCTAGGTTCTTTTAAGACATAAAAATGTCTTCCATCACTTAAACAAGTTTTAGGTTCACATCCATCATATACTTTTCTAGATATATCTAGTTTATCAAAATCATAAATAAACATAACCATATCCTCCTTAACGATAATATTCAGGCAAAGCTAAATCATATCGTTCTGCTATTTCTCGTGATATTAACAAACCTAAAGATTCATATCGAACTTCCATTAGTGATTGTAAATATGCTAAATGACAATCATCCATCAAATCATGAACTTCTAATGAATGTTCTAATTCATCTATCGCTTGTTGAACTTCAGAAGGAAGCATAAACCAAGGAAAAGAAAAACCATAGCGAAATTCTACTTCACGAAATTCAGAATGTTCTTGAGCCATATTTATACCTCCTTAACACGAATATTATACATTAATCTAAAATTAAACGCAATTAAAATAATATCATATTAATATTAATATGATAATATATTTATCTGAGCACACATGAATTCTCTTTTTCCCAATAATAATCTAAACACAATCGAAGTCTCGTGTTTTCGAGTTAGGATATAAAATTATGTCAGATTTTGAATATCAAATTGGATCATTTAGTGGCAAAAAGAGAGAATATTATTGCGAAGTTGTAGGTAATATAGATATTATAGATAATCATTTTATCCACTTCTTTGGTTTACCTAAATTTACTAATTCAGAATTAGAAAATGATAATTTAGAAACCATGGAGCTTTCTACCAAAGCATTAAATTCAGGCATCATTTTTAAATTAAATTTAGAAGATGGCTCTTTTAATAAAGAAATTTTAAGAAGAGCAATTAATAATAATTTAACTTCTATAATTTTTATTAAAAAACCTTTTAACAACTTAGAAGGAAAAGAACATGATTTTGTTAATTTACTAGCTAAAAAAGAGGATTCTTTATTATCAAATAAAGTTTTAATTTATTCAGATAATAATGATGAACTAATTAAAGAACTAGCAAATTTTAGTGTAAATTTATCTATTCCACCTGAACAAAATTTATCAGCTGAAAATGATGAAAAAGAAACTCCTTCTTTTACAAACGAAGGCGAAATCTTTTTTAAAGGGAACGCATTATTAAATGAAGCATTAAAACTTCCTTCAAAAGAAACTACTAAAGAATTATTTGATCAATATTTTTCTTATTACAAAAATTATGCTTATAAGTTTTATGAAGAATTTAATGACAAAAAAGAAATGATTAATGCTTTTGACCATTTTAACGATGATGAAGTTTATTCTTATATTAAACATTGTCGTAATCCTGAATACGATAAATCGTTTGATGTGCCAAATGTTCCAACAGAAGTAATTGAAGCTTTATTATATGAAGGTGAAACGATCGAAGAATTTAAAAAGAATAATATTCCTTTTAAAGTCACCGCCAATTTTTTGAGCATCAATTATCATCAATTTAATAAAGCAAAAAATTATTGTATGAATACTTATGATGACTGGGAAACCTATGACAAACAAACCCAAAAACAACTTATTAGCGACAGATTAGAAGAAACCGATCATAATTTATCGGCAAAAGACTTCTTCTATCTTTACAACAATCTTTTTAACAAACAAAATGTCATCACCAAAACGAAAAAGACTCTTGAAAATTTAGATGACAATAAATATGCGGTTTGGATTGACGAACCAGAATTTCATGGTATAGTTGCCCTACAAGTTTTAGAAGATGAGACTAAAACGCCACAAAAAGAAATTATAATCAATACTGCCTACAAGATTAAAGATACAATCCAAGATAGACTCGATAGCAGCAAATTACATATTGATATTACTGATGACGTATATAACAAAACAATTACTGGTGTCGTAAATAATAACTTTAAAAATGAAAGTTATGATTTCCATAAAAAATTATTTAATTATTATTTCGCAGAATATTGTAATACAGTTGAAAACTGGAAATACATTTTGAAACATAAATATTCTGAAAGAATAAATATCAAAGAATAAATATCATGGAATAAAAAAAGAGGATCTAACAAATCCTCATTTTTTTAAGCCTATAATATATAAATTGTCTACTACCTATTCCTATTTCAAACTGAGGACGGTTTAGAATGTTGAATAATGACCTTTTAAACATTTATAATGACCTAACTTAAAAATTGTCTTGTTTTCATCTTGAGATTTGGCAACATTAACTAAATCATCAAATGTATCTTCTTTCTCAAAACAATAATCTTCAAATACAAAACTTAACTTGAAAGGTTTAAAATAATTTCTGTTTAATTTTACCGCCCAAGTATTAACTTTAAGATCCCAATTCTTAACTGGTTTTAATTGCCAACTTTTTAAATAAACGATTTTATCATTATCAACTACTAGAACATAACAGTCTTTGTTAAAAAAATATTTAACATTATTTGTGATTATAATAATGTTATCTTTATCTTTGTAATGCTTAAAATCAACATGATTACCATATAATTTGGTATCTTCTCCGAAAAAGAATTTAACTTCTTTTCCTTCTCTTGCTTTTAAATATTTTGAAAACTTGCTCATACCTAACTCCTTTATTTGACATTATTATAACAAAGTTTTAATTACATAGCAATATTATTATGATATTATATTAATATTATTTTAATGATTATTAATAAGTATAATAAAAAAGCGACTAATCAAAGTCACTAAAATTAAACTTTTATCATCTTTCTCCAATATTTAATCATTTCGTCTTCAGTTAACTCTTTTTTTAAAAGTAAACGGCAAATGTTGGTATTACACCTTGAACATTCTTTACATGATGAAACATCTCTAATTCTTAGACAATTATTTATGATATCTAATAACTCAGCTTGTTCTAATTCCTTTTTGTATTTGTTTATTCTTTTATAAAAATCACAACAATAATTTAAAACTTTTTGGAATTCAAAATTGCTTTCTAATATCCCTTCATTTTTTAAACTAATAATTTGATTTTTATAATAAGAAAGATCATTTAATTTATTAAATAATATAGGAATTGTTTCTTTATTCTTTATTCCATTAAAGGCTTTCAAAAATAATCTTATCTTTCTTTTTATGTTAAAGATATCATCAAAATACATTTATTAGATAATCTCCCAATAAGCAACAACTTCATCATTTAAATTATTAAAGAAAGTATAATTTACTAAATCCTCTACATAAGAAAAATGACCTAAAGTAAGAATGATAAATTTGCCTTTAAAATGAAATTCTTTTAATAAAAAACGTTCATCTTTTTTAAAATATTTGTATCTTAAAGATGATGGAAAAGTTTGAGCTAACTTTCTTTTTGCTTCTGATAAAGTACAATAATCGTGTTTAAAATGAATATCATTTATATCTATATCTTCATTTTTAGTAGCTTCTTTTAAAGCACAAGCAAAACATGGATCAAGCTCATTCCCATATAAAGGTGCATGATTATTCATTGCCATTTTCCCCTTTCCCGTCAAGCCATTCTTTTATCTCTTTATAATATTTATCGCCTTCAATTAAAATAATCCTTTTTCCTTTATCATCAAGCCAACAAATTTGATTTGGAGAATCATATCCATATAGAACTTTAGTAGTCAAATGATCTCTTAAAATTTCTAAAATTTCTAAGTCTTTGACTAAAGATTTATAACTCCAACACTCGTCAATATCGACTTCATCCGCCCCGCAATTTAAAACATCATCTATGATTTCATCAATTCTTTCTTTCGGAGAATAAGAAGTCGTAATAACTTCTCTTAATTCTTCTGCTACTAAATCCATTTCTTTTAAATATCGTTCATTGAATTCTTTTATAATTTCTTTATTTGTAGCTTCAAAATTTATCTCTGCTTCAACTGTGTAATAAGATTTTGAAATATTTGTATAATTTAAATAAATACGACGAAAAAATACAAAAGGAACACCAGTACACGTTACATTTGAGTCAATATAAGTTCTTTTAAAATATACTTTATCTTGTTTTATAAACTTATATCCTAATTCATTTAATTTTAATTTAACTTTTTCATTCATAGTTAATCTTCCACTATATATATTCTTTTGAGATTTTCGTAAAGTTCATAAGTCGCATAACAATCATCAAGTGAATTATGAGAAGGAAAATATTTATTATTAAATCTTATTGATAAATCACCTAATTTATAACTAGATAATTGAAAATTTTCACGAGCTAATTTCATTGTGTCATCCCATAAATTAGATAATTTCCTATTTTCTTTTTGCATAAAATATTTATCCAAAAACTCAACATCGAATCCAAGATTATGACCAACAATTGGTAAATCACCAATAAATGAAGAAATATCGCTTAAACAATCTTCAATATAAGGTTTTTCCTTAACTGTTTCATCGCTAATTCCATTAATAGCAGTTACTCTTTCAGGAATTGGATTATGTGATTTATAAAAATTGTTAAAAATATCAACAACTTCCCCATCTTTAATTTTTAACATTGAAAGTTGAATAATTTCATTTTCACTAGGAATTAATCCAGTTGTTTCAGTATCTAAAACAACATAACTAATAAGAGGAAGTTCGCACCTTTTCCCACTGCATTTATAATCTATCCATTTCATTTATTTTCCTCCAATTTAACATAATAAAAATATTCAATAATCGTTTGATAATCTTTATTTGATAAGCTCTGAAGACTTGTTAAAAAATTTCCGTTGTATTTTAATTTTTCAATAATAGTAATTACATCGTGTTCGGTAATCTTCTTTCTTTTCATAATTGAATTATTTTATCTTCTTCCAATAATCTGCATCATAAGTTATCTTTCCGTTAGGATAATAGCATTTACCATTGCAGATTAATTTTCCAATATGAGAAATTTTAAAAGTAATATTTGAATGATCTGTTTTATAAGTCTTATCAAAATATTCATCACCATTATCAAAGCTAATCATATTTTGCCTTAATATGCCCTTAACATGAAAAGGTTTTTTCATATAAAAAACACTATAAATCTCAACTTTTTTATTTAAAAATTGTTTTTCAAATAATCCTCTAATCATATAAATAAGTCCTCATCTTTTTTAAATATAAAACGCAGTAACCATCTTTTAATTTATCGCTTTTAATAACTTGTCCAATTTTAAATAAATTATTTTCATTTTCTTCGTATTCGTCTTCTCTTTCATCCTTATAATAAAAATGAACAAAATCCCCAACTTTAAAACCCAAGTCTTTAATGATTAAGCATCTGTAATTTTTCCCAACTACACTTTCGTAATCTTCATCAATTACCTTAATTTGATTAAACTTCATTAATTTATCCCCCCAAAAAAAATATCAAAATCTCTTTTTACATTGTTTAAAGCTATTTGAATATAATCTAGTTGTTCTTGAGTACGAACCCAGCCTACAACAACATAAAAGATTTTATTTTTAATATCGATACAAACTCGTTGATCATAATAACTTCTTGAAAATAAATGGTCGTCAGAGTTTGAATAACCCATCTCTTTTAAGTTTTTTATTATTTCTTTAGCCTCCATAAATTATTTCTCCTGCTTCTCTTAATATTTCTAAATACTCACTTTGAAGATTTAATATTGCTAGAAATAAAATAAATCCACAAAGAATAATTAATATCGAGCAAAAAATCACAAAAATTGTTATAAATACGTGTTTTCTTTTCATACTTTATTTCATTGTGTTATGGTTAAAAAATTCATTATTTTTAATTTCATTAATCACTTTGTTAGTTGGTTCTAAATAGCGATTATAATAGATAACAATTTTAGGAAACTTATTTAAAATTAAGGTAATTAAATAAACTAACTCATCAAAAGAAACTTTGCCAACAATGGTTGCATCATAAAAAATTAAAGTGTGTTCTTCATAGCTAAATTTATAAAAAAATTCATCATAAGCATGAAAAGCATCATCAATATATGGCGAAAGAAAACCACATGAAATAAAGATATATTTGTTTCCGTTTCCACTTTCTAATATATCACCAGCTTTTAAAATTTTGCCTTTCTTATCAAGTATTTTTATCGGATTCATTTTCCTTTCCATAATTAATAATTTGATTCCATAATTTATCAATTCGAGCCATTAAACTTTGGTATCCGTTTTCAAGATGTTTTTTGTCAGGATCTAAAACAATAAATTTTCTTCGGTCAATTCCTTTTTCAAAAGGAAAATAATCTTTTCGTTCTAAATACCAATCAAATACGTAAAAGCCATCTTTTAACTCGAATTTTGATGATCTGTAAAGTTTCCTTAAAACTTGTAAATCTCTTTCATTATTAGTCGATAAGCAAACATACCTTTTGCCTTTAACATAATGAACAAAAGTTTGATTATTAACTTCAATAAAATCATTTATTCTACTTATCAACTTTTTCATCTTCTATGTCACCACCTTTTATATGGTTTCTAATCTTCGCTATTTCTTCTTTCTCTGCTTTTTTAATTTCTTTTCTTTTTTGTCTTTTCTCTTTCCAGCTCATTCCCATCGTTGAAACTTTATCTTGTTTCTTTCGATTTTTTGAACCGTATTTTAAATATTGAACAGCTTTATAAATAAACCATGCTGTTAAAAAAATACATAAAAGAATGAAAGCGTATGAAAGAATAATGTTAATTATCGCCATTATTTAATTCCTTGAGATTTTTAATTATAGCTACTTCCTTCTCCCAAGATGTATTAAAACAATTTAAAATTTCATCACGATAAATACATCTTTTAAAAGGTGGATTATTTTTTATTTTTTTAAATACAGGTGTCATTTTCCATAAAGGAATTCCAAAATATGCTGCACATTCAGATTTAGTCCAAATTCCCTTTTCAAGCAATTTTGTCTTATCTTCTGCCTCGCAAACATTATATTTATATCTTCCTTCACCTACTGTTAACATAACTACTCCTTCCTATAATAATTTTTCTTTTTCAAGCGTTTCTATTAGCCAAATATGATCAATATTTACAAACTCGCAAAGTTGAGCACACCACTTTGAATTAATAAATTTTTTATTCTCTTCTACATCTCTTAAATATGAATTCCTTTCATTAATAAGAGCACTCTGCCTTCTCAATTGATAATTATTTTTCTTCTTTTCTTTACTTACCTCCTCTATTTGACGATTTAACTTAGCTATTTTTCCATCAGGACTTGTTAAATTAAACCTACTTCTTCTTAGGTCATTAATTGAATCTGTTAAAATTGCATAAGCAAGATTTTCTGCAGAAGAAAAACCTAAAGACATATCAAACCCTCACTATAATTTGTCTACGAATTTTATTGCATCATCAGCTTTTTGAATATCTTCTTCTACACAACCAATCTTTTTAGGATTTAATTCAATTCTTTTTTCTTTTTTTCTATCTCGTTGTTCTTTTGCTTGTATTGAACCAATTGTTTTACTTCTTATAAAATTATCGAAATCAGCTATCGAAAGAACTCTTTCTTCAAACACTTGCAATAAACCTAATTCTGCCATTGACATCATCCCATTTTTAATTTGTTGTGGAGTATAAAAGGATAATTTTCTTGATATCTCTGGAAAATCTATTGGAACTAATTTTCTTCCTACATTATTTTCAAAAATTCCATTACTATTTTTTGTTAAAAATATTAAATCAACGAACATCAAACAATATTCTGAATTTATTTTTCTCAATTCTTCAAATTGTGGACTTGTCCGAAAATCTTCTTCAATAATTACAAACCACTTTTTTGTCTTATCATAATACCTCATAAATTACCTCATTATACGAAAATAAAGCCTATGAATTTCGTGTAATCCAAATTATGATAATATTATATTCGGATAAAACTAAATAATCAAGATAAAAATTTATTTATTCCAAATTTTGAATATAATTATTTTATGAAAAACTATAAAATTCTTGCTGAGTTAAGAAAAAAACAAGGCTTATCCGCTAAAGAAGTTGCAAAACTTATAAATGTCGCCCCAAGTACATTTAGTGAATATGAAAATGGAGCTTATGAACCATCAATTGATGTTTTGGCTAAATTAGCTAGTATATATAGAGTAAGTTTGGATTATTTAATTCTTGGCGAAGAAAACGGAATTACGATAACAAACGAAGAATATGAAATTTTAATGAATTGTAGAAAAGTATTAAACGATCTTCAGATAAGACATGAAACAGTTATTAATAATTCAAACAATACAATTATTTCTAGTAATTCAAATATATCTATTGGAGATAAAAAAGATTAATAAAAATAGGGTGGACATTTGTCCACCCTTTTGTCCACTTATTGTCCACTAATAAAAAATATTCTCATAAAATTAAGTATTATATATGGGGCAATAAATGGGGAACAAATGTTACCCGTATTTATATTTATAATAATATTTATATTTACAAACATATTTATCAAAAATTTATTCGTATTACTAATGTAATACTCATTCATTTTTTACTAATTTTTCAAAAGAAGTAATTAAAAGAAAAGTTTTTCTTTTTGATGTTTTTTGACTTTTCAGAATCATTTTCACAGCATCAAATTGTTCATTTATCTGAGCCGACATGATTTTAAAGAATGCTCTATAATTAAGAAAAATTGTGGAGGTATTTTTAAATGGAAAAACACTTAACGAAGGAATTTTTATTAAATTCATATAAAAAACAAATAAAAAGAAGCTGAGAAGGAAGATAGAAATAGTAGATTTGCTTTTATTCGCGATAATTGGCTTAGACATAATGATAGTAAAGAAATTTTTACAATTTCTCCTATTTGGATGTATCACTTAGAAGGTATTTCAGGTGGTCATAAATACTATGCAATTTACATATTCGCAGAAATTTTCAAATTTTGTTTTTTCAATAAAGGAACCGTTTCTTCAAATGAACTAAAAGTTCATCTTCACTCAATGGCAAGGAATACCTTTAGGAAAAATATAAATCTTCTCAAAGAATTAAAGTATATTTTTGAAGAAAAGAAAAACAATGAAATAATATATTCCATTAATTTTGATGGATTATTACCAAAAATTGAAGAATTTGTGATTAGTTATAATAATTAAAAAATATCATAAAAAATATTTTGGTAAATATTTGCGTTTAAATAGCAAAATCTTGAAAGATTTTATTTGACCGATATAAATTACCTAAAAACTAAAAACGTTTAAATTTGCCCTATAAGAACGCAATTGTGAGCCTTTTAACGATATGATAGATATTAAAAATAGAAATAAAATACTAATTATTGCCGAAAAACCCGATATGGCAAAGAAAATAGCTTTCGCTTTAAACCATTCCAAATTTGAAAAAAATGGTTATTTTGAAACAGACAATTTTATTTTTACTTATGCAATTGGTCATTTATATAAATTGGCATATCCACAAGAAATGGATGAAAAATATAAGAGTTGGAACATAGATATTCTTCCGTTTGCATTTACAAATATAAAATTAAATACCATTGCTAACAATGGGACAATTGAACAAGCTAAAATAATCAAAAAATTATTAGTAAGCGATACAGTTGGTGAAATTATTAATGCTTGTGATGCTGATCGTGAAGGTGAATACATTTTTAGAAATATAATTTTAGGTTCAAATATTAAATTCTCTGATGGAATAATATTTTCCAGAATGTGGATTTCTTCTACTACTAACGAAGGCATACAAGAAGCTTTTAAAAACAGAAGACCGCTAATTGAATATAAAAATCTTGGATGGTCAGCTAAAGCAAGAGCTTATGCAGATTATCATCTCGGTTTAAATGCAACGAGGGCAATGACTTCTTCTTTTAAAAATTCATCAAAAGATGTAATTAGTGTAGGTAGAGTTCAAACACCTACTTTGAAAATGATTGTTGATAGAGAAAATGATATCAATAATTTTAAAAGTAAAAAATTATATTCGATAAAAGGTAAATTTAAAGATGATGCAATTGCATTTTTTGCAGATTACGTTCCTGAAGACAAAAATGAAAAAAATGAATATGAAAATATAGATGAGGTAAACAAAATAATTTCATCAATCGAAAAAGGTGATTATATTGTTAACGATGTCAAGAAGACAAAAAGGAATATTTCACACAAACCTTTATTTTCTCTTAGTGATTTACAAATAGCTATGTCTTCTAAATTTGGTTATTCTGCCCAAATAATTTTAAATACAGTCCAGTCTTTGTATGAAAAATATTCACTTGTAACATATCCAAGAACCGATGAAAAACATATTTCTCCTGAATGGGCAAATAAATGTAACTCAGTTATAGTAGATTCTTTATTAGAAGTGTTTAATCAATTTACTGAATTAATTAAACAAAATAATTATAAAATCGATAAAAAATGTATCGCAAATAAAGATAAAATTGGTGCTCATGAAGCATTAACTCCTACTGGTAAAAAGATAACAAAAGAAGAATATAATTCCTTAAATACTTATGAGAAAAATGTATATGATGCCATTGTTTTAAGGTTTTTAACTGCATTTCTACCTGATGCAATAGATGAGACGACAACTTTTCTTCTCTTTAATGGTACTACTACTTTTAAATATTCTTTTACAAAGCAATTAGAAGAAGGTTTTAGAATTATCGATAAACCGAAAGAAGATGAAAATAAAACGGGTGAACTAATTCTAAAATTAGGACAAAAAGTTAATTTATTAGAAGTTTTTTATAAAGAGAAAGATACTCAGCCACCAAAAAGATTTACAGAAGGCACTCTTATTAAAGAAATGAAAAATCCTTCTAAATATCTTCAAAACAAGGATGATCAAAATATCATTAAAAAGGTTGAAGGCATTGGTACGGAAGCCACACGAGCTGGAATTATTGAATCCTTAAAACAAAGAAATTATATTACGGTTGATAAAAAGCAGATTATACCAACTCAAAAAGGAATTGATTTCATTAGAATATTTCCTAGTGAAATTTTAAAATCAGTTAGTTTAACAGTTGATTTAGAAAAGAAATTAGATGATATCGAAAATGGTAAATTAAACTTTGCAGAATGTTTAAATTATATTTTTAAACTTGATAAAAAATTAATTGAAGATATTAAAGAAGCTACTAAAAATGGCGAAAATAAGATCTCTTCTAATTCAAATGAAATATTATGTAAATGCCCATTTTGTGGTTCTAACATCATTGAAAAAGATAAGTTATATTGTTGTGAAAATAAAGAGTGTAATACAGTAATATTTAAAAACCAATTAGCTAAATCCTTAGGTTTATATAAGATTTCATCTTCGGCTGCTAAAGATTTATTTATAAGGGGAAAAACTTCTAAAAAAGTATCAGGCTTTACAAGTAAAAATAAAAAAAGATATTCGGCATATTTAACTTATAAAAAAGAAAATAATAAAAACGATGTCTGGATTACCTTTGAATAAAACAAAAGTACTACCACTAAATACGGTAGCACTTTTTATTTAAGGAGGTTCGAATAGTGGTGTATTAATTTTAAGATTTAAGTGTACAAAAATTTCAAGATAAAAATGTACACTTTTTTATATGATATTCATTTTGATACGTTGTCATATTTTTAATAGTTAAATACCTCAACTAATTATTTTTCTCTTTATTAGCTTCTTCCAAGGCTTTAACTATTTTTATATCTTTTGAATATATGATTATCCCTGGCAGAAAGCCTATAGATGTTAAAAAGAAAATTATTCCAATAAGTAAAGCTCTTAAACCAAAACCTTCTAAATCAACCAATAAACATAATAGAGTAATTAAACAAACGACTCCAATAAAAGTATAAAGTGTTAACATCATAATTCTTGCAAATCTAATACCGTTATGCGAATAGAAAGTATCTAATATTTCATTCTTCAACTCTTCTTTTTTTTGCGTCGTCTTTTTCCTTTTTATAAGCATTGTATTTTTTAATTAACATATTTTTTCCTCCTTCAATAATATAATTATATCATTAAATAGTTATTATAACAATATCTTTATAATATTATTATAATATCATTTTATTGTTATATTAATACTTTTCTTGTTAAAATTTTTGAACACAACGTCATTACATCAATATCAATTTTATTTTCATCAATATATTTCTTTAATTGATTCAATAAAAATTCATCAAGATATATGGTAGTACGTTTCATTTCTTTTTTCTTTGGTAACTCTACCTCTAACGCTTTATTTTGATAATACTCTTTTTTAGGTGAAAATATAAATTCCACAATACCATCTTCTAGTCGTTTTCTTGCGTACTCCATTTTAGATTCTCTTATTGAGTATAACTCTAAACTTTTTTCAACAGAACTTGTTAAAAATATTTCTTTTTGGACTCTTTTTAATCGGTCTTTTTTATTTAAAGTATTTGGATTTCTTCCATTTTTCTTAAAAATATGATCATTTACAAGTGAGGTCATTGAAATTATTTCTTTATCATTGTCGTAATGTCTTATTTCAGTTAAAACTAAACGATAGCAACCACTTTTTTTAGCATATTTTACCATGAATTCATAAAATTTAGAGTTTGCTGATACTACTCCTTCAAATCTATAAACATCTTCTAATTTATTTTCTTTTTCATTTTTATTATTAACTTTATAAATAGCTAATTCATAACTTAGTGGTGTTTCCATAATTTCCATTTAATAGTTAGTCTCCTTTTTATATTTATATTATACCATTGCTAACAATGGTAATCAATAATTAATATTATTTTGATTATACAATAATATTATTATGATTATATATTTATCTCAACACACACGATTTTTCCTTTTCCTCTATAATGTCTTAAACACAATCGAAGTCTCGTGTTTTCTTATTAGGAAATTTTTATTAATGGAAGAATTAGTAGGAAAAAAGAAAGAGGATTATAGAGATCAACTCTTTAAAATTTTTAATGAGTATATTGTAAGTGGAGAAAAATTAGCCGAATTTATTAAATTTAGAAACTCATTTAATATGGCTGATTATTCATTTAAAAATCAATTACTTTTAATGGTTCAAAGTAAAATGTCCTCTTGTACTCCTTTTTTTGCAACAATGAAACAATGGAACGAAAGAGGAAACAAGGTAAATATCGGTAGTAAGGCTTATCAAGTAGTAACTCCAATAAATATGTTTACCGTCAACACAAAGAATAAAGACAAACAACAAATCCTCAAAGATTTAGATGCAGTTGTTAAAGAAAATAAAGGTAAATGTGATTACACAAATATGTTTGTTAAAATCTTTTTCAATTATCTTTCTTATAAAAAAGATGATAGAGAGGCTGTTAATAAATCTTTAAAGGAACATAATATTGAACTTTTACCTGGTAAAACTTTTAGACCAAGACCAATTCTTTTTAGTATCGATCAAACAAATATGCCTGAAAAAGAAAGAGCAGCTTTAATTCAAAGATACGATACAAAAGAATATAATCCTGAAGAAGGTAAAAAAGTCTATGAAATTTTAAAAGATGTAGCTAATAGACTTGATATCAGTGTTGTAGAAGATAATGAAGAAGCTCAATATTCTGGTTATTTAAATTTAAGAGATAAAAAGATTTATGTAATTGATAGCGCACCAATAGAAAGTAAATGCTCGATTTTAGCACATGAATTAGGTCATTACATTACACAAAAAAATATTGATAATTTTAATTCTAAATATGTTCTTGATAAATCTAACTATGAAATTCAAGCCGAATTATTTAGTGCTCTTTTTAGTAGTCAATATGATATTTTAAGAAAAGATATCGAAGTTGAAAAAAATGGAGAAGTTCATCTTGAAAAAGAATTAGCAAATGAATTTAGCACCAGATATATTAGTGGCTATTTAGATAGTTTAAAAAGTTCCATAAAGAGAGAGTTCAAACTTAAAAGCAAGAAAATAACAAATGATAAAATTGATTTATTAGCGAAAAAATATTTTTATTATGATTTTGAAATTTGTGATTTAGCAATTCAAGCTTTAAACAAGACAATCTCAGTTATTAAAGATAATAAAACAGAATTAATAGATGAATCTATAAATAATTTAAGAAACTTCAAAGCAAAAGAAATCTTAATTAATTTTGATAAAGAGGAAGTTTATACAAAGAATACAAATGTTGTAAATGATTTATCTATTTTTCCATCCAGTCAAGATCAAATCGATGTAGAAAATACTGAAAAATTATTTCAAGACTATACCGAATATCAATTAGAAAAAGAAAATACATTAAAACAATGGCAAAATAGTGCACAAAATGGCATTTTAATTAGCGAAGATTTATATGACCACTATACAAATGTTATTAAAAATTGTGATGATAACATTAACGATATCGAATTACATCACCCTGAGTTTAAAGAAAGATTCTCTCAGTTTTTAAGTAAACAGACTAATCAAAAAGAATCAGAAAATGAAATGGAGATGTAATTATGGCAAATATTTGTTATGGGAAAATTAATGTATTAGTGCCTACTAAAAATAAAGAGGAATTTTTAAATCTTTTTTACGGAATGGATAAAGATGGAAACTATGTCGGAGCATGGATAGATGATTTTAGAGATGAGTTGGAATATATAGATTTACCAAATGGAATTACTTATATAAAAGGTAATATTAGTTGTAGATGGTCTTTTGAGAGTTCTTCTTTAAATAGAGATGGTTACTCTGATGAAAAATTTCTTACTTTTAAAGAGGCATTTGAAAAATATGATGTAGAAGCATTAAATATCTCAGCTGAAGAACCTGGAGTTGGCTTTATAGAGACTATTTCATATGATAGAGAATCTGATGAACTATATCATGAAGTTTATGATTATGTCGATATGAACGCTAAAGAATGGTGGTATGAAGATTATGCAAGTGAAGTTGAGAGCAAATCAAAGAAAACGGAAGAAGAAATGGAGAGATAGAATATGGAAAAGAATATTATGAAAAAATGGTATAACCATATTATTGAAGATTGGGGAGGAACTCAATCTGATGAATTTAAAGAATTTGCCAAAGATTACAAAAAATATTTAACTAATGTTGCTAAAGAAATTAATGCTGAACTTGTTTCGTTTTCACCAAATCATTACGATTTTAGTGCATTTTTAAAACGAGATAATAATTATATTTATTTATCTATTTTAGATGTTCGTTATTTTCTTAATAGTTGGCGAAAAGATATTTTAATTAGAAGAGCAAAAGATGAACATGATTATACTGGTGAAGAGAATTGTTATACTGATTTAGAACATTTAAAAGATAATTTGGATGCATTATTTATTAGTACAAAAGAATTTAATTATAGAAAATACCAAGCCCCAAGATTTAGAGGGTTAACTAAAGAAGATTTTATTGAAAAATATGGTTTTTTCGATGAAAAACATCAAAAATGGGCTGTTAAATCTTATGAAATTGAACGGGGAAAAGAAAATATAGTTAATGGAAGTAGAGAAGGCGAATCTTTTGGAACCATAATTACAGAAGATGTTGAAGAAATTTATAATGAAGAAGACAAAATTCTTTATAAGAATAATTATTCTTATGATGGGAAAAGTTATGATAGAGTGACTGTTTATGAAAGAAAAACTATTTATCCATCAAAAGAAGATATGGGAAAAGATTTATTTAGACTTTTTAAGCAATATCTTAATTATTATGAAGAAAATAAAGATATTCGTTATTCTAGAGATTATTGTCAATTTATTCCTGACTATAATAGATTTGAAAGTAATGGAGAATATACTTTCGACTCGAGAGAAAAATTAGAAAAAAACTTAGCTAAACAAGGAATTAATTTATCTGATATTTATGAATTTTATCAAGTTGACGACTTATTTGAATATGTTTGTGATAAACTTGATAATTTTGATAGTGTTAAAGAAAAAAGAGACTATCTAAAATCATTAAATTCTGATCAAATTAAAGAACTTCGAGATTGCGGTTTTGGTTTAGGAACAGAATATGGATATGCGTTATTTTATGATGATGAACAAGGTTATCATATTGAAAAAATTGATGAAATGAATATTTATGATGGCGATGATAGCGCCGCTGAATATGCAATTAAAGATAACATGGTTAATCCATTAATTAATGAAGCTTTAAATAATCTCGATGAATGTGATTATAGAGAAAAATATAAACTAGAATCATTAAGATTTAATTTATTAGACAAAAATATTAATGCTTCTAGCGATGTTATCATTAATAATCTTCAGAAAGAGTTAGATGCATCTAAGGAAGAAATAGAAAAAATAGAAACGAAATCAGCAATTCTTGATACTTTATTAGAAGCCGATGCTATTTATAATTATAACGATGAATATGTAGAACTATTAAGAAATAACGGCTTTGAAGACGAAGACATCAAAGAGGCAGGTTTTGAAATTAATAACGAAAATTTACAAGAATATGATTAATAATTAAATGATATTATTTTAATATCTAAATGGTATTAAGAAGTAGGAATAAACCTACTTCTTTTCTATTTCTTCTAAAATTATATCCAAATTTTCTTCTAAAGCTTCATTTAGCACATAAGTATTCATTGTCATATCAACTTTTTTATGACCTAAATATATTTGAGCTAGTTTTGCGTCTTTTGAATATTTATATAAATAAGTTGCAATAGACTTTCTTCCAAACCCATGGAAAGTATTTCTTTGAACTCCTGCTTTATCAAATGCTTTAGTTAATTCTCTTCTAAAAGTCGTTTTAGAAATATTAAAAACAATATCATCATCGTCAAAATCATTTCTTTCTATGTATTCATATAAGGCTAAAGCAACATCGCCATAATACCTAATTTTTCTATATGAAGTGGATGTTTTTAAATATGGTAAAATTTCTCCTTTAGTTTTACTAACTTGTTTATTAATAGACACTTCTGCACAAAAAGTATTATTATCTGTTGTATTAAAGAATATATCTTTTTTCATTATGGCTAAAAATTCACTAATACGACAACCTGAAAAATAGAAAAACTTAATAACATTTTTATAAAAATCTGAAGAAGCATTTTCCCAAACTTTTGTAGCATCTTCAAACGATGTATATGAATGAATTATTTTCTTTTGATCATTATTGCGAATTGATTGTAAAACATTATTACAATCTCTTTCAGTATTATATGTAATGACTTTAATAACAGCTGCGTAATTAATTAATTGTTTTAACAAAGCAAGTATTTTATTTTTATAATTTGCAGTCATATTAAAAGAACCAACAAAATTTCTGAATTCAACACATTTCGAAACTTTAAAAGCTTCATGAACTAAAATGGTTTTGCCAAAAAAACTATAAATATAAAGATCTATTTTATAGTTCAGAGATTGTATTGTTGATTCTCTATAACCATCAGTTTTTATTTTTTCGATATAAGCTTCAACTAAACCTTTTATAGACAACTTTTTAAATTCATCTTTAGATTGATTCTTATCTAATATCTCTTGTCGAATTCGTTGTTCGTATTCTTGGCACCATTTTTTAGACATAAAATTTTTATCATTCAAATCTTGTTTATGATACCTAAATCTTTGTCCATCAATTAAAACAACACCGTCAATAATGTAAAATCTTGAATCTATTTTTGACTTTCTAACACCCATATTATTTTAAATAATATATATAAAAACCTAGAAAAAACAAGTATTTTTTTACCAACTTTTTTACCAACTTTTTTTGAGAAAAATAAAAAAATGCGATAACCATCGCATTTATTTCATTTTCTGGCGGGGGTGGAAGGAATCGAACCCACGTCAACGGTTTTGGAGACCGCTGTTCTACCATTGAACCACACCCCCATATTTATAATAGGTATATAAATAGGCTTAAAATTAAGCCTATTTATTATACACTTATAAAATATAAATTATCAATAATAATTAATAAGTTATAGTTTTAAAAAGTTCTATAAACTTTTTAAAACTTTATTAACTACTCCCATATCACATTTTCCAGCAAAATTTGTTTTAAAATGTTTCATAACAGCAGGAATAGATTTATCTTCTAATTTTAAAATTTCTTCTTTAATTTCTTCTTCACTCATTAATTTAGGAAGATAAGAAGAAATATAAGAAATTTGTTCATCGATTTTTTTAACACTTTCTAAACGATTAGCTTCTAAATAAGAAGCTTTTTCTTCTTCTAATTCTTTTAATGTTTTAGAAATAATTTTAATAACATCTTCTTCTTTTACTTCTTGATTTTTAGCTCTTTTTTCTGTTACTAAAAGCATGTATTTATTAATAATTACTGACAAAACTGCTCTTTTATTTTCATTTTTTTCTTTTAATGCTAACATGTTTTCTTTTTTAATAGTATCAATTAACATAACATTTTTTCTCCCTTTTCTTAACTTCTAAATTATAGTGTTTTTAATAAAAGATGTATATATATTAAAAAAGATCTAGCTAGATATTTAGCTAGATCTTTAAATAATATTACTTATTAAAAATTAATAATTTGAAGCATTAACTTCAAAGAAGCTTTGTGGATGAGCACAGCAAGGGCAAACTTTTGGTGCTTCTTTTCCTACAAAGATATAACCACAGTTTCTACATTTCCAAACTGTAACTTCTTCATCTTTTTTGAATACTTTTAAATTATTAACGTTATCTAAAAGTGCTAAATATCTTTCTTCGTGGTGTTTTTCAACATCAGCAACTAATCTAAATTTAACTGCTAATTCTTTAAAACCTTCTTTTTCAGCTGTTTCAGCAAAACCTTTATACATATCGGTCCATTCATAATTTTCTCCAGCTGCAGCTGCTTTTAAATTTTCTTTAGTATCGCCGAGTTCTCCTAATTCTTTGAACCACATTTTTGCGTGTTCTTTTTCATTATCTGCTGTTTCTAAAAATAAAGCTGCGATTTGTTCATAACCTTCTTTTTTAGCAACGCTTGCAAAATACGTATATTTATTTCTTGCTTGTGATTCTCCAGCAAAAGCTGTTTGTAAATTCTTTTCAGTTTGTGTTCCGTTATATTTATTTGCCATATTTATTTTCCTTCCTCCACTTCAATAACGACATCATCTCCACTTGCACCACATACAGGGCAAACTGGATTTTCTTCATCGGTTTCCCACTCGTATCCACAAAGGATACATCTGAATTTTTTCATTTTCTTCCTTTCTCCTTTTAAAGCTTAAAAATATAAATATGATGAATTAATCATCATTTTTACCATTTCTACATTCTTTACAATATCCATATTTATTAGATGTTTCATATATAACTTCATTACCATTTTCATCGATATAATCTTTATTATTGTTATTTTCAATATCGATAATTTTATGACATTTCAAACATATAAAATGATTATGAGGTTTTATATTTTGATTAATTTCATAATAAATCGATGGCAAAGAACAATCTACTTTTCTTATTATACCATCTTTATTTAAAGAAGATATATTGCGATATAAAGTAGCAAGAGATAAATGCAAATTATTATTTAAAAGATATTCTTCAATATCATCAAAAGTAGCATGACCTAAATTAGTTACCGCTTCAATAATATATTTTCTTTGTTTAGTTAATCTTTCCAAATAATTTACCTCTTATTGATAAAAATTATAAAAAAGTATCTTTTGTTAGTCAAGGATTATTGAGAATTTTTTTCAATAATTTTTTTGAGTAAAAGAAAAGCCACTCTGTGAGTGGCTTGATTTATTAAAGACTTATTAAAAATGTATATAAAGTCTTAAAAGAGAATAAAATTTCTAATTATTTTAAGAAATTTCTAAAATCTGGGAAGAATCTGCCTTCGTCTTCGTTTTCATTTTCTCTTTCAGCTTCTTTTTCAGCTTTTAATTCTTCTAATTCTTTAACATAATCGTTGAGTAATTTCTTTTCCATAATTTTTTGTCCTCCTTAAGAACAACTATATTTTAATTTAATTTCAAAAAATTTTAAAAAAATGTCGATATTTATCGATTTTTTGTAAGTGCTTTCATAAATTTTCATAATTTAAAAACATTGATAAATATCGTATTTTTTTAAATATTTTTTCTTTCATATGAAAGTGCTTTCACTTACTTTCATATTATTTTATTTTTTTATTCAACTATTTTGTTATAATTATTTTTAATAAGGAAATAATATGATAAAAGAACCTAAATTACTTAAAAACAACGATAAAATTAGTTTAGTTGCTCCTTCTTTTGGTTGTACAATTGAACCTTATAAAACAGAATTAGATATTGCAATAACTAATTTAAAAAGTGAAGGATATCAACTATTACTTGGTGAAAATATATATAAAAATGAAGGAGTATTATCGAGTAATACTCCTAAAAAACGTGCTAAAGAATTTATGGACGCTTATAAAAGCGATTCTTCTTTAATTCTTTCGGTTGGTGGAGGAGAATTAATGAATGAAATTCTTCCTTTTATTGATTTTAAAAAAATAAAAGAATTACCTCCAAAATGGTTTATGGGATTTTCTGATAACACAAATTTAACATTTACTTTAACAACTTTAGCCAATATCGTAACAATTTATGGTCCTTGTGCTCCTTCTTTTGCATATTTTCCTTTTAAATATGAAACTAAAGACGCTTTAAAAATGTTAAAGGGAGAAAAACATTTTAAAGGTTATAAAAAATGGCAATTAAATTCTTTAAAAGATGAAACTAATCCTTTGGCTAAATTAAATTTAACCGAAAAGAAAATTATTAAACCATATAAATATAAAGAAGCTAAAGAAGGAATGCTTCTTGGAGGATGTATTGATTGTTTAGTAAATATTTGTGGAAGTAAATATGATAATGTAAAAGCTTTTATTAAAGAAAATAAAAAAGATGGATTTATTTGGTATTTAGAATCTTGTGATTTAAATCCAATATCTTTTAGAAGAGCATTATTTTTACTTAAAGAAGCTGGTTGGTTTAAATATGTTAAGATGTTTTTAATTGGAAGAGCATTTCATTATAATGAAGTAATTATGGGAGAATCTTTTATTAAAGGTGCTAAAGATATATTAAAATCTTTTAATGTTCCAATTCTTTTTGATATAGATTTATCACATCTTCCTCCTTCTCTTCCTTTTAAAAATGGTGCTAAAGCGAAAGTAAGTTATATCAATAATAACATCGATATCTTTTATTTATAAGGATATCGATGTTAATAATTTTTATTGTTTTATATTAAAAGAGTATGATAATATATTTAGGCACTAAATAAGCCCCCTTAGTTAATCGGTATAACGGATCCATGGTAAGGATCTATGCGTAGTTCGACTCTGCGAGGGGGCACCACTAATTATTAAAATATAAATAACACGATAATTATCGTGTTTTTTTAATTTATAATAAATAAAACGCAACTATAAGTTTACATTTAGAAACTTCAACTTTATTTAATGAAATATGAATTAACTATATAATTTTTTATATATTAAAGGAGAATAATAAAATATGAAAACTGGAGAAAAAATAGCTAAATTAAGAAAAGAAAATAATATTACTCAAGAACAATTAGCAGATCTTTTAAATGTTTCAAGACAATCAATTTCTAAATATGAAAGTAATTTAAGTTTACCAGAAGTTGATAAATTAATTACAATTAGTGAAATTTTTAATTGTTCACTTGATTATTTATTAAAAGATGAAATAGAAAATGATAATAAAGATAATATAAAGAAAGAAGAAAAGAAAGAAACAAAACCTAAAAAGAAATTCTTCTTTTGTTTAACTAACATAAAATTATTATCATATTCGAAATTTTTACTCAGTTTTATTATCTTTTTCCTTCTTTTTGCTCCCTTTATTAGTCTAGGAAATCTAATTTATGAAGGAATTAGTTTAACTATTACTTATAATGGATTTGAGGCTATATCAATGGTAAATACTAAAAGCTTATTTACAATGATTTCAGTTATTATTCTTTTATTATCTTTAATTATTCTTTCTTTAATCGAATCTTTTTATATTTCAAAATCGAAAACATTTAATATTATTAATTTAATTGTTTCTTTTTTATCTTTTATTGTAGTTTTATGTTCTCCTAATTTTATTGTTTTAGAAGAACCAAAATTAGTTCAAGTAACTTCTTTTTCCTCAATAGTTTTAAAAGTAGGAGCAATATTTATTTTAATTTTCTTATTTATTTATATAATTCTTTCAATAATTAACTTAGTTTTATTAAAGAAAAATAAAATAACTATTCTTTATACTAATAATAAAGAAGTTAAGTAATAAAAAAGAGCGAGTGCTCTTTTTTCTTTTTAACCTAATGTTGCTTCTAATATCATCATCAATATAAAACCTGCAACAAACGATAATAAGCCAATATGATTAGAAGAATTTTTCATTGCTGAAGGAATTAAATCTTCAATAATTACATAAAACATACATCCTCCAGCTAAAGCAAGTGCCCAAGGCATTAAAAATTCGATGTAATAAGCTAAAAATAAACCGATTATTCCAGCAAGTGGTTCAACTATTCCACTAAATGTTCCATATAAAAAAGCTTTAGTAGAACTATTTGTTGTTTCTTTTAAAGGAAGAGCAATTGCTGCTCCTTCAGGAATATTTTGTATTGAAATACCTAAAGAAATCATTAAAGCTGAACCCATAACTGTGAGTAAATCTCCGCCATTATTATTTAAAGAAGCAAGTGCAACTCCTAAAGCTACTCCAACTGATAATCCTTCAGGGACATTATGAATAGTAACTGCTAAAAACATTTTATTAGCTTTAGATATTTTTTCAGTTTTTATTCCTTCTTCTTCACCTTGAGAAGCATGAATATGTGGAATAAGATGATCAATTAATAAAATTAACCCAATTCCTAATAAAAAACCTAAAATTGTAACAACAATTGAAGGCATATAAGTAATTTCTGCTTCCATTGAAGGAATAATTAATCCAAAAATAGAGGCTGCAAGCATAACTCCTGCAGCAAAACCATTGAATATTTGTTCTATTTTTCCATTAGAAGATTTATTTTTAAAAAAATAAACAAATGAACTGCCTAAAGTTGTGGCAATAGCTGGAATTATTAAGCATATTGCCGTAAATAAATATTTATTCATTTTTTGGTTTACTCCAAAAAGTTTAACTTTAAAAATTAATCAGCTAATAAAGAAATTTTATTTGAAGTAATAACCATTACTAAATCGATTATTGAAAAAACAAAACCAACAGCTAAAAATGGTAATAAACAAATAATTCCAATAACTAAAGTTACTGTATTTTTGTTTTCACCTTCAACATATTTAAAAATTCTATATAAAGCAGAAATAAGCCAGCCCCAAATAGGAATTAAAAGAATAATTTTTACTACTTGATCTAAATCATCAAACCATTTAACCATATTTTTAACATCCTCCATTAACTATTATACTTCTTTAGCAAATAAATCATAGACAAAAGCGTGAGTAATTTCGATATTTATGATATCTCCTTCATGATGTTTGTTATTTGTTTTTAAAATAATATTTCCATCAATTTCATCCGGAGCATTATAACCACATCTAACATAATATTCATCGTTTTTTAAAACATCAGTGATAATTGCTTTAAATGTTTTTCCAATAAGTTTTTTATTTCCTAAATAAGAAATTGATGCTTGTTCTTGCATGATTTCGCCTTTTCTTCTTATTTTTTCTTCTTCATTTATTTGATTAGGAAGTTTTGCTCCATATGTTCCTTCTTCTTTTGAATAAGTGAAAACTCCTAAATGATTAAAGTGATATTCATTAATAAATTCTTTTAATTCATCTAAATCCTCTTTATTTTCTCCTGGATAACCAACAATAATTGTCGTTCTAAAAATTGGATCTTCAACTTTTTCTTTAATTCTATTAAATAAATTAGTTATCGACTCTTTAGTATCTCTACGGTTCATTAACTTTAAAACTTTATTAGATATATGTTGAATTGGTATATCAAAATAGTGAGTCATTTTTGGCGAATTATTAATAAAATCAATTAATTCATCGTCAACTTCATCAGGATATAAATATAAAAGTCGAATAAATTCAATACCTTCAATTTTTACTAAGTCTTTTAAAAGAGTTAATAAATTAATATTTTTATCCTTAAAATCACTTCCATATCTACCAGTATCTTGAGAAACAATAACTAGTTCTTTTACTCCTTTTAACGCTAATTCTTTAGCTTCATTAATTAAAGAATCAAAATCAAAAGAATGGAAACGACCTCTAATATAAGGAATAGCACAAAATCCACAAAAATTTGAACAACCTTCGCTTATTTTTAAAAATGCAGTATAAGGCTTTGTTGATAAAACACGATTAAAAATATCAAAATCAGTAGAATTTTCGATATTAAATAAAGAAGAAACTAAACTTGCAAAACGAGGATAGTCTTTAAAAGATATCCATAATGAAACTTCAGGAATTTCCTTTTTTAATTCCTCTAAATATCTTTCTACTAAACATCCACAAACAACTATTTTTGCTCTTTTATAATTTAAAACTTCTAAAATTGTTTCAATTGCTTCTTTTTTTGCATCCAAAATAAAACCACATGTATTTACAATAATACAATCGCAATCTTCTAGTTTATTAACAATTTTAAAGTTTTCTTTTTTAAATAAGGCTAAAATAGCTTCGCTATCAACGGTGTTTTTACTACAACCAAGTGAAATCAAACCTATATTAATCATCTTAACGTTTATATTTTTCTACTAATTCTTTGATGTATGGAACTTTCTTTTTAAATTCATCAAAGTTTTCTAATTTAAATTGCCAATCTGGAGCTCCACAAGTTCCTGGAGTGTTCATTCTATAATAACTTGGAAGGCCTAAATAATCTTGAGTAGGAATAATTACATATTTAGCAACACTAGAAAAAGCGTAATTTAAGATTTTATCTAAGAAATCTTTTCCTTCCATCTTTTTATATCTCATAACGATATCAAGAATTTCTTTATCCTTTTCACTTAAAGAATCAAACCATCCTAAAAGTGTTTCATTATCGTGAGTTCCAGTATATAAAACTTGATTTTCAACAATTTCAATATCTTTATCCATAAGAGTGAATTCTAAAACATTCATTCCTGGAAGTTCATATTTATCTCTTAATTCCAAAACTGAAGGGAATAAATCTCCTAAATCTTCAGCAACAATTGGTAAACCTATCTTTTTATCTTTTAAGAATGAGAAAAATTCATCTCCTGGAGCGTTTTTCCACTCGCCAATTTTTGCATCTTGATATTGAGAAGGAATCATATAATAAGTATCAAAAGCTCTAAAATGATCAATTCTTAAAATATCATAAAGTTTTTTAGCAGCTAAAATTCTTTTATACCAGAAATCGTAATTGTCTTCTTTAATAAAATACCAATCATAAATTGGATTTCCCCATCTTTGACCAGTTTCTGAGAAATAATCTGGTGGGACACCAGCAATATAAGTTGGATAATCATCATTTCCTAAAAGGAAATCGTCTTGATTTGCCCAACAATCTGAGGAATTATATCCAACATAAAATGGGATATCGCCCATAAGCTCAATTCCTTTTGAATGAGCGTATTCTTTTAAAAGATTGAATTCTTTATATGCAATATATTGAAGCCATTCAATATATAAAATATCTTCTTTATATGCTGAATCATCGAATTTTTTATAATTATATGCAGCATATTTTTCTTCTTCACTCCATTTATTCCAATCTAAATAATTATTTTTTAAAAATAAGGTGTGGAATAAAGCGTATTCATAGCACCATGGATTATCTTTTAAAAACTTTTTGAATTCTTTTGTTTCGGTATCTTTTTGTTTTTTAAAAGCTTCTTTAAAATATTTTTCTTTATATTCTCTTACTTTGTCAAAATCGACGCGTTTTTCACTTTTATCGCTATATTTTTTAAAGCTTTTTATATAACCATTTTCTTTTAAATAATCTAAAGAAATAAAAATTGGATCAAGAGCTTCACCACATTCACTTTGATAAGGAGAAGCAGCATAACCAACAGGATTAAGAGGCAAAAGTTGCCAAATTTTAATACCTGCTTCACTTAAAAGATCAATAAACTCAAAAGCACTTTTATAAAAATCTCCAATACCTGCATCACTTGGTAAGGATGATAGTGCCATTAAAATACCATTCGTTCTCATACGTGCTTAATTTTATTATTTTTTATTGATGGTTTTCAATATAAAATAAACTTTTATAAACAAAATTTATTTATTTATAAAATAAATAAGTGTATATTAGTTAAGGTTTTTAAAAATTAAGGAGGAATTTTAAATGAAGCTAAGAAATGTTGCAATTATCGCTCACGTTGACCATGGAAAAACAACACTTGTTAACCAATTATTAAAATACTCTTCAACATTAAGAGAAAATGAAAAAATTGAAGATCGTGCCATGGACAGCAATGATATCGAAAGAGAAAGAGGAATTACAATATTAGCTAAAACTACCTCCGTAAAATATAAAGATTACAAAATTAATATTTTAGATACTCCAGGACACGCTGATTTTGGTGGAGAAGTTGAAAGAATCATGCACATGGTTGATGGATGTCTTCTTTTAGTCGATGCTTTTGAAGGTACTATGCCTCAAACAAGATTCGTTTTAAAAAAAGCATTAGAAGCCCATGTTAAACCAGTAGTCATTATTAATAAAGTCGATAGACCTAATGCAAATCCTGCTAAAGCGGTTGATGAAGTTTTACAACTCTTTATGGAACTTGATGCTCCTGAAGATTTATTAGATTTTAAAGTTGCATATACTTCTGCTTTAAATGGGACTTCTTCTTTAGATCCTTCTTTATCAAGCCAAAAACCAGGAATGGATGCTATTTTTGATTTAATTGTTAATGAAATTCCAGAACCTCCAGTAAATATTGAAGGTCCTTTACAAGTTCAAGCTGCCTTACTTGATTATAATGACTATGTTGGAAGAATGGGTATTGGAAGAATTCAAAGAGGAAAAATTAAAGTCGGACAACAAGTTACATGTTGTAGAACAGATGGTTCTACAACTAACTTCAAAATTTTAAAATTAATGGGATATTCTGGCTTAAAGAAAATAGAAATTGAAGAATGTGAAGCTGGTGATATAGTTGCATTTGCAGGTTTAGCTGATATAAATGTTGGTGAAACAATTTGTGAATTAAATAATCCTGATCCACTACCTCTTCTTCATATTGATGAACCTACCTTACAAATGACTTTTGGTACTAATTCATCACCTTTTGCTGGAAAAGATGGAAAACTTTTAACTGCTAGACAAATTGAAGATAGATTATATAAAGAAAAAGAAAAAGATGTTTCATTAAAAGTTAGTCGTGTCCCTAATAAAGAATCATGGATAGTTTCAGGAAGAGGCGAACTCCATTTAGGAATTTTAATTGAAAACATGAGAAGAGAAGGCTTTGAAATTGAAGTTTCTCGTCCTCAAGTTATTATCAAAGAAATTGATGGTAAAAAAATGGAACCATATGAAGATTTATCAATTGAAGTTCCAAATGAATATGTTGGTGATATTATGACTTCTCTTGGAGAAAGAGACGCTGAATTAATCAACATGGATAGTAATGATGTTAATACAAAAATAAACTATATTATTCCTTCCCGTGGATTGATTGGTTTTGTTACTAACTTTTTAACTTTAACAAGAGGTTATGGAATTATTGCTCATACTTATCGTGAATATCGTGAAGTATCTAAAGGAAAAATTGGTGAAAGACAAATTGGTGTTTTAGTTGCTACTTCTACTGGTCAATCAACTCCTTATGCTTTACAACACGTTGAAGATAGAGGAGTTATGTTTATTGCTCCTGGTGTTGAAATTTATGAAGGAATGATTGTTGGAGAAAATAAATATGATACTGATTTAAGTGTCAATGTTTGTCAGACTAAAAACTTAACTAACCAACGTTCTTCAAATAAAGATCAAACAGTTGTTTTAAAAACACCTCGTAAACTTACTCTTGAAGCATGTTTAGATTATATTAATATGGATGAATTAGTTGAAATTACTCCTAAAACATATCGTATGAGAAAAAAGATTCTTAATGATGCTGAAAGAAAAAAATATGAAGCAAAAATGAAAATCCTTGAAGGTGAAAATAAATAATTAATTTAATAATAAAAATTACCAAACGAGCTAACTTGTTTGGTAATTTTATTTTTATTAAATTAATGGAGCAAATATTCTAAGTAAAGATAGTATCCATCTTTTAAATATTGAACTATTAACATATTTATTAATATCTTGAAGAGTTGATTTACTTACCATATTTAAAAATGAATTTCTCATTTCAATAATTTCAGAAGAATTAGAAACAAAGATACAATCTTCAAAATGTAAAAATAATGAACGATACTCAAAATTGCAAGTTCCACTTAAAGCCATCTTATCATCAACTATCATTATTTTTTCATGATTAAATCCTGGAGTAAATTCATAAATTTTTATACCCTTAACTAAAAATTCAGAATAATAAGATCTTGTAATTTGGAAAACTAATTTTTTATCAGGAATTCCTGGTGTAACGATAATTACTTCAACTCCTGATTTTGCAGCATTATTAAGCGCATTAATTAATTCGGTATCTGGAACAAGATAAGGCGTTGATAAATAAATATATTTTTTTGCACTATTTATCATTCTTAAATAAACATTTTTAGATATTTCTTCATCATCATAAGGAACATCACTATAAGCTTGAATATATGCATTTGGTTTTATTTCTTCTTTTAATAAATCTTTATTTTTTTCAAAAGAAAATTCTTCAAAATTTAATTCTTTTCTTGATGCAAAATAAAAAGAAGCGATAAAAGGAAGAGTAAAACCATCAACAGCATTACCTTTAATCATCAAAAAATTATCTTTCCAATAACCAAATCGATTGATTTTATTAATATATTCATCAGCTAAATTACTTCCACCAGTAAATCCAATTATTCCATCAATAACAATAATTTTTTTATGATCACGAGAATTTTGACGAATATTCATTGTTGGGGAAATTCTATTAAATGGATAACAGATAATTCCATCTTTTCTTACTTTTTTATAATAAAACGTTGGTATTTTTGTAGATGTTCCAAAATCATCGTAAAGAAAAATTACTTTAACACCTTCTTTGACTTTTTGTTTTAATATTTCATAAATCGAATTATACATTTCACCTTCTTCAATAATGAAATATTCCATGAAAATAAATCTTTTAGCTTTTTTTAATTCTTCTAAAATAATAGGGAAACCTTTTTCACCACTTTCAAAATATTTAAATTCACTATTTTTATATAAAGTATAACCACAATAATCGATATATTTAGCTATCATATAAGCTTCTGGATTATCTTCTTTTAGTGAATTAAGAAATTCATTATCGTTATATTTATATTTTTTTAAATATTTTTTAATGTTGTTATTCATTAATTTTTTTCTTCTTTTGGTTGTAATTTTATGAGCGAATAAAAGATATAAAATCGCACCAAAAAATGGAAAAATTAAAATTGTAACAAGCCAAGATAATTTATAATCAACATTTACTTTTGTATTAAAAACAAATATTCCAAGTATAAAATTTAAAACAATTATTACTATTAAAGGAATAAGATAATAAAATCTATAAGATTCATAGTTAATAAACGCAAAAAGTAAAAATATAAAAAGACAAGTTTCAATTAAAAATGCTAATAAAACTAGAAAAAATCTTAAATGTAAATTCTTTTTCTTCCTTATTTTTTTTGCCATACTACTTATTTAAATCCTCAATATAATTTCTAATATCTAAATAAGAAGAAACTATTGGAGCATTTAAAGGGGAAAGTTGTTTTAATGAATTATGTCCTTTCGAAAACAAAAGTATATTAACATCTAAATACTCTCCAACCTCAAAATCATGAACAGTATCACCTATTAATATAGCGTTTTCTTTTGTAAGATTAAGTTTATTTACAAAATCTTTACCATAATCTTTTTTTCCTTGAGCATCTTTTTTGTTTGACGCGATAAAATCATCAAAATATTTTAAAATATCAAAATATTCTAATTGTTCTTTTAAAAGATTAATCTCCGTTGCTGATAAAATATATAATTTATACCCTTTATTTTTAAAATAAGTTAATGTTTCTTTAACATTATCAAAAAGTTTTACATCTTTTTTGTATCTTTCTTGATACTCATTAAAGAAAACCTCATTTATTTTATTATAATCGTAATTTTTATTATCTAATCCGATTTTTAAATAATATTCAGTAATTGGATGACAAAAAATATCACGATATGTTTCATAACTAAATTTTTCTTTATTTTTTAATGGTAATATATCATATTCAATTTGATAGCATAAATGACCATCATCAATAATTGTTCCATTAAAATCAAAAATTATATTATTAATCATTTTTATTTTCCTTAGTAATTTCTTTTAATAATTCTTCATCTTTATAAAGCAAATAACCATTTAATGGCGTTTTTTCTAAAGCGAAAATTTCTTTATCTAATTCATATTTTTTATTAAATAATGTTAATAAAGATTCATTTTCATCATTATTTAATTTAGAAATTTCATCAAATACTTCATTTAAAATTAAAGAATCTGAAAGAGAAAGTTTTTCTAAAGAAAGATCATTTTTATTATTTAAAATTGAAAGAATTAAGATTTTATCAATGATTTTATTTCTTTCTTCTTTTAAATCACTTAAAGAAGTATCTTTTTCTTCTTTGACTTCTTGTTTTTCAATAGTTTTTTCTTCTTCGACTACTTCATTAGAAGTAACTCTTTCATCATTTGTTTCTTTAACTTCTTCGAGATGTTCGCTAGTTAAATTTAAAGGTTCAACTTTTGTTTCCTCAATTACTTCTTCTTTAACTTCTTTAATTTCTTCATCTAATGGAGTAACTTTTTCTTCTTCTTCTTTTTCAAAAGGTAAATCATCAAAAGGATTAGAAAGTTCAATATCTTCTTCATTTAAAAGAGGTTCTTCATTAATATTTTCTTCAATATTTTCACTTTCTTTTGTTTCAAAAAGAGATTCATCATTAATTGATTCATCAATTAATGTTTCATTATTTTCTTCACTTGAAAGTGAATTTACTAAATTATCTTCCTCTTCTTTTTCAGCTTCATGAACAATAATATCGCTATTTGAAAAATCATCATCAGTTATTAAAGAGGAATCGTCTTCAATTATTTCTTCTTTAACTTCTTCTTTTTGTGGTTCTTCAATAGTTACTTTAGATAAATCAACTGGTTTATTATCAAACTCTTCTTCACTAGAAAAATCATTAGAAAATAAATCCATTTCTTCATCTTCTTCTTTAACTTCTTCTTTTTGTGGTTCATCTTTTTTATTACGATCAAACATTTTATCGTGTGTTAAATCATAAAGTTCTTCTCCTCCACAAAAAGGACAAACTTCTTTATTTTCAAAAACTCTTCCGCAAGAAAGACAACGGTAAGTTGTGGCCTCTTTTTCATCACCTAAAGCGATGATTTTTTCTCCATCACTCCCACAAATAGGACAAACGTCATTTTGGTCGATTATTTGACCACAAACTGTACATTGATATTTCATTTTTTATCTCCTTTCAAAGGCTTTTTCTATATCTTCAACTTCCTTTATAATGTCTTTTGATAAATTTATACACCCATCTTTGGTAATTAATAAATCGTCTTCAATTCTTACTCCAATACCTAATTCTTTAAAATATAATCCAGGCTCATCGCTTATAATATTTCCTTCTTTTAAAGGAATTTCTGCTCTTTTTAAAGATTTATCGTTTGAAGAAACTGGATCATGAGTATCAAGACCAATATGGTGAGAAATTGAATGGAAATAATATTTTTCAATTTCTTCTTTATTGTTAATTAAACCAGCTTTTAAACAATTAGTTGCTAAAAATTCGATAACCATGTTATTTAATTCTTTTATAGTTACCCCTTCTTTAGCGTTTTCAATAACCATCTTGTTACAATTTAAAACAATTTCATAAATTGTTTTTTGTAAAGGAGTAAATTTTCCATTAGCTGGATAAGTTCTAGAAATATCGGCGCAATAAGTATTATTTCGACTTCCTAAATCAAATAAAACCAAATCATTATTTTTAATTTCATCTTTAGCTTCTTCATAATGTAAACAAGTAGCGTTAACTCCACTTGAAACAATGGTAGGAAAAGATAATTCACTATTATCAAAATCTTGAATAGTGTAATAAAAAAGAGATTTTAGTTGATATTCTTTTAAGCCTGGTTTTATTTTTTTAATTATTGCTTTTAAACCTAAATCAGTTTTATAGATAGCTTTTTTAAATTCTTCAATTTCTGCTTCGCTTTTAACCATTCTTAAAGAAACAATTTCATCATAAATATTTTCTATTTCAATAGTAGGATATACTTTTTTAAAAATATCTTTTAATTCTAATGTAGTTAAATGTTCTTTTATTTTTATTTCTTCATCTAAATCTAAATATATTTTTTTAATAGAACTATTTTTTAAGATTATACTTAAATCAGATTCAAGCTGATTTAAGTATAAAATATTATTAACCGCACTTATAGCTTTAGCTTCTTCAATAGTTAATCTTTTACCAATCCATTTTTCATATATTTCATTATATTCATGGATATAAAGAGTATCATTAACTAATCCTCCACTCTTTTTAATTACTAAAATAGATCCTTCTTGATAAATATTAGTTAAATATAAAAAATTACGATTTACGATAAAAGGAAAAGATTCATCAGCGCTACTTACTTTTGGAATACCTGCAAAAATAAGGGCGATTGAATCATCATCCATTTTTTCGATAAGTTTACTTCTTCGAGCAATAAATTCTTCTACTTTAATCATATTATTTACCAAATGTTGCTAATATTTCATTAATAACTGGTTCAATTTCTTCAATATGGATATCTTCAACACTCCCTTTATCAATATTTTTAGCGTTTTCACTAACAAGTGGAAGTTTACTTAAAAGTTTAACATTTTCTTTTTTAGAAACTTCATTAACATTACTTGAACCAAAAATATTAATAACTTCATTACAATGAGGACATTTAATATAAGACATATTTTCAACAAGTCCAATAATATTAATATTCATCATTTTAGCCATATTTATCGCTTTTTCAACTATTAAAGAGACTAAATCTTGAGGAGTTGTAACAACAATTATTCCATCTAAAGGAATTGATTGGAAAGCTGTTAAAGTAACATCTCCTGTTCCTGGAGGCATATCGATTAATAAACAGTCTAATTCTCCCCATAAAACATCAACATAAAATTGAGATAAAAGAGAAGAAATAAGTGTTCCTCTCCAAATAATTGGATCACTTTCATTTGTTAATAAAAGATTAGATGAAACCATCTTAATATTTGATTTAGTAACATAAGGGAAAATTAAAGAGTGTCCATCTCCTTCAAGTTGCCCATGAACATTAAAAGCTTTTGGAATTGAAGGTCCAGTAATATCTCCATCTAAAATTCCTACCTTATAACCTTTTTTATTAAGTTCGGATGCAATTAAAGATGTGACAAAAGATTTACCTACTCCACCTTTTCCTGAAATGACTCCAATAATATGTTTAATTTTATTTAAGAAATTTGTTTCCAATTTTTGTATTCTTGAATCGCAGTTTTCACTACAATTTCCACAGTTGTGATCGCATTCTGGCATAATTATTTAACTTCCTTTCTATAACAATAATCTTCTTCATTTAAAATATTAATTTTAAATAAAAATTTATCAAGCATCGTTTCTTTTTTAAAAGAAACGGGCGCAATAAAAC
Organism: uncultured bacterium; assembly: GCA_949288485.1. GTDB lineage: Bacteria > Bacillota_I > Bacilli_A > RFN20 > CAG-826 > Onthovivens. The sequence continues at coordinate 67,494 of CASEKC010000003.1, read as the reverse complement.
TAATAATAATTGTATCATTAAAAGATGTATTTAAGATATTAAATTTACTTAGTTTTAAATAGTTTTTAAAAATATCATATAAATCATAAGGTAAAGAAACATCGTATTTTTTCATTATTATTAATGCAACCTTTTTTGCTTTCAAAAATGTTTCTTCAAAAGAATGAACATAAGTTCTTAAAAGTCTTCCACTTCCTAAAAGTGTTCCTCCAAAATATCTAACGACAACGATTGCTACATTACTCAATTCATTTTTAATTAATGAATTTAATAATGGTAAACCAGCGCTTCCTTTTGGTTCACCATCATCATTCCCTCTTTTTTCATTATTAATAATATAGGCATAACAAAAATGGCGAGCTTTAATGTTTTCTTTTTTAATTTTAGATAAAATTTCATTAAATTCTTTAATTGAAGAAACTGGAAAAAGATATCCATAAAAATGTGATTTTTCTACTTCTATTTCACTTGTTGCTAATTCTAAAATCGTGTAATTCATAAATTAAACAAATTATATTATAATTTAAAGCATGAACGAAAAAAGAAAATGTCAAAAATGTGGTTTATTAATCGATAGCGATCTTCCTACTTGCCCTTATTGTGGGTATAAACAAGATGAAATAATTGAAAATATAGAAGAAAAAGAAGAAAAAGTTATTGAAAATAACCAAAATGAAAATCCAAATGTTTTTAAATTTACTAGACAAGAAATTTATTTAGAAAGAAATAAAAATTTACTTTTATTTTTTGTTGGATTTTTAGGTCTTCAAATTATTTCACTTTTTTTATCAGTAATTTTAGTTTCGCTTAATCCTTATTTAGCTTCTTTTTCAACTAAAGGATTAGCTTTTTTAAATTTTTCTACCTACTTTGTCACTTTTGGAGCGATTATTTTAATAATAAATGGAAAAGATATTTCTAAATTTTTAATTCCTTTTAAAAAGAAAAGAACTTATTTATATGGAATTGCTTATGGATTAATTTTAGTTATTGTTTCTTCTTTTGTTTCCTCGATTATGTCTTTATTAACTTCAAATACTTCAGTTAATACTAATGAAACCGGAATTAATACAATTACTACTGCTTTTCCTATTTTATCACTTATTGTTTTTGGAATTTTAGGCCCTCTTTGTGAAGAAGTTACTTATCGAGTTGGTTTATTTTCTTCAATTTCTCAAAAATTAAAACCACTTTGGGCTTATTTAATTACAATTTTAATTTTTGGACTTATTCATTTTGATTTTACTGCTCTATTTAGCGGAAATGTTGATGCTTTAATTATTGAACTTTCAAATTTACCAACATATTTAGTTTCAGGATTATTACTTTGTTATTTTTATACTAAAGAAGGGTTTGGAGTTTCTTCAATTGCCCATATTTTTAATAATTTATTATCTTTGCTTTTAACACTTATTAGTTCCTCTTTATATTAAAAAAATGAAAGAAAAAATATTATTTATAAATAACTTAACTTTAAAAATTATTACGATTATCTTAATGAGTTTATCTCATATAGGTATTTTTTTAGTTGAAATAAATAGTTTAATATCTACTCTTTTTTTAAGTATAGGAAGTTTAGCTTTTCCTCTATTTATCTTTTTACTTATTGAAGGAATTAATAAGACAACAAATATAAAAAAATATTTATTAAGATTAGTTTTATTAGCTTTTATTATTTTTATAGCTATTTTATCTTTTTCTTTTGTTCCTTCTTTAGATAGTTATAATATTTATCAATTTGGTAATATATTTATAGATTTATCTTTATTTGTACTTATTTACTATTTATATAAAATAAATAAAAATTATTCTTATCCGTTAATAGGATTAATTTTTATTTATTTTATAATTACTTATTTAATTAAGATTAATATTATTAATTTAGATTTAACTATTTATAAAATATTAGGGGGATTATTTCCTCAATATTCTTTATTTGGACTTTTATTATTTTTACTTACGATTATTTCTTTTCATTATTATGAAAAAAGGATAGAAAAAATAGATATTAATTTTAAAGAAACTGCTTCTTATAAATTTAGTAAAAATGCAATATATTCAATCATTTTAGCTTTATTTTCACTTATTTCTTATCTTTTTACTTATACTTCTTTTTCTTTAGGAAGTAATAATGTTTATTCAACCTATATAATTTTAGCCTCTATTTTTATTCTTTTTTATAATTATAATAAAGGATATCAGAGCAAATTAGTTCAATATTTTTTCTATTTATATTATCCTTTACATATCGTAATTATTTTTCTAATATTTACATTTATTTTTTAAGAATTAAGTTATATATAAGGAGGAATAAATATATGTTAATTCATTTAGAAAATGCTTCAGAATTCAAAGATTTAATTTCAAAAGGTGATGTTTTAGTTGATTTTTTTGCTACATGGTGTGGTCCTTGTAAAATGCTTACTCCAGAACTTGAAGATTTAGCAGAAGAAAATAAAGATATCACTGTTGTTAAAGTTGATGTTGATAAATTTGGTGAACTTGCTGGAGATTTCCATATTACAGTTGTTCCTACATTAATCGTTTTTAAAAATGGTGAAAATAAGAAAACTGTTAGCGGATATATGGATAAAGACGCTTTATTATCACTTGTTAAAAATGCTTAATTAAATTTTAAATCTTACTAAATATTTATAAATCTAGACCACTTATTGGTCTAGATTTATTAATTTAGTATTGATTTAAAATTACTTCTTTGATATATTATTTAGGCACGCAGGTGTAGTTTAATGGTAGAGCATCAGCCTTCCAAGCTGATTACGCGGGTTCGATTCCCGTCACCTGCTCCAATTGAGAAATTTTGCCGATAACTATCGGCTTTTTTGTTTTTGTACGGGAATTGTACGGGAAAACTTTTTGAAGTTATTCTTTAACACAAATCGATATTTTTTCTTATTTTTTCGTTTAAAAATGTCAATAAAAACATTAAATTTTAATATGATTTATTATTTTGAAATTAAACTTTCTTTTAAAATTAGAGTTTTTTATCTTTTCGAACAAGCTGAAGTTATTTTTAATATCCCGATTCCCGTAATAATAAATATGTTGATAAAAATGGTGTTACGGAAGGAATAAATAACCAAATTTCTAAAATAATTTCGAAAAGTTATGATTAAAGAATTTCTAGAGAATGAGAAAAAGAGTTTCATATATTGATCAAAATAAGAAAATAGCAAAAATGAAAAGGAGGATTTTAACCTTCGCCATCCCCCTTTTTCTTTAAAGTTTTTATAAACTCTTATTTTTCATATCCCAGGGAATCCCCTGGAAATTTAAATAACCCATTTTATTCTTATTGGGTACTAATAATTGATGAATTAGGTTTTCTTCCGATAGATTCTCATGATGCTATTTTATATTTTCCAATTAATTGGAATGAGATATGAAAAACATCCAACAATTATTACAACAAATAAAGCTTTTTCTAAATGGGGCGAAGTTTTTGGAGATATTGTTTTAGCAAATACTGTTTTAGAGAGAGATTGCATCATTCAAAGATATTTAATATTATCTGCCCTTCATACAGAATGAAAGAAAAAGATTATTTGTTCAATGAAGAATAAACATTCCTAAAATTGGCGCTCTTATTTTTCAAAATCGGTAATTCTTATATTGACATTATCAAAAGCTTAAAAGCTCTAATTTTCATGCAGTTTATAAATCAAAATTTCCTACTTAAATTTAGATAAAATGCGTAAATTATTTAATGCCAAGTAATTATTTATATTTTTCAATAAAATCTTTTTTTTCATTTTTAATAAGGGAGCTTATTTCATCTAATGAAGATGATTTATCGAAATATGTAGATAATACTTCTATACGATAATCATAATTTTTGGGATCGGCTTCATAGTTTTTAATAGCGATTAAAAAATAACCTTTTTCAATTTTATTTTGTCTAATTAACCCTTCAATAAAACCATATTGATAGTAATTTCCATAATTATCCTTAACCTCTTCTGGATAACAACTCCAACTAGTTTCTTCATTTTCATTTACAATAACTTTATTAGGAGAAAATTGATTATTAACGTGTCCTATATCGCATGAGATAACAAAATCAATATTATCTTCAGTCGGCAAGTCAACTTTATAAACGATCTCGGTTGAAGATAAACTTAAAATTGATTGGTTCTTTAAAATTTCAATATTTATTTTAGTTTTATTTGAACAAGAGCAAATCAAAAACACAAACATTCCTATTAGAATAAATCTTTTTTTCACCATATTAAATTACCTCCCAAAACGCACTATATTCTTCAGGTATTTTTAAAGTAGAATCTATAAACTTTTTATAATCATTCACTGATAAATACAAGACTCCATTTGGTGCTACGAAAGTAAAATCAAATACATATTCATTATTTAAAGATATAGGATCTATTATAGCAAAGCCAATTTCTGCTAAACCACCGCATAATAAACAATTGTATTCTCCATGTGAATTTGGCGAACCGGTTACAACGTGGCCACTTTTTATTTTAAAACCGCATTCGCAGTAAGAATAGTGATATTTTTTATCAATAGGTCTATATTCATAACTATAGTTATGTTCATGCATATTGTCATAAGAAATATAATAAATTGTGCTATCATATTCAATTGAACCAACATGAGCAACACCATTTTCATCAATATATTCATTTGTCCATATCCTTGAATTAGATGGTTGGTATTTATATCTTAAAACTTGGGTAAATCCCGGTTTATGATACCGATTATTATCAGTGCTTAATTTCATAAAATGATAATCATCATTCCCTTTTCTTACAACGATTGTGTAATCATAACCGCTAAAATAATTTGTGGAAACATTAATATTTGAGTAAGAAAGTTCTTCTAAATCATCTTTAACAACATTAGCGATAGTAAAAATTGAATCACTCATTGAAATTGATTGATTACTAAAATCACCTGGCTGATATTGTTTTAATGTATCAAATTCAGGTGGAATTTCAGTACGATTAATAGCAAATGCATAGCAGTTATAATTAGCATATTCTGATTTCCAATCACCATAGGCTTCACTATCTATCAAAGTATATGATTGACTAATAGATGTAATTAAAAATGATAACGAAAAAAGAACCATAAAATTCATAAATTTATTATTGATTTTCATAAAATTCCTCCAATTATTAATAAAATTTGACAAAAATCATAATAAATAAATTTCAAAAAATATTTATTTTTATAAATTTTCTGCTTTCTCTTCATTAACTTTATTTTACTAAAAGCTAAGTTAAAACGCAAAAATTTAAAACTTTTAGACTGCGTTTAATTTTCATAGGTAAATAAAATTCCTAATTTTTATATTGACATTACCACTAAAAAAGGAAATATTTTTACATTAGTCGTCAATCAATAAAAACAAAATTCAATAATTTTGTACGGGAAAATTTACGGGAAAAAAATTATAATTTTTTAAACAATGTTTAAAAAAATAAATAAAATATGCTAAAAAAGATAACAAAAACGTTGAAAAATGGTTTTTGAGACGTCCCGTCACCTGCTCCATTAAAAAAATATTATTTGTCCGATTATTATCGGGCATTTTTTATTTTTATAATTTATATAAATAACAATCATTAGAATGAGAATTTATATAACCTATTCCTTGAAGGAATGAATAAATTGTTGTTGATCCAACAAATTTCATTCCTCTTTTTATTAAATCTTTACTTATTAAATCACTATACTCATTAGTTACTTTATCTACTTCATATATAATTTTATTATTAAAAAATATATTTAAATAATTATTAAATGAACCGTGTTCTTTTAATATTTCTTTATATATTTTTGCATTATTTATTGACGCTTTTATTTTAGCTTCATTACGAATAATATTTTTATTATTCATTAATCTTTTTATTTTTCTTTCATCATAATTAATTATTTTTTCAATATCAAAATTATCATAAGCTTTTTTAAAATATTCTCTTTTATTTAATATAGTTTCCCAACTTAAACCAGCTTGAAAAGTTTCTAGTAAAAACATCATAAAAATATAATGTTCATCATCTACTTTTCTTCCCCATTCAAAATCATGATAAAGAAGATATTTATAGTTATTTTCTTTTACCCATTTACAGCGATTATTAATGTTTTTTATTTCGTTAAAAGAGATAAATTTATCATATAAAGGAGTTTCTTCTATAGTTAATAATTTTATTTTGTTTTTTAGTTTTGCTGCAAAACCTTTTAAATCATTATTTTTAGCAATTACTCGATGGCAAGGAATTAAAATTAAAAAAGGATTTTTAGAAAGGGATTGACCTACATGTAAAGATCTAAATTTATTATTAATATTATTTTCATTATTTATATCTATTTTTTTAGCAATTTCACTATATGTAGAGATATTTCCATATTTTATTTTTAAAGTTTCTTCATATACTTTTTTATCAAATGAAGTAAAAATATTATCATCAATTTTTAACTTTTCTAATATTTCTTTACTTAATATTGGTTTTTCTTTATTAAAATAAGAATCTAAATATTTTTTTACAAGATTAAATATTAATAATTGTTCTTTAAAAGAATAATTAGTAATATTTATCTTTTTAAAATATTTAGAATCTTTAAAATATAGCCCTGTTAAATTAATAGAATCACTTAATAAATATAAATCACCTATTAAAGAATGATAGATTGTATAAAAATTATTCATATAAATATTTTAAATAAGTTTAATTAAATTAAAACATTTTTTTGATATTTAAGATTTCTTTTATAAATTAAATATATAAAAGGCAGCCCTAAACAAAATAGAAGAACAAAAAAAGCTATATAAATAAGAAAATCATATATAAAGAAATTTATAGAAAAATTATTATAAATAATTAGCGTTATCAATATATTCAAAAAAACAGGAATAAAACAAGATACTAAACCATTAAAAACATATGATGAATATTTTGTTTTTGATTCTTTTTTAAAGAAAATAAACGAAAAATAGAAAATATATAAAAGTAGATATAAGAATTCTAATGGTGAATTAAAATCGATACTACAAATAAATGAATACATTGAAAAAGCAGTAACTAAATATGTTTGTTTTTTATTTAACAATAAGTTTATAAATGGAAATAAAAGTGGAAAGAAATTAATTAAAAGATTTAAACCGAATAATTTAAAAGAATAAGAAAATACTATGCTTAAAAATAAAAGAACATAAAAATAATAACTAGTATTAGAAAAAAAGAATATTTTAATATCACTTTTTTTGAAAGATTCACCTAAGAGAAATAAATAAATAATTAATAAAGCTATAAAAAGAAAAAATATTAAAGGATTAAAAGAAATAGTTACGCTAGAAGTTAGCGAACCATGAAAAATTCCTAAGAAAAATCCACTTTTAAAAAGGAGAAAATCAATAAGTATAATAAAAAAACTCGTAACAAAACTGACAGAAGAAATTTTTAATAATTTTCCCTTTATTTAATTTTTTATAAATAAAAATAATGAGTAAAAGATAATTGAAATGACAAGTAAAATATAAAAAATGATAAATAATATATTAGTATTTGTATCAAAAGAAATATTTTTAATGGGAGATAAATCTAACTCTTCATTTGTCAATCCTTTAAACGAGATTAAAGGAGCAAAAGATAATAAAGTTAGTAAAAAAATAAAATAAAAATGTAAGTTTTATTAAAAATATTTTTCATTAAATAAAATCTCCATAATTATTTATTAAAAAAGCTCGTTTTAAAAATAATAAAATTAAATTTAAAAGCCTTGAAACCAAATAACTTTAAAAATCAAATTACCCTTTTAATCCTCTTGCTTGTCTATCCATATCTTCAACAACAATATCATATATTTCACCTAAAGAAGCACAATATTCGAGTACTTTCCAAGGTTCATTAGTATGAAAATGAATTTTAATTAATTCTTCATCACCAACTGCTAAAAGACAATCACCTTTAAAATTTTTAGTAAAATATTCTTCAATTTTTTCTTCACTTAAATTTTTACCTTCGATTAAAAGTTGTGTATCATAACGAAAATCAATCATTTTTTATTTACCTCTTATATATTTTTTAATTGTTTTTTATTCAATAATATCCATACGATAACCAATTCCTACACAAGTACGAATGATTTTTTGTAAAGATTTATCTTTTTCAATCTTTTTTCTAATTCCAGCCATAAAAACTCTTAAACCATTTTGATCTTGACCATCTTTTCCCCAAACAGCATTGATTAAAGATTCATAAGAAACAGTTTTTCCTATATTTGTAGCTAAAATAAGTAAAATTTTATATTCAAAATTAGTTAAATGAACTTCTTTTCCATTAACAAAAACCATTTTAGCACCATAATCAATGCTTAGAGGACCATTTGTTAAAATATGTTCATCTAAATCTTTTTTATATCTAAATTCTTTTTTAACACGGGCTAAAAGTTCTAAGAAACTATATGGTTTAACCATATAATCGTTTGCTCCAGCATCAAGAGCTAAAACTTTATCATCAATATTGCTTCTTTTTGTTAAAACGATAATTGAAATTACATTATTAAAACTTCTTAAAAATTCAATAACACTCATTCCATCTCGATCTGGTAAATTTAAATCTAAAATTATTAAATCAACTAAATTTTTAATAACAAAATCGATTCCTTCTTGAGCACTATCAACAGCAAAAACTTTAAAGCCTCTTTCACCAAGTCCACTTTTCAAGTGGACTTGGTTCATTTTATCATCATCTATAATTAAAATAGTTTTATTAAACAGTTTTTCCATATTATTATTCAAAATTAACTGCTCGAGGATTTTTTGGTAAACCTGGCATCGTTAATATATTACCACAAAGTACGACTATAAATTTAGCCCCATTTGAAACATAGATATCTTTAACGTGTAATGTAAAATCTTTTGGAACATTAATAAGTTTGGAATCATCTGATAAAGATTGAGGGGTTTTAGCCATGCAAACATAATAATTATTTCTATTTTCTTCTTCTAAAACTATTAAATGTTCAATAGCTAATTCACTATATTCTACTTCTTTTGCTCCATAAATATTTTTAGCAATTTTTTCTATCTTTGTTTTAATTGAATCAGATAAATCATAAACATAATTTAATTCTTTATTATTTGTATCTAACGCTTCTAAAACTTTATTAGCTAAATCAAGTGAACCCTCACTTCCCTTTAAATATCCATCTAAAAAGGCAAATTTTATATTATTTTTATTTAAAATAGATTCTAAAAGTTCAATTTCTTCTTTATCATCGCTTTCAAAATGATTTAAGGCAACTACAACAGGAAGATTAAATTTCTTTAAATTTTGATAATGTTTAAGTAAATTTTGACTTCCTATTTCTAAAGCTTTTAAATTTTTATTTCCTAAATCTTCAAATTCTTGACCACCATGACTTTTTAAAGCGCGAATTGTTGCAACTAAAACTACTGCTGAAGGTTTTAAATTACCTTCTCTACATTTAATATCTAAAAATTTTTCAGCACCTAAATCAGCAGCAAATCCAGCTTCTTCAATAACGATTGGAGCAAGTTTTAAAGCATATTTTGTACCTATTAAAGAGGCACAACCATGGGCAATATTTGCGAATGGACCCCCGTGAACTAAACAAGGATTATTTTCTCCTGTTTGAACTAAATTAGGTAAAAGTGCTTCTTTCATTAATTGATAAATAGCATTTTCAATATGTAATTCTTTTAAATAAATAGGTTTATCATCTTTTGAATAGGCGATTAAAATATTATTTACTCTTTCAATAAAATCATTATCATCTTTTGCAATACATAAAATAGCCATTAATTCACTAGCTACTGTAATTACAAAATTTTCTTTTCGTTTTATTCCGTTTATTGAAGAGCCTAGCCCAATTTCAACTTCTCTTAATTCTCTATCATTACAATCAATGGCTCTTTTCCATAAAATACGAGTTTCATCGATATTTAATGGGTTTCCTTGATAAATTGAATTATCAATTACTGCACTTATTAAATTTATTGAAGAAGTTAAAGCGTGCATATCACCTGTAAAATGTAAATTTATATCCATTGAAGGTTCAATTGTTGCTTTTCCTCCACCAGTTGCACCACCTTTAAGACCAAATGTTGGGCCCATTGAAGGTTCTCTTAAAAGAGGTAAACATTTAACATTTAATTTATTTAAAGCATCAGCTAAAGCGATAGTTGTAGTTGTTTTTCCCTCTCCAGCTTTAGTAGGAGTAATTGCACTTACTAAAATTAATTTAGCATCTTCCTTATCTTTTATTTTTTCATATAAAGATGGTTTTAATTTAGCTTTATAATCCCCAAAATGGATTAAATCACTACTATCAATGTTTAATTTTTTAGCTATTTTATCAATATTTAATAGTTCCATTTTCTTTTTACCTCCTACTTTTCTTTTATATCTAAATAATCATTAATTATATATGAAGCAATCATTATTCCAGCAGTATTAGGAACAAAAAAAGAAGATGCGATAATGTTTTTATCAAACGATTCATCATTTAATTCACTAGAAAAACAAACTACAATCTTTTTTAAATCGATATTTTCTTCTTTTTTTAATTCATATCGTAATTTTTTAGCTAATTTATCATTATAGGTTTTATTTAAAGTTGTTATTTCTATTTTACTAGGAAAATATTTTTTACCCATTCCTAAAGATGAAATAATTTTTTTATTGTTTTTTAAAGAATATTTAATTAATAATATTTTAGCTTTTATATCATCAATACAATCTACTATATAATCATAAGAAGAAAATATATTAAAATCAAAATATTCATCTATTTTTTCATTTTTAATATCTATAGATAAATTATCATTCAATAATGATAATTTATTTTTTAATACATCTCCTTTATATTTATTAATATCATTTTTGTCATATCCTACTTGTCGATTTAAATTAGATAATTCTACTTTATCTTTATCAATTAAAAGTAAAGATTTAACATTACTTCTAATTAAAGAAATAGGAATAATACTTCCTACTCCTCCTAATCCAATAAGAGCAACTTTTAAATTCTTTATTTTTTCAAACTTATCTTTATATAAAGCTTTACTTCTTAAATTAATATCATCCATATATATTTATAAATAAATTTTATTTAACAAAATAATTATAATTAATTTAACTAAAAAATTAAAATGATATAGAAGAATCGTTAAATTTAGTTATTTTTGTTTATATTTATTTAGATAATGATTTAACTACTTTTAATGCACTAAAAAAAGAGATCATTAAATTATATCCGCCACACATCCCATCACTATCTAATATTTCTCCTATAAAATAGATATTTTTATCTATTTTAGAAGATAAATCATTAATATTTAAATTATAGTAACTAACTCCTCCAACACTTACTTGAGAAGATAAAAAATCATAATTAGATAAATAATTAAATTTATAATTTGTTAACAAATTATAAATTTTATCTATATTATTTATATTAATATTATTATTAAATGATTTATTAATATTTTTATATAGATAAGATGCTAATCTTTCACTATAAAAAGATAATAAGAAATTATTATTACTATTAGTATTTTTATTATTTTTTAAATAAATATTAAAAATATTAATAAATTCATTTAATGAAATATTATTTAAAAAATTAATTTTAACATATGGATTAGTTAAATTTTTTCTAACTATTAAAGAAGAAATATTCATTATACAAATTCCACTAACTCCATCTTTTTTAAAGATTATTTCGCCATTTTCTTTATAAATAAGTTCATCTTTATTATTAAATAAACTTACTTCACATTTAATTCTTTCATTTTCTATTTCTTTAGTACTTTCTTTTAATTTTATAGGTGATAAACCTGGAAAAATAGGAGTAATCTTATAATTATGTTTTTTTAATATATTAAAAATACTTCCATCACTTCCTAAAGATGGATAACTTTTTCCTCCACAAGCAAAAATAATATAATCAGAGAAATAATTACCTTTTGAGGTAATTATTTCATATTGATTATTATTATTTTTCTTATAATCTAAAAATGTTGTTTCAGGTAAAAATCTTATATTTTTATTATTAGAAACATAATTTAATAAAAAGTTTGTAAATGATTTAGCACTAAATGAATAAGGATAAACAAGCTCATTAATATTAGTTAACTCTATTCCTAATTTATTAATGAAAAAATCTAGTTCAAAATCAATATCTTCATTTGTTATTAAACTTTTAGTTTCTTCATTATTAAAAGAAAATTCATTTATTTTTTTATTTAATAAATTGCATCTTCCGTTTCCCGTTGCTAAAAGTTTTCTTCCTAAAACTTTATTTTTTTCAATAATTGTTACTTTATAATCTAGTTTATAATAGGTAAATAAAGTAGCAAAGAAAATTGCCGATGAACTTCCGCCAATAATAAAAATTTCTTTCATATGTTAATTAGTTTAACAAAAAGACGATAAAAATTATATAAATATGAGTGATTTATAAAACTTAAAAGGTTATTAAAATTTAAAATCATAAGGTAAATTATAAAAAGTTAAAGTAGCAATATTAAAAGTTCTAAATTTTCCATTTGAATAAATATAATTTTTAATAGTTTCTGAAGTATATTTATTTAAATATGAGTAAGCATGATTGTTATCAACTTCAAAATCGTTAAATATTTTATTATCGCTAGAAAGGATATAGCTAGAACATGAATAAAGGTCTTCATCTAATTCATAAATAAAATATAAATAGGTAACTCTTTCATTTTCAAAAAGAGCTTCGCCATCACAAATTTTAAAATCTAATGATGAAATGAAATTTAAATTTGTTACTAAATCCTCTTTTTCAATGCAATAAAAATCATCTAGAGAATTATCGTTAAAATTAACAAATACAGCTAAATAATCAGGAATTAACTCGTCGTTGTTATTTTTTCTTGTTGAACAACTAGTCAATGAAAATAATATTAATGATAAATAAATAAAAAATTTCTTCATAAACAAATTTTCATTCCTTTCTAAAATAAAATATTTGGGATAGGATATCCTTCTAAAAGCATAGATACATCAAGATAGGCTCCATTTTTTTCTAAATATGAAACAATCTCTTCTGACTTAAAATTATTAAACTCTGCTAAATAATATTCTTCTTGATCATTATTTTCTTCAACATAAAATATTGAGTTATCTGTTGTTAAACCTAATTCATACATGCTTTGTAAAGAAGAATAAATAAACCAAATTGCATCATAATATTCGCCAATTCCTTCTCTTTCTACTTTTTTAAAATCTAAATCGTCAATAAAATAAGTTTATTGACGATTTCTTCTTGTTTAATAACATTCATTCCAAGTCCAAATAAATAACCAGAAAAATATCCTAAATAAGTAGGAAAATAAGAAACATGTTTAACATTACTATTAGCATTATTTTGACAACTAGAAAGAACAATTTAAACTGAAAATAGATAAAAATTTAAGATGTTTTTTCATTGTTTTTTCCTCCTTTTATATAAAAATATTATTTTTTTGATTTTTATTAAGATTTATTTAATTATTAATTAATAAATAAAAAAACAATATCTTTTCGAGTTTATTTAATATTTTCTTTGTAAAAAAGAAATATTTATATTCTTTTTTGTCACTTTTTTAAACAAATAATTGTATTTTTTTAATCTTTTCTATTTAATTATTAAAGATAAATTTAAAAAAGGAAGAAATTAATTATGGTAGAAATTTTACTTGCATCAAATAACGAAGGAAAAATTAAAGAATATGAAGATTTATTAAAAGATTATCCAGTTAAATTATATCTTTTAAAAGATTTAAATATTGTTTCTGATCCAGAAGAAAATGGCTCAACTTATTTAGAAAATGCTTTAATTAAAGCAAGGGCATTAAAAGATAAAACTAATCTTTATATTTTAGCCGATGATAGTGGAGTTGAATTTGAAGCTTTAGGAGAGCATTTTCCAGGAATTCATACTCACCGTTATGCTTTAGAAAATGGTGGAAATGAAATTTTAAATCCTAAACTTGCTAAAGAAATTGGTGGAAGTAAAGGAACCTTTTACTGTGCCCTTGCTTTAATTACACCTTCTAAAGAAGAATATACTTTTTTAGGAGAAGTTAAAGGAAGTGTAGCTAAGCATGTCGAAGGAAAAAATGGTTTTGGATATGATCCAATATTTATTATTGATGGATTTAATCATCCTAACGCCTATTATAGTGAGGAAATTAAAAATAAAAACTCTCATCGAGCTAAAGCAGTTGAGAGTTTAATTAATTTTTTTAAAGAAAATAATATATTTTAAATAAAAAATATATAAGTAAATAACTTAATAAAAAATAAAGTTATTTACTTATTTTTTTATAAAAATAAATCATATAGATAATTAATATTATTAAAGGAATAAATGCAATATATTTAACTATATCATTATTAATAGCAAATCCAACTATTACTAAAATAATACCAATAACTATTAAAGAAGAACAAATTATATATAAATTTCTCATTTCTTTTTTAAATTCTTTTGAAGGAGTAATTATTCTTTCATCTTCTAATAATCTTTCTTCTTTATTTTTATTATTAGTAGATAAATATTTAATTTCTATTTTATTATTATCATTATCATCATTATTATCTATATCAAAAATAAAATCTCCTTTAGATATTAAATTATAAGTTTTAGTTAATGATTCATTAACTAAAACTTTATATTTATTATATCTTTCTAAAAAGGTCGGATTATCTTCTAAATAAACATTTTTTTCATCTTCTTTAAGTAAAGAATAAACATTATCAAAATAAATAAAATCTTCTTTTAATGATAATAATGTTTCTAAATAAGATTTGACATATATTTCATTAATAAATGAGTTATCATCAATAACTAGTTTATTAAGTTTATCAAAATATACATGAACATTTTGAACAAAATCTTTTAAAAATGCTAAAAAGAGATAAGTATTTTTACTATCTAAAGTAATTTCTCTTTCTTCAAAAAGAGGGATTATCTTATCATAATTAGTTTTAGAAAAAGTATTTAAATAACAAAGGTTTAAAATATAACGAGTAAGTATTTCAAAATCATCCGGATTAATTTCTAATACTTCTTTATAACATTCATTACTTTTATTAAATTCTAAATGAGTATAATAATTAAATCCTTTTTTTGATAAAGATTTATATGTTCTTTCAAGTGCTTTTTTTCCTTCAAAGGTAGGAAAAGTCATTTTACAGTTTGGACAAGTAGTATCTAAATTAACACTATCATCTTCTACTTCATAAATAGTAGAACAATTAGGACAAATAATTTTTTTCATGGTTATTATTATATATGTTATTTCTTTTTAAAAATAGCCATTATTTTTTAAAGTAAATAATGGCTATTTTTATAAATTATTATTTAAATTATTTAATTTCTTTTAAGAATGATTTATATGCTAAATAAGCTTCATAAACATCTACTTTAGAAACTATTTCTAAAGGAGAATGCATATTTAAAACAGCTACACCAGCATCAATAACATTCATATTGAGGTTAGCTAAAATATAAGCGATTGTTCCGCCTCCTCCTTGATCAACTTTACCAATTTCAGCAGTTTGGAAATTAATATTATTTTTATCTAAAATATTTCTTAATTTAGCAATAAATTCAGGAGATGCATCATTACATCCACCCTTTCCTCTACTTCCAGTATATTTATTAAAAACAATACCTTTTCCTAAAAAAGCACTATTTTTAAGTTCATTAACTTCTAAAAAGAGTGGATCAACTCCTGCACTTACATCACTAGAAAGCATATAAGAATTAGTTAAAGCATCTCTTAATTTTAAATCGCTATAATTACCTTCTTTTAAATCGATTAGTTTAGCAATTGTATTTTCAAAAAATTTAGATTGAGCACCAGTTGCCCCAATACTTCCAACCTCTTCTTTATCAACTAAAGCACAGCAAGATGTTCTTTTTGGATTTTCAATATCTAAAATAGCTTTTAAAGAAGTGAATGCACAAACTCTATCATCATGTCCATATCCAGCAACCATTGATCTATCAAGCCCATAATCTCTACTTTCTCCTGCGGGAACTACTTCAATTTCAGCAGAAAGGAAATCCTCTTCTTCAATATCATATTTTTCTTTTAATAATCTTAAAATATTAGCTTTGACAGCATCTTTTTCATCATTTTTTAAAGGAATTGAACCAACTGTTACATCAAGTTTTTCTCCTTCAATAACACTAGCTGCTTTCTTTTGAAGTTGATCAGCACTTAAATGAACAAGTAAATCAGAAATACCTAAAATAGGATCATTTTTATCTTCGCCAATATTAATATCAACGATAGTTCCATCTTTTTTAACAACTACTCCAATTAAAGAAAGAGGAATTGTAACCCATTGATATTTTTTAATTCCACCATAATAATGGGTATCTAAAAGAGCAAAACCACTATTTTCATATAAAGGATTTTGTTTTATATCAAGTCGAGGTGAATCAATATGAGCACCTAAAATATTTAAGCCATTAGTTAAATTTTCTTCACCAATAACAAAAAGTAAAACATTTTTATTTCTATTAACGACATAAACTTTATCGCCAGTTTTTAAAGAATTAAATTCACTAATATCTTTAAAACCTTTCTTTTTAGCAAGTTCGATTGTTTCTTTAACAACTAATCTTTCATTTTTTCCATTTGTTAAAAAGGTTTTATATTCTTCATTAAATGAAAAAATAGAATCATAGTTATCATATTTTTCCCATGCATTTTTACTATACATTTTCGTTTTTCCTCCTAAAAATTTTTAAATTCCATATAATACTATACTTTTAAAAAATTTTTAGTAAAGAAAAACGATAAATATATTATGAAAATTGTTATGTTTTTTAATAGTTATAGATTATTTATATAAATATTTTTATTTTCATTAATCATTTTATTAATAGTATCTAAACCTAACGATTCATCATAAAGTTTAGATACTATTTCTATTTTATATTCATAAAAGGAAATATCTTTACTATGATTTTTAATTCCTAAAAGAAAATAACCGCTTACTACTTCATTTTTTAAAATTAATCCTTCAATAAATCCATATTTATAAAAAGTATTATTTTCATCTGTTACTTCACTTGGGAGTGTTACCCAAAAAAGTTCTTCATTTTCTTTAAATATTTTTCTTTTTAGTGAAGTAGGATCACTATTAATATGACCAATATCACATTTAACATCATAAGTAATATTATCTTGAAAAGGTAAATCTACTGTATAAATAATACCAATTGAAGAAATAGTCATTGATTCGTAATTTTTTAATATTTCAATATTAATAGGTGAAGGTGAAGCACATGAAGAAAGTAAAAGTAATGATAAAATAGATAAATTTAATGGTAAAAATGATTTTTTCATAATATTTTAACCTCCTATTTTTTATAATATTTTAAAAATATTATTAATTAAAATTATTATTTGCTTTAAAAATCTATGTTTATTTCTATTTTTAGTTTAACATATTAAAAAAATATATTATAAAAAAATTAGATTTATTAGCTTGTTTTAATAATTAACGCACCAAAAATGTCATTAATTAATCTTATTTTTTAATTAATATATAAAATATAGAGAAAAAAAAGAAAATATGAAAAAATATTAAAATTATTTAGTTTACCTCTTATCTTAACAATATTTTTAATTAGTTCTTGTAACTTTAAATATTCTTTTTTATATAAAAATTTAGAAAATGAAGTTCATCATTTTGAACTTTTTGGTGTATCTCATGGTAGTGTTTTTAATGAAATAATTCCTTATTATGAAGATATTCTTTATTCATCTTCTTTTAATGAAGACGATCCTTCTTCCTATCCATTTTCTATTTTAGAGTATGAAACATATGAAAAAAGACTTAATGAAATATATTCTTATTATGATGGAAATAATAATTCGATATTATGTAAAGAAGAATTAAAAAATAAAACAATAATTGAAATATTAATAATAGCTACTACTCCGGCTTATAATGTATATTTTGTTGATATTAATAATTGTAATATCAACAAAATAGAATTAAATTTTATTATTAATGACGAATCAAATGGTCGACCTACAATGCAAAGTATTGTATATCATCTTTATTATTTATATATAGATAATAGTGTAATTAATAATAAAGATTTAAATATAAATATAAAAGAAATAGATGAATAATATTAATAAAATAATGTATATTTTTATTATTTTTCTTTAATTTTTAGTATTATAAATATATGGAATTTAAGTATGAAGATAACTATTTAAATCTTTATTTAAATGATGAAGTTATTGGATATATTAAATATTCTATTGATGATAATTCTTTAGTTATTATTTCTACTAATGTAAAAAAAGAACATCAAGGTAAAGGATTAGCTAGATTATTAATGGATGAAATATATTCATATGCTTTAAAAAATAAGTTGGAAATAGATTCTATTTGTTCTTATGGAATAACTTATTTAGAAAAAAAGAAAAATAGTTAAAAAATTGATTTTTAAAAAAAGACTGTAAATTTATTAAAAAACAGTCTTTTTTTTATAAAATTGAGATAAATATTAATAAAAATAAGGATGATTAATTTATTAATAATTATTATTTTTAATCATTTCTAACATTATTTTAGCATCATCTTTTGCTTTAACTTTATCATTTCTATATTTAATTATTCCATTTTCATCAATTAAAAAAGTAGTTCTTACTATTCCCATATATTTTCTTCCATACATACTTTTTTCTTTATAAACATCATAAGTTTTTAAAATTGATAAAGATTCATCACTTAAAAGAATAAAAGGAAGAT
This sequence comes from uncultured bacterium, assembly GCA_949288485.1. Lineage (GTDB taxonomy): Bacteria > Bacillota_I > Bacilli_A > RFN20 > CAG-826 > Onthovivens. The sequence goes on along the minus strand of CASEKC010000003.1, from coordinate 48,685 downwards.
TATATTTAGTTTCAAATTTTTTATGTGATGAAACGCTGTCTTTACTTATTCCAATTATTACAGTATTTTCTTTTTTAAATTCTTCATATAATTCTTTATATCCATTAGCTTCTAAAGTACATCCACTAGTATCATCTTTTGGATAGAAATATAAAATTATCTTTTTTCCTAGAAAAGAAGATAATTCTATATCGTTATTATTTTGATCTTTAAGTGTAAAATCTATAGCTTTATCATTTATATTTAACATTTTTGAGTACTCCTTTTTTTATATTTTATTTATTTTATAACAAAATAAAGAGGAAGGCTTTAAAAGTGCTTATTGAAGATTTCTATAAATTTTATATAATAATTATCATATATTTTGGAGAGAAAAAAAGAAGTGGACCCGCGATCGTTAATTATATTAAATGAATTAAATACTCAAACTACTACTGTCTTAGGAATGAAAGATTGGGTAGTTTGGATAATCATTGCTATACTTTTACTTGTTAGTGGATTATATTCTGCTAGCGAAAATGCATATACTAATTGTAATAAATATCATTTTAAAACCCTTGCTAATAAGGGCTCTTTTGTTGCTAAATTAATTGTTAGATTAATTGATAAATTTGATAATACTTTAATTACTGTTTTAATTGGAAATAATATTATTCAAACTTTAATGTCTTTCCTTTCAGCAATGCTTTTTTATAATATGTCACAAGCTTATGGATGGAGCGATGGTCTTGAAGCGATTGTTTCAACAGTTATTATGGCCGCTTTAGTTTATATTATTTCCGATACATGTCCAAAAATTTTATCAAAAGCAATACCTAATCGAATGGCTTATGTTCTTGTTTTTCCAGTAACTTTTACAAATATTTTACTTTATCCAGTAATTTTAATTTTTAAAGGCGTTTTATTAGCTGTTCATAAAATATTTAAAATTAAAGATGACAGTTTACTTTCAAAAGAAGATTTAATTCATAGTGCTTCTATTGCGATTAATGATGAAGTAAATAACGCTGAAGAAAATGAAGAAATAGAAGAAAAACTATTTGAAAATAATGAAAAAGAAATTTTATCAAATGCTTTTACTTTTGATACTTTAACTGTAAAAAATGTTTATACCCCGAACGAGAAAGTTTTTTCACTTAATATTGATGGATTAACTATTTCATCTTTAAATAAAAAATTAATCGATATTCCTTATTCAAGAATTCCAATTTATGAAGATAATAAAGAAAATATTATCGGTATTTTAGTTTTAAAAACTTATTTTGAAGAATATGCTAGTGATCATCATTTAGAAATTCGTTCAATTTTAGAAAACGATATTAAAGTTGATGTTAACGATAAAATTGATGATGTTTTTAATAAATTAAATAAAGAGAAGGTTCATTTAGCTATTGTTTATGATGGCGATAAAATGGTTGGAATCATCTCAATGGAAGATATTTTAGAAGTTTTAATCACCGATATTGATGAAACTCCTTCTAATTCTTTGAAATGGAGGAGAAAATAACATGAATAGCCGTCAAATATTAATTATTGTTTATTCAATAGTTTTAATTCTTCTTCTTTTCCTTTCATTTTTCTTTTCTTCGAGCGATATGGCTTATGGAAGCGTTGATATATTACGTTTTGAAAGAGAAAAAGATAATAATAAAAAAAGCGTAAAATATGCATATAAATTAGCAAAAAATTACGATAATACCATTTCAACAATTTTACTTTTAAATGATACCGTTAATGCTGGATTAGATTCTATTTCGACCCTTTTAGGTGTTAATTTAGCTTTTATAATTTTAGGTAGTTCTTATCCAAACATCGATAGTGTCGCTGAAAATTGGGGCTTAATTGCTTCAATGATTTGTCTTATTTCAAAAATTATTTTTGGAGAAATTATTGCTAAATCGATTGGAAAAATTTATAACTTCAAATTCTCAATTCTTTATTCAAAAATTATTCGAATTTTAGATTATATTTGTCTTCCAATTACATTTATTGTTTCTTCTTTTGGAAAACTAGTTACTTATCCAATCACCCATAATATTGAAGATGTTAGAATTAACGAAGATGATCTTCATGAAATGGTTGATGATATTGAAGAACAAGGTGTTGTTGATGAAAAACAAGCTGATTTACTTCATGATGCAATTTATTATACAAAAACGGAAGCTTATGAAATTATGACTCCACGTGTTGATATCTATGCAATTGATATTGATGATGATATTAATGAAGTTATTAAAGATCCAAAAATGTATCATTATACTCGTGTTCCAGTTTATCAAGATACAATCGATAATATTATTGGATATGTTAATACTAAAACATTGATGCTTCTTTCTTTCCAAAAGAAAGATATCGATTTAAAAAGCTTACTTATCGCTCCTCTTCGTTTCCCTCGTTCAATTGAAATTAATGAAATATTAAATGTTTTTAGAAAAGAAAAACAACATTTTGGATTAATTATTGATGAATATGGTGGAATTGAAGGTTTAATCACTATGGAAGATATTTTAGAAGAATTAGTTGGAGATATTTGGGATGAAAATGATGATCCAAATGCGGCTTATACTTTAAGAAAAGATGGAAAATATATTATTGATGGAGGATTAAATTTAGAAGATTTCTGTAATTTATTCTCACTTAATTATGATGAACTTGATACTGAATACGTTACAATTGGTGGATTCTGTATTGAACTTTTAGATGATAAATTTGCTACTTTAAATGAAGTTATCGAATATAAAGATTTAAAAATGAAAGTAATTGCTATTGATAAAAATCATGCAATTGAAAAATTATTAGTTGAAAAGAAAAAAGAAGAAAAAGAAGCTCCTACCTATCCTTTAATGAAAATCTTTACTCCTAAAATAGATGAAGAAAAAGAAGAAGAAAATGATAATAAAGAGATAAATAAAAATAAAGAAGACTAAGCATTTAAGCTAAGGTCTTCTTTTATTTTATTTATCTCTTCTTTTAAGTTAACTAATAATTCTTCTATATCTTTATTATTTTCTTCTTTTTTAATAGAGAATTCATTAAATGATTTTTCTTTTAAAGTAATATCTTCATTATAATCTTCTATTTTTTCTTCTATTTCATAAAGTTTATCATTTCCTTTTTTTACCTCTTTATTAAAATAAGATTTAACTAAAGAGATATTCTCATTTAATAGATTATCGAAGTTAATAATAAAATTATTAACTTCTTCTTTTAATGAATAGATATTCCCATTATATAAAAAAGACATATAACCATAATCAATACTAAAAAGGAAATCATACCAACTACTTTTAATGAATTTTTGTCTTATATTATCAATTTCTTCTAAATATTTATTTAAATCATTATCAATCGATTTTAATTTATTTACACTAGAAGTAAAATCATTAAATTCACTTATAAATTTATCTTTATTAACATTAATTTCATCGCTTAATAAAGTTAATTCATAAGAAAAATTATAAATAGTTTCATCATCTTTAAAGATTAAATCATTTATATTTTCAAACTTCTTATCCATTAATAATAAACTAGATTTATATTCATTTAATTTTATTTTATCTTTATTTGTTATTGATGAATCAGTTAATGATTCATCAATAATTACTATTAGATTATCTTTTTCTTCTTTTAAAGAATAACTTTCAATAAAATAGGTCATATTGTTATCATAATATTCTTCAATATTTTTATCTAATTTATTAATTTTTTCATCAATTGAAGATAATTCTTGACCTTTTTCTTTTATATTATTAATTAAAGAGGTTATATCATTGTATTCATTTTCAATTTTTTCCATTATATTTACTTTATCAAAGGTTAAATATAACTGATCAAACGAATTTTTTATATTTTGATAAGGGGAAAAGGTAAAAGATAGGAAAAAGAAAATAAAGAAAAATGTAAAAGAAAAAGAAATAGGAGCTTTTATATAAAATTTTAAACGTTTAACTTTATTAAATTCAAAATAATATCGTTTAATTAATAAATAAAAAATCCATGAAACAAGATAAGAAATAATTAAAGATAAAAGGGAAGAAACTAAAAAGGTTAAAGAATTAGATATTCCTTTTAAAGCACCTTCTAAAAAGGAAGGGGTTGTATATAAAGAAGGAATCGTTAAAAGTTTAACTCCAATATTTTCTCCAAAACTAATAATTTCATTATTAACCATTGATATAGCATTAGCCGCACTTGAAGCTAAATCTGCTAAATTAATATTATTCATTTCTAAAATTGTAGGCATAAAAGTGCCTAAAATTGGAGTAAATAAAAAGGTAAAACAAACAAATAAAACTGTATGAATAATACTCATTATCGGATTTCTAAAAATACCAATAATTAATCCGATAATTATAAAAAGAGTAATTGCGATATCAAATACCATTTCTTTAAATTCCTAATAATTATTATATCAAAAAGAATATATAACTTTAAAAACAAACTGATAGATTTAAAAAGAAAATAGTAATAAAAAAACTGACATTTATTAATGCCAGTAAATCTTAATATTTGGTGGCCCAACCCAGGGTCGAACTGGGGACACAAGGATTTTCAGTCCTTTGCTCTACCTGCTGAGCTATCGGGCCAAATATGTTTTTCTTTAAAAAATGGCGGATCAGACGAGAATCGAACTCGCGATCTCCACTGTGACAGAGTGGCATGTTAACCGCTACACCACTGATCCGCATAAAGCACTTGACGTGCTTTAATAATATACCATAGAACGATATTTAAAACAACAACTTTTTTAACAAATTGTTATTTTAATTCACCGAGATAATAATTCTTTTTTCCTCTTCTTAAAATTAAATATTTTTGATGAAGAGCAAATGAAGAATCAATAACTTTTGAAGCGTCATTAATCTTTTCTCCATTAAGTGAAACAGCATTATTTTTAATAAATTCACGAGCTTCTCTTTTTGAAGATGCAGCTTTTAAAGTAATAAGTAAATCTTCTAAAGGCATAGGAGAAACTTCTACTTTCATTGCCCCAAATAATTCTTCAATAGCATTTTCACTTAATTCATTAACGTTTCCTGAAAATAAAACTTCGCTCATCTTTTTAGCTTCATCAGCATCTTCTTTTGAATGAACAGTTTTAACAACTTCATAAGCTAATGCTTTTTGACCAATTCTTTGACCAAGATTTGCTAAATGTTCTCTTTCAATATTTTCAATTTCTTCTTTACTTAAGAAAGTGAAAACTTTTAAATAACGGATTGCATCTTCATCACTTTGATTGATAAAGAATTGATAAAGTTTATATGGAGAAGTTAGTTTTCTATCTAAGAAAAGCGCTCCATCTTCACTCTTACCGAATTTTTTACCATCACTTCTTGTAATTAAATGAGCTGTCATACATTCAGCTTCAGCATCAACGCCTTCAAGTTTTCTAATTAATTCTAATCCAGCAGTTAAATTTCCCCATTGATCACTTCCACCGATTTGAATGTGGCAATTATATTCTTTCCATAATTTATAAAAATCGATAGATTGAAGTGTCATATAAGAAAATTCAGTTAAAGAAATTCCTGCATCCATTCTAGAAGAGATAATATCTTTAGATAACATGTAGTTAATGTTAAAGAATTTTGCATAATCTCTTAAATATTCTAAAAGTGTAACTTTTGAAAGCCAATCATAGTTATTTAACATGATTCCTTTTTCAGGATCATCTAAATCTAAAAAGCGAGATAATTGAGCTTTAATTCCTTCAGTATTTTCTTTTACTTTTTCAGGAGTTAAAAAACTTCTTTCTTTACTTTTTCCTGATGGATCACCAATCATTCCAGTTGCTCCACCAGCAATTGCAATAATTCTATGACCAGCTTTTTGTAATCTCATTAAAATAGAAATCATAACGAAATTACCAATATGCATTGAGGAGGCAGATGGATCAAATCCACAGTAAATTGTTTGTTTTTTATTAAACATTTCTTTTAAATGTTCTTCATTTGAATAATCTTTAATCAAGCCTCTCCAGTTTAATTCGTCAATAATATTTGCCATAATTTTCCTTTCAAGTTATTTAATTAATCACGATATTTAATATAAGTTTGTCTTCCGTTTTTTTCTATTTGAACAATAGAAATAATTTCATTTTTATGAATAATATCTTCGCTTCCATCTTCATAGAAGACTTTAATTTCATTTTCGTTGACTTTTTCTTTATATTTACACATTTTGTGTTTTGGATTGTTAATCATTAATAAGTCATTAGTATGCAATCCATAATTAACGATAGAAACGACTGGAATACCGAGTTTTTTATAGCCTTCTAAAGAACGAAGTTCAATTAAAAATAAACCCATAATTGGAATTCCACCAGCTTCTAAAACAAGATCAACCATCGCTTTAGCACTTCCACCTGTTGCAATTAAATCATCCATAATAATAACTTTATCACCAGGTTTTATTGCATCTTTTGGAATTTCAATTGTATTTTTTCCATATTCTAAATCATATGATTTACGATAACCAACAAGTGGTAATTTTCCAGCTTTTCTAGCTAAAATTAAACCTTTATTATTCATTGAACATAAAGGAGCAGCAAAAATAAATCCTCTACTTTCAGCAGCTATAATCTTATCCCAATTATCATAAGAAGGTAATTCCTTATTTAAATCCATAATAACTTGATGGAAAGCATCACCAGTTGCTAAAAGAGGGGTGATATCTCTAAATTTAATTCCTTCGATAGGAAAATCATTGATAGTTCTTATATATTTTTCATAAATATCCATATTTTTTACTCTCCTTCAGGATAACTTTGTTATTATAACAAAAATAATAAAAATTAAAACTTAGTCGAGTCTTTTTTTACATAAATTGATTCAAATTTATATTCTTTATCTTGTAATTGACCATTAATTAAATCAACGAGCATATACATTGATCTTTTGCCAACTTCTTGCATATCAATATAAAGATTAGTGATATTTGGTCGAATAATTGAAGAATATTTAGTTCCAATAATTGATAAAACTTCGATATCTTCAGGAATCGATAAGCCCATATCTTGAGCAGCGTTCATAACAGCAGCAGCAATTGAATCACGATAAGCAATGACATATTCTTTTTTAACACGTTTAAATCTTTCTTTAAAATCTTGATAAGTTCTTTGATAAGAGTCATCGCAATTTGTAATATCGTATTCACGATCATTTTCTAAATGAGTTTGAATATAAGCATTTTCAACACGTGATAAAAGTCGACCAGCATTATGAACATGTAAGAAATTCATCTTTTTATCACCTTTTGTGAAATAATCAGTAATAACTTTTTTAATTAAATGTTCATATCCAAAAGGAATACAGGCAATTTTTGAAGCGATAATTCGATTATTAACGGCTACAACCGGGACAGCATAATTATTGAATAATTCAATATCTTCTTCATTTAGCTCATCATCAAAAACAATTACGCCATCAACATGTGATTTAATAATTTTTTCAATTGATTCAATAGCATCGCTTCTTGAATGGGAAGTCGTATATAAAGAAACGGTAAAATTTTTACTTTTACAAATTTCAATAATACCGTTTAACATATTTGCAATATAAACGTAATTTGCTGATGGAATAATAACACCAATTGTCGTTGTTTTATTGGTTGCTAAAGCTTGAGCTAAACCAGAAGGTTTATATCCTAATTTTTTAATTATTGCTAAAACTTTATTTTTTGTTTCGTCTTTAACTGTCGAAGTATTATTTATAACCCTTGAAACGGTTGCAAGAGAAACCCCTGCAGCTTTAGCAACTTCATAAATAGTAACTCTATCTTTAAAATCGTTGCCCATACAAGAAGTATTCTATCATAATTTTATTAAATTATGAAAATTTTTCATAAATATCTTTAAATATGCATAATTATGGCATTTTATAAATATACATTTATGAAAATAATTAACAATTTCTTAATAATTTCATTAGACAAAAAAATAATAAATCTTTTGAAAAATAACCTAAATAAATAAATTAAAAAGAAGGCTATTTCTTGATATAATTATATGGTATGAATCAGTTTGATAAATTTGATATTCTTTCAGTAAGTGAAAGAGCTTTTAAAAAGATTAAAGAAGGGCAATATGTTGTTAATGGTTCTAGTGGAACTTTATATTATGAAAATGGGGAAATAGTTTCTTATAAAAAAACAAATGATTATTTAATTAATAATTTTACTTCCTTTTTGTCATATGCTTCTCAACTTGGTCCTAAAGAATATAGAGATGGATATTTATCTTGGATTTTTGAAGATGAATTAAATAGTTTAAAACAAAACAAAAATATCTCGATTTGTGCTACTTCAGGAGGTACAGAAGCTTTATTCATGGCTTTTAAAAGTTTAAACAAAACTCATACTGTTTTGTTTTCATCTATTAGATGGCCTAATTATGATACGATTTCTAAAGAAAGCGATATTAAATTTGAAATCTTTAATTTCTTCAATAAAGATTTCAAATTTGATTTTGTTTCTTTAGAAAATAGGATTAATGAAATAGATAGTAAAATATTGTTAGTTATTAATGATCCATGTCATAATCCAACTGGATTTAATTTAGAAATGGAAGATTACAATAAACTATTTGCTTTAATTAATAAATATAATGATAAAGTTACTCTTTTACTTGATTTAGCATATTTAGATTATTCTTCTTCTAGAAAGATGATTATTAAAAAAATAGTTGATTCATCTTTAAAAACTCCACTTTATTTAGCAGTTTCCGCTTCGAAATCTTTTGGATTTTATGGTTTAAGAATGGGTGCTTTAATTACTATTTTTAATAAAAATGAAGAAGATATTTATACTGAAAAATATAAAACTTTTATTAGAGGAACAATTTCTTCAACTAACCATTTAGCAAATGGTGGATTAGGTTTATTTTTTAAAGATGAAGAAGCTGTTAAAAAAGTAAAAAGAGATATTTTTAATCAAACTGAAAGAATTTTGCGTATTGGAAATGGCGTTAAAGAAATATTAAAAGAAAAAAATATTCAATATTATCCTTATTCCTCTGGATTTTATATTACTTTTATAAAAGAAGATGCTCCTTCTTACTTAGAATATTTAGAAAGCAAAAATATTTACTTTACTTTAATTGATAATACAACGATTCGTATCGCCATTTGTTCTTTAAAAGAAAGCGATTTAACTTATTTAAAGGAAAACTTATAGATGAAAGAAAAGATTGTCTTAAATTTTAACGAAATTCAAAATATTACAAAAAACGATATTTTACATTCAGATTTGTTAAAAAATATTATTAATTCTTATTTTCAAAATAATGAAAATATCGATGATAATTTAAAAGATTTATTAATAAAAATTGCTATTCTTGTACATAAAAAGGGTGATATATCTCATCTTTTAGATACATTAGACGATGAAAGAAAGGAAAAACTTCTTCTTTTAATTAATGATATATATGATTTTTATCGTTCTAAAGAAAGATATTTGATCTATATTAAAGATCAAAATACTACAAATTTATCACATCGTGAATTTGTAAAAGAGTTCATGGAATTTTCTGATAAAATCGTTTCTTTTTATCGTGATGTTTATGAAGGAATATTAGGGAAAGAACAAACAGTTTATCGAATTTTACCTTCAGGAGGAAATGTTGGAATTATTTTTTCAAAAGAAAACTTGCCACTTCCACCTTCTTTTTCTTATTTAAATAATATTCCTGTTTTAGAAAGTATTGTAAATCAACCTCCTTTTATTGTTTCAACTAGTGAAAATAAAAGGGTTGGATTTTTTCATGAAAAAAATGACAAAATTAATGAAAATGACTTAAATTTATCTGAATTTTACTCTGTTTTAATTAAAATAAATCAAAAATGTGGATTAATCGTCGTAAATAAAGAATATTTATCTTTTTTAGCTTCAATTGGTAATTTATTTGAAGTAACTTCATTTGATAAACAAGTTAATAATGTCGATTTTATCGTCTTTTATGGGATAGAAAATAATAATGATTGTTATTATTACTATGAAAATGAAACTTTATTTGGTGTTTTAGGTAAAGAATTTAAAATCGATTATTTTGGTTATATGAAAAAAATGATTTTAACTTTATATAATCTTTTAATGATCAAAGAAAATTCTTTACCAATTCATGGTGCTGGTTTTACAATTTCTGATGGAAAAAAGAGCAAAAATATCATTATTTTAGGAGATAGTGGAGCTGGAAAAAGTGAAACTTTGGAAGCTATAAAAAATGAATATAACGGTAAATATCATATCTCACCAATATTTGATGATATGGGTACTTTTTTTATAAAAGATAATGTTGTTTATACAAGCGGAACAGAAATTGGTGCTTTTGTTCGTTTAGATGACTTAGAACAATCTTATTCATTAAATAGTATGGATAGAGCGATATTTTTTAATATTGAAAAGCCAAATTCCAGGGTAGTTATTCCCCTTTTATCATATTTAGATAGTATAAAATTATATAAAGTTGACGCTTTCTTTTTAGCAGATAATTTCACTATTGATAATAAAAAAATTCACTTTTTTAACGATATAAACATTGCTTTAGATGAATTTAAAAAGGGAGAAAGGGTCGCTTTAAATACAACTAATGAAAAAGGAAAAGTTTCAACCTATTTTGCAAATCCTTTTGGACCAATGCAAGAAAAAGAAAAAGTAGAAACCTTTATTGGTTCCTACTTTGAACTTTTAAAATTAAATAATATTCCTTTAGGTAGAATTTTAACTTCACTTTCTTTTGATAAAAACGAAGGACCTAAAGAAGCGGCAAAAGCATTAATTGATTTTTTTAATAATCAATAAAAATATATTAATCTAAAAAGAAATCTTTACCGACTGTATAAGAATCATCAAGTTCTAATAAGCCGTGTATTTTTTCAAATCCACTTAATCCAAGTTCTCTTCCAGAACAAAGCATTCCATAACTATCGATTTTTAATAATTTTCCTGGAACAATTTGTTTTCCATCTGGCATAAAAGTATAGGGAAGAGCACAAACACATTTTAAATTAAGTTTAGCGTTAAATGCTCCACAAACAATTTGAAGTGGTTCTTTTTCACCAACATCAACTTTACAAATATGAAGATGATCACTATCTGGATGTTCTTCAATGTCGATAATTTGTGCAACTTTAAATCCACTTCCTTCTTGGTAAGGTAATTCTTCTAATCCAACATTTTTTAACTTTGAATTAATAACTGCTAAAACTTCTTCGTTTAAATGATGAATAAATCCTTCAGCCTTAATTTTTACAATATCAGAAATATTAAAAATATTGATTCCTACTAATTCATCATCTTTATATAAAGCGACAACATTATCTTTTTTCTCATATCTTGAAGGAAAAACTGATGGTTTAATTTCAATAAGTAAAATATCTCCAATAGTTTTATGGTTATAATAACATCCGTATTTCATATTAATATTTGCTTTCCTTTATTTCTAAAATCTTTTCCTTTGATAAATTTTTCAACATATATAATAAAGAATTTTTCGCGTAAATAAAATCATTAATATCCATAATTGAAGATGCTGTATGAATACTTCTTGCAACTATGCAATGGGTTAAAGTTAAGCAATTTGAAGAAAAAGCAACTGAAGCGTTTGTTCCTCCTAAAGTTTCAAAATATTGATATTTACCGTTTGTATTAATAACAGCTTCTTTTTGGAAAGATAAAAGTTCAGAATTTGCAATCATCGTTCTATCAACAAATCTAAGTAAAACTCCATCGCCTATTCTTCCATATTCATTTGGTGAAATAGAATCTTTTGCTGTTGAACAATCTAAAACAAAGCAGAAATCAGGATTAATATTTTTTATTGCACTTGGTAAACCTCTTAATCCAACTTCTTCTTGAGTTGAACCGCCAACATATAAATCAAAAGGTAAAGTTACATCTTTTAATTCATTTAAAACACTTAATCCTAAAATAAGTCCATATCTATCATCCAAAGCTTTAGATAAAATTCTTGTTTCATGATTTAAATATTTAAATTCACCAACTAAAGTAATCATATCTCCAATTTCAACGTGGTTTGCAATAGCATCTTCTTTTGAAAGGAATCCAAAATCAAATAAAAGATTTGAAGCATTAACTTCTTGTGCTTGTCCTTTTAATAAATGAGGTGGAGTTGAATCGATTGCTCCAACAAATTTTTCTCCGTTTTTTGTTGTTAATTTAACTCTATTTGACAATAATGTTTGATAATTAAAACCTCCAAGTGGATAAGGAGTAATTAAACCGTTTTCTTTTATATCTTTAACAATAAAACCAACCTCATCCATATGAGCATCAATCATTACTTTAACACTAGAATCGCTACCTTTTTTAATACCATAAATATTTCCAGCATAATCTTTATAAAGTTCTAATCCTAATTTTTTATATTCTAAAGCTAAATAATGAGCAACTTCTTTTTCGTTTCCACTTATAGCGTCTTTTTGAGTTAATTCTTCAAAATATTTTTTCTCTAATTCATTAAGTTTGTTCATTTTTATGTTAGATCCTTTCTTTAATATCAGACGATTAATTTTAATTCCTTCATTTTTATAACGAGTTTCAAACTCAGTTAATGCATCAAAATCTTCGTCATCATTATAATTAGTATCGTTTTTTAAAATATCGAAACCATATTCTTTAAATTTATCCAAACTATAAAGATAAAAATTATAATTATCGCTTTTAAAATAAATATTATGATTATCTTTTAAAATTTTAAGATAACTTTCAATAAATGGAGATGATGTTAATCGACGTTTTTCATGTCTTTTCTTAGGCCAAGGATCTGAAAAATTTAAAAAGATTCCTGTAATCGAATTTTCTTTTATAACATCTATTAATTTATAAAAATCTTCAGCAATTAATTTAACGTTACTTAAATTTTCTTCATCAATCTTTTTTAAAGCAATTCCTGCAACCGTTTTATTAATTTCAACAACTAAAAAATTAAATTGAGGGTATTTTTTTGCAATATTTAAGATAAATTGTCCTTTACCTGGGCCGATTTCTAAAAAACATTCTTTACTATTAACAAAATCTTTAATATCATTTTCATTTTTTAAATAAAGTATATTTTTACCTTCATTTAAATAATCAACAGCCCATTGTTTAAACTTAGTTCTCATTTAAATTACCTAAGCAATAAATTGCATGAGCATAAATTGACATAGAATTATAGAAATCTTCTAAATCAATTTTTTCATTTTCTTCATGAATATGGTCAATTTTTCCAGGGAAATTGCTACCAAAAGCAACGGTGTTTTTAGCTTCTTTAGCGTAAGTTCCTCCACCAATTGTTTTCATTTTATTAATAGTATCACCAGTTTCTTCTTCATAAACTTTAGCAAGTTCTTGGATGAATTTAGTTTTTTCTGGATCAAAATATAAAACATCGCTTCCTTTTTCATATTCAATTTCTAAAGGAGATGCTTTTCTAATTTTTTCAATTGTTTCATCAACATTAACATTTTCTGGATATCTAAAATTAACTGTCATTGAAAATTTGCCATTTTCATAGTTAATTAAACCAACATTATAAGTTGTTTTGCCCATGTTTTTAGTTTCATAAAAACAATATAAATTTTTACCATTATAATCCGCATATTCATTTGCAAGTAAAGAAAGAACGCCTTCATTATAGCAATCGCCTAATGTTGAAAGAGCGATAACTCCAGCATTAATTCCAAGTTCAGGAGTCGAACCATGAGCAGCTTTACCTAAGAAAACAAAAGTATCTTCACTTAATTTTTCAAAATTAATTAAATCATGTTTTTTAAGATATTCATCTAAAAGTTCAGGATTTTTAACTTTAACTTCTGCTCTATCAATAACACTATTGCTAACAACCCCAGCTTTTATATAAACAATATTTTTTAAGTCAAGATTTCCAACATAAGTATAATTTGTAATACCTTTTTCTCCATAAATTAATGGGAAATCTCCATCAGGAGTAAATCCGTATGTTGGTTGTTCTTTTTTTAATGTATTAAAATAATATTCTAAACAAGAGGAGCCTCTTTCTTCATCACCACCAAAAACAAGTCTAACTCTAAAATTATTGATTAATCCATTATCTTTTAAAGCTTTTAATGCATAATAAGCACTAATTCCAGGACCTTTATCATCACTTGTTCCTCTTCCATATAATTTGTCGTCTTCAATAGTTGGATTAAATGGACCAAATTTCCAATTTCCAGATACTGGAACAACATCTTGATGAGCTAAAACATAAATTAAATTTTTACCTTCACCAAAGGAGATTTCTAAAGCACGACCATCACATGTATCAACATTAAAACCATCTTTTAAAGCTAATTCCTTTAAAAAATCAAAACATTTTTTAACTCCAGCACCATATGGAGCATCTTTTGAAATGGTTTTTTCATCATATATACTATTAATAGAAACGTCCTTTTTAAGTGTTTCTAAGGCTTCTTCATAATAAGGTTTAACTAAATCTTTAAAATTAATATCTTTCATTTTTAACAACACTCCTCTTCAAAGATTATATTATACAAATTTATGGCTTTATTGTCTTAAATTTTAAATCATCTTCTTCTTTTACAAAGTTAATTTTTCTTAAAGCAACATATAAAGGTAAAACTATTACTGTGGCAATAGCTCCTTCAACGCACATTCCTATCAATCCAATTGTTGTAAATAAACTAATAAATCCAATACTAGACATTATTTCACTTAAACCTAGGGCATTTGAAATATAAAATGGATCTAAAACACCAAAAAGATAAAGGCAAGATAATGTTGCAAATGTATGGAAACAAGTTAAAACAAAACATAAAACCGGTAAAGAAATCATGAATTGTTTTAATGTAGCATGTTTTTTAATAATATCGAATACAAATCCAGCAACAAAGCCAAATAAAGCACGAGGCAAAATTGAAACAAATGGATTTAAAAATGCAAAATCAAGTGTTCCTGGAAATGAAGCTGCTTTTATTAAAGATAATAAGCCAAAAATAAAGCCATAAAGTAGTCCTTTTTTCCATCCAAAAATAGCCGCACCAATTAAAACAAAAATATGAACAATTTGGAAAGAAATTGGGCCAACTTGATAATAACCAAGCCAAGGAACAAAGGTAAAAAGGATAAATAATGCTAAAAATAAAGCATCGATTGCGATTGAACGAAATATTTTTAATCTATTCATACTTTTTTCCTCCTTCATTAATATGATAAATAACATTTAACCCATATAAAGAAAGGTCTTTTTCATAGTTAAAACAAGTAATTTGGTCTTTAATAATTGAAGAAAATCCTCCGGTTAAAATTCTAGTTAATTTATAGCCAAGTTCACTTTCCATTCTTCTAGCAAATTCACTGACCATATAAGCTTGGCCAAAAACTATGCCTGATTGAATAGATTCAATAGAATTTCTGCCAATAATTTTTTTAGGAGCTGCAATTTCAACTGAATATAACTGAGCAGCACTTTTTACTAATCCTTCTAAAGAAACTTTCATACCAGTTGTAATCATCCCACCAATAAAATTTCCTTTTATATCAACAACTGACATTTTAGTTGCAGTTCCTAAATCAGCAATGACAAATGGAGGTTTATATTTTTGTAAAGCTCCTACTGCTGTACATAAAAAATCTGCGCCAAGTTCTTTTGGATTATCTATTTTTATAGGAAGTTTAGTTTTTAAAGAACTATTTAAAACTTTTACTTCGCAGTTAAAAGCTTTATTAACTGCCGATAATAAAACTTTTGTTAAAGAAGGAACGACCGAAGAAATAATTGCGCCATTAATATCTTCTACATTATTTTCAGATAAAAATTTTATTCTCATCGCATAATCATCACTACTTAAACTTTCCGAAGTATTAATTGAAAAACGAGAGACCATTTTATCCTCATGAAAAATAGCGAATTTAATCTCGGTGTTGCCACAATCAACACATAAAATCATAATTTACTCCTTTCTACAGCCTAATAATTAGTGCCGTGAAATTTAACGTATTTATAATATACTTTTATTTATTAAAAAGCAAAGAAAAAGGACGATTTTCATCGTCCTTTTTCTATTATCCTATAACAACAATGTTAACGATTTTATTTTTAACTACAATAACCTTTTTAATTTCTTTACCTTCAGTAAAACGTTTAACATTTTCACTATTTAAGGCCATGTTTTTAACTACTTCATCTTCTTCATTAAGATTAATTTCAATTGTGTCTCTTAATTTTCCATTAACTTGAACAGCGATTTTAATTGTATTTTTAATTAATTTTGATTCATCGTAAACTGGCCATGGAGCATAAGTTATCGTTTCATTATGTCCTAATAAATGATAAATTTCTTCACCAATAAATGGGCAAATACAATCAAACATTTTAATAAAGCCTTCCATATATGGTTTATAAATTGATTTTGCTTTATAAACATCATTTATAAAAATCATCATTTGAGAAATTGCAGTATTAAATTGTAAATTTTCAAAGTCAGAAGTTACTTTTTTAACTAAGAAGTTATAAGAATAATCAAGTTCACCGCTATTTTCTTCATTAAATTTATCTAAATATTCTTTTTCAGTATAAAGACGATAAACTCTATCGATAAATTTTCTAGCTCCTTCTAATCCTGAAGAAGACCAAGGTAATGAAGCTTCAAGAGGTCCCATAAACATTTCATAAAGTCTTAAAGTGTCAGCACCATAATTTTTAACAACATCATCAGGATTAACAACATTTCCTCTACTTTTTGACATTTTTTCACCATTTTCACCTAAAATCATTCCTTGGTGGAATAATTTTTTGAACGGTTCTTTACATGAAACTATACCTTTATCATATAAGAATTTATGCCAGAAACGAGCATAAAGTAAATGTAAAACAGCATGTTCTTGGCCACCAACATAAAGATCAACAGGAAGCCAGTGATCGAGTAATTTTTTATCACCAATTTCTTTATCATTATGTGGATCGATGTAACGGATATAATACCAACAACTTCCAGCCCATTGAGGCATTGTATTTGTCTCTCTAACTCCTTCTTTTCCATCAACAACTACATTAAGCCATTCACTAGCATGAACAAGTGGAGAGTCTCCAGTTCCTGAAGGTTTATATTCTTTTAATTCAGGTAAAACTAAAGGAAGATTTTTTTCTAAAGTTTGACTTCCATCTTTAAAATTAATAACTGGAATTGGTTCACCCCAGTATCTTTGACGCGAAAATAACCAATCTCTTAATTTATAGTTAACTTTATAATTTCCAGCTCCAATAGAAATTAATTTATCAGTGACTGCTTTTTTAGCTTCTTTTATATACATTCCGTTTATAAAATCACTATTTATATGTTTTGCATCACCTTCAAATGCTTCTTTTGAAATATCTCCTTCAAGAACAGGAATAATTTCAATGTTATGTTTTTTAGCAAAAACATAATCTCTAGCATCATGAGCAGGACAGCCCATAACAGCACCACTTCCATAAGAAGCTAAAACATAATCAGCAATAAAAATAGGAATTTCTTTATTATTAATAGGATTAATAGCATAAGCTCCCGTAAAAACACCAGTCTTTTCTTTATTTAATCCAGTTCTTTCTAAATCTGATTTAGATTCACATTCTTTAATATATTTTTCAACATTTTCATTACATTCATCAGCAGTAATTTCTTTAACAAATGGATGTTCAGGAGCTAAAGAAACAAAAGTTGCACCAAAAAGAGTATCTGCTCTTGTTGTATAAACTTTAAAAGTCTTTTCAAAACCTTTAATTTTAAAAATAATTTCACTGCCTTCAGATTTTCCAATCCAGTTTCTTTGCATTTCGATAGTTGATTGAGGCCAATCTAAACTATCTAAATCATCATTTAATCTATCGGCATAAGCAGTAATTTTTAAATTCCATTGTCTCATTGGTTTTCTAATTACTGGATAGCCACCTCTTTCACTTTTTCCATCAATAACTTCTTCGTTTGCTAAAACGGTTCCGAGTTCAGGACAGAAATTAACAGGTTTATAATCAACAAAAGCTAATTTATCTTCATACATTAAAGAGAAAATATATTGAGTCCATTTATAATAAGATGGATCGCAAGTTGTAACTTCTCTATCATAATCATATGAAAAACCAAGCATTTGAATTTGTCTTCTAAAATTTGCAATATTTTTCAAAGTAAATTCAAGTGGCGGACGATTCATTTTCATTGCATATTGTTCAGCAGGTAAACCAAAAGCATCCCATCCAATTGGATGTAAAACATTAAATCCTTGCATTCTTTTCATTCTTGCAATTATATCTGTTGCCGTATATCCTTCAGGATGACCAACGTGTAAACCTTGACCTGAAGGGAATGGAAACATGTCTAAAATATAATATTTTGGTTTAGAAAAATCATAAACATCGGTCTTATATTCTTTATTTTTAAGCCAATATTCTTTCCATTTATTCTCAATATTTATATGATCATAGCCCATATTTTTTCTCCTTTATATATAAAAACGTCCTTAATAATATAAGGACGTAAATTTACGCGGTACCACCTTATTTCATCATTTTTTTATAAAAATAATGCACTTAATTTAAGTAATATTTATTAAGATACGTGAGACTTTATCAATTTATTATTGCTTTTCACCATAGTTAGCAACTCTCTAAAAATAAATTTTAATAAATTAATCGTACCTCAAAAAGAATATCATATTTTTTAAAATAGTTGAATAAAAATGTATTTTCACTTATAAAAAAAGACCAGTTTTTTAATTAAATTCTGGTCTTTTATATAAAAATTAAATATTTTTATTTAACAATTGAACTATAAAGAGCTAAATATTTATCAGCACTATCATTCCATGAATGATCAGTTAATAAAGCATTTTTAACTAATCTTTCAAAGACATCTTTCTTCAAATTATAAACATTCATTGCTTGAGCAGTACATTTAATAGCTTCAACAATTGAATAATCATCAAATCCAAAACCATTTGCAATGTCATCGTTATTTCTTTCTCCATCATAACAAATAACACTGTCTTTTAATCCACCCGTTCTTCTAACTAAAGGAAGTGAACCATATCTTTGAGCAATCATTTGTCCAAGACCACATGGTTCAAAAGCACTTGGCATAATAAAGAAATCACTTGAAGCATAAAGTTTATGAGCAATATCATCGCTATATCCTATATAAACATAGGTATGCTTACTATTTCTAGCATATAAGCCATTAAACATATCTTCAGCATATCTTTCTCCACTTCCTAAAACAGCAAAGTTTCCACCTTCATGAGTTAAAAAATCAGCCATTCCATAGATTAAATCAAGGCCTTTTTGATCAGTAAGTCTTGAAACTACTGCAAATAAAGGAAGTTCAGGATCAAGATTGTTTTCTTTACAGAATTCAATCTTATTTTTCTTCTTATTTTCAAGGAAGTTTTTAATATTATATGTTTGATAAATACTTTTATCTTTAGAAGGATCAAATTCTACTTGGTCCATTCCATTTAATATTCCACTAAAATCGTTTTGTCTTAAAACAAGGTCATACCACAAACCTTTACTTCCTTCAACGGTAGTAAGTTCAAAAGCATGAGTTGGTGAAACTGTTGTAATTTTATCAGCGAATTTAATTCCGGCTTTTAAGGTAGAAACTTGATTTTCAAGCCTTACTGAACCATCATCAAAAAGATAGGTAGGTAAATTAAATAAATCATATAAACTATCTTTATTTAAATAGCCTTTAAAAAGAGGATTATGAATAGTTAAAACAGTTTTTATTTTATTTAAAACTTCATCATTCCAATAACGAACTTTTAAAATACATGGAATCATGCCACCTTGCCAATCGTGAACATGGACGATATCGACTTTAAATGGTAATTCTTTAAGTAATAAAGTGGAGGCATTAGCAAAATAGGCAAATCTTTCACCATCATCATAGAATCCATAAAGTCCGCCATCTCTACCAAAATAATAATCGTTTTTAATAAAGAAATAATCCATTTCTTCATATAAAAGATGATAAACTTCACAACTTGGTTTTCTCCAATTCATTTGAACTTCAAATTCATATAATTTTTTTGGTTGAGCTTTGAATTTTTCGAAGTTTATTTTTTTATAATAAGGGCAAACGATTGCAACGTTATGGCCTTTTTTTACAAATTCTTTAGATAAAGAATATGCGACATCGCCTAAACCACCAGTTTTAGAAAATGGTAGACATTCGCTAGATACCATCACTATATTCATAAATTAAATAGTTTCTCCTTGTGGAATATAAATATGTTCATTCTTTTCAGAAATAACTTCTTTTTTTGAAATAAATTTTGTTAATTTATCAGCAATTACTCCTTTTAAATGAACATCAGCTGAAACAACACTATCAGAGAAGATAATTGAATCTTCAACAACAGCACCTTCTTCAACAATAACATTACGACCTAAAATAGAATTTTTAACAGTTCCATAAATTGTACAACCATTAGCAATGACGCTATCTTTTACTTTACAATTTTCGCCATAATAAACAGGTCTTGTATCATGGGTACGTGTGAAAATTTTCCAATCTTCTGTAAATATATTAGCTTTTTCTCTATCTTGTAAATGTTCTTTAAAATTCATTGAAATATCATAATATTTATTAATTGAATTAACATAATGAACTTGTCCACTATATTCAATTGCATGAATATCGATATCTCCATATCTTTGAACATAAAGCATTAAATCATCAAGAGTAAAGACGTTTGAAATATTTTTTAATTTTGGGAAAGCTCCTTTTAAAGCTGAGGAGTTACAAACATATGTTTTTAATCCAATTAAAGCTTCTTTATCTTTTGGATCGACTTTATCAATTTTTTGGACATTTCCTAAAGCATTAACAGTAATTTTATTTAAACCAAAGAAATCTTTTCCAGCATTTTCAACTTTTGAATAAACTACTGAGAATAATTTTCCTGATTTAATATGTTCTCTAATAATTTCAGCATAATTTACTTTATAAACGATTCCAACTGGAACAATTAAGACATATTTACAATCAGGTTCATATAAGAAATAGTCGTTTTGAGCAATAGTATTTAAATCAGTATTATAGAAAGGATTATGTAAACCTTCTTCGTTAATCATGTAATTTAAATAACCAGTTTTGGAATTTTTAAGATAAGTATTATCACTTCTCATATGTTTAATAATACTTCTTGAATGATTTTTAATCATAATTCCAATATCATCAATACCACTATTTGTTAAATTTGATAAAGTAAAATCAATAAAAGCGTATCTTCCTAAAACAGTTGTTGATGCTAAAGGTCTTTTTTCAGTTAAAAGGCCACATTCAGGTGAATTATGAAGATTAACTAATGCGACTACGTTTTTCATTATTGTAAATTCCTTTCATAGTCAAGTAAGACTATTTTTCCACTATCTTTATTAATTTCTTCGTTTTCTTTAATAACTGTGTCAGGTCCTAAAATTGCATTTTCAACATAAGCACCTTTTTTAATTATAACTCCAGGCATTAAAACTGAATGAGTAACAGTAGCTCCTTCTTCAATAACGACTTCATTAGAAATAACTGATTTAATACAAGTACCATAAATGGATGCGCCTTGGTTAATAAGGCAATCTTTTACAGTAGCTTTTGAATCAATATATTGTGGATATGAATTAGTATCTTCACTATAAATTTTTGGAGATTCATCAAAATTAATTGTATCAGCACTTCTTTGAGATGGTAAAAGTTCCATGTTTGCTTGATGTAATGAATCAAGTGTTCCAACATCTCTCCAATAGCCTTTAAATCTATAGGCAACTAACTTTTTCTTTTGAGAAAGCATCTTTGGAATAATATTTTTACCAAAATCGTGTTCGCTCTTTTCATCTTTTGCATCTTCTAAAAGAGCTTGTCTTAATACTTTATACGTAAAGACATAAACACCCATTGATGCTAAATTTGATTTTGGTTCTTTTGGTTTTTCAACGAATTTAGTAATAGTATCAGTACTATCAACTTCCAAAATACCAAATCTAGAAGCTTCTTTTATATCAACTTCTAAAACTGAAATTGTACAATCAGCTTTTGATTTAACATGTAAAGCAATCATTTGATCATAACTTGTTTTATAAATATGATCACCTGAAAGAATAAGAACATATTGAGGCTCTTCGCTATCTAAAAAATCAATATTTTGATAGATTGCATCAGCAGTTCCTTTATACCAGTTTGCGCCTGTTTCTGTTTGACGTGGGGCAAGCGCAACACAAGTTGATTCGACTCCATCAAAACCCCATTTCGATCCATTACCGATGTAGTTATTTAAAACTACAGATTCGTATTGAGTTAAAACACCAACTGAATCAATCGATGAATTAGCAACATTTGAGAGGGAAAAATCGATAATACGATATTTACCACCGAAATAGACTGCTGGTTTAGCGATTTTCTTTGTAAGGGCATGGAGTCTGGTACCTTTACCTCCCGCTAAAATCATCGCTACTACATTTCTACCCATAATTTCCTCCTTTTTATCTAAGTAAAAATATCTAAATTTTTTATTTTATTTTTTAGGAAATTTTTGAAAACATACGTACACAACTACTGTTTTTGTTATGCAATACAACTAATGTTTCGTCAACGAGTTCGGTAATATCAGCAACTTTATCAGTTGGACAAGAGATAATAACTTGTAAATTGAATTTTCTTAATAATTTAACGGCTTCTTTAATTCTACCTCTATCCATTTTTGAGAATGCTTCATCAAATATAATAAGTCTTGAAGTATTAGCAATTTCACCTTCTTCATGAACATGATAAAGTTGAGCAAATGAAGCTAATACTGCGATATAGAATGGAGTTTGTGTTTCTCCACCACTCTTCTTTTTAATCATTATCGAGAGTCTTTCTTCCTTACCGCTTTCTTTATTATAAACAATAAGGTCGAAATCTAAGTAAGAACGATAGTCAGTAAATCTGACAATATTATTTAACAATTCTTCGGATGAATTATTTGGATCGTTTACATCAACTATTTGTCTAAATAAATCCTCCATTACATCCTTATATTTTTCGAGGAATAAACTTTCATCCTCACCACCTTCTAATATTATATCATCTTTGAGCATATCGTAGTATCTTTTAAATACTTGAGATGGTTTTACAGTAAATTTATAAGAGTCTCTTCCGAAGGAAGATTGAGCTAAAGCTTCGTTTAAATTTTCAATTTGATCTTCAACATCTTCAATAGCTCCTCTTAATTTAAATATAAAGTCATCTTTGAATTGTTGAGTTGCTTTTAAATAAGCATCATGAATTTGATCATTATATTCAGGAAGTTTTACATCTCTAAATTCAACAAGTTCATCATCAAAAGTTTTATTATCTTTACTATCTGGATCATAAGAAAGATGATAATCATGGACATAATCTCTTCTTAATTTACATAAAGAAGTAAATGAATTGTTGTATAAATATTGGAATCTTGTTAATGATGCATTTGCATCAGAAAGGATTTCATAATATGTTTTTCCTTCATTAAGTTTTTCCTCAAATAAAGGTAAACCATATTTTTCAACAATTTCAGTATCATAATTCGATGATAAATTTATTTTTCTAGTAGAAATAATTTCTTCGACATCTTTAATTTTTTCATTTTTTAAGGATTCAACTTGTTTAATTAAGTTACCCTTTTCTAAAATTAAACTTTCTCTTTGTTTTGTAACATCATTGATATCATCATTTACATCTTCTAAACGTTTATCGAGTGAAGATAAAAGAGCGGTATCATGTTCTTTAAGTTCGTTCTCAATATATTCTAATGTATTTTGATATCCTTTTAACTCGCTTCCTCTTGCAAGTGAAGAAAGTAAATGATCAATTTCACCATTTGAAATGAGTTCAAGATTATTAGCTTCTGTAATTAAAGAAGAAAGTTTTTTATATGAAGTTAAATTCATCATATGAGATTTAATTTGACGAGCTTTATCTTCTAAAAATCTTTCATCTAAATTTCTACCGATATATGCATCTTGATATAAACGAGGATTAATCTTTGAGAATGTAAAATTACGATATAAATCACAGTTTCTAGTTATACCATTTCCACTTTCTCTAGCTTCTTCTTCATCTTCGCTTTTATGTAATCTACCAATTAAAAAATTTGTATAGGCTCTTGCTCCTTCATGATCGGTTTCAATTTCGCTGGCTAAAGAATCATCTTCCATTTGATAATTTCTTTCAATTATCTTTTCTTGGTCGACTAAAGCTGTTCCATAATATCCATATTCTTCTAAAATTCTTCTTAAAATTCTATAAGCTTCTAAATAGTATTTAGGAGCAACAAAGATATTAAATTTTTGGCTTGCTAAATAACCTTCAATAGCGTTTGACCATGATTTGTCTTTGATATCTATTAAATCGCAATAAAGTTCAACATCGATATCTTTATTAAATTTGATTTTTAATTCATCTTTTAATCTATCTTTTATATAAACTAAACGAGAATTGAAAGGTTTAGTACCTTTTTTAATTGAAGCTTCTTCTTCTTTAATTGCAGTAATTCTTTTTTCTAATGTGAGAATTGTTCTTGCTAAAGAAATTGCTAAAGTCGAAACATTATTTTTAAATTCTTTTAAAGTTTCTTTAAATTCATTTAAATCTTCTTTGTTTACTAATAAAACATTTTCTTCGACTTTTGATTTTAATGCTTGAGAAACTTCGATAACTTTATTTGATGAAAGCAAAATTTTAACAATATCTTCTTCTTTATCATCGTCAATAATATCTTTATCAACTTCATTTAGATCGATTAATAATTTGTTAGCTTCAGAACTAAATTTATCTATATATTCATTTAAAGATTCTTTTACTTCAAAAATTTCATTATTAATTTCATTTACTTTTTGAGTAACGTTTTTCTTTTGTTCGTATAAGTCTTCAGTGATTTTTGCAACATCGTTATTCATTTTATCTTGAATAATATGGACTTTTCTTCTTTCAAGTTCTTCTAATGTTGATTTAAATTCTTCAAGTTCACTATCAATTTCAGAAATTCTTCTTTCACTATCAACAACTTCATTTTTAAAAGCTTTTAATTTTTCTTCATCATTAAAAAGCTCACATTTTTCAATTAAATAACGGGTAACAGTGAAATCTTTTTCTTGAGTTTTATATAAATCATAACTTGCTTTAATTTCATCAAGTTTTTCGATTCTTTTCTTTAAATTTTCACTTTCAATTTGTAATTTTTGATATTGAGAAATATTGTCTTGTAAAACAGATAAATCTAAATTTTGTTGAGGGTCGCAAACATATTCCGTAATAAAAGTTGTAATATCGGTAATTGGAGTAAAAGATGTAGCTTTCTTTAAAAGTGAAAAATATTTATCTTTTAATCCGCCTAATTTTTTCTTTAAAAATTCTTGATATTGTTTATTTGAATCAAAGAAACGATATTGATCTTTATAGTTTAATGAGAAAAAGCCTGCTAAAGATTTATAATCAAGTGGAATATTATTTTCAATAAAATCATTTTCAGGAATTTTTGAATCTAAACAGAAAAAACGATGTTCTTCACTTCCATCTTCAAAAGAATCAAAAACGATTCCTAATGTAAAATCATTCGAAGCAATGTCATCATGAAATTCTAAAGCAATATAAGATGTAAATCTTCCGTTTCTTAAATATTTAAATCCGCCTTCTAAATCATCACCGAGTTCTCCTCTTAAATAACCTTTTAAAGTACGAGAACTTTTTTCTAAAGCAGCTTTATTAAAACTTCTTCCAGTTGTATCACCAAGTAAAACAACTTCAAAAGCGTCAACTAAAGTTGATTTACCACTACCATTTAAGCCGGTTAAAAAGACGATTGGTTTAATATCGATTGTTTCATTCCAGAAATAATGCCAATTAATTAATTTAATCTTGGTTAATAGTTTCATCGTTTAAAACCCCCTCATCTTTTTTATTTAAGTTATCTAAAGCTTGAGACATTGCAGCAATTTTTTCATTATCTAAAGCATAAACAATTGAAGGCATGATATAAAAAGCAACATTTCCTTCATCATAGTTTCCGCTAACTTTACTAATAATATTGTGTTGAGCTAAAAATCTTAAACTTTTAGCAATATTTCTTCCGGTTAATTTTTTTCCAGGCATTAAAATACCATGTTCTAACATAGTTCTGATTAAAATTGGCGTAGTAATATAAATACTTTCGCCACTAATCGAAGTTTGATTGCGTTCATTTTCATAAATTTGTCTTAAAACAAATAAAACTAATGAAGTTTCTCTATCTAACTTAATTCTATTTTCATCATTATCATTAAATAAAGTAACAACTCCTAAAATTTTATCGATTTCGATACGCCAATTTGAGAAAGATAAATAATCATTTATTAAATCATAACGTTTTTCTATAAAACGATAATCTGGTGAAATTTTAACTATTTTTTCTTTATTATCAAAAATATCTCTAACAATAAAACCTTTTAAAAGTAATCTATTAACAATACTTCCAAATTGATTTTTTTCTGAATAAGATAATTCGTTAAATTTTTCTTCAAACATGGATTATTTCTCCTCCTTTTCGTTTTTCTTAATAAAAGCAAAATTTGGAATAATAAAATAATTATTTTGAATTTGCTTTGGCATTAATTCTTCTATTCTATAAAAAGATGACTCATCTTCGCTTTTTACGGTTGCAAGAATCAAACAGATAAGCGAATCATAATTTTTAATCTTTAATTCCTTAGAATCAATCTCATCTTTATCTGCAAAAGAGCGTTCCATAAATGAATATACTCTTTCATCGGTATAAATATTTTTAGTTTCCTCTAAGAAATTATCCATTAATAAATCGTTAGCATGATCAAAAGAAACAATTTCTAAAGGTACACCAGTTTCGCGGAATTTCTTTAAAATTGGTAAAGTAACTGATTGAGAATCAATAAATCCTTGTTCATAAAATGAAGTCGAATCTTGCATTTTAGATAAAATATCCGCTAAAGCTCTTCCATCATTAATTGAAGAAGCATAATGTTTAAAAATATTTTCAAGATGACCTTTAATTGTTCGATCACTGTTATTAAGATATAAAATCTTTTGAGTTGAAGATTTTGTATAAGAGTTATTTTCTTTATCGATTGATGAAATTAAAGAATTTAAAGTTTCATATGTATCACTTATATAATTAATTTTAGTAATAATATCGTTTTCAATTTCTTTTTTATTATTCGTTTTCGAACTAATTGAAGCTTGAACAATAAGTTTTTCACGAATATTTTTATCTTTCAACCAACGGTCTAAAATTTTAATGATAGGCCTTTTAAATTTAGCAACGCTATCAAAAGTTTTTAAAGGATGATAATATCTATCAGAAATTTTCTTTTTATATACATCAAAATAAGAATGTAAAACTTCGTTTGTATCAAAAAGTTTAGTTAATTTATTTTGGAAAATTCTAATTGAATGAATAAGAGTAATTAATTCAACTTTAAGTTTTTTTGTATTTTCATAACATCTAAGTAAAGTTGTATATAAAAGTTCATCCATATCTTCATCTTCAAGTTTTAATTCTGAATATGTTGAATGAACAAGTGATAAATATGGTGCTTCTTCATCGCTAACTATATCAGAAAAAGTTTTAAGCAAAGAAATTGTATAAGCTGGTAAAACAATTACTTCTTCATAATTATCAATATCCATTGAAATATCGATCCAGCCAGTTTCTTCAAGTCGACGAATAACAAAAGATGCTTTTGAAGAAGGAGTATCAAAACTTAAATCATTTTTTTCTTCTTCACTTAAATCTTCTTCTTCGAAACTAAAATTATTTAAATTCTTCTCTCTTTCTTTTAAAGCGCTTAAAAAATCACTTTTTTTAATAACAGCTTCATCGTTTTGTAAAAGTGAATATAATATATTTAAACTTTCTATGTATATTTCCTTATTTTTTCCACTAAATATCGAAAAATAATTATTAGGTACAATATCAAATAAATTCATAATAATAACCTTAAAAATTATATCATTATTTATGTTCATTAAAAAGAAAAAGCGCTAAATTTATAAGATTATTTCTTTAAAATATAATTTTAAAGAAGACAAAAATAATTTTAAGAAAAAGTTTATACGTGAAAACTTTTTTATTAAACTATTTTTTATAAAAGAAAACGAAACAAAAATCTTCATATTTATGGGATATTTAATTAAAAATTCATTTGATTAAAAAATCTATATATGATATTATCTTAAAGCATTGAAGTTAAGGAGGTAAAAGAAATGTCAAGAGTATGTCCTATTACAGGTAAACACCCAATCAGTGGTAACAAACGCTCACACTCTCTTATCGCTACTCGTAGAAGATGGGATGTTAATCTCCACACATATAAAGTAGAAATTAATGGTCAAATTGTTAAAGTTAGAATGAGTGCAAGAGCTTATAGAAGCCTCAATAAATCTAATGCAAAATAATTTGTAAATTAAACAAAAAATAATCTCCTTTAATAAAAAGGAGATTTTTTATTGCTTCTTTTACTTTTTTTAACTAAATATTATTAAAATAATGAAACGATAAGTGGAATATAAGATACTAAATGAACTATAAAAGCACCCCATTCTAATATAGCTAAATAATTAAATTTTGGACGGTTATAGGTTTGAGCATCAACCTTAACTAGTTTTGCCCATGATTTATAAGCAGGATTACATATTAAAACAATCATAAATACAATTGCTATTACACTAATAATTATATTAATTATTGGTGTAGACATATTTAAACCTAAAACATCGTTTCTTCCTAAAAGTAATAACTCTAAAACAACGCTTAAAAGTGTTGAAAAAGCGAAAATAATTGCGAAAACTAAATGTAGTTTATAAGCGCTTAACTTAATAAAAAATAATAAATTGAAAGATAAAAGTGCAATAAACATTACAATCATCAAAATATAAAGTTGATATATATCTTTAATTTCAAAATGAACATGTAAAAGATAGAAAATCAATGAAAAACCTAAAAGAAGAGATGCAAAAATAATTAAAGTTTCATAAATCCAACTTCTTTTGGAATTTCTTTTAAATTGATTTAGTTCATAAGGAAAAAAAGATAGAAAACTATATTTTCCACTTCCAGTTTTATTAAAACTCAAAGTCATTGCTAAAAATGAAAAAATAAATACAATTGCTCCAGCAACGATTAAAATTAAAACAATACTTTGAAACGCATCCATAATTTATTCACCTTTCAACAATTTAATAGCGTTTTTTCTATCCTTACTTTTAAAAATATAAGACCCCGAGACTAATATATCAGCACCATTTTCAATTACTTTTGGAGCAGTTAAGTTATTTATACCACCATCTACCTCTATTTTGTATAGAAAATTATTCTCTTTTCTTTTTTTATCTAAATAATTAATTTTTTCTAAAGAACTTTCGATAAATTCTTGCCCACCAAAACCTGGTTCAACACTCATTATCAAAATTAAATCAACAAAAGATAAATAAGGTTCTACTTTTTTAACATCAGTATTTGGTTTTATTGAAATTCCAACCTTTACATTGTTTTCTCTAATTTTATTTATTAAAAGTAAAATCTCTTCTTCTTTTATTGCTTCATAATGAAAAGTTATTAAATCAGCTCCAGCTTTAACAAAATCTAAATAATATTTAAGTGGATCAGTAATCATTAAATGAACATCTTTTATTAAATCTACTTTTTTTGAAATACAATTTAAAACGTAACTACCAAAAGAAATATTATTTACAAAATGTCCATCCATTACATCAAAATGAAGATAGCTTGCTCCATCCTCTTTTAAAGACTTTATTTCATCATAAAGAGATGAAAAGTCTGCTGATAAAATTGATGGGGCAATTAAAATTTCTTTCATATATACAATTATATTTTATTTCTTTTCATTATTCCAAATAAACGAGTAATTAATGGAGTTGATTTCTTGATAATTTTTTTATCATCATATAATTCTTTTATATCGTTTAACATATCTTCGGCGCTTAAATAACGATAATTTAAATTTCTTGAAGTAGCTTTTTTTACAATATCTTCACATTTTTGAGGGAGTGTTGGCATATATTCTAAAGGTGAAGGAATATCATGATTGACATGAGCTCTTGCAACTTTGTTAACATTTAAATCATCAAAAGGAATATAGCCAGTTAAAAGTTCAAAAAAAGTAACTCCGGCAGCATAAATATCCGATTGTTCATTTGGTTTTGAACCCCTTAAAACTTCCGGAGATAGATATTGAGCAGTGCCGACAACTTTTTTTGGTTCATCTAAATTAAGGTTATAATATTTAATTGTAGAAATGCCAAAATCAGCAATTTTTGCAATTCCATCGCTTCCATAAAAAATATTTTGAGGTTTTATATCTCGATGAATAATTCCTTTAGAATGAATATAAGCTAAGCCTTCTAAAACTTGAATCATAATTTGACAAGCTTCTGGTAGAGAAAAAAACTTTTTAAAAACAAGAGCATCCTTTAAAGTTTGACCTTTTTGTAATTCATTAACGATATAAGGTGCTCCTTCATATAATCCATAATTATAAATTCTTACAATATTTGGATGAAATAAACTTGCAGCGATTCGAGCTTCATTTTCAAAACGTATTAAATTTTGAGGATTTAAGACACTTTCTTCATTCAAAATTTTGAAGGCGACAGCTCTTTTCATGACTATATCATACCCTTCAAAAACATCGCTCATCCCCCCGTGACCAATACTTGCTTTAATTTTATATCTATCATCTATTAAATCATTTACTTTGATCATCTAGACTCTCCCATAAAATACACGAAATATTATCACTTCCACCATTAAAATTAGCTAAATTGACAAGTGAAGCAATTTTATCATCAACACTATTATTTGATTTTAAGTTAGCTTCAATATCTGAAAAAGAAACATTATTATAAAGTCCATCACTACATAAAAATAAGCTTTCCCCGCGATATTCATAAATATTTAAATCATAAGAAAATGTAGGAAAAAGACCGATAGCATTAGTTAAATAATGTCTTTTTGGATGAGTTAAGGCTTCTTTTTCATTAATTTGTCCAGAATTTATCAAATAACGAACATAGGTTTGGTCTTCAGTTATTTGTTCTAATTTATTATTTTTTAAAATATAACATCTTGAATCACCGGCATTTAAAACCATTAATCTTTTTTTATAAATTAAAGCAACGCAAATGGTTGAACCCATTCCTCGATAATTTTCATCATTATCTTGTAAATTAAAAATATTTTTATTTATTTTTTTAACAGTTGAGCAAAGCCAAAAGTGAGCATCAAAAAAAGATGTGAAGCGACCTTTTCTTTTAAATTCACTACTTAAAAAAGAAACGACTTCATTTGAAGCGTATTCTCCTTTTTTGTGGCCGCCCATTCCATCGGCAACGACAAGTAATACATTGTTAAAGGAATTTACCATCCCTTTAACTCGGTCTTCATTAGTTTTTCTAACTCTACCAATATCACATTGATAGGCATATGTTCCTTTATAATTTTTTATTTTCATTTTTTGCTCTTAATTGCCCACAAGCGGCATCTATATCAGTACCAAATTCTTTTCTTATAGTTGCAGTAACACCAAGTTTAGTTAGTGTGTCTAAAAAATCATGAACTCTATTTTCATCACTTCTTTCATAAATTAATTCTTTAATTGGATTATAAGGAATTAAATTTACATAAGCTAAAGTTCCTTTAATTAAAGCAGCTAATTCTTTAGCGTTTTCTTTAGAATCGTTAACTCCTTTTAACAAAATATATTCAAAAGTGACACGTCGTCCAGCTTCTTTTTCATAATATTTAACAGCATCCATTAACTCATTTAATGGATATTTTCTTGAAATTGGCATCAATTTATTTCTTATTTCATCGTTTGGTGCATGTAAAGAGATTGCAAGATTTATTTGTAAATGTTCGTTTGCATATCTTCTAATTCCTTCAACAAGTCCACAGGTAGAGACCGTTAAATGTCTAGCTCCAATTGCAAAACCATAAGGATGATTTAAAATTCTTATAAAATCTAAAACGTTATCATAATTGTCAAATGGTTCGCCAGTTCCCATAACTACTACGTGAGTTACTCTTTTAGATGGATCTTCTTCTTTTAAAAGTTCATCCAAAACTAAAACTTCTCCAACCATTTCTCCACAAGTTAAATCTCTTTTTTTCTTTAAAAATCCAGATGCACAAAAAGCACAACCCATATTGCAGCCAACTTCAGAAGAAACACAAGCGACATTTCCATAGTTATATCTCATCAATACAGTTTCAACTAAGTTTCCATCACTCATTTCGAGTAAAAGCTTAATTGTTCCATCTTTGCTAACTTGTTTTTTAAAAATTTTAGGTTTATCTAAACAAAAATCTGTTTTTAAAACCTCCTTAAAAGAAAGAGAAATATCGCTCATTTTATCAAAATCATCTACTCTTTTTTCATAAATCCATTTAAAAAGTTGAGTAGCACGATATTTCTTTTGGAAATATTTATTAACTAATAATTCTTCTAATTTTTCTATTTTAAAATCGTATAAATTATACATGATCTATTTAATTCTCCTTATTTTTGCATAATATAAAAGAGAATTTCCCTCTTTATTTGGTAAGAACATTTTTTCTTCTTCTAATGAAAAATTTCCTTTATTTTCTTCGATAAATTCAGAAACTAAAACTCTTGTTTCTTTTAAATCAATAGTTGGAACGATATATAAAATTAATCCACCAACTTCTACAAAATTAGAAATATTTTTTAAACCATTCTTAATTGAATTTAAAATTTCGTCTAAAGAATCGATTTTAAAATAAACTCCATATTCAGGATTTCTTCTAAATAATTCAAAATTAGAAGATTTTGGACAATAAACAATTAAATCTTGTTTTATAGATAAATAAGCTTCTAAATGGTCTTCTATTGTATCATAAAAATGAGTTTCGTTTAAATTATTTGATTTAATTTCATCAAAAATTTTATAAACTTCTTTAGAATTATTGCTAATAAAATTTAAAGTATTTCCTTTATTTACGAATTTTTTAAAGAAATCTAAAGCGATATTATTAAATTCACCAATAAAACAAGTTAAATTTGAATTTTCATAATTTAAATCTTTTAAAGCAACTAAATTACCGAGTTGAGTTAAATAAATTTTTCCATCGTGAAAAAAATCTTCTTTTCTAATAGATGTTGGATTAGTGTATTCAAAAATTCCATCTTCAATCTTTTTAAAAGCCATCGTTGGAGAAAAAGATTTTTGATAATTTACAGAAACAAATTGTTGAGGCATAGCTGACATTTCATAAATTATAGCTAAGCCGTCTTTTTTTCCATATTGTTTGGATAACATCTTTATTAACCATTCAGGTTTATTAAATCTTAAAGAATAATATCTTAAAGTACCTCTTCTGACATCAAAAAAATCAAATGTTCTTTTTTTAGAAATAACATCTTTGATATAAAAAATCTCTTCTTTTTTTAATTGATGTTTCTTTTGAATAATAAACATTAAAAAATCGTTGAACATTTTGTTTTGGTCAATTTTCTTTCTAAATGCATTGTTGACATATAAAAGACCTAAAGAAATCATTTCTTCACTATCTTTTTTAAAATTTAATATATCTGCAAGATGGGATATTAAATAGTAGTTGCGAAAAAAGATACCAGAGATTTGAGAAACTTCAATTGTTTCTCCTCTAGTTGCTTCTTTTATTTCTTTACGAATTGAATCTTTTAAATTAAATTCGTTATCGATAACATGTTTAATAACTTTAAAGGCAACACTATAAGTATCCATAATTAAGTATATTTTATTTCATTTTTTTAATTTTTTCTTCAAAACCTTCAAAAGCATTTCCAAGATATAAATCTTCATCATTTATTTCATGATGATGTTCTTCTTCATTTTCATCTTCTTCATCATATTCTTCATAAGAAGTATCAATATCAACCGTATTACTTTCACTCATAAAACGAGGATAATCAGTGTTTATAAATTTATGATAGTTATCACTAGAAAAATAATAAAAAACACATTCAATATTAATTGCAACATCCTTTAAATATTGACTAATGATTTTAAAAGCATCGCTTTCTAAAACTTCTACCTTTTTAGGAGCATGAACTTCAACTAATATATTCCGTGTATTTTGTTCAACACCATTATGAACATATAAACATTCAGGTGCTAAAAAATTAATTTCATCTTCGCTAGTTTCGTAAAGATCAGCTATCTTCTTTGTTGCGTCTTTGGAAATATTTCTTAATAAATATGGATCAATCCCATAAATTTTTATTGTAATCATCTCATCCACCTCTTAATAACTGACTTTATTATCATATATGATAATAAACTTAAAATCAAAAAATTATAAATCATATGGCGAAATATTTAAATATAAATGGAGATTTTTAATCGTTTGATATTTGAATAATAAAGCTTGAAGGAATTTTCTTGTAAAAGAAAAATTTTTTGTTTTTATAAATATAGAAACAGCATAATTAGATTTGTATCTTTCTAAAGCATTTGAAATTAAAACTACATCATCCGGTAATTTTTTCTCTAATTCCTTTTTTATTCGCATTGCTTTTAATTTTGTATCATAGGCAATCGCTCCAGCAACTTTTAGGGAAATAATATTTGTAAAAGGTGGATAACTATATTTTTTTCTATTTATAATTTCATAATTATAGAAAGAATTGTAATCATTTCTAATAGCAAAATTTATTACTTTATTATCTTTTTTAAATGTTTGAATGACAGCCTCTCCTTTTTTAAAACGACCACTTCTTCCGATTGTTTGAACAATTAATGAATAGGTATATTCATTCGCTTTATAAGATTGAATATTTAATAAAGAATCAGCATTTAAAATCCCTACTAAAGAAACATCTTTAAAATCGTGACCTTTAGCAACAATTTGCGTTCCAATTAAAACATTAACTTTTTTTAAATTAAATTGATTTAAAACATCTTCAATTTGATTTAATGTTGGAGAAGTATCGGAATCTAGAGTTAAATAAGGTGTTAAAGGGAATAATTTTTCAAATTCTTCTTTTACTCTTTCAATTCCAAAACCATTAAAACGAATATTAATAGATCCACAAATAGGGCATTTATGATTAAATTTTATTTTATATTCACAGTGATGACACATTAAATATCCGCTATCTTTATGATAAATTAATGGTAAATTACAGTTTGGACATTTATAAACATAACCACAGCTATCACAAATTAAAGATGAAGAAAATCCTCTTTTATTAATCATTAAAATTACTTGTTCATTATTTTTTATTCTCTTTTTAATTTTTTCTATTAAAACATCTGAAAATATAGGCGAACCTTTTTTAAAAACTAATCTATTTTTAAAATCAACTAAACTTATTTCGGGAGGTTCAACCTCATGATACATATGATTAAGTTCTAAAAGAACGTATCTTCCATTTCTTGCCTTTGCCATTGTATCGATTGATGGAGTTGCACTTCCTAAAATAACTTTACAATTTTCTAAACTACTTCTTAAAATCGCAACATCTTTTGCGTTATAAGTTAAATCGTTTTCTTGTTTGTAACTTTCATCATGTTCTTCATCGATTATTATATATTTTAAATTATGGAGTGGCGCAAAAATTGCACTTCTTGTACCTACAACAATTCTTACTTTATTTGAAGCAATTTTGCGATATTCATCGTATCTTTCTCCTGGTGTTAAAGAAGAATGCAAAACAGCAATAGATTCTTTAAAATAAGATAAGATATGTGAAATCATTAAAGGAGTTAACCCAACTTCTGGAACAAGAATTAAAACTGAGCCGTTTTGATTTAAAGCATCTTCAATTAATTTAATATAAATTAAAGTTTTTCCACTTCCAGTGACGCCTTTTAAAAGATAAATTTTATCTAATGAATGAGAAATTTTAATATAAATCGAATTTTGTTCTTCACTTAAAGTAAATTCATTTTCATATTGAAAAACTTGCTTTGCATTAAAGCGATATTTTTCCTCTATTTTTTCATGAATTATATTTAATGAAATTAAATTATTTAAAGTTTTTGAATCATTAATTTCTGACTTTAAGACTAAATTACTATTTTGAAATCTTTTTAAAATATTTTCTTCATATTTATTTTTTGGAAAATATGTTTTATCTAAAAGTTCATAATAAGTTATATAAGAAATTTTAGGTTTATTAATATAATTTGATGAACCTTTTAAAGAAGGAGGAAGCATCGTATTTAAAACTCCGATAAGCGGATAAATATATCGATCTTTCAAAATATATGCTAATTTTAATAATTTATCGTTAATGATTGGTTCTTCATCAATTATTGAAGTTATTTCTTTAATTTTGAATCCTAATTCTTTTTCTTTTTCTTCAATAGAGTCAACTTCATCAACCTTTATAACAAAACCAACAATATTTTGACCATTAAAATTAATATTAACTCTTGATCCGCGTTCAACTTTGCTTGTTGAAAAATAGACAAAATTTCTGTCTAATTGTAAAACTTTATGTTGAGTAACAATTGATAACAAATATTTCATTTGTTTTTATTTTAAATGATTTTTAATAATTTGTTTAATTTCTTCTCCACATTGTTCTGGAGTTATGTTTTTAACAACAAAATCATATAAGGTTTGAAGTTTTAATTCTTCTTTAGCTTTTTCCATTCTTTGTTTGATAACATCTTCCGTTTCAGTTTTTCTTCCGCGTATTCTTTTTTCAAGTTCTTCTAAAGAAGGAGGCACGATAAAAATTGTGATTTCATCTTCACCTTTAAGTTTAGAAATGATTTGTTTTGCGCCATTTGTTTCTATTTCGACAATAACATTTTTCCCTTCATTTCTTAATTTATCTACAAAATCGATCAATGTTCCGTAATAATTTCCGCAAAAAAATGTGTGTTCTAAAAATCTATCTTCTGAAATATATTTTTCAAATTCTTCTTTACTAATAAAGAAATATTCTCTTCCATTAATTTCACCAGCTCGTGGTGATCTAGTCGTACAAGAAACACTAAAAGCTAAATTCAAAGAAGGATCATCCATAATAAATTGACGAACCGTTCCTTTTCCAACACCACTTGGGCCACTTATAATAATTAATAAACCTTTTCTCATAACGCTTTTAATTTCTAAAATATTACTACAATTAAAAAAAGAATATCAACAAGAAACGATGTATAATACTAAATATATGAATAAAATCGAATTTTTAAAAAATAGAATTAATGAAATTAACGAAAATTTAAAAGGCGCATACTTAAATAAAATTAACGAATTATCTTCTTTAGATTATTTATTTTCTTTTTCAAGATCTAGTGCAAAAAGTTTATTTCTTTCACTTTCTTCCCCGTTACCTTTTATTAAATTAATAGATAAAAAATCAAAAGAAAGTTTATCTTCTCTTTTTTTACAAATTTTAAAAATAAAGTTGCTCAATTCCTGTTTTATTGAAGCTTCAATTTATAATGACGATTCAATTATTGATTTAAAATTTATAAAAACAACCGATACCTATGATAAAATCGAATATCATCTTTTATTTGAGATGTTTAAAGGAAATACTAACCTAATTTTATTAAATAAAAATGAGATAGAACTTGCTTTTAGATATCACAGTTTAGAAACTTCTCATCCTTTAATTATAAAAACAACCTATATTCCACCAAAAAAGATTGAATTAAATAAAGAATTTGACGTCGAAAACGAATTAATTAAAGAAGATGAATATGTCAAAAATTTAGAGAATAAATATTTAAAAGAGAAATATAATTCTCTTATCGCACAATTAAAAAGAAAAAGAAAAAGCCTTCTTTCTAAAAAAGAAGATTTAGAAAGCGACATCAAAAAAGCAAATAAAAATTTATCTTATAAAGATTATGCCGATTATTATTTAACAATCATGAATGATCTTCCAAAAGGTAGTTCTTCTTTCACTTTTGAAGATAAAATAATTCCTTTAAAAGTTGAATATAATACAACCGGAAATTTAAATTATCTATATAAAATTTATAAAAAAGCTAAACAAACAATTGCTTTAACGCAAAAGTTTTTAGATGAAACAATTGATGAAATAGAATACATCGATAATATTTTAAATCTAAAAGATATTTATAACGAAAATGATTATTTTGAATTAATTGATGAACTTAAAAAAAGAAATATTATTAAAATTAAAAATAAAAATATTAGAGAGGTCAAAATTAAAGCAATTTCTCCTTATTACATTGAATATAACAATGTAAAAATAGGATTTGGAAAAAATAATTTACAAAATAACGAATTAACTTTTAAACTAGCAAAAAAGAATGATTGCTATCTTCATTTAGCAAACGAACATAGCCCTCATATCGTTATATTTTTAAATAATAGTCCTTTAAGTGATGATGTTTTAAAAGAAGCAATGAATCTTTTATTAAATTTAACTAAAAAAGATGATGCCTCAATATATTTAGCAAATATAAAAGATGTAAAAAAAGGCTCCTATCAAGGTGAGGCCAATCTTTTAAAATATGAAACTTATTATTTCAAAAAAGATAAAGAATTAAATGAAGAAATTAAAAACGCTAAAAGATTTATTTAGTTAAGAAATCCTCTCCTTTTATAACTTCTTTTGTAGATAAATTATAAAAATTTACTTGTCTTAATGCTTCATAAATAACTATTGCTACCGAATTTGATAAATTCAAACTTCTAGCTTGTGGAGCCATTGGTATTCTCATACAATGCGACAAATTTTCTTTTAATATTTCATATGGAATTCCACTAGATTCTCTTCCGAACATAAAAATATATTCTTTAGTTACATCGCTAAAATCAAAAGATGAATAAGTTTTTGAAGAATATCTTGTAACATAATAAATTTCTTTATCTTTATAATCTTTTAAAAAACTTTCATAATTATCATAAATTTCAAAACTTGTAAGCTGAATATAATCCATTCCAGCTCTTTTTAAAGCTTTATCATCAAGAGTAAAGCTTAATGGACCAATAATAATTACTTTTATTTCTGTTGCGTTAGCTGTTCTTAAAATATTACCAATATTTCCAGGTTTCTCTGGTTGATATAAAACGATCTTAATCATATTATTGATATTATCACAAACTCCATTTTTTAGTATAATATTTTTTGTATGGCAATCGATTTAAAAAATTTATTTAAGGAAATAACTAAAAAAGATGTTCGTAGTTTTTCTTTTTTAGAAGGAGGCATTTCTAATCTTAACTATTTAGTTAACGATGCCTATGTTTTAAAAGTACCAAAAGATTATAAAGAAAAAGCGATTAATTATTCTCATGAAAAAAATAATTACGAAGTGATTGCCCCGTTAAAAATAAGTGAAAAACTTCTTTATCTTGATGAAATAAATGGATTTAAAATAACAAAATATATTCATAACGCACATACATATACTCAAATAAATGAGGAAGTTATGAATAATGTTGCTAAAATGCTAAAAAAACTACATACAAGTGATATCAAAGTTCCTTATGGTTATCAAATGTTTAAAAGATTAGAAAATTATAAGGAAACAATCGATAAAAAATATTATATAAGCGATATTTATGAAGATAGCGTTATTAAAAACGTTCAAAAAATTTTTCCAAAAGAGAAATTAACTTTTTGTCATAACGATTTAGTAAAAGGTAACCTGTTATTTAGATTTAACACTTCTTTTATTATAGATTGGGAAACTGCTGGAATGAATAACCCTCTTTTTGATTTAGCTTCCTTTGTTAGCGAAAACAATTTAACAGCTTCTCAAGAAGAATATTTTTTAAAGAAATATTTTGGCTATAAATATAATTCTTTAAAGAAAAAAAGAGTAGACACATTTATCGCATTTTTAGATCTACTCTTCTATTATTGGGCAATGTCATATTTCTTCACTTTGAAGGAAGAAGTTTTTTTAGATATTGCTAAACTAAAACTTGAAAGAATAAAAGCAAACTTTAAATAATTCCTTCCTTCTTTTTAAAATCTACAAACGATTGGCGAATAATTTCTTTCGCCATTTTTTTATCACCTATATCTTTAACTTCTGTTTCTTTATTTTCTAAATATTTATAAACTGAGAAGAAATGCTTAATTTCGTCAACTAGATGAACTGGTAAATCGTTTAAATCATCAACTTTATTATAAAAAGGATCATTTAAAGGTACGGCTAAAATTTTATAATCAGCTTTCCCACTATCAATCATATTTATAACCCCAATCGCTTTACACATAACAAAAGAAAAAGGAATAATTTCTTCACTAGAAATTACTAAACAATCTAAAGCGTCGCCATCATCACAAAGTGTTAATGGAATATAACCATAATTATGTGGATAGTGTGTTGAAGTATATAAAATTCGATCTAAAACTAATAATCCAGTTTTTTTATCAATTTCATATTTATTTTTCATTCCTTTAGATATTTCAATCAAAACAGGAAATTTTTCTTCATCAAATTTGAGTTTAGAAAATCTTTTATCGGTAGGGTTCATATCATTCCTCAACTTTTTGTCTTACAAAATTATCAAATTCAAGTACTTCTTCCATGGATTTAAACTTTCCAACAAAGAAGCTGTCGCCCATATCGTCTCTTAAAGCTCTTGGGAAATCACCAAAATAGCAAATATTATTTTTATATTTTGTTAAAATTTCATCTTTTGAATGGGCATATTTAAAGTCATATCTTCTAGAACATGAACAAGCATAGAATTTTTCATAGTCCATCTTTTGTCTATTTTCATCATATGCCATGATATCGGCATATAAATTATATACATCAATTGAGTTAGCAAAGTTAATTAAATCAGGGGTATATCCTCCAGCAACTCTTAAATTAGCTTCTAAAGGAACAATTGTACCTTTTTTTCCTAAATATGGATGATCTTCTCTTAATTTAAAGAACTCAAAATGGAAAAATCTTCTTTTTAAGCCAAATGCTTTTACGCATTTTTCCCCGATAGGCTTTAAATCTTCTGGAACAAAAGGAAGGCAACAGTACATATCATCTAAATTTTTGTTAACAACATCAGCAGTATTAACTAAAAAAGCATGTGAAGTTTCAAAAACAACATCCCCATTTGAATTTGTAATTCCATCAAATGAAAATAAATCTCCATTAACAAATTCTTCGAAAATATATTCGCTATCTTTAGGAAGCGAGAGGACAAAATCTTCTAATTCAATTTCATTGTCAATTTTTTTAGTTCCTTGAGCTCCCACGCCAACATTTGGTTTTGCAAAAATTGGATAATTAACTTCTTGTGCAAAAGCTTTTAATTCATCTAAATTTTTACTAACGATATATCTAGCGCATCTAACACCTGCTTTTTCATAAAATTCTTTTTGATTTGATTTTTTCATTCTGTAAGCAACTTCTTCTTCACTGAATGAAGTTTTTACATCAAAAATGTCCCTTAATTTAGCGTCTTTTCTAAGCCAATATTCGTTATTTGATTCAATAAAATCAATTGATCCATATTTATCTCTGAAATATTGAACAGCTCTTTTCTCATTTTCAAATTCATCCATAAAAGAACATAAATAATATTCAGTTAAAGCATATTTACATTGTTCAGGTATCTCATTATATGGTGCATCACCAATACCTAAAACATTAAAACCGTGATCTTTCAAAGCCATGCAAAATTTCCAATAAGAATCAGGAAAATGTGGAGAAACAAAGATAAAATTACGCATACTAAAAACCTCTAGATATATATTACAAAAATATTTTACTTTATAAGTTTAATTCTGTTAATGGCTTTTTTTAATGAAAATTGGGCATATTTTAAAATTTTATCATCATAAATATCCTTATTATTAATAATATTTAAAGCATTTTCTTTTTCATTAAATGCCCTATTTTCATCTATTTCATCGACAAATTCAAAGGTATCTAATAAAAGGGAACATTCATTATTATTGAAGTCAATTAATCCACCGCTTGTTGCTAAAAAAACTTTTTCATTATTTATTTTGAAAAAAACGTGAGAAACATCAAGAAGTCCAATAAAAGGATTTGAACCACTCATTAAGCCAATATCCCCTACATTTTTAGAAGTGAAATAGACTTCATCAATATTATTTTTTGTAAAAGATTTGCCATCTTTTGAATGTATATAAAGATTGATTTTTCCCATTTTCTATTTGTTTCCTTCGTTTGCTTTATTAATTACATCATCAATGCTCCCACAGAAAAGGAAATATGATTCAGGATATTTATCAAAATCACCGCTTAAAATAGCTTTAAAAGATCTTAAAGTTTCTTTTAAAGGAACATAAACCCCTTTATAACCACTATAAGTTTCCGCAACAGTAAATGGCTGAGAAAGGAAATTTCTCAATCTTCTTGCTCTAACAACAATTTTTTTATCATCATCGCTTAATTCATCGACACCTAATATAGCGATAATATCTTGCAATTCTTTATATCTTTGTAAAATCTTTTGAACACCTCTAGCAATATTATAATGTTCCTCACCAACAATATTTGGATCTAACATATTTGAGGAAGATTCAAGTGGATCGACAGCCGGATAAATACCCAAAGAAGCAATTTTTCTATCTAAAACTGTCTTTGCATCAAGGTGAGTAAAAGTAGCTGCAGGAGCAGGGTCAGTTAAATCATCTGCTGGAACATAAACTGCTTGAATCGATGTAATTGAACCATCTTTTGTCGAAGTAATTCTTTCTTGGAGTTGTCCAATTTCATTCGCAAGAGTTGGTTGATAACCAACAGCAGAAGGCATTCTACCAATTAAAGCACTAACTTCATTTCCTGCTTGAATAAATCTAAAAATATTATCTATAAAAAACAAGACGTCTTGATGCATTTGATCTCTAAAATATTCACACATCGTTAAAGCAGATAAAGCGACTCTAAATCTTGCTCCAGGAACTTCGTTCATTTGACCATAAACTAAAGCTGTTTTAGATATAACACCACTTTCTTTCATTTCATTAATAAGGTCATTACCTTCTCTAGATCTTTCTCCAACACCAGCAAAAACTGAAATTCCTTGTTGATAGGATGCAATATTATTAATTAATTCTTGAATTAAAACTGTTTTTCCAACACCAGCTCCACCAAAAAGTCCAATTTTTCCACCCTTTAAATATGGACAAAGTAAGTCGATAACCTTAATTCCGGTTTCTAATATTTCTTTAGATGTATTTTGATCTTCAAAATCTGGAGCACTTCTATGAATAGACATTTTTGTAGCATTTTCTAATTCTCCTAAAGGCTCTTCATCAATAGCTTCTCCTAAAACATTAAAAATTCTACCTAAAGTTGCTTTGCCTACAGGAACAACAATACTTTTCCCAGTATCTAAAACTTTCATTCCACGATAAACACCTTCAGTAGGTCCTAAAGAAATACATCTTACAGTATCATCACCAATATATTGAGCAACTTCTAAAACTAATGTTTTATTATCATTAAGTTCAATTTTTAAAGCATTTAATAAAGCTGGCAATTTGCTATCGTTAAATTTAACATCGATAATTGCACCTACCGCTTCAACAACAACACCAAAATTTTCATCCATATTTTCACCTCTTTGCTATTTTGCTAGCACTTGATACTTCATTAATTTCAGAAGTAATATTGCTTTGTCTAATTTTGTTATATTCTAAATTCAAATCATCAATCAATTCGTCAGCGTTTTTAGTAGCATTTTCCATTGCTAGTCTTCTTGCTGATTCTTCGGCAATTCGTGAATCAAAAATTTTAATAAATAATGTGTAATATAAATATTCTTCAATTAAATAATTAATTATTTCATCTTTTGTAGGCTCAAAAGTAGGGGAATAATTTCTTTTTTTGTTTTCTTTTATATCGATTGGCAAAAGTTTTTGAGCTTCTACTTTAGAAATTAACGAATTATAATAATGAGTATAAATTAAATCAATTTCTCTATATATACCCTTATTAAATACATCAACTAAATAGTTCTTTAAATCATCAAAATTATCAGTTTGTTCTTTCAAATAACCGACAAATTGCTCATTAATTTCGATATCTTCTTTAATAAGTTCGTTTCTCCCTTTTTCACCAATAATCAATATCTCATCGTTTTTTTGATAATAATTTTTTAAAAAACGAATAACTTCGTTGTTATATCCGCTGCATAGCCCATTAT
Organism: uncultured bacterium; assembly: GCA_949288485.1. GTDB lineage: Bacteria > Bacillota_I > Bacilli_A > RFN20 > CAG-826 > Onthovivens. The sequence continues at coordinate 4,555 of CASEKC010000003.1, read as the reverse complement.
TTGAAGTTATTACAATCAATAATCTTTTTTCACTTTCATAATTTTTTAAAAGATTATTATTAAAAGAATCACAATCAGGATTATTTGGATTAATAAAAATAGTATTATTAAAAATACTTAAAAAGCGATTATAAAAATCAATAGCTAAATTATATTCGTTACTTAACTTTTTTTCTTTAGCACTTGAAACTAACTTCATTGCATTAGTCAGTTTCTTTGTCGACTTAATTGATCCTAGTCTATTTTTTAAATTGTTCAAACTAGTTGCCATTATTCAAAAGTAGTTCCTTTTTAAAATTTAAAATAATATTTTTTAATTCATCAAATTTATCTTGAGATAAATCATGTTTTTCTTCGATTTCAATAATAATTTCTTTATTGAAATCTTTAATATATTTATATAAAGAAGTTAGGAAAGATTTAACTTTTTCAACCTCTAAATCATCGAGTAAACCGCTTTTGGCAGCAAAAAGATAAATAGTTTCTTCGCTAGTTGATAAAGAAAGATATTGGTTTTGTTTTAAAATTTCTTCAAGTATAGCACCATGTTTTAAAATCTTTTTAGTTTCAATATCAATATCGCTACCAAATTGATTGAAAGCTTCTAATTCATGGAATTGAGAAATTTCCATTTTTAAAGATGATGAAGTCTTCTTTACAGCTTTAAATTGAGCATTACTACCAACACGTGAAACAGATAAACCAACATCAATTGCTGGTCTTTGTCCTTTATTAAATAAGCTGGTTTGTAAGAAAATTTGTCCATCAGTAATAGAAATTACATTCGTAGGGATATATGCAGAAATATCTCCTGCTAATGTTTCGATAATAGGAAGGGCGGTTATTGATCCTCCACCTCTTTTTTTATTTAATTTAACACATCTTTCTAAAAGACGAGAATGTAAATAGAAAACATCACCTGGGTAAGCTTCTCTACCAGGATTTCTTTTTAATAACAATGATAATGTTCTATAAGCAATTGCATGTTTTGATAAATCATCAAAAACAATTAAAACATTTTTTCCTTCTTCACACCATTTTTCTGCCATTGTAACACCACTAAAAGGCGCCAACCATTGTAATGGGGTAATTTCCGAAGCACTAGCATTAACAATAACTGTATAATCCATACTTCCGGAATTCTTTAATTTTTCATAAATAGACGCAACAGTAGAATTTTTTTGACCGATTGCAACATAAATACAATAAACATCTTTACCTTTTTGATTAATAATTGTATCTATAGCAATTGCTGTTTTTCCAGTTTGCCTATCACCGATGATTAATTCTCTTTGTCCTTTTCCAATTGGGATTAAGGAGTCGATTGCTAAAATACCGGTTTGAAGAGGCTCATTAACACTTTCTCTACTTATAACACCTGGGGCGACACGTTCAATTGGTAAAGTTTCATTATATTTAATCTCTCCTTTACCATCTAAAGGTAGGCCTAAGCCATTAACAACTCTTCCTAAAAGAGCATCTCCAACAGGAGCTTCGACAACTTTTCCTGTTCTTTTTACTTTATCCCCCTCTTTTATGGTGCTGGAATTATTTAAAAGAATTGCATAAACCGACTCCTCTTCTAAATTCATAATCATTCCATAACTTCCGTCACTAAAAATAAGTAATTCTCCAAGCATTCCTTTTTCAAGGCCGTAAATTAAAACAATTCCATCACCAACAGTAACGATTGTACCGACGTCATTAGAAACTTCAATTTCATTTTCAAAACCTTTAATTTGTTCTTTAATTAAATAGGATATTTCTTCAACATTAATTGCCATAATTTACTCCTTTTTAAGTGCTTTTTTGAAATTATTAATTCTGGATAAAATGGATGAATCAAAAATATCGTTTCTTAAAACAATTTTGAAACCACCAATTAAATTTTTATCAATTAAAACTTCCATATCTAATTGTTTATTTATTTTTTTAGAAACAATATTTTTTATTAAATCGATCTCTCCTTCTTTTAAAGGAGAAGAAATATATAAAGTTCCTTCTTCGATATTTAAATAATCATCAAAACGGTAAAGACTCTCTTTTAAAATATCATAAAAATAAAACGATAAATTATTCTTAATTAAAACTTTGAAAAATGATCGTAAAGTTGATAAACAAGAATTAAAAATTTTATCGATAATTTGATATTTTTCTTCAATTTTAACTGTTTTTAAATGCATCATTAAAAGAAAATCATTATTTTCTTTAATGATTTTTTTAACCTCTTTTATTTCGTTTCGCATTTCTAAAACTTCATTTTTAGAAATCGATAAATCTAAAAGGGCATTAGCATAAACATTAAAAACACTAGAATCCATAGATCAATTACTTCATTTTATTAACAAAATCATCAATTAATTTTTTATTGTCACCTTCATTTACTTCTCTTTCTAAAATTTTGCTAGACAAATCAATAGCAATGTCTGAAAGATCGTTTTTAATTTCATTTTTAGCTTCAGCTTGATTCTTTTTAATAATTTCATCAGCTTCTTTTATTTTATTTTCAGCTTCTTTATTAGCTTGAAGAATAATTTCTTGTTTTCTTTCATTGCCTTCTTTTGTAGCATTTTCAATAATTTTTGAAGCTTTTTCGTGTGTAAAAGCAATCTCTTTTTGTGAAACTAAAAGATTGGCTTTAGCTTCTTCATTTCTTTTCTTTGTTTCATTTACTTCTTCATCAAGCAATTCCTGTCTTTTCTTAATAAATTTTTTAATTGGTTTATAAGCAAAAACAGTAATAAGAATTACCATGATAACAAAAGCAGAAAATTGAACAAGAAAATCCCAAACGTTAGGAAAAATTTTACTTGCAATATCATCTCCAATATCTAAATAATCGTTGATATTACAACTACTAACGCTAAATAAAATTAAAAATAAAGGAAATATTTTTGTTAATTTTTTTATCTTTTTCATTTTAATTAGACTAAGAAGAATAAGAAAATCGAAAGCAACAAACAATAAATAGCTGTTGTTTCAGTTAAGGCGCATCCTAAAATCATACCAGTTCTTAATTTTGAATACATTTCAGGATTTCTTCCCATAGCAAGTAAAGCTTGAGAACATAAATAACCTTCGCCTAAACCAGAAGCCATCATTGAAAGACCACACATACCAATTGCAATATATGCAAGTCCTCTGTCAGTGAATTCGGCTAAAACGGTTAACATAGGCATTAAATCAACTAAAAAGTTCATAGACACCTCCTATTTGCTGACCTCTAATTGAACATTTTCTAAAATATTATCCTCTTCTTCGTTTTGCTCTTGAGCAATGAAAATCATTGTTAACATTGAGAAAACTAAAGTTTGTATAAAAGAAGAGAATAAATCAAAATAAACATGCAAGATTGGAGTTATAAAAGGAGCTAAAATAATATCACTCCCTTGTATTCCGCTAGCTCCAACTAGACCAAAAATTGGTCTAAAAATATCAGCAGATAATGCTTCTAAAGCTGCATAAACTAAAGCCATAATGCAATATCCACTTAAAGCATTCCCAAATAAACGCAAAGTCAATGATAAAAGTGGGGCCCACATTGTTAATAAATTTATTGGAAGCAAAATTGGTATTGGATCAATATATCTTTTAAAATAACCCCACTTATTTTCTCTAGCGGCTGTAAGATGAATTAATAAAAAAGTCGCAGAAGAAATCGATAGCGGCATAACAATATATGTAAACGGTGAAGAAAGACCGGTTAATCCGAAAGCAAAGCTTAAAAATAAATACATTGTTAGTCCTAAAAAATAACCGGTTAATTTTCTTCCTTTTTCACCCATTATAGAAACAACAAAATTTTCTAAACTATTAACAAAGGTAAACATTATAAATGTTAATCCTTTTGGTGTTTTTAAAGGGTCTTTCATTGCTTTTTTAAATAATAAGCCGACAATTATCGAAAAAATGATTAAGCAAATCATGACTATAAGAGAATAAAAAACTTCATTAGAAATATGAAGTTCTATAATACTATCTATTTGCTCTTGAGTAATGGCTAATGTAACAAGATTAATCATTTTTACTCCTCAAAAAGAAAACTATATTTGATAAAAATATCGGAACTAACCCTAATAAAACGTATAAATATTCAAATTTTTCGGTATCATCCTTGTTAACAAAATAAATATAAACTGCTGCAAGAAGCAAACCGACCACTATAAGTATAAACCTAATAAAGGAAATAGATAAGACACTAAATAAACTCATTGAATCTTTATCCTTCATACTATATAGATTAATTAATAAGGCAAAATAACAAAATATTGAAGCAAGGGTTAAAACAACACAAGCTTCATACGAATTAAATATAATTCCAAAAATCAAAGAAATTAATATAATTGCTATAGAAATTGAAACATATAAAATTTGGGCACTTTTGTTTGTTTTCGCCATGCGAATATTTTATACCAAAACTATAAAAAGAAATCAAAATTTAACGCAAAATTTAAAAAATGTTATTTAACAATGTGAATGCAAAAAAAGGTGGTTAAATAAAACCATCTTTTTTATATTTAAATTATGTCCTTCGTTTGTAATACCAATGATAGCA
>CASEKC010000002.1 GCA_949288485.1 uncultured bacterium | reverse complement strand
AATCATACAGATTAAAAAATATGTACGAAGCTTCAAATACTGAATCTGAGCATTCATAAGTTAAAAAAATTGTACATTTTTATCTTGAAATTAATAATCACATCATAGTCCATTTTATTTTTCCATAAATCAAATAAATTAAATAAAATAATTGCACCAAAATTTCTTTTTTCTTCTCTTAATAAGTGTAAAAATATTTTTATGGAATTAGAAAAAAGAGTTGAGCTAGCACTCGTTTCTAAAAATGAAACTTTGATATCTTCTTTATTTAATGAAATTTATGAGAAATATTATCGATTAGTTTTATTTATTGTTTCGAATGAATTAAAAAGTAAAGACGATATATTTGATATTACTCAAGATAGTTTTATCATTCTTTTTAACGAACTTTTAAAAGAAAATAAGAAAATTAACAATCTTAAATATTATTTATTAACGATTGTTAAAAATAAAATTATCGAATTTAAAAAAGAAGAAAATAAAAGAGTTGATATCGAAGATGTTATTTATTTAAAAGAAATAAATGAAAAAGAAAAAGATGATTATTCTAAAAATGAATATAAAATGGATGAATATTTATCTATTTTAAATGAAACTGAACTAGATATTATTATTAAACATATTTATTTAGATCAAACATTTAAAGAAATAGTAATAAATTCTAACAATAAATATTCTTCGATAAATACTGTAAAAAGTATTTATCGAAGAAGTTTAGAAAAGTTAAAAAAAGAAATTAACAAAAAAAGAAAACAAAAAGGAAGTATATGAAAATGATAAATAAAAAAATTGAAAAAGAATTAGAAACAAGCATAAATAACACTATTTCTAATAATAGCAACTTTTTTAACGAAGAAAAATTAAATGAAATGAAAACTAATGTTTTTTCTTCACTTGATTTTTCTACTTTAAAAGAAAAAGAAAAATCAAAAAAGAAAAAACATGTCTTTATTTTTAATAAAAAATTATTTTTACAAATTAGTGTTACTTCCTTAGTTTGCTTAATTTTTATTGGTATTTTATCTTTACCTTTTGCTTTAAATGTTAGTGCTGGAAATAATGCTCCAGGAGATAAAAACCCTTCTGGAGAAGATGGAAGTCAAGGAATTGGTGGAGAAGTAAGCGAAAGTATAAAAATATTTAATAATGAAGAAACATTTAAAAAAGAATTAGATATAGAAAAAGAAAAATATGATTTTTTATCTAATTATTATGTTTTTGATATACCTTCTTCATTATTAGATAAAAACAATTTAAATATTACAAATTATTATATTATTTCTAATGATAGAATAAATGAAGGAATGATCTTTATTAAATTTAATATAGATAATAATGATAATTTAGAATTTATTTTACTTTTTGGAGAATATTCTTCAAAAAGTAGTAGTTTAACTAATTTAATATATGAAGATAATAAAAATAATTATTTTTATGATGTAAGTAGATTATTTAATGATGAATATAATACTCTTTTATATTCTAGTTTAATTGATAAAGAAAATAATAATGAAAAATATACATTTATATATGATTCTTCTTTAATAAATAATGAATCATTACTTTCTTTTAAAGAAGAATTAAAAGAATACTTCTATAATTTAGAAAATAATGATTAAAACCTAATATTTTTATTTTCACGTGGAAATAATTTATATATTTGCACCAAAAAATAATTAAACATAATCTTATTTAATATAAATAAAAAACTTTTTAATAAAGAAAGGAGAAAACTAGTATGGAAAAACTTTTTAAATTAATGAGTTTAACTTTATTAACCGCTTTGATTTCTTCTTGTAACCTTTTTAAACCATATGAAGTAATTTATGAAACAAAAATGAGAAATTATAAAAGTAATGAAATAAATTATGATGATTTTATTTCCCTTTCTTTAATTAATTTTTCTTCTTTACTTTATGAAGATTCGTCTATTGCTTTAAAAGGTAAAGAAAGTAAAGAAAAAAATATTTTATTTTCGCCTTTTTCTTCATTTTTAAATTTTTTAACTATAGAAGTTACTTCAAGCGATGAAATTTTAAAATCTTATAATATTAATAAAGAAAATAGTGAAGAGATGTTAAAAAAATTTAATAAATTTAAAAACGTTAGTTTTTCAAATAATGAAAATAGCGTTTTTAAATTTACAAACCTAATTGCAGGATTAAATATCGGCTTTGATAAAAATTCTTTAAAAAAATATAGTAAAGATTTTTCTTTTTCTTCATATTTTGCTAAAGATAAAGAAAGTTTAGAAGAAGCTATAAGTGATAAATTAAGTACTGATTTAGAAACTAAAATAAATTATGAATATAAACTTAATTATGATTCTTCTTTAAATTATGTTTCCGGATTAAAAATTAAAGAAAAGAGAGAGTTTTCTACTACAAGACATGTTTTTAAAGATATAAATGGAAATGGAAATGAAACAAGATTTGGTGTTATTCCTACAAAATATCATATTGATAAAGTAAATGAAGTTTTAAGTTTTAAAGGTGAAACAACTAATTTTGATATGATTTTTGTTATAAATTCAAATGAAGATAAAACAATCGATGATCTTCCTTTAGAAGAATATTTTTCTAATTATCGAAGAACATATTCTCTTTATACTGATGAAAATGGAAATTCTAAAAATATCAATATTGCTTTCCCATTTTTTACCTACACTTCATCAAATTCAATTTCTAATTATGAAGAAGTAGCAAAATCAAGAGAAATATATGGAAGCTATGTAGGAAATAAAGTAACTGAAGGATCAATTTCTTATACTCTTGAAGGATTTTTACAAGATAATTATTTTGAAATAAATGAAGATGGTTTTGAAGGAGTAAGCATTTCAACTGGTGGAGCTCCTGGTGCAGGAGTTCCAGATTTACCTGATATTTATTTAGATAAACCATTTTATTTATTTATAACTTTAAAAAATGATATTCCTATTTTTGCAATGAGAGTAAATACATTAAATTAATTTAGTGATTTATTTTAGTTATCTTCTATGTCCGCCAATTTGATTATGTCTTTCTTTAATAGTAGAGTCTTCTTTTTTACTATCTAGTTTTAATAATTTATTTTTACCATATTTTTCTTGAATTAAATCGATATAATCATAAAGTCTTTCATCTTTATCTAGCTCATTATAATCTTTAAATAGGTCTAGTTGATCAAAAGAAGGAGAAGAAAGATGAGAAAAAGATATTCCGAGTCTTCTAATTGGTTTATCTAAAGTATATTTATTAAATAAATATTTAATTCCTTCATAAATTTCTTTGTTGTTATTAGTTGGATAAGAAAGCGATAATTCATGAGAATAACCTACATCGTCGCTAGTTAAAGAATAGCCAACAGCTAAATGAATAACATTAGTTTTTTTACCAATTTCTCTAAGACGAAAACATAAATCATCATTCATCTCTTTTAAAACAAGTAATGCTCCTTTTTTAGTATAATCTTTCATTAAAACTTGGCCATTAGAAATAGTTTTATTAACTGGAATATATTTTTCTCTTATATTAGTTTCATCAATCCCGTTAGCGTGATTATGTAATTCTTCCCCTAAAACACCAAAGAGTTTTATTAATTTTTCTTTTGGATATGTTGCTAAATCTTTAACAGAATAAATTCCAATTCGATTTAATCTAGTCAAATAACCAGTTGAAATACCCCAAATTTTATTTAAAGGTTTTATTGGCCATAATTTTTCTTTTATTTCATTACTATATATTTCTCCAATAAAATTTGGATCTTTTTTTCCATAAATATCATCAGCTACTTTGGCTAAAAACATATTTGAACCAAGACCACAAGTAGCAGTTAAACCAGTTTGATCTTTAATTCTTTTTAAAATTCTTCTAGCAAGTTCATAAGGAGAACATTTATATAATTTTAAATATGGAGTTAAATCTAAAAAAGATTCATCTATTGAATAGGTATGAACATCATCTAATCCGACAAAATCTAAAAATATTGATACTATTTCTGCACTCTTTTTAACATATAATTCCATTCGAGGAGTAGCATAAATCATATCTTTTATATCTTTAGGTAAATCTCTTCTTCGACAAACACTTGGAACACCTAAACTTTTTAAATATGGAGTTACTGAAAGAACGATACTAGCATCTTTTCTAGATAAATCTGTTACAGCTAGAGGAGTAAAAAATGGATCTAATCCTCTTTCAACACATTCAACAGAAGAATAAAAAGACTTCATATCAATTACAGCAATTACTTTATTTTTTAAATATAAATTTTCTTCCATAGGTAAGAAAATTATATCTATTTATATAATAGATAAGAAGGAAAATTTATTGTGTATTTTTAAATTATAAAGACGCAATATTTGCATATCGATATATTTAAAATACGCAATAATAAGTTAAACTATTTTTATGAACAAAGATAATTTATTGAAAGAATTAAGAAAAAAGAGAAGTTAACTCAAAAAGAAGCATCAAAGTTAGTTGCTATTCCTTTAAGAACTTACCAAAATTATGAGAATGATAATTAAAAAATAGGCAGTTTTAAATATGAAAGTATTTATAAAACGTTATTAGAAAAACAAGAATTGATGAAGAACATGGTATTTTATCACTTCAAGAAATAATCGATATATCTCCACAAATTTTAAAAAGATATAATGCTGCTTTTTGTTATTTATTTGGTTAATATTCTAAAAATAAAGCTAGTGAAAATAGTGATATTGATTTACTAGTTGGAGGAAATATCAAAGGAGGAGAATTTTTTGCTTTAGTAGAGGAATTAAGAGAATCACTTGCTAAAAAGGTTGATCTTTTGAGTGCTAATTATATAAATCAAAATATTGAATTATTAAATGAAATATTAAAAGATGGAATAAAAATTTACAAATTAGAAAATTAAAACTTTAAATAATTACAATTTTTATTTAAAAATATGTAAAATTAAATACAAGGTAAAAATTATGGATGAGTATTTAATTTATTCAGTGGAAGACGATAAAGAAATATCAGATTTAATTAATATTGCGTTAACTAAATCTGGTTTTAATGTTAAATCTTTTGAAACTGGAGAACTTTTTTTAGATGAATTTAATAAAACTAAACCTAATTTAGTTTTACTTGATTTAATGCTTCCTCATATTCAAGGTGATGAAGTTTTAAAAGAAATTAGAAAATTTTCTTCTTCAATTCCAGTAATTATAATTAGTGCAAAATCATTAATCGAAGATAAAGTTAATGGATTAAATAATGGAGCGGATGATTATATTGTTAAACCATTTAATATTAAAGAATTAATTTCAAGAGTAAATGTTAATTATCGTAAATATTTGGAAACTAAATTTATTATTAAGATTGATCATTATTCTTTAGATGAAAAAAATGAAAGTTTATATAATTTTGATGAAAAAGTAGATTTAACTAAAAATGAATATAAAATTATTGAATATTTATTTAAAAATAGAGGAAAAGTAGTATCTAGAGATGAACTTTTTAAAGTTATTTGGAAAAAAGAAGATAAAAATAACTCTTCTAGAACTATTGATATGCATATTAAATCTATTAGAGAAAAAATTAATGATAATGATAAAAATTTTATTGTTTCTATATATGGAAATGGATATAAAATAGAATAATGATTAAATTTAAAAGAATTGTCTTACCTCTTTTAATCGGATTATTAATAACTATTATCTCATTAGTTAGTTTATTAATACCTTTTTACTATGAAGAAAATAGATTAAAAGAGAATGCTTTTAATCTAAATGAAAATATATCTTTAAATATAAATGAAGATAATTTTACTTCTTATATTTCTTTTATAACTAATAATTTTAAAAACTATGAATTAATGGTATTTTCTTTAAATGATAATACTTTTTCTACTTCATTAAAAAATGATTATAGTAAAGAAGATTTATTATCGTTTTCATTTAAAGAAAATAAAATAATTACTATTTATGATTCAAATATATTAAATTATGAAGGTTTTGCTTATATTTCTTTAAATAAAAATACAAATCTTTATTTAGTAACAATCGTTAGTATTTCTACTACCTATTTAATTTTAAAATCCTTACTTATAATTATTCCTATATTAATTTTAAGTATAACTTTAACTTCGTGGATATTAATTTATAAAAAATATAAAAAAGAAACTTTATATTTAAAACATCAAGTAAGAAAACTTAGACAAATCGCTAAAATTGAGACGATGGTTGAATATGATAATGATGTTGAAAATTTAGCGAATATTTTAAAAGATACAAGAAGAAAACTCGATATTGAACTTCAAAATAACTATTTAAGTGAAAAAAGGTTAGATTTTTTACTCGATTCAATTGATCAAGGAATTTTAGTTTTAAATACTTTTAACGAGATTATTTTGTCCAATCAAAAAGCTCGTGATATTTTAAATTTTGATAAGAATTTATATAGATTTAATGAAAATGATTTACCAAAAGAATTATCTTTAAATATAAAAATTACTTTATCAACGAATAGAAAAATGGTTTTTAATAAAGAAATTAATGGGAGAGTTTATGAATTTAATACAAATTCAATTAATTCTTCTTTTGAAGAAAGCCAAAATAATAAATCAGTATCTATTTTAATTATTGATATTACTGATAAATATAATTCAGAAAAAATGAAAAGAGATTTCTTTGCTAATGCTGCTCATGAATTAAAATCACCTTTAACATCAATTTTAGGGTTCCAAGAATTGATTAAAGATGGGCTTTTATCTAGCAAAGAAGAAATTGCTAATGCTAATGAAAGAACGATAAAAGAAGGTGAAAGAATGAATAAACTTATTGTAGAAATGCTTGAACTTTCTTCTTTAGAAAATAATAATTTAAGACCTATTGAAAAAATTGATGTAAGTGAAGAAATCAATAAAATTCTTTCTATGCTTGATAATCAAATTAAAGAAAAAGAAATTGTTATCGTTAAACACTATGAAAAATGTATTATAAAAATGAATCCAGACGATTTTTATAACCTTTTTAAAAATTTAATTGAAAATAGTATTCGTTATAATTTACCACGTGGAAATATTTTTATTACTATCAATAATAAAAATCATTATATTTCTATTAAAGATACTGGAATTGGTATATCAAAAGAGAATCAACAAAGAATATTTGAAAGATTCTTTAGAGTTGATAAAGCTAGAAGTAGACAAAATGGCGGTACGGGTTTAGGTTTATCTATTGTTAAATATATTTGTTCTTATTATGATTTTGAAATTAAAGTTGATTCTGAGTTAGGAAAAGGTTCAGAATTTATAATTAATTTTTAAAAATTCTTTACAATTAATAAATTCGAGAATATTCGATAAATATCGTTAAAATTTTAATTCTAATCATTTGCCTTTAATAAATTGTAAAATTTTTCTCTTGAAATGTAAGCGCTTCCATTTATAATTAAAGTATCAAGAAAATTTCTATCAGGAGGAATAATTTATAATGAAAAAAGTTAGAAATTTGTTTACTGTTAGTGCTGCTTTACTCTGTGCATGTGCTATGACAGGCTGTGGTAATACAGGAACATCAGAAATTAAAGAAACAAATCAAAACGTTATTAAAGAAGCTCAAAGCATGAGTAGAGATGAATTAATGAAAAAAGCTGCTGATGAAATCGATGGCGGAACATTAAAATTCATCGGTACGTCATCAAGATTTAAAAATGCTATTGATGCTTTCAAAGCTGAATTATCAAAATATAATTCAGCATGTTCAAATATGACAATTACAACTGACACAGCAGTTGATGGTGAAATCTATTTAACACTTTGTGGAGAAATCGAAGCAGGTGTTACAGATGGATATGATGCTGCATTAGTCCAAGATGGTTATCAATTACAAAATTTAGGTATTAATACTGGTTATTTCTTAAATTATGTTCCAAAAGAATGGAATGATGACCCAGATACCAATAAATCATTAAATGCTAACCCATTCTCATTACAATATAATATGAAAACTTGGATGGTTAATAATGGTGGAAGTGGTGCAGATGTTGTTTTAGATAACGTTTGGGATGTTACTGTTGATGGAGCAAGAATCCATACAATGTCTCCAGATAATGAAAACGTTAATAGAGACTGGTTAATTATGTTAACTGGTGAAGAATGGTGTTCAGTTTTAGAAGAAGCCTTCAATGATCCAACTAACGATAACAAAGATTTAGATTTAACTCCATATGAAAAATATGGCGATCAAAAATATGCTTATGCATTTATCGAAGGATTCCTTAAAAATGCAATCTTCTATGCTGATGATGGTGCTGCTAGAGACGCATTTATGAAAGACCAAGGTGGATTTGGTTGGATTGTTTATTCAAAAATCGCATCAATTCAAGAAACAGCTGCTATTACAAAGAAAGATATTACTATCGCAGCTTTAGGTAAAGATGCTAGTGATGGAGCAACTCAAGGTGCTTCACTTGTTAAAGGATTTGGTGGATTTATGTATAAACACTATCTCCAAATTATGCCTTATGCAGCTCATCCTTGGACAGCATGTGCATTTATTAACTTCTTAAGTACAACAAAAGAAGGTTATAGTGCTTGGGCAGTTGATATTGGTGATTATCCATCAATGCCTTCAATCAATGTTGATAGAACTAAATATGGACACGGAACACTTGCTGAAGACTATACTTGGACACAAGATGATAATGGTGAAAATGTCTTCTCATGTTTAAATGACCCAGCATCAAGTTGGTGGGAAGATGAAGCAAATGTTGTTATTGAAGATCCAGCATTTATTGTTACTGAATATAATGATGTTAACAATTTCATTAAAAACGTTATTGCTAACAAATAATTAATAATTTCGTTTATTTAATATCTAGTTAGGCCAAAATTTGGCCTAACTAGATATATTTATTAAGGAGCAACAAAATGGAAAATACACTTAATTTAAACTCCTTCAAATTAAAAGTTAAAAAAGATGTTAATAAAGGATTAACTTTCTTTGGTGTACCAGCTAATTCTATATTAGTAATCTTTGGAATTATGTTACTTATTCTTAACCTAATTCCAATGATTTATGTTTTGATAGATGCTTTTACAATTCATTTAATGGAAGTAGGGGCTAGTGGCCTTCCACTAGGAAGTTTTACTTTTTATCATTGGAAAGAACTTTTTGCATCTGAAACAAGTTTAGGATATTTTTATAAACCATTAGGAAATTCGTTACTTGTTTCGGTTTTAGCATGCGTGTTCGCTGTTATTTTTGGTGGAGTAGTTGCATTTTTAGTTACAAGAACTAATATGCCTTTTAAAAAATTCATATCTAATGTCTTTATTTTCCCATATATCATGCCACAATGGACTTTAGCACTTTTCTGGAAAAACTTCTTTATTTCCACAAATTGTACTGCTGGATATGTTGGGGAACTTCAAGCATTAACTGGGTTTGCCTCACCTGAATGGTTAGTTTATGGTCCTTTTTCTATCTCATTAGTTTTAGGATTACATTACGCTCCATTTGCTTACATTTTAATTGGTGGAATTTTAAGAAATATGGATGCAAACTTAGAAGAAGCTGCAACAATTTTAAATATTCCTCGTTATAAAATTTTTACTAGAATTACAGTTCCGATTGTAAAACCAGCTATTTTATCAACTATTTTATTAGTTTTCTCTTCAGCAATGTCTTCATATCCAGTTGCTGTTACATTAGGAAAACCAATTAATTTTGAAGTTTTAGCTACTGAATTACAAGTTATGCTACAAGCTGGAAAATTCTCTTCTCAAGCTGGTATGGGCGCAATTATTTCAATAATTCTTATTGTAATTGGTGTTCTTATTTTAATGATTAACCAATTCTCAACAGGAAGTAGAAAACAATATACAACCGTTAGTGGAAAATCTGGACAAGTTACAAAAAATAACCTTGGAAAGATTGGAAAATGGGTTGTTGCTATAATTCTTTCAATCTTAGTTTTATTCTTCTGTATTGGTCCAATGGTTTCGTTTATTTTTGAATCATTATTACCAAATAGTGGAGATTACTCTATTGGATTTACTACTAAATGGTGGACTTCTAAGGAAGTTTTAAGGAACGGATATAAAGGCATTTTCTATACTCTTCAAATTTGGGAAGCTTTAGGAGGATCTATTGTTCTTTCTTTAGTTTGTTCATTATTAGCCGGGACATTTGGATTATTAATCGGTTATGCGGTATCTAAAAAAAGGAAATCAAAGATGGCTCAAGGTGTTAATGCTCTAGCATTCTTACCTTACTTATTACCATCAATTTCAATTTCAGCTATCTTCTTTATGGTTTCTTTAAATATTTCGTGGTTATATGCAGCTCCATTCTTACTTTGTGTAATTGTTGGTGCTTATAAATATATTCCATTTGCAAGTAGAAGTAGTTTAAATGCAATGCTTCAACTTAGTGGAGAAATTGAAGAAGCTGCAATGATTCAAAACATTCCTTGGTGGAAACGTATGGTTAGAATTGTTTTCCCAATTCAAAAATCAAGTTTCTTAAGTGGATATTTATTACCATTTATTAGCTGTATGAGGGAACTTTCATTGTTCGTATTTATTGCTCCTACTGGAATGATTCTTACAACATTGATGTTCCAACTTGAAGAAACTGGTCTTCCAGCTTTAGAAAATGGTGCAAACTTAATTCTTGTTATTGTTATCTTACTCTTTAACTGGCTTATTAATAAGGTTACTGGAGCAAGTTTAGATAAAGGTATAGGAGGTTAATTATGCCTACAATTGATTTAATTAATGTTACAAAAAGATGGGGAGATTTCTATGCCGTTGATAATTTAAATCTCCATATAGATGATTATTCATTCATTACATTACTTGGCCCATCAGGATGTGGTAAAACTACTACACTTCGTATGATTGCAGGTCTTGAAACTCCAACTAGTGGAAAAATTTTAATTAATGGTATCCCGGTTTTTGATAGTGATTTAGGAATTAATGTTCCTGCAAGTAAAAGACATGTTGGCTTCCTTTTCCAAAACTATGCTCTTTGGCCACATATGACAGTACAAAAAAATATCGAGTTTGGCTTACAAAATTTAAAAGAATATTTACCAGTTGTTGATTCAAACTATACAAAAATTAAAAATGATATTTTAGTTTTAAAAAATCCTCAAAAAGTAGTTGAACTCACCAAACAAAATATTGATAAAAACGGAAAAGTCGATAAAAGAAGAACTTTAATTGCAATTATTGATCAATTTAAAGTTTCTAATTTTACTGCAAAATATATTTTTGATTTACATTTAGAAGAAAAAGACGATTTATCTTCTATTTGTGCTAAAGAAATTGAAAATAAGGAAAAAGAATTAGAATCAATTACTCATAAATACGAAGAAAAAGGTATTGATTTAAATAGTGAAGGTTATGTTTTAAGCGAACCTGAACTCGCTGAAGATTATATTGCTTTAAATTTGAGTTATGAAGCAATCAAAGATTATAAAACGCTTCTTTCTTATTTTGATTACGCAGCTAATGAAAATGAAAAACCTTTAAAAGTTATCATGAGAAAAACTAATGTTTCATTAAAAACTGCTAAAAAATTATATGAATTTGCTTTATCAATTAAAGATAAGAGCGAAGAAGAACAAAAGAGTTTAGTAGAAAATGAACTTAAAGATTATGAAACATTGTTAGCTAGAACAAGAAGTGATTATTTAAATAATAATTTCCATCTTAATAATAAGGGTGAAAAAATTCCTTCAATTGATTTTGATAATAAATCTTGGGATGGAAAGAAAGTACACTTAATGAAATATAGAAAATTAAGTGCTGAAGAAATCGATTTAAAAGTAAGACATGTTTCTAGAGTTGTTAAGATTGGCGAATTCATGGAAAGATATCCTAGTGAACTTTCTGGAGGTCAACAACAAAGAGTTGCTATTGCTAGAACTTTAGCTCCTGGACCAAAAGTCTTATTTATGGATGAACCTCTTTCTAATCTTGATGCTAAATTAAGACTTGAAATGAGAGGTGAACTTAAACGTTTACATCTTGAAACTGGTTCGACATTTGTTTATGTCACTCACGATCAACTTGAAGCTATGACATTAGCTACAAAAATTTGTTTAATTAATAATGGTGTTTTACAACAATACGATGCCCCATTAGATGTTTATAAAAAACCAAATAATATTTTTGTTGCTGATTTCGTTGGTTCTCCAGCTATTAACTTTGTTGAAGCAATTGCTTCTCAAGATGAAAATGAAAAAATTACTCTCTCGATGTTTGATGGGTTAAAGTTTGAATATGTTCCTACAACATCTTTAAATTTAACTAAAGAAAAAGAAGAAAGAGATAATGAAGTTAAAGAAAAAGAAAAAGAAGTTGAATCTTTGAAAAAAGATAAAAAATTCGTTGAAAAAGGTAATAAAGATCAAGAATTTAAATTCTCTATTCAAAAAGTCACTGAAACAGTTGATTCAACTGAAGAAAGAGTTATTGATGAAAATGAATACGTTATTGGTATTCGTCCAGAATTTATATCTCTTAATGATGATGGATTAATCAATGGAGAAATTTATAATGCTCTTCCTAGTGGAATGGAAACAACTGTTAAAATTAGATTAGGTGAATTTATTCTTACTGGTGTTATATTTGGTGGAGTCGATTATAAAGTTGGATCAAATTGTAAACTTAATTTCATTGGTAAAGAAATATTACTTTTTGATAGAAAGAGTGGAAAACTTCTTTCTCAAGGTAGTTTAAAATATTTAAATAATGAATAAAAAAATATAAGGGCATCAACTTTGATGCCCTTATTTTAAAAAAAGAATAATAAATTAAAAAATAATTTAAATATATAAGGATAAGTAGTAGTTTATGGAAAAAGAAACATTGTCTAGATATAAATATTGGTTAGATTCTTTAAAAAATATTGATGAAAATGATTATAATGAGTTAAAAAGTATACAAAATGAAGAAATAATTAATGATTTATTTTATAAAGATTTAAGTTTTGGTACCGGGGGACTTAGAGGAATAATGTCTTTAGGTTCTTCTAAACTTAATAAATATAATATATATAAAGCAACTGAAGGTTTTGCCTTATATTTAAAAGAAAAATATAAAGAAAAAATAAGTAATAATGAAGAAATAAGTGTAGTTATTGGTTATGATTCTCGCCATAATTCCAAAGAATTTGCTTATCTTTCTTCCCTTGTTTTAGCATCTAATAAAATAAGAGTATATTTATTTAAAGAACTTACCCCTACTCCAGTAGTTTCTTTTGCAATTAAAAAGCTTAAAGCTAATGGAGGAATTATAATTACTGCTTCTCATAATCCAAAAGAATATAATGGCTATAAAGTTTATAATGAAAATGCTTATCAGATTACTTTAAATGAAGCTAATGAAATATTAACTAAAATTAATAGCGTTGATACTTTTAAAGATTTTAAATTACATAGCGATGAAAAAAATATCGATAAATCATATTTATCTTATATAAATAATGATGTTTTTGATGAATATATAAACTCTACTTTATCTTCATCTTTATTAAAAAATAGAGATAAAAAAGAAAATTTTAAAATAGTTTATACTCCTTTAAATGGAACAGGATTAAGATATGTTAAAGAAGTTTTATTTAAAAGTGGTTTTAAAGATTTAATAATTGTTAAAGAACAAGAAAAACCAGACCCTTTATTTTTAACATGTCCTAAACCTAATCCAGAATTAAAAGAAACACTCTCTTTAGGATTAAAATATTTAAAAAATACTTCTAGTGATATTTTACTTGCAACTGATCCAGATGCAGATAGAGTTGCTTTAATAATAAATGATAAAATAAAAAAAGAAATTTATTATCCTTCTGGTAATGAAATTGCTATTTTATTACTTGATTTTATTATTGACTATAATTTAAACATTAATAAAGTAGATAAATCTTATTTTAATAATAAAGTAGTAGTTAGAAGTATTGTATCTACTTCTTTAATAGATAAAATAGCTAAAAAATATAATATAAATTTAAAAACAGTCTTAACTGGTTTTAAATTTATAGGAGAAATTATTAACTCTTTAGAAAAAGAAAATAAATTAGATAATTATTTATTAGGATTTGAAGAAAGTTATGGATATTTAACAAATACTGATATAAGAGATAAAGATAGTATTAATGCTTCTCTTTTAATTAGTGAAATGTGTTATTTTTATAAAATAAATAACATTTCACTAATTGATAAACTAGATTCTATTTATAGAGAATATGGCTATTATAAAAATATTTTATTAACACATAATTTTGATGGTGAAAACGGAATGAAAAAAATGAAAGAAATTATGGAAAAAATAAGAAATCTTTCATTAAATGAGTTATCTAATATATTAAAAGAAGAAGTAATTATTAAAGAAGATTATTTAAATAAAGAAAGTAGTGATATAAATAATAATAAAAAGAAAATAAACTTACCTTCAAGTGATGTTTTAATTCTTATTTTTAAAAACGAAACTCGTTTTATGATTCGCCCTAGTGGAACTGAACCAAAATTAAAATGTTATATTGAAGTTAATTCTTTAAATAAAGAAGAGAGTGAAGAATTAATTGATAAATATCAAGATTTATTTAATCTTTTAATGAATTTATAAAAATAAAATTAAAGATAAATAAATATAAGTATAAATATAAATAAAGGTAATAAATATTTAATATGGAAGATATTGTTGAACTTATTCCATCTTTAAAAGAATATCTTTGGGGTGGAACAAAATTAAAAAGCTATAAAGATATAAATAATAAATATGAAAAAATAAGTGAATCATGGGAGTTATCTTTTTTAGATGAAGGTCCTTCTTTATTTATTGATGAAAATGATAATAAAAAGTTAAAAGAAGTAAGAAAAGAAGTTGATTATAAAAAAGATTTAGGAAGTAATATATCTTCTTTTGTTTTTAATAATAAATTATTTTTTCCTACTCTAATTAAATTAATCGATTCTAATGATTCTTTATCAATTCAAGTTCATCCTAGCGATGAATATGCTTTAAATCATGAAAATAGTTTAGGTAAAGAAGAAATGTGGATTATCTTATCTTCTTTACCATCATCTTATTTATATTTAGGATTAAATAAAGATTTAACAAAAGTAGATTTTGTTAAATCTATTAATGATAATAACTTATTATCATTATTAAATAAGGTGATGGTAAAAAAAGGAGATATCTTTTTAATTAAACCAGGTACAATACACGCTATAGGAAAAGGAATAACTCTTTTAGAAATACAAGAATCATCTTTTTTAACATATCGATTATATGATTATGACCGTATTGATAAAAAAAGTGGTAAAAAAAGAGAATTACATATAAAAAAAGCTTTGGATGTTATTAATTTAAAGAAATTAGATTTTTCTACAATTACTTTAACTAATGAAAAAGAAATAAAAAGAAAATATTTTACGTGTTTTTTAGAAAATTTAAATAAAAACGAAGTAAAAGAATATGCATTTAATGATTCTTTTTCGTGTTTAACAGTTATAGAAGGAGAAGGATATATTAATAATAAAAAAGTAAGTAAATACAAATCTTATTTTATAAAAGCAAATACAAAATTTTTAATTAAAAGTGATTCAAATATTAAATACGTATTAACTAAAGTTTAATTAAATTTTGTATTTAACATTGTTATAATATTTTTTATTATGTTAAAAACAAAAAAAGTTGGATTAAAAGATATTGCTAAAAACTTAAATTTATCGATAAATACGGTCTCTCATGCTTTAAGAGATTTAAGTGATATTAGTGAAGAAACTAAAGAGATAGTTAGAAAAGAAGCTTTAAGAGTCGGTTATCAAGCTAAAGGCTATACTTTTAAATTTTCTAAAATCTATACTGTTGCTTTAGTTTTTGATTCTTTTCATAATCCTTATTTTGCTTTAATGGGTCAACTTATAGTTGACAAAATTGAAAATGAAAAATTTGATCTTTTAGTTATTAATACTAACGAATTTAAAAAGGTTGATGAAGAAATAATTAAGAAATGTTTATATCGAAAAGTAGATGCGATCATTTCTTTTAATGAACTTGAAGAAAAAGCAATTGAACTAGCAAAAATTAATAATATTTATCTTCAACTTATTGGTAGAGTTAGTGAAAATCAATATGTTGATTCATTATATACTGATGATATTAAGGGTGGAGAAATTGCTACATCTTATTTAATAAATAAAAACGCCAAAAAACTAATTTATGTTTATGAAAAAGCTAGTGAAGCTTCTAAAAGAAGATTGATTGGATTTTTAAATATCGTAAAAAAATATAATAAAGAATATAAACTTGTAACAATAGAAGAGGGATTAAAATCGTTTCCTAACTTAATAAAAAATGAAAATTATGATGGAATATTCTTTTATAATGACCGTATCTTATTAGATGCTTTAATGTATAAAAAAGAATATTACGAATTACTTAAAAAAATACATGTTATAGGATTTGATAATGATATTAAAAGATTAGGATTTTATTATAAATTTCCTTCAATTGATTTTGATTATGATAAAATCTCATCAAAATCAATTGAATTACTTAAAGATCATTTAGTATATAAGAAAAAACAGAACGCTATAAAAATTAAATATGATGTTTATTTAAATAAAATGGAAAATTAAATTATAATAATTTTAAATAAGGTATGAATAAAAGATTAAAAAATTTTTTAAAATATAGTTTAATTATTTTTGCCTTATTAACTAATGCTTCTTGTTCTACAAATTATGAAAAATAAGATTTCAATTTTTATTTTTCTAGGCTAAATGATTTTGAATATTTCATATCTAATTATATAAATTTAGATAAAACAAAATTAGTCATATCTTATATTAATTTTGAAAATAGAGATTCCATATCATTTTTTGGTTAAAATCAATTAAATTTAATGTTAAATCGGCTAATAAAGGGAACTTAAACGATATTTTATTAGTCACCTTAAATAATATAAATAAAATTTCCTTATATTATAAAATAGAAGAACATTCTTACTTGGAAATAAATTTAAATATATATTTACCTGTTCAGTATGAAAATAATCTAAAAATCTTTTCTTTAGAAGTGAAAAGGATGTAAAAACGTCTTATTTTGCTTCGGATTTAGAAACAACTTTATTTGATTATAAATATTCATACTTTTTAGGTGGTTTACAAAATGAATATTATAGATTTGCTGATTACATTTATTATTCATACTTTGAAGCTAGTTCATCAAGATTAAACGAATTGAAATATGAACTAAATTCAGCAAACACTATATATAACCTTTCTCTTCTTGATTTTTTCTCACTTTTTTAATTATTTTCACACTTTTTCATTATTAAATATGTTAATAAGATACTTTTGTCAATCTAAAATAGAAAAAAATTTAAATAAAAATTTCGATAAAATGCACATTAATCAACATTAATATTAATGTAAATTGAAAAAAAGTTGATATGAAAGCGCTTTCAAATTATAATAAAGAAGACTAAAAGATAAATAAAATTCTTATCGAAATTACTTTATCTTGGTTAATTTAAACGGAATTATTAGGAGGAAAAATTAAATAATATGAAAAGAAGATTAATTCCTGGAATTGCTGCTGTCGCTTTAATGGCTGCTGGTTTAGCATCTTGTGGTGGTGATTCAGCTGCTACAGAATGGACATTAGAAAATGCTCTTTCTGATGGCGAATTAGGTTACATCATCTTAGTTGGTGAAGATGGAAACCCAGAAGCTGAAGATAGAACAAAAGGTTGTGTCGATGCTTTAAATGAAATCGCTGCTGAAGGCGGATTTACAGCTAAAGAATTAGAAAGACACACTTGTGTTGCTGCTGACGGTTCAACATGGAACGACCAAGCTGCTAAAGAATTCGTTGAAAGAGCAATTAACCAATATGGTTCAAGCTTAGATTTCATTGTTTCTAACAATGATGGTATGGCTGTTGCTGCTTCAGGTGCTGCAGGTTTATTAAAAGGTACTCCAATTGTTGGTTTTGATGCTTTATCATCTGCATGTGATATGATTAAGGAAGGAACATTAGCTGGTTCAGTTTCACAAAACGGTGATGACCAAGCTTTAGCAACTGCTACAGTTTTAGCTAACTTAATTTTAGGAAATGATCCTGTTATCGATGATACTTATGGCGGAAAAGCTAATTTAAATCTCGAAGGTTATGATGAACATATTATTCAAACAGAATTTGCTGCTGTTACAGCTGGAAATGCTGATTCATTAAAACCAGGTGCTTATGTCGATGTTGAAAAAGTTGAAGGCATCGAAGGCAAAAAAATGTTAGTCGCTGTTTATAATGCTACAGATAACTTCATTAATGAGACATACTATAAAGCATTACCACATTATGCTGAAGCTATGGGATTTGATGTTACAGTTATCGCTGGCGATGGACAAAATGATACTGACTTATTAGAAAGAGTTACATCAGCTGCTGCTGAAGGTAATTATGATTGTTACGCATTAAATATTATTACTCACGCTAACTATGAAGCATATCTTAATGCAGTTGGTGATAAACCAGTCGTCTTCTTCAATAGACAACCAAAGAAATCAGACGACTCAGGTGTTGCTGATCTTTCAACATTAGATAAAGTTTACTATGTTGGTTCAGGATCTGTTGGACAAGGTGTTGCTCAAGGTCAAATTATTAAAGATTGGTATCACGCATTAGCATAATCTAACTAATTTGTAACTATAACGCCCATACAATGACGTAAATTATATGGGCGTTTTATTTAATTATTGATGTGAGGTAAAAAGATGGAAAATGAAAATATCCTAGAAATAGAAAAACTTTCGAAATCTTTTGGTAAAAACCACGTCTTAAAGGATATTAACCTCAAAGTTAAAAGAGGAACGGTTATGGGCCTCATGGGCGAAAATGGTGCTGGAAAATCGACAATGATGAAGTGTTTGTTTGGCATCTATAATCGTGATGATGGTTCAATAATTTTTGATGGAAGACCTGTTAATTTTACAGGTCCTAAAGATGCTCTTGAAAATGGAGTCGCAATGGTTCACCAAGAATTGAATCAATGTCTTGATAGAACAGTTTTGGATAACATGTGGCTTGGAAGATATCCAACAAAGGGTGGAATGGTCGATGAAAGATACATGCTTAACGAAACAAAGAATCTATTTTTAAGATTAAAAATGAATGTTAATCCTAAACAACTTATGAGAACAATGTCGGTTTCACAAAGACAAATGTGTGAAATTGCTAAGGCTGTTTCTTATGATGCTAAAATTATTGTTTTGGATGAACCAACCTCTTCATTAACAGAAAGAGAAGTTAAAAAATTATTCTCTATTGTTGATGAATTAAGAAAACAAGGTATTAGTTTTGTTTATATTTCACATAAAATGGATGAAGTTTTTGAAATTTGTGACGAAGTTTCTGTCCTAAGAGATGGTGAAATGATTATGACCAAATCAACAAAAGAAACTAATATGAACGAACTTATTTCAGCAATGGTTGGACGTTCACTTGATCAAAGATTCCCTCCAGTTGACAACGTTCCTGGAGATGTTGTATTAGAGTTAAAAGGTCTTTCTACTCAATATGCTCCTTTATTAAAAGATATTAGTTTTGAAGTTAAGCAAGGCGAGATTTTTGGTATTTATGGTCTTGTCGGAGCTGGAAGAAGTGAATTATTAGAAACTTTATTTGGTTTAAGAACTATTAAATCAGGGAAAATTATTTATAAAGGAAAAGACATTAAATTCAAAAATGCTAAAGAAGCAATGGATTATAATTTCGCCTTTGTAACAGAAGAAAGAAAAGCTAATGGTATGTTTGCTAAAGGTGATTTAACTTTTAACACAACAATTACATCATTAGATAAAAATATGACTGGTTTTGCACTTGATAATCGAAAGATGAAAGATGCAACAATAAGAGAAATTCATAAAATGCATACAAAATGTATGGGGCCTGGTGATTTAATAACAGCTCTTTCTGGTGGTAATCAACAAAAAGTTATTATCGGAAAATGGCTCGAAAGAGATCCTGAAGTATTCCTTCTCGATGAACCTACTAGAGGTATCGACGTTGGTGCAAAATATGAAATTTATCAACTCATTATTAATATGGCTAAACAAGGTAAAACTTGTATTGTCGTCTCAAGTGAAATGCCTGAAATCTTAGGTATTACTAATAGAATCGCAGTTATGAGTAATTATCGTCTTGCTGGTATAGTCAATACAAAAGAAACTAACCAAGAAGAATTATTACGTTTAAGTGCTAAATATTTATAATAAATAGAGGATTTAAATTATGGAAAACACTGTTAACCTTTCCCCTATTGATCAATTCCAACAAGAAATTGATAGAAGACAAGTTGAATTGAATGATTTACGTTTAAACGGCGTTACAAAAATCGAAAATTTAAAAAACGAGATTACAAACGTAAAGAAAAATAAACAACTTGATAAAGAAACTAAGGGAAAAATTATTGCTAAATGTAAAGCTGAATTAGAATTAGCAAAAGAAAATAAAGAAAGCAATAAAGATATTATTGCTGAAAAAGTTGCTGATTTTATTAATTACATTAAAGTTACAAGCAATGGATTTATTCAAGAAAAGAAAGCTAGTAATAAAGCAAAATTCGCTGAATTAAAAGCAAAATATCAAGAAGATTTAGCTAAAGAGAACGAAAGATATAAAAACGCTTTAGCTGAAACTAAAGCTGCTGGCGGTGAAAATCTTGCTAGTGAAATCAAAGACTTGAAAGTTGCTCACGTTCAAATTGCTGGTGACTTAAAAGTAAATTATCATGATGAATGCGATAAATTAAAAGATGAATTACATCAATTATATTTAATGAGATTCAACGCAATTGAAAATGCTAATAATAAGAAGATGCCTATTGCTGAAAGTATTGAACAAAAAGCTGAAAATTATAAATATAATTTTAACTGGAAAACATTCATTCTTAATAATGGTTTATATCTTGCAATTGTTGCCTTACTTATCTTTGCAATTATTATTTATGCAGTACAAGAACATCAATTCCTTTTAAATTTAAGTACTATTTTACTTATTTTAAATCAAACTTCACCAAAAGTATTCTTGGCTTTAGGTGTTGCAGGACTAATTGTTCTTGCTGGTACAGACCTTTCTGTAGGTAGATTAGTTGGTCTTGCATCTGTTTTAACTGGTATGCTTGTTACAACTAGTGGTACCACATCTGTTACATTCTTTGGAATATCGCCTGATTTTTCAGCACTACCATTAGGACTTAGAGTTGTTTTAGCATTTTTAATTTCTATTGTTGCTTGCGTTATTATTACTTCAATTGCAGGCTTCTTCTCAGCAAAATTTAAAATGCATCCATTTATTTCAACTCTTGCAACCCAACTTTTTACATTTGGTATGTTAGCCGGTATTACTGGAAACGCATTTACTGGTAACCCAGATCCAGGTGTTAAGGAATTTGTTAGTGGATTCTTAATTAGATATAGAAGTACAGGTTTATCTTACATGATTATTTATGCAATTATAGGTATTATTATCATGTGGTTTATCTGGAATAAAACAAAGTTTGGTAAAAATATGTTTGCTGTTGGTGGTAATCCTGAAGCAGCAAGTGTCTCAGGTATTTCTGTATTCTGGGTCACATTAGCAGTCTTTATGTTAGCTGGTATTTACTATGGTATTGGTGGTTCAATGTTTGGTATTTATTCAGGTAACGTTAGAGCTCAAACAGGTCAAGGCATGGAAACAGATGCTATTGCGGCTTGTGTTGTTGGTGGAGTTTCATTTACTGGTGGTGTTGGTAAAATTAGAGGTGTTGTCATTGGTGCTTTACTCTTCACAATGATTACAGTTATTCTCCCTTATATTGGAATTACTGACACTAACTTCCAACTTGCAATTAAAGGTGTTATTGTCTTAGCAGCAGTTGCCCTTGACTGTGCTAAATATTTAAAGAAAAAATAATATTTAAGTATTTTTTAGGTTATAATAAAAGAGCTATTGAAATAGCTCTTTTATTTATGTTGGGTTTTAAATTATGAGTATTTATACATTTTTTTCTCTTTTAGTTATTTGCTTTTTGGGTACATATTTATTAAGCATTCAATATTTAAAATATTTAAGAAAAGAAAGAAGCAGAAGAATTAGAGATATTGATTGTATATTAACTTCGATTCTTTTTGGCGCACCAGTTTTATTAGTTATGGAATTAGCTTTTTATGAGATTAGATATGAAGATGGTGCACATAAATATCGAATGTTAATTTCTTCAATAATTTTAACTATTATTCAAATAACCGCCATTGTTTTACTATTTTATTTTGGTGTAATTAAATTAGATAGTGGTGAAGTTAGCGGTGAAGAAATAGAAAATTTAATAAATCTATTAACATCGTTTATAAAATAGAAGAAACTTTGTCAAAGATTGTAAAAAAGGAATTAGCATTACAAAAATTCCTTAAATAAAAAGTGTATTTATTATTTTTATCAATTTTAATTATATAAAAAGAAAATAATGAATCAGTATTAATCTCTTCAATCGGAGATTTTTCTTTTTTTAAAAAATCTAAAACACTTTTTTTCTTCTTTTTTTCACTATTTTCATCTTGATCCTTTTTGTTATCATCAGATAAAGAATTTAATAATGAATAAAAATAGAAAGAAGAAGTGTTATCTAAAATTAAAATATCAAATGAAGTAGATAAAACTTCATTTATTGGTAAAATTCCTTCATATTCACTAAAAAATTTTAATTTTTCATTAAGAGTTTCATCGTTGTTGTAAGAAGAAGAAAGATAAATCTTTAAACGACGATCGTTTTTAAGTTTTAAATTATATAACTTAATAATATCTTTTAAATCATCGACTAATTTTTCATAATTAACATTTT
This sequence comes from uncultured bacterium, assembly GCA_949288485.1. GTDB lineage: Bacteria > Bacillota_I > Bacilli_A > RFN20 > CAG-826 > Onthovivens. Next base: position 165,517 of record CASEKC010000002.1, on the reverse strand, counting down.
TATTAAGCTCAACAACATAAGAATGGTCTTTTTTATCTTTATTATATGGACGAATAATAATATCTTCATCATGGATAAAAAAAGATGAAAAATCTTTTGAAGTAATAATTAAATCATTTTCGTTTATTAACTTTTCCTTTAACTCTTTGTTATAATCAACTTTTTCTTCATCTTTCATCATTTCTTTTTGTTCATTACTTAAATTTTGAAGGTTAACTGGTGTTAAATCTTCAATTAAGTTAATATTTTTATCATCCATTATTGTAATAAAATCGTTTTTCCTTCCTAAAATATTAAATGTAAAATCGTGTCTATTAAGAAGATAAATTCTTAAAGCTTGGGAAATTTCTTGTGTATATTTAAAACTTGTAGCATCAATAAAAACGTTTTTCATATATTTTCTTCTCCTTTTTTTATTTAAAATAAATCTTTTATAAGTTTAAATATTTTAGTATATTCATTAGTTTTTAAATTAGTAGGTAAAATAAATAAAAGATATGTGAAATTAAAAACTAATTTTATTTTTAACAATAAATAATTGATATCTTCTACATTCATTTTTTGATAAGAAAAAACAAGTTTAGAAAAATATTCTCCTATTAAAGATTTATTACTTCTATTTTCTTTATTAACTCGGTCGAGTTCGTTAATTCCTTCCATAACTTCAATAAAAATTGAAAGCGATAATGAATCAGTTAAACAAAAAGAAGAAGTTGTTAAAAATAAATCTTTAAAAGATATTTCACCTTTATATTCATTGCTTTTAGATAATATATCTATAATTTTCTGATCTTTATAATCCCCTATTTTTAAATAATTAATTTCTATTTTTTTATTTTCTTTTTTATTGTTATTAGTAAGTGTTTTCATTCGTTTTAAAATATTAAAAGATGAAATAAAAGTATCTTCAATTTCACTGATTTCTTTATAATCTCTATTAAAATCAGAAATTAATAAATAATCATTTTTATTTTTGAAAAATAAACCTCTTTTTATAATTTCATCTTTGTTATTCATTTTATTATTTTCTTTTATTAAATTATTAATAAAAGAAATATCATCAAATGAAATAACAAAATCCATTCCTTCTTTAATTAAATCTTTATATAAAGAATATGTATTTAATTGGTTAGTATTATTTATAATGATATTTTTGTTATTTTTGTCTATTAAAGAAATATATTTTGTTGGTAAATTATATAAATAAAAATATAAATCTAAATTTGCAATTGTAAATATTCTTAAAGCTGAAATAAGTTCATTAATATTAATTTTTTCGTCTATTTTAATTGCTATTTTTTTAGTGTTTTCAATACTTTTAACCATGCTTAATATTATAAAATGAATTAAACTAGATATCTAATAAATATCATACTAAAAATAGTAGATTTATAAATTTTATAAACTTTTTATCTTATTGTTTTTAAGTTATAATATTAATCACTTGCGGGCTTGATGGAATTGGTAGACATGCAAGACTTAGAATCTTGTGCCTTATAAGCGTAGGGATTCGACTTCCCTAGCCCGCACCAAAATCTTTTAAAAAATTTACTCCTAAAATATAAGTTTTATATTTTAGGTTTTTTATTTGTATTAAAGACATTCAAGTTACTTTAATGAGAGATTGAAGTGAGATTGAAGTAAGATTGACGTAAAACAACAAAAGGAGATTTATAATGTTTTTAAAAGATATAATGTTACTCGTCAAATTATTTGAAGTTGTATATTAAATAACAAAAAAATTAGTAATTAAAAATATCTATAATATTTTTACTAAAACTTCATATAATCAACTCTTATAAATTCTTCATATATATTTTTAGAATTTAATAAATACTTATTTATTAAATTCATTATTAATATTAAAAGAATCATTAAATAAAACGAAAAAGATGAAAAAATTGTAATAATATTTTCTATTTTAAAGAATGAAGAAAATAATAATGTTTCAATAAATAAAGTAATAGATGTTAAAGGAGCATTATTAATAAGTGAAAAAAATAAAATCATTCCAAAAAGAATTAATATTTCTTCATTTTCACTACTAATAAAAAATAAATTATTATTAATATTATTATTAAATAATAATATCGATATTTTACTTATTAATGCACTAATAGCCATTAAAGGAATAACAATTCCTCCACTTACTTTTCCATTACCTAATATAGATAAAAATAAACTTCTTAACAACAAAATACCTATTAATAAATAAATATTATTAAATGAAGATAAATTTAAAATAATATTTCGACCATTTCCTAATAAAGAAAATATAAAATAACCTAAAATAAAAAAGATAATGAAAAATATAAATGAACGAAATTTAATAAATATATTATTCTCATATTTATTAAATTTCATTCTTATATAAATCATTATCTTTTTAAAATAATAACTAATTAATAATGAAAAAAGTGCAATGATAAATAAAACTAATATTTGATTTATGTTAATAAAAGAAATATTACTAACACTTATTAAATGAAGATTATTTAATAAAAAACATATAAAAAATGATGAAAAAGAGATAATAAACGCATAAAGTAGTGATCTAAAAGAAAATTTATGTAATCCTTCTTCATAAGAATAAACTATTCCAGCTAAAGGAGAAAGAAAAGCACAGCCAAACCCTGCTCCACTATTTAAACCAATATTAACTAAATCATCATCTTCTTTAAAAAGTTTATTAACACTTTTCCCAATTCTTGCTCCTATTGAAATTGAAGGACCTTCACTTCCTAAAGTAAATAAGGAATAAGTTGAGATATAACTATTAATAATTGTTAAAGGAATATCAATTAATTTTAATTTTTCTTTATCTTCTTTTCTTTCAATAACTTTTTCTACTAAAGGAATCGCACTTCCATCAATACTTTTAAATTTTAAAATTAAAATATAGTTAATAAATGATAAAAGAATAAAAATTATTAAATTTGTAACTATTAAATACCATTCTTTATTATTAAACATTAAAGTTGCAAAAGAAAAAACATATTGAAGACCTTTTTGATAAAGTCCGATTGTTAAACCAACTAAAACACCCGAAAGAAGTGCAAGTAAAATATGTTTTAATAATTTAATAACTAAGTTTTTATTCATAAACTTAATTATTCTATTCCTTTTATTAAGCTCTATCAATTTACGAATAATTAAAATTTTTAAAATTGTTTTTAAATAATATCGTTTTTATTAGCAAGTGTTAATAAATTTTATGTTATAATATTTTTACTCGGATAGAACCGACTCGGAGGAAACCGAATGAAATTTATTGGAAGAAAAGAAGAACTAAATGATTTATTAAATCTTTATAATCGTGATGGTTTTCAAGCTGGATTAATTTATGGTCGTAGAAGAATTGGTAAAAGTGAATTAATTAAAGAATCTTTATTGTCTTCTAAAAAGAAATTCATTTATTATGAATGCAAAGAAACAAACGAAATAGATAACGTTAATTCTATTTCTTCTTTACTTACGAATATTTTTAATTTACCTCCTTTAAAATTTAATAATCTAGAAGAAATTTTAAAATTTATTTTTGAATTAGCAAAGAATGAAACTATAATTTTTGTTTTAGATGAATACCCTTATTTAAGAAATAAACTTGAAGGTTGCGATAGTATTATTCAATCAGTAATTGATGAAAACAAATTTTCTTCAAATTTAAAGTTAATTATTTGTGGATCTTATGTTGAAACAATGAAAAAACTTTTAAAAGAAGAAAACCCATTATATGGAAGAATGTCTTTAATCATTAATTTAAAGGCTATGGATTATTATGAATCATCACGTTTTTATGAATCTTTTTCTAATGAAGATAAACTATCTTTTTATTGTGTTTTTGGAGGTATTCCTTACTATAATTCCTTAATTGATGAGAAAAAATCCTTTAAAGAAAATATCATTGAAATATTATTGAAAAATAATTCGCCTTTAAAAGATGAAATAAGAAATTATCTTTATTCTCAGCTCCAAAAAATTGAAAATGCTAATTTAGTATTTGATATTATTTCAAAAGGCTATGTTAAATTTAAGGATATCTTAAATTATTCGAGAATTTCTTCATCTCCTACTTTAGTTGATACCTTAAATAAACTTATTCAAATGGAATTAATTAAAAAGGAATATCCAATAAATGATGAAAATAACAATAAAATTGCTAAATATTTAATAGATGATAATTTATCTTTATTCTTTTATACATTTATATATCCATATTCTTCAACTTTAAGCATAATGTCCCCTGATACTTTTTTTGATTTAATGATAAAAGAAAAATTTTATCGATATTATGTTCCTAAAATTTTTGAAAAAGTATCAAAAGAATATTTAATTAGGCAAAACAAACTTGGTTTAATTAATCCGCCTTTTATAAAAATAGGTAAATATTATTATGATGATCCTGTTAATAAAAGAAATGGAGAATTTGATATAGTTAGTGAAGATATTAATGGATTTACGTTTTATGAATGTAAATATATAGAAAAAAAGATATATGAAGAGATTATAAATGAAGAAATCGAAGAAGTTAGTAAAACAAGTTTCAATGTAAGTAGATATGGCTTCTTTTCAAAAAAAGGTTATGAATTAAAAAACAGAATAAATGAAAATATAAAACTTTATACACTTGAAGATTTATATAGAAAATAAAATAATAATTTAGAAAAATAAAATTATTGGCTATTAAAAAAAGGAGAAATTAAAATTATGATAAAAGTTGGATTTTTAGGGGCGGGAAATATTGCTCATACACTCGCAGAAACATTTTTATTTTTAAAAGATAAATTCGAGCTTTATGGAGTAGCTAGTAAAGATATAAAAAGAAGTGAAGAATTTAAAAATAAATATGGATTTAAAAAAGCTTATAAAGATTATGAAGAAATGTTAAATGATGAAAATATTGATTTAGTTTATATTTCAACAACTATTGCTGAACACTATAAACATATAAAAATGTCTTTAGAACATAATAAAAATGTTTTATGTGAAAAAGCTTTTTGTCAATCTTATTATGAAGCTAAAGAAGTAGTTACATTAGCTAGAAAAAAGAATTTATTTTTAGCTGAAGCTATTTGGACTCGTTATATGCCTTCAAGAGGAATAATTACTTCTTTAATTTTAAGTGGAGCAATTGGGGATCCTTATTATATTGAAGCTAATTTAGGTTATCGTATTTTTGATAAAGAAAGAATATATTCTCCTATCTTAGGAGGAGGAGCTTTACTTGATGTAGGTGTATATCCTCTTAATTTTATCGACATGTTTGTTGTCGATAAAATTAAAGAAATTAATGTAATGAGTAAATTACATCCAACAGGAGTAGATGAAACAATTAGTGGAAATATTACATTCAATAATGGTATTTTAGCTCATTTTTTTACAACAATTAATGATGCAACTTCTCGTGAAGGATTTATTTATGGTAAAGATGGTTATTTAAAAATAATTAATATCAATAATCCTGAAAAGGTTGAAATATATAATAAAAAAGAAGATAGTAATTATCCTATTTTAGTTTCAACTATTAACTTTAAAGAAGATTTTAATGGATATGAATATCAACTTGTTGAAACATATAATTCTTTAATTAATAACAAAAAAGAAAATCCTTCAATGACTTTAGATGATACTTTAAAAATGATGAAACTTTATGAAGATGTTTTAGTTAAATCTAAAGTTAAGAGAAAATAATAATTCTAAAATGTGGTAGTTTAAAAAAATCCGTTATATTTTAAAATATTAAATCGTTATAAAAAAAGGAGGAACCAAATGTTAGAACTTAGAAATATTAAAAAAGATTATAAAGTAGGCGATAACGTTGTTCATGCTTTAAAAGGTATTAATATTACTTTTCGAAGTAAAGATTTTGTTTCTATTTTAGGTCCTTCAGGTTGTGGTAAAACAACTTTATTAAATATTATTGGTGGATTAGATCATTATACGGAAGGTGATTTAATTATTGATAATATTTCTACGAAAAAATTTAAAGATCGTGATTGGGATACATATCGTAATCATCGTATAGGTTTTATTTTCCAATCATATAATTTAATTCCTCATCAAACAATTTTAGAAAATGTTGAACTCGCTCTTACAATTGGCGGATTAAAAAAAGAAGAAAGAATTAAAAGAGCTAAAAAAGCTCTTGATGAAGTTGGTTTAAAAGATCTTTATTCAAAAAAAGGAAATCAACTTAGTGGTGGTCAATGTCAAAGAGTTGCTATTGCTAGAGCTTTAGTTAACGAACCAGATATTTTACTTGCTGATGAACCAACTGGAGCTTTAGATAGTGTTACATCTGTCCAAATTATGGACTTGATGAAGAAAATTTCTGAAAATAAATTAGTAATTATGGTCACTCATAATCCTGATTTAGCTTATAAATATTCAACTAGAATTATAAATTTAAAAGACGGATTAGTTGTTGATGATTCAAATCCTTTAAACGAAGAAGAATATAATAAAGAAAAAGAAATTAAAAATGTTAAAGAAGTTTCAAAAAAAGCAAAACTTAATTTTTGGCAAACCTTTAGATTATCTGGAAGAAATTTACTTTCTAAATTCAAAAGAACGGCATTAGTTGCTTTTGCCGGAAGTATTGGAATTATTGGTGTTTCATCTGTTTTAGCAGTTTCAACAGGTATTCAAAATTATATTCATTCAATGGAAAATGATATGCTTTCAGGAAATCCTGTAACTATTTCAACTGAAACTTATGATTTATCTTCATTAATGAATAATTTATCTTTCCAAGGTAGAGTTGATTTAATTGAAGGAGCTACTGAAGAAGGAAAAATTAATATCGACTATATTTTAGAAATGCTAATTGAAACTAGCGGTACAATGAATGATGTTACGATTCATAACGATATCACCGAAGATTATGTTAAATATTTAAATGAGTTAGACCCATCTTTATATGCTGATATTACTTACGATTATGGAATAAATTTTTTAAATAATATTTATACTGATATCGATTTTACTAATTACGAAAACGAAAGAATGTCTTTAAGCACGATAGTTCAAACTTATACTAGTATGCTAGAAAATACTTCCTTTGGAAGTTATGCTTCTTTAATTTCAACATTAGCAAAACCTTTTGATCAAACATTAAATAATGAAGATTATGTTTTTGAACAATATGAGATTGTTTCTGATCCAGAAACTTCCTATTTACCAAAAGAAGCAAATGAGATAATGATTGTTTTATCTTCTGATGAATCTTTAACAGATATTGTTTTAGGAGAACTTGGTTATTATTCTCAAGAAGAATTTTTTAATATTGTTTATCGTGCAGCAGAAAATGATCGTTATGATCCTGAATTAGATAAAAATCATTTCACATTCGATGAATTATTAAATAAAACTTTTACTTACTATCCTAACAACGCTATTTATAAGAAAGTTGATACAAAATTACCTTCATTTCCATTTATTGGAGAAGATGGTAAAACTTATTTAGTTAATATTAACGCTCAATATCAATATAATGCTTATGAAAAAGATATTGATGAAAGTGTCGAAGGAATTCCTTTAAAAATTACTGCGATATTAAAACCAAAAGAAGGGGTGAGTTATGGGTCTTTATCAAGTGGATTTTATTATACTCCTGCTTTAGCTAATAAAATGCTTGAAGATTCAAAAAATAGTGAAATTGTTGAATATATTAATTCAACCGAATCAAAAACATTAGATTCTTATATGTTTATGCAAGAATCAACCATTGAAGGGATTTCTTCAACAATAAATATTGGTGGCATGATGTATAATTATCATTATTATTTTGAAGATCAAGATTATCCTATAAATATCGGACTTGTTGGTGATTTAAGTATGAGTGCATCAACTTCTACAATGGCTACTTATTCATTAAGTTTAGCTGATGTAGGTGGTAATTCATTACCATATTCAATTTCAATTTATCCAAATAACTTCAATTTAAAAGCAGATATTATTGATTATTTAAATAGATGGAATGATGATGTTGATATTACTGTTGATGGGAAAATAATTCCTGCTAGTGAAAGAGGAGAAATAATTTATAGTGATAATCTTCAACTTATTATCGATTTGGTTAACAATATGATTAATATTGTTACATATGCTTTAATTGCTTTCACTGCTCTATCTTTAGTTGTTTCAACTGTAATGATTGCGATTATTACTTATGTTAGTGTTGTTGAAAGAGTTAAAGAAATCGGTGTTATTAGAGCACTTGGTGGAAGAAAAAAAGATGTTTCAAGATTATTTTATAGTGAAACAATGATTGAAGGTTTAGCTAGTGGGCTTTTAGGTATTGCGGTAACTTATTTATTATCATTTATATTAAATATGATTGTTGGAAGTTTAACTGGTGTTTATACAATTGCTGCATTAACTCCACTTCAAGCTATAATTATGATATTAGTTTCAGTCTTATTAACTTCTATCTCTGGAATTATTCCAGCAAAACTTGCAGCTAATAAAGATCCTGCTGTTGCATTAAGAACTGAATAATATTTATATAAAAACTTAAAAACTGCTAAGGTTATTTCTTAGCAGTTTTTACTATATATTATATGGGAATAAATTTAATTATCTCCCCCCCACCCACGTCGACGTCTGTAAGACGTCATTTTTTAAGAAATTTATTCACTTTTTTGAAAACTTTAATACAAATTTAATAAGTGGTTGTTTGATTAATATTTTTAGAAGTTTGGTAAAATATAGTTACATATGGAAAAACTAAAAGGATTAACTTCAAGTGAAGTTGAAAGATTAACAAAAGAAGGAAAGATTAATAAAACTAAACGAGTTGTTTATAAATCTCATTTAAGAATTATTTATGAGTCCTTTTTTTCTTTTTTTAATATTATTCTTTATGTAGTTGCTTTAATTTTTTTATTTTTACAAATATTTTATCCAAATGGTCTAACTGGTATACCTTTAACAAAATATGGTTTTTTAATAATTATTCTTTTTAATGGAGTCACCTCTTTAATAAGTGAAGAAAGATCAAAACATATTATCGAGAAAATGGAAATTATAAATGATGAAAATGTTAAAGTAATTCGAGACGGTGAAATTAAAAATATTAATTCAAAGGAAATAGTTGAAGGAGATTTATTAATAGTTGGAAAAAATGAAACAATTAATGTTGATGGAATAATTGTTTCTGGTGAAGGTTATTTTAATGAATCGATAATTACTGGAGAATCAAATAACGTATTTCATAGACTGAATGAAAAAATTATTTCCGGTTCTTTTTTAGTATCTTCTAAAAATGATAAAGTAGTAATTAAAGTTACAAATGTAGGTGATAATACATATATTAAAAAATTAGAACATGATGTTAAAAAAATTAAAAAAGATAAATCAAAACTAAATAAAGATATAAATAGAATTATTTTAATAATGATTCTAGTTATGATTCCTTCTTTTTTAATAGTTTTACTAAAAGAACTTATTATTTATAATTTCAAGTTTAATTTAGATATAGTAAACGCATCTTCAACTATTATTGTTGGAATGATACCAATTGGATTAGTCTTACTTTCATCCGTTACTTTAGCAAATTCTATTTATAAATTAGCTAAAGAAAAAGTTTTAACCCAAGAATTATATGCTATTGAAAGATTAGCAAGAATTGATGTTTTAGCGTTAGATAAAACTGGAACAATTACAACACAAAATTTAATTTATAAAGGTAAAGAAATTTTTAATTCTTATAATGAATTAAAATTTAAAGAATTATTATCATTATATTTATCAAATATGGATGATAATTTAACATCATTAGCTTTAAAAAAAGAATTTAATTTAATGAATTTTAACAATATAAAATATAAAACAATTGTTAAAATTCATGATTTTGATTCATCTATTAAATATAGTTCTTTAAATATAAATGATGATAATTATAAACTTGGAGCATTTGATATATTAATAAATGAAAATGTAATAAATTATGAACAAATATTAGAAGTTGCAAAAGAACATGCAAAAAATGGTGAAAGAGTTTTAGCATTTATTAAAAATGATAAAGAAGTAGTTGGATTATTATTTATTGAAAATGAATTAAGAAAAAATATTACAAATATTATTTCTTATTTTGAAAAAATGAATATAAATATAAAGGTTATTAGTGGTGATAATCTTTTTACTGTTTCTTCAATTGCAAAAAAAGCAAATATAAAAGGATACAACAATATAATTTCTTTAGAAAATGTACCTTTTGAAAAAATAAAAGATATCGCCCTTAAATATGATTGTTTTGCTAGAGCTACTCCAAAACAAAAAGAAGAAATAATTAGAGTTTTAGAAGAAAATGGTCATAAAGTTGGTTATGTTGGTGATGGAATTAATGATATTACTTCTTTAAGAAGAGCAAGTTGTTCAATTGCTTTAGCTAGTGGAGTAAAATCATCAAAATTAATTGCTGATTTTACTCTTTTAGATGATGATTTTATTCATTTAGTTAGAGTAATCGAAGAAGGTAGAAGAGTAGTTAATAATATAAAAAGAAGTTGTACTTTATTTATTTCAAAAGATATCGTTATTGCTCTTTTTGCTTTTTATGCGATTTTTTCAACAAGTGGGATGCTCATTGAAATTGAATCGATATATGTTTTTGAATTTATTATGGTTGCTCTTTGTGGATTCCTTTTATCTATTGAAAAGAATTATCCAGAAAGTATTGATTCTTCGATTATTAAAGAATCATTATTAAAAGGAATTGAAAATGGATTTATTCTTTCTTTAGGTGGAGTTTATCTTTTAATTATTAATGCTTTTTATCCATTAGAAAATTTAGAAATATTAGTATCATTTTTGATTTCTTTAACCGGTCCATTTATTTTATTTAATTCGATAAAAAAACTTACTAAATATTCGAGAAATGTTTTAATTTTAGGTAGTATCTTAACAATTGGGTGTTTATTAATAGAACCAAATATATTTTTAGATATTGGATATTTATCAAATGCTGATACATTAAATGAACAATTAAAGTTAATTTTAGATGGATTTTTTGATATGACAATTTTCCAAAATATAACTATCTATGAATACATTATTGCTTTAACATATATAATTGTTATTCCAGGATTTTTTATACTTTTGTCGAGAATAATAAATCGAAAGTTTATTAAATAAAAGTTTGTACTTTTCACGTGGAAATATCTTACATTTTTATGTAATAAAACGCCCTTTTGTAATATAATTAATTTATCATTTAAAAATACTTAGGGGGATAATTTTATGTTTCATCTAGGGAATAAAACATTTTCTGGAGATGTTCCTAAACTTACAAAATGGTTATATACGACATCGGGCATGTTTAGGGATGCTTCTTATCAATTTATTTCGTTATTTTTATTATCCTTTGTACAATTCTTTGCTTTAGGTAATGTAACAATCGAAGAATACGTTCAAATGTATACAACGATTACAATCATTATTATAGTTTTAAGAATTTGGGATGGTTTAAACGATCCAATCATGGGATTTATTATAGAAAAATGTCATTTTAAACGGGGTAAATATCGTCCTTGGATATTTATTGGCGCACTTGCTAACTCAATTGTCACTATATTAATGTTTTGGATAACTCCAACAGGTTGGTATTTTGTTGCATTTTTCGCTGTTTTTTATTTTTTATGGGATTTTACATATACAATGAATGACATTGCCTTCTGGGCGGTTTTGCCTTCTTTATCACAAAAAGAAGAAGTTAGAGCTAATTTAACAACGTTATTATCTATTTTTGTTTCAATTGGTTCTTTTGCAGTCGGTGGTATCGTTCCAATTTTAGCTAGCGGAAATCAAGGTCCTACTTATAGATGGGTTGCTTTAGTTACTTCAATTCTTTTTGTTTTATCACAAACTATTCTAGTTATTTTTATGCGAGAAAAAGAAATTGATAGTAGTGTTGAAAAAAACGATGAGAAAATTAAATTCAAAGATATTTTTACAGTAATCATAAAAAATAATCAGTTGAGATATACAATTATTGCAATTTTACTTTATTATACAGGAGCATCAATTTTAGTTGGGGCTGGGTTAAACTATTTCTATTTTAATTTTGGATATGAAAATGGTGGCACCTATCAAACCTTATTTACCGTGGTTTATGCAGTAGCAACTTTACTTGGTCAATGTTTATACCCATTATTTGTAAATAAATTAAAACTTTCAAAAATGAAATTATTTACAATTTGTTCGTTTTTAACTCTTGCTGCTTATATTCTGTTATTTTCATATGTATTTTATACAAGTGCAGCAACTTTCCCATTAGTTTGTGTTTATGGATTCTTTGCTTTCTTTGGTCAAACAATTATGAGTCTTATTTTATATATAATGATTCAAGATTCGATTGATTATAACGAATATAAATTTAATGAAAGAAGGGAATCTTCAACTTTTGCATTAAGAGCATTTACAGCTAAAATTGGAAGTAGTTTACAACAACTTGCTTTATATGCTTTCCTTTTTATGGCTGGTTTATTTACTATTTCTAATGGTATTGCTACAGCTGAAAGAGAATTTATGGGAAATAAAGATTTAATTATTTCTGAAGTAAATGCTTTAATGAGTGGCGTGACTCAAAATCAACTTATAATTTTCCACATTGGTTTCACAATTTTACCATTTGTACTATTTTTAGCAACTTTCTTAATTATTCGCTTTAAATATAAGATTACAGAAGAATCTCATCGTAAAATGGTTGAAGAAATTGAACAAAGAAAAATAGAAAATAATCTAAATGTTGAAGAAGAAAAGAAGGATTTATAATGGAAAAAAGAGCATATAAAGAAAGAATTATTTACCAAATTTATCCCCTATCGTTTAAAGATTCAAATAATGATGGATATGGCGATTTAAAAGGAATCATTCAAAAACTTGATTATTTAAAAGAATTAGGGGTAGGAATGATTTGGCTTTCACCAATTTATAATTCTCCAATGAAAGATAATGGCTATGATATTAGCGATTATTACAAAATTAATCCACTTTTTGGAACGATGGAAGATTTTGATACTTTACTTGAAGAAACTAAAAAAAGAGATATTAAAATTGTTATGGATTTAGTTGTAAATCATACTTCTGATCAACATCCATGGTTTCAAGAAGCTTTAAAAAACAAAGATTCTAAATATAGAGATTATTACTATTTTAGAAAAGGAAATGGTAAAAAACCTCCAAACAATTGGAATAGTGCTTTTTCAGGATATTGCTGGGAAAAAGTTCCAAATGAAGATAATATGTACTATCTTCACCTTTTTACAAAAGAACAACCCGACTTAAATTATCATAATGAGGAAGTAATAAAAGAAGTTGAAAATATCTTAAAATTTTATTTAGACAAAGGTGTCGCTGGTTTTAGATGTGATGTAATTAGTCAAATTTATAAAACTTCCCTTGAAAATGGTAAATTTTCTTTATTTTCTAGAGGAAGAGAACATTATGAAAATCAAGAAGGAGCATTCAAAATTTTAGAAAGATTTAGAAGAGAAGTTTTAGATAAATATGATGATGTATTTTTAGTTGGTGAAACAAGTTCTTTAACTCCAAAGATTGGCCAAGAATTTATTGATCGAAGAGCTTTAGATATGTTTTTTGAATTTGACCATGCTTTTTGTAAATCCTTTAAACTTGTTCCAATATTTAAAAAACCAGTATATAAAGCAAAACTTTTATTTAAACCAATTTTTAAATGGCAAAAAGAAGTTTCTTGGATTGGCGCTTATTTAGAAAATCATGATCAATTAAGATCTGTCTCAAGATTTGGTGATGAGAAAAAGTTTTTTAAAGAAAGTGCAAAAGCTTTAAGTTTATTCCTTCTTTCTCTTAAAGGAACAATTTTTATTTATCAAGGTCAAGAAATAGGAACTTTGAACTATAAAAATCTAACCTATGAAGAAACTGATGATTGTATGGCAAAAAATGCAACCGAAACAGCAATGAAGATGTTACATGTTTCAAAAAGAAGAGCTTTTAAATGGGTAAATGATACAGTTAATCGTGACCATGCTCGTGCCCCTTTCCAATGGGATGATAGTATAAATGGTGGATTTAATGAAGGACATCAAACTTGGATAAAAATAAATGACAATTATAAAAATATAAATGTTAAAAATGAAGTAAATGATAAAAATTCAATTTTGAATTTTTATAAAAAAATGATTCATTTTAGAAATCATTCAGATACTTTAAAATATGGTTCTTTTGAAGAAATTAAATCAAATAGCTATGTTGCAAAATTTTTAAGAAGAACAAATGATGAAACACTATTAATTGTAGCTAACTTATCGAATAAACAAATTAAAGATAAAAAACTTGATGAAACTAAAGAAATACTAGTTTCAAATTATGATAAACATGAAAATAAAGTATTAAAACCATTTGAAGCAATAATTTATAAAATTAAATAAAAAGGAGAACATATGGGAGTAACCTTTGAGAAAAAACGTAAAATTTTCCATTTATTCACGAAAAATTTTTCATATTATATTCATGTAAATAAATATAATTATTTGATTCATTTATATAGTGGAAAATATTTAAATGACATTTCAAAAGAACGTGTATCAGAAAGATATATGGAAAGATACGCTTTCTTAAACGATGAAAAAAAGGAAACAATGGATGAGGACTATTATTTTTCTTTTATAGCATCTCAATTTGAAGTTGCTCCTTTTGGAAAAGGCGATAAAAGAAACGCTCCTTTTATAATTGAAGGCGAAGATAATATTCCTATTACAAATTTTCTTTTTGATTCATATGAGATTATAAAAGGACCATATAAGAAGGAGAGAATACGCTTTCCATATGTTCGTTTTCAAGAAAACGATGTTACTACCTTAATTATTACTTTAAAAGATGAATATAAGAAGGTTTATTTAAAACTTTTTTATGAAATCAGTGAAAAATTTGATTGTTTAGTAAGATATTCAAAAATAATTAATAAATCTAATGAAAATATAAAGGTTAAAAAATTATCATCTTTTGAATTAGATTTACCATCTTCTGGTTATAAAATCCTTGCTTTAAAAGGAACTTGGGGGAATGATACTGAAGTAGAAATAATTCCACTTAACCATTCATTAACTAAAATTAGTGATAATCATGGAGCTCGTGGTTTTTATTATAATCCAGCTATTGCTTTAATTTCTAATGAAGCAACACTCGATAATGGCGAGGTATATGGAATCTCATCACTATATTCAGGCGATTTTTCATATGAATTTAAAGTTGATGAAATTGATCAAACAAGAATTATTGGTGGATTTAACGATGAAACTTTTGAGTATCTATTAAAAGAAAAGGAAGAAATTAGCACTTTCCAAACTCTTTTTGTTTATTCTAATAAAGGAATTAACGGAATGAGTCAATTGATGCATGAAGTTATACGAAAAAGAATAATGCCACAAACCAAAAATGTGCAAAAAGATTATATTTTAATCAATTCCTGGGAAGGTTATTATTTTGACTTTGATACAGATAAAATAATTTCTTTGATTGATGAAGCTAAAAAATGTGATATTAATTTGGTCGTTATAGATGATGGCTGGTTTAAAAATAGAAATAGCGATACTACTTCATTAGGAGATTGGGAAGTTGATAATTTAAAAATCGATTTAAAAAAAGTTATCGATCACGCTAAATCTTTAAAAATGGATATAGGTCTTTGGATAGAACCTGAGATGATTTCTCCTTCTTCATATTTATTCAAAGAGCATCCAGAATTTGCACTTATTCCAGAAAATTATAAACATCCAACATTGCTAAGACATCAACTTGTTTTAGATTTAACCAATAATGAAGTTATTACTAATATTTTTAGAAAAATGATCGATATTTTTGATGAATATGATATTTCATATGTAAAATGGGATTTTAATCGTTATTTGACAGAAAGTTATTCCCCGTCTTTACCAGTTGAAAGAAAAAAAGAAACAAATTATCGTTTCATGTTAGGTGTATACGATTTATTATATCGATTTACAAACATCTATCCTCACATATTGTTAGAAACTTGTGCTTCTGGAGGAGGAAGATTTGACTTAGGAATGCTTTTTTTCTCCCCTCAAATTTGGGGAAGCGACGAAACGGATATAGCTTTAAGAGCTTCAATTCAATATGCAAAAAATATTTTTTATCCGTTAAGAAGTATTGGAGCTCACGTTTCAAATAGAAAAATAGGAAGTATTCAAGATAAGGCTTGTTTAGCTTTTTTTGGAACTTTTGGATATGAACTAGATATTACTAAATTAAATGAAGAAGATAAAAAACAAATTAAATTCTTCAATTCTTTATATAAAGATTTCCATCATGTAGTCGAAGAAGGAAAATATTATTCGATTTTTTCTCCTTTTTCTTCTAATTATGCTGCTTGGAACGTTGTTAGCAATAATAAAAAAGAGTGTCTTGTTTATTTTATGAATTATAAAAAAGAACAGACAAAATCTAGATTTTTAAAAATCAAAGGTTTATCACCTAATAAATTCTATTTTAACTCATTAACAAACGATATTTATAAAGGTAGTTTTTATATGAATGTTGGTTTAAATTTATCTTGTCCAATGGATCCGTATTTTAGTGCATTATTCGTTTTAAAAGAAGTAGATGATATAAGAGCAAAACTTTATAGAAAAACAAAGCAAGTTGATGGAGGGAAAAGAGATAAATTAATTTAAATTATGAAAAATATCGATTTAGAATTATTAAAAAAACCTATAAATGGAGTAAATTTAGAAGAATACTCTTCATATTTTGATTCATACATCAATAAAGAAAATACAAGAACTTCCTTAAATGGAAAATGGAAATTTCTTTATTTAAATGATTTTAATGATGAAAAAATCTTAAAAGATGATTTCGACATTAAAGATTTAAAAGAGATTATTGTTCCTTCACATATTGAATTAAATAATTATTCAAAGCCACAATATTTGAATATTATGTATCCTTGGGAAGGATATGAAAAATTAAATTTTTCTCAAATTCCTTCAAAAAATCCTGTTGGTATATATTTTAAAGATATTGAAATCGATGATTTAAATCATGATTATTATTTAGAATTTAATGGATTTGAAAGTGGATTATATTTATATATTAATTCTCGTTTTGTCGGATATTCTTCTTTTAATTTTGAAATTTCCAAATTTAAAATTAATGAATATATTAAACAAGGTAAAAATAGAGTTACTATCCTTGTTTTTAAATATTCCTTTGCGTCTTGGTTTAAAGATCAAGATATGTGGAGATTGAGTGGAATATTTAGAGATATAAATTTAATTAAAATAAATAAAACGCATTTTAAAGATATTTATAATAAATCCACTTTAAAAGATTTAAAAACTGGTTTAATAGATATTTCATTTAAAATAGAAAATTTTAAAAAAGATTTATCTATTTCGCTTTCATTTTTATATGAAAATAAACAATTATTCTCTACAAATATTTTTTTAGAAGGAGAAGAAACTAATTTTAAAAAAGAAATTGAAAAAATCAAACTTTGGAGCGATGAAGAACCATTTTTATATACTTTAAAAATTAAATTAAAGGAAAAAGACAAAATTTTAGAAGAAGTAGAACTTAATATTGGTTTTAGAAAAATCGAGATGAAAGATGGTGTCCTTTTATTAAACGAAAAACCACTATTTATTAAAGGTGTTAATAGACATGAATTTGATACAAATTCCGGAAGAGTTGTATCAAAAGAAACAACTGAAGAAGATATAAAATTATTAAAACGAAATAATTTTAATGCAATAAGAACATCTCATTATCCAAACAATCCATTCTTTTATGATTTATGTGATAAATACGGCATTTTAGTGTGCGATGAATGCGCGATTGAAACTCATGGAACTTGGAATAATCAAGATTTTAACAAAATAAATTTAAATGAAGTTTTACCTGGAAGTGATGACCAATATCTTTCATATACATTAAAAAAAGGTGAAGCTCTATTTGAACAACATAAAAATCATCCTTCAATTATTATGTGGAGTCTAGGAAATGAATCTTGGGTTGGAGAAAATTTTAGGAAATTATATAAATTCTTCAAAGAAAAAGATAACTCGAGACCAGTTCAGTATGAAGGAAATTTTGCTTCAACTTCTTTTTATGATATAAGCGATTTTATTTCTAGAATGTATTCAACTCCTGAAGAAGTATCAAAAATTATCGATAAAGACCAAAGAAAACCTTTCATTTTATGTGAATTTGCTCATTCAATGGGTAATTCAACTGGAAATTTTGATGAATATATGGCTTTAAAAGAAAAACATAAAACATTTGCCGGAGGTTTTATTTGGGATTTTGTTGACCAAGGCCTTACAGTTAATAATAAAATTTACTATGGTGGCGATTTTAATGATTATCCAAATGATTCAAATTTTTGTGCAGATGGACTTTTATTAGCTGATCGAAAAGAAACTAGTAAATTAAAAATTGTAAAATATGCATATCAACCTTTTGATTTTGAAATTAATGAAAAAGAAGTAAAACTTTTAAATAAATATAATTTCAAAACAACCAACAAATTAAAATTTACTTACTTATTATTTAAAAATTATAAAGAAATTTATTCAAAATCATTTGAGTGTAATATTTTACCAGGTGAAGAAAAACTCATACCTTTAGATGTAAGTGAATTTTTAAATGAAGATGCAACTTATTTAGCAAGAATTGAAGCACGTTCAAAAGAAGATAATCTTTATTTAAAAAAAGGTGATGAAATTGGATTTGTTGAAAAATATTTAAAAGGAAATAATGAAGAACCAATTTATAAAGAAAATATTAGTAATAGTGGAGGTTTAAAATTATTTAAATCTTTACAACATGTCACTGTCCAAAAAGACGATTTTAAAGTTATTTTTAATGGTTTAAATATTGATAATGGTGGTTTAGAAGCAATAATTTATGAAAATGATGAACCATTAATCCATTATCCAGTTTTACCTACTCTTTTTAGAGCTACAACTGATAACGATGATAAAATGGAAAAATATTTTACTTCATTTTATTTAAGCGCATCTTTTTATCCTTTATATAATCCATTCAAATCACCTTTACAAATAGTAAAAGAAGATGAAAATGAGGTTATTATTGAATATCTTTATTCGATGTTAACATCTATTTTCCCTACTAAATTTAAAGTAATTTATCATGTTTATTCATCTAAAGAAATAAAGGTAGAATTTGAATATACTCCATCAAAAATTTTACCAACTCCACCTTTAATTGGTTTAAGATTTACTTTTGATAAAAATATAAATAAATTTTCATATATTGGTTTAATTGAAGGTGATTCTTATATTGATCGCTACAAAGGATTAAAACATGGTGAATTTGAAAGCGATGTAAATAAAGAATACATTCCTTATTCAAAACCTCAAGAATGTGGAAATCATATTTTTACAAATAAAGTTAGTATTCATTATCCTAAATTTAATCTATCTTTTATTGCATTAAATAAAACTTTCGAATTTAAATTTTTACCATATAATGAATTTGAAATGGAAGTTGCTAAAAGAAATGATGAACTTATTTCTTCTAAAAATTATTTAACTATTATGGCTATAAATAAGGGAGTAGGCGGAGATAATTCTTGGGGAGCTAAAGTTCATGATGCTTATTTAGTTAAAAAGAAAAAATATTATTTATCTTTTTTAATTAAAAAAGAAAATTTATAAAATATTAAAAGGAAATTTTAAAAAAGTAAAAAAATGGAAGATATTAAAAAATATGAAAAACCTATAGCTATATCTATCGAAGGTAAGAATGTTTATTCTTACCTCCATTTTTATGAGTCTTATAATTTAATTGAAAAAGTAAAATTAGTTAATTCTTATTTCCTTCCTTTTTCCTCACTCGCTTTAAAAATATTTACACTTAATAATGAATATTTAACTATTGATGATGTTTTTATTCCGTTTTTAAAAGAAAAAGAGGAAATAAGTTTAACTAATTTTAATATTCATTTTGATAATGAAAAATTAAAAGAGATAGTAATTGCTAAAGATATAAAGATATTTTTTGAAGTTATTAATGAAAATAATGAAATATTAGTCAGTTCTTTTTTTATTGTTAAACTTATATCTCCATTTTTATTTTCTTTATCTTATTTTGATTATCCTTCCCTTGTTTCTTTTATTACACCTAATAATAAATATATTAAAAATTTAGCCTATAATTCTAAATTAAAGAAAAAAGAAATATATAATTCTGATAATTTTTATAATTATCAGAATTATGATATTGAAGATATTTATAACGAAATAGAAATTTTATATAAAGAATTTAAAAAGTTAGATATATCGCTAATTAATTTACCTTCTAATTATTTAATAAACGGTATAAAAATAAGGAGAGATGAAGAAATTTATTTTTCTAAAAGAGGAAGTGAATTAGATTTAGCTTTATTTTTTGCCTCTTTATTAGAATATTTTTCATTTAATCCTTTAATAATTTTTAATAAAAATCGAGTAATGGTAGGAATATGGACTACTTCAAATATATCTTATTCTCCTTTAATAACTTCCAAAGATGATATTTATTTATATTTATCAATTAATAAAATTATTGCATTTGATATAAGTTCTATTTTTAATAAAAAAGCTAAATTTAAAGAAAATATTTTAGAAACTAAAAAACATTTATTAAAAGAAGATGATTTATTAATTTTGGATGTTAAATCATCTAGAAAAAATCATTTTTATCCTTTAGAAGAAGATATTTTAAATAAAGAAAACATTGATAAAATTGCGTTTAATAAAGAAAGTTTATCTTTAAAAGATCTTAATTTAAAATCGAGTGATTTAAAAAATGAATTTTATAAAAATAAAGACCGTTTTTCATATTGGGAAAGGAAATTATTGGATCTTTCAAAAAATAACAAGCTTATAAATATGAAAATAGGTACTAATAATTTTCAAATTTTAACACCTTCAATTTATGATTTATCTTATTTATTAATGTCTAATTTAGATAGTCGTTTTACACTATTATTTAAAAACGATGATTCAATTCCTTCTTCATCAAAAAAACATATTTTCGAGATAAAAAACGATCCAAAAATAATAAGTAGATGTAATGAATTTATTTTAAAAAACAAGATGGAAATCTTATTAAATGAAAAAGAATATTTTACATCACTTCCTTCTTTATATCGAAAAGTAAATAACGAAGAGGAAGAAAGTGGTTCAAATACACTATTTATTGCATTTGGAGTTGTCACGTGGAAAGAAAATAGCAGTACAAAAAGCACTTTTAATGCCCCGATTTTACTTTTACCAATAGAAATGAAAAGGAATAAATCGAAACTTTTTGAAATTAAAGCTTTAGATCAAGAGCCCTTTTTAAATACATCTTTTTTAGCCTATCTAAAAGATGAATATTCTATAGATTTAAATATTTTTACTGAATTACCTAGAAAAAGTGATAATTCAGATA
Organism: uncultured bacterium; assembly: GCA_949288485.1. Lineage (GTDB taxonomy): Bacteria > Bacillota_I > Bacilli_A > RFN20 > CAG-826 > Onthovivens. Next base: position 144,073 of record CASEKC010000002.1, on the reverse strand, counting down.
TCATTGATTTAAATAAAATTATTTCTGAATTTAAAAAGCACTTTTTATCTTTAAAAGGTTTTAAAATAAGCGAAACTGCTTTTATTGGACGCTTTTCTTTTTCTAAATATTTAATGTGGAACGATATTCGTAATCGAAAAAATGAAATTTCAAAAAATTTAGTTATTAAATCTTTTTTAAATGGGAAAAAAGAATGGGAAAGTAAAAAGAAATTCGATGCTTCTGATATAGATAATTTCCTTGATTTAAAAAATGTTGCTATTCCTTTAAGTTCAGATTCTAGCCAAATTGAAGCGATAATTAATTCAGCAAATGGTGAATCTTTTGTTATGATTGGACCTCCAGGAACTGGAAAATCTCAAACAATCACAAATATTATTGTCAATGCTTTATATAATAATAAAAAAGTACTTTTTTGTAGTGAGAAAAAAGCAGCACTCGATGTAGTTTATTCTCGTTTAAAAGAAGTAAAAATCGATCCTTTTTGTTTAGAATTACATTCAAATAAACAAGATAAAAAAATTGTCCTGAATTCTTTAGAAAGAGCTTTAGACTTGGGAGAAATAGCTAAAAAAAGAGAGTTTTCATCTTTAATTGAAAATATTAATTATTTAAAAAATGATTTTAAAGATATTATCAAAAAAATTCATTTAAAAGATGATTATCCTCTTTCTTTATATGATGCTATTTTAAAATTCGAACAATATAAGGATGAAAAAGGTGAAGAAATTATCATAAACGACCAATTTATTGATAATTTTACTAAATCTAAAGAAGAAAATATTGAAAAACTATTTTTAAGAGGACAAACATATCAAAATTTTTTTATTGATTTTAAAGAAGATAATCCTTTTTTCATTGTTGAATTGAGAGATTATTCATCTTCAATAAAAAACGAATTAAAAGATTTACTTAATGTAACAATAGAAGAATTTAATAAATTTTTAATTAATTATAAAAAATTAAACAAATCTTTAAGAATTGATAATTTAGATAATAAAATTATTGCTCAAATTTATAATCTTTTTGATTATTTAAAAGTGGAAGAAGTTTATTTTAATTTATTGATTGAAGAAGGATCTTTCTTAAAATTAAAAAAACTTAAAGAAATGGTTTTATTAGAAAATAATTATGTTCTTGAATGGAATTCTTTAAATCAAATTTTTGATGAATCGATTGAAAAAATGGATCTTAATGAATTATATTTAACATATCAAAATTCGAAAAACAGTAATTTTTTATCTAAATTATTTAAGCAATCAAAAATTTTAAAACAACTAAAAAGAAGAGCTTTTGCCCCTAAAAAAATTAATAGACATAATACTGAACAATATTTGGTTTTACTTAAAAATCATAATCAAAATAAACCAATAATTAATAAAAATTCTATTTTAATCGAATCTCTTATTTCTAATGATTATTTTAGAAACGATAAAAATAATTACACTAAAATTTTAAAAAAGATTGATGCAACTATTGATTTTCTTAAAATTATTGAAAAAATTTCCTATGGAAAAATTGACGATAAATTATTCATAAAATATATCAATGAACTTTATAAAGAAAAAGCTTCTATAGAAATGATTAAAGAATACCAAGATAGCTTTGAAATTATTAAAGAAAATTTATCAAGACTATCATCAGATTTTAAATTTAATTTTAATAAATTTAAAGATAATGGAGAGATTGATGCTGTCTTTGTTAATCTTAAAAATATTTATCAAAACATTGATTTATTACAAGATTGGTCCGGTATTTTGAATGTTTTTGATAATTTTGATAATTATTTATTAAAGAATATAAAAACTGAATATTTAAAATGCTTTGATTTTAATCTTATAAGTAGAAGATTTTATAAAAGTTTATATAGAAAAATAGTAGAAAAATTAATAAATAAGAATCATTTAGAAAAATTTAATGGTGAAAATTTAAATTTAGAAAGAACAACTTATCAAAAATTAGATAATTCTTATAAAAAAGATGTAATAAACGAAGTTGTCGCAAAATTAAGTTCAAATTTACCAACATCTTATAAAAATAGTGTTAATTCTTCAGAAGTAGGCATATTAAAAAAAGCTATTAAAAGTAGTGGAAGAGGAATGAGTTTAAGAAAAATTTTGTCATTAATTAGTGAAACTTTATTAAATATTACACCATGTGTTCTTGTTTCTCCGCTAAGCTGTGCAAAATATTTAGATCCTAAACTTTTCCATTTTGATTTAGTAATTTTTGATGAAGCATCTCAAATTCCTACTTCAAGTGCTATTGGAGTAATTTCAAGAGGAGACTCTTTAGTTATAGCCGGAGATGATAAACAATTACCGCCAACATCGTTTTTTGATAAACAAGTTGATGATAATGAAGACGAACAATTTATTTCTGATTTAGAATCAATCTTAGATGATGCAATTGCTTCCTCTTTCCCAATTAAAAAACTTTTATACCATTATAGAAGTAAAAATGAATCATTAATAGCTTTTTCAAATAGTAAATTTTATAACAATGAACTTTATACTTTCCCTTCAATTGATGATGTAAATTCAAAAATACATTTTAAATTTATCAATGGAACTTATGATTTAGGCAAAAGTGCAACAAATATTGAAGAAGCAAAAGCGATAATTTCCGATTTAGTTTTTAGAATTAAAAACGATAAATTTAACCATAGCTATGGCGTCATCACTTTTTCTATCCATCAAATGGACTTAATTCAAAAGATGTTAGAAGAAAAAATTGAACAAGACCAAGAACTATTTAATTTAGTTTCAAATTTAAAAGAACCGATTTTTGTTAAAAATTTAGAAAATGTTCAAGGTGACGAAAGAGATATAATTTATCTTTCAATTTGTTATGGACGTGATAAAAACGGAAGATTTGTCCAAAACTTTGGACCGATTAATAATATTGGAGGTTATCGTAGATTAAATGTTGCAATAACAAGAAGCCGTGAAGAAATGTATGTTTATTCTTCGATTGCTTATAATGAAATAAATTTAAACAAAACCAATTCTGAAGGCGTTAAATATTTAAAAGAATTTTTGGAATATTCTCAATATGGCGTTAAAACCTTATCTTCGATTAATTCAGCTAGTTTAATAAAATATGGAGTTGAAAATTATTTAGCTGAAGATTTAAAAAATAAAGGTTATGAAGTAGTTACCCATTTAGGTACCTCAAAATTTAAAATTGATATCGCAATTGTTAATCCAAATAACAAAAATAGATATCTTTTAGCGATAATTATGGATTCTTATTCATATATTTCTACTCCAACCGTTGAAGATAGAAATATTATTCAATTTAATAAACTTCAATCTTTAGGATGGAAAACTTTAATGGTTTGGTCGCTTGATTATTATAATAATCGATTAAAAGTTTTAAAAATTATCGATGAAGAGATTAAAAAAGCTTTAGAAGAAAGTAATACTATTAATTCTTCAGACGATATTGATTTTTCTTCACTTACCTTTACAAAGGTTGAACGTAAAGAAAAATCTGCACTAAAACCATATTTAATTTTTACATTAAAAAATTTATATAATGAAAAACAATTTTTAAATATCAAAAATCGCGAAAAAATATATAAAATTATTAAAAACATTATTGATGTCGAATATCCTATCTCTAAAACTCTTCTGATTAAGAAAATATATAATTTATTCCAAATTAAAAGAAAAAATCGTGAGAATACTGAATTAATTAATTATTTTATTTCTAAATTAAATAATCCAAACAATTATTCTTATTATGTGGAAAATATCTATTATTTTAAAGATGGTTTAGATGATTTTAAAATCGATTTTTATCGAAAAGCTGATAATAGAAATATTGAAGATATTGCAAAAGAAGAGATTGAAGTATTAATTTTAGAGCTTCTAAGAAGAGATATTTCTATAGAGAAAAATTCTTTAAAGAAAGAAGCAGTTAAAAAATTAGGTTTTAAATCTAAAACTAAAAAAATTGATGATTATTTAGATTTTGTTATTGATTATATGATTAAAGATAAAAATGAAATAAAAATTAATTCAAATAATTATATTGAAATAATAACAAAATAATAGCTGCTAGTTTTTTTCCTAGCAGCTTTTGAAGTTATATTATTAATTACCAATTGAATACTTCTTCGAATCTAGCATTTCCAGCTTGATCAACAATCTTTTTGAAAACTAATAATGCTTCAGTTTCATTCCACCCGCTTTCGTTTTCATATTCAACGACATAATATTTTTCACCGTTTCTTTCAATGATTTGCATTTCATATTCTTTTTCGTTTGATTCATAAGAAACAGACTTTTTATTCCATTCATTTTCAATTGAGATTGAATAATTATTGACTCTTCTTCCGTTTTCAACAATTAAATATTCAAATTCATTTTCGCTTTCATTCCATTCGCTTTCGCTTTCTTGTTGAACAAGTATATATGAATTTTGACCTGTTTGAATACGGAAGTTTCTTTCCTCTTCTACTTCACCACGGTCATTTTCATAATGTGTTAATGAAGAGAATGAGTAGAAGGTAGGATCATTTGCTAATAAAGCGACACCTTCAAGAGATTGCATGAAGTTTTCACCTCTTGTCCATGAATTTGTGATATTGAAATAAAGAGTAATATTTGAAGATGCCATTGTATTATCTTTATATTCAATAACTTCTTTAAATTGATATGTTTGGTTATTAACAACTTCATTAACTTCAGTAATTGTTGATGTAAATGCTTGATCTTCCATCATTAATAAATCTAATGTTGGGAGCATGTTAATAACTTCTTGTTTTTCTTGATCAGTAATTGGGCGGTTAAAATCTCTTGTTGTAATTGAATTTAATCCGATTGTTGCAGAAGGGCTATTGAATGATAATAAATTCATAGCTGTAACAGCTTGTAAATTTGATAACTCATCATTTTTAACTTCACTAGCTTCATCAATTACTTGATTACCACCTGGATTTGAAGGATCTGTTGAAGGGTTTTCTTCATTTCCACCTGGTTTTGAAGGGTCGGTTGATGGTTTATTATCTTCAGTTGTTAGTGGGACTGGCTTATCAGAAGTAGTTGCGCAAGAAGCCATTAATAATGCTCCACCGATTGCGATAGCTGGTAATAAGACAAATAATTTATTTTTTTTCATGTATATTTCCTCCTAAAATTAATTGTTCTTTTTGTTTTGATACCATAAAAACGAGCAACCTATAAAAATTATTGGAAAAAAATTAAAAAAATTTTAAGAAATTTAAAAATATCGATAGTTATCGTATTTTTTAGTATAAAAAATTTTTTAATTTAATTACATTAAATTATAAAATTTATAGAATTGTTAAAAGAAAATGGATAATTATAGATATATTTTTATTAATAGCTATTCATTATTATATAAATTAAAAGACGGAATTTTACCAATTCCGCCCTTATATTAATTTTTTTAAAGAATTAATTTAATTACGAGTCTGACTATCTCCTCTATATTCGTATAGTCTTGATCCATCATTATTAATTGTACAGCTAATCCATTCATCTTCAATTTCAATTTCTGGATATTCAAGCTCATATTCAAATTCAAAATATACATTTTTTAAATCATGATGTAAAACTTCTAGACTTAAAGATTCTTGGTCGAAGAATGAAGAATTCTTTTCAATTTCAACACCCATTTCAATTTCTCTTTGACTATCATCTAATTCATTTTCATATTCATAAGTGAATTTTTCTAAGAATAAATCATCATGATATGCTTCATCTTTTGATTTATATGTTGCATAAGAAATAGAATTTTCACTTTCCCATTTACCTGGTTCATTTTCTTGTTCAATTTTTACAACATTAGTTGAAGAATATTCAATAATAGTTTCAACTTCAGTTTCATTTCCTTCTTTTTCTGTAAAGATTGTAATTGGATAAGAACCAGTATTAGTTGTTAACATTCCTTCCATTAAGAAGTCATTTCTTCCAGTTTCAATAGCAATGTTATATTCAACTTTTAAAACTTCTTGGCCACTAGTTAATGTTAATATATTTCCAAAATCACCATTTTCAATAGAAGTATTTGATAAATTAAATTCTTTATTATTAATAAGATTAATAACAGCGTGAGAATATGGATCATATAAATCAATAACGGAATCGATATCAAATGATTGATAATCATTGTCATCCCAATCGTCATTATCTAATGTAGAAATTCCATTATTAAATGCTGGAAGGGAAGAAGTGGATACTGCATTTAAGTTAGCTTGGAAAGATGCTAAAGTATTTAGTTCTTTTCCTATAATATTTTGTTGTTCTTCATTTAAATTTAAAATAGATTGATTATTTGAAGGATTTGGAGGAATAATAATATCTCCACCGTCTTTTGGAATAGAGAAAACAACGATTAATGCGATAGAACATGCGGCTAAAGCAGGAATAGAAATTTTGAAGAATAAGTTGAAATTGAATTTTTTCTTCTTGTCAATTAAAGGTTCTTTCACCTTTTCTTTTTCGAAGGCAGCTAAAATATCATCAGCAGTTGTTTTAATTTCATAATTTTCAACACCGCTTAATGAATCAATAATTTTTTGATCATCAATATGTTTCATTTGCTAGCACCTCCTTTGCTTTTTTAATTGCATTGTTGTATCGATATAATGTTGTACCTAACGGGGTATTTGTTAACGAACTTATCTCTTCAAAAGTAAGTTCGTCATAAATGTGGAAGATAATTACCTCATATTCTTTTTCTTTTAAAACATTTTTTAATTTTTCTAAAAGAAGAAGTTTATCTTGGTTAAAATCATCTTCATGCTTTACCTGGTAATCATCTTCTATTTCGCTCTCTTTAATTTTTTTTAAATAATCCAAAGATAGATTACGACTTATCATAATAAGATAACCAAGTATCGATGTGTGATGCTTAATTTCTTTTACGTTCTTTAAGAATTTAACATAAGTATCCTGCAAAATATCTTCACTAGTTTCATGCGATTTTATAAATGAAAGAATGTTATAAAATACAGATTTTTTTGTAGATTCATAAAACTTATTAAAATTTTGCAAGTTATCTTGCTGGAATTCTTTTAGGTATGTTTTTAAACTACTTTCAATCATTTTCACCCTTTTTCCAATAAAAACGAATTAGTAATTACTTTTATTGGATTTTTTAAAATATTTTTAGCAATTTTATTATATTTATTTTTAAATATAAAATGATATACAAAAATATTTACAAAAAGTTACATTTACAAATATTAAATTTGATTATTCTTATAATAATATTTTTTTCATTTCTAATGTATAATTAAATGGTTGAATGAGTTTAAATATGGAAGAAATTATAGAATATGTAAAAAATAAAAAAGAAAAAATTAAGAATATTGTTAAAAATATTCCTTTTTCTAAACCTTTAAAAATAGTAATTGTTCAAGTTAATGATGATGCTGCATCAAATTCATATATAAAAGGAAAAATAAATGATTTAACTGAACTTAATATTCCTTACCAACATTTAAAACTAAGAAACGATATTGATGAAAAATCTCTTTTAGAAGTTGTAGATAGATTAAATAAAGATAATTCTGTAACTGGATTTATTGTTCAACTTCCTTTACCAAAAGGAATCAATGAAGAAAAAATTAAAAGAAGTATTGATCCAAAAAAAGATATAGATGGATTTAATCCATTATCGCCATTTTTAAGTGCAACGCCAAAAGGTATTTTAGAATATTTGATTGATAATAATTACGAATTTAATGGAAAAAACGCTGTAATTTTAGGAAGAAGCGAAATAGTTGGAAAACCAATGGCTCATGCTTTATTAAAGAAAAATATGAATGTAATAGTTTTACATTCATATACTTCTAATGAAGATAGAAAATTTTATATTGAACATGCCGATTTAATAATAGTTGCTATTGGAAAACCATATTTTATAAAAAATAATGATTATAAATTTAAAGAAAATACAGTTATATTTGATGTAGGAATTTCACGAGTTGAAGGAAAATTAAGAGGAGATTGCGAACCTGATTTGAAATGTCTTTTTCAATCTCCTGTACCTAAGGGAGTTGGCCTTTTGACTCGTTTAGCATTAATATTAAATCTTTTGGAGGCTTATAATTATGGATTTTAATATTGGAAAAACTGAAGTATTTGGATTAGAAAGCGCGATAAAAGCAAGTGGAAATCCAATGCGTACAATTTTTGATCGTGAAGAAGTTAATGAAAAAGATGTAAAAAGAGCAATCGCTTTAGGAAGTGCTAAAAGCGGGGAAGGACATGATAATTATTTAAAAGGTATTGTTGTTGAATTTGATATTACCGCTCCTTTATATTGGTGGAAACAAGCCCAAAGATATCATTTTTTTGAATATGTTTCTTCTCAATCAACCATGCACTGTTTGTTGAAATTTGATATTTCAAGTCAATGCGTATCATCAACAAATAAAGAAATATTAAAAATTGTTGAAAAAATTAAGGATGAATATAACGCAATCAGTGAAGAAAATAGAAAAGAAAAGAAAGAAAAATGGAGAGAACTTGTTGCTTCAACACCATGCGGATTCTGTTTAGGAGCAACAATGGTTACTAATTATCAGCAGTTAAAAACAATGTACAATCAAAGAAAGAACCATAAATTAGATGAATGGCATATTTTCTGTGATTGGTGTGATAATTTACCTCATTTTAATGATTTTACAGGTTGCAAAAGGGATTAATTTATATGTATAAAAATTTGAATTTAGTAAAAAAGTATATTGAATTGATAGTTAAATGTGGTGCAAACATTCAAAAAGGACAAGAAGTTGTTATTCAAGCTTCAACTGAAATTGTAGATTTTATCATTCCTCTTGTAGAAGAATGTTATAAAAACGGATCCAAAAACGTTGAAGTTATTTGGGAAAATAGTCAATTATCTTTACTTGATTATAAATATAGAAGCATTGAAGATTTAGCAAATTTAAAAGATTATCAAAAAGCAAAATGGGAACATTATGTAAAAAATGAACCTGTGCGTATTTATATAGAAAGTTCTGCACCAGATGAATTAAAAGATGTTGACGGAGCTAAATTTGCTGAAGTTAGAAGAATTTTAGGTCCTCAAATTAGAAAATATCGTGATTTAATTGATGATAATTATCAATGGGTTATTGCGGCTGTTCCATCTAAAAGATGGGCAAAAACAGTTTTCCCATCTTTGAATGAAGATGAAGCTGTTGAAAAATTATGGGAAGCAATTTTGAGTGTTTCAAGAGTTTATGAAAATACTTCGCCAATTGAAGAATGGGAAAAACATAATAAAAATTTAGAAAAAAGAAGTGAAAAATTAAATTCTTTAAAATTGGTTAAACTTCAATATAAATCACAAAACGGAACCGATTTTACATTAGAATTAAATCCAGATGTTAAATGGGAAGGTGGAGGAGAATTTACTAAAAATACTAAAGTTTTCTTTAATCCAAATATTCCTAGTGAAGAAATTTTTACAACTCCAATTGCTGGAAAAATTGAAGGTAAAGTTATAGCAACTAAACCTTTATCTTATAATGGAAATTTAATTGAAGATTTTTCTTTTGTTTTTAAAAATGGAAAAGTTGTTGAAGTTCATGCTAAAAAAGGGGAATCTATTTTAAAAGATATGGTTAATATGGATGAAGGAGCTTCAATGCTTGGAGAATGTGCTTTAATTCCTTATGATTCTCCAATAAATAATACAAACATCTTATTCTATAATACTTTATTTGATGAAAACGCTTCTTGTCATCTTGCTTTAGGAGCAGGTTTTACAAATCTTTATAAGGATTATGAAAAATATAGTTTAGATGAGTTAAAAGAAAAAGGTATCAATAAATCGATGATTCACGTTGATTTTATGATCGGTAGTAAAGATTTAGATATCATTGGGTTTGATGAAAATAATAACCAATATCAAATCTTTAAAAATGGAAATTGGGCTTTTTAGTTTAAATCTTTAATTAAGGGAAAATATGAAAGAATTAACTGAAAATTTTACAATAACTACAAATCTACGTGATTGTTTTGATGAGTTAAAAATGTCTTCAATTTTAGATTTAACTCAAGAAATAGCAACACATCACGCTGATATCTTGCATGTAGGTTTTAATGATTTTATTAAAGATAATTTAATATGGGTAATTGTTAGAAATAGATTTGAAATAATCAAAGATATTTCAAATCTATCTAATGTAACAATTAAAACATATCCATTAAAAAATAATTTAATGGAATATCCTAGAGATTATGAAATTTATAATGGTAAGAATGAACTTATTATAAAAGGTAGATCAATATGGATGATTTATTCTTTAAATAAAAAAAATGTTGCTACACCTCATTTAGAAATTTATGAAGAAGGTAGAAAAGGTGTTTTTGAAAATAGATTAAAAAGACTTCCTAAACCTCTTAAAAATAAGGAAGATTATGTAAAAGATATAATCGTTAGACAATCTCTTTTAGATCATAACATGCATTTAAATAATTCTCATTGTGCTGATTTATTTATCGATTTATTTAATCCTTCAAAAGATATAAAAATTAAATCTTTCCAAATTGAATATACTTCACAATGTTATTTAAATGATTTAATCTCGGTTTATAAATATAAAATTGATAATAAATACTATGTTTATGCTTATAAAGATGATACTTTAAAATTTTATTTTGAAGTTGAATGCAATATGTAATAGAATAACTTTTTTGAAAAACGGAGGTCTTTAGCAATGAATATTAGAATTTCAAAAAAAGTCGAAGATGCTTTAAAAGAAAAAAAGCCAGTAATTGTTTTAGAATCAACAATTATTTCTCATGGAATGCCTTATCCAAAAAATGTCGAGTGTGCTTTAGCAGTTGAAAAAGCTATTGAAGATGAAGGAGTTGTTGCTGCAACAATTGGAATTATTGATGGAGTTGCAGTTATAGGAATGAATAAAGAAGAAATTGAAGAATTTGGCAAAAGAAAAGGAATTGTTAAATGTTCAAGACGAGATCTTCCAATAGTTTTTGCAACTAAATCTTGGGGTGCGACAACGGTTGCTGCAACAATGTTTATTGCTTCCCTTGCTAATATTGAATTCTTCGTTACTGGAGGAATTGGTGGAGCTCATAGAAAAGCTAATGAAACTTTTGATATTTCTACTGATCTTGAAGAACTAGGAAGAACAAATGTTAGTGTTATTTGTGCAGGTCCAAAGGCAATTCTTGATCTAGGATTAACTTTAGAAATTTTAGAAACAAAAGGTGTTCCTGTAATTGGATATAATACTGATTACCTTCCAGCTTTTTATACAAAAACTTCTAAATATAAAGTAGATTATAATGCTAAAACCCCTTTAGAAATCGCATCTATTATTAAAGCAAAAAGAGATAATAAACTTGATGGTGGTGTTTTAATTACTAATCCAGTAGATGATGAACACTCTTTAGATGAAGAAAAAATTGAAAAAGTCATTGAAAAAGCAATCGAAGAGATGGAAGAAAAAGGAGTAAGAGGAAAAGAAGAGACGCCATTCTTACTTTCGAAAATTGTCGAATTAACCGAAGGTAAATCTTTGGAAACTAATATTGCGTTAGTATTAAATAATGCTAAATTAGGTGCGAAAATTGCTAAAGAATATTACTCATTAAATAAGTAATTTATTTTTCTTTTAATAGATATAATTAAATAATTAGGGATACAGGTTTAAACCGCATCCTTTTTATTTATTTTAATAAATTATTTTCACGTGGAAACTGATATTAACGATAATAAAGGTCTTGTTAGTTTTGAACTAAAAATATTTAAAAATAATTAAAAAATAGATAGGCAAAATTAATTTGTTATATTAAAATAATATCTAGAAGGAAAGATTTTCTACATAATAATGGACTCAATTTAGCGCAAAGTTTTTTGCTCTAATAAAATAAATAATTTAAAGAAAAGGAGGAGTCAACCAATGGACAAAATAGTTATATTAGACTATGGAAGCCAATATAATGAATTACTCTTAAGAAAATTAAGAGATAATGGCGTCTATAGTCTCTTGCTTCCAAAAAATACAAGCAAGGAAAGAATTGAGGAACTTCATCATGTTAAAGGAATAATTCTTTCAGGTGGCCCTAATGTTATTAGTGATGATGATAAAGAACTTTTTGATGAAAGATTATTAGAACTTAACATTCCAATTTTAGGAATTTGCTATGGCATGGAAGTTTTAGCAAGACATTATGGTGCAAAAATAGAATCGATAAAGGACAGAGAGTATGATAAGCATGTTGTGCGTATCAATACAAATTGTCCTTTATTTTTAGATGTGCCAGAAGAAACAGTCGTTTATATGAGTAAAAACGACAAAGTTATCGGCTTAAGTGATGTAGAAGAAATTGCTGAAAGTGCTTCATCTGGATTGGTCGGTTTTTCAAAAGGTTACGTTTTTGGCTTATTATTCCATCCAGAAATTGATTCAACTGAATATGGCGTTAAGATTTTGCAAAACTTTATTAAACTTTGTGGATGTAATGGGCATTGGACAATCGATAGCTTTATTGAAAACAAGATTAAAGGTTTAAAGAAAGAAATCGGTGATAAAAAAGTTATTTTAGGACTTAGTGGTGGTGTTGATAGTGCTGTTGCTGCATTATTATTACATGAAGCAATTGGAGATAATTTAACTTGTTTATTTGTTGAAACTGGTTTACATAGATATAACGAATATAATGTTATTATTAAACGTTTTGAAGAACATTTTAAAATTAAAGTTCATGTTGCTGATGAAGGAGAATTGTTCTTAGGAAGATTAAAAGGTGTTGTTGATCCTGAAGAAAAAAGAAAAGTTATTTCTTCAACCTTCGTTGAAGTATTTAAAAAAGCTGCATCAAAACTTGGACATTTTGATTTCTTAGGTCAAGGAACATTATATAGTGATATTCGCGAATCAAAATGGGGAGGAAAGAGTAAAGTTATTAAAGATCTTCCACCAGATATTGGATTTAAAATTATCGAACCAATTAAACAATTAACTAAAGATGAAGTAAGAAGTGTTGGAAGAAAACTTGGTTTAGATGAATCGTTTATTACTCGTCAACCATTCCCTTTCCCTGGTTTAGCTATTCGTATTATTGGTGAGGTCACTCTTATTAAGCTTGAAATTTTAAGAGAAGCAAATGAAATTTTATCTCAAGAAATAAGAAAAGCTCATTTAGAAAAAGATATTTATCAATATTTCTGTGTATTAACAAATATCGATAGTGTTGGTGTTGAAGGAAATAATAAGATTTATTATCACACAATTGCTATTAGAGCAGTTAAATCAATCAATGGTATTAATGCTGACTTCTATCATTTCGATATTAACTTCTTAGAAAGAGTTTCAAGAAGAATTGTTAATGAAGTCGCTGGTGTTAATAGAGTTGTTTATGATATTACAACAAAACCACCATCCACAATTGAATATCAATAATAAATAATAAATAAACTAAAAACAGCATAATAAATGCTGTTTTTAGTTGTTATTAATAAAAATATAAATCGTTTATTTTCTTATTAAATAAAATATTATTTCCTATAATGTTTTAATATCTTGACTAGCAAAAATAAAAGTTTAATATAAAGTTAATTTTATATTTAAATATTTTATTTAATATAATAAATATTTAAAGGGGAAGAAATATTGTTATGTTATTTTCTAATTACAAACTCATATTAATTGGTGGATCAAATATTGATTTTATTGCGACTAGTTTAAAACCATTAATTAATGGAACATCAAACATTGGTAAACTTAAAATTTCTTTTGGTGGAGTAATGAAAAATGTCGCTTATGATTTATCAATCTTAAATGATGATTTTTTATTTTTTACTGCAATTGGAAATGATTTATATGGAAAAAAATTAAAAGATGAACTTAAAGAAGCTTCAATAAATTATATTTCGCCAAAATCTAATAGAATATCTTCTACCTATTTAGCAATTAATAATGAAAAAAATGATTTATATGTCAGTGTTTGTGATAATCAAATAATTGATTGTATTTCGCCATTTTTCCTTTCAAAATACCAAAAAACTTTACAAAATTCAGAATATATTTGTATTGATGCTAATATTAGTGAAGAAACAATAAAATATATTTTTAATAATTATAGTGATAAAAAAATAATGGTCGAAGGAGTTTCAATTCCTAAGATTATAAAGTTTAAGAATTATTTAGATAAAATTTATTTACTTAAATGTAATATTGGGGAAGCAAAAGCTTTATTTTCTCCAAATTTAAAAGAAGAAAACGTTTCTGATAAGTTAATAGAAAAAGGAGTCAAAAATTTCATTATTTCTAATAAAGATAGGGACGTTATCGGTTATGATGGTTCTCACGTGGAAACTTTCCATGTGGATAAAGTGGATAATATTGTTAATTCCAATGGAGCAGGAGATGCTTTATTTGCAGGATTTGTTCATGAATATATCAGAAATCAAGATTTCCATGAAGCTGTTAAATTCGGCATAAAATTATCCTCATATATTCTTCAAAGCGATAAATCCTACTCGATTGATTCAAAAGAATTAGTGCTAAAAAAATAAATTTTATGCATAAATTTTTAAAAATTAGCATTCTTGTATAGTGAAGGGGATCAAAAAACCTTTACTTTAAGGGGCTATTCTTATATACTTAATAGGCACTTTTATATAGTTTACTATATAGGGTCGCTTCTCTGCTTGTTTGTAATATTAACAAGCCAGATGTCCGAAGGGAGGTATAAAGATATGAAAAAGTACGAAATCATGTACATTCTCAAATCAACCCTTGAAGAAGCTGATAGAAAAGCTGAAATCGAAAAATTAGCAAAATTATTAACAAATAATGGTGCTAAGGTTACAAAAACCAATGAATGGGGCGCAAGAGACCTTGCTTATGAAATCAAAAAAGAAAAGAAAGGTTACTATGTTGTCTTAAAGGTTGAAGCTGAACCAGCTGCATTAAAGGAATTTGATCGTCTCACAAAGTTCGATAGTAATGTATTAAGATTCTTAATCACTGTCGATCATGAATAATTAAGGAGATAGAAAAAATGATTAATCGTGTAGTTTTAGTAGGTCGTATCACAAGAGAATTAGAAATTAGAAGAAGTACTTCAGGAGTTGCAGTTTTACCTTTTACACTTGCAATTGATTCAGTAAGAAAAGATGCTCAAGGTAATAGAATGACAAATTTTATCCCATGTAGAGCATTAGGAAATATTGCTGAAACAATTGAAAGATATTGTACAAAAGGAAGCTTAATTGCTGTTGAAGGATATATTGAATCTTCTAGATATGAAAGAAGAGATGGAACAAGTGCTACATCACTCGATGTATTTGTTCAAGCTATGACTCTTTGCGATAACCGTAAAAATACACAAAGGAATAGTGAAGACTCAATCAGTCAATTAAACGGAAATACTTCTGGATATGAACCAGATACAAATGAGAACGAAACTGATAATACAGATTATTCTCAAATGGATTTAGCTGATGATGATCTTCCATTCTAATTCTTTATTTTAAAGATTAAGAAAGGAGAAGAGAATGGCATTTATTAAGAAAAGAAGCAAGAAAAAAGTTTGCTATTTCACAAAAAATAAAATCAAATTCATCGATTATAAAGATGTTGATTTATTAAAGAAATTTATTTCATCTTCTGGTAGAATTTCTCCACGTAGAATTACCGGAACAAGTGCAAAATATCAAAGAGAATTAGCAAGAGCTATTAAAAATGCTCGTTATATGGCTCTTTTACCATATATTGAAGACTAATTTATCTTATTTCGTATTTATCGATAAGCCGCTTGAAATAGCGGCTTTTTCATAACTTATTAATTTTATTAATAAAAGTAGTGATTTAATGTATAATTATTAGAGTAATCGCGGATTTTAATATGAAAAAAGTTTTAAAAGTAATACAAATAGTCGCTTTATTGTTAACTATTTTTGAAATATTAGCCTTCGGTATTTTTATTTCACTCTACGTTCTTGATATATGGAATCTTCAAACACATATGAGTGTTGAAGGAATTGGATATTTAACAATTGGAATTGTTATTTTTAATTTAATCGTTTTAGCATGCTTTTTCATGATTATTAATTTCAATAAAACTAAAAACGATTTATCTTTAGAAGAAATTGTTGGAAAAGAAATAAACGAAACATTTTTATTTGGTGAAATTGGCTTTTTAGTTTTTGATAACGATAACAAAATTGTTTGGACTAGTGATATTTTCCATATGAGAGGAGTCAATGTTATAAATCAAGACGTCTTCGAATGGAACGAAGAATTAAAAGAATTCTTAAATGAAGATGACACTTTTGAAAAAACAATTCAAATCGATGATAATTTTTATATTGTTAAGTTATTAAAAAATAATAATATCTTTCTTTTTAAAGATGTTACTGAATATGAAAACGCTGTTGCGTTATTCCAAAGAAACTCTTTAGTTCTTGGAATTATCATGATTGATAACTATGCTGAAATTGCTCAAAATAACGAAGATAGTAACGATATTATTCCTCAAATTAAAAACGCAATTACAAACTACGCTAGAACTTTCCATTTTGTTATTAGAAGTTTTAAAAGTGATTCTTTCTTTGTTGTTTCTAGAAATGAAGATTTAGAAAATTTAAAAAAAGATAATTTTTCAATTTTAAATACGGTTAGAGCTATTGGAAAAAAAGAAGATGTTAATACAACTTTATCAATTGCTTTTGCTCACGATTTCTCAACAATCGCACAAAATAATGAAATGGCTTCTACTGCTTTAAGTATTGCTATGTCAAGAGGTGGAGATCAAGCAGTTATTGCTCAAATGAATCATGAGTTAATATTTTTTGGTGGAAAAAGTGGCGCTGAGGAAAGTAGGAATAAAGTTAAAGTTAAAAGCGATGCAAATGCTTTACTTAACCATATCGAAACCTATAAAGATAATAAAATTTTTATTATGGGTCATAGAGGAATGGATATGGACGCTTTAGGTTCATGTTTAGGAATTTATGAAATTTGTAAATATAAAAACTGTAAAGATTTTCATATCGTATTTGATCATACTTACACTGAAAAAAAGACAAGATATGCTTTTATGACAAGTTTTGCAAAGAGTCAATTTGATGATATGACAATTTCTTTAAAGAAAGCTATTGATGAATGTGACCCAACATCATTATTAATTATTGTCGACGTTAATCGTTCAGATAATGTTATGTGTCCTGAACTTTTAGATAAAACAGAAAAATATATTGTCATCGATCATCACCGTCAATCTGATACAAATGTTATCGATAATCCTTTATTAAAAATTATCGATACATCTGCTTCATCAGCTTCTGAACTTATTACTGAGTTAATTAAGTATGGTTCAAAGTTCCCACCAATTCCAGTTCAACCAAAAGTTGCAACAATTATGCTTTCAGGAATTTTCCTTGATACGCAATTTTTCAAAACAAGAACTGTTGGAATTAGAACCTTTGAATCTTCAATGGTTTTAAAAGAATATGGTGCAGACAATTATGAAGCTGATGACTTCTTAAAAGATGAAATTCAAGAATTTGAAGCGGTTATGAGTATTGTTGAAAATATGATTACTCCATTTTCAGGAGTCGTTTATTGCAAATGTAAAGATGATGAGATTATCGACTCTGTTACTTTAGCTAAAGCTGCTAATCAATGTTTAGCAATAAAAGGAAATAGCGCTTCATTTGTTATAGGTAGAACAAAAGAAAATGAAGTTGGAGTTTCGGCTAGAAGCGATGGAAAAATTAATGTTCAATTAATTTGTGAAAAACTTGGAGGTGGTGGCCATTTAAATGCAGCCGCTGCAGCGATAAAAGATACAAGTGTTAATGAAATTGAAAAGAGATTGGTTGAAGTTTTAACTTCAACATTGGATGAAGCACGTAAAAATATTGAAGGAGAAGATTAATTATGGAAGTAATTTTACTTAAAGATGTTAAAGGCGTTGGAAAAAAAGGCGAAACTAAAACTGTAAGTGATGGTTATGGCAATAATTTCTTAATTAAAAATAAGCTCGCGGTTAGAAAAACTGAAGCTTCCATCGCTCATTTAGAAAAAGAAAAACAATTACAAGCTCAAAAAGAAGAAGAATTAAGACAAGAAGCTTTAAAAAATAAGGAAAAACTAAGCCAAATTACTTTAGAGTTTAAAGCTAAAGCTCAAGGAAGCGGAAACATGGCTGGAACAATTTCTACTAAAGAAGTTGAAGAAAGATTAAAAAAAGAATACGGAATTGTTATTGATAAAAGAAAATTTGTTGAAAAATATCCAATTAATGCATTTGGATATACAAATTTAAAAATTGAACTTTATAAGGGAATAATTGCTGAAATTAGAGTTCACGTTAGTGAAGATAAATAAAAAATATGGATTTAACATTTTTACACGATGATGAATTAGAACAAATTGTTTTAGGATCGATGTTAACCGATAAAAAATGTGCTATTGATGGCGTTTCTTTATTGGAAATCGATGATTTTTTTGTTGCAAATCGTGGACATCGAGAAGTCTTTAAAGCAATGAAGCAACTCGATTTAGCTGATAGTGCTATTGATGCTGCAAATGTTACATCTCAGCTTAAACAAAACAAGGTTTATGAAGAAATTGGAGGTTTTGATTTTTTAGCGGAATTAATTGAAAGCGTTACTATTTATCAGAATTTTGATCAATATGTTAAAAAACTACAAGAATTTAAACTTTTAAGAAATTTAGTTGAAGTTTGTCAAAAAACTATTGATACTGCAACCGAAAAAAGTATTGAATCAATAAGTGATTTTTTAGCCAGAACCGAAAATAAAATAGAAGAAATTACTTCAAAAAGAAGTGTTTCAGATTTTAAGAGTGCAAGAGAAGTTGCAAAACTTGTTGGAAATTTAATTCAAAAGTCGAAATCTGGAATTGATGGATTAGAAACTGGATTTTCAGATTTGGACCGACAAATGGGTGGACTTGGAAATGGTCAATTAATTGTTGTTGCTGCTCGTCCAGGTATGGGTAAATCAATGCTTGCTTTAAACATTTGTTTTAATATTGCAAAAAGAACTAATCGAACAATTGCATATTTTTCTTTAGAAATGAGCAATGAAGAACTTATGAGAAGACTTTTTGCTGTTTCAAGCGGAATTACTCAAAGAAAAATAAATTTTGGATTCTTATCTCCTCAAGATAAGGTTTTATTAAAAGATGCCGAAAATGAAATTTCTAAAACAAATTTATTTTTTGAAGAATCAACAGCAATATCAATCGATGATATTGAAGTTAAATGTAGAAAACTAAAAGAACAAAGAGGAGATTTAGCTTTAGTTGTTGTTGATCACATCGGTATTATTAAGGAAGGTTCCCATAAATTTAATTCTGATCAAGAAAAAATTGCTTATTTTAGTACTCATTTAAAAGCTTTAGCGTTGGAATTAAATATTCCGATTATTATCGTTGCTCATATTAATAGAGGAGCTGAAAAGAAAGAAAATAGAATCCCTGAATTAAGTGAATTAAGAGGTAGTGGTCAGATTGAAAATGACTGCGATAAAGCCTTACTTTTATATCGCCAAGGATATTATCGTCGTCAAGGAATTGATGTAAAAGAAAAACGTGGTTTTGGCGATGCATCTTTAAATAATGGACAAAATAATGGAGTTAATCCAAATAATGAGGCAGAAAATGAACAAACTAACTTCCAAGAAGATGATAATCGTGGCGAAAAAATGGATATTATTGTTGCTAAAAATAGACAAGGAGCAACAGGTAAAGTTTGGCTATTATTTTTCCCTGCAATAGGCAGATTTTCTACTGCAACTGATAAACAATTTGATGATAGTGATTTTGTCACTGATTAATATTAATAAATATGGAATTTATAAATATAGCTAGTGGCTCAAAGGGTAATGGTTCTTTAATTTTTGATGAAGAAACAATTATTTTGCTTGATGCCGGAATGAATATAAAGCCTTTAAAAAGCATATTGAAGGAAAGAAATTTATCAATCGATGATATCGATTTTATTTTTCTAACACATAATCATAACGACCATATTAAAAATGTTGATAAATTTGATATTTCAAAAATATATTGTTTAAAAGGAATTAAAAAGTTAAAAGATAAATCTCATTATTTGTCTTTTGATAAAAAATATAATTTTAAAAATGTTGAAGTAGAATTAATTAAAACAAGTCATGATGCTTCGCCTTCTTGTGGATTTATTTTTGCTTTTAAAAACGGTGAAAAATTAGGTTTTATTACCGATAGTGGATATTTAACTTTTAATAGTTTAGAAAGATTAAAAAATCTAGAATATTATTATTTTGAAAGTAATTATGATGTTTCCTTATTAGTTTCATCTTCGCGAAGCGATGCTTTAAAATCAAGAATATTATCTTCTAAAGGACATTTATCTAATGAACAAGCTTCTATTTATCTTTCTTATTTAATAGGCGAAAATACTAAAAGTATTATGCTTGCCCATTTAAGTGAAGAATGTAATTCGAAATTTCTCGCACTTAATACTTTATTCCAGTTTTTTAATGAAAATAATATTAAATATGATAAATATGATATTAAATGTGCATCTCAAAATGAGGTAACTATTTTATGATTAAAATAAATATTTATGCAGTTGGATCTATTAAAGAGAAATTTTTTAAAGAAGCGATAAATGAATATTCAAAAAGAATTTCTAAATTTGCGAAAATAAATATTATTGAAGTTGATGAAATAAAATTACAAAACAAAGACGAAAATAAAGTAAAAGAAAAAGAAGGAGAAGAGCTTTTAAAAAGAATAAAAGATAGCGAATATTTAATCGCTTTAGATTTAAACAAAAAAGAATATGATTCGCTTTCCTTAGCTTCCCATTTTTCTTCTTTAATAGATAGTGGAAAAGGAGAGATTGCTTTTGTTCTTGGCGGAAGTTTAGGTTTAGGTGAAAATATTAAAAAAAGAGTTAATGAATCAATTACATTTTCTAAATTAACTTTTCCTCATCAACTCATAAGAATATTTTTATTAGAACAAATTTACCGTTCATTTAAAATTATAAATAATGAATCATATCATCATTAATTATGATAAAATAATTTAGTTTTATTTAATTTAATAGTTAAAAAGGAATATAAATATATGGAATTTAAAGAATTTGAACAATATAAAAAGAATAAAGATGAAAGATATGATAAATATTGTCCTTCATATATATTAGATGATGGTTCAATATTTTATATTGAACCTAATTTTTATACTCAACTTATCAATTTAAAACTTCATTATGATGAAAAATATAACAAATTATTATCTTCAATTATTGAAATTACTAATAAAAATAAAAAAGTTATTTTTACTGGAAATTTTGATTCACCATTAGTTAATGATAAAGAAGATTTTATATATCGCGATATAAATGATATTCTCGCTTATAATCATTTAACTTTAGATATAAAAATTAATCCAGAAAGTGATTGGAAAGATTAAAGATTATATCTATTTTAAAAATGTAAGTGCTTACATAATTCTTAATAAAATCTTAATATTTAAAAAATATCCGATATTTATCGGATTTTTTTTAAATGTAAATATTTTAAATATTTAATAATAATCTTTTTTTTGCTATTATACGGGCAATGTTAAAGAAGTTAATTCTTTAACGCGGGTATATCGATGCAAAAAGGTGCATCACTTTCCAGCCTGAAGCCAAAGTTTAGGGGCTACCCACACATATATAATGAATATAAGATTAGTAAATAACTTATATAAAGTTTTGTTAAGTGTGGTAAGGATCAGGAAAGTAAAAGATTAACCACACTTTTCTTTATATAAGGAGGAAAATATTAACATATGAAGAAAAATAAAATTTTTGCTACAATCGGTGCTTTAGCTGCTGTCGCAACAATTGCAACATCTTGTGGAGGAACAAATGTTGATTACGGTGATTGGGAAGGTGTCGAATTCACAGAATTAGAAGAAACAAACATTGGAACAAATGCAACTCCAGATGCAGATAAATTAGCAAATTATACTGAAGAAAATCCTTTAAAAATTGCTTTAGTTACTGACTCAGGAACATTAAACGATCACTCATTCAACGAATCTGCATGGTTAGGTGTTAACACATTTGCTGCTACAAATGGTGGCGGAACAATTGATGCATCTTCAAATACAGTTAAAACTGGTACAATTCATACTATGTATTATCAACCAGCAAATGATGCTTATGATACACAAGGTAGATTAGCTGCTATGAGAGAAGCTGTTACAAACTTCGGTGCTAATGTTATTGTTTTACCTGGCTATTTATTCCAAGGTGCTATTAAAGAAGCTATTAACGATTCAGCTTTTGATGATGTTTATCTCCTTGCTCTTGACTGCGTTAAAGAAGATGATAACTATCAACCATATGAATATAACGAAAGAGTTACTTCTGTCATTTATAGAGAAGAACAATGTGGCTTCTTAGCAGGATATGCTGCTGTTATGGATGGCTATGAAAAATTAGGATTCGTCGGTGGTATGGCTGTTCCAGCAGTTATTAGATATGGATCAGGCTATGTCCAAGGTGCTGCTGCTGCTGCAAAAGAAAAAGGATTAGAAAATCCAGTTTCAGTCCAATATTACTATGCAGGACAATTTGCTGCTACTCCAGAAGCAACTGAATATGCAAATACTTGGTATGCTAATGATATGGCAGAAATTATCTTCGCTTGTGGTGGTGCTGTTTATCAATCAGTTGTTGAAGCTTCAATTCAAAACAACAATGCTCCATGGATTGGTGTTGACGTTAACCAACATGCTGATACTTCATTAAGCGAAGGTACAAGAGGCGCTTTAAAAACTTCAGCTATGAAAAACTTAACATTCGCTACACAAGTTTTATTAGCTGGATGGGTTAATGAAGGTGAAAAATGGAATGATACATTAGCTGGTGAAGTCGTTACTGTCGGTGCTGAATCAGAAATGGTCAAATTACCAACTCCTGAAGCTGATAACGATGAAGGTTGCTGGGGCTTTACAAATTATACTGTTGAAGAATATAACGAACTTTATAAATTAGTCCAAAACGGTTCAATCAAAGTTAATTCAAACTCAGATAATGAAACATTAAGTGCTAACAACTTTGGTGTTGATCCAACTTATTGTACAGTTAACTATATCGGCTAATTAGTCAAATTTGATATTATGTTAGTAGGCAAAGTGAAATAAGTTTGCCTACTAACTTATTTTTTTAAATAGAGGAAAGAAATTATGGAATATGAAAATGTAATTGAATTAAAACACATTAGCAAATCTTTCCCTGGCATTAAAGCTAATGATGACATTTCACTAACTCTTAGAAAAGGCGAAATTCATGCTCTTTTAGGAGAAAATGGTGCTGGTAAATCAACCTTAATGTCAATCCTCTTCGGGTTATATGAACCTGATGAAGGAGAAATCTATGTTAATGGTAAAAAAAGCGAAATTAGAAATCCTAATGATGCAACTCGTTTAGGTATTGGAATGGTTCATCAACACTTTAAACTTGTTGAATGTTATACCGCATTACAAAATATTATTTTAGGTGCTGAGCCATGTAATAAACTTGGTTTTTTACAACCAAAAAAAGTTAGACAAACTTTAGAAGATTTATGTAAAAAATTCAATTTCCACGTAAATTTAGACGAAAAAATTGAAGATATGCCTGTTGGCGAACAACAAAAAGTTGAAATTTTAAAAATGCTTTATAGAGAAAACGATATTCTTATTTTTGATGAGCCAACAGCAGTTTTAACTCCACAAGAAATCGATGAACTTATGGAGTCAATGAGAGTTTTAACAAAAGAAGGAAAATCAATTTTGTTTATTTCCCATAAATTAAACGAAATTATGGCTGTTTCTGATAGAGTTACTATTTTACAACGCGGCAAATGTTTAGGTACTTTAAAAACAAAAAAGACAAATCCTCAAGAACTTTCTAGATTAATGGTTGGTAGAGATGTTGAACTTGCTTTGCAAAAAGAAGAATGCAAACCTGGAAAACCAATCTTAACAATTAAGAATTTGAATGTATATAACAGCGAAAAGAAAAAAGAAGTTGTTCATAATGTTTCTTTTAACGTTAGAACAGGTGAAATAGTTTGTATCGCTGGTATTGAAGGCAATGGTCAAACTGATTTAGTTTATTCTCTTACTGGTTTAGAAAAAGTTAAGAGCGGCGAAATCGTTTTACACAATGTTAATGCTGAAAAATATATTAAAAATAACAGACTTGATAAAAAGAATAATGCTTTCCAAAAGGTTTGGGAAAAAATTACCTTTGGATTAGGAATCGCATGGTATGATTTTTCATTTGGGTGTTCATTCATTTGTTATTATTTTAAAAAATTCTTTAAAGTTTTATTTAATAAAATAGGAAATCTTTTCCGCAAAGATAAAAAAGAATTACAAATGGAAGAATTCCAAAAATATGTTCCTTATAAAGAGGTTAAAAATCAACCTTTAGTTGGTGATGTTCATTTAGAAAGATTATCAATTAGAGAAAGAAATGTTAGAGGTGTTTCTCATATTCCAGAAGATAGACATAAACACGGTCTTGTTCTTGATTTTAATTTAAGAGACAACCTTGTATTAGATACTTATTTTGATTCAAGATTCCAAAAATTTGGTTTTTTGAAAAATAAAGATAAAGAAAAATACGCTAGCGAATTAATTTCTAAATATGATATTAGAAGCGGTAAAGGTGCTCAAAGTATTGTTAGAAGTATGAGTGGTGGTAACCAACAAAAAGCTATTGTTGCTCGCGAACTCGATAGAGAAACCCCGCTTTTAGTTGCTGTTCAACCTACACGTGGGCTTGATGTCGGTGCTATCGAAGCAATTCATAGACATATTTTAAGATCACGTGATAGTGGAAATGCTGTCTTGCTCGTTTCTTTAGAACTTGAAGAAGTTTTAAATTTAGCTGATAGAATTTTAGTTATGTATAACGGAGAAATTGTTGGACAATTCAATCCAAAAGAAACATCACCAAACGAATTAGGCCTTTATATGAGCGGTGCTAAACGTGATGATGTTAATGCAATTTTATAGGAGGCGGCAAAATTATGAATAAGTTTACTTCGGCTGTAAAAAAGGGATTTAGACCATTTGCTGTCTTTACTCATTTTTGCAATAAAAAACCTGGATTTAGATCTTTAATCGCAGGTATTATCTCAGTTATTATCGGTCTTTTATGTGGAACGGTTGTAATGTTAATTCTTTCGCCTTCACATGCAGGCGTTGGTTTATGGACTCTCATTTCAACTGGTTTTAGTACCCCAGAATTATTTGGTAGAGCTGTTTATCAAGCAACTCCAATGATTCTTTCTGGTCTTGCAATCGCATTTGCTTTTAAACTCAATTTATTTAATATCGGCGTCACTGGACAAGTTACAATTGGTGCTTTTGCTTCAATTTGTTGTGGACTTTCTGGAGCTAACTGGTTTGTTTGTATGATAGTTGGAGGTTTATGTGGCGCTGTTGCAGGTTTCATTCCTGGCTTTTTGAAAGCGAAATTTAATGTTAACGAAGTTCTTTCTGGAATTATGGTTAACTGGGTTCTTTATTATATAATTGGAATTATTGGAAGAATTGGTATTCCTTCGAGTTTCAAAGATAGAGCCACACCTTCAGAACTTATGATGATTCCTGAAGCCGCAAGAATGCCTTCACTTGGAATTCCAGGAATGACTGGCGTTAGTGTTGGTTTAATCATAGCTTTAATTATCGTTGTTATTATTTCAATTGTTTTAAACAGAACAACATTTGGTTTTGAATTAAAAATGACTGGTAGAAATAAATTTGCTTCTACTTATAGCGGTGTTAATCAAACAAAATCAATTATTCTTGCTTTAACAATATCTGGTGCATTGGCAGGAATTTGTGGTTATATGCTTTATGCTGAGCCTGGAACACCAACCAAATTTGTTTGGGACTCATCTTCAAATACTTTACTAGCTGATGGATTTAATGGTATTTCGGTTAGCCTTATCGCACAAAATAGCCCAATTGGTTGTATTTTCTCATCATTACTTTTAACTTTAATAAGTGCTGCTCAAAACTCACTTAAAACTATCTCAAATGGTGCATACAATATTCACTATACTGAATTAATTAAAAATATAGTTATTTATGTTGCTGCATTATCTTCATTCTTTGTTATGTTATTAACAAGATTAAACGAAAAACACGATGGAATTCCTTATTTTAATCGAGGAAAAGAAGTCGTTTTGAAGAAGGAGGAATAAAGTATGTCTGCATCAAGTTTTGGTTCTTTTGTTAAGTACTTAATAATGTATATTATCGGATTCACTTTAGGTTCCTATGGTGGTCTTTTCTCAGAAAGTGCTGGTATTATTAATATTGCACTTGAAGGATCGATGGTTTTTGGCGCTTTTGCTGGGATTATCTTCCTTCAAGGTATGAATACTTGGGTAGCAGGTAGTTGGCTTGTTACTACAATTGGTGGACTTTTGATTGTTTATTTACTTGCTTCAATCATTGCAATTATTGCTGGTCTTTTATTCTCTTATTTATTATCGTTTGTTTCTATTAAACTTAAAGCTGACCAAACTGTCGTTGGCACCGCTTTAAATTCTCTTGCAGTTGCTATTTGTACAATTTTTAATACTGCAATTACAGGAATTGATTCAACTGAAGTTGCAAACAACATTTTCTCTCAAGTTTTAAGAATTGATACTGGAATTACATTTATTGATTACGCATTTTCAGGATTAAATATCTCTGTATTAATTGGAGTTATTGCCCTTGTTTGTTTATGGCTCGTTATGAATAAAACAAGATATGGCTTAAGATTAAGAGCTTGTGGAGAAAATCCTGCAGCTGCTGATAGTGTTGGTATTAATGTTTATAGAATGAGATATTCAGGCACTGCAATTGGTAGTGCTGCTGCAGCTTTAGCTGGTTTTGTAATTTTCTCTTGTATGCCTATTGGAACTTGGCAAATTTCTGCTCTTGGTTATGGATTCCTTGTTCTTGCTATTGAAATTTTTGGTAACTGGAAAGCAACAAATATCATTTTCTGTTCATTATTCTTTGCTTTCTTCTTTGCATTTGCTCCAACATTCACAGCTCAAATTTCAATTCATCCAGAATGGGGGTTAAACAATTCCTTATTTGGTCAAAGAGCATTCTATTATTTATTACCATATTTCCTTGCTTTATTATCTCTTGTTATTTTCTCAAAGAAATCAAGAGCACCAAAAGCAGAAGGTATTCCTTACGATAAATCGACTCGATAATAGAAGATATTTATTAAAACAAAACTGTCAGGACTTAAATCCTGACAGTTTTTAGTTATAGAGACTTAAATTTAAATTAGTTTAATATTTTTTTAAATAAAGCGAATATTAATTTTATTTTTAGTATTCTTGTATGTACAAGGGTTACCTTTTATTCCCTTTATTTTATATATAGGTTATTTTATAAAAAGAATTATTTATTAACTTTAGTTAAACCAAGAGAATCTAAGTAATCTTCTAATTCTTTTGGATTGCTTCCATAAACGATAATATGATGATTTCCTAAAGGTTTCTTTAAAAAATATGTTATATCATCGTGAATTTTAACTTTAATTTGAGTTCTACAAAGATTATATCTATTTAAATTTTCTTCGATTGTTCCTCTTAATACTGCATATTTTGTGAAATCTGAAGAAATTCTAAATAAGAGTATGTCTTCTTCTTTTAACTCACCCTTAATTCCAATTCCAATATTTGATTCAAAATGTGTATCAAATTTATAAGAAGTAGTCATTTTTAAAGGAATTGTGCAATGAGCGATAATAAGTTCGCGATTATTTACGTCAAGTAAAGATGGATTTGCCATAAATGATGGTTGATGTAAAACTTTTAAAGCAGCATACATTGAAATCATTGCAGGAATATCTCCTTCACAGCCAGCAATAATTCCTTCATCATTTAAAAGAGCTAATGCTAAACAAGAAGTTGATTTAACTGTATTTAAAAGGTCAAAACATCTAATTGTAAAACCTTTTAAATCATATTTATTAACAATATTTCTTAATGATAAATAGATATGATATGCTTTTTTAAGTTCTTCATAATCAAATTTAGCTTTAAACATTGAAGGATCTAAATCTTCGTTATGTTTTGCAGTCTCATCTAATAATTCTTTAGAATCGATATTAACTAATTCGATATTGAATTTATCTTTTAATGCTTTTTCATCAACTTTTCCAGATGAAATTAACCAATCAGATGGTTTACCAATTATACCTAATTTAGTTGGTTTAATTTCATTATTAACAATTTCTCTAATTCTTGAAGCAATGTAGTCATCACTACCATGTAAAATTTCTCCTTTTAAATTGTTGTTTCTTAAATAGGTTAAGATTTCTAAGCTTGCTGCAAGAGAGTTGTTATGAGGATAAGTTAAGAATATATAAGGTTGTTTAAAATACTTAATATTCTTTAAGAATTCATTTTCGCTTCCTCCGCTTTCTACTAAAATTAAACCGAGGACGCTACCTTCATATAATTTTGAAGGGTCACTAACTAATTCGAAATCATAATTAGTTAAGTCATGAAGTGCAGAGAATAATCTTTCTCTTTGTCCTTTAATATATTCATCATCATGAAGTGATGAAACTATAGTGTAAACATTAATTTTCATGGCTATATTTTAAATAAATTGAAATATAAAATTAAGTATAAAATGATTTTATTTTGTTTTAATTAATAAAATTAATTATTTCTTAATGTTGTTTTAAAAATATAAAATTATTCAAAGTTTAAGTTTAATATTAATTATTTTTTTAATAAAAGAATAATAATAAATAAGTTTATTTTCATTTATTCGTTGATGTTTTCAAAATATTTATTAATATCTTTTAAATTCAATTTATAATAACATTAATAAATTTTATGAATGAAGAAGTAAAGAAAAATAACAAAAAAGGAATATTTTTATCTCTTATAGCTGCATTATGCTATTCAATTTCTTCGCCTTTATCTAAATTAATATTAGATTTTATCTCGCCTACTCTTTTAGCTGGATTTTTATATTTAGGCGCTTGAATTTGTATGGTTTTTATCTTTTTAATTAGAAAAATATTCAAAAAGAAAATTAAAAAAGAAGAAAGATTAACAAAAAAAGATATTCCTTATGTAATAATGATGGTTCTTTTAGATGTTATTGCTCCTATTTTAATGATGTTTGGTTTAAAAGGAAGTAGTGCAGCAAATGCTTCACTTTTAAATAATTTTGAAATAGTTATGACTTCTTTGATTGCTCTAGTTATTTTTAAAGAGAAAATTTCTCTTAGATTATGGTGTGGAATAATAATTATAACGATTTCATGTGTTATATTATCGTTTGATAAAAATGAATCATTGTCTTTTTCTTATTATTCTTTATTAATTTTATTAGCTGCCTTATGTTGGGGCTTAGAAAATAATTGCACTAGAAAAATATCTTCTTCTGATCCTTTAGAAATAGTATTAATTAAAGGATTATGTTCTGGGACTTGCTCTTTAATTATTGGTTTTATAATTGGCGAAAGAATATTATTAGAAAATATTTGGACTATATTTATTGCTTTATTGATTGGATTAATAGCTTATGGATTATCGATATTTTTCTATATATATGCTCAAAGGTTTATTGGAGCTGCTAAAACTAGTGCTTATTATGCGATAAATCCATTTATCGCATCTATTTTTTCATTAATTTTATTTTTAGAAATACCTACTATACAATATTTAATCGCTTTATTTATTATGATTATTGGTGCTTTTTTAGCTTCCAGTGATAAACCATTAATAAAAAGAAAATCTAATCATAAAAACGAATAAATTTATAGATTTTATCTTCTATTTTTATTAATATATCTTTTCGTATGGCCCTTTTATCTTTTATTAATGTTTCAAAAATCTTTAATACGGATTTAATTTTAGATCACG
The DNA here is from genome assembly GCA_949288485.1 of uncultured bacterium. Taxonomy (GTDB): domain Bacteria; phylum Bacillota_I; class Bacilli_A; order RFN20; family CAG-826; genus Onthovivens. Next base: position 114,133 of record CASEKC010000002.1, on the reverse strand, counting down.
TATCTTTTCAAATTAATAAAAATGAAAAAGTCGCTTTAATCGGTGATAATGGAACTGGCAAAACAACTATAATGAAGTTAATTTTAAAAGAAATTGAACCTACTTTAATGCCTAAAGAAGATAGAGTTGGAGAAATTTCTATTTTAAAAGATACTAAAATTGGTTATTTAGATCAAAACGCTATTAAAAATATAAATAATACTGTTAAAGAAGAATTAGAAGAAGTTTTCGTCCCTTTTAAAAAGTTAGAAGAAGAATTAAATAAGATTACTGAAAAATTATCAAAAGAACCAGAAAATGAAATATATTTAAAAAAATATAATGAAATTATTGAAAATGATGTTTATACATCAAATTTTGATTATGAAAATCAAATAAAAACTTTAGTTTCTAAATTTTCTTTTCCACTTTCAATTTTAGATAAACAAATTAATTCTTTAAGCGGTGGAGAAAGAATGAAAATTGCTTTTATTAAAATCTTACTTTCTAAATATGACTTTTTACTTTTAGATGAACCTACTAACCATCTTGATATTTCAACTATCGAATGGTTAGAAAATTATTTAAAAGATTATAATGGAACAATCCTTTTTATTTCTCATGATAGATATTTTATTGAAAAAGTTTCTAATAAAATTTTAGAGTTAGAACATGAAAAAATAACAACATATAACACAACCTATGAAGGTTATTTAAAAGAAAAAGAAGACCGATATAAATTGCTTATGGAGCAATATAAAAAAGAAGAAGAAAAAATGGCTCATTATAAGAAATTTATTGAATTTTATCGTTATAAACCAAGATTCGTTGGAAGAGTAAAAGATAGAATTAAAAAATTAGAAAAGATCGAAGAAAATCATGTTGAACCACCTAAAAAAGAAAATAAAAATATCAAAATTAATCTAGAAGGCGGCAATTTAAAAAATAAAGAATTATTAGAAGTTAAAGATTTAATAGTTGGTTATTCTTCTCCCTTACTTCCTCCAATTTCTTTTTCTTTATATGGCAAAGATAAATTAGCAATTATTGGAGATAATGGAATAGGGAAAACTACTTTAATTAAAACAATTTTAGGGGAAATTCCTCCTCTTTTAGGTAAAATACTTGAAAAAAGAAAATTAGACATAGGTTATATAAAACAAAATGATTACTCTTTTAAAAAGGGAGAAGATATTCTTTCTCATTTAAAAAATATATACCCTTTAAAAAGCGAAAAAGAATTAAGAAGTGCTTTAGGAAGATTCTTATTTAAAAAAGAAGATGTTTTTAAAGAAACATCGACTCTTTCTAATGGAGAAAAAATGAGAGTAAATCTATGTGCTTTAATGCTTTCAAGTTATGATTTATTAATCTTAGATGAACCTACAAACCATTTAGACATGATTACAAAAGAATGTTTAATTTCTGGATTAAAAGATTATCAAGGTGCAATTATTTTTATTTCTCACGATAGATATTTTATTAATGAATGTAGTGATTTTATACTTTCTTTAAGCAAAGAAAAAGTGATTTATTTTGAAGGAAGTTATGATGAATTAAAATTATCTTTAGATAAAGAAAATAGCGATAATAATCGTAATTATTCATTAAAAGATAATCAAAAGGATAACACAAAAAAAGATAATGAATTAGTTTATGATCCAATAAATAAAAAAGAAAAATTATCTAAAAATGTGATTAATGAACTAAATAAAAGAATGGAAGAAATTGAACGAGATTTAGAAACAATCGACACTCTTTTAAGCGATGAATTTAGCGATTATAAGAAAATTGAAGAATTGAGTGATAAAAAAGATGAATTAGAAAAAGAATATTTAGAGATATTAAGAAAACTAAATTAATATTATAATTAATATAGTTATGTTAAATATCACTAAAATTCGTAAATATATTAAAGGAATTGAAGAGAGTAAACGCAAAGTTGTTACAGTTTTTATGCTCTCTAAAAACATTGGAATAAAAGAAGAAATAATTAAGGAAGATTTAGTTAATCTTATTCCTTTAATTAATTTTGACGACTCCTTAAATTTAAAGGATTATTTAACTCTTTTAAAAGATGAAGAAGAAAAAATAAATGAAGGAAGAGTTGTTAAAAAAAGAATAGTTAAAAATAATGAAGCAAAAGAATATGAAAATGCAATTGATTATATTTATAAAAATTTTTGTGTCGAAGGTGGCGTTTTAGATTTAGGTTATCAAATTACAAAAAAAGATATAAAAATACTAAATAAGTTGTTAAAAGAAGAGAAAGAAAACTTAGATAAAATGAAATAAAGTGACTAAAAAATAGTTGCTTTTTAATTAAAATGAATGTTAGTTTTAACTAACAAAATAAAAATAATATTTCTTGAAAATAATCACGTTTTTTCTTTAAAAATTTATTAATAACTTATAGAAATTAGAGATTTAAAAATATATAATATTTTCGTTTAGAAAATAAGGAGAAATTAACATGGCAGAAATTAAAAAGACAATGCGTAGTGTTGATGGTAATACAGCCGCTGCTTTAATGAGTTATAATTTCACAGAAGTTGCAGCTATTTTCCCAATTACTCCATCTTCACCAATGGCAAATTATGTCGACATTTATGCTTCACAAGGAAAGAAAAACTTTTTCGGAAGTACAGTAAAGGTTTGTGAAATGCAATCCGAAGGTGGCGCTTCAGGCGCAGTCCATGGTGCTTTACAAGGTGGTACTTTTGCAACAACTTATACCGCATCACAAGGCTTACTCTTAATGATTCCTAATGTTTATAAATGGTGTGGTGAATTACTTCCTGCAGTTATGCACGTCTCAGCAAGAAGCTTAGCAACAAGATCGTTATCAATTTTTGGTGATCATCAAGACGTTTATTCAATTAGACAAAGTGGTATCGCACTTTTATGTTCAGATTCAGTTCAAGAAGTCGCTGACTTAGCTTCAGTTGCTCACTTAATCGCAATTGATGCTGAATATCCTGTTTGTCACTTCTTTGATGGTTTCAGAACTTCACACGAAATCCAAAATGTTGAATTCTTAGCTGATGAAGAATGGAAAAAATTAGTCCCATGGGATAAAGTTGCTAAATTCAAAGCAAGAGCTTTAAATCCACATGGTCATGCAGTCACAAGAGGTGGTGCAGAAAACGATGATATTTACTTCCAAGGTAGAGAAGCTCAAAACGAACATTTTGCAAATGTTTTACCAATTGCTAAAAAATATTTTGCAAAAGTTAGCGAATTAACCGGGAGAACATATGCTCCTTTCGTTTATGAAGGTGCTCCAGATGCTACAAAAGTTATTATTGCTATGGGTAGTGTCAATGAAACAGCTCACGAAGTTGTTGAAGACTTAAATAAAAAAGGTGAAAAAGTCGGTTTAATTAGATGCCATCTTTATAGACCATTCTCAGCCGAAGATTTAGTTGCTGTTATTCCTTCTACATGTAAAGAACTTGCTGTTTTAGATAGAACAAAAGAATTAGGCAGTGTTGGTGAAGGACTTTATGAAGATGTCTGTTCAGCACTCGTCTTACAAGGTAGAAATGACCTTAAAGTTATCGGTGGAAGATATGGTCTTTCATCAAAAGATACACAACCAAAACACATCAAATCAGTTTATGATTGGATGTTAAGTGGAAAAGAACATCACAATTTCACAGTTGGAATTAATGATGATGTTACACATCTTTCAATTCCAGTTGATGAAAATTATGAAATTGCTCACACTTACACATCATGCTTATTCTATGGATTAGGTAGTGATGGTACAGTTGGTGCTAATAAATCTTCAGTCAAAATTATTGGCGATGCAACTCATCAATATGCTCAAGCATACTTTGCATATGACTCAAGAAAATCAGGTGGCGTTACTCGTTCACACTTAAGATTTGGTAAAGAACCAATTCATTCAACTTACTATGTTGAACACGCAGACTTCATTTCATGTTCAGTTGATACATATGTCTTAAAATTCGATATGTTAAAGAATTTAAAGAATGGCGGAACTTTCTTACTCAATACTGATATGAGTGATGAAGACTTAATTAAAGCATTACCAAATAGAGTTAAATATCAACTTGCTACTAAAAATGCAAAATTCTATGTTATTGATGCTAATAAGATCGCTCTTGAAGTTGGTATGGGTAGACATACAAATACAATTCTTCAAAGTGCATTCTTCTATTTAAACCCACAAATCATGCCATATGATGAAGCTAATAAATGGATGAAAAAATTAGCAGAAAAAACATATGCTAGAAAAGGACAAGAAGTTGTTGAACTTAACTATAAAGCTATCGATAAAGGCACTGAAGGCTTAAGAGAAGTTAAAGTTGATCCATCATGGAAAGATTTAGACTTCAAACGTGTTAGAAATACAATAGGTGATGAATATTTTGATTCATATGTTGATTATGTTGGAACACTTGATGGCTATGATATTCCAGTTTCAAAATTCACAGAATATGAATTATTAGATGGAACAATGAGAGAAGATGTTACTTTCAAAGAAGAAAGAAGTATCGCAGACAGAGTTCCAATGTGGAATAAAGATTACTGTATTCAATGTAATACTTGTGCATTCGTCTGTCCTCACGCAACAATTCGTCCATTCTTATTAACTGATGAAGAAGTTGCTAAAGGTCCAGAAGGATTGGCTGACAGAGTTAAAGATGCAGTTGGTCCAACTGTTAAAGGTTATAAATATGTTATTCAAGTTTCACCAAAAAACTGTGTTGGATGTGGCCTTTGTGCTAAAGAATGTTTAGCTAACAAAAATGCTGAAAGACTCGGTAATGACCACTTTGCACTCAAGATGGTTGAAGCTAAATCACAATTCGATGATGAAAAATATGCTCAATATTTATTCAAAAATGTCGAATATAAAGGTGATAAATTCCCATTAACAACTGTTAAAGGTGTTGCATTCTTAATGCCATACATGGAAGTTAGTGGTGCTTGTGCAGGCTGTGGAGAAACTCCATATTATGAATTATTATCAAGATTATTTGGCAAAGATTTATTAATTGGAAATGCTACAGGTTGTTCATCAATTTATTCAGGTTCAACTCCATTAACACCATTTGTTAATGATAAAGATTATAATGGTCCAGCATGGTCTAATTCATTATTCGAAGATAATGCTGAATTCGGCTATGGTATGAGACTTGCTACTGACTATAAACTCTCTCTTATCTCAACAATCTTAACAAGTGCAAAAGAAAGAGGTGTCGAACCAGAATTAACTGATTTAATCGATAAATATCTTGCTAATATTAAAAATAAAGATGAAGCAAGAAAGATTGCTCCAGAATTAATCAAAGCTGTTGAAGCTAGTAAAGATGAAGAAGTTAAAGCTGTTCTTGAATTAAAGAATGACTTAGTTGATAAATCTGTCTGGATCATCGGTGGCGATGGATGGGCATACGATATTGGTTATGGCGGACTTGATCACGTCTTAGCTAGTGAAGATGATGTCAACGTTATGGTCTTAGATACTGAAGTCTATTCCAATACTGGTGGTCAATCATCAAAATCATCTCAAGCAGGTTCAATTGCTCAATTCACTGCTTCAGGTAAGAGACAAAATAAAAAGAACTTAGCATTAATGGCTATGACTTATGGTAATATCTATGTTGCTCAAGTTGCCTTAGGAGCTAACCCAATGGCAGCTATTAAAGCATTCAAAGAAGCTGAAAGTTATAATGGACCATCCTTAATTATTTGTTATGCTCCATGTATTAACCAAGGTATTAAAGGTGGCTTAGTTAACTCAATTGAAACTGAAAGAGCAGCTGTTGAATGTGGTTATTTCACAACATTCAGATATGATCCACGTTTAGCTGAAGAAGGTAAATCTCCATTACAACTCGATTGTAAAGAACCAGACTTCACAAAGGTACGTGAATTCATTATGAAAGAAACAAGATATAACCAATTACCTAAAGTTAACCCAGATCATTACGAAGAATTATTCGCTAAAAACGAAAAAGCTTGTAAAGATAGATGGGAAAGAATTAAAAAATTCGGTTTATAATATAATTTAATACTAATAAAGAGGTCCACTTTGGACCTCTTTTAATTTATCTATCAAAATACTATATTTACATTATTTATATATAAAATTAATATATTTATAAACAATGTTTATAAATATTAAGGAGTAAATAATAATCTATGGATACTTATGAAACTATATTAAAAAGAAGAAGTATAAGAAGCTATATTGTTTCTAAAGATGTTGAAGAAGAAAAAATAGAAAAAATACTTAATGCTGCTTTTCATGCTCCAATAGCAAGTGGAAAATATGATAATTTATTAATAAAAATATATAAAAATGAAAAATTAAAAGAATTACAAAATGAACTTATAAGCTTAACTAATAAAGATAATACTTATAATGCTCCATTAGTATTTTTTATTTATCATAAGGGTGAAAATATCGATCTAGCTAATTTAGATAGTGGAGCAGTAATTGAAAATATTTTATTAGAAGCAACTAATTTATCATTAGGAAGTTTATTTATCTATTCTTTTGTAAGATTAGCTAAAGAACATCCATCTTTTAAAAAATATTATGAAATAAAAAGAGAAGACGGAAATTATATTTTAAGAAGTATTGTTTCTCTTGGATATATTGATAAAGAAAATGTTAGTAATATAGAACATAAAATGAAAGTGGAAGTTGAATAGTCTATTAATAAAATATTTTTAATAGTTTTGGAGAAATAAAATTATGTATACATTTGATCATAAATATTCAATATTATCGCTTATTTTTAGAACATTAAGTCTAATTATACTTATAATTTCATTGTTCTTATTTTTATTTGACATTAGAATAGTTTATAAAGGAATAATTTTATTTATTTGCTCCATTCCTTTAGTTTTTAGTATTTTATCTTTAATTTTTGAACATTTAAGTGAAGTTCCAAAAGATAAAGTTTATAAAATTGGATTACATATAATTGATACATTTTTAATGATTTTTGGATTAATTTCTTTTATGTACGCATTAATTTATATGTTTTAAAGGTAAAATTTATGAAAAAAATTATTAAAGTTATTGGTTTAGGATTTCTTAGTTTTAGTTTAATTACATCTTGTATAAGAAGAAATTTAGAATATCTTGTTTTGGATGATTTTTTAAAAAGCGATGTAGAAGGATCTTTATTAGGCTCTATAAAAATAATTGATGAAATAAGAGGAGTTGATTTAGGTTATCTTCTATTTGTAAGTGGAAATGAAAATAAAGAAGATCATTATTTTTATTTTGATAGAACTTTCTTGGTAAGCAAATTTGAAGGACCATATCAATTTAATTGCTATCCTTATAAAAATAAAATTGATGATATATGTAGTTTTATAGTTCATGAGTTAGATGTTGAAGCTGGTTTTAGTTTAATAGATAAACTTGTTTTCGAAATCGAAGACATTTATTTATATGAAAACAAAAAACCAAGTGGATATTTAATTTATAACAATATTTATAAAATTAATGAGAATAATAATGTTTTATCAATTTCTATAGAAGATTAGTTTTGTTGATTTTTAATAACTTTTTTAAATCTATTATTCTGTTTTTAAATTTCATATTAAAATTAAAAGTTTTCAAAAAGAAAATATGGTTTTTCTATACTTTTTTTTGAATATGTCTTAAAATTTATAATAAATAACTTTTACTTGTAATAATTATCTTATATAATAGTAATCAATACTAGATGAGGTCGTTTTATTATGAGTGTTAGAGATATTGAATTACCAAATTATAAATTAAGACATGAACTTTTTAATTCAATTACCCATGGAGCAGGTAGTGTTTTTGGAATTATTATTTTTATATTATGTATGTTAAAAATAAATGGAGTATTTATTCCTAATTCACTTCATTTAGATTCATTAGTAGATAAAATATATGCCAATATTACTATTCCTATTTATTTTTTAGGCATAATAACATGCATGACTATGTCATGCATTTATCATGCCTTAAAAAAGAATAATGGTAAAAGAGTATTTAGAGTATTAGATCATTCTTTTATATTTTTACTTGTTGCTGGAACATATACTCCTTATTGTTTAATTACTTTAAGAGAAGCTAGTATTTATGGAATTCCAAACACTAATTTTGCCGGATGGGTATTATTTGCTATAGTTTGGATTTTATGTATTTTAGGAATAGTTTTTAATTCAATAAATATTAAAAAATATGCAGCATTTTCAATGGTTATGTATATAGTTGGTGGATGGAGTATACTTCTTTTTGTTAATGAAATATATACTTTATTAGATTTTAATGGTTTTATGTTACTTCTTTTTGGAGGAATATCTTTTAGTATTGGGGCAATATTATATGGATTAGGTGCAAAAAGAAGTGTTTGGTGGCATACTGTATTTCATTTTTTTGTTCTTTTTGGAGTAATTTTACAAGGTTTATCAATATATTTATATGTTTTATAAATAAGTATAAATATCTTTATATATTTCCCTCTATTATTGATTATTTATTAAAAAATAAAATTTTAAAAACATTTAATTTTGTTATAAAAAAGTAATGAACATAAATATAATTTTTATTTTATTTCTTAATTTAATTACTAAATGAAAGTTAAGAATTTTCTTAATGAGTCCTTAACTTTTTTTATATATTTTTATATAATTTAGAAGTCATTTTTAGGAGAGAAATTATGTACAAAATTGTTAGAAAACATGTTTTTAATCCAACAGAAACCTTATTTGAAATCGAAGCTCCTGAGATTGCAAAAAAAGCAAAACCAGGTCAATTCGTTATTTTAAGAGGTGATGAAAATGCAGAAAGAATTCCTCTTACTGTTGGAGGATTTGACAAAGAAAAAGGTACTGTCACTGTTATTTTCCAAATTGTTGGTGCTTCAACATTTAAACTCAATCAACTTAATGAAGGAGATTGTTTACACGATTTCGTTGGTCCTTTAGGAAGACCTACTGAAATTACTGGTGAAAAAGTTTGTGTTGTCGGCGGTGGATTAGGATGTGCTATTGCTTATCCTATTGCTAAAGCTTTCCATGATGCTGGAAAAGATGTCACTTCAATTGCTGGATTTAGAACAAAAGATTTAGTTATTTTAGCTGATGAATTCGAAGCTAATTCAACAAAATTCATTCCATGTTCTGATGATGGAACTTATGGAACAAAAGGAGTCGTTACTGGACCATTAGAAGAATTATTAAAAAATGGTGAAAAATTTGATAAAGTTATTACCATTGGTCCTGTTATCATGATGAAATTTGTTACAGAAGTTTGTAGAAAATATAATGTTCCAGAATGTGTTTGTTCAATGAACCCAATTATGATTGATGGAACAGGTATGTGTGGTTGCTGCCGCTTAACAGTTGGTGGCGAAACGAAATTTGCTTGTGTCGATGGACCAGATTTTGATGCCTATGAAGTTGACTTTGATGAAGCAATGAATAGAGGCAGATTCTATAAAGCATTCGAAAAGAAGGCTTATGATGATGCATGTAATTTACTTAATAAGGAAGGTAAGTAGTTATGTATAAAGAATACAAAATGAATCCAAGAAAAGATAAAAACCCAATGCCTTCACAAGATCCATTAGTAAGAGCTCATAACTTTGAAGAAGTCGCCCAAGGTTATACAGCTGAAATGGCTATTGATGAAGCAAAAAGATGTATTGGATGTCCAAATAAACCATGTGTTGCACATTGTCCTGTTAACATTAATATCCCAGATTTCATTCATGAAGTTGCTTTAGGAAATTTTGAAAAAGCATATGAAATTATTTCAGAATCAAGCTCTTTACCAGCAGTTTGTGGTAGAGTTTGTCCTCAAGAAACACAATGTGAAATGAAATGTACAAGAGGTATCGCGCCAGGAAGTGAACCTGTTGCTATTGGCAGACTTGAAAGATTTGTTGCTGATTATCATAATGCTCATGCTGAAGATAAACCAACAAATATTGTTAAAAATGGTCATAAAGTTGCTGTTATTGGATCAGGCCCATCTGGTTTAACTTGTGCTGGTGATTTAGCTAAAAAAGGTTATGATGTTACTGTTTTTGAAGCTTTACATTCCGCAGGTGGTGTTTTAGTTTATGGTATTCCAGAATTCAGATTACCAAAAGCTATCGTTCAAAAAGAAGTTGATGGATTAAAGAAACTCGGTGTTAAAGTTGAAACCAATATGGTTATAGGTAGAGTTATTACTATCGATGAACTCCAAAAAGAATATGGTTTTGAAGCTATTTTCATTGGTAGTGGTGCTGGTTTACCTAACTTCTTAAAAATACCTGGTGAAAACTTAAATGGTGTTTATAGTGCTAATGAATTCTTAACAAGAACAAATTTAATGAAAGCATATTTACCAGATTCCAATACTCCAATTGAACGTGCAAAAAGAGTTGCAGTTGTTGGTGGAGGAAACGTTGCAATGGATGCAGCTAGATGTGCTTTAAGACTTGGCGCTGAACACGTTTATGTTGTTTATAGAAGAAGTATGGAAGAACTTCCAGCTAGAAAAGAAGAAGTCCACCATGCTATGGAAGAAGGAATTGACTTCTCAACACTTTTAATGAATCCAGTTGAAATCCATGGTGATGAAAATGGATTAGTTAAAGGAATGAAAGTTGAAGTTATGAAACTTGGAGAACCAGATGCTAGCGGTAGAAGAAGACCTGTTGGAACTGGCGAATATAAAGAATTAGATGTTGATTGTGTTATTATTTCAATTGGTACATCTCCAAACCCATTAATTAAACATACAACTGAAGGACTTGAAACAAATCCTCATGGATGTATTGTTACTAAAAATGAAAACGGCTTAACTTCACGTCCACATGTTTATGCAGGTGGAGATGCTGTTACTGGTGCAGCAACAGTTATTCTTGCTATGGGAGCAGGTAAAGCTGCAGCTAAAGCAATCGATGAAGAATTAAGTGCTAAATAATATAATAATTTTAGATTAAAATAATAAAAAGTGAGGAATAAATCCTCACTTTTTATAATAGGTGAATATTATTTTCTTTACAGAATCTAATAGTATTATCATCCCAAATAGATGCTTCAACTTCACCAATATGTACTTTATTTAACATTACTAAGCACATTCTTGATTGACCAATTCCTCCACCAATTGATAAAGGAAGTTTATCTTTTAAAAGAAGTTTATGCCAAAATAAATTAACTCTATCTAATGAATTTGAGATTGCAAGTTGTTTTAATAAAGTTTCTTTATCAACTCTTATTCCCATACTTGAAAGTTCGACTACATCATTTAAAGGAGGATAATAAAGAATAATATCGCCATTAAGTGACCAATCATCATAATCAGGTGCTCTTAAATCATGTGGTTTTTTATTATTTAATTTATTTCCTATACCAATAACAAAAATAGCATGGTTATGGGTTTTTGCATATTCTAATTCTCTTTCTTTACTCGATAAAGTAGGATATAACTTTAATAATTTTTTAGATGTTACAAATTCAATATTTTTAGGGAAATAATTAATTAAAGAAGGATATTTTTTAATAGTTTTTTCATTAATTTTTTTAATAACATTATAAATATCTCTTACTGTTTTCTTTAAATATTTTAAAGTTCTATCTTCTTTAGATATAACTTTTTCCCAATCCCACTGATCAACATAAATCGAATGAATATTATCCATTGTTTCATCTCTTCTAATAGCATTCATATCGGTATATATACCTTTATTAAGAGGGATATTATATCTAGCTAAAGCAAGTCTTTTCCATTTAGCAAGAGAATGAACAACAACTGCTTCTTTATTAGGAATTGACTTTATATCAAAACTAACTGGTCTTTCAATACCATTTAAATCATCGTTAATTCCACTATCACTATATGTAAATAAAGGAGCACTAACTCTAATTAAATCTAATTTTTTAGCAAGTTCGTTTTCAAAATTATCTTTTATATATTTAATTGCAATTTCAGTATCTAATTCACTTAAAATTGAACTATAATCTTTTACTTCCATATTCTTTCCCTTTTTATTCTAAATGTTTATTTTATTTAGAAATAAAATAAACAAACAAGAATAATTTTACATTACTTTCATCTTTTTATATAGATAAATTCTTTATTCTTATAATAATTATTTTATAATTATTAATGTATGGAATTTATTTTATCAAGTAAAGAGATGAAAGAAGCTGATCAATATACAATTGTTTCTTATTATTCATCTTTAGAATTAATGGAAAGAGCTGGTCGCTCAATTTTTGAATTTATTAAGACTAATTTTTCTAAAGGGTTTTATTATCTAATAGTTACTGGAAGCGGGAATAATGGAGGAGATGGCTTTGTTCTTGCTCGTTATTTATTAGAAAATGGTTATAAAGTAGATGTTTATGAAGTAAGTAAAGCTAGGAGTGAAGAAGCTACTCAAAATAAAAATAAATATTTAAAAGAAACGATAAATGAATTAAATATTAATAAAAATACGATAGTTATCGATTCTATCTTTGGATATGGATTAAATAAAAATATCGAAGAACCTTATTTATCAGTTATTAAAAAGATTAATGAGAGTGAAAAATATAAAGTAATTAGTGTTGATATTGCTAGTGGAATCTCTGCTTCTAATGGAAAAAAATTAAATGAGGCAATAAAAAGTGATATTACTTTAGCTTTAGGTGAATATAAACTTGGTCACTTTTTAAATGATGGAAAAGATTATAATAAATTGACTATAAAACTTGATATAGGAATAACTTTACCTAAAAAAGATTATATAAAAAGACTTGATAAAGAAGATTTTAAAGATTTATTTATAAATCGAAAAGAAAATTCAAATAAAGGAACATATGGAAAAGTTACTCTTTTAGGAGGAATGGAAAAAACACCTGGAGCTTTAATTTTAGCTTATAAAGCATATATTTCTTTAAAACTTGGTGTTGGTTATAGTGAACTCGCTTTCCCTAGATCATTAAAATTTTTATATTCATCTTTAACGCCAGAAATAATTTATCATCCTTTAAAAGATCGAAAAGATGGAAGAATAAAATTTAATAAAAAAGAATTAGATACTATGCTTAATAGTAAAGTTATTACTATTGGAATGGGGATTGGAGTAAGTAAAGACGTATATAAAATTATTAAGTATTTACTTAAAAATTATAAAAATAATTTAATAATTGACGCTGACGGGTTAAATTCTTTAGCTAAATATGGAGTAGATATTTTAAAAGAAAAAAGAGAATGTAACGTAATTTTAACTCCTCATATTAAAGAATTTTCTCGTTTATCAAAAAGAAGTGTTGATGAAATAAAAGAAACAAGAGTTAAATTTAGTAAAGAATTTTCTTATCTTTATAACGTTTATTTAGTTTTAAAAGATAATTCTACTTTAATAGTTTATAAAAATGATGCTTATTTAAATACAAATGGAAATAGTGGGCTTGCTAAAGGTGGAAGTGGTGATCTTTTAAGTGGATTAATCGCTGGAAGTATTTCTTTAAATAATAAAAAAGAAGATTTACTTAGAAAAATAACTTTAGGAAGTTATATTTTAGGTAGAAGTGCTGATATTTTAAAACTTCATGAAAGAGTTAATGAATTTTCACTTATTCCTTCAGAGGTTTTAAATGTTGTTAATAAAGTAATTAATGAAATTTTAGGATAATTTCTTAATATAAATAAAAAATGGAAGGTATAATCTATGGAAAATCTTCAAAAAGAAGCAAAAGTTAGTAAAAAAGTTAGTGCTAGACAATGGATTTTATTTATTTTAATTGGATTTGCTGGTCAACTAGCTTGGAATGTTGAAAATATGTATTTAAATAAATTTATATTTTCATTTGGGGATCCAAATTATTCCTTAATGATTACTTTAACTGTTGCAATCAGCGCAATTGTTGCCTGTTTAACTACCATTTTTATGGGTGCTTTATCTGATAAAGTAGGCAAAAGAAAATTATTTATCTCTTTAGGTTATCTTCTTTGGGGTATTGCTACGGCATCTTTTGGGTTTATTAGTGTAGAAAATGTACATGTTTTATTTCCTAGCTTAAGCGCAGCAACTATGGCCGCTATTTTAGTAATTGTTATGGATGCAATTATGACTTTTATTGGAAGTATGGCTAATGATGCGGCTTTTAATGCCTATGTAACTGAAAATGTAGATGATAAAAATAGAGGAAAAGTTGAAGGAGTTCTATCTATTCTTCCGCTTATTGCAATGCTTGTTATTTTTATTGGGTTAGATACATTAACTACTTCAGGACATTGGGATTTATTTTTCTTTATAATTGGTGGATTTGCATTTTTAATTGGAATTATTTCTTTTTTCCTCATTCCTAAAGAGGAAAAAAGAAATAATCTTGCTTCAAGAACATATCTTAAAACACTTGCTGAAGGTTTTAGAATTAAGACAATAAAAAGGAATAAGGGATTGTATATTATATTAATTGCTTATCTTATTTTTGGAGTTGCTACTCAAATATTTTTCCCATATTTAATGATTTATTTCCAATATTCTTTAGGTTTCCAAGGTCTAGATTTTATGATCTGTCTTGGGGTCGTTTTAGTTTTAGGATCTCTTTTAACTGTTTTAGCAGGAATATTAATGGATAAATTTGGGAAAAATAAATTACTTGTTCCTATTATGTTTATTGCTATTTTAGGATTATTATTAGTATATTTTGTAAAAGAAGGTCAATTAATTTTTGCAATAATTGCTGGTACAATCATGCTTTTTGGATATATTTGTGGTGGTTCGATATTAAATGCAATAGTAAGAGAAAAAATTCCTCATGGTGATGAAGGGATATTTATGGGAGTAAGAATGATTTTTGTTGTTATGCTTCCAATGATTAGCGGACCTTATATTGCTCAAGTTTTAGTCGATAATTTTGCAACTGGAACTTATATTGGAGATTACAATACTCCTCAAAATCTACCTCCAGCTTTAATTTGGTTAGTTGCTGCAATTGTTTTAGTTTTTATATTTATTCCTATTTATTTTTATTTAAAGAAAGAAAAAAATGAAAGAAAAAATAAAGAATTAGCTGATTTTGGTAAAGTTAATAATGGAATTACTTATAAAATTGAAAAGGAAAAACATGATGAAAATTTTGTTCCTTTAAAAGAACATCCAAATCCATATTTTAAAAGAAATAATTATTTATCTCTTAATGGTTATTGGGATTTATATATTGGAAAAGAAGATAAGTTTCCTTCTTCTTATGATAAAAAGATTTTAGTTCCTTACGCTATTGAATCACCTTTAAGTGAAGTTGAGATAAATATACTTCCAGATGATGTAATTTTTTATCATAAAGAAGTTATTTTACCGTTAGAAATGTATGGCGAACATGTAATTATAAATTTTCTTGGTGTTGATCAAACATGCGAATTATATATTAATAAAATGCTCGTAATGAAAAATGATTCAGGTTATAATCCTTTTTCATATGATATTCGTCCTTTAATTAAGGAAGATAGGAAAATAGATATTATTTTAAAGGTTCGCGATGTTAGCGATACTTCTTACTTTTCACGTGGAAAACAATCTTTAAATAGAGGCAATATTTGGTATACAACTACAAGCGGAATCTATCAACCTGTTTATATCGAAAGTGTTTCTTCAAAAGAATATATAAAATCATTTAACATTATTCCTGATGCTAATGAAGGAAAAATTAAAGGAATAATTAAAACTAATAATGATTATACTTCAGTTCTTAAAGTTGGAGATGAAGAATTTTTAGTCGAACCAAATAAACCATTTTCATTTAAAATTAACAACAATCATTTTTGGGATGTAAACGATCCATATTTATATGATGTTAAAATTAAGTATTTTGACGATGAAGTTACTTCATTTCTTGGTTTTAGAAAAGTTGAAATTAAAAAGAAAAATAACAAAAACAGGCTCTTTTTAAATGATAAAGAGATAATTTTAAAAGGACTACTTGATCAAGGTTATTACTTTAAAGGAAATTTAACACCTGAAAAATACGATGATTATTATAATGAAATCAAGAAAATAAAAGATTTAGGTTTTAATACTTTAAGAAAACATATTAAAGTTGAAATCCCTCTATTTTATTATTATTGCGATAAATTAGGTGTCTTAACTATTCAAGATGTTGTAAATGGTGGAAGGATTTATGATAGATGGACAATTCAATCACCTTTAGTTTTAAATACTCATAAAAAAGACATCGATAAAAACTATAAAAAATTTAAAAGAGAAGATGAAGAAGGAAGAAAAGAATATTTATCTAACTTAGATAACGCCCTTAATTTATTAACTTCTTCCCCTTCAAATATAATAATTTGCCTATTTAATGAAGGTTGGGGCCAATTTGATTCAACAATTTACTTTAAACACACTAAAAACATTGTTGGAAATAATAAATTAATCGATACCGCCAGTGGTTGGTATGATAATGAAAATAGCGATTTTTTAAGTAAACATGTTTATTTTTTACCTATAAAAAATATAAAAATGAGAGGAAATAGAGCTTATTTATTAAGTGAATTTGGAGGATACTCCTTATATTTAAAAGATCATTTTTATGGAAAAGATCCTTACGGATATCGAATGTATAAAGATAGTAAACATTTATCAAAAGCTTATGAAAAATTAATGAAAAGAGTAATAAAATCATTAAAAAAAGACATGGTTGGATTTATTTATACACAATTAAGTGACGTTGAAGATGAAGTTAATGGTATTTTTACATTTGATAGAATGATTTTAAAGATTGATGAAAAAACAATAATTTCTATTAACGATAAAATTGATAAAATTGCCAACTAAATTCTATGATTCTTAATAATATTATTAAGAATCTTTTTAATTTTAACTTTTAAATGGATAATTTTTTGCTATAATAATTGTCGTATTTAGGGAGTAGCTTTTAAGTTATTATTCGACAATCACGATTTTAAAACTTATATAAATCCGGATATAACAAGATATTTCTTAGCAAGACTAAATAACTGATAATTTTTAGGAGAAAAAAATGGAAACAAAAGAAAATCGTACTGTTGCCTTTGAAACACTTTCTGCAAAAGATACGGTCACATATCTTTCAAGTGATGTTGAAAAAGGCTTAAGTAGCGAAGAAGCAAAGGCTCGATTAGAGAAGTATGGTCCTAATAAGTTGGCCGAAAAGAAAAAAAGAAATATTTTCATGATCTTTCTTTCTCAACTTGCAGATCCAATGATTTATGTTCTTTTTGCTGCTGTTCTCGTTACTTTAATTATCTCTATCGTTAATATTATGCAAGGAGAAGAAGGCGATTGGGCTGATATTATTATCATCTTGATAGTTGTTTTACTTAATGCAATTATTGGGACTGTCCAAGAAAAGAAAGCTGAAACTTCACTTGAAGCTTTAAAAAAGATGTCTTCACCTGAATCAACTGTTATTAGAGATGGAAAAAGATTTAAAATCAAAAGTGAACAACTTGTTCCTGGTGACATCGTTATTTTAGAAGAAGGCGACACAATTGGAGCCGATTTAAGACTTATCGAAGCAATTAACTTAAAAGCTAACGAATCTTCTTTAACAGGTGAGTCTGTCCCTGTTGATAAAAAAGATGATATGGTCTTTTCTCAATCTGTTGCGCTTGGTGACCAAGTAAATATGGCATTTATGTCAACACCTGTTACTTATGGTAGAGGCAAAGGTATTGTTACAAATACTGGAATGAATACTCAAATTGGTAAAATTGCAGGTGCTTTAGATAATGAAGAAGAACAAGAAACACCTTTACAAAAGAAACTTGCTCAATTATCAAAAATTTTAGGTATTTTAACCTTAGTAATTATTATCGTTGTTTTAATTGCTGATATTATTTGGCTTGCTGTTCATGGCGATATTGGAAGTGTTGAAGGTTGGATGGATTCAATTCTTGCTTCAATTGCTTTAGCTGTTGCAGCTATTCCTGAAGGTTTACCAGCAGTCGTTACTATTGTTCTTGCAATTGGTGTTAGAAGAATGGTAAAAGCAAACACAATCGTTAGAAAATTACCATCCGTTGAAACTCTTGGCGCTGTTAAAGTTGTTTGTAGTGATAAAACAGGTACTTTAACTCAAAATAAGATGACTGTTGTTGAAGCTTATTTACCTGGCAAATTTTATAAAGAAGATAATTTTAAAACAGAAAATAATGCACTTGAACTTAAAACATTAGCTGCTGGAATGTCTTTATGTTCTAATGCAACTGTTGATGAAGGTTTATATGGTGACCCTACTGAAATTGCTTTAGTTGCTTTTGCAAATGTTTTCGATTTACATAAAAAAGATTTAGAAAAAGCTGAACCAAGAATTAATGAGTTACCTTTTGATAGTGTTAGAAAAATGATGTCCACTCTTCATAAGAAAGAAGACGGAAGCATTGTTCAATATACAAAAGGTGCTTTAGATTCAATTCTTAGTTTTACAAAATATATTCAAGATGGTGATAAAGTTAGAGAAATAACTAATGAAGATATTGAAAAAATTAATGAAGCAAATACATATTTCTCTTCAAAAGCATTAAGATCATTAGCTTTAGCCTATAAAAATAATAATACTATTGATGAAAATGAACTTATTTTCGTTGGATTAGTTGCTATGATTGACCCACCTCGTCCAGAAGCTAAAGGTGCTGTTGCAAGTTTCAAAGGTGCAGGTATTACAACAGTTATGATTACTGGCGATCACAAAGATACTGCTTTTGCTATTGCTAAAGATTTAGGTATTGTTAACGATATTAATCAATGTATGACTGGTAAAGAAATCGATGCATTAAGTGAAACAGAGTTACAAGAAGTTTGCAAAACTGTCAGGGTATTTGCTCGTGTTTCTCCAGAAAATAAAGTTAGTATTGTTAAAGCATTTAAAGCTAATGGTAATATTTGTGCTATGACTGGTGATGGAGTTAACGATGCACCTTCACTTAAAGCTGCTGATATTGGTATTGCAATGGGTATTACCGGTACAGATGTTGCTAAAGGTGCGGCAGATATGGTATTAACCGATGATAACTTCGCTTCAATTGAAAAAGCAGTTGAAGAAGGAAGAGGAATTTATGCAAATATAAAAAAGACAGTTTTATTCCTTCTTTCATGCAATATGGGTGAAGTTTTTGCAATGTTCTTTATGATTTGTATGGGCTTCCCAGCACCATTAATTGCTATCCACTTATTATGGGTTAACTTAATTACTGATTCATTACCTGCAATTTCATTAGGTATGGATCCAAAAGACCCATTAAATATGAAAGATAAACCTCGTAATCCTAATGAATCAATCTTTGCTCACGGAGGATACTTTGCAACCTTTGGTTATGGATTAGTTATTGCTGTTATCACTATAGCTGGATTCCTTTTAACAGCTGCTCACTTCAATAATTGGCAATTATCATATGATTTCTTGGTCAATTTAGATGGTGAAGAATTACACCATTGTCAAACCGTTGCATTTACTGTTTTAGCTGTATCTCAACTTTTCCATATGTTAGGTATGTCTAATACAAGAAGATCGTTTATCCACGTATTTAAAAATAAAAACTGGATGATGTTAGTTGCTTTCCTTGTTGGATTAGCATTACAACTTTTAGTTGTTGAAGTCCCTGTCTTCAATGATTTCTTCTCTACATCTAACTTTGATGGCTTTGAATGGATTATTACCGCATGTCTTGCTATCGTTCCATTAATTATTCATGAAATTAGCGTATTTGTTATGTGGGTAATTAAGAAGGTTAAAGAAAAAGATCAAGTAAATGCATAATTAATAAAAGATATATAAACCACTGAATTTCAGTTCAGTGGTTTTCTTTTTTTCCTATATTATAAGGGATTAAATTTCATTATTCCCGCCACAACCTACGTCGACGTCTTACTAGACAAGGTTTTCAAAAGAAAAAATATTCACTTTTTAAACAATTTTAATATAATTGTAATATCAGCCTATATGAATTTTATCGGGACAAATATTATATCTTTAGATAACTTAGTTTTAACTAAGTTTAATGAAAACGATTATTTAGATTTATATGAATACGCTTCTAATAAGGAAGTCGTTAAATTTTTAACGCGGAATCAATATAAAAGTATTGATGAAGCAAAAGATTATTTAAAAAATGTTGCGTGTAAATACGATAATAAAACTTTTAGATGGGCGATTCGTTATAAAGAAAATAATAAACTTATCGGTTGTATTGATGTTGTTTCTTTAGATTTAAATAAAGAAGAAGTTGAACTTGGTTATGTATTAAATCCTAACTATCAAAATAAAGGTTTAATGAGTGAAGCTTTAAAAGGAGTTACTAAATATTTATTTAATGAAGTATTAATAAACAAAATAAAAATAAGATGCAATGTCGATAACATTGCATCTTATAAAGTTATGAAAAATGCTTCTTTTAAGGATATGAATATAATAAGAGTAGAAAATATAAAAGGAAAAGATGTTTTTATTAGATATACTTATTTAACTAAATACGATTATTTTTATAAATTTAGATAATTAGTATATTAAATTAGATTTTATTAATTACACCTGAAAAAATGATGTTTCCATTACTATCTTTAATATAGAATCCGAATGTTTTATCAATTATAAAATCTTTATAAATATCTTTATATTCTATTGGACCATCGCCAGTTGCTCCATCTTCTCCTATAGCTGTAACGGCTGCTCCTTCAATTCCTTTTTTATTTACCTTTAATTTAGTAATATGAATAATAGTAGATATAAATACATTACTTTCTTTTAAGAAATCTTCTTTTATAATTGATGAGAAATCTGCTAAAACTTCGTTAGTAGAATTAAGAAGATTAAATCTATTTTTCATAAAATCAAGTAAATCTTCATTAAATTCACCTTCAAATTCAGGAAAAATTGTTCTGGTGTGATATCTAATTTTATTTACTTCATCATAAGGATTATAACTTTCAATATTTTCAATCTCTTTAATTGTTGATTCATTAAATACTTCATCAATTGAATATCCTTCTTTTGGTTTAATAAATTGAAGGGTGTAATTTCTTCTTGTTTTAGTATAGAAAGTTTCATATTTTTCACTTTCATACACTTGACCTACATTATAATAACCTTCTAAAAATTCCTTTTTACTTATTTCACCATTTTTATTTTTAAATTCAATTTCTTTGGTAAAATAAGGCAAATCATCACCGAGCTCATTCCAAATATCTTTATAATAAAGAATATTTAATAAAACAAGCATTGTGTTTTCACTAAATTTAAACTCGTTATTAATTAATCCTTTAGTTTTATCTTTAACATAGCTTTGAATAGATTTATTCATTTCTTTATTTTGGTTAAAAAAATCTCCATAGTAAGAAGTTGTAAAAAAATTATTGCTTAACTCTTTTAATCCTTCATCTTTAAATTCACATTTTGTATCAAGCCATAAAGAATTAGTAAAATTAGTTACACCAAAATGATTTTCATCATTTAATAGAGAATAAAATGTAGGAATATTATCAATTAATTCATCATATGAAGAAATATTTAAAGCTTTTAATATTTCTTCTCTTGATGAATTATTTGCTGAAGCAGCTGCCATAGCTAAACCCATATACATTGAAGCAGGCGATATAACTAAATTATCATAAGTATTTTTATAATCTTGATAAATATAAGAAGAAAATTTTGAAGCAAATGATAAAGTTGATTTTTCAAAAGTTTGATATGGTTCACTATAAATATATTCGCTATCTAATTTAACTTTGTCTTTACTTTCATAAATTAAAGTTGCGACATTACTATTCATACAAGAAGTTAAAGAAAAAGGGATAATCGCAAAAGAAAATAAAAATTTAACTATATTTTTCATACTCTCACCTCGTTTATTTAATTAATAAGAGATATACATATTATTTTTGGTGCAATTAAATTATATAAAAAAAGAGATTTATTTTTATAATAAATCTCTAAATATTAATATTTTTGTTTACGATTTGATCTTCGTATTGATCAATTTGTTCGCCAATATTGAGTTCTTTAAATTGGTTTGTATAAAGCTTATGATAATATCCTTTTTTCTCCATCAGACTCTTATGATTTCCATCTTCAACTACAACACCATCTTTCATAACTAATATTCTTGAAGCATCGACAATCGTAGATAAACGGTGAGCGATAATTAATGATGTTCTTCCAACAAGCATCTTATTAATAGCACCTTGAATATCGTGCTCAGTTTCAGTATCAATAGAAGAAGTTGCTTCATCTAAGATTAAAATTTTTGGATTTCTAACGATTGCTCTAGCAAAAGAAATAAGTTGTTTTTGTCCTTGAGATAATTCATTTCCGCCATCTTTAAGATAAGTATTATAACCATCTTTAAGCGACATAATGAAATTATGAATATCGAGTTCTTTACATACTTTTATAATTTCTTCATCAGTTGCATCAAGTTTTCCATAACGAATGTTATCGTTGATTGTTCCTTTAAAGATAAAAGGAGTTTGTTGAACAAATCCAATGTTACTTCTTAACCAACCAACACTTCTTTCCTTATAATCAACTCCATCAATTAAGATTTTTCCCTTTGTAGGTTCGTAGAATCTACAAAGTAGATTGACGGTTGTAGATTTTCCACTTCCAGTTTCGCCAACAATTGCTAACGAAGTACCTTTTTCGATATGTAAATTTAAATCGTGTAAAACTTCAATTTCTGGGTTATAAGAAAAAGAAACATGGTCAAATTGGATATCGCCTTCTAAAGGTTCAAAATTTTCGGTTTTATTATTAAAAATATCGCCATATTTTTTAATAACTGCAGGAGTATCAACTAATGTTGGTTTTGTATCAATTAACATGAATAATTTTTCAACACTTGCTTGAGTTCCCATTAAATCAGCAAATATTTCGGCAAATTGTCTAATTGGGTTATAAATGTGAGATACAAAGTTGATAAATAAAACGAGCATAGCAGCATTAATAATAATGATGTGATTATCATTAAAAATTGGAACAACTAAAATTATGATTGCTGTTGTAATATAAGAAAGAAAGTCGACACAAGGCCAGAAGAATCCGCTAGTTCTTTGAGTTTTTAATCTCTTTTTTCTAACATCATCCGTAATTTCTTCACATTCTTCTTTAATTGTCTCTTCAATTGCCATTGTTTTGATTGTTTTATTTCCGTTAATTGATTCAGCAAGCCAACCGACAAAATAAGAATAAGCGCTACGAGCAATACGAGAGAATTTTAAGATCAATTTTTCAAATACCATAACAACGACAAAAATTAATGGAGTTGTTGCAAGAATAATTAATGATAATTGCCATGATTGGCTAAACATTGTAATTAATGTAAAGATAAGTGAAAAAGAAATTTGGAAAATTCTTAAAACAGAATAAGATAAAACTTCACCGATACTAGCGGCATCGTTATTTAAACGGGCAATTAGCCAACCTGAAGGAGTTTTATCAAAATATGAGAATGATAATTCTTGAATTCTTTTAAAAGCATCTCTTCTAAGTTGAGTCATAATTTCCATTTCAATGTAATTCATTGAAAAGAAAAGTCCAAACATAGCAAATGATCTTACAACAACAAGAACAATTGCTAAAATTAAGTAGTTTTTAAAAGATAAAATAAATGGAATTCCTAAAATATTAAAATTTAATAAAACATTCCAAATATTAACATCTCCCCCGAAAAGAGGTCCGTTATCTTCAAAAGCAGCAATTAAAGCTGCGTTAGCAACAGGAACAAAAGAAGAATCATAGAATGCTTGAAAAAGCATACACAAAAGTAAAACTATAACTATTGGCCATAGTTTTTTAATATACTTAACTGTTTTAATCCAAACAGAGAAGTTCAACTTATCAGTTACAACACTTTCTTCAACGTATGCGCTTGCCATAAATTACTCCATTTTTGTTTGAATTTTATAAATTCTTGAATATAATCCCTCTTTATTTACTAAATCATCATGTTTACCCATTGCTTCAATTTTTCCATTATTTAATACAATAATTAAATCAGCATCTTTTGCAGTAGCAATTCTATGAGTAATGATAATAGTTGTTGATTTAGTATCGCGATTTTTTAAAGCTTGTCTAATGTTATAGTCAGTTTCGGTATCAACCGCAGATAATGAGTCATCGAAAATTAAAACTGGCGAATTTAAAATTAAACTTCTTGCAATTGCGACTCTTTGTTTTTGTCCACCAGAAAGGGTTGTTCCTCTTTCTCCAACAGGTGTATCGTAACCGAATTGGAATTTATTGATTGAGTCGTGAATTTGGGATATTTTTGTGGCCTTTTTAATATCGTCTTCAGTTACATCTTTTTTTCCGATTGTTAAGTTATCTTTAATAGTTTTAGAAAAAAGGAATGGTTCTTGTAAAATTAATGCAATATTTTTTCTAAGCCATGCTTTCTCAATTTTTTGAATATTCATTCCATCAATATCAATTTCACCGCTTTGATAATCGTAAAGTCTATTGAGCAAATAAGCTAAAGTAGATTTTCCGCTACCTGTTTTACCCATAATTGCAACAGTTTGGCCAGCTTTTACACTAAAAGAAACATCTTTTATAGCATTTCTATCTGGCTCATCTGGGAAAGCAAATGAAACATGTTTGAATTCAATATCGCCTTTAATTACAGGTTTTTCTCCGGTATAAATATCTTCATTTGGAGAATCTAAAAGAATGTTTATTCTTTCTACTGCGGCATATGCTCTAGCAACATTAGAAAGAATAGTGGCTAAATCTCTAATAGGCCAAACGATTGTATCAGCATAAGTAAAGGCAATAACCATGGTTCCAACACTAATTCCAGCCAAATGAAGTGGATCAGCATATCTTTGATAGCATAGATAAAAACCAAAAACAGTTGTTAATAAAATTTGACCGAAAATAAAAATATCTGAAGAAGAGAAGAAAAATGCACTCATTTTTCTCCAATGAATGAATTTTTTCTTATAATCATCTATATATGTTTCAAAATTATTGATTTCATAAGCTTCATTATTAAAAGCTTTAACAACTCTAACTGCAGAAAGATTTTCTTCAACCTTAGCTGTCATTTCACCTTCGCTATCATCTGTTGCTCTATATCTTCTTCTAACTTCTTTAATTAAAAAGAAAGAATAAACAAACATAATAGGCATTAAAGCCATTGTAATTAAGGTTATTTCTACATTTGTAATAAATAAAATAATAACAGCGATAATTACAATAAAAACTGAATAAAAAATAGAATACATGTGATCAGTTAAAAATCTTCTAAAAACATCTTCATCACGTGTACAAGTTTGTAAAATATCCCCATTTTTCATTCCTTTTACTTGAGAATAAGGAAGTCTTTCAACTTTATAAAATAAAGCATCTTGAAGTTGTTTACCCATTTGAGTAGAAGTTTTTGCTCTATAGACAAATCTAAAAGCAGCAGTTCCACCACTTAAAAGTGCAAAAATTACTAAAATAATAGCAAAAACCCAGAGATTATTTGTTAATAAGTCATATCCACCAAAAACATTAAAAAAAGCTTTTTCTAAAAAATCCATTGATTCAAAACTTTCTTTATTAATCGCGTCAATTAATGCTTTTGTTGTATATGTTCCAAGCATATAAAATAAAAGCGATATAAAAAGTAAGACATAATAGAAGTAATATCTAAATCGCACGCCTTCGAGCATGATATTTTTTGCTTTAGTAATTTTACTCATAGGGTTTATTTTAAACTTATTTTCAATAATTGCAAACGCATTTTTATGGTATACTTTAAGGGTATGAACGATGATAAAAATTTAGTTAATGAAAAGGAAATAGAAGAAGTTAAAAAAGAAGAAAAAGAACAAGTTGAAGAAATAAATATTGAAAAAGAAAATAGCAAAGACGATAAACAAAAAAAGAAAAAGAATGCTTGGAAATACTTTATATATTTACTTATTGTTTTAGTTATTACTGTAATTGTTCTTTGGATAAATCTTGTTCAACCTGTTGAAGGGGAAGAGGGGACATTAGTTTATGAAATGATTCCTTATTTTATCCAAAATATGAATTATGGCTTTTTAGCTTTATTTTTAGGAATTGTTTTATTTTCTTTCTTATTAAATGCTTTTATGATGTTTTTATATGCTCGACTTTATCAAAGACATTATAAATATCATCAAGGTTTAGCTTCACAAGCTTACGATATATTTTATTCTTCAATTACTCCTGGGGCTTATGGAGGAGAAATTGCAAAAGTTTATCTTTTTAATAAACAAGGTGTTGGATTATCAAATGCAGCCTCTTTAATGGTAATGAACTTTATTGTTTATCAAACTTGTTTAATTTTTGTTGGTTTAGTTTCTTTGTGTGTTA
The DNA here is from genome assembly GCA_949288485.1 of uncultured bacterium. Taxonomy (GTDB): domain Bacteria; phylum Bacillota_I; class Bacilli_A; order RFN20; family CAG-826; genus Onthovivens. Next base: position 87,838 of record CASEKC010000002.1, on the reverse strand, counting down.
ATTTTAATCAAATTTTAGCTATTCCAGCATTCCCAATTTCTATTACAATTAACGGAAATCCAATTCCAGATATTCCTTTTTTCATTTTTATTATATTAGGATTCCTTTTAAATCTTTTAACTATGGGATTGATTCTTTTGATGTCTTCATCAAGAGCGATTCATAATTTTGTTATTAATCATTTAATTAATTTTTTAGGAAAAATAAAATTAGTCAAAAATGTTGAAGAGAAAAAAGAAAGCGTTAGATTACAGATTGAAAATTATCGAATTGAGTTAAGAAGACTACGTTCAAATATTCCGTTTTCTATTTTAGTTTTTTCTCTTACTTTAATTTCAATTATTGTAGGTAATTTATATCCTTTATTAAGTGGATTGACTTTAAATGGATTTAATGGAATGGAAAACGTTAATTATTTTCAAAAAATAGTCGATTGTGTTTCTTTTTCTAATTTCCATCAAATGGTTACAGGTTTAATTCCAATTCCTGGAACAGCTGGAATAAGTGAATATGTTTTTGATAGGCTTTTTGGCGCTAATTCTTCATATTTTTCTCAACAATTTTATAATTTAGGTGGAGCAAACTTAGTCTTGCTTTTATGGAGATTTGTTACCTTCTATTTACAGTTTGCAGTATGTGGAATTGTAAGCGCCACTTATAAAACAAGAGGTGTTCCTATTGAAGATCGTCTAATGCCAGTTTCAAATAGAAAAACTGTTTTAACTTTATCAATCGATACGATTGAAGATAGAAAAGAAGATCTTGAAGAGATGACAAAAGAAAAAGAAATTAAGAAAAATAAAGAAAAAAGAGAGAAAAAAGAGGAGAAAATTAATAAATAAATATGAATATTGCTTTATTTAGTGACACATTCTATCCAGAAGTTAATGGGGTTGCTACCTCAGTTAACTCTCTTTTTACTTTACTTAATGATAGAGGACATAATTGTTATGTTATTACAACAACCTCTTCAAAATATGTTACTTATAAAGATAAAGTTATCGGAATCCCAGGAATTGAACTTAAGCAACTTTATGGTTATAGAGCAGCATTTGTTTTTAATAATGACGCCTTTAAACTTATAAAATCTTTAAATTTAGATGTTGTTCATGTTAATACTGAATTTGGAATTGGGCAATTTGGTTTTATTGTTGCTAAAAAGTTAAATATTGCATCTGTTTATACTTATCATACAATGTATGAAGATTATACTTATTATGCAACAAAAGGATATTTTGATCGTTTTTCTAAATGGGCAATAAGAGAATTTGCTAGAGCTTGTATGATTAGAGCTACCGAAATTATTTCTCCTTCAGCAAAAACCGAAGTTTATTTAAGAAGTATTGGATTAGAAAAGATGATTAATATTGTTCCAACAGGTTTTGATTTTTCTCGTTTTGAAGTAGATGATAAAGAAACTATCTCTCTATTAAAAAAAGAATATGGATTAGATAAATATGATAAAATCCTTCTTTGTTTAGGAAGAATTGCTAAAGAAAAGAGTTTTGATATTATTATTAAAGGATATAAAGGATATTTAGAAAAATATAAAGATTCAAAAATCAAAACTATTTTAATTTTTGTTGGAGCAGGTCCTGATGAAAATAATTTAATTAAATTAACTAAAGATTTAGGAATTGATGAACATGTAATGTTTTTAGGAAAAGTTAATTTAGAAAAAGTCCCATATTATTATGCAATGAGTGACTTATTTTTAAATGCATCAATTAGTGAAACTCAAGGTTTAACTTTTATGGAAGCAATGGCCGCGCATATTCCTATTTTATGTCGATATGATAATAATTTAGTAAATGTTATTAATAATAAAGTAACTGGTTTCTTTTTTGAAGATACCCTTGATTTTAAAGATAAATTATATGAAGTAATTAATATGAAGAAAGAAGAAATAGATGAAATAGTTAAAAATGCTTATAACTCTATCTCTCAATTTTCTGATAATACTTTTTATAACAATATAATGGAGGTATATAAACGTGCAATTAGAAAAAACTGGTAATTATATTGAAATAGTAAAAATCAAAATTAAAGATGATAAAGTTTTAATAGATTATAAAAACGATGATAAAAAGATTGAAAGAATAAAAATATCTTATCAAACATATGAAGAACACTTTTTAAAAGAAGGAAGTCTTTTAAAAAGTGAGTTAGAAAAGATAATTAAAGAAGATACGAAAAACAAAATAAAAAAATATATATCTACTTTATTAATGAGAAAACCTTATTCTAAAAATGATCTACTTTTAAAATGTCTTGATAAATATAAAAACGATAAAATTTTAGTTTATCAAGTAATAAAAGAAGCTGAAAGAGCAAAAATTATTGATGATCGAGAATACATTTTGACTTATTTAGAGTATTTCAATAATTCTTTATATGGAAAATATTACATTACTAACTATTTTCATGAAAAAGAAATAAGTAGTGATATTATTGATGAAATTAAGTTTGATGAAGAATACGAAAAAGAAAAAGCTAAAAGATACTTTGAATTAATTAAAAATAAATATGTTTCATCTAATTTTGCTAAACAAAAAAGAAGAATAAGTGAAACAATGTTAAAAAGAGGTTTTGATCTTGAAATAATTAATGATTTATTAAAATCTTTAAATATTAATCATGAGGTTGAAAAAAGAAAATTAATGAAAGAATATTTAAAATTAAAAGAAAAAGATTTAAAAAAAGAACATATTATTTCGTCGTTAGTAAATAAAGGTTATGAATTAGAAGAAGTCGAAGCTTTAATAAATAGTGATAATAGTAATAATGATGAAGTAAATTAATTTTAAATATTACAGAAATATATAAAAATATATAGATAAAATAAGGAGAAAATAAATATAAAAGAGAAATATATGATTAAAGATTTAATGGATGGAATGAATGCTTCTGGTTTTTATATAGTAAAAAATGCTTTAAAAGGTGTTACAACTAATGGTTTAACTTATTTAACTATTTTACTTCAAGATAAAACTGGAGTAATTGAAGCTAAAAAGTGGCAAGTAAATAATGATGATTTATTAACCTTTAAAAACGGAAATATTGTTTATATTGATGGAGAAGTAATCGATTATAAAGATAAATTACAAATTAAAATATTTGATGGAAATATTGTAGATCCTAACAATGCCGATATGGATTCTTTAATTCCAGCTTCACCATTTGAAAAAGAAGAATTAGTAAGTAAACTTAAATCTTTTTTAACTTCAATAGAAAATGAGAAGTTAAAAAAGATAGTTTATGATGTATTAGGTGTTTATAAAGAAAAATTTTTAACCTTTCCTGCTGCAATGAGTAATCATCATGATTATTTAAGAGGATTATTAGATCATACTATTTCAATGTGTGAAATTGCTAAAATGATTTGTTCACATTATGATACTTTAAATTATGATTTGCTTATTAGCGGATGTTTACTCCATGATATTGGTAAATGTGAAGAATTAAGTGGAGTAGTTGGAACAACTTATACTAAAGAAGGAACTTTATTAGGGCATTTAGTAATTGGAGCAATGATGGTTGATGAAGCTTCAAAAAGATTAAAAATAGAAGGAGAAGAAGTTATTTTACTTAAACACTTAATTCTTTCGCATCATGGAAAATTAGAATATGGTTCTCCAGTAATGCCTTTAACTCGTGAAGCATTAGTATTATCGTTTATTGATGAAATGGATGCTAAAATGAAAGCGTTAGATAAAGCATTTAATGATGTAGAAAGTGGAGAATTTAGTGCTAAACTTTTCCCTCTTGATGGAAGAATGTTTTATAAACTTAAAAGTGAAAAAAATGAAAAATGATAATCGTTTATTCGATTATCATTTTTTCAATATATATCTTCTTAATATATAAATTATAGATAATATTTTATTATAATTTACCTTTAAATTTTTCAACAATACTAGGAAGATTAACATCTTTCATTGGTTTATTTTCAATTCTTAAGCCATCACTTGCATCATAACGAGGTATAACATGGACATGGAAATGAGGGATGGCTTGTCCAGCTGATGGATAACAATTTGAAATAATATTGACTCCTTTAGCACCTAAAACTTCAATATCGATTTGACCAATTCTTTGAGCGACATTCATTACTTGATTCATAATGTTTTTAGGTGTTGATAAAAATGAGTCATAATGTCTTTTAGGAACGACTAAAGCATGTCCATAAGTTAAAGGAGCATTATCTAAAAAAGCCACAACTTCATCATCTTCATATATTTTAGAAGAAGGGATAACTCCATCAACAATTTTACAAAATATACAATTTGGATCAAATTCTTTCATATTTTCTATTTTCCTTTCTTTATATTTATTAATATTAAATATAATATTTTTCTATAAATATTTTAATACTATTTATATTTATAGAAAAATAAAATTCCTTTAATTTTACTAATTAAAGGAATTTAATATATTTTCATATAAAAAAGAGGAAGCTTTTCTATCTTCCTCTTTTATAAAGTTTATTATTCAAATAAATCTGGGAATTCACTTTCGAAATAATCTCTTACATCTTCATCATAGTAATTGATGTTAGATTGTTCAAGATAATAAAGAAGTGCATTATTTGTATAAGTTCCTTCGCTCGCAACAGTATAGCCTATATTTCTTGCATATTCTTCAATACTGTCTTTTTCTTCTTCTGTTGAATCACTATTTAATGCAAGTGTATCTAAAGAAACTTGATCAACGATTTCAACGATATAATAATCGTTTTCATTTTGCCATAAGATAGAGTCAACATCACTAGTGTAAGTATTATTTTTTAAGAATACTGGACCACCTTGAGTGAATTGTTTGACATAATATCCATCAACAACATAAGAAGTATTTGGATCAGTTGCTCTTTCAAATTCGGTAGCAAGACCATATGAGAAGAGGTTAGTGATCATATCACTTCCACCAAGATTAAATGATGAAGAAGTACCCCATTCATTTGTAACGTAGGAAGAAGTTTCTAAGTTTTCAATTTGAATTGCTAAACCTTCTTCAGGTGTATAAGGAATTCCATCGATAGAAGTGAATGTTGTATAAATTGTTGAATCATTAGTTGAAGGATTATTTGTTAATTCACTATAGTTTTTAATAATATCACCATAAAGTGAACCATTGAAATATGGATAATCTTCACCAGTTTTTCCATCAATATAAGAAGCAAAACCAGAATTAATTCTAGTTGATTCTTCTCCATAAACGCTAAGAGCTAAATTTCTAGCTTCTTCATTTTCACTTAAAGTTAATTTATCATGGCTTCCTTCCCAAGCATCGATAAGTGTTGAGAAATTAACATTTCTCTCAGTTTCATTTCTTAAAATAGTATTGATATAGCTTCTCATTAATGGTTGAGCCATTTTTGAAGAAGTATCAGTTACTTTAATGAAATTAACTTTTCTAGCTTGAGTTCTACCAATTGATTGATATTGTCTTTCAAAAATATATGATTCTGTTAATAAATTTGAAAGAATATCAGGAATAATTGAGAGATTAATATAATCTACATAATGATATAAATGTAATAATTGAGTATCTCCTTCAATAACCATTTTATAATTATCTTCAGGATTATATTCACGGGTTACAAGTTTACCAGTTGTAAAACCAGCATCAACAAATTCTTTATTTTCACTAGCATTTTCTGGATCTTTATATGTTGGTTCTCTATATAAAAGGGTAGGATCAACACTATTTCCGGATTCATTATAAACTGTATAAAGTTTTTCATAAACGGATTTAGCATATAAAGATTCATAGAAACGATTATTGTTCATATAAGTAACAACAACAGCTTCATCATATAAAGTTGTAACGATTTCTTTTTGAACTAAATCAATATAAGCTTGGATTCTAACTTTATAATCTTCAACTTTTGAAGAAGATGGTTCTTCTTCAAATTCAACTGAAGTAGATGTAGAAACCCAGTTCCAATAAAATTTGTGTTCGTTAACGAAGTTCATAACTGAAGTATTATCATTTAAATCTAATCCTTCAATATAAACTAAACCATTACTATCAACACGGTAATCTCCAACATAAGCTTTAGCAATAGCTTCTGTTAACATATCTTTAACGCTTGAAGAATAACTATCACCATTTTTAATTGAGTTAAAAATTTGATTAATTTCGTTATTTTCAACGTTAACTGCATTTCCATTTTGATCAACTACGATTGGATCATCTGGATTTTTTAAATTAGCACTAACTTTTGAACAACCAGTAACTAATAAAGCTGCTGATAAAAGTAATAACGCTGTTCTTCCTTTTTTCATATAACTTTATTCCTCCTAGTTATTTCCTTCACTACCACTTCCTGGATTTGTATTTAAAGAAGTTGAGTAGTAACATAATTTTCCTTCACCATAATAATCCATATCACCAAAGTGAATAGCACATGTTTCAGGAATTAAGCCAATTTGTCTATTTCTTTCTTGATCCATTAATGTAGTGCTGTATGCATTCCAAGAATCAATTAAGTTTTGATCGCTTGTTTGTTGGGCACTTAACATTTTCTGAGTAATATATTGATCAACTTTTGCTTGAATTGAATCATCTTGAGCTCTGAAGTTTCCTTCTGTGACCCATTCAAATAATTGATATTCTTTTTGTGTTCCGGTATAAGTTTCATATTTTTCACCAATACCAGTAACTCCACCATCAGAATTTCCATAAATTCTTTCGTTATATCCTTCAACAGTTGTTTGAATAGAATTAACGTAAGTTGGTAATGGATTTCCATTATTATCTGTTGGGAATTCTTCATTGTAGTAATAATTACCATTAGCATCTTGACCATTTTGTTCAAGAGGGTTAACTGGAGCATAATATTCATTTAATTTAACTTCAGCAGTTGCTTGATTTTCTAATGGAGATTTTTCAATTACTACAAAGTGAATACCGGCATTTCCTGTTTCGCTTCTAGAAACAACGATTGGATTTCCTTTTTCATCACATAAAACAGGATAATCTAAACCATTGATTTGTTGGAAATGAGCAGCTTCATTGCTTCCTTCAGCAAAATAAGCATCTTGACCAATTGCATAATTGCCGTTTTCATCTAAATCAGATTTAACCATGACGCCAGTATCTGTTAAAGCATATTCATAAGCTGGATCACTTGAATCTACTTTTTGGTTAACGATGAAAGAAATATTATGAGAATTAAAATATTTATTGAAAATAATATTTCTTGGATAATAAGAAGCTTTACCTTCGTTAACTGTTAATTCTTGTCCAGTAGCTGGATCTTTATAAGAATCTATATCCTTATATTCATTAAGCATGACAACTGCTTCATATGGAATATATGTTGGACCGACAGCTTTTAATTCTTCTTCAACATCGCTAGGCATTAAGAATTTTTCACTTAAAGAATCAAAATCTGCATTTCCCTCTCTTATATCTTCATTATATAAAGCATCAAATGTATATAAGCCAAGTTTGAATTCATTAATAAACGAAGTATCTAAATCCATTAAATGTTCGCCATAATTTGTTGCTGAAGCACTATCATCAGTTAATCTTCTTGCAATATCAGCGTAAGTATTAGTTTGAGAATCGGATCTAACTAATGCTTCAAAAAGATTGTAAAGTTGTTCAGCATCATCGCTTGAAATTTCTCCAGTTGAATAATTTGCTGCATCAGCATCAACTTGAATGAGAATATCTCTGACGTGATATGGCAATTTTGTTTTAATATAACCATTTTCACCATAAACCATGTTGAATTGGTTAACTTCATCTTGATTTGCTTCATCAACTTCTGGATTCCATTGATTGAAAGTGTTATAGAATTCATCACTAACTATTTCTTTCATAGCGTTGACTTCGCATTGTAAATAATATTGGTGTTCTCTCTCGCTTACGCTCATATCACCAACAATACTTAAAGTATCGATTAAATAGTCTTCCCAAGAAGTTCCAGCAGTATCTGCAGCATCTTTTGCTTCATCAACAGCACGATTAGCATCAGCTTGAGCATCACTTAATCTATTTTGAAATCTACCGTTTGTGAATACTTCTCTAAGAGCAACCTCGTAAATAGCATTGTAATAAGCTTCAGCAGCAGAAGAACCATTATTTGTTAAATAACGATCTAATATGTCTTGAGCTGTGATTTCTTCTGTAACGGAAGTTCCGCTTGCAGTTTCGTAAGTAAAGTCGATAATGAAATCTTCTTTAGCGGAGATTCCACATCCACTTAATGCTATTGTGGAAAAGGCTGATAAGGCTAAAATCATTGATTTAGTACTTTTTTTCATATCTTTTTCCTTCCATAAATAAAATGGCTATCGTTAAATAGCCTTATAATTTTATACTATAAGTATAAAAGTTTCAACATAAGAAAATTTCACTTTTAAGATAATATAATTTGAGGGTTTATAACAATTGTTATACAATATTTACGCTAAATTTTAGGGTATTAGAAATGAAAAGTTTAAAAATTGAAAATTTACATGTTGAAATCGAAGGAAAAGAAATACTCAAAGGTGTTAATCTAGAGATAAATGAGGGCGAAATTTTAGCTCTTTTAGGACCTAACGGTCATGGAAAATCTACTTTGCTTGCTGCAATCATGGGTAATCCTCGTTATAAAGTTACTCAAGGTAAAATCATTTTTGATGGAAAAGATGTTTTATCAATGAGTGTTGATGAAAGAAGCAAAGCTGGTTTATTTTTAGCTTTCCAAAATCCAAGTGAAATACCTGGAGTTGTTTCTGCAGATTTCTTTAAAGGAGCAATGAATGCTCATAGAGAAAACAAAATTAAATTATTCGAATTTTATCGTTCTTTAGAAGAAGCTTGCAAAGAAGTAAATTTACCTTTTGATATGGTAAATAGAAATTTAAATGATGGATTTAGTGGTGGAGAAAAGAAAAGAAATGAAATTCTTCAAATGATTTTATTAAATCCAAGTATTGCGATGCTTGATGAAATAGATTCTGGTCTTGATGTTGATGCTATTAACATCGTTTCTCAATCTATTGTTAAACAAAATAGGGAAAATAATACCGGATTCTTAGTTATTTCACATTATGCTAGATTATTTGACTTAATTAAACCTTCTAAAGCTGCAATTATGGTTAATGGAAGAATTGTAACTGTTGGGGATTCTTCTTTAATCGCACGTATTGATAAAGAAGGTTATGAATGGATTGAAAAAGAATTGAAAGTCTCAATTAAAAAAGAAGAAGAACAATCAATGAATAAAGTTTCAATTGGTGTTTGTGCAACGAAAGAAGTATTAAAAAATGGCAAATAGTATTACAAGTTATTTTTATGAAGGGGTAAATAAGAACACAGTTTCTTTAAAAAACGAAGATGCTGTTTCTTTTCTAATTCACGATAATAGTAACATCGTTTTAGATATAGATTCATTTAACAAAGATAACAAAATTTCTATTGTCGTTGGAAATAATTCTTTTATGAAATTAAGACTTTTAGTTTTAGAGAACATAAATTCATTAGAAATAAATGTTAATGTTCCACGTGGAAGCAATTTTGATTTGATAATTGCAGATTTTTCTGATGAAATTAGTTCTTTTAAATCTTTAGTTAATTTAGAGGGAGAAAATAGCGAATCTTCCGTTCATTTAGCTACTCTTTCAAGTAAAAATAATAAAAAGAAATTTACTGTTTCTTTTAACCATAAGGTTGGAAAAACAAAATCATTAATTGATTGCTATGGAGTTAGTAAAGATTCTTCATTAATTAAAATTGATGGAATTTCTCATATATATGAAAATGCAATTAAAGCTGATGCTACTCAAAAAGCTCGTGTTATTCTTTTTGATAAAGAAAGTGAAGCGATTGCTAATCCAATTTTAAAAATTGATTGTAATGATATTAAAGCTCAACATGCTTGTGCTATTGGATCATTAAGAGAAGAACATTTATATTACTTACTTTCAAGAGGTATAGAAATAAATGAAGCTAGAAGTTTAATTACTTTAGGTTATCTTTTACCTATTGCTCAATATTTCGATGAAAAAGAAAGTGATAAGATAAAAGAAATTATTGGAGGTGTTTTTTGATATGTTTGATGTAAAAAATATAAAAAAAGATTTTCCAATTTTCAAAAAACATGAAAACGATGAAAAACCTTTAATTTATCTAGATAATGCTGCAACAACATTTAAACCTCAGGCGGTTATTGATGCTTGTTCTAAATATTATATTGAAGATGGAGCTAATGCTCACCGAGGTGACTATGATTTAGCTTATCACGTTGATAAAGAGGTAGAAAAATGTCGTGCTCATCTTGCTTCTTTTTTAAATTGTTTTAGTAGAGAAATTGTTTTTACTAGTGGAACTTCAATGTCTATGAATTTAGTTGCGTATGGATATGGAGTTAAATATTTAAAAGAAGGCGACGAAATTTTACTTACAGAAGCCGAACATGCTTCAAATGTTTTACCTTGGTTTAAGGTAAGTGAACTTACAAAAGCAAAAATTAATTATATTCCTTTAGATGAAGATGGAAGATGTACTCCTGAAGCATTAAAAAAAGTTATTACTAAAAACACAAAAGTAGTTTCAATTGCTCAAGTTACAAATGTTTTGGGTTTTAAAATAGATATTAAAGAAATGGCTAAAATTACCCATGAATATGGTGCAATTTTAGTATGTGATGCTGCTCAAAGTGCGCCACATATGAAAATCGATGTAAAAGATTTAGACTGTGATTTTTTATGTTTAAGTGCCCATAAGATGTTAGGCCCAACTGGAATTGGAGCTTTATATGGCAAATTTGATTTACTTAAAAAAATGGATCCATTTATGATGGGTGGAGGAGATAATGCCCGTTTTGATATGTGTGGAAATGTTGCATATTTAGAACCACCTGCTAAATTTGAAGCTGGAACAATGAATATTTCCGCAATTTATGGATTTGATGCTGCACTTACTTATTTAGAAAATATAGGTCTAGAAAATATTGAAAAACATGAAAAAGAATTAAGAAATTATGCAATTTCTAAATTAAAAGAATTAGATAATGTTATTATTTATAATGAAAAAGCTGATGCTGGAATTATCACCTTAAATGTTAAAGGTGTTTTCCCTCAAGATGAAGCTAGTTATTTAAATAGTAAAGGAATTTGTGTAAGAAGTGGTGAACACTGTGCAAAATTACTCAAAGATAGATTAAAAACTGTCGGCACGATTCGTGTTTCATTCTATTTATATAATGATAAAGATGATATAGATGCTTTATGTAATGCTTTAAAAAATGGAGGTAATTTCTTAGATGCTTTCTTTAACTAATGAAATGAAAAGAGAAATTATAATGGAGCATTATAATTCCCCAAATAATAAGATTGAGGATATTTCTAAAATATCCAATTTTGAAAATTTCAAAAAAATAAGAATGGATAGTGATTCTTGTATCGATGATATTACTATTTATTTAGAAATTGAAAATAATTTAATAAAAAATGCTTATTTTAGTGGTGTAGCCTGTGCGATTTCAACTGCTTCAACCGATATTTTATGTGATATGGTCAAAAATAAAAGCGAAAAAGATGCATTTTATATCATTTCTCAATATGAAAATATGCTTTATGAAAAAGAATATGACAGTGAAGTTTTAGAAGAACTCAATGCTTTTAGTGAAACTCATAAACAAGCCGCAAGAATTAAATGTGCAACTTTAGGAGCTGTTGGAATAAATAAAATTATTAACGGAGAAAACGATGAGTAATAAATTTGAAGATATAAATTTAGACAATAAGAAATATGACTTTAAGGACGATATCTCCTCAATTTTTACAACTGGCAAAGGATTAAGTGAAGAAGTTGTTAGAACTATTTCTAAGGCAAAAAATGAACCAGAATGGATGTTAGAATTCCGTCTTGATGCTTATAGAAAATTCTCAAAAATGCCTTTTCCTTCATTTGGACCAGATGTTTCTTTTTTAGATTTTGATTCTTTTACTTATTTTAGTAGATATTCTTCAAAAGAAGGAAAAAACTGGGATGAAGTTCCTGAACAAATTAAAGAAACATTTAATAAACTCGGTATTCCTGAAGCTGAACAAAAATATTTAGCTGGAGCTTCTACTCAATATGAAAGCGAAATGGTTTACCATAATATGCTTAAAGAAGTCGAAGAAAAAGGAGTTATTTTCCTTTCAACTGATATGGCGCTCCAACTTTATCCTGATTTAGTTAGAAAATATATTGGAAAAATTATTAATGTTGCTGATAATAAATTTTCAGCTTTAAATAGTGCTGTTTGGAGCGGTGGCAGTTTTATTTATGTTCCAAAAGGCGTCAAGTTAGAAAAACCATTACAATCTTATTTTAGAATTAATAATGAAAAAACAGGTCAATTCGAACGTACTTTAATTATTGTTGATGAAGGTGCTGACGTACATTATGTTGAAGGATGTACCGCTCCTATATATTCAAAAGAATCTTTACATGCGGCAGTTGTTGAAATTTTTGTTCATAAAAATGGTAAATGTCGTTATTCAACCGTCCAAAATTGGTCTAATAACATAGTAAATCTAGTTACAAAAAGAGCTGTTTGCTATGAAAATGCAACAATGGAATGGATTGATGGAAATATTGGAAGTCAAATCAATATGAAATATCCAGCATGTATTTTAAGAGGTGAAGGTAGTAAAGGACTTTGTATTTCAATCGCCGTTGCTGGAAAAGGCCAATATCAAGATGCTGGCGCAAGAATGATTCATGAAGCAAAAAATACTTATTCATCAATTATTTCTAAATCTATTGTCAAAGATGGCGGAGTCTCAAATTATCGAGGAACTGCTAGAATTAAAAAAGAAGCTATAAATAGTAAAACACATATCGAATGTGATACTTTAATTTTAGATGATATATCTAAATCAGATACTATTCCAAAGAATGAATGTCACAATAATTCCTCTTTCTTAGAACATGAAGCAACGGTTTCTAAGATTGACGAAGATCAATTATTCTATTTAATGAGTAGAGGTATTTCTAAAAAGGATGCTACTCAAATGATTGTTTTAGGGTTTATCGAACCATTTTCAAAGGAATTACCAATGGAATATGCTGTTGAATTAAATCAACTTATTAAATTAGATATGGATGGAAGTGTCGGTTAATAATGCTTATTAAAAATATTGAACATAGTTATGATGTTATTGTTGTAGGTGCGGGTCATGCAGGAAATGAAGCTGCTTTAGCGGCAGGTAGAATGAAAAAAAGCGTATTACTTATCACGCTTAATTTTAAAATGGCTTCAAATATGCCTTGTAATCCATCAATTGGTGGAAGTGCTAAAGGAATTGTTGTCCGTGAAATTGATGCATTAGGCGGATTCATGGGTAAATGTGCTGACCAAGAATATTTACAAATGAAAATGCTTAACACCAAAAAAGGTCCCGGAGTCCAATGTTTAAGAGCTCAAGCTGACAAAAAAAGATATCCTGCAAACATGCAAAAACATCTTTTAAGTATTGAGAATCTCGATATTTTAGAAGATGAAGTTGTCAGTTTATTAAATGACGAAAATACTGTTTTTGGTGTGAAAACTAGAAAAGGTTTCGAAATAAATTCAAAAGCGGTTGTTTTAGCAACAGGAACTTATATGAACTCTGAAATTTTAAGAGGACATAAAAAAGTCAGTGGTGGACCTGATGGAGAAAAACCTTCTGTTGGTCTTTCTGACTATTTAAAAAGCATGGGTCTAAGAATTCAAAGACTTAAAACTGGTACTCCACAACGAATCGCCAAAGAGTCTATTGATTTTTCTAAAACTGAAATTCAATATGGAAATGTTGATGATGAAGGTTTTTCATATGAAACAACTGAATTTATACCTTTAGATAAACAAATTCCTTGTTATTTAATTTATACAACTCCAAAAACTCATGAAATTATCAATGAACATTTATTAGATTCAGCAATGTATGGAGGAATGGTTGAAGGGGTTGGACCTCGTTATTGTCCTTCAATTGAAGATAAAATAGTTCGTTTTAAAGATAAACCTCGCCACCAATTATTTTTAGAACCTGAAAGTTATGATACAAATTCAATTTACGTTCAAGGTTTTTCTACTTCGATGCCTGAAGATGTTCAAGTTGAAATGGTTCATTCTTTACCAGGGATGGAAAATGCAAAAATATTAAAATATGCTTATGCAATTGAATATGATGCTTTAGATCCACTCGAATTTGATAATTCTTTAATGGTAAAAAAATATAAAGGACTTTTTATTAGCGGTCAAATCTGTGGAACTAGCGGATATGAAGAAGCTGCTGGATTGGGATTAATGGCTGGAGTTAATGCTTGTTTATATATTGATCAAAAACCACCATTTGTTTTGGGCAGGGATGAAGCCTATATTGGTGTAATGATTGATGACTTAATTACAAAAGGAACTTATGAACCATATAGATTACTCTCTTCAAGAGCTGAATATCGTTTATTATTACGTCATGATAATGCTGATTTAAGATTAAGCGAAAAAGCTTATGAATTAGGCTTAATTAGCGACGAAAGATATAATAAATTTGTTGAAAAAAAGGAAAAGATGAATGCTGTTTTAATCCTTTTAGATAAAATTTATTTTGGTGCAAAATCGGAAATCAACGAATATTTAAATTCTTTGGGATATGAAAAATTGAGTTATGGAGTTAGCGCTAAAGAAATTTTAAAAAGAAATAATGTAACTTTTGATGGAATTGAAAAATACTTAAATCTTGATGAAAGTTTAAAACTTGATAATTTAGCTAAGAAACAATTAGAAATTTATGTTAAATACGAAGGCTACATTCAAAATCAAAGAAAAGAAGCCGAAAAATTACATAAACTTGATAATATAGTTTTAAAAGATGATATAGACTATTTAAATCTTGATGGGTTAGCTTTAGAAGCAAGACAAAAATTTGATGCTATAAAACCTAAAACCATTGGGCAAGCTTCCAGAATTAGCGGAGTTAATCCTTCGGATATAAATGTTTTAATAATGTATCTTAGAAAAAATAGATTAATTTAATTATGGAAAAAGAAGAATTAATTAATAAATTCATAGAAATGGTTTTGGTTGAAAATGAAAAATTCAATTTAACCGCTATTACAAATATTGAAGAATTCAAAAAGCGTCATATTGAAGACTCTTTATCACCTTCAAAAGTTTTTGATTTTTCGAATAAAGAAATTTTAGATTTAGGAAGTGGCGCAGGTTTTCCAGGAATACCTTTAGCAATTTATTATCCTTCATCAAAATTTTATTTAGTTGAACCTATAGAAAAAAGAGCTACTTTTTTAAATTCGGTAAAAAAATCCCTTTTATTAGATAATGTTGAAGTGATTAACAAAAGAATGGAAGAACTACCAAAAAGTAAAAAATATGATGTAATTGTTTCAAGAGCAGTTAGTGAATTGTCAATTCTTTTAGAACTTTCTATCCCATATCTAAAAATAGATGGAATATTACTTGCTTATAAAGGTAAAAAGGGTGAAGAAGAATTAATAAAAGCTAAAAACGCATTAAAAGTTTTAAATGCAAAAGTCGTTGAAATTCAAAAAGAAAAAATAAATGATAACGATAAAAGAAATAATCTATTTATAAGAAAAGAAAAAGAATGCGATTCAATTTATCCTCGCTTATATCAAAAGATTAAAAAGAAACCTTTATAAATATTAAGAAAATAAAAGCAAAAATGATTAAAAATTTTTGCTTTTTTATTTATTTATAAGTATCATAAATATATATAAAAAGTTTTCACGTATAAACTAAAAATGACAAGAATTATCGCAATTGCCAATCAAAAAGGTGGGGTAGGAAAAACCACCACATCAATAAATTTAGCCGCTGCATTAGCTATGTCTAAACGTAGCGTTCTTTTAGTTGATTTAGATCCACAAGGAAATTCTTCTAGAGGATTAGGAATCGATATTACTCTTTTAAATAAAACAATTTTTAATGCTCTTATTTTAGATACCGATATAAATAAAGTAATTCGCAAAACGATGTTACAAAGTTTAGATGTATTACCTTCAAATTTGAAATTATCAAATTTAGAAAGTGAACTTATTTCAAATGGAAGAAGTGAAGATAATCCATTTATTTTAAAAAGAGCTTTAGAAAAAATAACTAAACATTACGATTATATAATTATCGATTGTCCTCCATCTTTAGGAATTTTATGTATAAACGCTTTATGTGCTGCAAATAGTGTTTTAGTTCCTGTTCAATGTGAATATTTTGCTATGGAAGGACTTGCTCAAATTTTAGGAACAATTAAAAGAGTTAAACAACTTTATAATTTGAATTTAGAAATTGAAGGTTTCTTATTAACAATGCTTGAAAATGATTCTCAACTTGCAATGGAAGTTGTCAAAGAAGTTAGAGGATTATTTAAAGAAACAACCTTTTTAACTATTATCCCAAGAAACAGTAGTCTTAGTGAATGTAGTGCTCGAGGATTACCTGTTTTCTTATATAAACCAACAAGTGCGGGAGCAATTGCTTATCAAGAATTTACCAAGGAGGTAATGCAGCATGAAAAATGATAGCAAAATTTTAAAAAACTCTTTAAAAAATCTTGTAATTCGTTTTGGACGAGAAGATTTTGTTTCGGCGATTTTAAAAAATTCACCAAAAGAAGATATTAAAAATATTACATTGAAAGATATAAGCGATAACCAATACTTAAAAAAAGCTAAACTTGATGATGTAAAAATTACTCAAGCTAAAAAAATAATCAAAGAAAGTGGCTTTTTTGATCCAATTATCGTTCGTGCATATCAAGGAAAATATGAAGTTGTAATTGGAAGAGTTAAATATATTGCTGCAAAAGAATTAAAACTTGAAACTATACCGGTTGTAGTTATCCAATTAAATGAAGAAGAATCACTTTTATGTATGCTAAAAGAAATTAGCGAACGTAAAACAATGAATATTTATGAACTCGCTCTTATTTGTTCTCATTTAAAGAAAGATTATGATTATAAAAATAAAGAACTTGCTGACTTTTTAAATCAATCTTCATCTCAAATTTCAAATTTATTACAGATTTTATCTCTTCCAGAAGAAGTTTTAGTCGATATTTCAACAAACCGCCTTTCTTATGGACATGCAAAAGCAATTTGTAGATTATCTCCTGATGAAGTAATAAAAATGGTTAAAAAAATTCAAGATGAACATCTTTCAGTTCGTCAAACAGAAGCTTTAGTTAGAAAAGAAAAAGGTGTTATTGAAGAAAACGATCAAAACAATTCAACACTTTTAGAACAAAATAAAACTGAAACTAAAGATGATGGATTAACTATTACATTAAAATTTAAAAACGGCAAAGCAAAAAAAGATGCTTTGAAAAAATTAAATCGTTTATTAAAAAAAGGAAAATGTGTGATAGAATAATAGTTGCTTCAGGGTTTTGTGAGATTCAAAACTGGTGGTATACCCCACGAGCTAAAAATTTTAGCACGAACTAGTGAAATTCTAGTGGCAACAGTAAAGTCTGGATGGAAGAAGAGTTTTGTTTTATTTTTAAATTATCTTTTTTTAAAATTACCCCGAAGTGAAAGGGGTATTTTTTATGAAAATTAAAAAATCTTTATTTTTAATTGCAAGGGTTGCTGTTTTTGGAGCTTTAGCGATTATTCTTTATATGGTCCCAGGATTACAATTTCCTATTTTTCCAGGTTTACCATTTTTAAAGATCCATTTTGATGAAATACCAGTTTTATTTGCTTCTTTAGCTTATGGCCCATTAACTGGAACATTAATCATATTTTTAAAAGGATTATTTAAACTTATTCAAGATATTGGAGAAACCGGAGGTATAGGAGTTTTAGCAGATATTATTTATGGTTTAGCTTTTATTCTTCCAGCCTCTTTTATTTATAAATATCATAAAAATTTTAAAATGGGTTTAGTTGCGATATTTAGTGGAATGTTTGTTAATTTAATATTCAGTTCATTTATTGGGTATTATTTAATTTATCCTTTATATGGATTTTATTTTAATCCTTCGGCAAGTAGTTATAATGAAGCGATGAATACAGTATTTACTTTATTTAAGGCGGCTAATTCTTCATTAACTTCTTGGAGTGATCCAAAAATATTATTTGAATTTTTACTCCCATTTAATTTAATTAAAGATTCAGTAATAGTAGTATTTACTATTTTAGTATATAAACCACTTTCTTTGCTTATCAAAAAGAATGATGGCAATAATAAAAAATAACCTCGCGAGGAGGTTATTTTTTATTAGTTTTAATTAACTATTCTTTTTCAATAGCACCTGCTGGGCAAGAAGCAATAGCTTCTTCAGCAACGCTTTCATCACATTCAGCGACGACTTCAGCTTTATTATCAGCATCAAATGCAAATACATCTGAATATGAACCAACGCAAAGGCCACAGCCTACGCATGCATCTTTATTAACTTTTAATTTAACTGCCATAGTAGTTTCCTCCTAAAATCTATTTAATAGTATAGTGGAAAAATAAAATATTTAAAACATAAATTTTTGTTAGTTTTGCCTAACAAATGAGAGATTTATCGAATAAATTTAATTTTTTTAATGAATGTTTTATAGTTTAAAAAATGGTAAAATAACTAACGAATATGAATACTAGAAAAGAGAAATATCAAGACTATCGAAATGAGATTATGAATTCTTCTTCTTTAAAAGAAATGCGTCTTCGTGTTATTAAAGAAATGGAAGAAAATAGAAGAGTAAAAAAGAAATATATTCGAAAAGAAGAAGATAAAAAATCGATATATTCTTTATATCTTAAAAAAAGAAATATAAAAATATTTTTATTTTCTTTAATTCTTATCATTTTTATTGTTATAATCATTGTCGGAATTTATTTTGGGGTTAAAAGTATAAATGGATAAAAAGAATTTTATTGCAATCGCTATTGATGGACCAAGCGCTAGTGGAAAATCTACTGTCGCTAAACTTTTAGCTTCTAAACTTAATTTTTTATATGTCGATACTGGCGCAATGTATCGTGCTTATACATTAGCTGTTTTAAATGCTTCTTTAGATCCAAAAAATGAAGAAGAATCTAATAGTTTAATTAATAAAATTGAAATAAGTTTTAATGATGAAAATCGTATAACTTTAAATGGTAAAGATGTTTCAAAAGAAATTAGAGAAAATGATGTTGCAAACAACGTTTCTTATATCGCTTCATATAAAAATATCCGTTTATTTTTAGTATCTTTACAACAAAAACTCGCTAATAATAAAAATATTGTTATGGATGGAAGAGATATTGGAACATATGTTTTAAAAGATGCTGAAGTTAAAATATTTTTAAATGCCAATGTCGAAGAAAGAGCTAAAAGAAGATTTAATGAAAACAAAGAAAAAAATATCGAATCATCTTATGAAGATTGTTTAGAAAATATTAAAAAAAGAGATTATATTGATTCTCATCGTGATTTTTGTCCTTTAAGAAAAGCTGAAGATGCTATTTTAATTGATTCGACAAATCTTTCTATTGAGGAAGTCGTTTCCAAAATGGAAGAAATAATTAAATCGAAAGGATATGCATTATGAGTTTGCCTTTAGTTGCCATTGTAGGATCTCCTTCAGTTGGTAAATCTACAATTTATAACCGTATTGTTGGTGAAAAAAAGTCGATTGTTGAAGAAACTAGAGGAGTTACACGTGATAGAATCTATTCAAAAACGAGTTGGTTAACTATCCCTTTTAATATTGTTGATACCGGCGGAATAGAAGTTGAAAATAAACCGTTCCAAGAACAAATTAGAATACAAGCAGAAATTGCAATTGATGAAGCAGATGTTATTATTTTTGTTGTCGATGGAAAAATAGGATTAAATGAAGATGATTATTTAATCGCAAAAATGCTTAGGAAGGCTAAAAAACCTATTATTTTAGCAGTTAATAAAATTGATAATATTGAACAAATCAACAATATTTATGAATTTTATGCTCTTTCATTAGGCGATCCAATTGCAGTTAGTGGAGAACATGGAATTGGAATTGGTGATTTACTCGATAAAGTTATTAATGTATTACCTAAAAAAGAAGATGAATTAAAAAATGAAAATGTTATTTCTTTTTCTTTAATTGGGAGACCAAATGTTGGAAAATCTTCACTTTTTAATAAACTTGTCGATGAAAACAGAATGATTGTTTCAAATATTGAAGGGACGACAAGAGATTCGATAGATTTAACATTTTCATATAACGATAAACTTTATCAAGTTATCGATACCGCTGGATTAAAAAAGCGCGGAAAAATTTATGAAGCTATCGATAAATATGCTGCTTTAAGAGCATTAAGAAGTATCGATAAATGTGATATTGCCCTTCTTTTAATCGATGCAAAAGATGGAATACGCGAACAAGATAAACATGTTGTTGGTTATGCAATTGAAGCAAAAAAGGCGATTATTGTTATTATTAATAAATGCGATTTGGTTGATGATTTAAATAATTTCAAAAAAGAATTTAAAGAAAAATTTATTACCGAATTTAAATTTTTAGATTATGTTCCTTTAATTTTTACTTCAACAATTAAATTTAACAATAAAAAAGAATTATTTAAGATTATTGATGAAGTATACGAATCGTATACTTTTGAAATTAAAACATCTGTTTTAAATGACATTATTCAAGAAGCCCAAATGATGAATGAGTCTCCTGATTTTAATGGAGGAAGAGTTCGTATTTATTATGCTCAACAAATTTCTTCTAAACCATTAACTATCGCTTTATTTGTCAATGATCCTAAATTTATGCATTTTTCTTATTTAAGATATATTGAAAATAGGATAAGAGATTCTTTTTCACTCATTGGTTCCCCAATAAATCTTGTATTACGTAAAAGAAAGTAGTAAAATTTCAACGTTTTTAATGAATTTTATAATATTTACATTGTTTATATTATGTGATTTAATAAATTTATCAAATTATAATTTGATAAATGAAGGATAAAAAGGAGTAGAATCATGAACAAAGCTGAATTGATTGTCGCAGTTGGCGAATCAACAAAATTATCAAAAAAAGATACTGAAAAAGTCATTGATTCTTTTTTTGAAGAAGTTGCTCACGCATTAGAACACGGTGAAATCGTTAAGATTTCTGGTTTCGGTGCTTTTCAAGTTAAATCAAGAAAAGAAAGAATTGGCACTTCTCCAGTAGATGGACAAAAAATTAAAATCCCAGCTACAAAAACTGTCGGATTTAAACCATCAAAAAGCCTTAAAGATTTAGTAAAATAATTTTTTTAATTAAAGGTCTAAAATAAATTTAGCTAGCTAATAACTAGCTTTTTTTATAAAGTAAAGGTTATAAAATGAATAAAATTTTTGATGATTTAGCAACAATATTTTCTAAAAATGGTTTCTCTTTATATATGATTGGTTCAACATCACGAGACTATTTATTAAATAAAGAGATTTTTGATTATGATTTTGTTAGTGATGCAACGCCTTTAGATATCAAAAAATTTTTAGATACCGATAAACTCGATACCACTTTTCAAAAATTTGGAACTTTGAAATATAAATATTTAGATAAAAAAATTGATATAGTAACTTTAAGAAAAGAAGAAGATTATCAAGATTCTCGTCATCCAAATAAAATTATATTTATAAATAATATCGAAGAAGATTATTTAAGAAGAGATTTTACGATAAATGCTATATATATCGATAAAAATTATAAAATAATTGACCCTTCAAATGGTTATCTTGATTTAAAAAATAGAAAATTGAAATTTATTAAAGATCCATTAACTTCAATAAAAGAAGATCCTTTACGAATTTTAAGAGCATATCGATTTATAAAAGAATATAATTTGAGTATTGATGATGAAGTTTTAAAAATATTAAAAGAAAATGAATTTTTGCTTAATAATCTTAACGAGGCAAAAATAAAAGAAGAAAAACAAAAATATGCGGAGGTCTTAAAAAGATGTACAACAAATTAAATGCTATTAATTTCACCTATCTTTTACTCGATTATTATAAAGAATTAAATATTTCAAATGAAGAACTCCTAGTTTTATTGATGTGCGATCATTTATTAAAAGATGATAATCAACTTGTAACTATTGAACAATTAGAAATGAAATTAAGTCTTCCTTTTGGAGAAATCGATAAGATTTTTAATTCGTTATTAACAAAAAAATATATTGTTTATGAAACACAAAATAATGATTTTGTAACTTCTTTAACTAACTTAAAAAGAGATTTGCTTCATTTATATCAAAATGATTTAAATAGCGAAAGCGATAATAAAGGCGAAACCCAATTAAATGAGGAAACTAAATTAGAAGTATTTTCATCTTTTGAGCATTATTTCAATAGAAATTTAAATAATACTGAAAAAGATATGATTTTAAAATGGCTAAAAAATGGTATTGATACCGAATTAATTATTGATTCTTTAAAAGATGCCTATAATTTAGGCGTTTTAAATGTTAAAAAAATTGATGGTATTATTGCTAAAAAATTAAAAGAAGACGAG
This sequence comes from uncultured bacterium, assembly GCA_949288485.1. Taxonomy (GTDB): domain Bacteria; phylum Bacillota_I; class Bacilli_A; order RFN20; family CAG-826; genus Onthovivens. The sequence goes on along the minus strand of CASEKC010000002.1, from coordinate 65,359 downwards.
GATTTATGATAAAAAAAGAAAAAGTAGATAGAATAAGAAATTATTTTAATGAAATTCTTCCTTCGGCTGATTGTGAATTAAATTATTCAACAGATTATGAGTTATTAATAGCAGTTGTTTTATCTGCACAAACAACAGATAAAAAGGTTAATGAAGTTACAAAAACACTTTTTAAAAAATATCCAGCAATCGATGATTATGATAAAGCTTCTTTAAGTGAAATTGAAAAAGATATTAAAGTTATTGGTTTATATAAAGCAAAAGCTTTAGCTATAAAAGATATCGCTTCAAAATTAAAAAATAATTTTGGATACAAAGTTCCTGATAATAAAAAAGATTTGATGAGTATGCGAGGTGTTGGCAATAAGGTTGCTAATGTAGTTATGATTGAAATTTTTAATAAAGAAGAATTTCCAGTTGATACTCACGTTTTTCGTGTCGCTAAAAGGCTTGGACTAGCTAATAAAAACGATTCAATTTTACTTGTTGAAAAAAAGTTAAGAAAAACTTTTAAAAAGGAAGAATATAAATTACTCCATCATCAATTCATCCATTTTGGAAGATATTATTGTAAAGCGATGAAACCAGAATGCGAAAATTGTAAATTGAAAGATTTTTGTTTAGATGTTCATATTAAATCATCAACAAAAGTTAAATAATTTAAAACTGGGGAAATAGTTATTTTAATTTCTTTTCCGTTTTTAATAAATTCTTCAATTGGAATTGAATTTCTTTGATTCTTAGATAAAAAATCTCTTAAATCTTTTGCAAAATAAATAAATATTTTGTTTAAAGAAGTGAAATAAACAATTATAAAAGATATTCCGCCCATTTCATCGACCTTCAATATATGTTCAATTTGATTTTCTTGGATATTTTTTAAAGAAAAAGCGGTCTTTGATTTCGTTTCTTTTGTTTCAAAATCAATATATTTACCTTTATAAATTCCATTATAATCAGTGGTTGATGGCCTTTCAAAAAAGGCCTCAGTTATCGTATTTTGTTTATTTGTTTTTACAATATGAATAGGTGTAGGCTTTTTATAAATTAATGCTTTATTTATAAATACATAAAATTTATTAGAGTCATTTATCATTTTTTCTAACGATAAACCTCTATTTTTATAAGAAATTGTTTTATTATTTTCGTCTAAATTTTGAATATTAAAAGGATAATTTATCATTTTAAATCTTCCTCAACATATGTAATGAAGTCCTTATAAGTTACTTTTTGTTCGCTTTCTAATTTCTTTAAAATTTTTCTAAATGGATTAGGTAAAGAAGGAGATCTTCTTAAAACATTAACATATTGCTCTTTTAAAATATTTTGTTTAGTTAAAAAAGCATCATAAAGATGCATTAAATTTAATGAATCTGTTAATGGATCGTGTACGTTTGTTTCGATATTAGTATGAAAAACTTTTAACGCATCAATTAAAGACAATGATGTATTTTTTTCACTTTTAACATATCGAGAAAATATTTTCGAAAAATCTACACTATTTTCATAGAAGTATCTAATAAAAGGTTCATCATTTATTCCGCTATTTAAAGCACTGTTATGCATTAAATGAGTATCAAAATTTCCATAATGGAAAAATTTTGTTGGTGTTTTTCCAACAAAGTTTTGAAGTTTTTCCATTGCTTCAGGGAAAGTTAAACCTTCATTTTCCAATATTTCATTAGTAATTCCAGTTAAATTTGTAATAAAATCTCCAACAATTTCGTCTATTTTTATATAGCATTTAAATGTTGAAATAACTTTTTTAATAAAATTTTTGTTATCTAAGGAAGCTTTAACTGCTCCGATTGCAATAATTTCTTGGCTATATTGAGAGCCTTCAAAATCTATAAAAATAATAGTTTTGTCGTTATTTAAAATTCGATTAATTTCTTTCATAAAAACCTATTAATAGTATACCGATAAATATTCATATTTCTATATTTTTTATAAATAAATACAAATTTATACTCTCTTTAACTTTTATTACTTTTACAAACTTTTTTAAAGAATTATAATAATTTACGGAGGAAAGAAATATGAAATTTATTGTTGAAACTAGTGCTAGACATATCCATTTAACACAAGAAGCTTTAGAAAAATTATGTGGTGAAGGTTACCAATTAACCATTAAAAAGGAATTATCACAACCTGGTCAATTCGCATCTAATACAAAGTTAGATTTAGTTGGTCCAAAAAATACAATTCGTGGAGTTTCTATTCTTGGTCCAGTAAGAAAAGAAAATCAAGTAGAAGTTAGTGCAACTGATGCAAGAACATTAGGAGTTAAAGCCCCAGTTAGAGAATCTGGTGATGTTGCTGGAAGTGCTCCAATTAAAATTGTTAATCCTGAAAATGGTAATGAACTCGATTTAACAGAAGGTTGTATTATTGCAAAAAGACATATTCATATGACTCCAGAAGATGCTGAAGCATTCGGAGTTAAAAATGGTGATATCGTTTCTGTTGCAACTGGTGGCGAAGGAAGAAAAATTGTTTTTGGTGACACAGTTGTAAGAGTTTCCCCAAAATATAAATTAGCAATGCATATTGATACAGATGAATCAAATGCTGGTAATTGTTTTGGCGAAATGTATGGGGAAATTGTTAAATAATGGTTAAAACACATACCCATACTTGTGCTGGTACATGTTCAAGAGCAATTGAATTAAGTTATGATACAGACACAAATAAAATTGTGGATTTTACAATTATTGGTGGATGTAATGGTAATTTAAAAGGAATTAAAGCATTAATTTTAAATCGTGATATCGATGAAGTTCATGATTTATTAAAAGATATAAAATGTGGTCCTAGGTCAACTTCGTGTCCAGATCAAATTGCTAAAACTATCGAAGAAATTAAAAACAACATTTAATTTGAATTAACTAGCCTTTTTATATATAATTATGAAACTTATCAAGAACTGCAGATTGTTAGGTGAAAAAATGCAGTAGCAACTCTTTAAAACTTAAAGTAAGTGCTTCCTAATAGCAAAGTTATCCACACTTTGAACGATAAGCAAGGAAAAATATTTAACCTTCCTTAAAAGTGGAAGGTTTTTTTATAACCAAAAGGAGAATTATGGAAAAAGAAAAGATATTATTTACCTCTGAATCAGTAAGTGAAGGCCACCCTGATAAAGTTTGTGATCAAATTAGTGATGCAATTTTAGATGCATGTTTAAAAGAAGATCCTTCTTCCCACGTTGCTTGTGAGTGTTTTGTAAGTAAAGATTTTTTACTTATTGGCGGAGAAATTACTACTAAAGCTAATGTTGATTATGAAAATATTGCTAGAAAAGTTATTCAAGATATCGGTTATGATAACGATGAACTTTGTTTTAACTATAAAACTTTAAAAATTATCAATATTATTAACTCTCAATCACCTGATATTAATATGGGAGTTAATAGAGGTGATGAACTTCTTCAAGGAGCTGGTGACCAAGGAATTATGTTTGGCTATGCAACAAATGAAAACGAAGGTTATATGCCTTTAGCAATAGTCATTTCTCATAAACTTGTCAGAGAAGCAACAAGATTAAGAAAAGAAGGTCTTTTTAAAAACGCAAGACCTGATATGAAATCACAAGTTACTATCGATTATTCTAACAATACACCTCGTGTTGATACGGTTTTAATGTCAGTTCAACATGACCCAGATTATAACGATAAAGAATTTAAAGACTATATTTATAATCAAATAATGATCCCTGTTATTAAATCTTTTGGACTAAATGTCGATTTTAAATATTTTATTAACCCAACAGGAAGATTTGTTATTGGCGGGCCAGCTGGAGATACTGGATTAACAGGAAGAAAGATAATTGTTGATACTTATGGCGGATCTGCAAGACACGGAGGAGGATGTTTTAGTGGAAAAGATCCTTCTAAAGTTGATAGAAGTGCTGCTTATTATGCACGTTACATGGCAAAAAATCTTGTTGCTGCTGGTATTGCTGATAGATTAGAAATTCAACTTTCTTATGCTATTGGAAAAGCTGAACCTATTTCAATTTCAGTATCTACTTTTAAAACTTCACATTACAAAGATGAAGATATTTTAAGAATAATAAATAAAGTATTTGATGCCCGTCCAGGTGCAATTAATCGACAATTTTCATTAACTAAGCCAACTTTTGAATATAGACTTTTAGCTTCCTATGGTCATTTTGGAAGACCTGATTTAAATATACCTTGGGAAAAGATTGACAAAGTCGACGAAATTAATAAAATTATCAAAGATTTAGATATTCAAAGATATTAGTTTTCACGTGGAAACATTTTAAAAATTTATTATTACTATTTAATTTTATTTATTTCTTGTTATAATATAGATAACAAAAGCACATAGGAGGATAATAATATGAAATATCAAATTATTGGCAAAAATATTACAGTTACAGAAGCCATTAATGATGCTATTGTTAAAAAGTTATCCAAAATGGATAAATATTTTAAAGACGACGATACTGTCGACTGTAGGGCTGTTGTAAGAAGTTATAAAAATGGAGCTAAAGTCGAAGTAACAATTTTTACTCCTGATACAACATTTAGAGCCGAAGTCAAAGATCAAGACTTATACAATGCAATTGATGAATGTATTGATAAGCTTCAAGGTCAAATGAGAAAACTTAAAACTCAACTTTTAAAAAGATTTGAACACGAAGGTTTAGGTAAGGCAATTGTTTATGAAGCTTTAGAAAGTGAAGAAGAAGCTGAAGATAATGAAGTTGTTAGAACAAAAAATTTAGAACTCAAACCTATTACTTTAGATGAAGCAATTACTGAAATGGAAGCAATTGATCATGATTTCTATATCTATTTAGATACGGATGATGAAAAAATCTCTGTTGTATATAGAAGAAAGGAAGGCGGCTATGGTTTACTCCAAGCTGATAATAAAGTAATTTTATAATTTGATTATTTTCTAAAAGAAAAAAGGCTATCTACAAGATAGCTTTTTTGTTTTACTTTTTTTATTAATATAGTTAAGATTATAAGGTATCTTTATTATTTTATGATTAAAAAAGTTATTGCTACAGATTTAGATGGTACTTTATTTTATCCAAAAGACCATAAAAATATGATTTGCCCTGCTAATTTATTTTTTATCCAATCATTTATTGATAATGGAGGAAAAGTAATTATTGTTTCTGGTAGATCTCTTGCTTATGGTTTAAAGGTTGAAAAAAAGATTGGAAGAGATGTTGATATTGTCTCTTTTAATGGCGCTTGCATTTATCAAAATAAAAAAATTATTTTTTCTAAAGAAATAAGTAAAGAAGAAGTGAAATCTATTATTAGTGATGTTTTATCTTCTTATAAATGTCTAGCGGTAGCAATTTTTACCGATAGTGGAATTTATGTACATTCAAAAAAAGATTCAAAAATAATTTTGGGATTATCAAAATTATATTTTAAATGGCAAGGCGTTCTTGCAGAAAAAATTAATTTTAATAATCAAAAGTATGAAAAAGTTATTGAAACTGAAAGAGTTTATAAAATACTTATCTTCTTTGGAATTACTAAAGGTGCAAGAAAAAGAGCTATGGAAACAAATAAAATTATTCGTAATACTTATGATAATGTTGAATCTTCTTGGAGTGGAGCTTGCATTGAAATTACTTATCGAAATATAAATAAAGGTGAAGCTATCAAAAATTATTGCGAACTTAATAATATCTTAAAAGATGATGTTTATGTCGTTGGAGATAGCGGAAATGATATTTCAATGTTTAAAGAATTTCATGAACGTTCTTTTGCAATGTCTCATGCACCAAAATCTGTAAAAAAGTATGCAAAATATAGTCTTGATAAATATGAAGATTTATCTAGATATATTTATTAAAAATAGTAAAATATATAAGATGTAGAAAAGGAGAAATAATTATTTATGTTACCTATTAATAGAGTTATTGTTTCACTTGTTTATTATAATTCATTAATCAGAGATACTCTTGAATACACAATTCATAGAGATAAGTTCGATGTTAATTTTTATAATTACAAGAAAAACGGTATTGTTAACGAACCACTTTTAAATACTCCATTAAAGAGTTTCTTAGATTCTAACAAAGAAAAAGGTGAAGAATTAAGAAAACAAATTCTTGATTACAGTGAAACTTTTTATTCTGATAAATCAACAGTTTTAAGAGTCGATGGCGACACAATCAGAGTTGATCATAACCAAGATGTTATGATTTATGAAAAAACAGTTCCACTTCATGAACAAATTAATGCAATTATTAAAATTCATGAAAGATATGCTCAAGAACATAACCAAGTTGAAGAACCTATCACTAAATTGTTAGATGCAGATGAAAAATTTTATCGTGCAGTAGTTTTATTCTCTTTATTAAATACAATTATGAGAAAATTTAATGAATTTAATAAAGAAATGAGAGAAGCTCATGGTGAAAAAGGACCTGCTGCAAGTTTTATTGAACAAGAATTAAATACACTTGTTAAAATGTTCTATATTTCAAAAGCAAATGCAACATGTAAGAGTGCTGAATATACAGATGCTTTAGATTTAGTTGAACATTTAATCGAAATGATGAATGGTAAAAGAGAATTACCAAGAGGCAAGAATTTCAATGATGTATTTGCTGAAGCAAATGCAAAAGTTAATGAATTCTTAATTCTTTCTGAAGAAAGCTGGAAATTAACATATACTCCTGCAGTTCAAGAAATGATTAAAGATAATCAAGAGGCAAGAGCAAAAGCAGAAGCTGCTAAAGCTAGCGAAGAAAAGAAAGAAGATAAATAATGAGCAAACAATTAAATACAAAAAATAAGTTTTTTAAAGTTTTTAGTGTAAAAGAGTTAATTGCTTTTATTATCGCTTTACTTTTAATTACATTTGGATTAACAATGTTAGTCCTTGGTTTAATTGATGATTATACAAATCTTTATAATTCACCTTTAACCACCCCAAATTCTTCAATGAAATCAATGATGGGAGGGGTTGGATTTACTTGGTTTGGTGTAATTGTCACTGTTGTTGGATCAATAATCTTAGCATTTTCTCTTTCATTCGCTTCTAAAAGTGAAGATAGAGAAAAAGAAAGAGAAGCAAGAAGAAAACAAAGAAGAGAAGCTCTTTCAAACACACCAAAAGAAAATACAACTTATTCAACTTTAATTAATAACTCAACTAAAAAAGAATAAAAAATAGCCCGTTTCATTAATGAAGTGGGCTTTTATTTTTAAGACATTCTTTATAAATTTTATAAATATTTTCACTATTAAGTAAAACGTTAAAATTATTTAAGGCTCTTAATTGTCCATTGAGAGCTTTTCTTTTAGCTATATCTTCGTCATTTATTAACTCGATTATTTTGTTTTTTAACGAAATATAGTCATTTGCTTTAAATAAGTAACCATTATTTTCATTTTCAACAATTTCTTTACTTCCTAAACTGTTTGAAGCAATTACAACGAGTCCGTTTAACATTGCTTCGACTGTTACAAGCCCAAAAGCCTCACTTAAAGAAGGCATAATAAATACATCACTTTTTTCATAATATTTATTAACATCATTTACTTGACCAACAAATGTAATTCTTTCTTTAATGTTTTTTCCTAATTTCAATAGTTTTCTTTTATAAGATTTATGAATATATCCAACAAAAGTAATATCGAAGTTAAATCGATCTTTTAATTCATTTAAAGCCTTAATCATTAAAAATTGGCCTTTTTCATGTTTAATTCTTCCAACATTTAAAAAATGAATTGTAGAAGAAGCAAATATTTCTTTGTTAGGGTTATAGAATTTTTTGGTATTTACACCATCATAAACATAAGTAAGTATATTTTTATTTATTTTTTGAGCGTATTTTAAATATAATCCATGACTAACGCATATAACTTTTTTTGCTGAATTATATAAACTCAAAGCATAATTAAAATTATAGTATGTCTTTTTTTGGTCTTCATTTAAAAATTCACGAATATGCCAAACGTATGGAATATTTAATTTTTTTGCAATTTTTGCTCCTAAATAATGATAAGAAGTATTAATAATAATCAAATCTGGATTATATTCTTTAACGAATTTAGTAATTTCTTTTTCTTTAAAAAAATTATTGAGTTTATTAAAAGGATATAAAAGATAGTCAATAGGATTAAAATAATCATGTTTAATCCACGAAAAAGTAAAGTAGATTTTATGTTCTATTTTTGCTTCCTTAAGCATTTTTCTTCCGCTTCCTCCATAAGGAAGAACAACAAAAACTTCATTGTTATCGAAAGATTTAATATCTTTAACGAGTCTAACTAATGCTCTAAAAGCACCGCTACCGCTATTATTATCGCTTGAAAAAAATAAATATTTCATATTATTTAATTTTATTTGCTTTTACATATGGACATTTAAAGTTTGGATTTTCTCTATTTTTATAAATTTGATTAACTACATCAGGATTTGTTTTTAAATCAAATTTACGTCCATATAAAACAGGAATTTTATGATTATATATACGTTTATAATCTTTCATTGTTAAAGATTTAGGTGCATTTAATACATACCAATCGCAATAAAGAAGTGCTCCACCTCTTTTCTTTTTAATAAATAATTTGTCAAAATATGGTGAATGATATAAAACTTCTGCAAAAATATGTTCATCTGCAATTAAAGTATTTTTGTATTTATCAAATAATTTATTATTTTCAATTGTTTCGACAATGTATTTTGCGCAATCTTTTGAAATAGTAAACCATAATAAAGTTGTAGGAACTTTAAAAGATTTAAATGCTTTATTTGTTTTCATAAATGGAGAAAATAATAAATCACAAATTACATCTCTACACGCTAATAAATTACGATGTTTTCTTTGCTTTGGAGTATAAGCTTTATCATGAATTAAATGTAAACGACTTCTTTTCGTCCAATCAAAACGAACATCGATAAATTCTTTTCCTTTATTTTCTTCTAAAAATTTCTTAATTTCTAAATCTGGATAAAGAGGTAAGCAGGATTCAGAAACCATAGTAAAATAATCATAATCTAAAGAAAGTGTATTCTTTAATAATGAGGTTGTAGCAATAGAAGTAGTTAAATCGCCCCAACCAACATCAAATCGATCCATTATAAAATGAATATGTTGGTCGTTTTTGAAGCGAGAATATAGTTCTTGAAATAATTCCTCGCTTTTTTTATCAACTAAAATAACAAGTTGATTATCGTTGACATTAAGTAAATTAATTAAGTTAATTGCCTGCTCTTTTTTACTTGAGAGCATCATTCCGTATACTAATTTCATATTTTTTATTCCACATCTATATTTTCTTTTGCTAAATCATTAAAAGCAAGTTCAATAACATCATCCATATCATAATATTTATATCTTCCTAATCTGCCAGAAAAAATAACATTACTTTCATTTTTAGCAAGTTCTAAATATTTTTCATATAATCGATTATTTTTTTCATCGTTTAATGGGTAATATTTTTCCATTCCTTCAACATAATTAACAGGATATTCTTTTGTTATCCAACTTACTGGGCTTTTGTCGTTTTCAAAATATTTATGTTCAATAATTCTGGTATAAGCTGGAGTAACATCGGTAAAATTAATTACACAATTTTTTTGATAAAATTCTTTATTTATTTTTTCTAAATCAAATTTTAATGAACGATACTCTAATTTTCCTATTTTATAATCGAAATATTCATCAATTGCCCCGCTATAAATAATTTTTTTAGCGATTTTTTTATAATAATCTTTGTTTTTTAAGAAATCTTCGTTTAATTTAATAGGGATATTTTTCAATAATTCGTTTATTAATTTTGTATATCCTCCAATAGGAATACCTTGATAAATATCGTTAAAGTAGTTGTTATTATATTCAAAACGAAGTGGAAGTCTTTTAATAATAAAGGATGGGAGTTCATTACATTTTTTCCCCCATTGTTTTTCTGTATATCCTTTAATTAGTCTTTCATAGATTGTTCTTCCAACTAAAGATATTGCTTGATCCTCCAAGTTTTTAATATCTTTTATATTCTCTTTTTTCTTTTCTTCTTCGATTTTAGCCATTGCTTCCTCTTTTGTGTTAACTCCCCAAATTTCATGAAAAGTATTCATATTAAAAGGCATGTGATAGTAATTTCCTTTATAAAAAGCTAAAGGAGAATTAATAAAATTATTGAATTTAACAAAAGAATTAACATATTTCCAAATTTTTTCATTTGAAGTATGAAAAATATGCGCTCCATAAATATGGATATCAATATTATCGCGATATTCAGTATATATATTTCCGCCAACATGGTTTCTTTTTTCGATAATTAAAACTTTATAACCGTGTTTAAAAAGTTCGTGAGCCATTATAGAGCCATAAAGTCCACTTCCAACGATTAAATAATCATATTTATAATCTTTTTCCATACTTAATAATTGTATAATTTTTTCTTATAAAAAACACCATTTTGAATTAATGATGTAGTTAATAATGAATTAATTAATCCTGAAAACATAAAAAAGAACACTACAAATTAGCAGAAATGGTGATGTATAAAACATCATCTTTTCTTTTTTAAACTGGTTAAGAGGGTTTAACCCTCGTGTCTGTCCAGTTTTCATAAGGGGTTTAAAGAAACCCTATATGACTCTCAACCAGGTGGCCTAAAAATGCTAAATATATTAAAAATCTTCAAAAAAGTAATAAAAAACACGTATTTTTACGGACGTGTCTCGACATTTAATCGTGGCGGAGAAAGGGGGATTTGAACCCCCGCGCCTGTTACAGCCTACGAGCTTTCCAAGCCCGCCCCTTCAGCCTCTTGGGTATTTCTCCATTAATTTAGTTGTATATGCTTTTTTAAAGCCTTATTATTGTATCAAAAGAATATTTGAAAGTCACATAAAAATGAAAGAATTTAAAATTACACATAACGATGCAAATCAAAGAGTTGATAAATTTGTAAAAAAATATTTAAAAAATGCCCCATTATCTTTTATATATAAAACTTTTAGAAAAAAAGATATTAAAGTTAATGGTAAGTGGGTAAAAGAAAATTATATCTTAGCTGAGAATGATGTTTTAAGAATCTATGTTAATGATGAAAAAATTAGCGATTTTTTAAGCGATAGTTTTGAAAATATAAAATATAGTTTCGATATCATTTACGAAGATGAAAATATTTTAATCGTTAACAAAGATCGTGGGCTTTTGATTCATGGCGATATTAATGAAAAAAAATATACACTTTCTAATGAAGTTATTTCATATCTAATTGATAAAGGAGAATATTCTCCAAGAAACGATAATTTTATTCCTTCCCCGATTCATCGTCTTGATCGCAACACATCCGGCTTAATTATTTTCGCTAAAAATTTAATGGCTTTTAAAAATGGAAGCGATTTATTTAAAAATAAAACTGAAATTGAAAAACATTATTTAGCTTTGGTTTTCGGAAATATTCCTGAAGAAGGAAAAATTAATGCTCCTTTATTAAAAAATAGCAAAACAAATACAGTTAAAGTTGATTTTTCTTTAGGAAAAGATTCGTTAACAACTTTTAAAAAAATATGTGGAAACGATTTATATTCTTTAATAAATGTTAATTTAATAACTGGTAGGACTCATCAAATTCGTGTTCATTTAGCTTACATACATTTTCCAATTGTTGGCGATGAAAAATATGGAAATTTCGTTTTAAATAAATCTTTTAATAAAGAATTTAAATACGAAAAACAATTTTTACACGCTTATTCGATTACGTTTAAAAATGTTAAAGGTGAATTATCATATTTATCGAATAAAACTTTTTATGCGCCTTTAAAAGAAGAAGAAAAGAAAATATTAAAAAAATTGAAATTTTATATACAAAAAATTTAAAATAATACACAATAAAGGGGAAATATATGAAGGAAATCGTTAAAAACAATTTAGAAAGATGGTTAAATTCTCCAAAAGTTAGCCAAGAAGACAAAGCTAAATTAAATTCTATGAATGAAAAAGAACTTGATGATGCTTTCTTTAAAAATATCGCATTTGGTACTGCTGGATTAAGAGGGGTTTTAGGACCTGGAACCAATAGAATGAATTATTTCACTATTTTAAAAGCTACTATTGGCTTCGGTTTATATTTAAAAGAATTATATAAAGATTTAAATAATATAAGCGTCGCAATTTCTCACGATAATCGTCATTTTTCTAGAGAATTTACTTTAGAAAGTGCAAAAATCTTAAACGAAATGGGTATTAATACTTATATTTTCGATGCTTTAAGACCAACTCCTGAACTTTCTTATGCCGTAAGATATAAAAAATGCCAAGGCGGTATTATGATTACCGCTTCTCATAATCCAAAACAATATAATGGTTATAAAGTTTATGATGAAGAAGGTTGTCAATTAGTTCCTAGTAAAATTGCTCGTTTAATCGAAATTATTAATTCATTAAACGATGAATTAAATGTTGAAGTTCCCGAAGTAGAAAATAAAGGAAAAAACGAAATCTTAGGTCAAGATGTTGATGATACCTATGTCGAAAACGTTGAAAAAATTGTCATTGATAAATCTTTAGATAAATCAAATTTCAAAATAGTTTATTCTCCAAATCATGGAACAAGCTATGTTAATGCAATGAGAGTTTTCAAAGATGAAGGATATGATGTTTATCCTGTCGTTAAACAATGTAGTTTTGATCCTGATTTTAGTGCAACTCTTTCACCAAATCCAGAAGATCCACGTGCTTTTATTGAAGGAATAAAATTAGCTAAAGAAATTGGTGCTGAACAAATTTGTATGACAGATCCAGATGGAGATAGAGTTGGTCTTGCTACTAAACTTGATAATGGCGAGTTCGCTTTAATGACTGGAAATGAATCAGCTGCAATTTTGCTTGATTATATTCTCGATCATAAAAAGAAAAATGGTGAAGATTTATCAAAATATGTTGTATATAACACAGTAGTTTCTTCAATGCTCGGTAAAGCAATTTGTGATTATTATGGTGTTAGAATTGAATCTTTCCTTACTGGATTTAAATATATTGGCGATAGAATTCACTATTACGAAGAAAATAATGGTTATGAATTCCTTTTTGGGTATGAAGAAAGTTATGGTTGTTTAGCTTCGCCATTTGTTAGAGATAAAGATGGAATTCAAGCAATTTTATTATATAGTGAAATGGGTTTAGCTTATCATTTAAAGGGTAAAAATTTAGTCGAAGCTTATGATGAAATTTGCCAAAAAGTAAATAATTTCTATCATTCTAAATTATTTGATATCTATTTTGAAGGAAGTGAAGGCCAAGCTAAAATGGATAAAATTATGGAAAATTTAGAAAAAAATCCATTTAAAGAATTATTAGGTAATAAAGTTAAATTTATTGAAAACTATTTCACATTAACAAAAATTAATTTAGATGATGGAAGTAGAAGTAAAATTGAAAATTTACCAAATGGCGATTTAGTTAAATTCTATTTTGAAGATAGTTCAAATATTGCAATTAGACCTAGTGGAACTGAACCAAAATGTAAATTCTATATTGAAGTTTGTGGCAAAAATAGAAAAGAAACCGAAGGTAAACCAGAATTATACTTTGAGGAATTAAAAAATATCTTACTTTAATTTCAAATCTAAATAAAAGGTATCTCAATTTAAGAGATACCTTTTTTAAATTGGCAATTAGTGATTAATTTTATTGAAGAACTTTTCTAATTCTCTTATTACTCCATCGTTATTATTATCAAATTCAGTAACGTTATTAGCAAATCCTTTTAACATTGGATTACCATTTTTCATTAAAAATGAGTTTTTATAATTCGATAACATTTCAATATCGTTATCCGCGTCCCCAAAAACTAAAACATTCTCTTTATCAATATTTTCTAAAACTCTTAATTCTTCTAAAGTATTAGCTTTTGAGACTTTTTTAAAATGAATTTCACAATACGGACATCCCCACCAAAATCTTAATTTATAACGATTTTCGATATTTAAGTTATTAAACTTATTTAATAACGATTCTTTAGTTTCATCGCTTTCATCTTTCATTTTCATAACGAAGATATAAGTTGAACTAATATCGTTTTCATCAAAATTTCTATTGATTACTTCCATATTTTCTTTTTTAAAGAAAGCGAATAAAAAATCGTCTTCTTTATCGCAATAAATGTGATTATCATCTTCAGCAAGAATTGATGTAACTTCTTTATTTATAATTTCTTTATATAATTTTTTAGTAAAAGAAGTGTCTATTTTATAAGAAATAGTCATAAAATTTTTATCTTTAGAGTCAAAAGCAAGTGCTCCATTATAGCTAATAACAGGCGATTTTATGTCTAAAAAATCATAATATTCGATTATGCTTCTTGGAGCTCTTCCAGAACAAATGACTATTAAATTTCCTTCTTTTTCTAATTTATTTAAGAATTCTTTTGTTGTAGTTGTAATTTCTTTATTATCGTTTAATAAAGTTCCATCTAAATCAAGAGCAATTAGATATTTTTTATTTTCCATAAATACCAACTGTTCTTTGAACGTTTTTTAAAGTTTGCGATGCTACAGCTTTTGCTTTTTTAGCTCCTTCTTTTAAAACTTCATCAACAAGATTTGATTTAATAATTTCGTTATATCTATTTTGAATATTTGAGATGGTTTCAACAACAACGCTAGCGACTTCCTTTTTAAAATCGCCATAACGGTGGCAATCTTTAAAATGTTCTTCAGCATCTTCAATACTTATATCTTTTAAAGAAGCATAAATTGTTAAAAGGTTTGATATACCTGGTTTATTTTCTTTATCGAATTTAATATCACTACCTAAATCGGTAGTAGCTCTCATTATTTTCTTTTCGATAGATTTTAAATCTTCAAGTAAGAAAATATCGCCTTTTTCATCACTTTTTGACATCTTTTTAGTTGGATCGCTTAAAGACATAATTCTTGCACCAACTTGTGGAACGATAGGTTCAGGCATAACAAAAACTTCTTTGTTATAACGAACATTGAATCTATGAACTAAATCTCTACATAATTCAACATGTTGTTTTTGATCTTCTCCAACAGGAACAACATCTGCATTATAAAGTAAGATATCAGCGCACATCAAAACTGGATAGGCAAACAATCCTAAACCAATTGCGTTTTGATTTAGTTTGTTACTTTTATCTTTAAATTGAGTCATTCTTGATAATTCGCCCATATAAAGGTAGTTTTGTAAAATTGAATTTAATTCGCTATGTTCAGAAACATCGCTTTGTAAAAAAATTGTAGTTTTACTTGGGTCTAGTCCACATGCTAAATAAAGTGCAACTAAATCACGAGTATTATTTCTTAAATAATCAGGGTCAATAGGAAGAGTTAAAGCATGTAAATCTGCAACGAAAATAAAATTTTCATATAAATCTTGAAATTTTGGGAAATTTTTTAAAGCCCCAATGTAATTTCCTAATGTTAATTTTCCGGTAGGTTTTATACCACTTAATGATCTTTTCATACGCTAAAAATAATAGCATTAAAGATAGAAAATAGCAATTTATGGTTGTATAATTGATTAACTATGGAAATTAAATTTTATAACTCATTAACGAATAAAATCGAATTATTCAAACCAATCAAAGAAGGAGAAGTTTCAATCTATGTATGCGGACCAACTGTCTATAATTTTCCGCATATTGGAAATATAAGACCGGTTGTTTTCTTTGATACTTTGAGAAAATTTTTAGAAACTGCTGGCTACAACGTTACATATGTTTCTAATTTTACAGATGTTGACGATAAGATAATTAATAAAGCTCAAGAAGAAAAAATTACTGAAAAACAATTAACCGATTATTATATTGGCGAATATTTAAAAACTCTTGATTCATTTCATGTTAAAAGAGCTTCTGAAAATCCACGTGTAAGTGAATATATGGATCAAATTATCACTTATATAAACGAATTAGTCGATAAAGGGAGTGCTTACGTAAATGATGGAGAAGTCTTTTTTGATGTTTTAAGTGATAAAAAATATGGGGAATTATCTAAAATAAATTTAGATGATCTTCTTAATGGAGCTAGAATCGATATTAATGAAAAGAAGAAATCACCATTAGATTTTTTGCTTTGGAAAGATACTAAAGTTGGTATAAAGTGGAATTCGCCTTGGGGTGAAGGAAGACCGGGTTGGCATACTGAATGTTGCGTTATGATTCATTCAATTTTTAAAGGAAAAATTGATATTCATGGTGGCGGAAGCGATTTAAAATTCCCACATCACGAGAATGAAATAGCTCAAAGTGAAGCTCATGACGGTCATCCGTTAGCCAATTTTTGGATTCATAATGCAATGATGAATATTAATGGCGACAAAATGTCTAAATCTTTAGGAAATGTAATATTAGCTAAAGATGCTATTAATGAATATGGAGCAAATCTTACAAGATTACTACTTTTAAATGCACCTTATCGTTCGATTATAGATTTTAGTGATGAATCTTTACAAAATAATAAAGCTATTTTAAATAAAATTGAATTTGTTATAAAACAATCTAACTTAATTTTAAACTTAAATAATATCGACTTAGATGGTGAAGCAAATAAAATCGAGCCATTTTTAAAAGCTTTAGCTGATGATATGAATATTCCTAACGGAATTACTTATTTGTTAGATTTGATTAAAGAGTCAAATATTGAAATCAGAAAAAAAGAAAAAGATTTGAATTTAATTTCCTCAAATTTTTATTCAATTAATAAAATTTTATATATATTAGGAATCGAGGTTCCTTTTAGAAAATTTAATGATGAAGAGATTGATTTATACAATAAATATTTAGAAGCTAAATCTATTAAAAATTTTGAACTTTCTGATAAATTAAGAGAAGAACTTATAAAAAAAGGTTTATTATAAAATTTCTTTTGGTATAATAAAATCCCATATAAAAAAAGAGGTTTTTTATGATTTTAACCAACGTTTATACAACACCTCCATCGATTGATGGAGAGATTGTTAATTTTTTTGAAACCGGTTTTAACGGTTTGATTGATGAAAATATTGGCGTTTCACTTTTAATATTTTTATCGATTGTTTTTGCTGTTATTTTTTCGGCAGCAATAGGAATGCAAAGAGAAAAGAATGGACATCCAGCTGGTTTTAGAACACACCTTTTAATTGGATTAGGATCTGCATTAATCATGATTATTTCAATTTATGCTGCACCAGGAAGTTATGAAACGCGAGATCCAATGAGACTTGCTGCAGCAGGTGTAACAGGAATCGGCTTTTTAGGGGCAGGGGCCATTATTCAAAACGGTTTTTCGATTAGAGGATTGACAAGTGCGGCATCTATTTGGATTACAATGGCAATTGGTATGTGTGCTGGAGCTGGCTATTTTATAATCGGATTCGTGGTAACTTCTCTAACATTAATATTCTTAACTTTCTTCCATAAAATTGAAGTTAAAGCTAGTTCAAGAAGTGCCATGATAATTATTGTTACAAGAGTTGAAGATAAAAGTTTAGATAAAATAATGTCTGTTTGTGAGGCAAACAACATTAAAGTAAGTGAAATGTCTTCAGAACTTGTTAAGGATGGAGATTCATTCTTATCAAAGATTGTTTTTAGAGGAACTGGAACTAAAAAAGAGGCTATGCCTGATTTAGTTGTTAAGTTAACTCAAGAAATAAAACCTCTTGAATGTAAAATATTGCACTAGTTGCAATATTTTTTTTACAATATAATTTAGAATTTTTATAAAAAATATTA
Organism: uncultured bacterium; assembly: GCA_949288485.1. Taxonomy (GTDB): domain Bacteria; phylum Bacillota_I; class Bacilli_A; order RFN20; family CAG-826; genus Onthovivens. The sequence goes on along the minus strand of CASEKC010000002.1, from coordinate 47,651 downwards.
TATTTTTTTAAAAATTTGAAATATGCGTTTTTACAGAATATGAAATATTTGTTTCATTTAATAAGGTGATTTTATGGATATAATTTATGGCACAAACTCAGTTAGACAATCTTTAGAAGCAAATCGTGTTAAAAAGCTGGTTATTACATATGACTTTAATAACGAGGAGATTTTAAAACTTGCAGCTGAGAAAAAGGTTGTTATTGAAAGAGTAACTAAAAAAGAATTAGATGGATTTGCTAGAGGCAAGAATTCACAAAGTTGCATGGCTTATATCATTCCTTACAAACTATATTCTTTGGATGAAATTTTGAATAATCCAACCAAAAATGAAAATAGGATCATAGCTATTCTTGATGAATTAACTGATCCAAATAATTTAGGAGCGATTATAAGAAGTGCTGAAATATTTAACGTTGAAGCTTTAATTTATAAAAAAACTAATTCTGTTTCTTTATCACCATTAGTTGCAAAAATTTCTTCTGGAGCCATTAATTATATTAAATGTTGCGAAGTAACGAATCTTTCAAGATCTATTGAAAAAATTAAAGAAAATTCGTTCTGGGTGTATGGGCTAGATGGAAATGCAAAAATGCATATTCAGGATTTAGATAAAAATCGAAATATTTGCTTAGTAATAGGGTCTGAAGGTAAAGGAATTTCTAGATTAGTTAGAGAGAATTGTGATGATTTAGTAAAAATTCCTCAACTTGGACATACTCCATGCTTAAATGCTTCAAACGCAGCAGCAATAGCTTTTTATGAATTAAGAAGAAAATAAACGCTCCGCTTTAACCTTTAGGAGGGTTTATTTATGGACAATAATGTCTACATTAGATCAAAGCTTGGAGATGAATTTGCGCAAAAAATTTTATTCGAACATTATATTAATATTGCATTGCCAATCACAAAAAAGTATATAAGATCGGCTACCAACACAACTGGAATTCTTTATGAAGATTTAGAAGAATTAATTATTGATTCATTTGAAACAATTATTTATTCAGAGGATATTCTTTATAAGACCGATGATTTCTTTAAATATATTTATATTCAAAGAATTAAAGATTTTTTCAGAAAAAGATTACGCAAAAATGAATCTTTGCAAAAATATATAGACGATTGTGGCTATAAAATAAACCAAGATTTCGAAATTTCTATCGCTAATGACCGAGCATATTCGAATAGTCATGAAATTTTAGATAGATTAGTTAAGGATAAAAAATCTGAATTAAATGAAAAAGAAAAAATCGTTTTAATATTATTCAGCAATTCTTACACAGTTGAAGAAATTTCTGAAATTTTGAAAATTTGTTATTCAAGTGCATTTAGAAAATTAAAATCTGCACAAATAAAATCAAAAAAATATATAAAAAAATATCTTCCAGAGCTTGTTGATTAACATTCTAACTTCAGTTCAATCAAAAAATGTTTGACAATGAAGGCTTGTTTCACTATATTTTTTATAGTTTGTATGTTATAAATAATAATTGTTATGAGAAAGAAAGTTATTTTAATATGCAGCGAGTGTCTTGCTAGAAATTATACAACTACAAAAAAAGAAGAAGATCGTGATACTCGAATAGAGTTAAAGAAATTCTGCCCACGTTGTAATAAATATACAATTCACAAAGAATCTAAATAGTAAGACGAAGGAAGGAAAAATATGAAAAGTGTCTTAAGATATTTTAAAGGTGTTGGAAGAGAAACTAAAAGAATCAAATGGCCTGATAGGGAAACCTTCATTCCATCTATGGTTGTTGTTATTTGTATTGCTATTTTTGCAGGAATTTTCCTTTCTCTTGAGGATTTAGCTACTGCAACAATTCTCGAACAACTTAGAAATGCTTTCGAAAGTATTTAATTATTTTTTTGAGGTTATTTTATGAGTGAAGAAAAAGTATCTGAAAAACAATGGTATGCTGTCACAACATTTATTGGCCACGAACAAAAGGCAGCTGAAAATATTAGAACAAGAATTGAAACCTATGATTTAAGCAAATACATTTTTAGAGTTATTGTTGCTGAAGAAAAAGTTCCTTCAATTAATAAAAATGGTGACCCTGTCATGAGAAGAAATAAAGAGACAGGTGAAATGGAACAAAAATATAAAATTGTTAATCTTTATCCTGGCTATGTTTTCGTAGAAATGATTATGACTGATGATGTTTGGTATGTTGTTAGAAACACTCCTGAAGTTACTGGTATTACTGGTTCAAGTGGTGGCGGTCAAAAACCTACTCCAATTACATCAAGAGAAATTGAAGCAGTCTTAAAAAGAATGGGTATGGTCGATTTCGCTATGTATGAAAATTACCATGTCGGAGATCTTGTTAAGATTATTCATGGAACTTTCGATGGTGTTGAAGGCACTATCATTTCCATCGATAAAGAAGCTGGAACCGTTAAAGTTGATGTTATTTTCTTTGGAAGACATACTCCAGTCGATGTAGATTTCTCTGAAATCGTACACATATCGTAATTAAAACTCCTTTCGAGGAGTTTTTTTCTACGAATTTTCGGCTTTGTTCGAATTTTTATTGCTACCAATTTTATTTTGAGATAAAATTATTAAGCACAATTTTGCGTGCAATATTTTTTGTAGGAGAAGAGCGATTCTTCATACTACATATCTATTTGTATAAAGGAGAATTTAACAATGGGTAAAAAAATCGCAAAGGTTGTTAAAATGGAACTTCCTGGAGGGGATGCAAAACCAGGACCAAAATTAGCATCAGCTGGCGTTGTTATGCCAAAATTCTGTACTGAATTTAATGCTAAAACAGCCGATAGAAGAGGTGAAGTTGTCCCTGTAATTATTACAGCTTATGAAGACAAAACCTTTGATATGGAAATCAAAACTTCCCCAGTTACTGGTCTTTTACTTAAGGCTGCAGGAATTTCAAAAGGAAGTGCAAATGCAAAAACCACAATTGTTGGTCAAGTTACAAAAGCACAAATTAAAGAAATTGCTGAATACAAGATGCCAGATTTAAATGCAAACGATATCGATGCAGCTTGTAGAATTGTTGAAGGCAGTGCTCGTAATATGGGCATTAAAGTCGTTGATTAATTTTAAAGGAGAGTAAAAGATGAAACACAGTAAAAAATTTGAAGCTGCTTTAAAATTAGTCGATAAAACAAAAGTTTATACAGTAAAAGAAGCAGTTGAAGTTATTGGAAAAACATCAACAACTAAATTTGATGCATCGGTTGGTATTTCATTTAATTTAAACATTAATACAAAAGCAGCTGATCAACAAATTAGAGGTACAGTTATTCTTCCAGCAGGTAGTGGTAAAAATGTTAGAGTTTGTGCTATTACTTCAAAAGTTGATGAAGCTAAAGCAGCAGGTGCTGATTTCGCTGGAGGAAAAGATTTATTAGAAAAAATTTCTAATGAAAAATGGTTTGACTTTGATGTCATGTGTGCAACTCCTGAAATGATGGGTGAAATCGGTAAATTAGGACGTGTATTAGGTCCTAAAGGATTAATGCCAAACCCAAAAACTGGAACAGTTGGACCAGATATTACAAAAATGGTTAGCGAACTCAAAGCAGGTAAAGTTGAATACCGTGCTGATAAAGATGGAAACGTTAATTTAGCGGTTGGAAAATGTTCATTCGAACCAGCTAAATTAGAAGAAAACGTTAACGCAGTTGTTAATCAAATTTTAAAAGTAAGACCAGCAAGTGTTAAAGGTGTTTATGTTAAATCATGCCACCTCTCAACAACTATGGGCCCATCAATTAAATTATCAATTGGTGACTAATTAAATTTGTTTTGAAGGATAAATATACCAAAGACAGTAACGGGATTCGTCCTTAATTATGTTACCGAGGTTAAAATATAGATATAAAACCTTATTGTATATATATCCTCAATATATAAGGAGGTAAAAGATGAATCAAGACGTCTTAAAGGAAAAAGAAGGTGTCGTTGGTGAAGTTAAAGACCTTGTCAATGAAAATCATAGTTTCGTAATCTGCGAATACCGTGGTTTAACAGTTTCACAAATCTCTTCATTAAGAAAAGATTTAGCTAAACTTGATGCAAAAGCTAATGTTTACAAAAATTCATTAGTTTCTAGAGCATTAAAAGAAGATTATGAAGGCATTGATGAATATTTAGCTGGACCAAACATTTATATTTTCTTAAAAGATCCAACAAACGGTTCTTTAAAGGCAATCACAAAATTTGCTAGAAGAAACGAAAATCTCGTCATTAAAGGTGGCGTTATCGATGGAAATTTAAAAAATGCTGATTATATTAAAGTTCTCGCAGCATTACCATCAAAAGAAGGACTTGTTTCTATGTTATTAAGCGTATTACAAGCTCCAATGAGAAACTTAGCTTACAGCTTATCTCAAGTAAGCGAAAAGAAGTAAACAATTTGCTATTTAGAATTTAGGAGGAAAAAATATTTATGGCAAAATTAACAAATGAAGAAATTATCGCTGCTGTTAAAGAAATGACAGTTGTTGAATTAAATGATTTAGTAAAAGCAATCGAAGAAGAATTCGGCGTTACAGCTGCTGCTCCTGTTGCTGCAGGTGCTGCTCCAGCTGAAGAAGAAGAAAAGAAAGGACCAAGTGAAGTTTCTTTAATCTTAAAATCAGTTGGTGGAAGCAAAGTTGGCGTTATCAAAGCTGTCCAAGCTATCACAGGTTTAGGATTAATGGATGCTAAAAAATTAGTCGACGCAGCTCCAAGCCCAGTTAAAGAACATATTTCACCAGTCGAAGCAGAAGAACACAAGAAAGCTTTAGTTGCTGCTGGTGCAGAAGTTGAAATTAAATAGTTTTAACTAAAATTTAATTAACCTGCTTCTATAAAATTTATAGGGGCAGGTTTTTGCCTATTTAAAGGAATGCGAAATGAGCCATTATTTTATTGAAGATACAACTCTAGCGAAAGATCCAAAAATAGTCGATTTTATCGTGAAAAATAATAGAATAATGGTAGTAAGTGATAAAGGGACATTCTCTAAATATCGAGTTGATTTAGGAACACGAATTTTTATTGATACTATCATTGCTTTACCGTTAAAAGGCGATGTCCTAGATTTAGGATCGGGGAATGGAATTATAGGAATTTCAGTTAAAAAAGTATTTTCTAATGATGTAAGAGTAACTTTTTCTGATGTAAATCCATATTGTGTCGAACTAACTAAAAAGAGTTTGATTTTGAATGATTTAGAAGCAGATGTGCACTTATCTGATGGATTAGAAAATATAAATAAAAAATTCAATTATATTCTATTAAACTCCCCTATATCGGCCGGAAAAGAAGTTTGTTTTAGGCTTTATAAGGAAGCAAAAGATAAACTTTTAGACAAAGGGTCGCTTCTTATCGTTATAAGAAAAGACAAGGGCGCTTTATCTCATAAAAAATATTTGGAATCTATTTTTGATAAAGTAGAAATCATAGATAAAGATAAGGGCTATTATGTCATTGAATCAAGTATTTAATAAAAAGGAGAAAGTAATGAAATCATATAAAGATTATCCAAAACTTAATAATGATCGTATTAATTTTTCTAAAATCAGTGGTCATTTGGAATTACCATATTTATGTGAAATTCAAACAGATTCATACAGATCTTTCTTAAAAGATGGTATCGATGAAGTCTTCAGAGATGTATTTCCAATTGTTTCTAATAACGGATCTATGACACTTGATTACCGTTCATTTAAGATTGAAGAACCAAAATATTCATATCTTGAATGTAAAGAAAAAGATTTAACATATTGTGCTCCATTAACAGTTAATCTTGCATTAATTGATAAAAACAATAATGGACAAATCGTTACTAGCGATGTCTTCATGGGCGATATTCCACTTATGACAGATAGTGGAACATTTATTGTTAACGGTGCAGAAAGAGTCATTGTTTCACAAATTGTTAGATCTCCAGGTGCATATTTATCAAAAACAATGGATACAAAAAATGGTCTTTTTGTTTACAATGCTGACCTTATTCCATCAAGAGGAACATGGTTAGAATTTGAAAGTGATACTAAAGGCTTTTTATGGGTAAGAATTGATAGACAAAGAAAAATGCCTGCAACAATTTTACTCAAAGCTTTAGGTTTCACCACTCAAGAAGAAATTATCAATCTTTTCGGAGATAGAGAAGTTTTAACAAAAACTTGGGAAAAAGATCCAATTAAAAGCGATGCTATAGCAAAAATTACAGAAAATACTGCTTTAACATTTATTTTTACAAAATTAAAACCAGGAGAACCATTCAACGATGAAGGTATCGTTAATTTTATGGTTCAAAAATTCTTTGATGAAAAAAGATATGATTTAGGAAGAGCTGGTAGATTTAAATATAAAAATAAATTAGGTATTTATAATCGTTTAATTAACCGTATTCTTGCTGAAGATTTAATCGATGCTAATGGCGAAGTTAAATATACAAAAAATACTTTATTAACAAGAGAAATGGTTGAAGAACTCCAAAACGAAGAATTCTTTGAAAAAGGAGCTCATCAAAAAGTTTTGGCTGTTAATGAAAGACTTGATAAAAATAGTGTTGTCAACATTGTTAAGGTTTATAACAATGACAATAAAGACTTAGTTTCAAATGTTATCGGAACTGATTTAAATTTAAAAATTTCTAGAGTAACAATTTCTGATGTTGTTGCTATCTTCTCATATTTCCTTAATCTTATGGATGGATTCGGAAGTGTTGATGATATCGACCACTTATCAAATAGACGTATTAGATGTGTTGGTGAATTAATTCAAACTCAATTTAGAATCGGTTTAACCAAAATGGCTAAGAGTGTTACTCAAAAAATGTCAATTACCGCTGGAGATAGTTTAAGAGAAGTTACTCCAAAGAGTTTAATTAATATTAGACCATTATCTAGCGCAATTAGAGAATTTTTTGCATCTTCACAACTTTCTCAATTTATGGATCAAACCAATCCACTTGCTGAACTTGCAAATAAAAGAAGAATTTCTGCTTTAGGTCCAGGCGGTATTACAAGAGATAGAGCTTCAATGGAAGTTAGAGACGTTCACTTTACTCATTATGGAAGAATCTGTCCTATTGAAACACCTGAAGGTCAAAACATTGGTTTAATTAACAACCTTTCAACTTATGCTAAAGTCGATAAATACGGATTTATCGAAACTCCATATAGAAAAGTCGATAAGGAAACTGGAAAAATTAGTGATGAAACTGAATATTTTTCAGCAGCTGATGAAAATAATCACTTTATTGCTCAAGCAACAAGAGACGATATTAAAGATGGCTATTTAGTCGGTGAAAGAGTTGTTGCTAGATATAATGGACAAAACGTTTTAGTTGATAGACATTTAGTTGATTATATTGATGAATCGCCAATGCAAATTGTTTCAGTTGCTACTGCCTGTATTCCTTTCCTTGAAAACGATGATAACCACAGAGCACTCATGGGTGCTAACATGCAAAGACAAGCATTACCACTTTTAAGACCACATGCTCCATATATTGGAACTGGTTTAGAAAATAAAATTGCTCACGATTGTGGATTAGCTGTTATTGCTGTTGATGATGGAATTGTTACATATTCAGATTCTAAACAAATTAGAGTAATGGAAAAAGAAGGCGAAAGAACTTACCATTTACAAAAATTTGAAAGAAGTAACCAAGGCACTTGTACAAATCAAACTTCAATAGTTAAAGTTGGTCAGCAAGTTAAAAAAGGTGAAATTATTGCCGATGGTCCTTCAATGGAAAATGGTGATTTAGCTTTAGGTCAAAACGTTACTATTGCCTTTATGACTTGGGAAGGTTACAACTATGAAGATGCTGTCATCATGTCAGATCGATTAGTTAAAGAAGATGTTTATACAACAATTCATATTGAACAATATGAAGTTGAATGCCGCGAAACAAAAAACGGTAAAGAATTAATTACTGCTGATGTTCCTAACATCGGTGAAAAAGGTAAAATTAATTTAGACGAAGATGGTATTGTTATTGTTGGTACTGATGTTAAAGAAGGAGATATTTTAGTTGGTAAAGTTACTCCAAAAGGACAAAGTGAACCTACACCAGATCAAAAATTACTTGATGCTATTTTCGGTGATAAATCAAAAGATGGAAAAGATACGTCTTTAAGAGTTCCTCATGGTGGCGCAGGTACAGTTTTGGCTGTCAAAGTATTTTCACGTGAAAACAAAGATGAACTTTCTCCAGGCGTATTAAAGAAAATTAGAGTCTATATCGTTCAAAAGAGAAAAATTTCTGAAGGTGATAAGATGTCAGGAAGACACGGTAACAAAGGTGTTATTTCTTGCATCGTGCCTCAAGAAGATATGCCATTTATGGAAGATGGTACACCAGTTGATATTTTATTAAATCCTCAAGGTGTTCCTTCACGTATGAATATCGGCCAAGTTCTTGAAGTCCATTTAGGTATGGCTTGTAAAAAACTTGGTGGAGTAAAAGTTGCAACTCCTGTCTTTGATGGAATTTCAAACGATGAAATTATGGCAATGATGGAAGAAGCAAAATGTTCCAAAGATGGTAAATATACATTATATGATGGTAGAACCGGTGAAAAATTCGATGATCGTATTAACGTCGGTGTTATGTATATGATTAAACTCGTTCACATGGTTGACGATAAATTACATGCTCGTGCTACTGGACCTTATTCTATGGTTACACAGCAACCTTTAGGTGGTAAAGCACAAAACGGTGGTCAAAGATTTGGTGAAATGGAAGTTTGGGCACTTGAAGCTTATGGTGCTGCTTACACATTACAAGAAATGATGACCATTAAGTCAGATGATAGAGTCGGCAGAAGAAAGACTTACGAATCGATTATCAAAGGAAGACCACTCCCAACTCCATCAATTCCAGAAGCATTTAAAGTTTTAACTAAAGAATTACAAGGTTTAGCTTTAGATGTTGAACTTAAAGACAAAAATGGAAAAATCATTGATATGGATCAACTCGCTAGAGAAACACAAAAAGAAGAACAACAATCTCTTAGAAGTGTTAGAAATTATGGAGAAGATAACGTTGCTCCATTTGAAGGCGAAGATGAACAAGATTCAATCGATGAAACCATTGATGAATTATTAAATTAGTAAGGAGGAGAGATTATGTTTGATGTAAATAATTTAGCTTCAATTAAAATCGGACTTGCTTCCCCAGATAAAATTAGACAACTTTCACACGGTGAAGTTACAAAACCAGAAACAATTAACTACCGCTCACAAAAACCAGAAATGGATGGTTTATTCTGTGAAAGAATTTTTGGTCCTTCCAAAGATTTTGAATGTCACTGTGGAAAATATAAAAAGAGCAGATATGCTGGTGTTGTTTGTGAAAAATGTGGCGTCGAAGTTATCTCAAAAGAAGTAAGAAGAGAAAGAGTCGGTCATATTGAATTAGCTTCTCCTTGCTCACATATTTGGTATTTAAAAGGTATTCCTTCAAGAATGGCTTTAGTATTAGATATGTCACCAAAAGATCTTGAAGAAATTGTTTATTATAGTGCCCACGTTTGTTTAAATGCTGGTAATTCTAAAACTTTACAATATAAACAATTTTTAGATGATTCAAAAGGTAGAGAAGCTTTTACAGCAACAATTAAAGAAATTCAAGAAACTCTTGAACCAGGAACATATGATTATTCCAAAGCTCAAGACTTACTTGAAGGATTAGAAAGATTAAGAGATCCTTTTGATTTCTATTCAAATGCTGAATTCATTTCTGAAAAATTAGGTGTTGAATTCGGTGAAGGCGCTGAAGCTGTTAAACGCTTATTAAAAGAAGTCAACTTAGAAGAAGAATTTAATCGTGTTAACGAAGAAATTCGTAAAGCTTCAGGTCAAAAATTAACAAAATTAACAAAAAGATTAGAAGTATTAGATGCTTTTATTAAATCTGAAAATAAACCTGAATGGATGGTTTTAGATGCTATCCCTGTTATTCCACCAGATTTAAGACCTATGCTCCAACTTGACGGCGGACGTTTTGCTACATCAGATTTAAACGATTTATATAGAAGAATAATTACTCGTAATAATCGTTTAAAGAAATTACAAGAAATGAATGCTCCAACAGTCATTCTTGTAAATGAAAAGAGAATGTTACAAGAAGCTGTTGATGCTTTAATTGATAACGGAAGAAGAAACGGAAAACCAGTAACTGGTCAAAACGGAAGACCTTATAAATCACTCTCTGGTGCTTTAAAAGGAAAACAAGGTAGATTTAGACAAAACTTACTTGGTAAGAGAGTTGATTATTCTGGCCGTTCAGTTATTGCTATTGGACCAAAATTAAAAATGTATCAATGTGGGTTGCCACGTGAAATGGCAATTAATCTTTTAAGACCATTCATTGCTGCAATTTTAATTAAGGAAGGCAAATGTTCGTTGCATAGACAAGCTGACCGTAAGATAAATGATAAAGACAATGATGTTTATGATATCGTTGAAAGAATTATTTCTTACCATCCAGTTTTATTAAACCGTGCTCCTACACTTCACCGTTTAGGTATTCAAGCTTTCCAACCAATTTTAGTTGAAGGTAGAGCAATCAGATTACATCCACTTGTTTGTACTGGATTTAATGCTGACTTCGACGGTGACCAAATGGCTGTTCACGTCCCACTTGGAAAAGCTGCACAAGAAGAAGCTATTGATTTAATGCTTGCTTCCAATAATATTCTTGCACCAAAAGATGGAAAACCAATCGTTACTCCATCTCAAGATATCTTAATTGGTAACTATTATTTAACTATGGAAGCTAACGAGGAAGATTTCCTTAAAAAAGCTCAAAAATATGAAGATAATGGTGATTTAGACGAAGCAGAAAGATATAGAAGTTTCGTTAATATGGAAGGTAAAGTATTTAAAGATATTGACGAATGTATTAAATGTTATGAACTTGGAAAAATTCATCTTCACAACAGAATCGCTCTTCCAGCAAAAGCTTTAAGAAAGAAAATCTTTACACCAGAACAAAATGAATCATATGTCATTACAACTGTTGGTAAGATTATCTTTAACCTCATTTTTCCAAGCGATTTCCCTTACATCAATTCAAACGATAAGAGAAATTTAAAGGAAACATTACCAGAATTCTTTGTTAAAAAAGGTTCAAATATTAAAGAAATTATTAAAAATACTCCAACTCGTGAAGCTATCGAGAAAAAATATATTACTTCAATTATCGATGAAGTTTATGCAAAATACGGAACAACAAAAACATCCGCAATTCTTGATAAGATTAAAGACTATGGTTATAAATATTCAACTATTTCAGGCTTAACAGTTGCTATTTCTGATATTTATGTCTTACCAAATAAAGATGAATTAATCAAAAAAGGTGACGAACAAGTCGAAAAAATTGAAAATCTTTATGAGAAAGGTTTCTTAACTGATGATGAAAGACATAACTTAGTTGTCAGTTTATGGACAAAAATTAACTCTGAAGTTGGTAATGATGTCGAAAAGGTTTTAAAGAGCGATACAAGAAACCCACTTTACATTATGTGGCATTCGGGAGCTAGAGGAAGTAAATCCAACTATACCCAACTTATGGGAATGAGAGGACTTATGGGTTCAACTTCAGGTGATACTATTGAAATTCCAGTTAAATCTTGCTTCAGAGAAGGTCTAAATGTTAGCGAATTCTTTACTGGTACCCACGGTGCTAGAAAAGGTGGTGCTGATACTGCTTTAAAAACAGCTGACTCAGGTTACTTAACTAGAAGATTAGTTGACGTTTCTCAAGACGTTATCGTAAGAGAAGAAGATTGTCATTCTGATCATGGTACAATTGTTAGCGATATCGTCGATACTGCTCAAGGTACTGTTATTGTTAAATTATTTGACAGACTTGTTGGAAGATTTAGCTGTCATAACATTTATAATCCAAATACTGGAGAATTAATTATTCCAGCAGATCAATTAATTGAAGAAGATAGTGCACAAAAAATTGTTGATGCAGGTATTACACAAGTCGAAATTAGATCATTGTTTGGTTGTGAAACTAAAGATGGCGTTTGCGTACACTGCTATGGTAGAAATTTAGCTACTGGTAAATTAGTTGAAATTGGTGAAGCTGTTGGAATCATGGCCGCTCAATCTATTGGTGAACCTGGTACTCAATTAACTATGAGAACATTCCATACTGGCGGTGTTGCTACAACTGAAGATATTACTCAAGGTCTCCCAAGAGTCCAAGAATTATTTGAAGCAAGAACTCCAAAAGGTGAAGCTACAATTTCTGAAATTAGCGGAACTGTTACTGATATTAGAGAAAATAACGGTATTTATACAGTTAAAGTTGAAAACGACTTAGAATTTAAAGAATATACAACTTCATTCGGTGCTCGTTTAAGAGTTAGAAAAGGTGATAAGATTAAAAACGGTGGAAAAATCACAGAAGGTGCTATTTCACCTAAAAAATTACTTGAATGTGCTGATGTAGGTAGTGTCGAACGTTATATTATTAAAGAAATTCAAAAAGTTTATCGTTCACAAGGTATTGGAATTAGTGATAAACACATTGAAGTTATCGTTAGACAAATGTTAAGAAAAGTTGTTGTTGTCGATGGTGGTGAAACTTCACTTATCTCTGGAACAAGAGTTTCTTTAGCAGAATTTACAGAAAAGAATAGAGATGCATTATTAAATGGAAAACGTCCAGCATTCTGTAAACCTTTAGTTTTAGGTATTACTAAAGCTGCTCTCGAAACTGAATCATTCCTTTCAGCTGCATCATTCCAAGAAACAACAAGAGTTTTAACAGATGCTGCAATTAAAGGGAAAACAGATAGTTTACACGGTTTAAAAGAAAATGTTATTACAGGTAAACTTATTCCAGCAGGTAGAGGTTTAAATTCCATTGATAAAGAAAAAGCTATCTTAAAAGAGTTTGATGTTACTGATGCAATGCAAAAAGTTAAAGATCAATACATCGGTGTCCATGATAAAAATTCAGATATCGAATCAAAAGATATTGAATTAGAAAATATGGAATCTCTTGTAACTCAAAACTTACTATCTAAATAAATAACTAAAAAGGGTCTCAGTATTTGAGGCCCTTTTAATAAATAAGATATTCGTCACTTCTTAAATAAATCGCATTTTTTAATAAATCAAAATTACTCAAAATAAAGAATTCTAAATTTAATTGGTTTCCTGCATAATCGAAAATAAGCGCCCCTTTTAATAGATTTCTAAAAAATGATAAGTAAAAATCCTTAAAAATTGGTAAATAGCAATTAAAATTTTTAAAAAAGATGTCATTTAAATTGTGGGAAGTAATCTTTTTATAAAGATTATAATTATAATCGCTTAAAATTTGTTTAGGATTATTTTGAATAATTTTTAAAGAGTTGAAATATTCTTTTAAACTATCAACAATTATATTCTCCTTACTCGATAATTTTTTATGATAAAAAGATGGTGATATTTTCAATAAATTACAAAAGTTATCAACGTTCATTTCGCATAAATTTACTTCATAAAAAAGATCAAAAAAATCTTTACGTAGCTTGTTAATATTTATAGCCATCTTATTTATTATAGGCATCTTGAATCGTTAGTAAAATAAAATTTAGGTTATTAAGTTTCGTTTATCTTTATAGGAGGTTTAAAGATTGATATAATATAAAACATGAAAAATAAAGGAATACTTGTTTTTTGTGCATCAATATTTGCAATCTCTTTTGCCTTATATACAAAAAAAGAGAATTCAAACAAAAAAGATTTAGATACAAATATTATCGTTAAAATTAAAGATAGTGATTCTTTAGATAAAAGTGAAATGAGTCGCCTTTTTTTTAATGAATTAACAAATACTGTTTCATTTAATTATCGTAAACTTGATGAAATCAATGGTGTTTTTAATTTTGTTAGCTTAAAAGTAAATAGCGAGGATATTGAAAAAATAAATTCATTATCAACTGTTGAATATGCGTATGAAGAAATCGAATATTATTTCGATCCAAATGACCCTACCTATAATTATTTAGGTGAAAATGAGATTTTAACCACAAATTATAGCGAAATCGAAATGAATAAGGGTGAAAGTATTAGCGATGGTGAAAATACTATTGTTGCGGTTTTAGATAGTGCTTTAAATTATGATCACGAAGCTTTTCAAACCATCGATTCGGCAACAATGCGATATGATTCTAATGAGATTGCCTCTTTAGCTAGCAATAGTGATTTTAACGCTAAAAATTATCGAAGAATTAATGATAAAGTCCCATTTTCTTATGATTATTGTAATGATGATAATGATGTAAAAGCTAAAGATACACACGGAAGCCACGTTTCTTCCCTTTCTGTTGGAAATGGTAGATATAAAGGTATAGCGCCTCAAAGTCAACTTGCTTTTATGAAAGTTTTTAATGATTATGGAGGCGGATGTACATCAGTTGTATATTTAAAAGCTTTAGAAGATGCCTATCTTCTCGATGTTGATGCTGTAAACATGTCTTTTGGTAGCGCTTTAAATTATTCAAAAGATGCTACTGATAAAGCCGTTGATGATGTTTTAAATGCTTTAAGAGAAAAAGGTACTCAAGTTTTTATTGCATCTGGAAATGATGGTCGAGATGATTTTGTTGGTTCAACATATGAATATAGTTTAACTTCATCGGTTGAAAGCGGAGTTATGGGAAATTTAGCCTTAAACAAAGATTCTATTACTGTCGCAAATTCAACATTAAGTGATGATGTTTCTAATGTTTATGGATTAATAGATAATAAAAGGTCAATTTTAATTAATGATAGAATTGTAGATTCTGTTGGATTAGAAGAAGGTGCAAATGAGTATCATATTACCGATTTTCCAACGGAACATCGTTTTTCTTCTTTAATTAATGAAGGAACTTATGAATATGTTTTAGTTCCTAATAAAGGATCTGATGAAGATTATAAAAATATTAACGTTAATAATAAAATTGCTGTTGTCGAAAGAGGAGAACTACCTTTTACCGCAAAAATTTATTATGCAATTAAAAATGGAGCCTCAGGACTTATTATTTACAATCAAAAAAGCGATACAAACTTACCGCAATTTTCATATAAGATTGATGATGCAACTTTAGAAGATTATCCAGGTATTCCTACAATTATCGATGAATATGGTGATAGAATTTTTGATTTGTCATATATAAATATTCCTGTTGCAATTGTAAATTATGAAGCAGGAAAAAGATTAAAGGAAGCAAATGAAACTACAATTAGTTTTTATCATGAAGAAATGTCAGATTCTTCTTCACTTGGAGCTAGTGCAGATTTATCTTTGAAACCAGATTTAACCGCTCCAGGAACTAATATTTATGGAGCTTATAGTTATTATAGACCAAATAACTCCCCTGCAAGTGGTGATTATTATTTAAATGAAGCTTACTATTTTATAAGTGGGACTTCTATGGCAACACCTAATTTGATGGGTGCTTATGTCTCTCTTTTATCTTCTTATGATATTAATAACGACTCATCAAGAGAACAAGTTGCTAAAAATTTAAGAAATAAATTATTTTCTAATACGACTTTATTAAAAGATGAATTTGGAACATATATTTCACCTAGAAGACAAGGTAATGGACTTGTTAATGTTGATGCAGTTTATGATTCTTCATCTTATCTTTTATATGAAGATAAATATCAAATGGAATTAGGAAATAATTATACAATTAGAAACGGTGTTTTTAATAATGAAGTTACTTTAATTGAAGAAAAGAATTCAAATAATTATAAAATTACATTAAATATAATGGCTCCAAAAATCATTGAAGCTGAATTTAATGGAAAACAAGTTGAGCTCATTAATAGCGATGATGTTTTATTGGAATCAAAAGTTATTTTTCCATTTTATCAAAGTAATGTTGGAGAAAATATTATAAATATAAATGAAGTTATTTCAACTTCGACACGTGAATATCTTGACAGATTTGAAAACGGAACTTATTTAGAAGGATATTTGATTTTTGAAAGTGAAGAAAGAACATTAAACATGCCTTTCTTAGGTTTTTATGGTGACTATAGTTCGTTAAAACCTTATGAAGATTTCTCTTTTGAAAAAGACCCTAATAAAGTTTATGAATCTGACATTATGGATGATTATTTACGTGAAAATTATAATTTAACAAACGCATATACTGGTTCATATTTCTTAATTGGTGATAATGAAAAATATTATATACGTAATATTTTGCCTTCAACCTTCTCTTTAATTAAGCAATATAAATATATGGAGTATATATATGATGAAGAAAATGAGATTTATCATATTTATACAGGTGAATATCCTGACTCTAAAGGATTAATCATTCAATTATTCATGCTAAGAAGCGTTATTCATAATGAAGTGACTTTATTTGATGATAATAATAATTTAATTGAGACATATTACTTTAAAGATTCGTTATTTGATACAGAATTAACTCACGAATTATATCGAAATTATATTCTTCAACAAAATAGCAGCTTGATGAGTAGAAATTATTTTACTCACCGAAGTTATTGTTATATTCCTTTAGTTTACGATGATGGATATGAAGATTATTTGTATCAAGATGGAACATACAATTTGTTATTTGAATTTGAGCTTGTTAACGGTGAAAAATATACTTCAAGATATGTTTTGCATATTGGTGAAAATTTCAAATCTATTCCTGTAATTTATGACATTACTCTTTATAACAATATTTTAAGAGTTTATGTTAGAGAACAAGATGATTACGATATTTTAATCAATAACACTAGTGGTAATTCAATTGAAATTACTAAAGTTGGTGTTTATAGATCGTATTTTGAAATAAATTTAAATGAATATACTTTTGGCGAATTATTTATTTCTGTTATTAATAATGATAATAATTCAACTTACGTTAAATATTTTATAGAAGAAAATATAGTTATTGCCGGAAATGAAGTTTCTTCTTCAATAAATATAGAAAAAGAAGAACGTAACAATAAATCATATTATTTAAAATTAGTTGATAATAATGGCGAATTAATTAACTTCAATAGTGAAACTTTATATGGCTTATTACCTGATGGATTATTTATTAACGTTAAAGCAGTTGATGGAGACTCAACGGCCGATATTAATTATCAAGCTTCAACTAGTGAAAATGAGTTAATCCGTTTTAATACTTCTTATTCAGAATTTTTAATTAATAATCGTTTAGAAAACGATGGTTTATTCGATCTTTTCCTTCCTTCAATAATAATTGTTTCTATTTTCGCTGGTGGAGTTTTAATTATTGGAGTTATTGGAATTATTAAACATAGTTTAAACAAGAAACACTAATTATTAATGTAAATTAAAGTATCTAGAATATAGAATATTGCCTCATATATTGCTAAAATATATGAGGTTTTTTAATTCGTTAATTAACTGCAGGAGTTTAATATGGAACATATAATAGAAAAATTTAATGAAAATGTTGATTTTATTGAAGTTAAAATCAACGATTTTGATTACGTTTTTTCTTCATGTGGAGCAAGTCTTTACTCTTTAAGAAAAAATAAAGTACCTTTAATCTTAGAATTAGAAGATAAAAATTTCTTTTTAGAATCTCCACAATTTTTTAATAAGACATTGGGATTGGTCGCAGGTCGTCTACCAGTTGATTATGAATATAATGGTCTTAAATATAATTTAAAGAATACTGGAAACAACATTTGTCTTCATGGAGGCGAACTCTCTTCCCTTTCTTTTAAGACTTGGAAATATAAAATTAAAGAAACTAGTAATAAAATTGATATTATTTTTTCAATTTCTCCAAGAAAAGGTGAAAATGGATTTAATGGAAAAGTAAAGATTTATAATATTTATTCTTTATATAAAAATAAACCTGGCTTTAAAATCATTCAAAAAGCAAACATTAAAGAAGATACCTTATTAAATTTATCAAATCACATTTATTGGAATTTAAATTCAGTAAATATTAATGATTATTATTTAAAATTCGATGCATCAAGAATTGGCAAAGTAAATGATTACCTTTTATTAGAAGATACAATTGAAACACCTGATTATTTATTATTTAATCGTAAAACAAAATTAAAATCTAGATTAGATAAAGCTGCTAAACTTGCTATTGGAACTATTGATAATACTTTTGTTTTTGATCACTTAGTAAATAAAGTTTTAATGGGAAATGATAAATATACTATAAAATTAAAGACTGATTATCCTGCAATGAATATTTATTGTGATTCCTCATTAACACCTGTTAAGTTTGTAAACAATCCTTCATTATTTGAAAGAAGAGGAATCGCCTTAGAGCCTCAATTATATTTATTAGATAAAGACTCTATTTTCTTTAAAAAAGGCGAAAAATATAACCATTATATTGAATATATTATTTTGGAAAAATGAGGGGGGCATTTATGGATATAAATTTAATTGTTAATGAATTAGTAAGATATTCTAAGGTTAATTTTGATATCGAAAATGCGGATTTAATTTATTTTAGAAATATTATTTTAGGTGAATTAAATTTAGTATCTTTTAAAGAAGTCGAAGTCGACATTAATAAAATTGATTCTTTCAAAAATCCAGATTATTTTTCTGATGTTTTAAGTGAATATTTAAAAGAAAATACAACTTTAAGTGATAATGAAATTGAAAGAAAAATAACAAAAATATATGGTTTTTTAACACCAAGACCATCTACAGTTATTTCTAAATTTAATTCAATTCACGAAAATAAAAGTGATGAAGAAGCTTTAAATTATCTTTATGATTTATCCATCAAAAATGATTATGTTAAAAAATCTAAAATCGATAAGAATTTATTATGGACTTCAAATTACCCAGATAAAAACATTGAAGTTTCTATAAATCTTTCAAAACCAGAAAAAAATAATAAAGATATTGCAAAGTTATTAGTTAAACCTAAAGCAGGAGATATTAAATATCCGTCTTGTTTATTATGTAAAGAAAATCTTGGTTACTATGGAAGAGATGATCATCCAGCTAGAGAAAATATTCGAACAATTCCATTAAAACTGGCTAATGAAACTTGGTATTTGCAATATTCACCATATGGCTATTTCAATATGCACTGCATTGTCTTTAAAGATAGTCATACCAATATGGTTATTAATGAATCAACATTTAAAAAACTTTTAAGTTTTGTTGATGATTTCCCATATTTCTTTATTGGAAGTAATGCTGATTTACCTATTGTCGGCGGTTCGATTTTAAATCATGAACACTATCAAGGCGGTGAACATCGTTTACCAATTATGCATGCTAAACCAAAAAGAGAATATAAATTACCAGATAATCATTCATCAAAACTTTATTTATTAGATTGGTATAATTCTACTCTTTTGATTGAAGGTGAAAATAAAGAAGATATTGTAGATATCGCAACAAAAATTTTAACAAAATGGAGAAATTATGATGATCCTATAAACGATATCTTATCTCATAGTGAAGATGTTGCTCATTCAACAGTCACACCATGTGTTAAAAAGGATGGAAATGTTTATTCATTATATTTGATTTTAAGAAATAATAGATGTAATGAAAAATATCCAGATGGTATCTTCCATGCTCATCCTGAATATCATCATATTAAGCACGAAGGCATTGGAATTATTGAAGCAATGGGATTATTTATTTTACCAGCAAGACTAGTAAGACAAACTAATCAAATTAAGAATTGCTTAGAAAATGAACTTAGCGATACTGAAATAAAAGCTAAATATAGTGATTTTGATGATTTATTTATTAATATGATTCATCAATTAGCTCAAAATTATAATAAAGAAACAATCGATAGCGATATTAGAGAATATATAAATAATGTCTGTCGAAATATCTTAAAAAATACTGCCGTTTTTAAAGATGATGAAAAAGGCAATAAGGGAATCGATACATTTATTAATTCTATTAAATTTTAATTAAAGGAGATATCATGGAAGTTAATCAATTATTTGAAGAATTTTTCAAAGAAAAACCTCAATTTTCAATTGATACAGGCGGAAGATTTGAAATTATTGGAAATCATACTGACCATAATCATGGCTTATGTTTAGTTGCTAATTGTTCATTAAGAGCTAAAGCTTGCTTATCACTTAATGGGGATGAGGTTATTGTTAAATCAAAAGGTTATAAAGAATTTTCTTTTAATGTTAATGATTTAGAAAATACCGATGAAATAAGTGGAAAGACTATTGGTCTTGCAAAAGGTATTTTATTTAAATTAAAAGAATTGGGTTATAAGATCGGTGGATTTAAAATGTTTATTGATAGTGAAATACCTGATGGAAGTGGTGTTTCTTCTTCAGCTGCTATTGAATCTTTATTCGGTTACACAATTTCTTATTTATTTAATGATGGGAAAATTACACCTTTAGAAATTGCAAAAACAGGTCAATTTTCTGAAAACGTCTATTTTAAAAAACCTTGTGGTTTATTAGATCAAATCGGCACATCTTTTGATTCATCAAATTTCATTGATTTTAAAAATATTGATGAACCAACAATTACAACTTTACCATTTAATTTGCCTTTAACTCTATATTTAGTTAAATCAGTTGGCGATCATTCATCTTTAACACATTTATATGCAGCAATTCCAGATTCAATGAAAAAGGTTGCAAATCTTTTAGAAAATAAAGGATTTTTAAGAGATATTCAAAATAAAGATAATATTTTTGAAAAAATTGACAATTTAAACGTTGAAGATGCTGTTAAAAGAAAAGCAAAACATTTCTTTATTGAAAATGAAAACGTTTTAAAAGCAAAAGAAGCTGTTGAAACAAATTCATTAGAAGAATTTTTAAGTGCTATTCGTGCTTCACAAGATTCTTCAAATAAAAATTTAGAAAATACATATGTTCGTGGAGAATATGAAAATTCACCTCAATCAATTATTGATGAACTCATTCCAATTATTGGAGAGCATGGTGCAATTAGAATTCATGGTGGTGGATTTAAAGGGACTGTTTTAGCTTTTATTAAAAATGACTTTGTTGATGAATTCGATAAAGTTTTAAAAGAAAAATATCCAGAAGAAAGATATTTTAAAGTTTATATTTCTAAAAACGCTTGTAATTTTAAAAAGCTTTAAAAAAAGGACCGCCTGGTCCTTTTTATTTGTTCTCGTTATTTTTTAATATATTATTCCATTCGTCAATTTCTTTTTCATCAGGAATAAAAATATATGGTGTATTTCTTTTTATTTCGTTATAGTCTAATCCATAACCAACAAGGAATTGATTTTTAGTCAAAGTGACGCCAACAAAATCAGCCTCTAGTTCAACTTTTCTTAAAGGTTTTTTATCTAAAAAAGAACATATTGTTATTGATCTTGGTTGATATTTAATTTTGAAATATTGTTTTAAATAAGAAAGAGTAGTGCCAGTATCAACTATATCTTCAATTAATACAATATCTTTATTTTTTACATTTTCAGTAATATCTTTTTTTAAATGAATAACGCCTGTAGAAGAAGTACCATCATATGAAGAAACTTGAATAAAATCTTCGATAACTGGTAAATCATAATATTTGAGTAAATCCATCATAAAAGGCATCGCACCTTTTAATACTCCGATGAATACAGGTATTGAATCGTTATTTTTAAATCTTTCTTTTAATTCTTCAGCAACTCTTTTTACTGCTTCTTGTATTTCTTCTTCGCTTAAAACAATCTCTTTCATAAGTGCCCCTTTATAAAAAATATAAAAATTATTTAATTATTTTCTGATTGTTAAGTCAAATAAATAAGAGAAGTTTGAATTAAAAATAATATTATCTTAATAATTTTTATATAAATGTTATCTAATATACATATAAATAATATAAGAATGGGATTTTTATATAAAAGGTTCAACCCTCCCGTACGTAGTACAAGAAGGTAAAATTTTTGAAATTTATGCATAGTTAATATGAAAATTAATGTAAAATTAATTATGGAATGGAGGATAAAAAATATGCCATATATTGAATTGAATACAAATTATGAATTAAGCCAAACTTTGAAAGGAGAAATTAAGTCTAAATTAGGTGAATTAATAGAAGAATTACCAGGTAAAAGTGAAAATTGGTTGATGGTAAATATTAATGATAATTCATCACTATTTTTTAAAGGAAGTGATGAAGGAGCGATAATGGTAAAAGTTCTAATCTATGGTGATTCTTATTCAGATAAAATTCTCAATAATTTCACTTCATTATTAACTTCTTATTTATCAGACAATCTTCATATTAGTTCCTCAAGAATTTATGTTTCTTATTTTTTTACTAGAAATTGGGGATTTAATGGAAATAATTTCTAAATTTATAAAAAAGACTTGCTAAATTTAAATTTTCTATTATTATATTGACTTGTAAAGATTGATAGAGGCGCGATTAAGATTAGTAATTAATGGAGGAGACATCCGATGAAGTTAATGAAAGGCAAGATCGCCGAAACAAATTCAAGGTATTGAATTTGGTTGGGCTAATAGAAAATATCTATTAGACTCCTAGATTATCTAGAGGCGCTATCGATGTAAATCTTCTTAATGAAAATTATGGGTTGCATCGAGCGATGCAATCTTTTTATTTTAAAGGAGATTAATATGAATAAAAAATTAATTATTTTTGGTGCCGCTATTACTTTGTTCGGCACTGCTTTAACTTCTTGTGGAAGTAATACTTTAGTTGTAACTAATGATGTTTTAGTTATTGGAATGGAAGCTAATTATCAGCCTTTTAACTGGACAACTTATACCTCAAGTGAGTACACATTACCTATTTATAGCACTAACGAATTTGCTGATGGTTATGATGTTGCAATTGCAAAATATTTAAGTGAAGAAACAGGCAAGGATGTTTATATCAAAAGAATTGTTTGGGATAGTTTAATTCCTTCACTTCAAGAAGAAGAAGTCAATTTAGTTTTAGCTGGCATGACA
Organism: uncultured bacterium; assembly: GCA_949288485.1. Lineage (GTDB taxonomy): Bacteria > Bacillota_I > Bacilli_A > RFN20 > CAG-826 > Onthovivens. Next base: position 24,742 of record CASEKC010000002.1, on the reverse strand, counting down.
GATACTCCCGAAAGAAGAGAGTCAATTGATTTTACAGATCCATATTTAACTAGTGATTTAGCTTTTTTAATTAGAACAGAAGATATGCCTGAAGGATATGGCACAAAAGAAAATCCAGCAAGTTATGAACAATTATTAAAATTGTTTGATGGAAAAAGTTTAGTTTGCCAAGCAAATGTCGTTGGTGACGGGTTCATTGACACTTATTTTACTAATAATACTCAAGGAAAAACGATTAGACACGATAATCCTCAAAGCACCTATCCTGCTGCAGCAAATGACGTTAAGGGTGGTGTATCTTTTGCAATGCCGGCAGAACTTCCAGTTGTCGAAACTATGACAAACCTTGGTGGTTTAAGTGTTCTTTATTGCGATTATAAAAGTTTCTTAAGTGAAGAAGATTTAAATGGCCTTTCGGTTTCAATTGGAATTAAAAAAGGAAATACTGAATTAGCAGACGAAATAAATGCAGCTTTATCAAAATTAAGTGTCGAAGAAAGAAATGAAATGATGGGGGCTGCTGCTTCTAGAAGCGCAGAAAATGCATAATGATAGATTTTGGTAAAATGCGGAATGTTTTAGGTCAAAATTTTACCTTTATCATTTACGCAATTATTACAACTGTTATATTAGCCATTGTTGGAACCTTTGTTGGATTATTTTTAGGAATCTTCTTAGCTTATGGAAAGAATTTAAAAGTAAAAGAAATGGACAACGGGGTAATTAAAACTTTTAAATATATTTTAAAAGGTATTTGTAGTATTTATTCTACCGTTTTACGTGGAACTCCAATGATGGTTCAAGCTTTAATTTTTAAATTCGGCAGCCAGGCTTTAGGTTTGAACTGGGGCGATATTTATTTCCAAGGTGAAATAAATAATATATTTAACGGATGGTTCTTTGCTGGTTTAATTGTTATTACGCTTAACACTGCTGCTTATATGGGCGAAATTGTTAGAAGTGGACTTAATGGAGTTGATCAAGGACAAGTAGAAGGTGCTAGAAGTTTAGGAATGAGCGCTTCAAGAACAAGTTTCTCAATTATCCTTCCTCAAGCATTAAGAAATTCCTTACCAACAATTGGAAATGAGCTTATCGTTAACATTAAAGATTCATCAGTTTTAAATGTTATTAGTGTTACTGAATTATTCTATAGGATGGATTTAATTGCAGGGAAAAATTTTGCATATATGGAATGTTATCTTATCGCTGCAGTTATATATTTAGTTTTAACCCTTATTGCAACAGGAGTTTTAAAACTTATAGAAAAGAAAATGGATGGTGTTAAATTCTCATTTAACCCATTTAGATTTAGGAGAAGTTTTAAAATATGAGCGAATTATTATTAAAAGTAGAAAATATTGCTAAATTCTTTGGACCTTTAAAAGTTTTAAAAGATATTTCTTTAGATGTTAATAAGGGTGATGTTATTGCTATTATTGGACCTTCTGGCAGTGGTAAATCTACATTTTTAAGATGCTTAAACCTTTTAGAAACTCCTACAAGAGGTAGATTGGTTTTTAATGGTGAAGAATACTTTAATATTTCAAAATGTAAAGATGATTTTGTTGACTATGAAAACTATGTCGACGACTATAATGCCTATAAAGAATTTTATATAGAAAAAGAAGATAATTATGCAATCGTATTAAATAAATATTTAGAAGATAAAAAACATAATAAAGATTTAAAATTTGAAATTAAAGAAAAAAGAAAAGAATTTAATTATGTAAAAAAACATCCAATTTTAAAAGAAAATTATTTTGATAAAGAAGCATATAAGGCTGCGATAAAAGAAAATCCAAATGTTATTATTCCTTCTAAAAAAATCAATGAAATCAGAAGTAAAATGGGGATGGTTTTCCAATCATTTAATTTATTTAATAACTATGATGTTTTATCTAATTGTACTTTAGCTCAAACTAAAGTTTTAAAAAGAAAATATAGCGAAGCAAAAGAAATTGCTGTTCAACACCTTACTCAAGTTAATATGCAAGATAGAATGAACTACAAAATCAGAGAATTGAGTGGAGGACAAAAACAAAGAGTGGCGATTGCTAGATCGTTATGTATGAATCCAGAGATTTTACTCTTCGATGAACCAACATCTGCACTAGATCCAGAGATGGTTGGTGAAGTCTTGGAAGTTATGAAAAAATTAGCAAATGCTGGTATGACAATGATTGTTGTAACACACGAAATGAATTTTGCTAAAAATGTCTCTAATAAAGTTGTTTTTATGGAGAATGGTTATATTGTTGAAAGCGGTACTCCGGAACAAATATTTGAACATCCAAAAGAAGAGAGAACAAAAGAATTTCTTAGATTAAAATAGTTTTTCGTGGGCATTTAATATTAATAAACTTTTCTATTGACTTGATAAGTTACTTTAAGTAAAATATTCGAGCAACTGAAAAGTTTATTTTTTTTAGTGTTATTATTGATACACCAGGTATTGTGTATATTGGAGGAAAGAAAAGGATGCCAACTATTAATCAATTAGTTAGACAAGGTAGAAGCAAAACTACTGAAAAATCAAAAGCACCTGCACTCTTAAAAAGATACAATTCTTTAACAAAAAAAGAAACAAATCAAAATAGTGCACAAAAAAGAGGTGTTTGTACCCGTGTTGGTACTATGACACCTAAAAAACCTAACTCAGCTTTAAGAAAATACGCAAGAGTTAAGTTATCAAATGGATATGAAGTTACTGCCTATATCGGTGGTGAAGGTCACAATTTACAAGAACACTCAACTGTTATGATTAGAGGAGGAAGAGTTAAAGACCTCCCAGGTGTTAGATATCATATCATTAGAGGTACATTAGATTGTGCTGGTATCGAAACTCGTAGACAAGGAAGATCACTTTACGGTACCAAAAAACCAAAAGGCAACGAATAGGAGGTAATTAAGCATGTCAAGAAAAGGATTTAATCAAAAAAGAGACGTTTTACCTGATCCAATTTATAATTCAAAATTAGTTACTCGTTTAATTAATAGAATTATGCTCGATGGAAAAAAAGGTACTGCTCAAACAATTCTTTATAACGCATTCAAAAGAATTGAAGAAAAAACACAAAAACCAGCTATGGATGTTTTCGCAACAGCTATCAATAACATTATGCCAGAAGTTGAATTAAAGGCTAAAAGAATTGGTGGTGCAAACTTCCAAGTTCCAACTGAAGTTTCTGCAGAAAGAAAAGTTACATTAGGTTTAAGATGGTTAGTTTCTTATTCAAGATTAAGAAAAGAAAAATCCATGGAAGAAAAATTATGTAACGAAATCATCGACGCAGCAAATGGAACAGGTGGTTCTGTTAAGAAAAGAGAAGATGTTCATAAAATGGCAGAAGCTAACAAAGCTTACGCTCATTATAAGTGGTAATTTATATTAAAAAGGGAAAAATATTATGGCAAGAGAATACGATTTAGCTCATACTCGTAATATCGGTATCATGGCTCACATCGATGCCGGTAAAACTACTACTACAGAACGTATTTTGTATTATACTCACAAGATTCATAAAATCGGTGAAACACACGAAGGTGCTGCTACAATGGACTGGATGGTCCAAGAACAAGAAAGAGGTATTACAATTACTTCTGCAGCAACAACTTGTTTCTGGAAAGAAAACAGATTTAACATTATTGACACTCCTGGGCACGTCGACTTTACTGTTGAAGTTGAAAGATCATTAAGAGTTCTTGATGGTGCTATTACTGTTCTTGATGGTAAAAACGGCGTTGAACCACAAACTGAAACTGTTTGGAGACAAGGTTCAAAATATGGCGTTCCACGTATCGTTTTCGTTAACAAACTCGATGCTATTGGTGCTGATTTTGAAATGTCAGTTGATTCTTTAAAAGAAAAATTAGGGGCTAACGCAAAAGCTGTTCAATACCCTATTGGTATTTCTTCAACTCTTAAAGGCGTTATCGATTTAATTAAAATGGAAGCTTGGGATTATACTGATAAAGATAACCCAGTTAAAATTGATATTCCTGAAGAATATCTCGATAAAGTTAATAAATATAGACAAGAATTAATTGAAGATATTGCTGGATTTGATGATGATTTAATGATGAAAGTTCTCGAAGGTGAAGAACCAACTGTCGAAGAAATTAAAGCAGTCATTAGAAAAGCTACTATCAGTGGTCAATTCCACCCTGTCTTCTGTGGATCTGCTTATAAAAATAAAGGTATTCAATTATTACTTGATGGCGTTATTGATTACTTACCATCTCCACTTGATATTCCTGAAGCAAAAGGATTTGATTCAAAAGGTAATGAATATCTTTGCAAACCAGATGACAAAGAACCATTCGTTGGTTTAGCATTCAAAATTGCTACCGATCCATTTATTGGTAGATTAGCATACGTTAGAGTTTATTCAGGTGTCTTAAAATCAGGTTCTTATGTTTTAAATTCTAACAAAGATACAAAAGAAAGAATCGGTAGATTAGTCTTAATGCACGCTAACCATAGAGAAGAAGTCGATGCATTAAATGCTGGTGAAATCGGTGCTATTATTGGTTTAAAAAATACTACAACAGGTGAAACATTATGTGATGAAAGCCTTGATGTCGTATTAGAAAAAATGGAATTCCCAGAACCAGTTATCGAAGAAGCTGTTGAACCAAAAACAAAAGCTGACCAAGAAAAAATGTCAATTGCATTAGCAAAACTTGCTGAAGAAGACCCAACATTCAAAGTTTCAACTTCTGAAGAAACAGGTCAAACAATTATTGCTGGTGTCGGTGAATTACACTTAGACATTATTGTCGATAGATTAAAGAGAGAATTCGGAGTCCAAGTCAATGTTGGTAAACCACAAGTCGGATACCGTGAAACTATTAAAGGTGTCGGAGATTGTGAAGGTAAATACATTAAACAATCTGGTGGTAGAGGTCAATATGGTCACGTTGTTATCAAATTTGAACCAAACCCAGGTAAAGGATTTGAATTTGTTAATGGAATTGTTGGTGGTGTTATTCCAAAAGAATATATTAAGCCAACTCAAGATGGTCTCGAAGATGCATTACAAAGAGGTCTTGTTGCAGGTTATCCAGTAATTGATATTAAAGCAACATTACATGATGGTTCTTACCATGATGTCGACTCATCTGAAGCTGCATATAAAATTGCTGCATCAATGGCTTTAAAAGAAGCTGCTAAAAAATGTAGCCCAGTTATTCTTGAACCTATTATGAAAGTCGAAGTTACTGTCCCAGAACAATACTATGGTGATGTTATCGGAGATATTTCAAGAAGAAGAGGTCAAATGACTGGTGAATCACAAAGAGGTAATGCTAAAATTATTGATGCTGAAGTTCCACTTGCAGAAATGTTTGGATACGTTACTGATTTACGTTCCTTCACACAAGGTAGAGGCTCCTATACTATGGAATTCTCTCACTTCGGTGAAACTCCAAAATTTATTCAAGACGAAATTATTAAAAAGTCAGGAATGAGCGGACGTTAATCCCTCATTTCCTAACTTAAAAATTAGTTAATATATAATCGTAAATATCCCCTAGATATTTATTGATAATATAAAAAAAATGCTATAAAATTTAATCATTGCAAACGCAAGGTATTATTAGGAGGAAATGAATACTTATGGCAAAAGAAAAATTTGATAGAAGTAAGGTTCATATGAATATTGGTACCATTGGACACGTTGACCATGGTAAAACAACCTTAACAGCTGCTATCACACACGTTTTAGCAAAAAAAGGCTTATCTGAAGTTAAAGATTACGATCAAATCGATGCTGCTCCAGAAGAAAAAGCAAGAGGTATTACAATTAATACTGCTCACATCGAATATCAAACAGCACATAGACACTATGCACACGTTGACTGTCCAGGGCACGCTGACTATGTTAAAAACATGATCACTGGTGCTGCTCAAATGGATGGTGCTATTCTTGTTGTCGCTGCAACTGATGGTGTTATGCCACAAACAAGAGAACATATTCTTTTAGCTAGACAAGTCGGTGTTCCATACATTGTTGTTTTCTTAAATAAATGTGACTTAGTTGATGATCCAGAATTAATCGACTTAGTTGAAATGGATGTCAGAGATTTATTAAATAAATATGGTTATCCAGGAGATGATACTCCAATTATCAGAGGTTCAGCTAGAAAAGCTCTCGATGGCGATGCTGATGCTGAAAAAGCTGTCTTAGACTTAATGGATGCTGTTGATTCATATATACCAGATCCAGTCAGAGATACAGATAAACCATTCTTAATGCCAATCGAAGACGTTTTAACTATTACTGGTAGAGGAACTGTCGTTACTGGTAGAGTTGAAAGAGGTACAGTTAAATTAAACGACGAAGTTGAAATCGTTGGTATTAAACCTACAATTAAATCAGTTGTTACAGGTATCGAAATGTTCAGAAAAACACTCGATTTCGCTGAAGCGGGTGATAACGCAGGTGTCTTATTAAGAGGTGTTAACAGAGACCAAGTCGTTAGAGGACAAGTTCTTGCTAAACCAGGTTCTGTTACTCCACATACAAAATTCACATGTCAAGCTTACATCTTAACTAAAGAAGAAGGCGGAAGACATACTGGATTCCTTTCAAACTACAGACCACAATTCTATTTCCATACAACAGATATTACTGGAACTATTACTCTCCCACAAGGTACAGAAATGGTTATGCCAGGTGATAACGTCAACTTCACAGTTGAATTAATTCACCCAGTCGCTGTTGAAAAAGGTACTAAATTCTCAATCCGTGAAGGCGGTAGAACAGTTGGTGCTGGTACAGTTAGCGAAATTTTAAAATAGTTAACTTATAACAACGAAATTTAAGCAGGCAATTTGCCTGCTTTTATTATGGAAAAAAGAATAATCTCTGTTATTAATGATAATATTGAAAAAGTGGATTTCTATATTCTAGAATCCACTTTTTAATAAAAAGTAGTTGCACCATAAATCCTTGTTTCCAATCTTATTTAATAAGAGTTAAAGGATTTAGTTAATATGAAATTGCTAGTAAAATTTTTATTAATATTACCAATAACCTTTTTGATATTCTTTGTTTTGCCAGCATTATTATTATTTTTGGTTACAAAAACAAAGCTTAATAATTAAAGTAATAATAAGAATGTAGATAAGATAAAACTAAAAGATAAAATTAAGAAGGTATATTTATTTTTGTATTCATAAAATATAGATGGAAGTAGTTCAATTAATAAAACATATAATAAGCTTCCACTTGAAATAGCAAAGATAATTGTTGTTACTAAATCTGGGAATGAGATAGAAAAATAATATCCAACAATTGATAAAATATAAGAGATTAATCCATTAAGTGAAGTTAATAAAATCGAAAACAATTTTCCTTTATTACTCTTTTTAAATGAAGAAGATATTGAGTATCCTATAATAAGATTGTGAATAAAAAGAGAAATAGTCATCATTAATCCGCTTAATGGGAAACCTTCTGAAGTAAAAAGTGTTCCCAAGACAAATCCTTCTGGAATATTGTGAATAAATATAGCAAAAAGATATATTAAAGATGAAGTTAAAGTAATCTTATTTTCAATGATCATTTCGTTTGAATGAACGTGATCATGACATGGAGCTGTATCTTCTTTATCATGATTATGGTGATGAGTAATTTTATGCATAAGTTCATGAAGAAGGAAAAAGATTAATCCTGTGATAAAAATAATACTTAAAACAAGTAAAATCCCATAAGTTTGATTAGAAAAAATAGTACCGCTATGTTCTAAAGAATGAGGGATAAGTTCCATAAACAATAATGAGATTATTGTTCCTATTGAAAAAGTCATAAAAAATGAAGTTAATTTTGGGTGTGGCTTTTTAAATAAGAAAGGTAAAAAGGAGCCAACAAAAGTTGATAATAAAGTTCCAAATAAGGAAAAGATATATAAATAAATCGTATTCATGACGATTATTTTACTCCATTTTAAATATAATAAAAAATCTTTTAATAAATTATTTCTTTTCCTTTTTAAAAGGATATTCTTTCTTTTCTACACTAATTTTTCCATTATCATCGATTTTTAATATAGCATAACTTCCAATAACATCATCTCTTGGATTAGTTAAAGAACCGGGGTTTATTAAAATTGTCTTATTATTTACTGTTCCCACATAAAAACGATGTGTATGTCCAAATAAAAAAATGTCTGGATCTATATTTTTTACATAATTATTCCTATTTATTTGAAATTCATAATTATGGCCATGTTCCAAATGTATTTTTAAGCCATTAATAACAATATCTTTTTTATTTGGAAAACTCGTTGAAAAATCATTATTTCCTTTAACTGTTAAAAACTGTGACATAAGATAATCGGGAATACAAAAATCTCCTAAATGGAAATAATAATCAGCATCATATTCTTTTGTTTGGACATCTAAAATAGGTTGATATGAGCCATGGGTGTCACTTATAATTACAATTTTTGTCATGAAGATATTATAGTTTCTTAAAAAGTAATTGTCATATTGTTTATAAGCGTTTATTATTTTTATGTTATGAAAAAATATGACCTCGTCGAACAAAAAAAGACCCCTTATTTAGATGCTTATAAAAAGTATCTTGATAAACATACTACCGCATTTGACGTTCCTGGGCATCACCAGGGTAAAATAAGAACTGATTTTAATAAAGTCTTTGGACCTAAAATATATCAAAGCGATGTTAATGCTCCACGCGGGATGGATAATTTATCGCATCCAACCGGAGTTATAAAAGAGGCTCAAGAATTATTTGCTAAAGCTTGTGGTGCTACTTACTCTAAATTTTTAATTAACGGAAGCAGTGAAGGAAATTTAATAATGCTTATGTCGGCATTAAAAGCTAAAGAAAAAATATTGATGCCACGTAACGTACATAAGTCAGTTATAAATGGGTTGGTTTTAAGTGGTGCTATACCAGTTTTCGTAATGCCTGAGATTGATAAAAACACAGAAATTGTTAACCAAATTTCTTATAAAGATTGGAAAAAAGCTATTGATAACAATTTAGATGCTAAGGCTATATTTATAATCAATCCGACTTATTTTGGTGCTACATGTAATATTAAAAAAGTTGTTGAATATGCTCATTCGAAAAACATGATAGTTTTAGTTGATGAAGCTCATGGCTCTCATTTTTATTTTTCATCTCATTCCCCAATTTCTGCAATGGAAGCAGGTGCTGATATGTCTACCTTATCTATTCATAAAACTGGAGGAAGTTTAACTCAATCATCAGTTTTATTAGTTAATGGAAATCGAGTTCCTCGTTATGATGTTGTAAAAACATTTAACCTTTTAACAACGACATCCCCATCTTCTTTATTAATTGCATCGTTAGATTCAGCAAGAAAATATTTAGTTTTTCATGGGTCAAGAACAATTAATAGAATTATTAAATTAGCTCGTGAAGCAAGAGAAAGAATAAGTGAGATTAAAGGATTTAAAGCTCGTGATAAAGAATATTTTAAGCAAAATGGTGCTTATAATTATGATGAAACTAAAGTAGTTGTTGAATTAGATAATCTTTCATTAACAGGTTTTGAATTATATAAAATTTTAAAAGATAAATATAATATTCAAATTGAGTTAGGTGAAACATATGTCTTTCTTTTACTTTTTACAGTAGGAAGTAAAAAAGAAGATGTTGATATAATCGTCGATGCTTTAAAGAAAATCTCAAAAAAATATTATAAAGAAGATATTGTTTATCCTTCACATCATTATTTAAATGATTCATTCCCGCCTTTAGTTTTAAGACCAAGAGAAGCATACCACGCATCTTTAAAACATGTAAAATTAGATAAAGCTTTGAATAAAATTTCTAAAGAAATGATTATGACTTATCCTCCAGGAATACCGGTAATTATTCCAGGAGAAAGATTCACTCAAAATGTTATAGATGAACTTAAATATTTTAAAAAGATTAAAGCTAATATTTTAAGTGATTTTGAAGGCGTTAATGAGGTAAGCGTTGTCGATGAAACAAAACTAAAAGAGTAAGGAATTTCCTTATTCTTTTTTAAATAAAAACCCCTTTACAAGACTCGTAAAGGGGAAATATTTTAATCTGGGGCGAAATACCGGGATCGAACCGGTGAATGCTTGGTTCACAGCCAAGTGAGTTAACCGCTTCTCCAATTTCGCCATTTCTTTTGCCTAAATATAATATCAAAACTAAGGGTCTAATTCAAATAAATTTTACTTATAAACAGTTTATTTTTGTTACTTATAAACAGTTTATTTTACTTATAAACAGTTTATTTTCTTTCTTTTATAATGTCGTCTTCATTGACTTTGCCTATTAATAAAGATGAATTATCATCATGGTTTTTAAAATTAAACAAAACTTCGTTTTCACTATAATTAGCATAACAATATTTACAAAATGATAGACAGGAATTATAAGCGCCAATATCAACCATTTGAACACAATTGCAGCTAAATTTATTATCTTTTCTAAAGGTTTGTCGTTTTAGTCTTATTTCTTTTCCACTTTTGTTTAAAATTTTTAAAACAAATTCTTTAGAAATACACGCCCCTTTATCAAAACCATACTCTGTTAAATTTTCTTTTTCTCCACATGTGAAAATATTAATCTTATATAAATGTGCGATTTTAGAAAAATTTTCACCTATTAATTTATAATCAGATGTTGAAAATGATTCTAAATTTAAAAAATCATTATTTTTTATAGTGTTTTTATAATAATCAACAAAAGAAATTACTATATTTTCAGTAGAATACTTGATTAAAGGAAGAAGTTTATTGAATGCTTTTAAATGAAAAGCGATTGTATAACGTTTATTTTTTAATATTGGATCATATCTTATAAAGATATTATCTTTTCCATACTTTTTAGCTAAAAAATTAATATCTTCAATAATAATTTTTTTACTTTTTGCTATTATAGGTTCAATATCTTCGTTATAAGGAGTTAAAGTAAGATGAAATACGAATTGAATATTATTTAATATATTTTGAATTTCATCTAAATAAGGAAGAAGTGGATGGACGTTTTTAGAACAAAAAACAATCATGTCTACATTTTTAAAATATATTCTTGAAACAAGTTTTGGATTAAAAGGATTTCTTGTATCAACAAATCCTTCTTTTACTCGGTTATAAAACCATTTTGGATAATAGGTTGGGATGTCGCTTCTTCCACTAACAAATAAAATCATAAAAAAATAACTTAGTTTCCTAAGTTATTTTATCATTTTTCATTTTTTAATTATAATTCTTTAACCCATAAACCATGGAGGTTACAGAATTCATAAACCTTTAATGGTTTTTCATTGTCGATATAGAAATCTGCGACTGGTTTTCCAGTATGTGATAAGTCAACACGGTGTGTTGCTTTATCTGTTACTAAATAAACAAATGCGATATGATGTTCTTCACTCATAGGATGTTCAACACTTCCAACTTGAACATGAACGTGATTTCCATCAACTGTAACAACTGGAACGTGTTTTTCATTAGCTGCATCTGTTGAATTTGGAACCAATTCATTCATTGGATCACCACAACAAACTGTTTGGCAACCATGTGTTCCAGGTAAGAGTTCAACAACCTTTCCGCATTTATTGCATTTTAATAATTTTAATTCTGCCATATATTCTCCTTTGTTTTAAAACTACTTAAATTATAATTAATTGGTTAAATAAATAAAGAGATATGCTTTTAATTAATAAAAAACTTATAATATCCTTATTAATAATACCTCAATAATGATATAATTTTTTTGTTCGAATTATTAGGAGAAAAAACAATGTATATTAGAAAATTAGTAACAAAAGATACTTATTATGTTGGTGGAAGTGACCGTAGATTGGCGCTTTTTGAAAACATTTATCCATTAAGTAATGGCGTTAGTTATAACTCATATATTATTATGGATGAAAAAACATGTTTATTAGATACTGTTGATCCTTCAATTTCAAATATGTTTTTTGAAAAAATTGAAGATGTTTTAAATGGTAAAAAACTCGATTATCTTATTATAAATCACATGGAACCAGATCATTCCAGTGAAATTTGCCGTGTTTTAGATAAATATCCCGAAGTTACGATTGTTACAAGCGACAAAGCTTATACAATGTTTAAAAATTTTAATAATGGTCGTGAAGTTAAAAATATAATTTTAGTTAAAGAATTTGATACTCTTTCTTTAGGAAAGCATACTTTAACATTTGTTATGGCTCCAATGGTTCACTGGCCAGAAGTTATGGTTACTTATGATGTAACAACAAAAACTCTTTTCTCAGCTGATGCTTTTGGAACATTCGGTGCTTTAAGTGGTAACTTATTTGCTCATGAAATGAATTTTGACCATGATTATTTAGATGAAGCAAGACGATATTATACAAATATAGTTGGAAAATATGGTTCACAAGTTCAAGCAATCTTAAAGAAAGCTAGCACAATTGAAATTGAAACAATTTGTCCATTACACGGACCTATTTGGAGAGAAAATCTACCATATTTCTTTAATTATTATGATAAATGGTCCAGATATGAACCAGAAGTTAAAGGTGTTTTAATTGTTTATGGTTCAATTTATGGAAATAGTGAAAAAGTTGCAAATATGATTGCTGATGGCCTTGCTAATGAAGGTATTAGGAACATTCATATGTATGATGCTTCAAAAACAGATAAATCTTATCTTGTAGCTGAAACTTTTAAATATTCTCATTTAGTTGTTGTCTCATCTACTTATAACATGGGTATTTTTACGCCAGTTGAAGAATTCTTATTAGATTTAAAATATCATAATATGCAAAATAGAACTGTTGCTTTAGTTGAAAATGGTAGCTGGGCACCAAATTCTCTTTGCTTAATGAAAGGTATTTTTTCAGAAATGAAAAATATGAATGTTTTAACTGATGTTTGTTTTACAGTTAAATCTGCATTAAGAGATGAACAAAAAGAAAACATTGAAACTTTAGTCGATGAAATTGCTAAAGATTTCCCTAAAGCAAGTTTAGATTCAAATCCATTATTTAATATTACATATGGTCTTTACGTTTTAACTTCAAATGATGGAAAACGTGACAATGGAATGATTTTAAATACAATTAATCAAGTTGCTGAAAATCCAAACAAAATTATGTTTGCAATAAATAAAAGAAATTATTCTGCTGAAGTAATTAAAGATACTAAAAAAGCAACTGTTTCTTTATTATCAACAAATACTCCATTCTCTATTTTCAAGAATTTTGGTTTCCAATCAGGAAAAGATATCGACAAATTTGAAAACATTTCTTATACAAAACGTGATAAAAACGGACTTTTATATTTAACAAAATATACAAATGCCTATATTTCTTTAGATGTTGATGAAGTTATGGATTTAGGTTCCCATTTTGGATTTATTGCTTCTATTAGCGAAACAAAACAATTAAGTAAAGAAAAATCACTTTCTTATTCTTATTACATGGAAAATATCAAACCAAAACCAGCTAGAAGTGAAAAGAAAATTAATGGTTGGATTTGTAAAATCTGTGGATATATTTATGAAGGCGAAGATATTCCGGCAGATTTCATTTGTCCATTATGTAAACATGGCGTTGCTGATTTCGAAAGAATTAAATAATTTTTAATGGTTAATTAATTATGGAAAAGAAAGAATTAGGATTTAATGAATATCAAAAACATGCTTTTAATTTAATTTCTCCAGAAGGAAAAAAAGACATGATAACAAATGGTGTTTTAGGACTTGCAGGAGAAGCTGGTGAGTGTTGTGATATTGTTAAAAAATATAAATATCAAGGACACGAGCTTGATAAAGATCATTTGAAAGATGAACTTGGTGATGTTTTATGGTATATTGCCGAAACTGCAAGCGGACTCGGTATTAGTTTAGAAGAAGTTGCTCAATATAATTTAGATAAACTTCATAAAAGATATAATGGTGAAACTTTCCATGCAAAAGATTCAATCAATAGGGATGAATAACTAATGGGTGAAAAAATATTTGATGTAATTATTATTGGTGGCGGAGTTATAGGTTGTTCTATAGCTCGCTATCTTTCACGTTATAAAGTTAATGGCCTTTTGATTGAAAAACATTCTGATGTTGGTGAAGAAACATCATGTGCGAATAGTGCTATTGTTCATAGTGGATACGATCCATTGCCAAATACAAATAAAGCTATTTTTAATGTAAAAGGTAATAAAATGATGGAAGAAGTTTGTAAGGAACTTGATGTGCCTTTTATAAAAAACGGTTCATTAACTATTGGATTTAATGAAGAAGATAGAAATACTATTAATAATCTTTTATTGCGAGCTAAAGAAAATGGCGTAGATGCAAGAATTGTTGAAAAAGACGAACTTCATCAAATGGAACCATCTTTAAATGATGGATGTTTATGCGCCTTATTTTGTAAAGATAGTGGCATAGTTTCTCCATTTGAACTAACAATTGGTTTTATGGAAAATGCTATGGATAATGGATTTAATTTAAATTTAAATGAAAATGTTGAAAAAATTCATAAAAAAGACGATTTATTCGAGGTAATTACTAACAAAGGTAGCTACTTAACAAAAATTTTAGTTAATGCAGCTGGATTATATTCGGATGAAATTTTAGCAAATTTAGAAAAACCTAATTTTAAAATTAATTCAAGAAAAGGCGAATATATCTTATTAGATCATTTCAATAGTAATTGGTGTAAACATACATTATTCATGTGTCCTACTAAAGTTGGTAAAGGCGTTTTAATTTCTCCAACGACTTCATATAACTATATCATCGGACCTTCAAATGATTCTTCATCAAAAGAAGATACATCAACAGATACCTCTACACTTAATTATTTAAAAGAAAATGCATCAAAACTTATAAAAAATATTCCTTATGGTGAAGTAATTAGAACTTTTGCTGGAGTTCGAGCAAATCCTGATATTGATGATTTTATTATCGAGGAAAGTAAAAACAATTCTGGTTTATTTAATGTTGCTGGAATTATGTCTCCAGGTTTAGCATCATCTCCTGCTATTGGTGAATACGTTTCTGATTTAATAAGAGATAAATTAAATTTACTTAAAAATGAAAATTTTAAACCTAATAGGAGAAAAGTTTTATCTTTAAACTCTTTAGGAATCGAAAAATATAACGAGTTAATAAAAAAATCTCCAGAATACGGGCATATGGTTTGTCGATGTGAAAAAGTTAGTGAAGGACAAATAATTGATGCTATACATCGTAATTGTGGAGCAACAACTGTTAAAGGAGTTAAGAAAAGAGTTCGTGCAGGTTTTGGAAAATGCCAAGGCAGTTTCTGTGAAGAAGAAGTATGCAAAATTTTAGCTAGAGAATTAAAAGTCCCATTATCTTCAATATTATATAAGGACGAAGGTAGTGAAGTTTTCAAATATAAAAGCAAAGGTAATGATTATGATGAAAAATAAAACCTACGACATAGTTATTGTTGGTGGCGGAAGCGCTGGTTTAAGTGCTGCAAAAAAAGCATTTGAAGAAGGTATAACCTCTATTTTAATCATTGAAAGAAATAATGAACTTGGTGGAATTTTGAATCAATGTATTCATAATGGTTTTGGATTACATAAATTTAAAAAAGAATTAACTGGTCCAGAATATGCTTACGAATATATTAAATTTGTTAAGGAAAATAACATCGAATATCTTTTAAATACTTTGGTTTTATCAATAAATAAAAATGATAAATCGATTGTATGTTCTTCTAGTAAAGATGGAATCATTTCAATAAATTATAACGCTTTAATTTTTTCTGCTGGTTGTAATGAAAGAACAAGTGGTCAGATTATGACTCCAGGAGAAAGACCAAACGGAGTTTATACAGCTGGACTTGCTCAAAAACTTCTTAATATTGATGGATATTTGGTTGGGAAAAACGTCTATATTTTAGGAAGTGGCGATATTGGTCTAATTATGGCTAGAAGAATGAAATTAGAAGGGGCTAATGTTATTGGAGTTAGCGAACTTATGCCATATTCTAATGGATTAAATAGAAATATTGTTCAATGTTTAAATGATTATAATATTCCTTTAAGATTACATAATACAGTAGTAAAAATACATGGAAAAAATCAGCTTGAAGGCATAACAATTTGTGATGTTGATGATTCTTTAAAGCCTATTGAAGGTAAGGAAGAATTTATTAAATGTGATACACTTTTACTTTCTATAGGTTTATATCCATTTAATTCAATGCTTAAAAATTGTGGTGCTAAAGTAAATAATGAAACTAAAGGTTCTTGGGTTGATCAAAACTTAGAAACTTCTTTAGATTCGGTTTTTTCGTGTGGAAATGTTCTTCATGTTCATGATTTGGTCGATTATGTTTCTGATGAAGGTGAAATTGCTGGTAAAAATGCCGCTTTATTAGTTAAAGAAGGCAGAAAAGAATTTTCGAAAGTAATTTTAACATCACATAACCAAAATTTGTCTTATTTATTACCTAATGAAATAAAGATTTATAAATATCTAAATGAAGTAAATTTTTCTTTCAGAGTTAAAAAACCTATTAAAAAAGGTGAACTTATTTTCAAAAACGGTAATGAAATAATCAAAAAAGTAATTAAAAACGATTTGATTCCGTCTGAAATGGTTAGAATTAAACTTAATAATATAAATTTTGAAAATATGAATGAGATAAAAGTTGAGGTGAATGAATTATAATATGGTCCAGGAATTAATTTGTATAGTTTGCCCAAAAGGCTGTCATATTAAGGTAGATGGTGAAAATATTAGTGGATATACTTGTTTAAGGGGTCTTTCTTATGCGAAACAAGAAAGTATAAATCCTTTAAGAACCATAACTTCAACCGTTATGATTGAAGGAGAGGAAAATTTAGTTTGTCCAGTTAAAACTTCACATGAGATTCCAAAAAAAGAAATTTTTAATGTAATGAAAGAAATTAACAAAGTAAAGGTTAAAAAACCAATTAAAATCAATCAAATCCTTATTAAAAATGTATTAAATTTAGGAGTTGATATCATTTCAACAAAAGAGTTTTTATAAAATGGCAACTGCTAAGAATTTTTTAAAATTAACAAAAAACGATTCTTTTAAAAAAACGCCTTTTTGTGAGGCTGATTTTTTAGTTTTAACTGCACTCTCTTATGCAGATTTTAAAAATTCTTTGTATTTTGATGAAAAAAGCATTAATGGTCTTGTACCTTTGAATGTCTTCGCTAAAAATACAGTAATTAATAAATTAAAGAAAAATTATTTAACAATTGGGAAAGGGTATACTCAATTTTTAAATTCCTTTTTTTCATCTAATAGATATAAAGATGCCAAGGTTGGTTATTTTCGCGATGAGTTTTCTCTTGATGATAATATGCAATTTTTTGCTTTAACTTTTTATATTGATAATAAATATTTAATAGTTTTCAGAGGAACTGATAACACTATTACAGGATGGAAAGAAGATTTTAATATGGCCTTGATGGATAAAATTCCTGGTCAAAAAATGGCAAGAGATTATGTCCGTGACGTTTTAAAAAAAGTTAAAGGAAAAATATATATTTCAGGTCACTCAAAAGGTGGAAATTTAGCATATTATTGTTATTTAAATTTGAACAAAAGAGAAAGAAGTCGCGTTATTTCTGTTTTTAATTATGATGGCCCAGGTTTTAAAAATGACAATTATGATTATAGTGAATATGGTACTAAAATGTTTAAATTTGTACCTGAAGATGATGTTTTCGGAATGATTTTTGATACTTCAAATAAATGGGAAATCATACCTTCAACTAGAATTAATATGGGGGCTCATGATTTGCTTACTTGGAAACTTGATAGAAAAAGCAGATATACACAACTCCAACGATTAAAGTCTTTAACTATTTATTCAAGTTGTTTTAATCAAACATTTAATGAATGGTATTACAAAACCGATCCTAAAGATGCAGAAGCACTTATAAAATTTGTCTTTAAGTTAGTTGAAACAAATAACATCTCAACTTTAGGTGGGTTATTTAAAGATATTCTTTTTGCCGGCGATGAATATTATCGCGAAATTGAAAATTATGATGAAAATAGTAAAAAAAGAATAAAATCAATGTTAAGGGGTCTCTTAAAATCCTATTTAAGAAATTTATTAAAAGATAAAAACGAACTTAAAAATAATGAAAGAAAGGGATAATTTTATGAAAAAATACGTTTTGACTATCGATCAGGGAACAACTTCAACAAGAGCCTCATTAATTGATAAAGATGGAAATATTTTTTATAAAGCTCAACAAGAGATAAAATGTTTCTTTCCACATGATGGATGGGTAGAACAAGATGCGATTGATGTATGGTTATCGGTTTTAAACGTAATTAACGATTTACTTGCTAAAACAAATTTAACCTACGCAAATATTGATTGTATCGGTTTAACTAACCAAAGAGAAACAACAATTGTTTGGGACAAAAAAACAGGGATGCCTGTATATAATGCTTTGGTTTGGCAATCACGCCAAAGTGCATATATTTGCGATAAATTGTTAGATAAAAAATCAATTGTTCAAGAAAAAACTGGCCTAATTATCAATCCTTATTTTAGTGCTTCCAAAATACGTTTTATTTTAGATCACATTGAAAACGGGCAAAAAAGAGCTGATGATGGCGAGCTGATGTTTGGGACTATTGATACGTGGATTATGTATAAATTATCTAATGGTAAAATTTTTAGAACCGATGTAACTAACGCTTCTAGAACGATGCTTTTCAATATTAATACTCTTAAATGGGACGAAGATTTATTAAATCTTTTTAACATTCCAAAATGCATGTTACCAGAAGTTTGCCCTTCATCATATAATTTTGGTTATGCATCTTTATTAAAAAAGAATCTTAAAATAACCGGTGTTGCTGGAGATCAACAAGCGGCTTTATTTGGACAAAACTGTATTAAAGAAGGCGATGTAAAATCTACATATGGAACTGGTTGCTTTGTTTTAATGAATATTGGTAAAAAACCAATTTTTGATAAAGGTGGATTAATTACAACTATAGCTTGGCAAATAGGAGAAGAAGTAACATACGCAATTGAAGGGTCAGTTTTTGTTGGAGGAGCATCTATTCAATGGCTAAGAGACCAAATGAGAATGTTTAAAAAAGCATCAGATAGTGAAACTTATGCAAGAAGATGTGAAAATTCTCTTGGCGTTTATGTTGTCCCGGCTTTTGTTGGTTTAGGAGCTCCTTACTGGGATGATGATTGTCGCGGAGCGGTATTTGGGTTAACAAGAGCAACAACTAAAGAACATTTTATTAGAGCAACTTTAAATTCCATTGCTTTACAAACAAAAGACGTTATTAAAGAAATGGAAAGAATTTCAAATAAAAAAATTGAAAGTCTAAGAGTTGATGGCGGTGCAAGCGAAAATTCTTATTTAATGCAATTTCAATCAGATATTTTATCTTCAACAGTAATTTTACCTAAAAATTTAGAAACAACATCTCTTGGTGCAGCTTATTTAGCTGGATTATCTTCTGGATATTGGAAAGATGTAAATGAAATTTCTAAAGTTCATAAGATTTCAAGAGTTTATGAACCACAAATGAATGAAGATGAAATTGCTCAAATAGATAATAAGTGGAAGAAAGCAATTTCTGCTACAAGACTTTTTAAATAACACTTTCACTGAAAGAAATATGTTTATGCTATCAAAAATCGATAATCCCTCTTTTAGCAGCAAAAATATTTGCTTGAAGACAAAAAATAATATCAATTTGAATAATCTAACATTAGTTTCTTATTGTGAATTCTTTTATTTTTTAAATATTTTTCGAGTAAATAACGAATTCATTAAATTAAGTAACAATATTGATTTTTTATTAAATTCATTTGATAAATCATCGGTTTTTGAAAATAAAAAATTTTATCTTAAATATAAAAATTATAAATTAATTGTTCCAACAAAATATTTTATTAAAAATGACGAATTTACTATTGTTATTTTAAATAAACATATTTTGCCCGAAAATTATGCACTCATATCTCTTTGTCTTTTTATTGAAAATAATATACCTTTAGATGGAATTTATTATTTTAATAATAATGAAAAATACCGCTCTTTAGATGGATTTACGAATTTAGATAAAGATTTTTCAAACATAAATCCGAATATTCTTTCTAACCTTATTTATTGTATTGATAAGTTAAAAAGAAATAAGAATTCAAATAAAATTAATAGTAAATCAAAAGGATTTCATTTTAAAGAAATCGAAACAAGTAAAATCTTGGATAATTTAATTGCGACTTTAAATAAACAGGAATTTAAAAAAGAGCGCAGCAATAAATGTGAACACTGTATATTAAAAAATAAATGTAATACTTTTTTAGAAAATGAAACATTTGGCTTATATCAACGAAAAAGATAGATATATATTAGAAAATTTAAATGAAGTGGATTTATTAAATCCATTTTATTTTGACGTTGTTATAAATTCCATTGATGACTTATTATCTTTTTTAAATAGAATAAATATTGATTTACTTAAAGATTTCGAAATTCTAGGAAAATATGAAGCACCATTATCACTCAGTTTAAATTTATCTTCTTTATTTTTAAAAAATTATAAAAAGATATATACAAAATCAAAAGATGAAATATTAAAAGAAGAAGAGGATTTTCTATTTAATATTGTAAGAATAATTGCAACTAATCAAAAAAATCTTCCATATATAAAAAATTTTAAAAATATAAAACGATTATTTAAAAATAGAGATTATAATTCTTTAATCCAAAACTTGAAGTTAATTAATAATAAATTTAATGATCGAAAAAGTTATGTGTTAGTGAATTTATTTTTACTTCGACTCCAACATTTAAAATATATAAAAATTAAGAATATCCCAAGTTTTAAATATAATGCTATAAACGCGATAAATAGCAAAATATTATCTTTACCAAAAAATGACAACGAAAGTTATTTAGAGAAATTTTTAAAAACAATTGATGATAAAAATTTTTCTTTTAATTTTAGTGAAATTATTAAAAATAAAGATACAAAAATATGTGAATATGATGGTTATTTGAATTTATTAATAAAAGGAGTAAAAAATGATGTCGAATGTTTTATTTTTGAAGATGACGATGATTTTAAAGAGTTTATTTTAAACATGACATGAATAAATAAAAAAATTAATCATTATCAGAATATTGAAACAAAAATTTTAAATTATATTTTTAAAGTATTAAAAGTTGTTTTAAATAAAGCAGATAAAGAAGACATTGAATTTTTAAAATTAATATCAAAATCTAAAATACTTTTATTTTTAAATGATGAATGTTCATATAATGCTTATGAATTTTTAAATAAGTTAAACAAAGATTTAAATTTAACAGCTTTATATCAAGATAACGATGATATTTTGTTTTTAGACGCTCTTTTACTTTATCTAAAAAGTAAAACCGTGAATGTCGAAAAATTATATTTTTTAATTACTTTTTTATTACGAATCGATTTTAAAAAAATAGTTAATTATTCTTCAAAAATAAAAGCTTTAAGATTAAGTGATTTACATTTTTATAACTATTTAAATAATAAAGTTGCATTTATCGGATCAAAAAAGAAGAAATTTTATACTAATGAAGTTTTATATAAAAGTATACTTCTAAAAAACTATACATTATTTAAAGAAATTTTAAATAAAGCTGAAACAATTTGTTTTTATCCTTATGAAAACTATTTATCGAAAGAAACATTAATGGCACATATAGATGAAGTTTCTCTATTTTTTGATTTGATTAAATATTTTTAGTGTGTAAAAGAGTAAAAGATATTAAAATAAATAAGGATGAAAATAAAAAAAGTTAATAAAAATCAGCTAGTCAATATTTTAAAAGGACTTAATTCTTCAAAAGAAGTCTTTCTTTTTACTAATGAAATTTATGAAATTTATGAAACTGTATGCGATGGAATAGAAGAAGTAATGAAAATTACTGAGTTTAAAGAGTATACCTATGTCAATCCAGTCGTAATAATTTTATATATTGTTAATGAATTAGGTTTTTATTTTAAAAGTCGTAATTTTTCACCTGAAAAAATTGGTGAAATATTAAAAACAGATAGTTTTGTCGAATTTATTGGTTCAATTGTTTGCGATAAATATCTTACAAATGAGCAATTAAATTATAAATCGCCCGCTTTTTTAAATAAATTTAATCCTCAAATATCTACTCTCTCACTTTATTTCAATTTTTGTTTAAACATCTTAAATAAATCTTACAATTTAAATAAATACGATGATTTAGTTAAAAATATGTTAAAAAATTCTCTTTCATTAGGTCAATGTATTGAAAACCTTTTAATTAATGCATTTGATGTTGAAGCTTTTTCTACTTGGAGAACAATGCATGAAAATGAATGTATTTTATATTGTCTTGTTTTAAATGGAAAAGAGACTTTTGATTCCTATTTTAGACATATTCAATATTCTTTAGCTTATCGTGGTCAAATCAAAAATAAAGAACAAACCGATAAAATTTTTGAAGAAATAAAATCTAAAATGAAAGAATATAACTTAAAAAGTAAAGATATGAAAAAATTTATTGAATATGGCTATTTATTCTCAATAAAAGATAAGGAATTTAATGTAGATTTCAAACTTAATTTTAGAGATGGTGTTGAAACGATTGCCGGTTTAAAATCTTATTCAAAAATTTATGAGCTTTCTAGCGAGATTGCCCACTCTTCTCCTTTATTAATTTTTTCAAATCGAGAATATTATTTTAATTTAACTCTTTTAAATTTATATGAAACATTCTTCCGTTTAGAAAAAGTTTTTTATATTTTCTATAAAAAAGTTTCAAAAAAAGATGAAGTCGAACAATATGAAACTTTACAAAAAATTTATATTAATCAACTTCATCAAATTCATAATGGTTTATCTTCTTTATTTAAAGATAAATTTTTTAGGATTGAACATCTCGATAACAAGAACCTCCAATAAATTCTTTTAATATCGAGTTACAAGGAATATATTCTTCGCTAATATCACTGAAATATTTTAATAATTTTAATAATCTTTCAGCATCTGGCCCAAATTTACTATCACGGTCGATTTTTGATAATAATGGTGTAGCATATTTTTTCATCACGCCAATTTCATAATTCAAGAATGAATCAAATACGTAATCGGCATATTCTTGAGTCTTATAGATCCATTTAAATTCGCCTCTTCTAACTGATGGCCACATTGAAATTGTTTCTTCAGCAGAAGAATTACGATATTTAGAATCACGAACAATTCTTCTTAATAAACGAATATCGCTGATTGAAATAGGATTTTCATAATCTAAATTAATTTGAGCTTGTGGCGAAATATAAATCTTATATTTTATATGTTTAGGAATTAAAGGTGTCATTGCTTCATTTAAAGCATGAATTCCTTCGATAATAATTGGATCTTTAGGCCCGATTTTAATTTTTCTATTAAAATTACGAGAATTTGTTTTAAAATCGAAAGTTGGCAATAAAACTTCTTCACCACTAAGTAATGAGAGTAAATTTTTATTGAATAAATCGATATCTAAAGCATCGATACTTTCAAAATCTTTATTTCCATCTTCATCTAAAGGAACGTTTTCTCTAGTTTTATAATAATCATCAATAGAAATTCTAATTGGTTTAATGCCTATTGAAATAAGTTCAAGAGTTAAACGATCAGCAAAAGTAGTTTTTCCACTACTTGAAGGACCGGCAATACAAATTAATTTAATATTATTAATTCTATCTTGGATAATTTGACCTAGTTCAGCGAGCATACGGTTATGTTTGTTTTCGCAAATATTAATTAAATTAGTACCTTCGCTTTCCTTTGAATAATCATTAATCTCAGCAATTGTTGAAAGATGGACTAAAGAAGACCATGCATCGCTACCTTCAAGAGTATTTTGGAAAATTGGTTCGTCTTTAAATGGAGGAATTTCTCCATTAAACTCATGACGAGGATATTGAATTAAAATTCCTGGTGGATAAAAAATCAATTTAAAGTTCTTTAAATAGCCAGTAGAAGGAACCATTTTTCCATACATATAATTAAAATAATTATCAGCCTTATATAAATGGACAGTTTTTTCTGGTCGATATTGTAAAACAGCTAATTTATCATACAATTTAAATTCTTCATATAATTTAGCAGCTTCTTCATTACTAATTATCACTCTTTCAAAAATGTAGTCATTATCGGCAATTTTTTTCATTTCTTGATAAATTTCTTCTACAACTTGAGTAGTAATAACTTTGTTGCCGATTTCAACATGTGCGAAAATTGAACGAGAGACAGAATAAGAAAATCTGAATTTAATGTCTGGATATAATCTTTGAGCGGCCATTGCGAAAAGAAATCTTATTCCTCTTTCATAAATTCCAGCAGCAGGTTGATCTGCAGTTGTTAAAAATTTAACAGTTGCATCATAATGCAAGTCGTAATCAAGCTCTCTTACTCTACCATTAACTAATGCACAAATTATTGAATAATCGGAGTTAGTTAACTCCTTGAGCTTGATTTTTTTTTCAAAATGTAACTCTTTAGAGTCTAAAAAAACAGTAAATCCCATATGTATATTATTTCCTTTTTTTAATTTGGCTTTACTATTATATCTAATAATCGTTTTTTAATCTAGTTTTTTAAATTTTGCGTTAAATATCAAACTCAATGCAAAAGATTTTAAAATAAAATAATATAATTTAAAAATATGGCCTATTCATCGCAAAAAAATAAATTTCTTTATTGCAA
>CASEKC010000001.1 GCA_949288485.1 uncultured bacterium | reverse complement strand
ACAGTGGACACACCTCTTCCCATCCCGAACAGAGAAGTTAAGCACTGCAATGGCGAAGGTAGCTCCTTGAGCAAGAATAGCAAGTCGCTGGGCTTTTTTTTGTTTTTAGCCGATATTTTTGTTAAGTATTTTTACTTATTTATGGTTTAATTTAGTAAGTATATGATATAATATTTAAGCGTTAAGCATTAATTTTTATATGGAAAAAGTAAAGACAAATAAAAAGAATTCAACAAAAGTTGATATTGATAAAAAAGAAATGATCACTTTTATTGGTGATATCGTTTCATCTTGCTATGGTGTTGTTGGACTTGCAAATGTTTTTAGTGTCCAATCTGCTATTTCTTATTTAAAGAGAGAAAAATATCAAGGTGGAATTGAAGTTTCTGAAGATATAAATGGACATTATGTTGTTAATGTTTATTTAGTTTTAGCATATGGATTAAAGATTACTGAAATTATTAACGAAGTGTCGAAAAGATTATTTTATTTTTTAAAAAAACATTATGGCGATGTTTTTAAAAGCATTAATGTTTATATTGAAGATTTAAAGGTACTTTAATTCAGTTTTTTGGAGTTTAAAAGATGAAAACAGTTGATGGTCAAATTTTTAAGAACTTAGTTATTAGTGGAGCTAATAATCTTTATAATTGTTATCCTGAAGTAGACGCTTTAAACGTCTTCCCAGTACCAGATGGTGATACTGGAATGAATATGAATTTAACAATGACTAGTGGAGCAAAAGAGATCTCTTCTAGAAATGATACAGATATATATGTTATTGCAAAAACTTTTTCAAAAGGTCTTTTGATGGGTGCTAGAGGCAATAGTGGCGTTATTACTTCACAAATTTTTAGAGGTATTGCTGAAGGCTTGAAAGATAAAAAAGAAGTCGATGCTAAAGGACTTGCCGAAGCTTTTGAAAACGGTGCTAAAGTCGCTTATAAAGCTGTTATTAAACCTGTTGAAGGTACAATTTTAACCGTTATTAGAGAAGCAAGTTCAAAATTATCAAAAAGCGTTACTTCTAAAATGAGTATTGAAGAAGCTTTGAAAATTTTAAAAGATGAAGCTTATGCATCATTAGAAAGAACTCCTAATCTTTTACCTGTTTTAAAAGAAGTCGGTGTTGTTGATAGTGGTGGAGCTGGTCTTTGTAGAATTATTGATGGAATGTATGATTGCCTCTTAGGTAATTTTATTGAAAGACATGAAGCAAGTGCCTTAGAAGTTTCAACTTCAAGTGCACAAACACAATTTGATGAAGAAGAATTTGGTTATTGTACAGAATTTATTTTAAGACTTGGACCTACCGATTCTAAAAAAGCATTTAATAAAAATAGATTTACTAATGTTTTAAATTCACACGGTAATTCATTAGTTGTTGTTCAAGATGAAGATATTGTTAAAGTTCATGTTCATACACTTAGACCTGGTGACATTTTTAACTATGCTCAACAATTCGGCGAATTTGTTAAATTGAAGTGTGAAAATATGACTGAGCAACATCATGAAATTCTTTTTAATGAAGAAAATAAAAATGGACCTCATATGGCTGCTAGTGAACTTAAAAAAGCACCTTTAGCAGCTCCAAAATTAAATGAAAAACCAAAAGAAAAGCAAAAATATGCTTTAATTGCTACTTCTTCAGGTAAAGGAATTGATGAATTATTCAATGAAATAGGTGTTAACTATATTGTTAGTGGTGGGCAAACAATGAATCCTTCTACAAATGATTTTTTAAATGCTATTGAAAGTGCAAATGCTGAAATAGTTTATATTTTCCCAAACAATGGCAATATTATTATGGCCGCAAACCAAGCAAAAGATGTTTTAGAAGGAAAAGTAGATGTTCATGTTATACCTACTAAAACAATTATGCAAGGTGTAGTTGCAGCAATGAATTTTAATTCTGAATTAGAGGCAAAAGATAATACAGAAACAATGGAAGATGCTATTGGAAGTATCAAATCTGGTGCTGTTACTTTTGCTATTAAAGATACTGAAATTAATGGTGTCAGCGTTAAAAAAGATCAATTTATGGCAATTAGAGAAACAAAAGATATTATTTCTTGTCATAAAGATAAATTCAAAGCATTATTCGCATTACTTGATGGGTTAATCGATGAAGATAGTGCTGTTGTTACTATTTTATGCGGTGAAGATATTAATGAAAAAGAAATGAATAAAGTTAAAAAAGAATTCGAAAAGAAATTCGAATATGTTGATATAGATATTCGCAAAGGCGATCAACCTGTTTATTCATTTATTGTTGGAGTAGAATAGAATGATTAATTTAGTAATCGATATGATGGGCGGCGATAATGGTTTTAAAGCCACTTCTGAAACCGTAAAAGAATTTTTAAAAGATAACGACGATACTTGTTTAACTCTTGTAGGAAATAAAGAATATGTCGATACATTTAAAGATTATAAAAATGTTCGAATTGTTTATTCTGAGACTCTTTTAAGTATGGATGTTGACCCAATGAAAGCTTTAAAAGATGAAAAATCATCATTGATGGTTGCTATAAAAGAATTATTAGATAATGATTTTGATGGAATAATTTCTGCTGGATCAACTGGCGCACTTTTAACTGCCGCAATTTTTAAAGTTAAAAGAATTAAAGGCATTAAAAGACCTGGATTAATTACTTCTTTCCCAACTTTGCTTGGCGATAAAAAAACTGTTGTTATCGATTTAGGTGCAAATTTAGTTAATACCGCTGAAGAATTAGTTCAGTTTGCTAAATTAGGTAAAATTTATTATTCTTTAGCATATAAAGTAGAAAATCCTGCAATTTATCAACTTAATAATGGTACCGAGGAAGAAAAAGGTAGAGATATTAATAAAGAAGCATTCACTATTTTAAAGAATGATTCTTCATTAAATTTCTGTGGAAATATTGAAGCTAGAGACGTCCTTCAAGGTAATGCTGATGTTGTTGTTACTGATGGTTTTTCAGGCAATATATTTTTAAAAGCTACTGAAGGCGGAGTTAAAGCAATGTCTACTTTATTAAAAGAAGCTTTTATGAAAAACCTTGGTACAAAAATTTGTTATCTTTTATTAAGAAAACAAATAAAAGAAATGAAAAAGAAAATGGATTATAAAAATGTTGGAGGAGCTATGCTTCTTGGTGTTAATAAAATTGTCGTTAAAGCACATGGTAGTTCTGATGCAAAAGCATTTTTAAGTGCTTTAAATCTTTCTAAAAAATTAGCAAATGACAACATTATTGAAAAAATAAAAGGAGAAATCAAATAAATGGAAGAGCTTTCTTCTTTTTTTAAAAAATTTGGAATTAAACCTAAAAATAAAGAATTATATGAATTGGCATTTACACATGCCTCTTTTAATAGTGATGCAAAAACTTCTCATCATGATTATGAAAGACTAGAGTTCTTAGGTGATTCGGTATTAGATTTTGTTGTTGCGACTAATTTATATCTTCTTCATCCTGAATTAAGAGAAGGGGATTTAACTAAAGCTAAAGCATATTTAGTTCAATCAAAAAGTCTTGCAGCTTTAGCTAGAAAAGAAGGTTTTATTAAATATATTAGAATTGGTCATTCCTTGCATGAAGAGGATGTTTTAAATAATAATTCTATTTTAGAAGATGTTTTTGAAGCAGTTATAGGCGCAACATATTTAGATCAAGGAATAAAATTTGTATCAAAAATGATTTATAAAATCTTTATTGATGAAATGAAAAATTTTAATACAGATCAAATTAAAGATTATAAATCTATTCTTCAAGAAGCGATGCAAGCTGAATATAGAGAGTCGGTTCAATATCGCGTTATAGATGAAAAAGGACCTCCACATTATAGAACATTTTATGTCGAGGTCTTATTCAATAACATTGTTTTAGGAAAAGGCGAAGGAAAAAGTAAAAAAGAGGCTGAACAAAACGCAGCTAAAGATGCTTTAAATAAAAAAGCAACTATTTAATGAGACGATTTTATGGGATTTTTTGATAAATTAAGAGAAAAATTTAAGAAAAAAGATAAAAGTTTAGAAACTTACGATTCTGGATTAAAAGAAAGTCGTGATGCTTTTACAAATCGTTTAAAAAAGCTTTCAAAAAAATATAGCAAAATTAACGAAGAATATTTTGAAGAAATTGAAGAAATATTAATTTCTGCAGACTGCGGCGTTTCTTTTACTATGAAAATAATGGAAGAATTAGCTGAAAAAGCTAAAAAAGAAAAAATTGACGAACCGGAAGAAATAAATGAATTATTATTTTCTATTATTTTCTCTTCTTATTTAAAAGAAGACGAAGAAAACGAAAAAGATTTAGCATTTGATAAAAAGCCTGAAATTATATTGGTATGCGGAGTTAATGGCGTTGGAAAAACAACTACAATTGCAAAATTAGCCCACCGTTATATCTCTATGGATAAAAAAGTTTTATTAATCGCTGCCGATACTTTTAGAGCCGGAGCAAAAGAACAATTAACTTATTGGAGTGAAAAAATTAAAGCTGATATAGTTAGTGGCAAAGAAAACAGCGATCCAGCAAGTGTAGTTTATAATGGATTAGAAAAATGCAAAAGTAATGAATATGATTTAGTCATTATTGATACTGCAGGTAGATTGCAAAACAAAGTAAACCTAATGAATGAACTTAAAAAGATAGGAAAAGTTATTGAAAAAGAAGGCTTTACATTAGATGAATCTTTTTTAATTATTGATGCGACAACTGGACAAAACGGAGTTTTACAAGCGAAAGCTTTTAAAGAAATTTTACCATTAAGTGGCATTATTCTTACTAAAATGGATGGAACTAGTAAAGGCGGTATCATTTTATCTATAAAAAATGAGTTAGATATACCAGTTAGATTTATTGGTTTAGGTGAAAAAATGGATGACTTAGAATTATTTGATTTAAGTAAATATGTCCATGGTTTGATTGAAAATGAATAATTTAGATTTACGTGATTACATAAATGAACTATACGATCTTTATGGTCAATTATTAACAAAAAAACAACAAGATATTATCGAAAAATATTATTTTTATAATTTATCTTTAAAAGAAATTAGCGAAGAATTAAATATTAGCCGAACTGCGGTTTTAGATTCTTTAAGACATGCCTGTGATAATTTAATATATTATGAAGAAAAAATTAAACTTTTCGCTAAAATTAAAAATATTGAAAGTATGGATATTCCGCAAGAATATTTAGATAAAGTTATGAAGGAGTTAAAATAATATGGCATTTGAAGCACTTACTGACAAGTTTTCGAAAATAATCAAACGATTAAAAGGTGAACATAAGTTAACTGAATCTAATATGGATTCAATTTTAAAAGATATTAGATTAGCACTTTTAGAAGCAGATGTTAATTTCAAAGTAGTTAAAGAATTTATTGCAAAAATTAAGGAAAAATGCCTTGGTTTAGATGTTTATGATAAATTAAATCCTTCAGAAATGGTTGTTAAAATTGTTCGTGAGGAGTTAACTATACTTTTAGGTAGTGGAAAATCAGATATTTTTTATCAAAAAAATCGAACAACAAAAATTATGCTTGTTGGTTTACAAGGTAGTGGTAAAACAACTACAGCAGCAAAATTAGCATATTTATTAAAAAATAAATTAAATAAAAAAGTCATGCTTGCAGCTTGTGATGTTTATAGACTTGCAGCAATTGATCAATTAAAAGAATTAGCAAACAGTATAGATGTTACTCTTTTTGAAATGGGAACAAATACTTCACCAATTGAAATAGCTAAAAAAGCTGATGAAGCTGCTAGATTAGGTCTTTATGATGTATTAATTATCGATACTGCAGGTCGACTTTCTATTGATGAAGCTTTAATGCAAGAATTAAATGATATTAATAATTCTATTGAAATAGATGAAAAACTTTTAGTAGTCGATGCTTTAAGTGGTCAAGAATCATTAAATGTTGCAAACAGTTTTAATGAAAAAGTAGGCTTAACCGGTGTAATTATGACCAAGTTAGATGGAGATAGCCGTGGTGGGGCTGCTTTATCAATAGCTAGTGCTACCTCTTTAGGTATTAAGTTTGCTGGTGTTGGCGAAAAAATTTCCGATTTAGATATTTTCTATCCAGATAGAATGGCCGATAGAATTTTAGGAATGGGTGATATTTTAACATTAGTTGATAAAGTTAGTGAAAATATTGATGAAAAAGAAGCTAAAAAAAGTGTCAATAAATTAATGGAAGGACGTTTTACTTTGGATGATATGTTAAAACAAATGAAACAAATTCAAAAAATGGGGTCGATGAAAGGTTTATTAAAACTTATTCCTGGAATGCCTTCAATTAGTGATGAACAACAAGAATTATTGAATAAAGAAATGAGAAGTTTCGAAGCTATTATTAATTCAATGACTCCAGAAGAAAGAGCAGATCCTAGTATATTAAAAAATTCTAGAAAAGTTAGAATTGCTAAAGGAAGCGGCAAAACTAACGCTGATATTAACCGTGTTTTAAAGAAATACGAACAAATGCAAATGATGATGAAACAAATGAAAGGAAAAAAAGGTGGCATGTTACCACCTGGATTCAAATTTTAATCTTTTTTGATAAATTTATGTCCTTTTTCAATGGCTTTTTGTTCCCAAGAAGCCATTTTTTGTTCTTTTATTTCATTTAACAACGATAGTTCTTCTTTATTAAATTCATAATTATTTAACAAATCAGGACGATATTTCATTGTGTATTCAATTGATTTTTTTAAATTATATTTTTTTATCGCCTCGTGATTTCCTGAATATAAGATATCTGGAACTTTATCTCCATTAAACTCATAAGGTTCAGTATATTGAGGATATTCTACAAAATTTCTTGAGAATGTTTCTTCAACTATAGATTCTTTATTAATAACTCCATCAATAAGTCGAGATAATGAATCTATTAAAACAAAAGAGGCAGTTTCTCCACCTGTTAAGATATAATCGCCAATTGATAATTCTAAATCGAAATATTTATAGATTCGCTCATCTAATCCTTCATAATGACCGCATAATATAATTATATCGTTATAATTTTTGACAATATCTTGAGCCATTTTTTGATTATATGTTTTTCCACGTGGAGACATAATAATACGAAGAGTATCGCTAGTCGAATTAGCAATTAAAGCATCATAAATAGGTTGACACTTCATTATTAACCCAGCTCCTCCACCAATAGGAGGTGTATCTGTTCGATGATGTTTATCTTTAGTATAATCACGAAGATTGATTAATTTTACCTTTACTAAATTTTTAGAAATAGCTCTTTTAATAATCGATGAAGATAAAAAAGAATCAAACATTTCTGGAAATGTAGTCAAAATTTTTATAATCATATTTCTAAAAGTCCTTCAATAACATGAATAATAACTTTTTTTGATGTGATATCGACATTTTTAATAAAAAAATCATTAAAAGGAATATATATTATTTTATTATTATTAAGTTTTAGTTCAATTGAAACATTAGCATTGAATTCTTTAATATCTTTTATAATTCCTAATTCGTTATTATCTTCATCAAAACAAGTAGAAGAAATTAAATCGGAATAATAATATTCGTTATCTTTTAAATTTTTATAATCTTTTAAGGCAAAAAGTTCTTTATTTAATAAAAATTCTACTTTTTCTATTGAATCGAATTCTTCAAATGTTAAATAATCAATGTTTCCTTCTTTATTTCGATAGTTCTTTATATGTATTTCTATATATTCATTATTTTCATTCATATAAAAAAGAGAATTTCCTTTTTTATAACGAAGATTTTTAAAAGTGGAAGTTGTATAGACACGAACTTCGCCTTTTAATCCTACTGTTGAAAGAATTTTTGCTACTTTTAAATATTCCATAATTTATTCCCTATTAGTTTTTATTAAAAAAAGGAGTTATAACTCCTTTTTATTTTATTTGTCTTGTTCGAAAGATTCAAATTTAATATGAACTTTTTTATTTTCTAATTTACCAGCAATAGTAACGATTTCTCTTATTGCATTAGCAACACAGCCCTTTTTGCCAATTAAACGAGCTGTATCATCATTTTCTGTACAAATTAGAATTGTTTTATCTTTTTCATTTTCTTGAGGTAATTCTCTAATTAAAACAGCCTCAGGATTATTGATAAAAGAATCAATAATTGTGTGGATTAATTTAATGTAATCCATATTAATTATTATTCTCCTTCCTTAACTTCAGTGTTTTCAACTGGAGCTTCTTCGACCTTTTTAGCTTTAGGAGCTTTTTTAGCTACTTTTTTTGTTTTTGGTTTAGCTTCAGCTTTTGGGCTAGCAGTTTTAACTACTTTAGCTTTTTTAACGACTTCGCCTTTATTTTCTTTAGCTTTTTTAATTAAACCTTTGTTTGATAAGATTGCTTTAATAGTATCGCTATATTGAGCACCTTGATTTAACCATTTAATAACTAATTCTTCGTTTAATGTAGCATTTTCGATTCCTTTTGATGGATCGTAATAACCGACTTGTTCAATATATCTGCCATCTCTAGCATATTTATGATCTGCAGCGACGATTCTATAAATAGGATCTTTATGTCTACCAATTCTTGTTAATCTAATTTTAACTGCCATAAATTCATATCTCCTTTTTAATAAAATTTAAATTCAACATGCATAATATTATAGAAAAAAATTATACGTGTCAAGTATAAATACTTAACATAGTGAAATAGATTATAGAAAATCTAGAATAAGGATAGAAAAAACTTTACTTTATAGGAAGTTTTATATAAAATATTAAAGCATTTTTAAGGAATTTAATTAAAAATGATACGAGTGGTCCGCTATATTTAACTATTATATATGAACACTAAGAGAACGAAAATAGGAGGAAAGTAACAATGAATAAAAATTTAGTCAAAGAAGTTACTGCTACTCAATTAAGAGATGACGTCCCTGTATTCTCAAGTGGTGATACTGTTAAAGTTTCCGTTAGAATTACAGAAAATGGCAAAACTAGAATTCAAATTTTTGAAGGTGTAGTTATGGCTAGAAGAGGTGGCGGAGTTAATGAAACATTTACTGTTAGAAAAATTTCTAGTGGAATCGGTGTTGAAAGAATCTTCCCATTACACTCACCAAACGTCACAAAAATTGAAGTTGCTAAAAGAGGTAAAGTTAGAAGAAATAAAATTACTTACCTTAGACAAAGAAGTGGTAAATCTGCAAGAATTAAACAAATTCTTAAATAGTTATTTAAAAATAAGATGGGGCTTACCCATCTTATTTTTTTATTGTAAAATCTAAAACGTATGGAAAATAATAAAGTTAAAAATATTCACTGGTTTCCAGGTCATATGAAAAAAGCATCTAATTTAATAAGTGAAAAACTTAAATTAGTTGATTTTGTGATAGTTTTGTTAGATTCAAGAATTCCTTTATCAAGCTATAATCCATATTTAATGGAAATAATTAAAGATAAAAAGAAAGTATTTTTATTATCAAAAAAGGATTTAAGTGATGAAAATGAATCAAAAAAATGGGAAAAATATTTAACTAAAAATAATGATTTAGCAATGGTAGTCGATTTAAAAAATCAAAAGATTGTTAATGATATTTTATCTTTAATTAATGTTTATATTGATGAAAAAAGAGAAAAATATTTAAAAAAAGGTATTAAAAATATATCGATTAGAGCAATGGTTGTAGGAATTCCTAATGTTGGGAAATCTACCTTTATTAATTTAATGGCTAAAAAAAGTATTGCAATTGCCAAAAATGAGCCGGGAGTTACAAAAGCAATTAGATGGATAAAGGTAAATAAAAATTTTGAAATAATGGATACTCCTGGAATATTACTTCCTCAATTTAAAGATAAAAAGAGTGCAATAAATCTTGCTCTTTTAGGAACTATCAAAGAAGATATCCTTCCTTTAGATGAAATTTTTGAACAAATGATGAGTTTTATAAAAAAATATTATTTAAATGATTTTAATATTCGTTATAAATATGAATTTAAAGAAAATGATGAAAATAATTTTATTTTAGAAACAATTGGTAGAAAAAGAGGATTATTAAATAAAGATAATAGTGTTGATTTAGAAAAAACTATTAAAGTTATTTTAAACGAGTTTAGAAATGGAATAATAGGAAAATTTACTATTGAAAGAGTTGAAGATGTTAAATTTTGAAGATAAATATTTTAACGATAATATTAAAAATATTGCTGGGTGTGATGAAGCAGGAAGAGGCCCTTTATGTGGTCCAGTTGTTGCTAGTGCAGTTATTTTACCAGCTGATTTTAAAAACGATTTTATAAATGATTCTAAAAAATTAAGTGCTAAAGAAAGAGATAAACTTTTTGATATTATTCAAAATAATGCTTTAGCTATTGGAATTGGTATCGTTTCGCCTAAAGAAATTGATGAAATTAATATTTATTCTGCTTCTAAAAAAGCAATGCTTTTATCATTAAAAGAAATTAAAATTCCTATTGATCTTATTTTAACTGATTATATGCCTTTAAAATTTAATAATCTTGAAGCAATTAGTTTAGTTAAAGGAGATGCAAAAGCAAGATGTATTGCCGCAGCTTCGATAATTGCTAAAGTAACAAGAGATAGAATTATGGATGAATATGCAAAAAAATATCCAGAATATAATTTTAATAAACATAAAGGTTATCCCACTAAAGAACATCTAGAAATTATTAAAAAATATGGAATAATTAAAGGTTTTTATCGAGAAAGTTATAAACCTGTCAAGGAAATATTGTATCCGCCAATTACACTTTTTTAAAAAAATGTGAATAAATTTTATTTTTTTAGCCTTCTTGTATTTAAGGAGGCTTTTTTAAAAGTATGAGATCAAGAAATATTTTAATTTATTTATCAATGAAGTATAAAGGTGATTGGGACTTAATGATGGATGAATTTAAAAACAAAAGAACTCATTTTAGTGAAGAAGACATTCGACAAATTGATGAACTTGATGTTGATGCAATCACTATTTTAGATGAGGATTATCCATTAGTCTTAAAAAACATCGAAAAACCACCATTTGTTTTATTTTATAAAGGAAATAGAACATTGATTAATGATGCTAATTATCATTATTTAGCAGTTGTTGGAAGTAGAAATTCTACTCTTTATGGAGAAGCAATGACTTTAAAAATTATTAAAGATCTTCCAAAAGATACTTGTATAGTAAGTGGTCTTGCTAAAGGAATCGATAGAAAAGCACATGAAGAAGCATTAAAAAATAATTTAAAAACAATTGCAGTATTGGGAAATGGAATTGATATTGAATATCCGAAGTGTAATAAAGAATTATATAAGAAAATTCCAGCTAATAATGGACTTATTTTAAGTGAATATCCTAATGGAGTTGTTGGAACTCAAAATTCATTTTTAGTTAGAAATCGAATAATTGCTGGTTTATCAAAATGCACTTTATTAATTGAATCTTATGATCGTAGTGGAGCAGTTAATACAGTTAATTATGCTATATATTTTGGTAAAAATGTTGGCTGTGTTCCTTCAAGTGCTTTAAGAGAATCAAATCCTAATAAATTTATAAAAGACGGTGCTGCCTTAATTGAAAATGCCAAAGATTTAGAAGGTTTATTTTAAATGAAAAAATCTTTATATATATAAGATATATATAAGAAATTTTCCTACTTTACAAAACTTAAGATTATTTATATATTTTAAAAACGAAAAAGAGGAAAAGATGAAATTAGTTATTGTAGAATCACCAACAAAAAGTAAAACTATCGCTCATTATTTAGGGGAAGGTTATGAAGTCGAAGCATCTAAAGGCCACGTAAAAGATTTAGCTATTTCTGGAAAAGGTGGACTTGGTGTTGATGTTGAAAATAACTTTGAACCTAAATATATTATTTCAAAAGATAAACTTAGTTTAGTTAAAACACTTAAAAAAAGTGCAAAAAAAGCTGAGGAAGTTATTCTTGCAACCGACCCTGATAGAGAAGGAGAAGCTATTGCATATTCTTTAGCTAAAGTTTTAGATTTGCCTATTGAATCAACAAAAAGATTAGAATTTCATGAAATTACTAAAGATTCAATAAAAAAGGCAATTGAAAATCCAAGAACTATCGATATGAATCTTGTTCACGCTCAAGAAACAAGAAGAATTATTGATAGAATCATTGGTTTTAAACTTTCTAGTCTTCTAAAGGCAAAAATTAATAGTGAAAGTGCAGGTAGAGTTCAATCAGTCGCATTACAGTTAATTTGTGATCACGAAAAAGAGATTCAAGACTTTAAAAGTGAAAAATTTTATAAATTGTTTGCATCTTTAAAAGTTAAAGAAAATAAATTTCCATTGAGTTTAGTTTCTTATAAAAATGAAAAGATGGATAATTTTAAAGATGAAAACTTAGCTAAAGAAGCTCTTGATACATTAACAAATGAAGTTAAAGTTTTATTAGTTGATTCAAAAGAGAAATTTTTAAGTGCGAAAGAACCATTTAGAACATCTACTTTGCAACAAGCTGCATTTTCTAAATACGGTTTTTCAACAAAAGAAACTACTTTTTTAGCCCAAGAATTATATGAGGGTATTGAAACTGATGAAGGCTTAACTGGCTTAATTACATATATTAGAACAGATTCAACAAAACTTTCTGATTTATTTATCTCTTATTGTAAAGATTATATTATTTCAAAATATGGTGAAGAGTTTTATAAAGGACCACAAGTTAGTAAAAAAGAAGTTAAAAATGCCCAAGACGCACACGAAGCAATTCGTCCAACTTCTTTAGAAAGAACTCCAGAAAAAATGAAAAAATATTTATCAGCAAAAGCTTATAAACTATATAAATTAATTTTTGAAAGAAGCGTTTCTTGTTTAATGAGCAATAAAAAAGTCTTACAAACAAGCGTTATACTTGAAGCAACAAATTCATTAAATTTCAAATTAACCGGCTCAAAAACTTTATTCCCTGGTTTTGATGTTTTTAAAGACGAAGAAGCTGATAATTTAATTCCAGAATTTAAAATCGGAGATAAGTATGATCTTACTGATGTAAAGCTTGAAGAAGATGAAACAAAACCGCCAGCAAGATATAGCGAAGGAAAGCTTGTAAAATTGATGGAAGAAAAGGGTATTGGTAGACCTTCTACCTATTCTTCCACAATCCAAACTTTAGTAGCAAGAAAATATATTACTTCTTCAAAAGGAATTTTAACTCCAACAGAACAAGGTGTTTTAACTTCTAAAGTTTTAGCAAAATATTTCCCTGACTTAATAAATACTGAATATACTGCTGAAATGGAAAATAATCTTGATAGAATTCAAAATGGTGAAGCAGATGAGAAGAAAGTTATTTCTGATTTTTATTTCCCATTTATTGATAAATTTAATGAAGTTAAAGACCAAATGTATAAAGAACCTCTTAAAAAAACTGGTGAACAATGTCCAGTTTGTGGTTCAGATTTAGTAGTTAGAAAAGGAAGATATGGGGAATTTGTTGCTTGCAGCAATTATCCAAGTTGTAAATATATTAAAAAAGAAGAAAAAGAGAAACCAATTGAGGTAGGAAGAAATTGCCCTAATTGTGGCTCTCCGCTCGTTTATCGTAAAAACAAAAAAGGCGATACATTTATTGGCTGCTCAAATTTCCCAAATTGCCGATATATTGATCAAGGAGAGGAAGAAGAAAAAAGATACTGTCCTAAATGTGGAGCTCTTTTAGTTAAAAGAAGAAGCAAAAGAGGCTATTTTTATGGCTGTTCTTCTTATCCAAATTGCGACTATATAGAACCTATTAATGGTAAAAATAATGGATAAAGATTTAGTTATAAATATTATTGGAGCTGGTTTAGCTGGCTCAGAGGCTGCTAATTTCTTAGCAAATCGTGGCATTAAAGTTAATCTATATGAAAGAAGACCTGAATTTAACGATGGCGCCCATCATAGCGATCTTTTTGGTGAACTTGTTTGTTCAAATTCATTAAAAAGTAAAAAACTTGATAATGCTTGTGGTTTATTAAAAGAAGAAATTTCTCGTTTAGGCTCAATAATGATGGAAGCAAGCAAAGTAAGCGAAGTTAAAAGTGGAGATGCTTTGGCAGTTGATAGAGAAATTTTTGCGTCTTATATAACAGAAAAAATTAAAAATAATCCTAATATAACTATTATTAAGGAAAATGCAACAAAATTACCTGAAGGAATTAATATTATTGCGACTGGTCCATTGAGTGGAAAAGAAATTTTAGATGAAATTAATTCTTTAACTAAAATTGATAGTTATGGTTTTTATGATGCTTCAGCACCAATTATCTATAAAGATTCAATTGATTTTTCAAAAGTTTTTATAAAATCAAGATATGACCAAGATGATGGCTCTTATATAAACTGCGGAATGGAAAAAGAAGAATATTTTAAGTTCTATAATGAGCTAATTAATGCAAAAAAAGCGTTACTTCATGATTTTGATAAAAATTATTTTGAAGGTTGTCTTCCAATTGAAGTTTTAGCTTCTAGAGGAATCGATACATTAAGATTCGGTCCTTTGAAACCGGTTGGATTAGAAAATAACAACCATCAATATTATGCGGTTGTTCAATTAAGACAGGATGATTTAATTGGAGATTTTTATAATTTAGTAGGTTTTCAAACAAATTTAACATACGGTGAACAAAAAAGAGTTTTTTCACTTATTCCAGGTTTAGAAAATGCCAAATTTGCAAGATATGGATTAATGCATAGAAATTCTTATATTTATGCTCCAAAAATATTAAATGATGATTTATCGATGAAAGTTAATAAAAATATTTTTATTGCTGGTCAACTTAGTGGAGTTGAAGGCTATGTTGAAAGCGCAGCTAGTGGCTTATTAGCAGCAATATATTTATATTTACGTCTTAAAAATAAAGAATTTAAGCCATTATCTTTTAATACTGTTTTAGGTGCATTAGTTAGATATATAACACATACCGGACTAAACAATTTTCAACCGATGAATGCAAATTTTGGTATAATTTATAGAGCAAATAAAGAAGACAAAAACAAAGTAATCGATACTTCTTTAAAGGCAATTGAAGAATTTAAAAAATATTTAAATGACTAAAGAGCAAGCATTATTTTTATCGCATCTTAAACACGAATTAAATTATAGTGAAAATACTATTAAATCATACTCTCAAGATATAAATATTTTTGAGAACTTTTTAATTGAAAAACAATTAGATTTTAGAAAAATAACACGTGATGATGTTCGTCTATTTATGGCTGAACGA
The DNA here is from genome assembly GCA_949288485.1 of uncultured bacterium. Classification (GTDB taxonomy): domain Bacteria; phylum Bacillota_I; class Bacilli_A; order RFN20; family CAG-826; genus Onthovivens. The sequence goes on along the minus strand of CASEKC010000001.1, from coordinate 337,014 downwards.
TTGAAAAATAAAACTTATCGAGGAAATAATGAATCTCCTAGATCTCTTAGAAGAAGAATTTCGGCTTTAAAAAAATATTATTCTTATTTATATGATTTAAATATGGTCGATTCTAATCCGTTTTTATTAATCGTATCACCTAAAAAGCATGATAAATTGCCTGAAGTTTTATACGAATCACAAATTAAAGCTTTATTAGAAGCAAATAAAAAGCGTGTAGATAATTTGCAAAGCCGTGATCAAGCTTTATTAGAATTGATGTATTCTTCTGGTTTAAGATGTTCTGAAGTAATTAATTTAAAAACGAGCGATATTGTTTTTTCATCTCGTTATATGCGAATTATTGGTAAAGGAAATAAAGAAAGAATCGTTCCTTTTTCTAATGATGCTAAAATCGCGATGATTGATTATGCTAAATTTTTAAGAGTTCAATTAATAGAAGATAATGAAGTTGATAAAAAAACACCTTATTTTTTCCTAAATTCTAAAGGAAAACAATTAACTAGTCGTGGTTTAGAATATATTTTAAAAGAAATTGTTAAAAAAACGGGTCTTTCATTAGGATTTGATTTACATCCTCACGTTTTAAGGCATTCTTTTGCAACTCATCTTTTAGATAAGGGAGCAGACTTAAGAATGATTCAAGAACTTATGGGGCATGAATCAGTTGGAACAACCTCAATTTATATGCATGTTTCAAAAGAAAAAATTAAAAACGAATATAACAAATATTTCCCACAAAATTCGACAAAAAATAAGTAAAAATGGTTTGCATATAACCTTAAATATATATATAATATTCATACTTTTGGGTTTTTTGATGCCTAAAAGAATACGCACACTATGAATTCAGCGTCCTAGTCTACATTTTATTAATGTAGGGAAGGCTGTTCGAAGTAGTGGAGGCTTAACAAATAAGGAGGAGACTTAATGTCTGAAGAAAATTTAAATGTCGTTCTTGACGAAGCTGAAAAAGAAGTTAAAGTCGCTGAACAAGAACAAAAAGAAGAGGCAGCAAAAGAAGCTGAACAACAAGAAATGGCAGAAGCAGTTTTTGATCCAAATGCTCCTATCATTACATTAAAGAAATTACTTGAAGCAGGTGTTCACTATGGACATCAAACTAGAAAATGGAATCCAAAAATGAAACCATTTATCTATTGCGCACGTAATGGAATCTACATTATTGATTTAAATAAATCAAAAGAAGCTGTTGAAAATTCTTATAAAAAATTAAAAGAAATCGTCTTAGAAGGCGGTAAAGTTCTTTTAGTTGGTACAAAACAAGTTGCTAAAGATATCGTTAAAGAAGAAGCTGAAAGAAGCGGATCTTTCTATATCACAAATAGATGGCTTGGTGGAACATTAACAAACTTCAAAACTATTCAATTAAGAATTAAAAAATTAAAAGAATTAGAACAAGAAGAATCTGATGGTGTTTGGGATAGACTTCCTAAAAAAGAACAAGCTGCTTTAAGAAAAGAAAAAGAAAAACTTGCTAAAAACTTAGATGGTATCAAGGAAATGAGAAAAGCTCCTAATGCTTTAATCGTTATTGATCCAACTGAAGAAAGAATCGCTATTAAAGAAGCTATTAAATTAAATATTCCTGTTTTTGCAATTTGTGATACAAATTGTGATCCAGATGGTATTAATTATGTTATTCCTGGAAATGATGATGCTCAAAAGAGTGTTAAATTATTAATTTCTGTTTTAGCTGATGCAATTGTTGAAGCAAAGGGCGGACTTCCAGAAATTGCTTATAGCAAAGATGAAGGCGAAGAAGTTACTATGAAAGATGCTATCAGACAAGCTGATAGAGAAAATGCTTTACGTTTAGCTGCAAGAAGAGAAATGCAAAGAGAAAGAATGGAAAGAGAAAAAGCTAGATATGAAGCAAGATTTGCTAATAAAGCAAATAAAGATGTTAAAAAAGAAGAAGCAAAAGCTGAAACAAACGAAACAAAAGTTGAAGTTAATACTGAAACAAAAGGAGAATAATTTTAATGGCAAATGTTGCATTAATTAAAGTTTTAAGAGAAAGAACCGGCGCAGGAATGATGGATTGTAAAAATGCACTTGTTGCATGTAACGATGATGTCGATAAAGCTTGCGATTGGTTAAGAGAAAAAGGTATTGCTAAACAAGCTAAAAAAGCAGATAGAATTGCTGCTGAAGGTTTAGCATTAATTACAAAATGCAATGAATGTGGAAAAGTTGTTGTCACTGAAGTTAATAGTGAAACTGATTTCGTTGCTCATTCCGATGCATTCAAAGATTTAGTCTTAGCTGTTAATGATAAAATTTTAAAAGAAGGATGCAAATCATTAGAAGAAGCTAATGAAGCTTGTAACACACTTTTTACAGACGCTACTGTTAAAATCGGTGAAAAATTATCATTAAGAAGATTTGAAGTTGTAACTCCTGAAGCAGGACAAGGTGTTGGAACATACATTCATATGGGTGGTAAAATTGCTGTTATCACTGTTTTAGATAAAGATGATCCAGAACTTGCTAAAGGTATTGCAATCCATGTTTGCGCTAATAATCCAAAATATATTAGCGAAGATCAAATTGATGAAGCAGCAAAAGCTAAAGAAACTGAAATTCAACTTGAAGCTGTTAAAAACGATGAAAAATTAAAAAATAAACCAGAAGCAGCATTAAAAAATATTATTGCTGGCAAAGTTCATAAAGTTTTCGCTGAAGTTACTTTAGAAGACCAAGAATATATGATGGATCCTACAAAGACTGTTGGCCAAGCTTTAAAAGAAAAAGGTGCTAAAGTCGTTAAATTCATCCGTTTCCAAGTTGGTGAAGGTTTAGAAAAAAGAGTTGATAACTTTGCTGAAGAAGTTATGGCTCAAGCTAAATAGTTTTTAAGAAAAAAATAACATTAAAGACCTCAATTTTGGGGTCTTTTTTCAATGAGAAAGTTAAATTAAACTTAAATATTACTCTATTTTCGATTATAATTATTAAGATGAAAAAAGAAGAAGTTAAAACAAAAGTAATTTTAAAATTATCTGGAGAGGCATTAAGTGATACTTCTTCTCATTTAATTTTTTCTAAAGAAAAATTAAAAAAGATTGTTGATTTAGTTAATGAACTAATCAAAAACAATATAAATGTCGGAATTGTATGTGGTGCTGGAAATATTTTTAGAGGAAGAATAGCCGAAGAAAATGGTATCCCTTATGATGATGGCGATTATATGGGAATGGTTGGTACAGTTATTAATTTAAAAGCTATTTCAGCTTTATTAACTGTTAACAATATTAAAAATAAACTTTATAGTGCTTTAATGGTTGAAGATGTTGCACCTAAATATAATAAAGATATTGCTAAAAAAGAAATGGATGAAGGATATGTAATACTTTTTGCTGGTGGAGTAGGGAAAGTTAAACATACAACTGATTCATGCGCAGCTTTAAGAGCAATAGAAATGGATGCTAAATTAATCTTAGCCGCTAAAAATGGTGTAGATGGAGTTTACACTAAAGATCCAAACAAATATGCTGATGCAAAATTTATTAAATCATTAACTTATAAAGAAGCTATCGAAAATGATTTAAAAGTTATGGATAAACAAGCTTTAGAGTTACTCAAAGATAGCGATGTAATTACAAGAGTATTCTCAATGGATGATTTCTCAAATTTTATGAAAGTCATTAATGGAGATGAAAATATAGGAACTACAATTAAGAAGGAGTAGACATATGGATGATATTTTAAATGAATGTAGTAAAAAAATGGAAAAATGTGTTGAAAATTATCATGAAAGTTTAAACACATTAAGAACTGGTAGAGCTAATGCTGCTTTACTTGAAAATTTAACTTGCGATTATTATGGTGATAGAATGCCAGTTACACAAATCGCAGCAATTAAAGTTCCAGAACCAAGACAACTTTTAATTATTCCTTTTGATAGTGGAGATATTAAAAGCATTGTCGCTGCAATTAATGCTTCAGATATTGGAATTAATCCAGTTGTTGATGGAAAACAAATCAGATTAAATATGCCTGCTTTAACTGAAGATAGAAGAAAAGAATTAACAAAAAAAGCAAAAAGTTATGGCGAAGAAGCTAAAGTTGCTATTAGAAATGTTCGTAGAGATTTAATGGACAAAATTAAAAAAGACGACTCCTACACTGAAGATACAAGAAAAAAAGAAGAAAGCGAAATTCAAAAATTAACTGATGAATTTATTGCTAAAATTGATAACTTATTAAAAGAAAAAACTGAAGAAATAATGAAAGTTTAGTTTTAAAAATGGAAGACAATAATAAAGATTCTCAATTAGAAACTCGAGAACATCATATAAATCAGCTTAATAAAGAAGCTAAAACAAACATTGTTTCTAGAATAGTTATTGCAATTATTTTAGTTGCAATTTTTATACCTTGCATTATTTTAGGGGGTTATTTTTGGCTTGCTTTAATTTTCTTCCTTATTTTAATTATGACTCATGAGCTATGCAAAGCTCCTCAATCTATCGAAAGAAAATTTAAAAGCATCATATATTTATTTGCCTATTTTATGATGTTTGCCTTAGTTTTCTATATATTTTTAAAAGATTTGATTATTGAGTATCATAATTTTATCGAATCCGGAGCAGAAGGAAGTTTTTCTTATGATATTTTAAAAGGGTTTAAAGCTCCACAAATATCATTGACATGTTTTTGCATTTCAATAGCCTTCTTTTTTATAAATGTTTTTATTGATGATACTTTTACAATACACGATGCGTTTTATTTAATTACAATGCTTTTTGTAGTTTCTTTAGGACTTCAATGTTTGATTTATTTAAGATTTTTACCATTTTTAAATGTATCAAACACAGTTGAAGTTGATCCTATGTTTAAATATTTCACTTCATCATTATTAATTTTATATTTTTTACTCGGAACATGCTTTAATGATGTTGGCGCATTCTTTATTGGAGTTTTATTTGGAAAACATAAATTTTGCCCTAAAATTTCTCCTAAAAAAACAATTGAAGGTTTTGTAGGCGGAGTAATAATTTCTTTTATTATTTCATTTGGATTTGGAATGCTTTTGTCTTGTTTTGGACACCCACTTTTAGAAGGAGTTTTAGATTTAGAACATTGGTATAATATCTTAATTATTTCCATCATTATGCCTCTTTCTGCAACTTTAGGCGATTTATTATTCTCTTCAATTAAAAGGACTTTCAAGATTAAAGATTTTGGCACGATATTGAAATCACATGGTGGCATTCTAGATCGTTTTGATTCGATTATTGTTACTTCAATTACCACATCTTTATTAATCATGGTTATGGGAGTCGGTGTTATTTCATAAAAAATGAAAAATATTATTGTTTTAGGTGCTTCTGGAAGTATTGGGAGCCAAAGTTTAGACCTTTTATATTCTTTAAAGAAAAGATATTGTCTTTTAGGTGTAAGCGTTGGTGAAAATATTGAATTTTTAAAAACTAGAATTATTCCGCGTTTTGAAAAACTTAAATATATCTGTGTAAAAAACGAAACTGACTATAATATTTTAAAATCACAATTTAAACAATATAAATTTTTCCACGGTGATAGTGGATTAATTTCTTTAACAAAAATCGTTGAAAATAATGTAATTTTAAATGCTTTAGTTGGTTTTAGTGGTGTAATGACAACAATTTCTGCTTTAAACAATAATAAAAAAGTCTTTTTAGCTAATAAAGAAAGTTTAGTTGTTGCTGGAGAATTAATTAAAAAAATCGTTGGAAGAAGGAAAATGATTTACCCAATCGATAGTGAACATGCCGCAATTACTAAATGTTTAAAAAATGTTAATAAAAAAGATTTAAAAACGATATATTTAACTTGTTCAGGCGGTCCTTTTTTCTTTTTAAATAAAAAGAAATTTAAAGATATTAAAGTTGAAGATGCTTTAAAACATCCAACCTATAAAATGGGCAAAAAGATAACAATTGATTCTTCAACATTAATGAATAAAGCTTTTGAAATTATTGAAGCACATTATTTATTTAATGTTAAAGCTAGTAAAATTAAAGTTAAAGTAGATAGGAATAGTTATGTTCATTCTTTTATTGAACTTAAAGATGGGACATATAAACTTTCGGTTGGAAAAGCTGATATGCATATTCAAATAGCTGATTGTTTATCTTTTTTTAAAACAAAAAATAAAGAATTCAGTGATACTGAAATTAACACTTTAGATAAATATAAATTTTATGATGTTGATTTAAATAAGTTTCCTGCTCTTAAATATGGTTACTTTGTAATTAAAAATAAAGGAATTTCTGGTTTAATTATTAATGCCGCAAATGAAATTGCAGTTGAAGCTTTTTTATATGGAATTATCGATTATGTTGATATAACTAAAATAATTGATAAAATATTAAAGATGTACGATTTTAAGGAAGAATTAACTATTCAAAATATTGTTAAATTAAATAAAAAAATAAGAATTGCTACATCAAATTTGATTAAAAATAAGGAATATTAATATTATATGGAAATTTTAACAACAATTTTGTCTTTAATACTCTTTTTTATTGCTTTAGGAGTCTTAGTTTCAATACATGAACTTGGTCATTTAATTGCTGCAAAAAGTTTTAATGTTTATTGTAGTGATTATTCAATTGGTTTCGGGCCAAAGATTTTTAAACATAAAAGAAAAAACGGTGAAACAACCTTCTCTATTGGTTTATTGCCTTTAGGTGGATATGTTTCGATGTATGGAGAGGAAGGAGAAGCTCCTGATGGAATTAATATTCCTCGTTCTCGTTCTTTAGAAGGTATAAAAAGATGGAAAAGAATTGTCGTTATGGCCGCTGGTATCGTAATGAATTTTGTTCTTGCATATATTATCTTTTTTATTTCAGCGGTTTGTTTTCCAAATATCGATAATTTCTATATTAATGTAGTTGGAATAAACGATGAAACTTCTTTTAAAACACATGTTAAAGATGAGAATAATAATGAATTAAATAATGAATTATTAACTTTTTTCGAAACAAATCCTGCAATGAATGTAGATGTTTTAACTATCGAAGTTCTTGATTCAAGTAACACTGTTAAAACAGTTTCTCCTCAATATTACATAATTAATTCAGCTTCTGTTGAATATAATGGAAAAAGCAATTATGTATTGGCTTTTGATGTAGCTAATTTTAATTATAATGATACAGATTTAGCCCAATATATTCGTATTTTCGAAGGTTATACTTATACTGTTGGAGAAGAACTTCCAACTAATTATCAAAATATTTATCATGTTGTAAATAATGAAATTGTTCCTTTTAATGAAGGTGAAACTTTCAATATTCCACTTTTAAATGATGATTTAACTTTAAAAGAAGTTAGTTTAAATTCAAATGATGAAATTAAAGCTTTAATAACTTTTAGAAGTGGAAATAGTGAAAATAATGAACCAATTCAAAATAAAGTTAATGTTACATTTAAAAAAGATGCAACTAATGTTTTTGAAAGAATTGGTTTTGGTCCAGTTGTTAATTATTCATATTTAGGTTGGGATTCTTTTAGAGTTGCTGGAGAAAACTGGGTCGAATCAACTACATTAGTTTCAAACGCTCTTATTGATCTTTTTTCAAAAAGTGAAGCTTGGAATAATGTTGGCGGGCCAATTGCTATTTTTACTCAAACAACAACAATTTTAACTAACTCACCATTTTATGTATATTTAAATTCATGGGGTATTATTTCCGTTAATCTTGCTTTATTTAATCTTTTACCTTTCCCTGGATTAGATGGTTGGCAAATTTTAGTCGAAATTATCGAAGGAATTGTAAACGGATTTTATAAACTTCATAAAAAGATTAAAAATAAAAATAATAAAGAAAATAAAGTTATTGCTGATAATAAAGTTATAAACGATGAAAATAGTAATAATCAAAGTGTTTCTTTAAATAATAATGAAGAAACACTAGCAGAAACAGTTGATTTAACTAAAGAACATAATATTGTTAGTGAAATTCAAGATGATCAAGTTTCAATTAATAAAAATACTACTTTAGTAGTTGGAAATAATGAAACTCTCGAAAAAGAAAAGATTGCTTATGATGATGAATGGCATATTCCTCAAAAGATTAAAAATATTATGTCAACAGTTGGCTTAGTTTTACTCTTTGCGCTTTTCTTTGTTATTATCATCAAAGACGTTATTGGATTATTTTAATTTAATAAATAATTAATTATATATTTTTAGTTTTATATTCTATAATTTTAAAGAAGAAGAAATAAAAGCATGAAAGAAAAAATGATTCGTTTTTTAAATAGTATTGGAATTTCTGATACATCTAAATACGATATGGATTTTATATCTATTTATAAAGATAAAGGGAATAGCATTAAAAATAAATATCGTTATTATATTTTAAAAGATTCTTTATGGAAATTTGATTCTTTACTTGATTTTATTAATCACGTTGAAAAAATAAATTCATATGATTATGAATTTATTTTTACATATAAAGAAAAGATTTCTTTATCATATATAAGTGAATTTTTAAGTGATTTTATTTATTCGAAAACATTCGATGATTATGATACTTATATTCATTTAAATTCCAAATTAAAAATATTTTTTAATAGCCATATCGATTTAGAAAGCTTTGAATTAATTAAAAAAGAATTAGAAAATCTTTTTTCTTTTGCTTGTTATAACCTTCCTATTGAAATTGGCTTGTATGATGAAAAAGAAATATATGAGTTAAAAAATAAAAACCATATTAAAAATGAAAATGATGATAAAAAAGATAATATCTTAAAAGATGATTATTTTAATAATCAAAGTGATTTTAATATTGAAAAAAATGATGACAAATTTATCGATAATAGTGACAATGTTGTTGATGTTATATATGAAGAAAATGAAAATTTAGAAAATTCTTCTTTCTCTAGTGCTAATATTAAAGACAAATCTTTAGATGTTGAAGAACTTAAAAAGAGAAGGGAGGAAGAATTTTTGGAATTAAATAAAAAAACTATTGAGAATATTAAAAAAGCTGAAAAAGAAAGCGAAGAAATTAAACAAGAACAAGAATATAAAAGAGAAGTATTCAAAAAAAGTAATGACTATTTAAAAATGAATCTTGAAGATATTGATGAAAATAGCGGTTCAGTTGATTTTATAGGTAAAGTTTTTGAAAGCGAAATTAGAGATATTCGTAACAATAAAAAAGCAGTAAAAATTGGGGTTACTAATTTAAAAAGCGCTGTTTATGTAACGCTTTATCCTACAGAAAAAGAGTTAAATGAAACGAATTTTAACGATATTATTGGGAAAAATATTGAAATTAAAGGAAAAGTTACTTTTTTTAAGAACGCTAAAGAATTTACAATAACCGGACACTATTTTTATATGCTTCCAGATGATCCTTTAAGAGATGATAATGAAGAAAATAAAAGAGTTGAACTCCATTTACATACTAAAATGAGTGAAATGGATGGAGTTGGTGATATTAGTGAATATTGTAAACTTGCTTCTCATATGGGAATGAAAGCTATTGCTATTACAGATCATGGAGTTGTTCAAGGTTTTCCAGATGCTCAAAAAGCAGCTAAAAAATATAATTTAAAGATGCTTTATGGAAGTGAACTTTATTTAATTCCTGATTATTTAAATGCCTGTTTAAATCCTAAAAACGTTAAATTAAAAGATTGTAATTTTATTGCATTCGACCTTGAAACAACTGGTTTATCAACACGTTATGATAATATCACAGAATTTGGTGCGGTAAAAATTGAAGGCGGAATGGTCGTTGATCGTCTCGATATTTTAATTAATCCATTAAAAGAAATACCTGAAGAAGTTGTTAAAAAAACCAATATTACTAACGAAATGGTTAAAAATGCTCCAACAATTAAAGAGGTATTTCCTCAAATTTTAAAATTTATTGGTGATTCAATTTTGATTTCTCATAACGCAAATTTCGATTATGAGCATCTTAATCGTGCTTTTAAAGAAACTTATGGAGTTGAGTTTATTCATCCTGTTATCGATACTCTTGCTTTATCACGTTATATTTTCCCACTTAATAGAGGTCATAGTTTAAAAGCTTTATGTAATAGATTAGATGTTAATTATGATGATGAAAGCGCACATAGAGCTGATTACGATGCTCAAGTTTTATCTTCTTGTTGGGCTGCTTTAAAAGTCATGATTGATCAAAAGATTAAAGAACCAACTCTTTTAGATTTAACCGCTTTAAATTATCCTAAAGAACTTTATAAAAATACAAGAAGCGCAACTCATGCGACTGTTTTAGCTAAAAATAGAGAAGGATTGAAAGATTTATATAAAATTATTTCAATTTCTGAATGTAATTATGTTGGAAATATACCGCTTGTACCACGTTCATTATTAAATAAATATCGTTCGAATTTACTTATTGGCTCGGCTTGTTTTAATGGCGATGTATTTTATGATGCAGCTTATAGAGATGAAAAAACTCTTTCGAAAGCAATTTCTTATTATGATTACATAGAATTACAACCTTTAAATAATTATTCTTTTTTAATTAATACTCATCAAATTCAAAATGAAGACATCTTAAAAATGTATTTAAGAAGTATAATTGATGAAGCGAATAAACAAAATAAGATGATTGTTGCTACTGGAGATTGTCATTATGTTAATCCTAGTGACAAAATTTATCGCGACGTAATGATCACTGCCAAGGGAGTTGGTGATGTTAACCATCCTTTAAATCCATATTCTAGAAAAAATTATCCAAAATTCGAAAATCCTGATCAACATTTTATGTCTACAAAAGAAATGTTAGATGCTTTTGCTTGGCTAGAAGATGAAGAAAAAATTAAAGAATATGTTATTACTAACACAAATAAAATTGCAGACATGTGTGAAGTGATTATTCCAATCGAAGATAAATTATATACTCCAAAAATCGATAACTGTGAGAATTTATTGACAGAACTTTGTTATAAAAAAGCTCACGAAGAATATGGTGAAAGGCTTCCTGCATATATTGAAAATCGTTTAAAACAAGAACTTGATGGAATTATTGGTAATGGATATTCGGTTACTTATTATATTGCTCATGAACTTGTTAGGATGACAAATGAAAGAGGATATATCGTTGGTTCAAGAGGATCTGTTGGTTCATCTTTTGCTGCATATTGTGGAGGAATTACTGAAGTTAATCCACTTCCTCCTCATTATAGATGCCCACATTGTAAACATGTTGAATTCCATGATATGAGTGATGGAATTACTTCTGGCTACGACCTTCCAGATAAAGAATGTCCAGAATGCGGAACAAAAATGATTAAAGATGGACAAAATATTCCTTTTGAAACATTCTTAGGATTTAAAGCTGAAAAAGTCCCTGATATCGATTTAAATTTCCCTGCTGATTTCCAATCAACAGCTCACACCTTTACTAAAGTTTTACTTGGTGAAGATAAGGTTTATCGAGCAGGAACTATTTCTTCAGTTCAATTTAAAACTGCTTATGGATATGTAAGAAAGTTTTTTGAAAATGAAGGATTAAATCCTGATAAAATTAAAGGTTCATATGTTGCAGCTTTAGCTTATGGATGTGTTGGAATTAAAAGAACAACCGGTCAACATCCAGGAGGTATTGTCGTTGTTCCACGTGATATGGAAATTTATGATTTTACCCCTGTTCAATATCCAGCTAATGATACTACCGTTGAATGGAAAACGACTCACTTCGATTTCCATGCTATTCACGATACTATTTTAAAACTTGATATGCTTGGACACGTTGATCCTCAAGCTTTAAGAATGATGTCAAATTTAGCACGTGTTGATATTAAAGATATACCAATGGATGATAAAAATATTATCTCCTTATTTACAAGTAATGATGTTTTAAAACTTCAACATAAATATATAAAAAATGATGTTGGAACAACTGGAATTCCTGAATTTGGAACTAACTTTGTTAAACAACTTTTACGTGAAGCAAAACCAACATCATTTAAGCAATTATTAATTGTTTCAGGTCTTTCACATGGTACAGATGTTTGGTCGAATAATGCTCAAAGTTTAATTGCTAATGGAATTACCGATATTAATGGGGTTATTGGATGTAGAGATGATATTATGTCATATCTTATTTCTATGGGATTAGATAATTCAAAAGCCTTCACTATTATGGAAACAGTTAGAAAAGGTAAAAAATTATCTGATGAACAAATTTTAGATATGGAAAATCATAACGTTCCTTCTTATTACATTGATTCATGTAAGAAAATTAAATATCTTTTCCCAAAAGGACACGCTTGTGCTTATGTTATGATGGCTCTTCGTGTTGGTTATTTTAAAATTTATTATCCACTTGAATTTTATGCAACATTCTTTACTTTAAGATGTGATCAATATGATATTGATGTGATGATTAAAGGAATCGATGCAATTCATGAAAAAATTGAAGAATTTGAAAAACGTAAAGTTTCAAAAGATCCAACTCAAAAATTATCTAATAAAGAAGAAGGTATTTTAGATACTTTAATTGTCGCTTTAGAATTTGCTGAAAGAGGCTTTAAATTCCAAAAAATTGATATTAATAGATCAATGAGTAATGATTTTATTATCGATAAAGAAACCAAATCTCTTATTCCACCATTTAAAGTCTTAGATGGAATTGGTGAAAACGGTGGAGAAAGTGTTATTAAAGCTCGTGAAGAAAGAGAATTCGATAGTGTTGAAGATTTTACTAAAAGAGCAAAATTACCTTCAAAAGTAATAGATGTTTTAAAAACTATGGGTAGTTTATCGCATTTAAGAGAAAGTGAAGAATTATCTTTATTTAGTGATTTTTAAATATATAATATAAAAAGTGCCCACGTAACTCAGCTTGGATAGAGTAGCACCCTCCTAAGGTGAAAGTCGGAAGTTCGAATCCTCTCGTGGGCGCCAATTTATTATATTTTTTATTTAAAAATCAAAATTTATGCACCAAAACTAAGTTATTTTTTTCTTATTTTAATAAAAGGTATAAAAAATATGAAAAAAAGAAATTTTATTAAAGCTATATCGTTTATTCTATTATTTAATATTTTAACTTCTTGTAATAATATTAATAAAGATTTTAAGATTAATAACTTAGAAAAAGAAGCTGGCCATTTTCGTTTTTTTGCGATTCCTGGGAAGACAAATGAAAATGAATTTACATTATCTGATATTATTAATGAATATTTAGAAAATGACTCTTTAAAATATAAAAAACTTGGTTATGAAGAATATTATAAACGTATTTCAACATTTTATGAGATTATTCAAGAAAATAAAGGTAGTCTAGGATTATTAACTAAAAATGAATTAGTTAATAAAATGATAATTGAAACTTTGATTATAACTCATTCATCTTCATATCCTACTTATTATGTATCTATTAAAAATAATTTATTCAATAATAAAATCAGTATTGATTTTATTATTGATGATAAGTTAGAAGAAGGAATAAAAGTTTATCAAGATTCTTCTTATAATTTATATTATTTATATTTAGATACATCAATCTTTAATGAAACTAGTTTAATTGATATTAATATTAAGTATTCTAGTAATATATAGTTTTTCAATAATATTATTAATTAATAAAAGATCATTTTAAAGAAAACTTGTTAATGTAAAAGAATATTCTTCGTTATCAAAAATACTTCCATTTGACTTTAATATTGAAACGCCCATATTTTTATTTATTTTTAATTCTTCATTTAAATTATCTTTTTTTAACGAAAGAAAGCTACAAAAAGAAATAGGTGAGGAATAGTATCCCATATAAGGGAATTTGTTCGATGATGGGTTAATAAATTCGTATGATATATTTGTATTTAATATAGTTGCTTCGGTTTTAATATTGGGTGAAAAACTATTAAAAGAATTTTTAATATAAAAATCTATATTTTTATTAGAAAAGGATACAAAAAGTTCATCATTAAATTCATTTAAATTTTTAATATTTCTATTTAAAGGAAATTGATATCTTTCATAAACATAATGATTAACTAAATAATCATCGCTAAATTTTTTAATACGATATCGATTATTATAAGGATAAAAAATATAATCACTAAATAATGAATAGTAAATATTATTATCTATATTACTTTTAAAAATGTAAAAATCTTCTTTTAAAATTCCTAAAAGATTATTGTTTTTATTTAATACAGTAAATGAAACATTATGTTCAATTAAATCTTCATTTATGTTTTCATTAAAATAAAAAAATGTTTTTGAATCATTATTTGTATATATTTTTTCTATATATTTTATTGCTTCTTTTAAAGCTAAGGGAGTTATAGCAAAAGAAGATTTTAATTTTATTTCGTTTATAGATAAACTTTTTTCAAAGTTTAATTTTCCAATCTCAATAATATATTTTTTATTTGAATAAATATTATTAAAAAAAGAAAGACTATTAAAAGTGAAATTAAGAGAATGGATATTATCTTTGACTTTATAAATAAGATTATTGCTTAAATCAAAATCATTAATAAAATCAATTTTCGTATATTCACTTGCATTTTCTTTAGCGCAAGAAGAAAAAGTGCAAAAACTAAAAATTGATATTAAATTAATTACGACTATTTTCAAATTTTTTAACATTAATTAAACTCCTTATAAGTAAAACAAAAGATATTATTTCTAAAATAAGCAAAAAATAAAACAAAAGGTTAAACAATATTAAATATGGTTGGTCAAATTTAAAATACCGCCATAATGATGAATAAACTTGATTATAATAAAGCTTGTTAGAAAGCGAATAAAAATATTGAAAAAGTAGAAGTATTAAAATAAGTGATAATAAAGAAATATTAAAATAAACTTTAAATTTATAATTTGAGTTAATTGTTGATTCTTTATTTTCTTTATAAGAACCTTTTAAAATTTCACTTAAAGGGACATTAAAAGTTTCTGAAATAGTTATTGATAAATCTAAATCAATAAGTTGCTTACCATTTTCAATTTTTGATAGTGATGACCTTGATATAAATATTTTTGATGAAAATTCATCTTGACTTAACCCCAACTTATATCTAATATTTTTAATATTTTGTCCTATTACTTTTTTATCAATCATACTAATAAATATTTTATCTAAAAGCCTATAAAAATGCGATAAAAATCAAATGTTCGAAATAAGAACAATAAAAAAGTAATAATTATTTTGATTATCAATCATAGTTAAATATATTATAAAGTTAATATTATTAATATCAATCGCATGAGATTAAGGAGGTTTTTATGGTTGAATATTTACTCGGTATTGCTTTGGCTTCTTTATTTGAGGCAACAAATGTCAGGTCATTTGTAAATTATGATAATTTAGAAAATAGTAATTTAAAAAGCAATACTATAAATTTAAGAAAACAATATATTGATGAAGTCTATACACCAAGTGGCGCTAATAAATACACATTGTATAAATATGATGACAATTATATTTTAGAGAACAAATTGAATGGTGAAGTAACAAAGAAATGGGAGCAATCATTTTTTCCATATGAATCTTATGATCAAAAATTCTTAAAAATTTTTGCTGAGAAAGGGGATATTAACGAAATTGTTTTTAATGGAAGGAATTTCATTGATTTAAATAGCGATATAATAATTGAAGATGACAATTTACATAAAATTGCAGAATTAAATTTCGAAGCTGGAGATTATGAAGAGATATACAGTATTCCAACAAGTGCTACAAAGATTAATAATTCGTTTTATTTTGAAAAGTTAAGGAATAAGCATGGTCAAAATAGTGATGGGACATGTTTTATTGTCTCGACTCAGATACTTTTAGGTTACTATGATACATTTGTTAATGACAGTTTAGTATTAGATACATATGATATTCCTACAAAAGAAGAACATAGTACGAATAATATAAGAAGTTTTAATCAATCACCTGGCACCGATGAATTTGAGGTTAGTGCATTTCATGATTATCTTTACTTATTTTTAAAAGATAATGTATGGTACGATGATCCTGGCAATGGTTTAGGTACTAAAGCTCATATTGATTTTGTTAATCGTTATTTAATGTCTCGTGGTTTTGATGGTGATAATTATGTTTTAAATACTTGTGAAGGAAATCTGTCAGATATTTTTTCAGGAAGAAATATAGATATAATTAAAAATACTATTAAAGAAAATAGGCCGGTTATAACCAATGGTTGTGGACATTCAACAGTTGCTTTTGCTTACGACTCAGATTTCGTTTATGTTCATACTGGATGGGGGCACATTGCTAAAACATGGTGGGAAACCTTTGACAATGGTCATGAATCAGGCACTAATTTTTATGAGTTTGGTTCAATCGATATTGAGTTTAAAAGTGACGTACATAAACATTCAAATAATTATATAAATACACAAACGAATAAATCTATTTGCCCTTGTGGGAAAGTTGAGGAATATAATAACTTATGACTAAAAAGATTATTTTAATTACATTTTTATTTTTAGAAATTTTATTATTGGTATTTACATTCGTAAATTTTAAAACTGTCGTTGATTACCATCCTCCTATAAGCGAAAGTTCTATTTATTTTTACAACATTTCAATTGTTAGTAATTCCCCGCTTATGTGTGCATTAATAACAATTAGCAGTGTTAGTGGAATAATTGTTAATACTTTAACTCTTGGAGATATTATATCTACTGAAAAAAGATATCCGTTTTATCTAGCTATTATTTTTCTATCGCTAAGTTTTATCTTCTTTATAATAGGCGGTATAAATAGTTTTGTTGTTCAAACTAGGTAAAAAATCACAATTTTATAATAAAGGTTTTTCAAAAAAATGAAGCAAATGATTGAAAAAATAAAAATACTTTTTAAAAATGATAAATCTATAATTTTAAGTATTATTTTTATGTTTTTTTCGATAATTTATTTAATACTTACCTTCACCTCATTTGGTGTATATGTAGATAAAATCATTGATAGTGATTCTTCGTCTGTTTATGTTATTAATTATTTGATGATTGAGAGAGTGCCAATTTTAGCAATTTTGTTAACTTTGTTGAATATTGGAGGAATAGTTTTTAATACTCTTTATATATCAAAACTTATATTAAGGAATTATAAAGAGTTTCCTTTTTATATATCTTTAATAATTTTTCTTTTATCGACTATTTTGTTTATCTTCGGAATTAGTTTTACTTTTTATAATTCGTTTTAATTTAATAAATGAATTTAATATTTATAATACTGAAAATACAATCGTTTTAAATGAAACTAGCTTAATTGATATTAATATTAAGTATTCTAGTAATATATTATAATTTACACGTGGAAATAAAAAAAACACGATATAAATCGTGTTAATCTATATTTTGGTGGAGCTTACCAGGATCGAACTGGCGACCTCTTCCATGCCATGGAAGCGCTCTCCCAACTGAGCTAAAGCCCCAACGCTTAATAAATATATCATAATATATTTATTCTTTGAAGTTATTTTTAGCGTTTATTTCAAGTAAAGATGTTCTTAAAGAAACTTCTGCTTTACGATGTTCTAAAATAGAAGAAGCTCTTTTTAATTTTGCTTCTGCTTCAATTTGTTTTTTCTTAGCTTTAGCAACATCGATATCTTGAACTGGAATAATTGAATTTAAAATTAAAACGAGAGTATTTTCTTCTTCAATAAAATGGAGTGCTCCTCCTCCAACAGCATAATGTTTTTCTTTATCTAAAAATTTAATAGTTAAAACAGATATTTCAATGTTTGCTAAATAAGAACAATGAAAAGGAAGAATTTCAACTTCTCCTAAATCGGTTAGAGCGTTAACGCTTTTTACATTTTCTAAATCGATAACTTTATAAGGCGTAACTATTCTTAATTTCATTACATTACTATTCATATATTAACTATCTTAAAATGATAAAAAGTTACTTATTTTCCTCTTTATTTTCATTATTTTCTATATTTTTAGAAGAATTATTTATTTCTGCTTTTAATTTTTTATCTTTTTCAATTGCATCTTCAAATGTTCCAACATAAAGGAAAGCATTTTCCATCATATCATCACCTTCCCCATTTAAAATTCTTTCAAAAGATGAAATAGTATCTTCTAATTTGACATATTTTCCAGGTGTTCCTAAAAATGTTTCAGCAACAAAGAAAGGTTGTGAAAGGAAATTTCTGATTCTTCTTGCTCTAGAAACAACTAATTTATCTTCATCAGAAAGTTCATCAATACCTAAAATAGCGATAATATCTTGCAAATCTTTATATCTTTGTAATGTTGCTTGAATTTTTCTAGCAACATTATAGTGTCTTTTACCAACAATATTAGGATCTAAAATATTAGAAGACGATTCAAGTGGATCGACAGCAGGATAAATACCTAAAGCAGCAGTATTTCTATCTAAAACAGTTTTTGCATCTAAATGAGCAAAAGTAGTTGCTGGAGCTGGGTCGGTTAAATCATCGGCTGGAACATAAACTGCTTGAATTGAAGTAATTGATCCATCACGAGTTGAAGCGATTCTTTCTTGAAGTTGACCCATTTCAGTAGCAAGAGTTGGTTGATAGCCAACAGCAGAAGGCATTCTTCCTAAAAGAGCACTGACTTCACTACCTGCTTGAGTAAATCTATAGATATTATCGATAAAAAGAAGAACATCTTGATGAGCAACATCTCTAAACCATTCAGCCATAGTTAAAGCGCTTAAAGGAGCTCTCATTCTTATTCCAGGAGATTCATTCATTTGACCAAAAACTAAAGCAGTATTTTTTAAAACACCTGATTCTTCCATTTCTTTATATAAATCATTACCTTCCCTAGATCTTTCTCCAACCCCCGCAAAAATTGAGGTACCTTTCTTCTCGGTAGCAATATTATGAATAAGCTCTTGAATTAAAGTGGTTTTACCAACACCTGCACCACCAAAAAGTCCAACTTTACCACCTTTTAAATATGGGCAAAGAAGATCCAAAACTTTAATACCGGTTTCAAAAACTTCACTAATTGTAGGTTGTTCTTCGAAAGATGGAGGTAAATTATAAATTGAATGAGTTTCATTAACTTTAAATTCACCTTTTCTATCGATTGGTTCTCCTAAAACTGAGAACATTCTTCCTAAAACTTCGTTTCCAACCGGAACTTTAATTGGTTCATGAGTATTAATAACTTTTAAATTTCTTCTAATTCCTTCGGTTGTACCCATTGCTAAACATCTAACGGTATCATGTCCAATATCTTGAGCAACCTCTAAAATTAAGTTATGTTCTTTATCTTGATAGGTAAATTCTACTTTTAAAGCAGTTCTCATAGAAGGAATAAGGCCATCAGAAAAACGAACATCGATAACTGGCCCAATTGCTTGAACAATATAGCCAAATTCAGCTTCTTTATTTTTTGAATTAAATTTGTAACTTTTAATCATTTTTCTTTTCCTCCTATAAGTTTTAAGAAAGCGTATCGTTATTACCGGAAACAATTTCAGTAATTTCTTGAGTGATTTTTTGTTGCCTAATTTTGTTATATTCTAGTTTTAGATTGTAGATTAATTTATCTGCAGAAGAAGTAGCATTTTCCATGGAATTTTTTCGACAAGTTTGTTCGCTTATTAAACTTTCTAAAAAATAACGATATATTAAAGCATCCAAATAATGAGGGACAATTAAATCAGCAACTTTTGCACTTTGCCCATCAAAAAATGGTAATTTTAATGGTTTTTCATAATTAACTTTAGCTTCTTTTAAAGGTAAAAGTTGTTCAATTCTAGCTTCCGTCGACATAGAAGATAAATATTTAGTATAAATTATATAAATTGCTGAATATAAATTATCACGATAAAGTTTATCTAGCTCATGGCGAAAATAATTAACATTATTTAACGTTAAATTTTCATTTAATCCAACATAATCATGAATAGCTAAATTGACTTTATTTTTATAATGTTTATAACCTTTTTCGCCAATAAAAATACAATCGTCATCTTTTGTTAAATATTTTTTTGCAAGTTTATCTAAGTTATAATAATAACTTCCGCAAAGTCCAAGAGTAGGAGTTATAAAAATATATAATTTTTTATTACCAGGATTTTTAGTTAAACAAGTAGGAATGGCAGTTTTTTCAAAGTCGACTCTTTGTAAACAAAGTTCCATAGCATACTTTAAAGAAGAGATATATGCGGTATTTGAATCATAAATCTCTTTAAGTTTGTTATATCTACTAGAAGCGATTAATTTCATAGCTTTTGTAATCTTTCTAATAGATTGAACAGTGTTTATTCTTTTTCTTACTGCTAAAAGTGATTGAGCCATACTTTAATTAAAATTACTATTCTTTAGTTGCATTAAAATCGTTTTTATTTTCTTCTTTTATAGTTGATTTAATAGTTTTTAATAATGAAATAACATATTTTTTATCTTCATCATTAAATTCTTTAGTTGCATTTATTTTTTCATATAAATTATTTGGTTTAGAAAGAATTGAGTTATCTAAAAGTTTTAAAACATCATGAATTTTATCAATCTTTATTTCATCTAACTCGCCTGATTGAGCAACATAAATATCAACAACTTCTTGAGCAAGGGAAAGAGGCATATATTGTCTTTGCTTTAATGTTTCAAGTAAAACCGCACCATGAGTTAATATTTTTTGTGTTCCTTTATCAAGATCGCTTCCGAATCTAGAAAAATCGAGCATTTCATGATAGTTTGCAAGTTCCATTCTTAAATCTTTTGAAACTTGTTTCATGACTTTATATTGAGCGGCACTACCAACACGTGAAACGGATAATCCAGAATCAATAGCTGGTCTTTGGCCGCTATTAAACATATCACTATTTAAAAACAATTGACCGTCTGTAATAGAAATAATATTTGTTGGAATATATGCGGAAATATCTCCGGCTTGTGTTTCAACAATTGGAAGAGCAGTGATTGAACCGCCTTTAAGTTCTTCACTTAATCGGCAACTTCTTTCTAATAAACGAGAATGAATATAGAAAATATCTCCAGGATAAGCTTCTCTTCCTGGGCTTCTTCTTAATAAAAGAAGAAGTGTTCTATAGGCGACAGCATGTTTAGATAAATCATCATAAACAATTAAAACGTTTTTACCTTGATGAGCCCAATATTCGGCAATAGAAGTTGCTGAATATGGGGCTAAATATTGCATTGGTGCAGGTTCAGCCGCACTAGCATTAACAATGACTGTATATTCAAAAGCATCAAATCTTTTTAAACGATCGACAATTTGTGCTAAAGAAGAGTTTTTTTGTCCGATTGAACAATAAACACAAATTACATCTTTTCCTTTTTGATTGATAATAGTATCTATTGCTAAAGCGGTTTTCCCTGTTTGTCTATCCCCAATAATTAATTCTCTTTGTCCTTTTCCAATTGGAATCATTGAATCGATTGCTTTAATACCTGTTTCAAGTGGTTCATTGACACTTTGTCTATCCATAATTTGAGGAGCAGGCATTTCTGCTGGACGATATCCACTTGCTTTTATAGGCCCTCTCCCATCAATTGGTTGACCAAGAGAATTTACAACTCTACCTAAAAGAGCATCACCAACTGGAACTGAAACAACTTTTCCAGTTCTTTGGCATGTATCGCCTTCTTTAATATTAATAACACTTCCAAAAAGAGAACAACCGATACTTTCTTCTTCAATATTCATAACCATTCCATAGTTATCATTTGGAAATTCGATAAGTTCCCCATACATCGCATTATCAAGTCCATAAATTGTAGCGATACAATCACCAACACTAACAACTTGGCCAACGTTAGAAGTATCTATTTTGTGTTCATATTTATTTAATTCATCTTTAATAATTTCTGAAAGAGAATTTAAGTTTTTGTTATCACTCATTTTTAGTCTCCTCCCTTTCATCATCGTTTTGTTTTTTAAAATATTTTTTCAATAAATTTTGTTTCATGTCTTCTAAACGAGAAGAAGCATTGAGTTCATACATTGTTCCATCGATTAAAACTTTCAATCCGACAATTAAACTTTTATCGATAGATACTTCAAAAACACATTTTTTACCTAGTTTATTTTCAAAAGCCTCTTCCATTTTTTTAATTTGAGACTCATCTAAAGGAAATGGTGAATAAATAACACCTTCTAAAACATTTTGATCTCTATAAGCAAGAGTATTAAATATTTCATATACTTCATCGATTTGTTTAATAATTTTATTTTTAATTAACATTTTTGAGAAAATTAATACCTCTGGAGCTAATAATTCGCCAAAAGTATCGTCTAATGCTTTATATTTTTCTTTATCATCAACAAAAGGAGAAGTTAAAAGCATTAAAAAATCTGGATTCTTTTTAAGATTCCGTGTTAAAAATTTTAAATCTTCTCGATATAAAGTTACTAACTTATTTTCAATGGCGTTTTGATAAAAACCTTCAGCCATTTTGCTAATAAGAGAATCGTTATTCATTTTTAGTTATTTCCTTTATTTAATTCATTTACAAAATCGTCAATAAATTTATCATTATCTTCTTTTGTGATATTTCTTTTTAAAATTTCTTTTGAAGCAGCAATTGCGCTATCAACAATTTCTTCGTGTGCTTCTTGAAGCATTTTTTCTCTTTCTGCTTCAATATCTTTATGAGCTTGTCTTTTTTGTTTTTCTAATGTTAAAGCGAGATCTTTTTCAAATTGTTGTGCTTTATTTTCGGCTGTTTTTTGTGCAGCTTTAATAAGTTCGCCAGCTTGTTTTTCACTATCAGCGATGATTTGTTGAGCTTGATTAACTTTTTCTTGAGCTTCAAGTTTTTTACTTTCGCTTTCTTTAATATTATTTTCAATATAATCTGCTCTTTTTTGCATTTTCTTTTTTAATGGTTTGTATGCTAAAAAGATAAATAATAGAGCAATAAAAATAAAAATGGCAAGTTGCATTAAAGTGACCCAAAGATTTGGGAGCATATTATTAACAACTTCTTGGATTCTATTTCCAATTTCTTCAGTGTTACAAGAAGTTAATGATAAAGAAACTAGTGAAAGAGTAGCAATAATTTTTAATTTCTTTTTCATATTTTTAACCTCTTTATAAATTAGATAACGAAAGCCATTAAAATAGCGACAACAAGAATATAAATTGCGATTGATTCAATAAGACCGACACCGATAATCATTGTTGTACGAATATCACCTGAAGCAGATGGATTTCTACCAATTCCTTCCATAGCTTTTGAAACTGCCCAACCTTCAGCTAATGCAGCAAGTCCCATACCAATACAAGCAATACCTAATCCGATAAAATTCATATTTCTTCTCCTTTGTATTTAAATTTTTATATTAATTAAGTTTAGAAACTTAAATTAAATAGCATTTTTAGTGGCTTCTTTTTGAGCCTTTTTTTCAAGTCTTTTTTGCTTTTTAGCGAGTTTTTTATTTTTCTTATTTTCTTCCATTTTTATAAAATCTTCTGGAGAAATGTATTCATTTGAAACATTAATCATTGTAAGAATTGTGAATACTGCTAATTGAATAAGTCCATCAAATATATCGAAATATAAATGAGCAACTGGAGCGATTAATGGTTCGAATAAGAAACCCCAATATGGTTCAATAACGCTTCCTAAACCAACATAAATAAGAGTAATGATACAATAACCAGCTAAAGCATTACCGAATAAACGAAGAGTAAGTGATAAAACCGGAGACCACATTGTTATAAGATTTATTGGTAAAAATAACGCAATTGGTTCAGTATATCTTTCAAAATATGTCCAGTGTTTATATTTTATAGCAGTGTAATGAGTTAAACAGAAAGTAATCAAAGCAATTGATAGAGGCATTGCCATATTTGTAAATGGGTTTGGCATTGCTTCAAAATAGGTAGGAGAGCCAACTTGGAATACATTAGGAATACCTATCATTCCTATAAAGAATCCTAAGAAAATATATAATCCAACAAAAAGTATATATCCTCCAAATCCATTAAAAGCTGGTCCCATAATAGATGAGACTTGTCGATCTGCAAAATCAGTGACCATTTCAACAACATTCATAAATCCACTTGGTTTCTGTAATGGATCGTATTTTTTAATTTTTAATGAAATAATTAAAGTAAAAACAAGTAAGATGATTAATGCTAAAATTGATGATAAAAATTCTGGAGGTATTTCATCCCAACTTAGCCATTCAATAACTCTATTAAAATCTAAACCGCCTTCATTCATATTTTTTTTACCTTACCTATTTAAACAAAATTCCAACAATATAACCAATAGTAAATAAAATTGGAGCAATAAAAATATAATAGATTGATGGCGCTTCAATTCCGCTTGTTAAAAATAAATAAAGAAGTGAAAATCCAAGTGCACCAATAATCGATACAAATCGTAAAATATATCCAATTAAAAAAGAAATTTTTCCTTTTGATGTATTTTCAAAATGTTGATAAACATATCTTAAAGAAAAATATGTAATAAGCATAAATGGATAAGAAATAGCAAAAATTATAATAAATTCACTAATATTATTTAAAAAATAGAGGGTTAAACCAACGGTTAATCCAGTAAGTAATAAAATTAAAAAAATCGTTAAAGCGATATATAAATTTTTTCTTTCTTTTTTCATACTTAAAACACGCTTTTTAAAACCTCTTTATTAAATAACTATTTTATATTAAAGTCAAACTCAAAGTGCTCTTTAATATAATTAAAGAGAGATTAATTTAAGATAGATTAGCGATTTGTTCTTCGATTAGTCCAACAAGCGAATAATATTTATCAATATAAGTCAAAGAAGAAGAGTAATTTTTAAAAAGAGTTGATGAAATATAGACATTTAACATTGAAAAAATATCATCTAAACCTTTTTTAGTTTCGTTTAATCTTTCGATATTTAAAATGTAATAAATTTCATCTTTTGTTAAATATTCATCAATTCGTTTATTAGCAAATTTATCTACTTTAGTAAGTAAAAGATTAATTAATTCATCGTTTTTTCTTTTTAATGTCGAATAATATTTTTCATTGTTATTGGAAATAAGTTCAAAAATTCTATAAATATCATCATTTGTATCATTTATTAATAAGAAAGATGAATAATCATTGAATTTAGTTAATTCATTTTCACTTAATTTATTATAAAAAATAGTTAAATCATTAAAATAAGCTAATAAAATATTTGAAACTTCTTGATTTAATTCCTCATTAATTAAGGAAGAAGAAAGTGATAAATAATTAATCGTATTATTAATAATTTCGGTTGATAAAGTTTTAATATTATCGGTATTTTTAAATTCCTCGATATCTATTTTTTGATTATTGCTTAAAACTAAATCATCTAAAACAACTAATTTGTAGATTTTTTCTAATAAAGTATGTGATTCATTTAAAGTGTTGCTATTTTCATTATTTTTAAATTCATTTAAAAGTGTTGACAAAGAATTATAAATTGGGTCAATGAAAGTATTTAAATAAGTGCTTATTTCATTTTTGAATTCTTCAAATCTAGCAGAATTATTTTTAGCAACGTCATTTAAAATATTATATTTTGTATTAGTTGAATATTTTGAATTAAATAATTCATTTAAAGCTTTATAAGCACTAATAAAAGATGTATCATTATCGACTTTTTTAGTAACAACATTTTCGATATTTTTATATAAATTATTTAAATTTTCTTTTTCGCTTAATTCGAGAAAATTATTATTTTCATCAGTTGTTAATAAAGGATAAGATAAATAATTATTAAAATTTTCAACTCTCTTTTTTTCTTCTTCGCTTAAAGAATTAATATTTTTAATTGCATTAGTAATTCCATTTTGAGTTTCACTATCTAAAGAATAATTATCATAAAAATAATATAAATCATTAATATCTTTTAATGCTTTTTGTTGAATTAAGTAATCTTCTTCTAAATTAAATGGAGGCTCAATTTCTAAATTTTTTGAATCATTTCTAGTTAAAGAAAGATAGAAAAGTGGTTTTAAAGAATTTTCATCTTCAAAACTCATTTTAATTTCTAAAGGATTTGATTCAAAAGAAGCATTAGTAATGTTAATTAAAGGATTATTTTCATCTAAAGTTAGTCCAATATCGTTATTTTTAAATATATATGAAGCTAAATTGTTAAAAATTGAAGAAAAAGCCTTTAATCCGTTTTCTTTAAAAGATAATGAAAACCCATCATTAACAAAATTTAAGATTGTCGATGAAATAATCATATCAAAAATTGAAAAATCGATAGTTAATCCATTAAGCATCGAGCTTATTTGAGAAAAAATATCTTTTAAAGAAATTGAAGAAGTTGAGGAAGAATTTAACATTTCTAAAACTGAAGAAATATCTAATTTTGAAGTTCCAATTAATTCTCTTCCGGTATTAGCTATTTCCTCTTTATTATTTCTTGAAGGTTTTTTATTATCAATAAATCGTGAAATAGTTGTATAGATATTTCCATCTGCTAAATAATATATATCTAAGTCAGAAACGTTATTTAAAATATTTTGATATTTAAAATCACTAAAAATTAAAGGAACAATTGAGGATGTTAATAAAGATGACTCGTATGTTTCTTTTATTGAATAAAGATCAAAATTTAAATGAAATTTAAATGCTTTATCATAATTTTTTTCATTAATTTCACCATCTAATTCTTGATATGTAAAAGTAATATATGAAGAAAAAATATCTAAATCAACGCCGATTGAAGATAAAATATCATATGAAATAGAGGAATTTATCACTCCTTCATATGTTTTTGGGCTTAAATAAGTATAGTTAATATTTGTATCATCATCAGGATAAATTGTTTCATCTCCTCCATCTGGAGATGGGGTAGAATTACAAGATGTTAAAAGAAGTGGTAAAAGGATTGCTAAAAATAAAGGTTTTTTTCTCATAAATTAAATATTTTCTCCTATTTTTTCATTATAAACAGATGAAATTTCAGTAGGAATTTCATTTTCATTTTC
This sequence comes from uncultured bacterium, assembly GCA_949288485.1. Taxonomy (GTDB): domain Bacteria; phylum Bacillota_I; class Bacilli_A; order RFN20; family CAG-826; genus Onthovivens. Next base: position 310,111 of record CASEKC010000001.1, on the reverse strand, counting down.
ATATAAATTAAAATAAGTATTCATTACTGAATCACACTCAAATGAACCAGTTTTATATTTTTCTTTTTGAACTATTTTATCAATTGTTTCATCTTCTTTAGAAATATAAATTTCCATTGTGGAATAAGTAAATGATGGTTCTCCCATACCAGACATATGAGCCATTTCAATTTTATATTCTTTTGTTGAATCTATATGATTTTCATCTTCGTTTATAGACATTTGATATGTATAAATTTTATGTTCTTCATTTTCGCTATATGATGCATCTAAAAAAGAAGCAGCAGGGTTATTTTCATCTACTATATAGTTTGTTAAATTATTCATTGTATGACCAAGGGTAGCTAAATAATCTTCTTTACTTTCTTTTTCCCAATCATTCCAAGAAGAAACATTTCCATAAATACCTGATGAATCTGGGTTATTTCCACTAGCTATCCAATATGAGTTATTTTTTTCATTTTCATAACGTAATTCAGCTTTTTTTACAAAAGCGGAAGTAGTTACAGTTTGGAAAAAATATTCTTCATCCTTTTTAAGTTTAAATCCTTTAACTGTTTGTGAATATAAACCACCTAAAGCAGAAACACTTGAATCTGTATTTGTATAATAATTTAACGTTTTATATTTTTTATTTAAATCTACGTAAAAAGAATATAACTCGTTTTTACCTAATGAAGTAGAAATCTCAATTTCTTTATCAATATCTTTAATCAAAGAAGAACAAAAATTATCAATATCATTTAAACTTTTATAAGTTTCAAAAGTTGTTAAATATTGATAACTAAATTCAATTGATGAAATTTTAATATCTTCTTTTACGTTTAAAGATACAATTTCTAAGTTATTTTTATTTATTAATAATTCAAAAGATGCGTTTATAAATGAAATAGAAGAAAAATCCACAAAGTTTAATATTTCATTTTTTTCATAATTTAGAGCGTTAATTTTAGAAAAGGAACTAATTTCATGATTTTCCTCACTAAAATCAGGCTTTTTAACATTATCTAAAGATAAAGTATACGAATATGTTATAGAATCTCCGTTTTCATTTAAAATTTGATAATCCAAAAAAGATAAACTTTCATATCCTTTATATATTTCAAAATTAGTTATATTTTTTAAAGTATCGCCATTATTTTTTAAATAAGTTTCTTCCTCAATAAAAGATAATGTGGAATAAGATGAAGAAGTTAAATGAGTTTCATCAATAATTTCCTCGTTTCCAATACTTATTCCATAATTATTTTCGCTATATGAATAAAATCTTTTAAGCGATTTAGTTCCAAAAAGTTCTGAAAAAGCTCCTTTTTGTTCATAAATCATGCCGTTATTTTTAACTTTAAATGATTTTAAAGATTGGGAATTTCCTCTTTTTGATGTTAAAGAATATTCACTAATAGTAAAATAATTAAAATCTTCCTGATTATATTTATCGTTTAAATAGGAATACATTAAAAGTGGATCTTTTAAATCATATGTTTCACTTTCTTCTTTCTTTTCAAAAAAAGAACAAGAAGATAATAGCGGAACAATAAATAAAACATTTATCAAAAATAGATTTTTTCTCATAAAAATCTCCATTATTTTCCAACCACGATATAATAAACTTAAAAAACATAAAAAACAAGCATATTTATCATAAAAATATTAATTTCAAATTTTAATTACGATGGTATCTAGTTTTTAAAACTAAATTAAAAAATCAAAAACTTTCGATAAAAAATGTCGCTTTTTAACAATTTTTAACTTCATAAAAAAATCTATACTCACAATCATTAATCTGTGTTATTATTGATATAGATTTTTAAAAACTCTTCACATAATTTAGGAGGAATCATAATGAGTTTTACACCCGACAAAATAAGGGATATTGTCGTTTTAGGGCATCAAAGCTCTGGGAAAACGACATTAGTTGAATCCTTATTTCAAGTAGCCACTAACAATCCAGCAAAAGGATCTGTGGAAAAAGGAACAACAGTTAGTGACTATTTAAAAGAAGAGCAAGATAGATTATCATCGATATCTGCTTCCGTTGTTCCTATTGAATATGAAGGTTATCGTATAAATTTGATCGATTTACCTGGAAATGATGATTTCGTTGGAGAAATTATAGGTGTTACAAGTTGTGTTAAAGGTGCTATTTTAGTAATTGATGCAACAAGTGGCGTCCAACAAGGTACAATTAAGCATTTCAGAATGCTAAAAAGAAAGAATATTCCAACTTTAATTTTTGTTAATAAAATGGATAAAGAAAATATTGATTTCGATTCATTATTGGCAGATATTAGAGCTAAACTTGGCAAAAAGGTTGCCCCATTCTGTTATCCATTAGGACATGCTGATCAATTTGATGGTTTTGCAAATTGTGTTGATTTAAAAGCTCGAATTTATAATGGTAAAGAATGTGTAGATGCTGAAATTTATGAAGATAAAAAACCAACTGTCTTAGAATACAATAATATGGTTCTTGAAGCTGTTGCTACTACTTCAGAAGAATTATTAAATAAATTCTTCAGTGGTGAAACATTAACAAGAGAAGAAATCCATAAAGGATTACGAAAAGGTGTTTTAGATGGTGAAATCGACCCATTATTAGTTGGTTCTGCAACTAAAAATATCGGATGTCATACATTATTAAATATGTGTATTGACTATTTACCATCTCCTTCAGATCTTGAACCATTTGAAGCATATGATAAAGATGGAAACTTAGTAGAAAGAAAAACAACAAGTGAAGAGCCATTTTCTGGATACTGTTTTAAAACTATTTCCGATCTTTATAGCGGAGTTATCAATATAATTAAAGTTAATAGTGGTTCAATTGGTCTTGGTGATGAAGTTTATTGTCCAAGTTCAGGAAAAACTACAAAAGTTTCATCTCTTTTCTATTTAGAAGGTAAAAAACAAATACCTGTCGAAAGAGTAGAAGCTGGTGATGTTGTTGCTATTGCAAAATTAGAAGATGTAAGAACTGGTGATACAATTTGTGATCCAAAAAATATTATCAAATACGTTACTCCAAAATATCCTACAGCCGTTTATTTTAGAGGAATTGAACTTGCAAATAAAAAGGACGAAGATAAAATCTCAACTGTTTTACAAAAATTATGTTTAGAAGATCCAACAATTGAAGTTAAGAGAAATCAAGAAACAAAACAACTTTTAGTTGGTGGACTTGGCAATCATCACTTATCTTACATTTTAGATAAATTAAAAAATACATACAAAATTGAATGTAAAACAGTTGCTCCAAAAATTGTTTATCGTGAATCAATTAAAGGAAAAGCTGAAGCTACTGGAAAATATATTAAACAATCTGGGGGTAGCGGATTCTATGGAGTAGTTGTTATGGACTTTGAACCTGCTGAAGAAAATTGTTTTGAAGAAACAGTTTTCGGTGGAACAGTTCCAAAACAATATTTCCCTGCTGTTGAAAAAGGTTTCTATGAAGCATTACAATCAGGCTTACTTGCTGGTTTCCCAGTAATTGGTGTAAAAGGAACATTAAAAGATGGTAAATATCATCCAGTTGATTCAAATGAAATGGCATTTAAAATGGCTGCTATCTTAGCATTTAAAGAAGCCTATATGCACTGTAAACCAATTATTTTAGAACCAATTATGAGAGTTACAATCTATATTGAAAATAAATATATTGGGGATGTTATTTCTGATCTTAATACTCGTCGAGCAAAGAATTTAATGATGGAAGAAGATGGAGCAGAAAATCAAAAAATTATCGTTTCAATTCCTGAAGCAGAAATTAACGATTATAGTGCTAAATTAAAATCAATTACACAAGGCGGAGGATACTTTAACCGTCAATTTGAATGTTATGAAGAAGTTCCTGCTAATTTAAAAGATCGTGTAATTCAAGAAAATTCATTAAATAAAGATCGCTAAAATTTTTAAATAAATAAAAATGGCTATTAAGAAAACTTCTTAGTAGCCATTTTCTTATTTAAAAATATTAAAAAAATGTTAAAAATATATTTATGACTAAAAAAGAATTAATACAAAAATATATTTTATATATCTATTTCTTTATTCAATTTATTTTATATATATCATTTTTAATAATTGATTTATTTTTCGTTTCATTAAATGATGTCTCTTCATCAATTAAATATTCGACAATTATATTGAATTTATTATTTTTAATTATATTTACAATATTGGATTTTAAAATAGATAAATTATTAGTTATTTTTGCTTTTATTTTTACGATTATCAGCGATTATTTTTTACTTTTTAAAAGCGATAATGAATCATTTATTATCGGTTTAATTACTTTTAATATTGTCCAACTTATTTATTTTTTTAGATTTCATTTTTTAAATTTTAACCTTAAAAAATTTCTTATTTCTTTATCTCTTAGAATAATTTTATCTATATTTATAATAATTATTATTTATTTCTTTCTACCTTCTTATTTTAATTTCCTTAATATAATCGCCCTTATTTATTTTATTAATCTAATATTTAATTTTTTAGATCCTTTAATTAATGATTATAAAATTAGAAAAAACCAAATTTTAGCATTTGGTTTTTTCCTTTTTATTTTATGTGATATTAATGTAGGAATTGTAAATATAAGTTCTTCTAATTTTATATTCTCTTTTCTTATGCGGTTTTTCTATTTACCAAGCCAGATATTTCTTTTTTATAGTGCATATATGGACGATAAATATATAAAAAATAACCAATAAATAGTGGAATTAAACTCATTAACCATGCAAATGGATCAGCTAAACAAGTAACAATATATGGATAACTATTGGAATATAAATCTAAGGAAGTTGATATTTCATTTGTGAATAAATATGGTCCAAAAGAACACATTGAAATTCTAGCAATAAGTTCAAAAATACCTGCTAAAAATGGGAAAAATGGTTTTTCTACACCTTGAATTGAACCTCTTAAAATAAATAAAGTGCCAACTAAGAAGAAAAATGGCATAACTGAAAGTAAATTTAAAAGTCCTAAATAAGCTGTTTTTTCATTAATTGAATCTATTGAATAAAACATTTTTAAAAATGTATCATCAATTAAAAGAAACATTGCAATAATAAATACGATTATATAAATGATAAACATTATAATTATTGCTTGATTAATACCCTTTTTTATTCTTTTTATATCATTAGCCCCTTTATTTTGACCAACAAATGATAACATTGCAGTACCTAAAGCATTTAAAGGACACATTAAAAATGTTTGAATTTTATTGATTGCTCCGTAAGCAAGCTGTGCAGGGCCATTATCAATAACAATTCCTGCAATTGTTGTATCAAATTTAACAATTGTTGATTGCATAGTGATTAATCCAATTCCTAAAATGGAAAATTGAAATGCTAAAGGAAGCCCAAGTTTTAGATGTTCAAAATAAAATTTAAAATCAAATTTAAAGTCTTCTTTTTTAAACCTTAAATAAGGATATTTAATAAAAGTGTATATATAGCATAATATTGCCGAAATAAATTGTGAGAAAATTGTTGCAATTGCTGCTCCAGCAACACCCCATTTAAAAACGACAATACATAATAAATCTAAAATTATATTTAAAATCGTTGAACCAATTAAGAAAATAAGTGGTGTAAAAGAATCTCCAATTGATCTTAATAAAGAACAGATTTGATTATAAAAAACTTGAAAAAATGTACCTAAAAATATTATAAACAAATATGTTTTAGCGCTTTCATAAGTTAAACCACCATGAGAAGGAGTTAAACCAACGAGTGATAAAAGCGGATCAATAAATGCAATTGCAAGAATTGTTAAAATTATTGAAATTATAAAACCTAAAATTGTTTGAATTGCAAATGATTTTCTTACTCCATTTTCATCATTTTGTCCTTTTTTAGCTGAAGAAACAACACTAAATCCAGCACTACATCCATAAGCAAACTGTAAAACAATAAATGTTAAAGATCCAACATCGTTAACACCATTAACTTCATTAGCGCTCAAATTTTGTCCAACGATAATTGCATCGGTTAATGTATAAATTTGTTGAAAAATATATGATAAAAGTATTGGAATTGCAAAAAGTAGAATAACTTTATAAATTTTCCCTTTAGTTAAATCAATTGGCGCAAATAACTTTTTAAACATAAAATTAACCCCTTAAGTATTTAAACCGGCTAATATTTAAGCACAAAGGATTTGTAATGTTAAACATTTTTTAGATTTTTTGTTAAATATTAAATGAAAGTTAGTGTAAAATATTAAAGCAAAAGAAATATGTCCATAGGTTAATTGGTAAACCAATGGTCTCCGAAGCCATGATTAGAGGTTCGATTCCTCTTGGACATGCCATTTTTAATTAAAAAAATTAATAAATATGAAAAAGAAAGAAAGAACATCAAAACCATATTATATAAGCGGCATTATTTTAATAAGCATTGCCCTTATTATTTTCTTATTTTTAATTGTTTTCTCTTTTTTGAATCCAATTGAAGATATTTCTAAATCTTACTATTTATTTATTATACTTGGTTTAGGTATAATAATTTTTGTTGTTGCTTATATTCTTTTAAAAAAAGCAAATAAACTAAGACTAGATGAAGAAACTGAAAAAACTAAAGAAATGGTTCGCATGCTAAATGAAAAAGAGTTTATTTCAAAAAAGATGAAAGAAGAAAATAAGAACGATACAAATGAATAAACATTTTATTTATTTTTAATCTTTTGGCCTAATGGCGGAATTGGTAGACGCGCTGGACTCAAAATCCGGTGATAGCGATATCGTTTCGGTTCAAGTCCGAATTGGGCCACCAAAATGTTTAATTAGTACGATAGTAATCGTACTTTTTTGTTAAAAACGAATTTTTATATTGAATAATTTTATATTTATTTTTACAATCTTTACTATTTTTGTAGAAATTTCTAAAGATAATTTTTAAAATACGAAATGTTTTTTATTAAATTAAGAATGGGTGTAATTTATGGATTTATTAAAACGTTTTATTAAATATTATAAACCACATAAAAAGATTTTTATTTTAGATATGACTGCAGCTTTTTTAGTTGCAATTATAGGAATGGGTTATCCAATCATAACTCGTTATATGCTTAATGATTTTATTCCAAATAAAAAACTTGAATTAGTTATTATTTGTGGAGTCTCTCTTCTAGTTATTTATATAGTTAGAATGTTTTTAAGATATTTTATTCAATATTATGGACATATAATGGGTGTAAGAATGCAAGCTCAAATGCGTTCAGATATGTTCAATAAATTAGAAAGACTTCCTTATACTTATTATGATGAACATGAAACTGGCAATTTAATGTCAAGAATGACTAATGATCTTTTCGATATTAGTGAAATTGCTCATCATGGACCAGAAAATATTTTTATTGCCGGTTTTACTATTTTAGCTAGTTTTGTTTATTTATGTTTAATAAATTGGATTTTAGCTTTAATTATTTTTGCTTGTGTACCTTTACTTATTATTGTTACAGCTCACTTCAGACATCAAATGAGAGTTGCAATGAAAGAATCAAAAATTGCAATGGCTGAAATCAATTCATCTTTAGAATCATCAATTTCAGGTATTAGAGTAACAAAAGCTTTTACAAATACAAAAAAAGAACAAGAAAAATTCGAAGTAAGTAATGAGAATTTTGTTAAAGCAAGAAGTTCGGCTTTTAATGCAATGGGTAAATTTTTTGCTTCTTCTCAATTTATTACCGATGTATTTAATATAATCGTTTTGCTTGCCGGCGGTATATTTTTATACAACAACTATATTGATATAGCTGATTACTCTACATTTATTATTTCAGTAAATATGTTTATTACTCCAATTAATCAACTTATTAACTTCGTTGAACAATTTCAAAATGGAACAACTGGTTTTAGAAGATTTCTTGAAATTATGGACGAAGAAGAAGAAAACGTTCATGAAGGTGACAAAATTTGCCCTAAATTAAATGGTGATATTACTTTTTCACATGTTAATTTCCACTATAAATCATCTAAAGGTATTTTAAATGATATGTCTTTTAAAATTCCTCATGGCAAAAAAGTTGCTTTAGTTGGGCCTAGTGGAGGAGGAAAAACGACAATTTGTCACCTTATTCCAAGATTTTATGATATTGATAGTGGTGAAATTAGGATTGATGGAAAAAATATTAAAGATTTCACTTTAGAATCTTTAAGAAAACAAATCGGAATTGTTCAACAAGATGTTTTCCTTTTTGGTGGAACAATTAAAGACAATATTTTATATGGAAATTTAGAAGCTAGTGAAGAAGAGTTAATTGAAGCTGCTAAAAAGGCTAATATTTATGATTATATTATGTCTTTACCAAATGGATTTGATACAGATATTGGTGAAAGAGGTGTTAAACTTTCTGGTGGTCAAAAACAAAGATTATCTATTGCTAGAATATTTTTAAAAAATCCATCAATTTTAATTTTAGATGAAGCAACTAGTGCCTTAGATAACACTACTGAACTTTTAATTCAAAAAGCGTTTGATGAATTATGTAAAGGAAGAACCGCAATTGTTGTTGCTCATAGATTGTCAACAATTAAAAATGCAGATGAAATTATTGTTATTTCTGATGGAAAAATTAAAGAGGAAGGATCGCATGAAGAATTAATAGCTAAAAATGGTTCTTATAAACTTCTTTATGACCTCCAATTTAGAGGAAGTGATGATAATGAAGAAAATCGCCTTCAAAGTGAACTTCAAATCACTGGTTAATTTTTTGATGTATTCTTCCTTCTTTTAAACTAAAATTATGTTATATGGAAGAAAAGTTAATTAAAAGTCCGATAGTTGAAACTGAATTTGGAAAAATCGAAGGTAAAGAAGAAGATGGGTGTTACAAATATTTTGGTATTCCTTTTGCTAAACCTCCTTTAAATGAATTAACTTTTAAACATCCAATTAAACCAGATCCTTGGGAAGGAATTTATAAAGCTTATTATGGAAAGAAAAATCCAATTCAAGGAAGTGGAATTTTAAATTGCGAAAATATTGATTTAGATTGTTTATATCTTAATATTTATAAACCAAAAAATGATGATAATACACAAAAATTACCAGTTTTAGTATGGATTTTTGGTGGTTCTTTTAAAAGCGGTGGAAGTGGTGAAATAAATGAAACTACTCACGAGATGAAATATGACGCTACTCTTTTAGCAAAAGAAACTAATTCTATTGTAGTTACTATAAATTACCGCCTTAACTTATATGGTTTTTTAAATTTACATTTTTTAGATAAAAATTTTGATTATAATAATGGACTTTATGATCAAAAAGCCGCCTTAGAATTTATATATAATAATATTTCAAATTTTAATGGTGATAAAAATAATATTACTTTAATAGGTCAATCAGCTGGAGCAGCTTCAATCATCGCTCTTTTATCAATTAAAAAAATAGAAAATTTGTTTTCTAAAGCAATAATTTTGTCACCTGTTATAAATCATTTTTTTAATGAAAAAGAATCTCATAAAATAACTTTAAAATATTTAAAATATTTAAAAATAAAGAAAAACGAACTTGATAAATTATATTCTTTAGATTCTGAAATAGTTAAAAAAGCTAATTCTAAATTAAAAATGTATTTATTAAAAAAAGGCGATAATCGTTGTGCGTTTTCTCCTATAATTGATAAAGAATTACTTTTAGATTATCCTTCTATATTAGCTATAAACTCTAAAAAAACCATTTTAATTGGTAATGTTATCAATGAATCAAATCTTTTTATATTCTCTTTACCAAAATTTTTACTTTTTCCTTTAACTATTTATATGAAATTTGATTATAAAAGAAAATATAAAAAGATTACTTATAATTGCTATGAAGCTTTAACTTCAACTATTTATAAAAAACCTATTTATAAGCTTTTATCTTCTTATGAAGGAAAAGCTTATAAATATGAATTTAGATTTATTTCTCCATATTTAAAAAAGAAAAATATTAATAGTTTTCATGCTTATGATGTACCTTTACTTTTTCATTTTAATACATCTTATTTATTGGTTGATGATGAAAAATCTATTGAAATTGGTAAAAAAATGCGTGAAATAATAAATAAATTTATTTATGATGATTTTGATGAATTCGAAGAATATAAGAAAAATAAAAAAGAAATAATAATTGAATAATAATTAAGAAATAATTTATGTTAACTTTTAAGATTTTTTATAATGAATTAAATAAAGATGAAATATATATTCGAAAGACTGTTTTTGTAAAAGAACAAGGTTTTAAAGAAGAATTTGATAATATAGATTACATTTCAACTCATGTTTTAGCTTATTTAAATAGTATTCCTGTTGGTTGTGGAAGATTTTATTTTGATAAAACAAAAAATCAATATTTTATTGGTCGATTAGCCATATTAAAACAATATCGTAAAGAAGGAATGGGAAGTAAAATTATTTTTAAATTAGAAGACGAACTTAAAAAAATAAACGTAAAAAAAGTTTATTTAGCTTCTCAAAAAAGAGCGGTTGATTTTTATATTAAATGTGGATATAAAAAAGAAGGCAATTTCTTTTTAGAAGAAAATTATCCTCATATTTTGATGTATAAAAATTTAGAGTAATTATGAAAAAGAAAAGATATAACATAGATAAAAGTTTTAAATTTTTTAGATATTTTAAAACTCCATCTTCAAATTTTATTGCCTATTTAGCAAAACTTTTAATTCCATTTTTTGATTTATTTATTAAATCTGATAAAAATGTAAAAGTAATTAAAATTAAAAATAAAGATATTGATAATCATAAAATTATTTCTTATTTTATTATTCCTAAAAAACTTATTAATAAGAAAAATTTACCTTTATTAATTTATATTCATGGTGGAGGATTTATGTTTAGTGCAGTTCCTCATCAATATAAAAATGCTAAAAACTATGCAATAAATGGAAATTGTATTGTTTATTTTATGAAATATAAATTAATAAAACCTTATCCTTCTTCAATTAATGATGTTTTATTTTCCTTTAATTTTTTAATTAAAAATAAAGAAAAATATAATTTTGATATAAATAATATTGGAATTGCTGGAGATAGTGCTGGAGGATTTTTAGCGCTTGATTTAATAAAAAGAACGAAAACAGATTTAATTAAATTTATGATGTTATTTTATCCATTTGTTGATAAAAGATTAGATTCTATATCAATGAAGGAATTTATTGATACTCCAATGTGGAATTCAAAAGCGACTAAAAAAGTTACTAAAAATTATTTTATAAATGAAGAGTGCCCATCTTTTAATGAAATGGATGATTTATCTATTTTTCCAAAAGCTTATATCGAATCTTGCGAATTTGATTGCTTAAGAGATCAAGATATTGATTTTGCAAATAACTTAAAAAAATTTAATAAAGAAGTTATATTAAACGAAACAAAAAAGACGATGCATGGCTTCGATATTGTTTCATCAAGTTCGTTAACAAAAGAAGTATTAAATAAAAGAATCGAAGTATTAAATTATTTTTTTAATAAAAGTAAGGAAAATTAGTATGAAATATTATTTAAGTTATGGTTCAAATTTAAACATAAAAGAGATGAAAAAAAGGTGTAAAAATGCTAAAAAAATTGCTTCTTTTCTTTTAAAAGATTATGAACTTTATTTCAATAAATATCTAACAATTATTCCTTCTAAAAACGGAATTGTACCAATAGGTGTTTGGGAAATAAATGAAGAAGATGAAAAAATACTCGATATTTACGAAGGATATCCTTCGCTATATAGAAAAGAGTTTATTTCTTTTTTGCTTAATAAAAATAAAAATGAAGGATTTATCTATTTAATGAATGATTTAAATAAAAATGTGCCTCCAAGCGAAGAATATTTAAATATCTGTTATGAAGGTTATAAAGATTTTAATTTTGATAAAAAATATATTGAAAATGCTTTAAAAAAGATGAAAAAGGAGTAAAAAAATGAGTTATAGTGGAAAAATTAATAATAAAAACATTATTTATTTTAACGATTATAGAATTACATTATTTAATGAATATTGTTTTCGTATCGAAAAAGATTCCAATAAAAAATTTAATGATTCTAAAACTCAACTTATATTAAATCGTTTTTTTGATGATGTGGTTTTTCAAAGCGAAATTGATAAAAATTTTTTTGAAATTAAATTTTATTCATATAATTTAATTTATGATTTTACTATAAACAAATTTATACTTATTTATAAAGACAAAAAATATGAAATAAAAGATTATAAAGATTCAATTGGCGGAACATATATAACCGTAGATAGAATGGATGGTGAAAAACTTATTTATGGTGAAAAAAATGAATATGTTAATGGGCTTATTAGTGAGTGCGGTATTTATTGTTTGCACGATGAAGATTCTTCTTTATTAGATGAACAAGATGAAATTTTAGATATTAAAAATAATGATGAATATGATATTTATGTATTTTTATCTTTTAATAATAGAAGCAATGTCATAAAAACTTTTTACAAATTGAGTGGTTTTCCACCATTATTACCATCTTTTGTTTTCGGAAATTGGTGGAGCAGATTTTATCCTTATACTCAAGAGGAATATTTATATTTGATGAAGAAATTCAAAAAAGATGAAATACCTTTTAGTGTTGCTATAATTGATATGGATTGGCATTATTCTTGGACTAACGGAAGAAACATTTATAAAGATGCAAATATTAATGATGACGAATTTTTTAAGACTGTAAATGACAAAAAGTTTTATATTCCTAAACCTTATCGCTATGAGGGAGAAAATTGGAGATATGGATGGACCGGATATACTTTTAATAAAGCTCTTTTTAATGATCCAAAAAAACTTATGGATGAATTACACTCTTTAAATTTAAAAGTTGGTTTAAATATACATCCAGCCGATGGTATAGCTTTTTTTGAAGATGCTTATAAAAAAATGGCTTTAATAAATAATATTGATATCTCTTCTAAAGAAAGCGTTCCATTTGATTTCACTAATAAAACTTTTAGAGATTCATATTTTAAATATACATTAAAGCCTTTAAAAGATATCGGGAATGATTTTTGGTGGATAGATTGGCAACAAGGGGAAGAAAGTAACTTTTCTGGTGTAACTCCATTATGGCTTTGTAATCACTATTTTTATAAAAAAGAAAAAGAAACTAATGATGAGGCTATAATTCTTTCTCGTTTTGCATCTAAAGGCGGTCAAAGATATCCATTAGGTTTTTCTGGAGATGCTTATCAAACCTTTGATTCTTTAGCATATTTGATTAAGATGACTATCGGTTCTTCTGATTGTGGATTCACTTATTGGAGTCATGATATTGGTGGCCATATGGAAGGAATGAAAAGTGGAGATTTATATTTAAAGTTTCTTGAATTTGGTGTTTTTTCTCCTATAAATAGACTTCATTGCACATGTTCTGATATTTTAAATAAAGATCCCGATTTGTATATTAATGGTTATAGCGATTTAATTAAAAATTATTTACGATTAAGACATAGGATGATTCCTTATTTATATAGTTATAATTTTATTACTCACGAAGAAGGCGAACCTTTAATTAGACCAATTTATTATGACGATTTTTCTATAAAAGCAAAAAAATTCAAAGATAGTGAATATATTTTTGCTGCAAATCTTTTGGTTTCCCCATTTGATAAATCTGAAGGAAACAATGGAATTACTTCAAAGAAAATTTATTTTACAAATTCAAATTATTATGATTTGAAATACGGTTATAAATATAAGAAGAATAAAAATATTAAAATTTATAGAGAAAGGGGTGATATGCCTTTATTTATAAAAGAAGGCGGATATTTTATTCTTGCTTCTTCTTTAAACTATGAATTGAATAATGTTAATGAATATGATGTTTTTACCACTTTAGGAAATGGAAAGTTTGTTTTTAATACTAAAGAGAGTGATGGAAAATTATATAAAACTACTTTTAAGAATATAGTTGATAAATCAAATTTGACTATGGAAATTTCTATTGATACTAAATTATTTGATAAAACATATAATTTTAAAGTTTTAAATATATTTAAAATAAAAGATATCAAATATGAAAATTGCGAGGTTAATGAAATACACCTAGAAGGTTATAATTTAGAATTTAAAGTTAAAAATATTTCAAAAGATAAAAAATGTATTATCCATATTTCCTATCTCCCATTTAATTCAAACTTTGAAGAAACGCAATTTTATCTTTTTAGAAGATTAAATTATATTGATGATGTAAATTCTGCAAGAATAAGTTTATATGAGAATATTAAAAAATCTAAAAATTTTTATGAAATAATCTTTTATATAAAAAACTCTCATTTGAAAAGCATTAATAAATTTATGCTTTTGGAAATTATTAAAGGTTTAAAATAAATTTTGAAGAAAAAATAACAAAATAAATTAAATTTAATAGTTTCTTAGTTCGTATTTTTAAAGAATGTCATAAACTAATGATTAATTTTTTTAAATGTGTTATATTTTTTTCTTGTTATGACAATTGAAATTATTTTTCAAGTTTTATTACTCGGCGTTGCTTTATCAATGGATGCATTTTGTGTTTCAATTTGCGATGGTTTAGTTTATCAAAATTTAAATAGAAGAAGATCGTTATTTATAGCCGCTGATTTTGGTGTCATGCAAGGATTAATGCCTTTAATCGGATTTTTTATAGCTGATTTATTTTATGAATATATAAAAGATATTGTTCCTTGGATTGCTTTTACTCTTTTACTTTTTATTGGTGGAAAGATGATTTATGATGGAATAAAATCAGTCATTAAAAAAGATGAAGAACAAGTTGCTAAAAGCTTTACTTATAGCGGGGTTTTAATTGCCGGAGTTGCTACAAGTATTGATGCATTAGCAACTGGCGTTAGTATGTTGGCTATTTCAACTTCAACAACTATTTTCTTACATTGTTCGATGATATGCGTAATTACTTTCTTATTTTGCATTGTTGGTATATTTTTAGGAAAAAATATTAATAAGTTATTAAAAGGCAAATATGAAATTGCAAATATAATCGGCGGAACTATTCTTGTTTTACTTGGTTCATGGATTTTAATTTCACATTATTTAGGTTTATAAAAAATGATTGAATTATATTTAATTAGACATGGTGAAACTGAATGGAACAAGGAAAGTATTTGTCAAGGAAGAACTGACTTTCCTTTAAATTTAAAAGGAAAAGAAGAAGCGAGTGAAGTCGCTAAAGAATTGAAAGCAAAAAATTATAAATTTGACTTATATATTTCTTCTCCATTAAAAAGAGCATTTGAAACAACTGAGATTATTAAAAATGAACTTACTAATAATAAGAACGATATTTTAATAGATAATTATTTTATTGAGAGGAATTTTGGTTATTTTGAAGGAAAAAAGAACATACTTTTTACCGATTCTTATAAGAATAAAAAGTTAGGTGAATATTATAAAAGTGGTTTAGAATCAGAAAGTGTTTTAATTTCGCGAGTTGTAAAAGGAATTAATGAATTAATTAAAACATATGACAATAAAAAAATATTAATCGTCACTCATTCAAATATAATTCGAGCTTTATTAGTTTTTATAAATGCGGACGAATATAATTTCTTAACTAAAATACCAAATCTTTCAATCTCTTATTTCACAGTTTATAAAGAAAATGATTTTAAATTAAATAAGTTATATCTTTTCAATAATAAGTACGAAGACAAAACAATTTCTTAACTTTTTTTGTTTCTTTTTTCACTCTTTTTAGTGTTAAAATAAAGTCAATGATTACGATATATAAAGAGATAAATAAAACTTTAGATAAAAAAGTTTATGAAAATATAGATGAAGTAAAACTTGAAGTTGGAAGTTGGATTCATGTTAAAGATCCAACTCAAGAAGTTTTAGAAAAAATATCTATTTTAACCGACATTCCTTCGGATTTGCTTTTATGTGCTTTAGATGAAGAAGAGAGCGCTCGTATTGATGTCGATGATGGAAATACTTTAATTGTTTTAGATACACCTTATTTAAGTGATAAAGAAAAAGGTTTATACTCATCTGCTCCTTTTATTATTGCGTATAATTATGAATATTATGTGACTATAGAAAGACATAATTTTGAATTGATGGACGAATTATTTAAAAGGGTTAAATTAATTGAACCACACAAACATGTCCGTTTAACTTTAAATATCGTTTATCGTCTTGCAACTTTATTCATTACATATTTAAAAAGAATAAATAATTATACAGATGAACTTGAAAAAAAGATTAGAAATTCTACGAAAAATAAAGAAGTTTTAGATCTAATGGATATTAATAAATCTTTAATTTATTTTTCAACCGCATTAAATGGAGATAAAGGAGTTTTGGCTAAACTTTTAAAATCTCAAACTTATAGTCGATTTGAGTCTGATTATGATTTAATGGAAGATACACAAGTCGAAATTAACCAAGCTGTTGAAATGTGTAATATTTTACGTGATGTTTTAACTGGAATGATGGATGCCTTTGCCTCAATTATTAATAATAATATGAACGTTATTATGAAATCTTTAACAGTTATAACAATTGTTATTTCGATACCTAATATTATTGCATCACTTTTCGGAATGAATTTAGATGATTTACCTTTAGCTCATAGTGATTATGGCTTTTATATTATTTTAGTCGTATCAATTATTTTATCAATAATTGGTGCAATAGCTTTAATTTTACTTTCTAGTCGTAATAAAACTAAATAAAATATCATTTTATGGAATATTTAAAAGCTGTTGAAAAAGATATAAATGAATGTATTTTGCTTAAACAAGATGTTTTTAAAAGGTTAAAAGAAAATAATCTTCCTTTTTGGAGCGAAGAATATCCTAGTGATGAATTGATAAAAGAAGATGTTTTAAGTGGTGGCGAAAGAATTATTAAAGAAAACAATCAAATTATCGCTTCAACTGTTCTAAGTAAAGTTAAAGATGAACGGGGAGAAAGTGAATATCCTTTTAAAACTCATAATCTATATTGTTTTAGTAGATTAATGGTAAAGACAGGCTATGAAAATAAACATGTAGGATATTTTTTAGTTTCAAATGTTATTGAAGAAATTAAAAATATGGGCGAAATTGGTATTGGAATAATGGTTGATCCACGAAATATAAATGCGTTACATTTATATTCAAAGTTTGGTTTTAAACTAATTGAAACCAAAGAATATGAATATGGAGTATTTTCTACATACGAATTGTTATTTTAAATAGTAATTATTAAGTGATTATTTAGTAATTAATTAGTAATATAATATAACTAGTAATAAAAACTATTCTTTATTGTTTAGAATACTTCTTTGAATTGTGCTAAAATATTTTTCATATGGAAGATAATTTTGCAAATTTAAAAGATTATATAAAAATATTAGAATCATACAAACTTCCAGATTATAAGGAATTATCAACAATTCCTTTATATATGGAACAAGTTGTTAGTTATATTCAAGGTGTTTTGGAACCAATTGAAAATGATAAAACTATCATTACTCCTTTTATGATTAATAACTATGTAAAAGCTAAAATTTTAAACGCTCCAGAGAATAAAAAATATGATAAAGATCATATTGCTTATTTAATTGCGATTTCTTTGCTTAAACAATCTGCATCAATGAGAGAAATAGCCACTCTTATTGAAATGGATAAAATTTTAACTAATGATAAACAAAAATTATATAATTTATTCAAAGAAATGCATGATGAGGTTTTAAAAAACCAAACTCATCGTACAAAGTTAAGATTAGATGCATTAGAGAAGAGTCGTAAGAAAAAAGATAAAAATAGTGAAAATTTAGATTTATCTTATATTGCCCTTAGGCTTTATATAGAAAGTGAAACATCAAAATTAATTGCTGATTCAATTATGAATAAAATTAGTCGTGATGTTTTACCGCTCGAAGCTTATCAAAACGATAAAAAGGTTGATAAAATCGAGAATAAAAAAGAACATAAAGAAGCTAAAAAACTTTCTCAAAGAAAGTAATTTAAGGAGGAATTATGAAAGTTTTAGTTACTGGTGGTTTAGGATTTATTGGTTCACATACCGTTGTTGCTTTACTCGAACATGGGTATGATGTTGTAGTTATCGATAACCTTTACAATTCTAAGGAAGTTGTAAAAGATCGTATTAAAGAAATTACTCATAAAGATTTTAAAACTGTTATTGCCGATGTTCAAAACGCGGATGAACTTGAGAAGATTTTTAAAGAAGAAAAAATCGATGCAATTATTCATTTTGCAGGATATAAAGCAGTTGGAGAAAGCGTTTCTAAACCTGTTGAATATTATGAAAATAACTTAGATTCAACATTTGCACTTTTAAAAATGATGAAAAAATACGGGACAAAGAATTTTGTTTTCTCTTCAAGTGCTACAGTTTATGGAGAACCAAAAAGAGTTCCTATGTATGAAACTGATCCAGTTACAGAAGCAACATCTCCTTATGGTGAAACCAAAGTTATGATTGAAAGAATTTTAAAAGATGTTGCAAAAGTAAATCCAGATTATAACATTGCTTTACTTAGATATTTTAATCCAATTGGAGCTCATAAGAGTGGCTTACTTGGTGAAGATCCAAATGGTATTCCAAATAATTTACTTCCTTATATTGCTAAAGTTGCAACCGGACAATTAAAAGAAGTTTCTGTTTTTGGAAATGATTATGATACAGTCGATGGAACTGGTGTAAGAGATTATATTCATGTTGTTGATTTAGCTAAAGGTCATGTTTTAGCTTTAAAAAAATTAGAAACTAAACCAGGACTTTGTATTTATAATCTTGGAACCGGAAAAGGAACTTCCGTTTTAGAAATGATTCATTATTATGAAGAAGCATGTGGACATAAAATCCCATATGTTATTAAAGAAAGAAGACCTGGAGATATTGCAACTTCCTATGCTAACTGTGATAAAGCAAAAGAAGAACTTGGTTTTACATGTGATTATTCAGTTTTAGATGCATGTAAAGATGGCTATCATTTCCAAGTAGAAGAAGAAAAAAGAAAAGCTGAAGGTAAATAATTTTAAAAATATAAATCTCCTACTTTATGATAAGTAGGAGATTTTATAAATATTGCCAAGTAGACAAGCGGTAAAGTCATAGGTCTCTGAAACCTACATACATTGGTTCGAATCCAATCTTGGCAGCCATTTATTGAAAATAATAAAATAAAAACTACTAATTTTTAGGAAAATAAATACCCAATATTGGTAGTTTTTATTTTATTATTTTTATGCAATTATAACAAACTATACAACCAATAAACCTTTTAATATTGAAAAAAATACCGCGATGCTCTTTTTATAATAAAAATTACTAATTAAAAACAACTTATTTACTTTCATTAATATTTAAAGTATTTACATTAATAAATTATTATTTTTCATTATATTTCTAATAAATTATTAAGATGTGTTAATTTTCTTATTGACTTTTATTTATCATCATAAAAATAAATTTCTTTTCGATAATATCAACTATTTTCATTAACGACATCACCTTTATAATCGGAATGCAAGTCAACTTGAAAGCGCTTACATTAAAAATAAAGTTTTTTACATTAATTCAATTAAAAAATAAAGTAACAATCGATAAAATTAGAATTTTCACTCTAACCCACTTTTTTGACATTAAAAACAAATCTTTTTATAAATAAGGCAATACTTTACTTTTTTGGAGGAACTTTATGAAAAAAAGAAAAATAATTTTAGGCGCTATGCTTTTAGGGACGCTTACTTTTGGAACGGTAGGTTTGTTAACTTCTTGTAATGATAATACTGTTAATCCTGGTGAAGATTTGACGGTTACATGGAGCGGCGTCGATACAGTAACTCTTCAAATGAATGATCCTCAACCTACAGATCTTTTAGAAGGCGTTAAAGCTGTTGCTAGTGATGGAACTGAATTAGAAGTTAGAATTGATACTAACTCAAGTGCCCAATATGTTGATACCGGTTATCCTGGAACATATGTAGTTTATTATTATGCATATTTAGATGGTGAACAAGTTGACCCTGATGATACTGGTTATGCATTTAAAACTTGGGTTGTTGAAAGAGGCACAGTTTTAGATAATTCAACTTTTGATACTGGAGTAACAGGCTGGAGTGGAAACGGTAATGCTGGTTCTGTTATGGAATATAGTTGGGATGAAGCTGAAAATGCTTTAAGAGTTGACATAACTAATTCTGGCGGAGAATATTGGAATAACCAAGTTGAATATAATGGATTAAATTTGGATGCAAATACAACTTATGAAATTTCTTTTAAAGCAAAATCTACTACTGGAAGAAATATAGGTGCTTCTATTGAAGTTCCTGCTGAAGGTTATGCTGTTGTTGGGGAATATGCAAACTGTTTAGGCTTAACAACAACTGATGAATATCAAGAATTTAAATTTTATTACACTACAACCGAAGCAAAATCTGCCATTAAGTTAGGAATTCTTTTAGGCAGATTTACAGAGGCAGATGATGCTCCATCAACTGTTTGGATTGATGATGTTTATGTTAATAAATTAGAAAAAACAGCAAATACAAGTGGTGTTGTTTTTGAAAACGCAGAAAACGTTGAAATTTCTAATTTAAATGAACTTGAAACTTTGCCTGAAGTTACTGCAAAAGATGCAAACGGAAATGAAGTTAAGTTAACAAAAAGAGGTGTTGTTCCAACATCATTTACATCAACAATGACCTTAGCAAATTGGGCAGAAGAATACTCTTATACTGATAGTGAAGGTAATTTTTCATATGTAAGAAGACAAATTACTTGGAGATTCTCTTACGAACCTGAAAATCCATATGATACATATAATGGAGATTTTGATTTGGATTCAATGTTCTGGAATCTCGAAGAAAATGGCCATATAACAATTGATTTCGTTGATGGTACAGCTGTCATTAAATCTACCAAAGATTCATCTACAGAAGCGGATTGGGCAGCACAAATTCAACAAAATAACGTTGGAAATACATTAACCGCAGGAGAAACATACGTCCTCCAAGTCGTTGCAAAAATTGATAATCCAAATGTAAAAACTTTAAGAGGAGAATTCTGCGCAACACCAAATGCAAATGCTAAATTTGATTTAGTTTTTGATGCTGCAGATACATATCAAACATTTACTTCTCAAGAATTTACTCCTGTTGAAGATGTTACTGGTGGCAATTTAAGAGTTGGATTATTACTTGCTGAATATAGTCAAGCTTATACATTAACAGTTGATTCAATTCAAATTGTTAAGGTTAGTGAATAATAAATTGGAATATGAGCTACAAAAGAAATGTAAGCTTAAAAAATATAGCTTATGAACTTGATGTTTCTATAAATACCGTTTCAAGAGCATTAAGAGATTGTAGCGATATTTCTGAAAAAACAAAGAAAAAAGTTAGGCAAAAAGCCTTAGAATTAGGCTATTTGCCTAACAAAATTATTCATTCAATGAATGAAGAAAATTCGAAATTAATCGCTTTAGTAATTAATAATATGAAAAATTATTATTTCACTATTATGAGTGAAAAGATAATGTATTTACTTAAAAAAGAAGGTTATTCTTGTGTAATTATATGTCTTTATGGAAATAGTTTTACTTCTGAAACAGTTAAAGAATGTATATATCAAAGAGTTGATGGAATAGTTTCATTTGTAGAACCAACAAAAGAATCGCTCGAATTTGTGAAATTAAATAATATTCCATTCTTAATGCTTGGAAGAAAAATTGATGATGATTATTGCGATATGCTTTATACCGATGATGAAAAGGGTGGAGAAATTGCTGCTAAATATTTAGTAGAACAAAATTGTACTAACTTTTTATACATTAATGTTGGTGGAAGTGAATGTGCAAATAGACGATATCAAGGTTTTTCAAATTATTTAAGAAATATCAAAAAAACTAGGAAATTTAAAAAAATAAATATTGAAGACTTCGATGAATATATAAGTAATCTAAATGAAATCAATAATTTAGGAATATTTTGTTATAACGATGAAAATGCATTCAATATATTAGAATTATTGGATAAAAGTAATATCGATAAAAATAAAATAAAAATTATTGGTTATGATGCGGTTAGTCAAAATATAAATGGCACATTAAAAATACCTTCTGTAGGATTTGATTATAAATGTATAGCTAAAACAGTTAGTTATTGTGTTACAACAAATCTTACTAAAAGAGAAAAGATTTCAATGTGCTTTGATGTAAAACTTTTTAATAAAGGAGATGTAGATGAAAATAACTAAATATTTTATGTGTGCGTTGGCTTTATTTAGCCTTGGTTCATGTACAACTGCATCAAATGGAGGAACAAGCGTAGAAGATATACCTGCTTCTACTTATCAAAATCCAATAATTATGGCTGATTGTCCAGACCCTTCAATCGTTCGAGATGGAGACACTTTATATATTTTTGGGACGAGTGGCCGAGTTTATAAAACGGATAATTTAAATAATGGTTATTGGGAACAACTTCCTGATGTGAGAAGGACTGTTGAATGGGGCAATACATTTAATGATATTTGGGCTCCAGATGTTGTTAAAATCGGTGATACATGGAATTATTATTA
Organism: uncultured bacterium; assembly: GCA_949288485.1. GTDB lineage: Bacteria > Bacillota_I > Bacilli_A > RFN20 > CAG-826 > Onthovivens. Next base: position 287,562 of record CASEKC010000001.1, on the reverse strand, counting down.
CTCAGTTAGTATTTGGGATGATCCAAATCCTGGAATCGGTGTAATGACTTCTAAATCTTTAGAAGGTCCATGGGAAGATAAAGGTAAAATTTTCGATTCTTTAGAAATAGGTGTAGATAATTCAATTGATCCATGTGTTATCGAAGATAATGGAAAAGTTTGGATGGCTTGGGGAAGTTTTAGAGGCATTTTCATGGTTGAATTAACAGAAGATGGAACTCAATTAAAATCACCAACAACTGCTTCAGAAGACAAAATTTTAATCGCTGGAGTTGTTGGGCCTTGGGATGGTGCAACTTATGAAGGAGCATATATCCGAAAAATTGGAGATTATTATTATTTCTTCGGTTCCCAAGGGACGTGTTGTGCTGGAATTAATTCTACCTATCATGTAAAAGTAGCTAGAAGTAAATCAATTACTGGACCATATGTAGATAGTCAAGATATTGATATGTGTGGACAAAATCGTGGTGAATTGGTAGTCCAAAGTGACCAAAATGTTGCAGGACCTGGCCATATTTCTCTTTTAGAAGATGATGCTGGTGATTGGTTTATGTGCTATCACGGTTATGATAAATTTGCTCCTAATGGTAGATATGTGTTTTTAGATAAATTAATTTGGGATAATAATGGTTTCCCAGAATTAGCTGGAAATGTTCCTTCTTACATGAGAAATGTAAAAGGACCAAGAATAGATTACGAAAATTAACTTTTTAAGGAGGATAATCATGAAAAGAAAAAGTTTAATTTTAGCTGGAATTACAGCTTTAATGGTAGGCCTTGTAAGTTGTAATAGCGGAAACAACGAGGGAGAAATTGATTTTGGTAATGATGGAAAACCAGTCTTTAGAAATGTTTCATTAACTTTCTCTCATGTTATTACAGGGACAGATAATACTTACTTAACTGAACTTGTTAATGAATTCAACAAGGAATACCAAGGTCAAATTGTTGTTAGAGCCGCATCTTCACAACCTGCAGATTTATATGGCAACTTGCCATTAACAACAGCAAATAATCGTAATGCTGATGTCATGCTTATGCATGCTGAAAGAGTTTTACAATTTGCAGCACAAGAAGATAGCGATGGAACAAGCAGATATTTTAGAGAACTTGACGATATTATGGAACTTGCTCAAGTCACTTTAAATCCTGAAGATTTCCCTTCAGGAGTTTGGGATAACATGAGATATAATGATGAACAATATGGTATCCCATTTGATATGCATATGGCCGGTATATATGTTAATACCAGTATGCTTAATGAATTAGGATTTAATGAAGTTCCTACAACTAGAGAAGGTATTATCGAAGCTGCTCAAGCTGCAATTGCCGCTGGTCATAAAGGATTCCAAATTGCCAATGGCTATCCAGATACATATTTTTATATTAATGCTTTCTTTAATTATGGTGGTAAACAAATCATAACAGAAGAAGATGAAGATTTTGATCCAGACCAAACATTAACAGATGGTACTTTATTAGAATATCAACCAGGTTGTTATTATAATGACGCAACTTATAAAGCTGCTAATTCTTTAAGAGAATTATTATGGGATGACGCAACTAAAATAAGCGATGTTAATCTTGCAACTGATGCTGGTATTAATGAGTTTAGACAAGGAAATTCATTATTTACTTGTGATGGTATTTGGCTTTTAAATGATGTTGCTAATAGTGCAAAACAAAATAATTTTGAAATGGATGTTATTCCAATGTCAACTTTATTTAATTCCGCTGATAATCCTGATTATACTGGTCAAAATTATACAAATGGACATATTTTTGTTATGCCAAAGCATACATTAGGCGGAGATACTGTAGCACGTCAACAAGCTTCAATGGTCTTTATTCAATGGATGCTTGAACATTCTCAAGATTGGGCAGAATCTGGAAAAATCCCTGCTTATGGACCTGCTAGAGAAACTGATGAATATAAAGCACTTCCTTATTTGGATGGATTTGGTGAAATTGATAATTTTGTTGCAATGCAGGCTAATCGCTATACTTATAGCGCATTCTCTCCATCTCAACAAACTACAACAATGGTTCTTAATGCACAATCTCGTCCTACTGATCAAGAATTAGAAGAATGGGTTAAACAATATTACGACGAAGGCATTGCTTTAATCAAATCTGATATGAGTGGTGGCACTTCTAATTAATTTAATATAAATAAAATTTAGGGGCTATAACTAGCTAGCCCCTAAATGAAAATAATTGGAGATATTAAATATGAAAGATAATTTAACTTTCGAAGAAAGAATTGAACTACAAAAAAGAGCTAGTAGAAGAAATGCAATGCTTTCAAAATATAGTACAGTCATATTATTTTTTGGACCTTATTTATTTTTCTTTGTTCTTTTTTTCTTATATCCATTAGTTCAAGGTATTATTGATTCTTTCTTCTTTTATAATTTTGGGGATTCAGAAAAAGTTTTTGTCGGATGGCAAAACTATCAAAATATTATTATTTATAATCCTGATTTCCCAAATGCGAATTTATGGTTTGCACAAGGTTTAGGTCATACAACTTTATTCGTTGTTTTAACTGTTCCTTTTTTAATTTTAATACCATTAATCTTAGCATTACTTTTAAATAAAAAGCCATGGGGAGAAGGTTTTTTTAGAGCACTTTTCTTTTTACCAAATATCTTAAGTGTTTCTACAGTTTGTTTAATTTTTAAATTTTTATTTAACTCTAGTTTTGGTTTTATTAAAACTTTACCTTTCCAAAGCGATGTTGTTTCAGCTTGGATTGTTCTTGTTTTAACAACATTATGGTGGACAGTCGGTAATAATATGGTTATTTTAAACGCCGGAATTAAACAAGTTGACCGTACCTTATATGAAGCTGCAGCAATTGATGGTTGTGGCGAATTTAAGAGTATTATTCATATCACTTTACCTCAAATTGGCAATCAAGTTTTAATTTGCTCAATAACAACAATTATTGCTTCCTTTAATGTTTATGGTCAAGCTCAACTTATTACTCAAGGTGGGCCTGCTCAATCTACTTATATGTTTATTCAAAGAGTTTTACAAATGTTAAGAGATGTTAACCAAGGTGTTGGTGGAGCTGGTGTTGCTAATGCAATGTGCATTTTGTTTGCTTTAATTATTTTAGCAATTTCCCTTATTCAACTTTATGTAACAAGGGATAAAAAAGATTCACATCGCAGAATATTTAAAAAGCAACATGCATATGTTAAGGAGGCATAGTTATGCAAACAAAAAGAAGTATTTTAATTGGTAGAATTATTTCAACTATTTGCTTAACTGCTTTAGCAATTATATGGATTTTGCCATTAATTTGGGCATTTGGTGCATCATTTAAACCAGATACTTTAACTGATGTAGATAGTATTTTTCCTTCAAGTGGGAATTGGTATTTTGGTTGGTATGAACAATTATTTTCATTTACTTCATTAGATTATCCAGTTTTAAGATGGACATTAAATAGCTTAGTAGTAGGCTTAATTCATACATGTCTATATTTAATTGTTGTTAGTTTTGCTGCTTATGCATTAGTTTTTTTAGATTGGAAATTTAAAAATGCCATTTTTACAATTATTCTTTCCTCTATGATGTTCCCTGGAATTGTTACGATGGTTCCATTATATGATTTCATGGATTCATTAGGAATAGCTGGTAATCCATCATGGATTTATCTTATCGGATGTATTCTTCCTGGTTTGGGAGGTGTATTTGGTTTATTTTTGATAAGATCTTTCTTCCTCGGGCTTCCAAAAGAACTTATTGAAGCTTGTAAAATTGATGGTTGCAACAACTTTCAAATTTTCTTTAAAGTCATTTTACCATTAGGAAAAAACGCAGTATTTGTTGCTGCAATATTTGCATTTTTAGGTAACTGGAATGATTTCCTTTGGCCAAGTTTATTAGCTGCAGGTGGGGCTGATATTATTGCTAGAGAATGGCTAACACTTCCTGTTGGTTTATCCGTTTTAGCTAGCGGAAGAACTGGAGATACTTCTCCACTAGCTGGTGCATTTATTTCAGTTATTCCAGTTATGATTGTTTATATTTTTGCACAAAAATACATTATTAGTGGTGTTAGTAGAAGCGGTATTAAATAAAAATTGTTAGGAGATTTATATTTTATGATAAGAAACGAAAACCCAAGACCATATTTACTTAGAGAAAATGAGCTTCTTAATTTAAATGGTGAATGGAATTTTGATTTTGACGATAATAACATTGGGCATAAAGAAAAATGGTTTGAAAAACATTATTATTCTAAAAAAATTGAAGTTCCTTTCCCATTTCAATCAAAATTAAGTGGAATAGATGATCAAACATTTCATGATCATATGTGGTATAATCGCACATTTAAAATCAAGAAGAAAGAAAATAAAAAATACATAATTACTTTTAACGGAGTTGATTATTATTCAGAAGTTTATATTAATGGATATTTAGTTTCTATTCATAAGGGTGCTTCTACAATATTTAAAGTTGATGTAACTAATTATTTAAATGAAGAAACAAACGAAATAACTCTATATGTGTTTGATTCTTCTACTGAACAAGATTTCCCAAGAGGAAAACAATATTGGAAGGTTGAAAGTGAATCTATTTTTTATACTAGAACAAGTGGAATATATAAAAATGTCTATTTGGAAGAATTAGCTAATAATTACATAGATGAATATTATATAAAATCTAATATTGATAAAGGTGAAATTGAAGTAGAAACAGTTTCAATTTCACCTACTTCAAAAATTGAATATGAAGTATATTTAAAAGGAAAATTATTGAACAAGGAAATAATTGAAACTAATAATAAAGCTAGAGTAAATAATAGAATAAGAGTTTGGGATAATGAAGATATTAATGAATCATATTTTCATGATGAAAAAATGTGTTGGACACCAGAAAATCCACTTTTATATGATTTAGTAATTAAAACTTATAATGAAAATGGTGATATCGAAGATAATATTAAAACTTATTTTGCGATGCGAAAAATAGGTAGCGAAAAAGGAACATTTATGTTAAATAATCGTCCTTTTTATCAAAAATTGGTTTTAATTCAAGGTTATTTTAAAGATGGATTATTGTCATATCCTTCAGTTGAAGATTTAGAAAATGATATAAAAATAGCTAAAGATTTAGGATTTAATGGTGGAAGAATTCATCAGAAAGTTGAAGACCCATACTTCTATTATTTATGTGACAAATTGGGTTTTATTGCTTGGCTTGAATGTCCAAGCGCACAAATTTTTAACAATAAACTTGTAGAAGTTCAAACCGAAGAATGGGTTGAAATTGTTAAACAAAATTATAATTTCCCTTCAATTTTCGTTCTTGTTCCTTTAAATGAATCATGGGGTGTTCCTCATTTAATTGCTGATAAAAATGAAGTCTCTTTTGAAAATGGTCTTTATTATTTAACTAAAGCAATTGATCGAACACGTTTAGTTGTTTCTAATGATGGTTGGGAAATGGCTCATACTGATATTTGTTCAATTCATAATTATAGACATGGCGAAAAAAATCAACTTATTCAACATGAGAGATTTGAAAATTCGTTAAAAAATAAAGACATGTTAATGAATTCGACTCCAGCAAATAAACTTATCTTTTTAAACGGATACGAAAATAAAAACATTCCTTTTTTGTTAACTGAATTTGGCGGAATCAGTTTTTTAAGTAAAGAAAAACAAGGTTGGGGTTATACAAATGTTAATAGTGAAGAAGATTTTTTAAATGAATATCAAAGAATATTAACAGCTATAGCTAAATCTGAAGGTTTATGTGGTTTCTGTTATACACAACTTTATGATGTTGAACAAGAAATTAATGGTTTATTAACTTATAATCGTAAACCAAAAACTAACCCAGAAAATATTAAAAAAATCAATGATATTGTTTCAAAAAATATAATTTATACAAAATAGCGAGGTATTTAACTATGAAAAACGAATCAAAAAATAGCAGTTCAAAATTTGAGGGATTACGTAATCCAAATGTTGACTCATATATTTCATTAAAAAATATAAATAAAGTTTATCCTAATGGTTTTCAAGCTGTTTATGATTTTAATATCGAAATTAAACCAAAAGAATTTATTGTATTTGTTGGTCCATCCGGATGTGGTAAATCTACAACTTTAAGAATGATTGCTGGGTTAGAAGATATAACAGCCGGTGATTTATATATTGATCAAATTTATTCTAACAATTTAACTCCGAAAGATAGAGATATTGCTATGGTTTTCCAAAATTACGCTCTTTATCCACATATGACAGTTTATGATAATATGGCTTTCGGGTTAAAAATGAGACATGTTCCAACAGAAGAAATTGATAAAAGAGTTAAAGAAGCTGCTGAAATTTTAGATTTAACACAACTTTTAGATAGAAAGCCACGCCAATTATCTGGTGGTCAAATGCAAAGGGTTGCTTTAGGTAGAACCATTGTTAGAAAAGCAAAAGCTTTTTTAATGGATGAACCTTTATCAAATCTTGATGCTAAACTTCGTGTTACTATGAGAAGCGAAATTATTAAACTCCATCAAAGATTAAACACAACATCAATTTATGTTACTCATGATCAAACTGAAGCTATGACAATGGCAACAAGAATAGTTGTTATGAATAAAGGACATATTCAGCAAATTGGTGAACCAGAAATCATTTATAATCATCCATCAAATTTGTTTGTTGCAACATTTATTGGAACCCCTGCAATGAATATTTTGCCTGCCCATTATGGTAACGGAGTGATTTCATTTAGTGACGGTTTTAAAATTAATCTTGATGAAAATAGAAAAAATGAAATTGATAATTTCTTTAAAAAAGAAATTGAAACTTTAAATAAGCGCTTAGAAAATATTGATTTTGAAATTGAGTTATTACCACATGCTATTGAAAAAGGCAAAAAAATTGATGATGATGAAAATAATGAAAATAAAGAAGTGCACGAATTTGATAGTGATGAAGAAAGAGCAATAAAAGCTCATAACGCTGTTTCTAAAGCTGTTTTAAAAGGGTCAAATCAATTCAAACTTAAAAATATTTTTAAAAAGAATAAATTACCTACTTTTGATGAATTAAAGGCACAAAAAATAGAAGAAATAAAAACTTTGATTTCAAATTATCAGAAATGTTTGGAAAGTGGATTTGACTGTAAATTTGGAATCAGACCAGAACATGTTGATCTTGCAAAAAATAAAACTTTATTTGAACATTGTTCTAATGAATTCAAACTTGATATAGAAATTGCTGAATTATTAGGAAATGAATACTATATTCATTCAACTTTAATTGGCAAAGAATTCGTTTCAAGAATAACTAATGATAAAGTATTAAAGCAAGGCGAAACATTGGACTTAGTTTTTAACCTTGATAGAATACATATTTTTGATGATTATTCTAATAAATGTATTTTCTAATTTTAAAAAATGGGTGAAATTTATTTAGCAAAATTATGGAAACGTGTTATTGCGAGTTTGCTTGACTATGGAGTAGTTTTTGCACTCGCAATAACTTTTTATATGTTTCTTTCAAATGGAATTATTGATATTGGTTTTCATAATGCTTCTTTAAAACAAGAGCAATTTAAACTTCAAGAAAAATCTCATCTTTTTGATGTTACTAAAGAAAATGAAACGATAAGCCAAGTTAAATTATTAGAATTTGATGAAGAAGACATTAATTCTTATAAATCATTTTTGAATGCAATCCATGATTTTTATTATGATTTTCTTACTTTAGATAATAAAAGTAATGAAAATTTGAATAAAGAATACTTTTTATTTGATGAAAATAAATTGGAAAATGCTATATTTAAAATAGAAAATATTAATGACTCAATTGAAGATTTTATTTTAAAAGACGAGATTGTTAACATAGAAACTTTAGAAAAAGTTTCAAAAAATGATACTGAAAAATATATCGAAACAATTTCTTTATATTTTTTAAGTGAAGAAAAAGGCGTTTATAATTTATCTTTAACATATTTTACTAATACTGAGGAATTTAAAAATATCGATTTAAACATTGCTTATGTTGAAAGAATAGAAATTATGTTTTCAATGTTATTTTCTTCATTGATCGTTTTTGCTTTTCCTTTATTATTTAATAAAAATGGTGAGACTTTATTTATGCATTTTTTAAAACTTGGCTATTCTAATCGAAATGGATATAAAGTTAATTTTGCACTTAAAATTATTCGCCTTGTTGTAACATTAACATTAAATACAATTTCGATGTATCTTTATTTAATTCCTTTTTTAATAAATATATTGTTTTTATTTATTACAAAAGAAAAAAGAAGCTTAATTGATATCGCTAGTGGAATGGTTGCTATAGATATGGTTAGATCGACAATTTATCAAGATTATGAGGAGATGAAAAAAGATGAAAAATAAAATTAAAAAAATATTCTTATTTTTCATCTTTCATTTTTTTATAATTGGTTGTGGTAGGGTGAATAATTTTATTGATAATTCTTTTTTTGATGGTAAATATAATATTAACGCAAAAGATTTTTTCAGCATAAATAAAAAAGAATATTATATCTATTATTATTCTAGAGTTTGCCCTCAATGTGATTCTTTAAAAGAACGAATTAGCAAATTTATTGAAAACAAAAATAATGTCTTTGTTTACACTTTAAGTTTAGAAAATATTAGTAATGAAGAATTTAATTTATTTAAAAAGGTCGATAAATCTAAAAGCAATGAAGAAATGAGAGAAGAGATGATAAATAGCAATTGCATAAATGAAATTTATTTAATTGGAACACCTATTTTATATAAAATAAATACTAATTTAAATGAAAAGAAATATTTAGAGGACGCAATAATTGGTAATAGAAAAATCAACGAATATTTAGATAACTACTTTTAAAACATTATTTTAAAACAGAGTTTTATCAAATTAAGTTTAAAAACGTGAGAGATTGTCTATATTAGTTATTTTGCCAATAATTTTTAAAAAAAGATTTTTTGATGTTTGATGATAAGTGAAAGTCATTAAAAACAATAACTTAAACTTCAAAAGCAAAAAAAATGTATTAGACTAGAAAATTTTATAAAACATAAATACATATTTTATAGAAAATAAAAGAGACAAATATTTAAAGGAGTTAAATAACTCAATTTATCTAAATTTAATTATTTATTCAACTTTTATTCCTAAATAATTTTTTGATAATTCTTCCATATTTAAGGAAGAATTATCTTTTATATAATGATAATAATTAATTATTAAATCTTTTCCTTCATCAACTGATTCATACATTTTTTTAGTAATTGCTTCATCACTTTCTTTACATTTTAAATTGTCAGTAAAAGGAACAAGAATATTATTGAAAGATTCTGCTTTTAATAATTTTAATAAAGAATTTACTATTTTTCTTTGAAATTTATGTGGCAAAACAATAACTTTACCAATAAGTTTCATTTCTTTAATACTCTTTTTTGCGTCTTTAAAAGAAATATTAAAGTATTTTGCTAATATTTTTGCTGTTTGTTCTTTATAGATAAAATGCTTAGTTAAATTTTCCTTTAAAGGATTTTTGTTATTTAATTTCAAAATATGTCTATCTAAAGAAGATTCAATTTCATAATGGCTAGCTTTTTCTATATCGATATATTTTTCAACTAAAGGATGACAATTCATATCTAATACATAATGACATAAAAATCCAAAAAGAAAAGCAAGTTCAGCGTCTGTATGTGTTGAATTTAAATACGTTTCTTTTGCATTAATAAAAAAATCTAATGCTTTTTTATCATGTAAATCATTTCCATAAGTGTTAATTTTATTCTTTTTAAATGGATTACAATAAAACAAAACATCTGGTCCATGTAGTCCAATTTCAAATTCGTTTAGATTGTTATTAATTAGAGGATATATTTCCTTATTCTCTTTTAATTTTTCTTTAATTAATTCTCCATAGAAATAGTGAGCATAATTTGCAGGCATATTTTTCATCTCCTTTTTCTTTTATATTATAACTTATTTATAAATATATATAATATAAGAACGGGGTTCTTATATAAAAGGTTCACCCGAACCCCGTACGTAGTACAAGAAGGTTTTTAAATTAAGAAAATATTCATAAAAATGATAAAATTAATAAAATATTAATATAAAGGAGTTTTTAAATCATGACCTGGAACGAGTTTTGGCAATTATGTAAAGATTGGTTAAATAAAAACGCTATTGCGATTATTATTGCGATAATTACACTAGTTTTAGGAATTTTTATAATAAAAATTTTAATGTATATAATTAAAAAAGCTTTTAATAAAAATAAAAAAATGGAAAAAATAACAATTTCATTTTTCTGCTCTGTTATTAAAATCGTTTTATATATTTTACTTTTATTAATAGTTTCTCAAATGATAGGAATACCAATTGCTGGATTTGTATCTCTTTTATCAATAGTTGGTTTAGCCATTTCTTTAGCCATTCAAGATACTTTATCCAACCTTTTTAATGGTTTAATTTTAGTTTCAACCAAGCCTTTTAAAACTGGTGAATATGTTCAAATAGGCGATGAAGAAGGAACTGTTTTATCTATAAATACAATGACAACAACTTTATTAACTACCGATAATAAAGAAATAATCATTCCTAATTCTACGGTTGCTAAAGAAGAAATTATAAATTACGATCGAACTGGAATAAGACGTTTAGATTTAAGATTTGATGTGGCTTATTCATCAGATATTAATAAAGTCAAAGAAGTAATTTTAAATGTAATAAAATCAGATGGAAGAGTTTATTTAGATAAAAAAATTTCTGTAAATATTGATAAATTTAATGATTCTTCAATTACTTTTATTTCAAAATGTTGGTGTGATAGTGAGGATTATTGGGATTTAAAATATTTATTTAATGAACAAATATTTAATGAGTTTAAGAAAAATGATATTTCTATTCCTTTTGATCAACTTGAAGTTAGGTTATTAAAAGACGAAATTAAATTGCCTATAGATAATAAACCTTTACCAAAAAGAATTGAAAAAGAAAGGAAAAAAGAAGATGAGGTAGATTTTATTAAAAAAATAGAATTAAAAACTGAAAAGAAAAATAAACAAAAGAAAAATAAAAACCGCACTTAGCGATTTTTATTTTTATTCATTTTTAATAATTTCTTCATTATTTTCTATATTTGATTTATTTAATAATTTTTCTTCGTTTATTTTCATTGTTTTTATAAAAATAATTCCACCAATAATTACTAATATTGATAAAGGAATGATTCCAAAATTGGATGAATATTTAGCAACAAATTCATTAGAAGAAGTAGCACAAACTGCATTAATAACACCATAAAGTAATGTTCCTAAAAAAGAAGCTCCTTTTCCAAATGCATCATAAAGAGAAAAGAATTCACCGCTATCTTGTTTATCAATAATTTTAGTTAAATAGCTTCTAGACATTGATTGTATTCCGCCTTGGAAAAGACCAACAAATATAGCAAGAACATAAAACATCCAAGTTTGAGAGATAAATACTCCAAAAACTGTAATAAATAAATATCCACCAATACATGCTAAAATTAAATGGTCTGTTCGATATTTTTTTGATAATTTAGCAATAACTATACATGCTGGGAAAGCAATAAATTGGACCATAACTAAAGCGATTAAAGCTTGAACTTGATCTACACCTAAAGAAGTTGAAATTTTCATTGCTAAGTCTATGATTGAATAAACTCCATCGATATAAAAGAAGAATGAAAGTAAAAATAGAAAAATGCCTTTATGAGTTTTAACTTTTTTAAATGTTCTTCCAAGTCTTTTATATGATTCTAATATACTATGGGCAACATTATGTCTACTTTCTAATCCATATTTTTGTTCGTATGATTTATAAAGAGGAATAGTAAAAGAAAGCCACCATAAACCATTAATTGCAAAACAAATTAAATATCCCCATGGAACGGTTAAAGAGTGAGCCATTCCAGCTTCTTCTCCAGGAGCTAAATTAAAATTTGTAAAACAAAAAGCAACAATTGCAACACCTATTAAAAAAGGAATACAACTACCAATATATCCTAAAGCATATCCATATGAAGATACTTCATCTACCTTATCTTCGCTTGTTACATCTACGAGCATCGAATCATATATCATAAGTGCGCCGTTATATACAATTTTGCTAATAATTAAAAGGACTAACCAGATTATATGATTCATTTCCAATCCTAAAGCGATACAAGTTACAACACCAATTAATGAAAAAATTAAAAATAAGTTTTTCCTATAGCCTTTAAAATCTGAAATTGTTCCAAATAATGGTTCTAAAATAACACCTAAAATTGTAATTAAAGAAGTTACAAGAGCGTATACACTATTTCCATAATCAGTCGCAGCATCGCTTGCTCCACCAAAATCAACATTTACTAAATTTTGAAAGAAAATTGCAAAAAGTGAACATGCAACCATAGTAAATGCACTATTTCCTACATCATATAAAACCCAACGAATAGCAACTTTATTTTCCTTTTTGTTCTTAAAAAAAGAAAGAAATCCACCTTTTTGTTTTGTAGATGTTTTATTCGATTCTTCCATAACTAACCCCTTATTTAAACAACTTATTCTTTATATATTATAAAGATTAAGATTATAAAAAGAAGTAAAGAAATATTAAGAAAATGTAAATTTAACAAAAAATTGATTTTTTAGCACTTTGTACTTGCGACTGCTAAAAAGTGGATTATAATATTATTAGTTTTCAAAAATAAGGAGGAAATTTAATTTATGATTAAACCTTTACACAATTATGTTTTATTAAAAAAGGAAGACTCTCAAGAAAAGAAATTTGGAGATATTATTTTATCTTCTAAAAAAGATAGTGGAAATGTAGCCACTGTTTATGACAAAGGAGAAGATGTTAAAAATAAAGATATTAATAACGGAAAAAAAGTCATTTATAAAGAATATTCAACTACATCTTATAAAGATGAAAATGATAATGAATATCTTTTAGTTAAAGAAGAAGATATTTTAGCAATCGTTGAATAATTTAAAGGAGGAAAAATACATATGGCAAAAATTGTTAGATATGGCAAAGATGCTAGAAATAGAATGGAAAAAGGTGTCGATATTTTAGCAAACACTGTAAAAATTACACTTGGTCCTAAAGGGAGAAATGTTGTTTTAGATAAAGGCTATGGTTCTCCACTTATTACAAATGATGGCGTTACTATAGCTAAAGAGGTTGAACTTGAAGATAATTTTATGAATATGGGTGCTAAACTTGTTTATGAAGTTGCTAATAAAACTAATGATATAGCTGGTGATGGAACAACAACAGCAACAGTTTTAGCTCAAGCTATGATTCATAAAGGACTCGAATATGTAAATAAAGGTTCTAATCCTGTATTTTTAAGAGAAGGTATTGAAAAAGCTGGTAAAGCAGTTTCTGACTATCTTCTTACACATACAAAATTAATAGAAACTACGAAAGATATTGCTTCAGTTGCTACTATTTCATCTTCTTCAAATGAAATTGGTGAAGAAATTGCTAAAGCAATGGATTTAGTCGGTAGAAATGGAGTTATTAGTGTTGATGAATCTAAAGGTTTTGATACCGAACTTGAAGTTGTTAAAGGTTTACAATATGATAAAGGCTATATTTCTCCTTATATGGTAACAGATAGAGATAAGATGATTGCAGAACTTGAAGATGCTTATATTCTTGTTACTGATCAAAAATTAAATAATATTCAAGATGTTTTACCTCTTTTACAATCAGTTGTTGAAGAACATAAACCACTTTTAATTATTGCCGATGATATTGATAATGATGTAACTTCAACATTAATTGTTAATAAGTTAAGAGGAACATTTAATGTTGTTGCAACTAAAGCTCCTGAATTTGGTGATAATCAAAAAAATATTCTTGAAGATATAGCGATTTTAACTGGCGCTAAGTTCTGTTCAAAAGATCTTAATATGGAATTAAAAGACTTAACTATTGATGATTTAGGAGTTGCTAAAAAGATTACAATTACAAAAGATAACACTACAATTATTGATGGAAATGGTGATAAAGAGGCAATTAATAACCGTATTAAAGAATTAAATGCTCAAGCTTCTAATAGTAAGAGTGAATTCGATAAGAAAAGATATAATGAAAGAGCTGCTAAACTTTCTGGAGGAGTTGCATTAATTAAAGTAGGTGCTACAACAGAAAGCGAACTTAAAGAAAAGAAATTAAGAATTGAAGATGCTTTAAATGCTACCAAAGCTGCTGTTAGTGAAGGTATTGTCAGCGGTGGAGGAATTGCCTTAATTGAAGCTTATAAAGAATTAAAAGATACTTTAAAAGATGAAAATCAAGATATCCAAAGAGGTATTAATGTTGTATTAGAATCTTTAAGTGCACCTCTTTATCAAATTGCTGAAAATGCTGGATTTAATGGAGATTCTATTGTTGAAAAAGCTTTAACTCAAGAAAAAGGCGTTGGATTTGATGCTAAAAATGGAACATGGGTTAATATGATAAAAGATGGAATTGTTGATCCAACTAAAGTTACAAGAAGCGCTATTTTAAATTCTTCTTCAATATCTTCATTATTTATAACTACCGAAGCAGGGGTTAGCGAAATTAAAAAAGAAGATAAAAATAGTGACGATTCATTAGATTCCGCTTATTAATTTTTGAATAATTTTAACAAAATAAGAACTCATATAGGGTTCTTATTTTTTTATAAATAAGCAAAATTATCGTTAAAATTGTTTTTGAATATTTGTATATATTATAATTTTAAGATTGCATGAAATTTATATCTTAAGTAAGAAGAGTGTATTTGAAAGGATTTATTTATATGTTAAAAACAACTTTTTTTGAAAAAGCTCCGATTAGAAAATTATTTTTTAAGATAGCAATTCCTGGTGCAATCGGAATGCTTTTTAGTGCTATTTATGTAGTTATTGATGGATTTTTTGTTTCGCTTTATTTAGGGCAAACTGCATTTAGCGCAGTTAATCTAGTTTGGCCTTTTATATATATTATGTTTTCTGTTGCTGATATGGTTGGAGTAGGTTCAAGCGTATTAATGGCGATTAGATTAGGAGAAAAAAGAAACGAGGAAGCAAATAGAATATTTACTTTTGCGACACTTTTTATATTAATTTTTGAATTTGTTTTAGCTGTTTTAAGTTATTTTTTAGCTCCTTTTATACTTGATATTATGGGGGCTGAAGGAGAACTTAAAAGTTTAGGAATTGAATATTTACAAACTTATGTAATATTTTTACCTTTTTCTGCGATAATCTTTGCAGTTGATAATTTTTTAAGAGTTTGTGGAAAAATTAAAACAAGTATGACCATTAATATTTCAATGTCATTACTAATTATTATTTTGGAATATTTATTTTTAGGTGTTTTTAAATTTGGTATATTTGGAAGTGCGCTTGCTTCGTGTATTTCTTTTTTAATATTTTCAATTATTTCTTATCTTCCTTTTTTATTAAAAAAGTTAGATATTCAATTTATTTATCCAAAAGTTACTAAAAAAGATGTATTTTTAATCTTTAAAAATGGTTTACCTATATTTTTAAATAATATTGCTGGAAAATTACCAGGTATAGTTTTTAATATATTACTTTTAAAAATGGTTGGTGAAGCCGGTGTAAGTGCTTATGGAACTTTAATGTATATTGAATGTTTTATTATACCTATCCTTTATGGTATGTGTGATTCTTTACAACCAGCAATTGGATATAATTATGGCGCAAACAAGATGGATAGAGTTAAAAAGATTGAAATTTTATGTTTGATTTCTTCATTTTTAGTCTGCTTAATTTCTTTTATTTTAATGATTTCTTTTCCAACAAATTTTGCTCTTATTTTTACTGAATCAAATTTAGAAGAAACTGTAGCAATTACAAGTTTTGCAATATTTATTTATGCTTTTACTTATTTAACAAGGCGGATTTCTTTTTCTCTTCAATCTTTTTTTGCCGCAATTTCTAGACCGATTGAAGCAACTATGATTTCTCTTTCGATTTCTTGTATTTTCCCTTTTATATTAATTTTATGTTTTTATTCACTTTCAGATTTAGGAATTTGGCTAAATTTTCCAATTTCTAGTTTATTAACTGCGATTGTTGCTTTATTAATTGTATTTATCAAATGGAAAAAGAAAACACTATTTATTGAAAATAAAGATAATAAAAATACTTAATGATAAAAAGATTAATTTTGATATAATTTTTAAGCAAAGGAAATTTAAAATATGTTAGATATAATTTATCAAATAAGTGAAGAATTATCACTTAAAAATAAACAAGTAGAAGCAGCAATTTCGCTTTTAGATGAAGGGAACACGGTTCCTTATATTGCTCGTTATAAAAAAGATGTAACTGGAAATTTAACTGATAAAAATCTACGTGATATTGAAGATAGATTATCTTATTTAAGAAATTTAAATGATAGAAAAGAAAGCGTTATTAAATTAATTGATGAGAAAAATAAGTTGACTCCAGAATTAAAAGAAGAAATTTTAAATGCCAAAACTTTAGCTGAAGTTGAAGATTTATATCGACCTTATAAAGAAAAAAGAAAAACAAGAGGTGTTATTGCTAAAGAAAAAGGTCTAGATCAGATTACGAATCTTATTTATTTAAATAAAAAAATCGATGATTTTGATAAATTTTTATCTTCTTTTATCGATGAAACCAAGAAATTGAATACAATTGATGACGTAAAAAGTGGAGTCATCGATATTTTAAGTGAAGACATTGGAGATGAAGCTAAATATCGTAAATATATTAAAAATTATATTTTTAATCATGGACTAATAGAATCGAAAGAGAAAAAGAAAGATGAAAAAGATACATATGGGACATATGCTTCTTTTAGTATAGAAATAAAAAGAATTAAACCTTATCAATATTTAGCCATTGCTAGAGGTGAAAAAGAAGAATGTTTAAAAATGTCTTTTTCTTATGATAAAGATGTTATAAAAGAAAGAATAATAAAAGATTTTTTAGATTCGAATTATTTAGATATTTTTAAAGAAGCAATTAATGATAGTTTAAAAAGAATTATTCTTCCAAGCGTTGAAAATGAAATTAATAGTGAAGTTAAGGAAAAATGCGAAGATAAATCTATAGAAGTTTTTAAGAAAAATCTTGAAGCTTTACTTTTATATCCGCCATTAAAAAATAAAAAAATTCTTGGTTTGGATCCTGGATTTAAAAGTGGATGCAAATATGCTTATGTTGATGAATTATCTATTCCTCATGATATAGGAGTCGTTTATATAACAAGTGGAAGCAAAGAAAAAATAGAAGATGGCAAAAAGGAAATTGCTGTTTTAATTAAAAAATATAACATCGATTATATTGCTTTAGGTAATGGAACGGCTTCAAGAGAAAGTGAAACAATTTTAAATGATATGATTAAAGAATATGGATTAACGAATTGTAAGATTTTTATAGTAAATGAAAGCGGAGCTAGTGTTTATAGTGCATCAAAATTAGCAGAAAAAGAATTTCCTGAATTAACTGTTGAAAAAAGAAGTGCTATTTCTTTAGCAAGAAGAATTATTGATCCACTTGCAGAATTAGTAAAAATTGAACCAAAAGCAATCGGTGTTGGACAATATCAACACGATATGAATCAAACAAAATTAAATGAAGCTCTTAAAAAAGTAGTTGAAGATTGCGTTAATAAGGTTGGCGTAAAACTTAATACCGCTAGTGTTTCTTTGCTTTCTTATGTTTCTGGAATTACTTCTTCAATAGCTACTAATATTTATGAATATCGTAAAAGTAATGGAAATTTTAAAAATAGAAATGAATTATTAAAAGTTAAAGGTTTAAAAGAAAAAACATTTAAACAATGTGCTGGATTTTTAAGAATTGAAGATAGTGATGAAATATTAGATAACACCTCAATTCATCCTGATAATTATTTAGAAGCAAAAGAAATTTTAAAAGAAACTAAAATCGATGTTTTAAAAGATTCTTTAGATGAAAAAGAATTAAAATTAGCCAAATTTAATGAAAATAATTTCTTAAAGAATCATCCAGATATTGGTAAAGAAACTTTAAAAGATATAATTGATGAAATTAAAAATCCTGGAAGAGATATTCGTGAGTCTTTAGAAATCGTTGAACTTAATAATGAAGCTAAAACTATTGAAGACTTAAAAGTAGGTATGATTTTAACTGGAACAATTAGAAATATTATGGATTTTGGGATGTTTGTTGATATAAATGTTCATCAAGACGGACTTGTTCATATTAGCGAAATTTCTGATTCTTTTATAAAAGATATTTCTTCACTTTATAGTGTTAACCAATTAGTAAAAGTTAAAGTTATTAGCGTAGATGTTGCTAAAAAAAGAATAGGTTTATCGATAAAACAAGCAAAATAATCGCATAAATTTGATTTTTGGACAAATTTGGAGCTGAAGTCCAAATTTGTCCATATTATAATGTGATCAAATAATATGATTTATAGAACAATTCTTAAAGAAATAGAGTTATCCATAAAATCTCGACCAATTACTTTAATTAGTGGTGCAAGACAAGTAGGAAAATCAACACTTGCCTCTATTTTTATTAAAAAAGGGTTTAATTATGTCTCTTTAGATAACAGTAGAGAAAAACAGATTGCTATAGATGATCCAAGTTTGTTTTTATCTTTACATCCTTTCCCTTTAATTATTGACGAGATACAAAAAGCTCCAAACCTTTTTGAAGCGATTGAAGAAAAGGTTAATGAAGAGAAGTTAAAAAATGAAAAAAATTATGGGATGTATATTTTGACTAGCTCTCAAATCTACAAATTAATGAAAGGAGTAAGTGAGTCTAATTCTGGAAGAATTTCTATTATTCATATGTCGCCTCTTTCAAGAAGTGAAATATTAAATACGAATGAGGAAACTTTTGATTTTGATTTAAAAAAAGTTAATGAGAAATCACGAAAATTTCCTTTAAATCCCGTTGATTTATATAAATTGATTTGTAAAGGTTTTTATCCAGAGTTATATTCAAACGATTTATTAACTTCTTCTCGTTTTTATTCTGACTATGTTGAAACTTATATAGAAAGAGATGTTAATGATGTCATTAATATAAAAGATAAACTATTATTTAGACGTTTTATGGAACTTTTAGCTTCCTTAACAGGCGAAGAATTAATTTATGATAATATTGGAAAAATTATTGGCATTGATACCAAAACTGTTAAAAATTGGATAAGCGTATTACTAAGCGCTGATATTATTCATCTTTTAGAACCATATAATGATTCATCGATTGTTAAAAGAATTGTTAAAAGACCTAAATTATATTTTTCTGATACAGGTTTAGCTGCATATTTAGCTAGATTAGATAATCCAGAAACTTTACTTAGGAGTGCTTTTGCAGGCCGTTTTGTCGAAACTTATATAATCAATGAAATTAGAAAAAGCTTTCTAAATAACGGAATAAATAATCCATCTTTGTATTATTATCGTGATAAAAATCAAAATGAGATAGATTTAATTATTATTAATGGTGGAATGATGAATTTAATAGAATGTAAGTCTGGGATAAAATATTCTTTAAGTGATATTAAAGCATTTAAGTGTTTAGATAAATGTTCTTATTTAAAAGGAAATTGTGGAATAATTTCTTTAACAGATACAATTTATTCTTTATCTAATGGTATTTATGTAATACCTTTAAGCGGCATCTAATTATTTATTTTATTAAAAAGGAGACTAAATATATGGTTCAAGAATTATCTTTTAAAAATAAATATAATGATATTTTATATGGTCATAAACGGATTATTGAAGATAGTGCTACATCCTTAAAAGGAAATATATTAATTGTTACTGGTATGGCAGAACATTCTTTAAGATATAATGACTTTGCTAGCTTTTTAAATTCATTAGGTTATAACGTTTACTCATTAAATCATTATGGACAAGGTGAAAAAAATGGCGAATTAATGAATCCTTGTGATGATTATTTCTTTAAAATGATTGAAACTATTAAAGATTTCAACAAAATGTTGAAATCTTTAAATAATGATAAACCTTTAATTAATATCGCTCATTCAATGGGTTCTTTTATAATGCAAGGATATATTGAAAAATATAGTGAAACAATTGATAAATGTATATTAATTGGAAGCAATGGAAGAAATTCTTTAGTTAAGGTAGGTTATTTTCTTTCTAAAATTTTAATTAATAAAGGAAACGAAAATAAAAAAGCAAAACTATTTCATAATTTATCAATTGGTGCATATGAAAAAAGCGTAAAAAATAAAAAAATAAGTTCTGTTAATGAATGGCTTTCTTATAATTTAGAAAATGTTAAAAAGTATGATGAAGATCCTTTAAGTGGAGTTAGACCAACTAATAAATTTTATAAAAATTTCTTAAAAGGATTATCTACTATTCAAAAAGAAAAAAATATTGATAATATTTCTAAAACTCTTCCTATTTTAATTTTAGGCGGGAAAGAAGATCCAGTTGGAAATAATGGAAAAGGATTAGTATCTTTAACTAAAATTTATAAAAACCATAATTTAAATGTCACTTTAAAACTTTATGATCATATGAGACATGAAATTTTAAATGAAGATGAACATATGCTCGTTTATAATGACATAAAAGATTTCATTTTAAAATAAATAAAAAAGTTTGAATATTTTTTTGAATTTTAGCCTTCTTGTATATATAAGGAGGCTTTTTAAAAACTTAAAAATATATTGATTTTAACTAATAAAGAATTAAAGAAGGAATTATCTAACTACTCTAATATTAATGCAAAGATATCCCGCTTATTAAAAGAGAATAAACTTTTTTCTTTAAAAAAAGGATTATATGAAAATAATAAAAATATTGATGGAATCTATTTAGCTTCTGTTCTTCATTCTCCCTCGTATTTATCTTTTTTATATGCATTATATTTTTATGATTTAATTCCAGAATATATAAATAAATTTTATACTTCTGCTTCATTATCTTTAAATAAGAAAAAAATTTATGTTAATGATTTTGGTACTTATGAATATCGTTATATTTATAAAAATGCCTTTTTTAAAGATGTTATTAAAAACGAATGTGAAATAGAAGGAGCAAAATATAATTTTTATATAGCTTCAAAAGAAAAAGCGATAGTTGATACTCTTTATATATCTCCAATTTTAAAAAACATCGGAGATTTAGCGGTTTATTTATTTGAAGACTTACGAATTAATGATTATTATTTTTATCTTTTAAATAGGGAAAAATTAATTGAATTAGCTAGTGATTTCGATAATTCTACAAATTTAAAACTTTTTATTAAATATTTAAATAAAAGGAGGATAATTGATGAATTCAATAACATTAACAAGACTTTCAAAATTTACTAATCTAAACAATTATGATGAAAAAGAAAATGCTATTAAACAAATTATGCAAGAAATAATGCTTTATGCTTTATCAAAAACAGATTTTTTTGAAAAAGCAGCATTTTATGGAGGAACTGCATTAAGAATATTTCATAATTTAAATCGTTTTAGTGAAGACTTAGATTTTACTTTAATTTCTAAAAGCAAGGATTTTAAACTATTAACTTATTTTGATGATATTAAAAATACTTTTAAAGAATATGGAATTGATATTAGTATTATTTATAAAAAAAAGAATGGAAACGACAATACAATCAGCTTTTTTAAAATCGAATTCGAAAAATTAATATCATATTTTTTTAATGAAGAGGCAAATATTAATCGTGATAGATTAATTTCAATTAAATTTGAAATTGATACTCTTATGATGAAAAGGGCGATTATGAACTTATAACTTCTTTATTTCCAAAACAACATGTAATTAAAATATATGATATGCCTTCATTGTTTTCAAGAAAAATAGGAGCTGTATTAACTAGAAATTGAAAAAAAGGACTAAAGGAAGAGATATTTTTGATTATGATTTTTATTTAACTAATAAAATAAAAATTAATCAAAATTACTTAAGACATTTATTGATTAGTTCGTCTTTAATTAAAGAAGATGAGTTTAATCAAAAAATACTTAAAAATCTAATTGTTAATAAGTTAAATGAATTAGATTATGAAAGAATTATATTTGATATTCGAGGGTTTTAGAAAATCCAGAAGATATTAAAAAAATCAATAAAGATTTATTAGTTGAAAAAACTTTAAACTATAATTTCTTTTAAGGATGTTAATATTTTTAACAAAAAACAAATTTTTAAATATTCATTTATTAACTTTATTTTTATATAATGTTTTTGCTTGATTGCTATTTATAAAAATTTTAGCAATAAGAAGAGGGGGAATTTTGTTTTATGATTAAAGATATTATTGTCTTCTCATTATCTTCTAATATTGCACTTACTAATCAGGTCTGTGAACTTTTAAACATTAAACCAGGTATTAGTGAAGTTAAACATTTTGCTGATGGAGAATGTATTGCATTTCCTAAAAGCGATGTTAGAGGAAAAAAAGTATACATTATTCAATCAACTTGTAAACCGGTTAATGATCGAATTATGGAATCATTAATTTTTATAGATGCAGTTAGAAGAGCTAATTGTCGAGAAGTTACACTCATAATGCCTTATTATGGATATGCTAGACAAGATAGAATTGCTGCTAAAAATGAACCAATTACTGCTAGAATGGTCGCTGATCTTTTTACAAATAGCGGGATTAAAAGAGTAATTACAGTTGATTTACACACACCTCAAATTCAAGGTTTCTTTGGAATCCCTGTTGATAATACAACCCCTTCACTCCTTTTTGCTGATTATTTAAAAAATAGACTTAAAGATGACCCATCATTTACTGGAAAAAATATCGCTATTGTTGCTCCAGATCATGGAGCTATGCATAGAGCTAGAGATTTAGCTGCTTTTATCCCTAATACAAATATTGTTGTTATCGATAAAAGAAGACCAAAACCAAATGTTGCAGAAATTACTAATGTTGTTGGTGATATTAATGGTAAAGTTTGTATTATGATTGATGATATTATCGATACTGGCGGAACAATTTTAGCTGGAGCTAAAGTTTTAAAAGAAAAAGGTGCTAGAGAAGTTTTCTTATGTTGTTCACATGCTCTATTTAATGGTGATGCTAAAGAAAAGATGGAAGCGGCTGATTATGTAACAGAATGTATTTGTACAGATACAATCGAACATGAAGAATTTAAAGATTCTAAACGTATAAAAGTTATATCTATTGCTAAAATGATCGCTGATATTATTCGTTCACATGAATCTCATGAAGATATTAGAATAGAATACGCTAAATTTAGATAATTTATAAAATAAGATATAAATAATTAGAAATGTATGATTTAAAAAGCATACATTTCTTTTTATTTATGTAATTTCACTTTTTAATAATAAATAAAAATAATTTACAAAAATTAACTATGGGTTAGAATTATTCTTATGTTGATTAATTTTTTATTTTAGGAGAAGCTTATGAAATTTAAAAAGATATCTTTTATATTTTCCTTTTCTCTTTTAGCTTTACTTACATCAACTTCAATATCTTCTAAATATTCAAGTTTTAATGATTTAGCTATTAAAGATAAAGAAGTTATCGTCTTATTTAATGATGGATTTTCTTTAAATGATTTTAAAAATGAAATAAATATTTATAGCGATGAATATTTAATTAAAGATACATATAAAGGTTTAGTTAATGGAGTTTTATTAAATGTTAACTATTCGTTTTTAGATGTTTTACCTTCTTTAAAAAGTGTTGATAGTATTCATGAAAATA
Source organism: uncultured bacterium (assembly GCA_949288485.1). Classification (GTDB taxonomy): domain Bacteria; phylum Bacillota_I; class Bacilli_A; order RFN20; family CAG-826; genus Onthovivens. The sequence continues at coordinate 263,819 of CASEKC010000001.1, read as the reverse complement.
AAGCTTATTTTATTAATAATATTAATAAAGAAAATGAATATTATGATCCTTTAAAAATATTTACGACTCCATTAGAAAATAATTCTTTAGAAAGAATGAATGTTCCTTCTACTTCTAATGAAGGAGAAGGAACATTAATTGCTATATTAGATTCATCTTTTAATTTAGAACATGAATCTTTTAAAGATTTAGATCCTTCTATAGATATTAAATTAAGTGAAGAAAAAGTTGATTCTTTAGTGTCGAGTTTAGATGCGACTAATCAAGAAGATTTTTATTATAATCGTAAAATTCCTTTTTATCATGATTATGGAGGAACAATAACTAATTTAGATAATGAAACAACTAAAGAAGATGATGATGTTTTTTCACTTAATAGCACTCATGGAATGCATGTTTCTTCTATAGCTAGTGCTAATGGAGAATTTAAAGGAGTTGCCCCTTCTTCTCAACTAGCTTTTATGAAAGTTTTTGGAGATAGTGGAAATACTCAATATTGTTTTGATTCAATGGTTTTAAAAGCTTTGAATGATGCTTATAAAATTGGGGCAGATGTTGTTAATCTTTCTTTAGGAGCAGATTTAAATGAATTTGAAGATGAAAGTGCATCTTATAAAGCAATTAAAAAATTAGCTGATGAAGGAGTAATTGTTTCTTTAGCCGCCGGAAATGAAGGTAAAGCTACTTGGCAAAATAGTGGAGCTTATATGTATGATACTTTAGATAGTGTTGAAGAAGGTACTTTAGGCTCATATTTAGGAAATAATGGTGGAGTAGGAGTAGCTAGTGCTAATTTAATAGATGATGATGAAGTAACTCCAGAACTTAGTGTTGAAGGAAATACAATAGGAGGAAGAGATCAATTAAGTGCAAGAGGAGATATAGATAATGATGGAATAAGTGATGATCCAGCTGCTATTTTACCTTTTACTACTTTAATTGATGAAGATGAAGAAAGTGCAGCTTATGAATATGTTTTAGTTCCAGGGGTAGGAGCTATAAATGATATAGATAATGAAACTGGTGAAAAATTAGGAAATGATTATGAAAATATCGATGTAAAAGGTAAAATTGCTGTTATAAAAAGAGGCAGTAATACTTTTTCAGAAAAAATTAAACATGCAAAAGAAAAAGGAGCTGTTGCCGTAATTATTGCTAATCAAGATAACTTAGGTTCTTTAGGTTATTTTGATTTAACTAACTCTTCTAAAGATGAGTTAATTCCTGCTTATTCGATAAGTAGTGAAGATTATGACATTTTAGAAAGTGCGACAAAAAAAGTTTTAACAATTAGTAGAAATCAAATTTCTAGTTTTTCAAGTAATGGTACTTTAGCTGATTTAAGTATGGCTATTGAAATTAGTGCTCCTGGTCAAAATATTGCTGGTGCTGTTTCTTTAAATTCTAGAAATCAAAAAAGTAATAATACTTATCAATATTTAAGTGGAACATCAATGGCTGCACCAAATTATTCAGGGGCAAGCGCATTAATTTTAAGTGAAAATGATTTTTCTACTGATGAAGAAAGAAAAGAATATCAAAAAACTTTAAGAGCAAGAGAAATGTCAACGGCTCAAGTTTTAAAACAATCAAATGGAGCAATGGTTTCTCCAAGAAGACAAGGAGCTGGTTTAATTGATGTTTCAAATACAATTTCTTCTTCGATTTATTTAACAGGAAGCAATAAAGAAAGTGCAAAAGCAGAACTTAAAAATAACGAAGATATTTCTTCAGGAATAATCGATTTTAATGTAACTATTCATAATGAAGAAAAACTAAAAGGAAATTATAAAGCTACATTATTAGTGCAAGTTCCTGAAACTAAATATATTGATGGAGAAATGTCTCCAGAATTTAAAGATATAAAATTTCAAACAATAAATGATGTTTTAGTTGATGAATATACATTTAATGTTTCTTTAAATGGTGAAGAAGAACAAGTTATAAATATCAATTATGAACTTGAAGATTCTATTAAAAATGAATTAAATTCTACTTTTGAAAACGGAACATATATTGAAGGTTATGTTTTATTTGAAAGTGAAAGCGCTTCTTTAAATGATCTTTCAATTCCTTATTTAGGTTTCTTTGGCAATTATTCAAAAGGTGATGCTGTTGAAGATTTTACTTTTGAAAGAGATAACGAGAAAATATATCAATCAGATGTATTAAATAATTTAGCTGAAGTTACCGGAATCAATAAACCAAATGCAAACTTTAATTCTTTAATTGGAGTAAGCGGAACAGATTTTGAAAATTTTGATGTTACTGATGTTTTATATAATAATGCTGATCCAGCTAAAATTTATACTCCTATAATTAGTGAATATAATGAAAGTGATGGAAAATACCATCTTTATGCCGGAGCTAAAGGAAGTGCTTCAACTTTATATATTCAACAATTTGTTAATAGAAGTGTTGAATCTAATACAATTACTTTAACAAATAGCGAAGGTGAAGTTGTTTTAACTGATCATATGTTTAGTGCTCTCCATTCAACAGGTGATAGTAACGATACTTATTTATATAAAACAAAAGCTACAACAACTTTATTTAATGAAGGATTTATTGCTGATAGGGCTTACACAATTATTCCATTAAAAGATGAAGAAAATGGTTATTATGAAGATGGAATTTATTCTTTAAAATTTGAATATCATCTTTCTGGTGGTTATACTCAAGTAAAAGAATATGTATTAGAGATAAGTAGCGAAGTCAAAACATTGGATATAGATAATTGTGTTTTAACTAATAAAGAATTGGTACTTTATTTTGATGAGAAAATGGCAAATATTACTTTTGCTAATGTTTTAGCAAAAGAAAAATTATTAGAAGATGGAACATATAAATATACTATTTCTATAGAAAATTTATCTCCATTTGAATTATTATTGGAACCATATGTTTATATTGTTTCAACATCTTATTCTTATACATATGGAAATATAACTCGTGATTTCGATGCAATATTATTTGCTAGCGAAGCTAATACGACAAGTTTTTTAAAATTAGATGAATCCTTATATACAAAATTAGCAAATACAACTAATGTTAAAATATCTTTAGTCTCTTTAAATGGCAGATTAACTAAATATAACGGAGGAGGAGATTTAGTTATTAATTTGGGAGAAGGATATGAAAATGCAACTTCGAAAGCATATACTTTCCCGGAGGAAAAAGAATTAGAAACATTTAAAAATGGATCGTCTTTATTTATTAAAAGTGTTGATGAAAACTTTTTGCTTAATAGAGGAGAAAAAAATTATAAAGTTTCTAATGAACTAATTTATTTAATTATTGGTGTTTGTATAATAATTGTTTTGTTAGTACTTATTCCTGCAATTATCTTTATTTTACGTAAAAAAAATTCTGGTAAGGTCGAATAAAATTCCTAACGATTTTAAATAAAATAAAATATGTTTATAAAATACTAAATAAAAATTATTTTCTATACATATTTTGTGATTTATTTATAATAATTAAGAAAGAATTTTAAGGAAGTATTTTTATGAACATATTTTTTATAAAAGTTAAAAACTTTTTATTTTCAAAAATTTTATATATATCGATTTTATTTTTGATATCAGTAGTTATATTTTTTATATGTTTTATATCGACATTGAATTATAACATTGTAGGAGCTTGTGATTCTTTTTTCATAACTGCTGCATTATTAATAGGGGGAGGCGGTCTTCAAATCGTTGGCAATCAAGGAACTTTTGATGTTATGTCATATAGTTTTGCTAATCTTTTTGCCTCTTATAAAAAAGGAGGCGAAAAGAAATATGAAGATGTTGTTTCTTATCGTAATTTAAAGCAGGAAAAAAGAAATAAATCTAAGTTTAATTTCATTTTTTATTTTATTTATGGTGTTATTTATTTAATAGGCGCATTTATTTGTCTCTCTTTTATTTATTAAAAATATAAAAATATTGATATTTAGTTATTTTCTATTACTAGTAGACAAATATTAAGATAATATTAAGATTTCAGTTTGTTAATTTTCAAAAGTGTTTTTGAATATAAAATAATAGCATTGTTTAAGGGAATTAATTAGTATTTAATAATTTCCTAATACAAAAGCTATATTAAATTTAGGGAGGAAATTATATTTATATGAAAAACAAAAAACTAAATGTATTGGCTTTATCTTGTCTCGTTACATTAGGAGGTTTAGGTATTTATAGCCTTACATCATGTAATCCTACAGATGAACCAGTTGTTAGTACAGCTACTGCAAGTATTAGTGGTGGCAATGTTGAAGTCGAAGAAGGAAAAACTGTTACTTTAATCGCTTCTTTATCTGATGGAAGTGAAACTACTTGGACATGGGCAAGCAATGATCCTATGGTTGCAACTGTTGATGCAAACGGTGTTGTTACAGGTGTTTCTGATGGTACTGTTGTTATTACAGCTACAGCAGCTAATGGTTCGAGTGCAAGTGCTTATTTAGAAGTTACTAATGTTGTTGATATGGGTAAAGCAGTCAGTGGATTAGTAAATCTTTCTACATCATCTCCAGAAGTTAAAAATCAACTTTTAGGTATTCAAGAAAAATATGCTTATGATGAATTTTTAACTGGTATCCCAATGGTTGCTGATACTGGATATCAAATGTTCTCAGAACGTACTGTCTTGCCAGTTGAAACATATACAGATATTATGGGATTTGGCGGTACTTCTTATTATGATGTCGATGGTGTTTTACCTGGATATGATTCAAATTATGAATATGCTTCATACTTCCATTCTGGAATGAGTGAAGATCCAGCTGAAATTTATGCTATGGATGCTGATGGTGAATCAGTTTCAAACCTTGCAGCAATGACAGTTTTACCATTATGGTCTTATAAATTTAATGAAAATAAAAACGGCGGTGTTTTATACCCTGTAACAGCTGAAGATGCTTTACCAGAAGTACTTGATGCTGATGAAAATGGACAAGGACATAAATTTAAAGTCCGTGTTAAAACTGGTGAAGATGGCTTAAAATATTCTTATGCCGGCTCAAGAAATTCAAACTGGGATGGAAGACCGGTTGAACTTGAAGATTATCTTACAAACATTAAACTTGGTTTAACTCAAAGTTATGGTTTATATCGTGGTGCTGAAATGGCTGGCGATGGTTATACACAACTTTTAAAAGGTGCTCAAGATTATTTTAACGCTACTAAAGAAGGTGGTTATAACGATGATTTATTTAGTAGAGTAGGTATTAGTGTTGACGAAAGCGATAATTCAATTATTTTTGAAACTGTTTCTGCATTTGATGCTGCTGGATTCAGAGATGCTTTCCAAGGTTTACCATATTATTCACCTTTACCAATGGAAGTAGTCGAAGAAATTGGAGTTACAAATTACGGTAAATGGTCAACAGATAGATCATTATCTCCTGTTGATAATACATTATCTATTGGTCCTTGGACCTTATCTCACTGGGAAACTGATAAAGGAATTGCATTCTCAAAAGATGAAGATTATATATCTATTCCTGGAGAAGAAGATATGTATAAATTAGATGGTATTTTCTACGCTATCTATGTTGGTGCTAAAACTGATACTGAATTATTATTCAAAGAATTCTTGGCTGGAAAACTTGATGCTGTTTCAATTCCAGTTACTCAACTTGATCAATATGTTTCAGATCCAAGAACTAAATCTATTCCAGATACTGGAACATGGAAATTAAACGTTAATGCTACAACCCCAGAACTTTGGGAAGAATTATTTGGTGTAAATGGTAGTGTTGCACAAACTCCTGCTTCTGATTATTGGGATGTTAAACCAATTATGTCCAACAAGAATTTCTTAAATGGATTATTCTTCTCAATGGATAGAACAGCTATTGGTGAAGCTAGTGGTATGACTCCAACTTTAAACTATTTCTCATCTGCATATAAAGCATATACAAAAAATGCTGACGGAACTATGGTTACTTGGAATGATACTCAAGAACACCAAGACAATATTGCTGATATGTATCCAGAAACATTTGGTTATAATAGAGAAGCCGCATTAATCTATTATAAGAGAGCAATGCAAGAAGAACTTGCAAAAGGAACATATGCTAAAGGTGATCCAAATAATCCAACTACAATTACTTTAACTTGTATTTGGCAAAGTGAATCAAATATTAAAGAATTTGGCGAACCAGCATCAACTTCAATGTGCGAAGTAGCTAATGAAGCATGGAAAGAATATGGTTATCAATTAGCAATTGAGCACGTTGTTCCAGGAACAAGTTATACAGACACCTACGATGATCTTAAAACAGGTCAATTCGATTTAGGCTTTGGTGCTATTTCTGGTTATGAACTTAATCCATTAGGTCTTACACAAATTTGGTGTTCTGATGGTAGAAGTGGATTTACTTTAAACTGGGGACCTGATACATCTGTTGTTACTGATGAAATTGAATGGGATGGAAAATATTATTCATTCGATTCATTCTATACAGCATGTTACCAAGGTGGATTATATTCTAATGGTATTGAAGTAGCTCCTTCTACATTAAGCTATGAAACAGTTAAAGATGCTGAAAAAGTTCAATATACATTCCATATTACTGCAACAGAAGGTGCTGGTATTGAAATGTTGAAATTAAGAAGAATTGAAATCTTTAATCCATCTACATACGTTGATTATTTTGACTCTTATGATCCAGATAGTGAAAATGGACTTCCAGCTGGTGACAATCCATTAGACTTAGTATTTACAGCCGATATCTTATCATCCTATACTGATGGAAGCGGAGCTGTTGGTATTTATCTTGAATATGATGTTGTTACCGCACAAGGAACATTAAAAGCTCAATATTATCAATTTGCTGTTGCAGATTATGCTTCACATGTTGATGAATAATTATAACGATTAAATAGTTATTTAAAAAAATTATTTGTAATTAAGAAAGTGCTATTTAAAAATAGCACTTTCTTTAAGTAATTAATTATTTTAAAATAAAATGATTAATTATTATTAAGAAAGGAGAAGAAAGAAAATGAAAAGTTATTTCTTTAAGAGAGTAATTTTAATATTCTTTACGGCTTTTATCATTTTAAGCTTAACTTTCATTTTAATGAAAATGTTGCCACCTACTCCACCTGCAGGTTTCCCAGCACAAGTTCAAGCTTATTATCGTGATCAAATTCATTTAGGATATATGATGGAATTAACCGAAATTAATCCTTCTTTAGGTGATTATTTGTATAAATATGAAGATACATTCAATATCACACATTATATTTATCAAACTCCAATTTTAACTCAATATTGGAATTTTGTAGTTAATGTTGTAACTAGATGGGATTGGGGTACATCTACATCAATCAGTGTAAATTCAAGTGCTATTGCCATTATTGGTGAAAGATTACCGGTTACGATGGAATTAAATGTTATTAGTATTTTTATTTCTGTTCCATTGGGATTCTTATTCGGTATCATTGCCGCTTTAAAAAAGAATAAACTTACAGATCATGTCATCTCTACTTTAGTTATGATTATGATTTCTATTCCAAGTTTTATTACAATTACTTTCTTACTTTTAATTCTTGCTTATAATACAGGTTGGTTACCTTCACAATGGCCATCAACCGGAGCAAGTGCTGCTGAACAAGCAAAAGCATTTATTATTCCTGTTTGTGCCTTATCTTTTGGTACAATTGCTGGATTTACTCGATATACTAGAGCAGAACTTTGCGAAATTATGTCAAGTGATTTCCTTTTACTTGCAAGAACTAAAGGCTTGACAAAAACACAATGTGTTATTAGACACGCTTTAAGAAATAGTATGGTTCCGATTGTTCCGATGATTATTGGACAATTTATTGGTATTTTATCTGGTTCAATGATTCTAGAAAATTTATATGGAATACCTGGTATTGGTAGATTGTTTACTGATGCTTTAACCGCTAAAGACTACAATGTTTTAATGGTTGATATGGCTATTTTTACTCTTATCGGATTGGCTGCTAATTTACTTGTCGATTTAAGTTATGGTATTGTCGATCCTCGTATTAGAATGGGGGCAAAGAAATAGTATGGAAGAAAATAAAAAAGAATTATTTGAATATATAGATTCAAATAATAATGATCAACAAGTTGAAATTAGTAAAACTGATTTTGAGATTGTTAATAAGGATGAACGAATTCACGATGTTAAATTCGAGAGCAAACCTACAACTTTCTTAAAAGACGCTTTTAAAAGATTTTGCAAAAATAAATCATCTGTCGCAGGTGGTATTATTTTAGGTATTTTAATTCTCGGAGCTATTATTTTACCTGAGGCCTTGCCAAGTGATATAGATAATCCACATTTAAGTGAACAATTCTTAGAACCAAAATTATTTCCTGCTGGAACTGGTTTCTGGGATGGCACAAAAAAATATGAAAATTTCCAAATAGCTTATGATACAAAAAATGAAACTCCTGGTGGTTTTTCTAAAGAAGCTGTTATCGATGGATCTTTAGAATTAAAAGAAACAAAAATTAACACTGTCAATGATTATGCATTTGGTGGTTATGTTAATTTTTATAGTTCTGTTTCTTCAACATCAAGTTCGGTTTTAAATAGTTATCCTACAACATTAAATTTTAGTAACGACTATCAATTGAATATTGAAATGGGCAATCAAACCACAGCTAATTCATATGTTTTAGGAAATTATAATATTTCGTTTACTTATTTAGACGATGATAATGTTCAACAAACATTAATAATAAGAGAAGATAGTAAATATTTTTCAGATCTTTCTCTTAATTTAACTGATTTTGTTATTGACGCTGGATTAGAAGAAAAAGCTTATAGTAATTGTTCAATTGTTTTTACTTTAGATTATGAAGAAGGCATCGCTACACAAATTTTAATTAAATCTTGTACTTTAACTTCATCAAACGAAGAAGAACAATCAACTTTAAATGAAATTTTCTTTGATGATGCAAACAAAATGGTTAGAACAACTAGATCTACTAATGGAAAAGAAAACCTTGGATACTGGAACTGTACAGGAAATAAAGGTGTCTTTGATTCAACATTAGTTAGATGTAATTTTGTTTATGATACTTATTTAGCTAAGTTTGGACATACAAATGTTGTAATTGGACAAACAGAATTAAATACATATATACAAAACGGCTGGATGTCTTATGATTTTTCTAAAGGACCTGAATCTTTTGTTATTTTAAATGAAGATAAATGTCCTGTTACAAAAGTTATTTCTCAAACACTTGATACAAGATTAGGTGTTTATTCTGTAACTGCCGAAGTACTTAAATATCGTCAACTTGGTTATGATTCAATGCCTGTTTACTTGTTAGGTACCGATCGTTATGGAAAAGATTTGTTACATTCAATTTTTGCAGGTTTAAGAACTTCTTTACTTTTAGGTATAGGAACTGCAGCAGTTTGTATTACATTTGGTATTATTTGGGGATCTATTTCTGGATATTTTGGTGGAAACATCGATATAGTAATGGAAAGATTTACTGATATCTTATCTGGAATCCCATGGATTGTTGTTATGACTTTATGTATTTTACATTTAGGAAATAACTTTGGTACATTCGTTCTTGCTTTATGTTTAACCGGATGGATTGGTGTTTCATCATTAACAAGATCTCAATTTTATAGGTTTAAAGGAAGAGAATATGTTTTAGCCGCTAGAACTTTAGGCGCTAATGATTTCAGACTTATTTTCAAACATATTTTACCAAACTCCATTGGTACACTTGTTACAAGTTGTGTTTTAATTATTCCTAGTGTTATTTTTAATGAAGCAACTATTTCCTATCTTAATTTAGGTTTACAAGGATTACCATCTTTAGGTGTTACACTTTCAGAAAATCAAATGTATATTAACTCTTATCCATATTTAATTATATGGCCTTCAGTAATTGTTGCACTTATGATGATTAGTTTTAATTTATTTGGTAATGGATTACGTGATGCCTTTAATCCATCCTTGAAAGGAAGTGAATAGTTATGGAAAATAAAGAAAAAATATTAAGTGTAAAAAACTTAAAAATTAGCTTTAAAGCTGATTCTGGTATTGTTCATGCTGTTCGTGGTGTTTCTTTTAATCTTTATAAAGGAGAAACCCTTTGTATTGTTGGTGAATCAGGTAGTGGGAAATCTGTTACAAATAAAGCTGTAATGGGAATTTTAAGTAACAATGCTATTATTGAAGGTGGCCAAATTCTTTATGAAGGAGAAGATTTAGTTAGAGTTAGTGAAGAAGAATTTCATAGAATTAGAGGTCATAAAATAGGAATGATTTTCCAAGACCCTCTTTCTTCATTAAATCCAATTATGAAAGTTGGTAAACAAATAACTGAAGCAACTTTAATTAATAGAAATATTTTAAAAAGAACTTATAATGAATATTTCTTAAAAGAATTAGTTCAATATCGTAATGCTATCGCTAATAAGAATTATGAGCATTCTGTTTATAATTCTTATATTGATGATGTAAACAAATTGATAAAAAGATTTAAAAATAAAAAACTGTCGGAAGATGATAAAGAGAAATTATTTATTGATATACGTGAATTTATTTCAACTCAAAATAGATTGATTAATGATTCAGCAAAAAAATATCAAGAAAGTAAAGAAAAATATAATAAAGAACTTTCTGAATCTTCTGACAATACTTATTTTAGATATGATATTTTAGCTAAAAAGAATATATTAATAGATAAAAAAATTGAGTTAGTTAGTTCTTTTTTATCTAAATTTAGTTTAGAAGATGATGACAAAATTTCGACTTTAAATATAATTAAAAAATTTTATTGCGAGAAGAAAAAGTTTTCTAATTTAAATTTTAAAACTTTAAAACCTTTATATAAAAGTGCACTTCGTGAATCAAAGAAAAATGCAAAAGCTAAAATCAAGGTTTATGCTAGAGAACTTGAGAATGATTTTGTAGAAAAAAAGACACTTTTAGAAAACGAGGTTTTAGAGATTGATAATAAAATTAATGTTTTATTATCAAATGCACCTCAAGAAATTGTTGATGCATATAACAAGATAATTGATAATGAAAAGAAAGAAACAAATTTAGCAAAAAAAGCTAAAAAGAATCAAGAAATCAATTTATCCAAACTTTCAAAAAAAGAAGAAAAGGTCGAAGAAACCTCTGGAAATAAAGAACTCGATGACTTATATAAATCTAAAAAAGAAGTTCAAAGTAAAATCGATATTTTAACTAGAGAGTATATAAATAAAACAAAAATTACTAAAGCAGAAGCAAAAAGAATGGCTTTAAAGGTCATGAAAGAAGTTGGCATTCCTCTTCCAGAAAGAAGATTCAATCAATATCCATTTGAATTTTCTGGCGGTATGAGACAAAGAATTGTTATTGCAATTGCGTTAACTGCTAATCCAGATATTCTAATTTGTGATGAACCTACGACTGCTCTTGACGTTACCATTCAAGCACAAATTCTTGAACTTATTAATAAGTTAAAGAAAAGTAGAAATTTAAGTTGTATTTTTATTACTCACGATTTAGGCGTTGTTGCAAATATGGCTGATAGAGTCGCTGTTATGTATGCTGGTAAGATTGTTGAATATGGAACTGCTAATGAAGTATTCTTTGATCCTCGACATCCATACACTTGGGCATTGCTTTCATCAATTCCAGATGTGGATAGTAAAGAAAAACTCGAAGCAATTCCCGGTACTCCACCAGATATGAGATATCCACCAAAAGGTGATGCATTTGCTTTAAGAAGTAAATATGCGATGGCTATTGATTTTAAATATGAACCACCATTCTTTAAGGTTAGTGATACTCATTATGCCGCTACATGGTTACTTTATCCTGGTGCTCCTAAAGTTGAAATGCCAAAAATTGTTAAAACTCGTATTGAAAACTCTTTAAAAGGTCAAAGCGATGATTTTTTAAAAAACTTAAATAAAACACATGAAGAAAATGTAAAGGAGGGTGCTTAATATGTCAGAAAAAAGAAAAATTAATGAAGAGAAATTAGAATCCTCCAAAAAAACTTTGTTGGCTAATCAACCAGATGTTTATCAAGATATTCAAGAATCTAATGTTAATATCGATAAAGTTAATGATGATAACGATGAACATGAACATTCTTTTGAAAATAATGATGTAAAAAAGAATGAAGAAATTCATGAAGAAAAAATCGAGGAAATTAAGAAAAAGTGTAAATTTAAACAGGAATATGTTGATAATAATGTTATTTTAAGTGTTAATCATTTAAAACAATATTTCTTTTTCGGGAAAGGTACAAATAGATATAAACTAAAAGCTGTTCACGATGTATCTTTTCAAATTCATGAAGGAGAATGCTTTGGCTTAGTTGGTGAATCTGGCTGTGGAAAAACTACAACTGGTCGTTCAATTATTAGACTTTATAATATTACTTCTGGTTCAATTTATTATAAGGGATATAGAATTGGAGCTGGTTCTAGATGGAATGAAAAAGAAATTAAGTACACAAAGATTAGACTTAAAAATAAACTTAAGGAATTAGCAGCCGATTTAAAAAACGGTAAAATTTCCCAAGAAGAGCATGATAAAGAAGCTGCTAGTGCTAAAGAGTATGCCGAAAATATTATTAAAGTTCAAAAAGCTAAAATTAAACAAATTAAGCATGATAATACTCATGTTGATCCAAAATTAATGCAAGAAATTCAAATGATTTTCCAAGACCCAATCGATTCTCTTGATCCTCGTATGACAGTTGAAAGTATTATTTCAGAAGGTTTACAAATTCAAGGTCATCATAATAGAGCTGAAAATCACAAAAAAGTCGTTGAAGCTTTGGAAAAAGTTGGTTTAATCGAAGATTACACCAATCGTTATCCTCATGAATTCTCAGGCGGTCAAAGACAAAGAATTGGTATTGCTAGAGCATTAGTTATGAATCCAAAATTCTTAATTTGTGATGAACCTATTTCAGCTTTAGACGTTTCAATTCGTGCTCAAATTATTAATCTTTTAAATGATTTAAAAGAAGAAATGGGACTATCCTTACTCTTTATTGCTCACGATTTATCAGTTGTTAAATATTTCTGCGATAGGATTGCTGTTATGTATTTTGGAGAAATGGTTGAACTTGCTACAAGTGATGAATTGTTTAAACATCCTCTTCATCCATATACAAAATCTCTTTTATCAGCAATTCCTAAACCAAATCCATTAACTGAAAAAAATAGAGTTAGAATCACTTATAATCCTCAAGAATCTCACGATTATAGTGTTGAAAAACCTAGATTCGTTGAAATTTTACCAGGACATTGGATTTTAGCTAATACTCCTGAAATAGAAAAATATAAAGAAGAGATTAAAGAGTTAGATGCTAATTCTAAATCTGATCATTAATATTTTTAATATTATTTTTAAAAGGATATGAATCAATTCCTTCATATCCTTTTTTATGTTATTCAAAATAGTTTAATTTTTAATTATAATTTATACATAAGTTTAAATGTATAAATTATCAATAAAAAGGAGTTATATAAAAATATGAAAGTTGCACTAATTGCTCATGATAAAAAGAAAAATAATATGATTGAACTCGCTAAAAAATATAAGGATGTTTTATCACTTCATAAAGTATATGCTACTGGAACAACAGGTACTTTAGTTAAAGGAGCTACTGGACTTGATATTATTTGTTTAAAAAGTGGTCCATTAGGAGGAGATCAACAAATAGGTAGTATGATTGCGGATTCTTCTTTAGATTTAGTTATCTTTTTAAGAGATCCATTAACTTCTCAACCCCATGAACCAGATATAAGTGCTCTTTTAAGACTTTGTGATGTTACTAATACTCCTTTAGCAACTAATGAAGCTAGTGCAACAATTATGCTTGATGCTTTAAAAGAAAATAGAATACCTTGTAAAAAGATTGATTAAAATATTACAACTTTATGTAGTTTAATTTCAGTTTTTGTGTTTAATATTTAATATTATGTGTCTACTTTTAGGTTACCACTTCACCGCTAATTTTTTATAGCGGTTTTTTATAAGACTATAAATCCGTTTTTTTTCAGACTCAAAATCCGTTTTTTTTTCAGAATCAAAATCCGTTTTTTTTCAGATTATGTTTGAATAATACGAATTTAATCGTTATAATTGTATGTATGAAAAACACTTATGTTCCTAGGCTATTTGATAAAACATTAAATTTTTTATTAACTTGTATGGGGGCTGTTTTAGTATCTGGTCCTAAAGGTTGTGGAAAATCAACAACTTGTTCTCGATTTGCAAAAGAAATTATTGATTTAACGGATGAAATAGCATCTGCAAATATCATTAAACTAGCTACTTTATCTCCATCAAAATTTCTCAAAAATAGAAAAAAACCTTTATTAATTGATGAATGGCAAGTTATTTCTTTCATTTGGAATAATATAAAACTTGAATGTGATAAATCTACCAGTTTTGGTAATTTTATTTTAACTGGCAGTGTCAATAGTGCGAACACTAAAAACGAACCAATATCTAGACACACTGGTAGTATGAGAATAGTTAAAAAAGTTATGAGGACTATGTCTTTGATTGAAAGCAAAGAAAGTAACGGATTAGTTTCTTTGTCAAATTTAAAAGAAAATAAATTTAACATTGTTAGATGTGAAAAAACTTTAGAAGATTACTCATATTATATTTGTAGAGGTGGTTGGCCTTTATCTTTATCTTTTGATGATGAAAAAGCTGCTTTATTTCAAGCAAAAGCTTTTTACGCTTCTTTAGTAAGCGAAGATATGTTTTCATTAAAAGATTTAAAAATTGATAAAAATGAACAAAAAGCAAGAAACTTTTTTAGATCTTATGCTAGGAATATTTCTTCACAATGTTCTGATAGTGTAATTATTGAAGATTTTCTAAACGAAGAAAATTCTTTTGCCAACGAAACATTTCTTAAATATATGGAAGCTGCTAGAAGACTTTATATAATTGACGAACTAGAGGCATGGAATCCAAATTTAAGAAGTAAAATTGCTATAAGAAGTAAAAATACTAGACATTTTTTCGATCCTTCAATTGGAGCTTGTGCATTAGGTTTAACACCCTCCTCACTTTTTAAAGGCATGAATACTTTTGGACTTCTTTTTGAAGATTTGGTTATAAGAGATTTAAGAGTTTATGCTGATGTTCTGGATGCAAAAATTTATCATTATAGAGATAGATATGATAACGAAATTGATGCCGTAATAGTTTTTGATGATGGAAATTATGGATTGATTGAAATAAAACTCGGAACCGAAGAAGAAATCAATAACGCAGCAAAAAAATTATTAAAATTAAAATCAAATATTTTTGATAACGATAAAGAGGCTTCGTTTTTGTTAGTTATTACCGCTAAAGATCTAGCTTATCAAAGAGAAGATGGAGTATATGTAGCTCCATTAGCTACGTTAACTTATTAGTAAATATTTTATTTTCAAATATAAAAGTACTATTTTTTTTACTAAATTTGATGCTAAAAATTATTTTTAGATTTTTATATTATTTTAATTTTTTACTCCTTTTAATTTAGTGTATACTTATTAAGGATGTTTATTTTAATAAAATAAATTTTAACTTTTAAAAAGAGGGTAATAATTAGAAATTATGGAAATAAAGAAAAGAAATGGAAGTAGTGAAAACTATAATTTAGATAAAATCTTTGTTGCGATTAAAAAATGTTTTTTATCTTTTAATAAATATCAAAAAATGGATGAAAAAGAGTTATCTTCTTTAATTAATTCTTTAGCTAAAAAAGTAGAAGATGAACTTAAAAAAGATAACTTAGAAAATAAAAATGAGTTAAACGTAGAATCAATTCAAGATAAAGTTGAACAAGTTTTAATGAGAGAAAATTATTATGAAGAAAGTAAAGCTTATATTCTTTATCGTGAAAAAAAGAGTAAAGAAAGAGCTTTTCGTAATGAAATTTGTTCAAAATTCGATATTTATAAAGATGAAGTTGATAAAACTTTAAAAGAAATTCAGCTTGATTTTAAAGATGAAGCATATTCTTTATTAAATTTGTTTAATAAATTTAATTCCTTTTTATATGAAAATATTAAAGAAGTAGATAAAATCAAAGCTTTAATTAGAGCAAGTGTTGAATTAACTTCAACATCATCCCCAAAATGGGAATTTATCGCTGGAAGAATTTATCTTCTTTCTTTTTATCATAATTTAAAAATTACTTTAAAAGAAAGAAACATCTTTTCTTTTAAAGATAAATTTTATTATTTAGTTAATCATGGATTATATTTAAAAGATTTAAAAGAAAAATATAATGAAGACGAAATAAACGAAATATCTACATTTATTAATAAAAACAATGATAAATTATTAACCTATTCATCAGTTGAGCTTTTAGTAAAAAGATATTTAGTTAAAGATCATGATTTAACAGTTTTAGAAACACCTCAAGAAATGTTTTTAATGATTGCTACTCATTTAATGATGAATGAAAAAGAAAATAGATTAGAAAAGATTAAAGATTTTTATAATATTTTATCTACTTTAAAAATAACAATGGCAACTCCAACTATTTTAAATAGTAGAAGACCGTATCATCAACTTTCTTCATGTTTTATTGATACTGTTCCAGATTCTTTAGATGGAATTTTTAGATCGATTGATAATTTTGCAAAAGTTTCCAAATTTGGCGGAGGAATGGGCTTATATTTAGGTAAAGTTAGAGCTAATGGTGCTCCGATTCGTGGTTTTAAAGGGGCAGCTGGTGGAATTATTCGTTGGGTTAGAATAATTAATGATGTTGCTGTAGCAGTTGATCAACTTGGAGTTAGAAATGGAGCTTGTGCATGTTATTTAGATGCTTGGCATAAAGATTTACCTGAATTTTTACAAATTAGAACTAATAATGGTGATGAAAGAATGAAAGCCCATGACATTTTCCCTGCTATTTCTTATCCAGATCTTTTTTGGAAAATGTGTCGAGAAAATTTAAATTCAACTTGGTATTTATTTGATCCATATGAAGTTCATGCAATAAAAGGGTATTATCTTGAAGACTATTATGGAAAAGAATGGGAAGATAAATATTTTGAATGTATTGCTGATAATCGAATTTCTAGAAGAGAATTTGTTTTAAAAGATTTAGTTAGATTAATTATTAAAAGCGCTGTTGAAACAGGCACCCCATTTGCTTTTAATCGTGATATTGTTAATAAATACAATCCAAATAAACATGCTGGAATTATTTATTGTTCAAATCTTTGTACCGAAATTGCTCAAAATATGAGTCCAATCGATTTAAAAAGAGAAGAAATAGTTACAAAAGATGGAAAAGTTTATGTTGAAACAGTTACTGAACCAGGAAATTTTGTTGTTTGTAATTTAGCTTCTTTAACTTTAGGAAATATTGATGTAAATAATTTAGACGAACTTGAATATATTATTAATATCACTGTTAGAGCTTTAGATAACGTAATTGATTTAAATTTATATCCACTTCCATATGCTAAAGTTACAAATGAAAAATATCGTGCAATTGGACTTGGGGTAAGTGGATATCATCATATGTTAACTAATAACCGAATTAGATGGGAAAGTGATGAACATTTAAATTTTGTTGATAAAGTTTTTGAAAATATTAATTATTTTGCTATTAAGGCTAGTAATAACCTTGCTAAAGAAAAAGGAAAATATTCACTTTTTGAAGGAAGTGATTGGGATAATGGAAACTATTTTACTTTAAGAAATTATAATAGTGAAAGATGGAATGAACTTAAAGAAAATGTCCATAAATACGGGCTTAGAAATGGTTATTTAATCGCTATTGCTCCAACAGCTTCAACTTCAATAATTTCTGGAACTAGTGCAGGAGTTGATCCGATTATGAAAAAATTCTTCTATGAAGAAAAGAAAGGAGAAATTATTCCTCGTGTCGCACCTTCTTTAGATTCAACTAACTTTTTTATTTATAAAGATGCCCATTTAATCGATCAAGAATGGAGTGTTAAAGCTGGCGGAAGAAGAAGTAGACATATTGATCAAGCTACCAGTATGAATTTATATATAACTAATGATTTTAGTATGAAACAAGTTTTAAATTTATATATTCATGCTTGGGAAAATGAAATTAAATCGATTTATTATGTAAGAAGTAAAGCATTAGAAGTTGAAGAATGTGAATCATGTTCTGCTTAATTTAATAATCTTTATATTTTTATAAATATTTTTTGGAGGGAAATACAAATGGAAGAAAATAAAAAATTAGTTAGAAAAGCTTTATTTAATCCAAATGGAGATATTGAAGTTAATAAAAGAAGGATGATTGGTGGAAATACTACCAATTTAAATGATTTTAACAACATGAAATATTCTTGGGTTAGTGATTGGTATCGTCAAGCAATGAATAATTTCTGGATTCCAGAAGAAGTTAATCTTTCTCAAGATGTAAAAGATTATCGTTCACTTTTAACACCTGCTGAAAAAAGAGCTTATGATAAAGTTTTATCTTTTTTAGTATTTTTGGATTCAATTCAAACAGCAAATTTACCTAATGTAGGAGAATATATCACTGCAAATGAAGTAAATTTATGTCTTAATATTCAAAATTATCAAGAGTCTATTCATTCTCAAGCATATTCTTATATGCTTGATACTATTTGTTCACCAACTGAAAGAGAAGATATTTTATATCAATGGAAAAACGATGAACATTTATTAAGAAGAAATACTTTTATTGGTAATTGTTATAATGAGCTTGTTGAACATAAAGATTATCACACTCTTTTAAGAGTAATGTGTGCTAATTATATTTTAGAAGGTGTTTATTTTTATAGTGGATTTATGTTTTTCTATAACTTAGGAAGAAATGGAAAAATGCCTGGAAGTGTTCAAGAAATTCGTTATATTAATCGTGATGAAAATACTCATCTTTGGTTATTTAGAAATATTATTCATGAACTTCAAAAAGAAGAACCATGGCTTTTTACAAACGAAACAATCGATGAATTAAGAATGATGATTAAAGAAGGTTGTGAACAAGAAATGGCTTGGGGTAAATATATTATTGGTAATGATATTCCAGGTTTAAATGAAACAATGGTTGATGATTATATTAAATATTTAGGTAATTTAAGATGTTCAAATTTAGGTTTTGCACCTATTTATGAAGGGCATGATAAAGAACCTGAATCAATGAGTTGGGTTTCTACTTATAGTGATGCTAATATGATTAAAACTGATTTCTTTGAAGCAAGAAGTACAGCATATGCTAAATCTAGTGCATTAAAAGATGATTTATAATATATAAATAATAAAATTTAATAATAAAGTTCCTCAATCTTGAGGAACTTTTAAAAATAAAGAATTATATAAATTTTATAAAATTATTTTTGCGTTTATAATTTATACATATTAAATTAATTTAAAAAAAGGGAATTTTATGAAAAATAATTGTGCAGTTATTGGACTTGGTTGGGTTGGAAAAACAATTTGTTATTCTTTAATAAAAGAAGAACTTTTTGATAATATCTTCCTTATAGATATTAATGAAAAAATAGTTGAAGCTGAAATAATGGATTTAAGTGATGGAAGTCTTCTTTCATCTTTAAGTAAAGTTAAAAAAGGAAGTTATGAAGATTTAAAAACATGTAATTTTGTAATAATTACCGCAGGAGTTCCTCAAACTTCAGTTTCTACAAGATTAGCTCAAACAGATCAAGCAATTAAAATTTTTGATTCGATTTTAGATAATATAAAAAAAGTAAATTACGATAAATTTATTGTTATTTGTTCAAATCCAATTGATATTTTAACCTATTATACAGTTAAAAAATTAAATTATGATTATCATAAGGTAATAGGTAGTGGAACTTTATTAGACACAAATCGATATAAAAACTTATTAAGTGATATTTTAAATATTGATCCAAAAAATATTAATGGATATGTAGTTGGTGAACATGGCGGAGGTGCGGTTACTTTATTTTCTTCGACTTTAATTAATAATGTTCCATTAAGAACTTATTTAAGCGAAAATAATTTAACTCTAAATGAAGAAGAGTTGGAAACTAAAATTAAAAGAAGAGGCTTTGAGATTGTTATAAGAAAAAACGCTACTTATTTTGGAGTTAGCGAATGTGTTGTTAATATAGTAAAAAATATAATTTTTGATACTAACAAAATATTACCTTTATCAATAATTTCTCTATCCAAGGATTTTGCCTATTCTCATTTAGTAAATGTAAATAAAAACGGAATTGAATTTTCTAAAGAAGAAATATTATTAATTGATGACAACGAAAAAGGAAAATTAGAAAATAGCAAAAATAAACTTAGAAATTTAATTATTGATAAAAAATTATAGAAAAATTCATAATAAAACGAATATTTTTTAATTTCGTTTCAAGTTTTCAATTGCTTTCGTTTGAAAGAAAAAGATATTTTTTAATATTCTTTTATTTTAAAAACTTTCACATTCTAATATACATGAAAGCGCTTTCATGTTAAAATAAATTATTGATACATAACGGAGGAAATTTAATGAAAGGTTATGCAATGTTAAAGATCGGCGAATCAGGCTGGATCGAAAAACCAATCCCAGAATGTGGACCAATGGATGCAATTTGTAAACCACTTGCAGTTGCTATTTGTACATCTGATGTTCATACACTTTGGGAAGGCGCTATTGGCGATAGACACAATATGATTTTAGGACACGAATGTTGTGCTGAAGTCGTTCAAGTTGGTTCTTTAGTTAAAGACTTTAAGCCAGGCGACAAAGTTTTAGTCCCTGCTATTACTCCAGACTGGAATTCACTTGAAGCACAAGCAGGTTATTCAATGCACTCAGGCGGAATGCTTGCTGGTTGGAAATTCTCAAACTTTAAAGATGGTGTTTTCTCAGAATTCTTCCATGTTAATGATGCTGATGGAAACTTAGCTTTATTACCAGAAAATATTGATCCAGTTGATGCATGTATGCTTTCTGACATGGTTCCTACAGGTTTCCATGGCGCTGAACTTGCTGATGTTCAATATGGAGATGTTGTTTTAGTTATCGGAATTGGTCCTGTTGGATTAATGAGTGTTGCTGGTGCCGCTTTAAGAGGTGCTAGTAGAATTATTGCTGTTGGAACACGTCCAGTTTGTGTTGAAGCAGCTAAAGGTTATGGTGCAACAGACTTTATTTCATATAAAAACGGCCCTATTGCTGAACAAGTCTTAAAATTAACAAACGGCAAAGGTGTTGATAAAGTTATTATTGCTGGTGGTGAATGTGAAACATTCGAACAAGCAATTGATTGTTTAAAACCAGGCGGAAAAATTGGTAACGTTAACTATTTAGGAAGTGGCCAATATGTTAATATTCCACGTACTGAATGGGGCGTTGGTATGGGACATAAACAAATTAATGGTGGATTAATGCCAGGTGGAAGATTAAGAATGGAAAAACTTGGTTCATTAGTTGCTGCTGGTAAACTCGATGTCCATCCACTCGTTACACATGTCTTTGATGGTTGGGAACATTTAGAAGAAGCACTCTTCTTAATGAGAGATAAACCAAAAGATTTAATTAAACCAGTTGTTAGAATTCCTCAAGATAAATAATTCTAATAACAACTATAATTATAAATAATTTCAATAATTTATGGATATTTTAGTTATTTCAGGCTTTTTAGGAGCTGGTAAAACAACTTTTATTAAAGAAATAATTAAAAAAACTAAAAGAGATTATTGTATATTAGAAAATGAATATGGAGCTATCAATATTGATAGCTCCACTTTAAAAGAAGAAACTAATAATTCTTCTAACGACTTAAAAATATACGAATTTACCGAAGGATGTATATGCTGTTCATCAAAAGGTGAATTTGCTTCTAGTGTTTTAACTATTGCAAATAGTTTAGATCCGGATTATTTAATTGTTGAACCTACTGGAGTAGGTTACTTATCTTCTATTTTAAATAATCTTAAAAAAGTTAGTTATGAAAGAATTCGTATTTTAAATGCAATTACAATTGTTGATGGTTTAAATTTTTATTATTTATTAAATAATAAAAATTTAAAACTTGATCCTTGTTTAAAAGATCAAATTGAATATGCTTCAATAATTATTGTTAGTAAAAATGAATCATTAAATGATGATGAAAAAGCTCTAATTACTAAAAAAATTAAAGAATTAAATGAAAAAGTAATCATTATTAATGATAATCACTATTCTTCTTATGATGAATCTTTCTTTAAAAATCTTTTTTACAGTGAAGAAGATTTAAAAAAGAAAAATTTAAATGCAAATATTGAAACGATTCCTTTAATTAATTTTGCATTGAAAAAAGAAATTAATTTATCATCTATTTATCAATTAATTTCATTGCTTGAAGATATTTCTCGAGGATTTTATGGAAATATTAACAGGGCAAAAGGATTTGTTGGAATTAAAGAACATATTTATCATTTTGAATTAGTAAATACTTTATATTCGATCGATGAATATTTAACTAATAATAAGGTTGAAAATGAAGCTGTATTTATTGGCTATTCAATTGATAAAACTAATTTACGTAATCGTCTTGTTCTTAATAAGAGTGATAAAGATTAAGCACCTTTTAAAAATATTATTAGTAGATAAAAGGTGTTTTTATTTTGCTTTGTTTTCTTCCTATAATATGGGGAATAAATTTAATTATTTCCCTCCCGCCCACGACGTCGACGTCTACAAGACAAGAAGGTAAAATTGTCTGATAAATATTCACTTTTCATTAATATTTAATGGAACTTTAATAATTTAGAAAAATTGTGAATTTATATTAAAATTTCCATCTTAAATTATAAAAAATAAAGTATAATATAATTACTTTTTTAAATAATTGAAAGGAGTTAAAACATAATGAAATTTTTAAAAGGTTTAAGTAGAGTTTTCTGGACCGTTCTAGTAGTAGTTTTACTTCTTGTCGGGGTTTTATGTATTTTAACTATTTCTCCAACATTAGTTACTACTGCGACAGTTGATATTTTTGGTCTTGAAAGCATTACAACGATGGAAGTTTTTGTTCCTCCATTTATTGGATTATTCGGTGGAACAGCTGAAGGTTTTTCTGCAGCAATAAATGGTGAAGAAATACCAAATTTCAGTTTTGAAGGAGAATTAAGTTTTGATTATGCAACATTTATTGGATTAATGGTTGGTTTAATCGGAGCATTATTAATTATTATTTGTTGGAGAAAGAAAAACCTTTGTTTAGTTGGCTCAGTTTTATCATTAGCAGGAACTATAATGGTTGCTTTACAAGGTGTATTTTTCTTACAACTTAATGATGCATTAGTAAATGAATCTGCTAATCAAGGTGGTATTATTTCTGCTTCCATATCTAATAGTGCAGTTCCTGTTGGTGGAATTATTTGTGCAATTTGTTTTGGATTAATTTTCGTTGTTGGATTATTCCATGGAATAATTGAAAAAGGTTCAAAAAAATAGGTTCTATAATAATTTAAATATAAAAAATTAGAGAATTTGTTTCTCTAATTTTTTTATGTCTTTATAATTAATATTGTTATGAAAATTTGGAAAAGGAAATACATTATATTATTAAGTATTATTTTATTTATAGTAGGTTTAGTTTTAATATTTACAATTTCTCCTTCTTTAAATATAAAAACTGATATTGATTTAATATTTTCTAATTTTAATTTAAATGTAAATTTAGAAATTCCACCTTTAATTGCTCTTTTAGGTGGAAATATTGATTTAAGTAATATTAATGAAGATCCTTTTTCTTCGTTTTTAGTTAAAACTTTTATTGAAGGAGAAAGTATAAATTTTGATTATATAACTTTAATTGGTTTAATTATTACTATTATTGGCTTTATATTAATTTTTATTTTATGGAACAAAAAGATTTTATCTTTAATAGGAGTAGTTATTTTTATTATTGGCGATGTTTTAATTGGTTTAGAAGGTTTTAATTTTACAATATTGAATAAAGAATTTTTAAGTGAAACAATTAATTTTTCAGGAATTGATATTTTATTAAATGGCGAGATAATTGCTAATGGTTCAATAATTTCTTCAATTATTTTTGTTTTTATACCATTATTTAGCTTAATAAATTTATTTATAAATATTTATAATGAGAAATATAAAAGAAAAGAGATTAAATCTACTTAGAGTAGATTTAATAATTGTTAATTTTACTATCTATTTTGTTATAATTTTAAGGTATGGAAAATAGTAACAATGAGGGTGTAATTTTAACTTCTTTAAATGATGAAGAAGTTAAATCTTTAACTGAAGAAAGAATAAAGAAAAAACGTGTTTGGGAAATAGATTTTGCCCGTGGATTTGCAATTATTTTAATGGTTTTAGACCATTTAATGTGGAATATATATGATTTTACTTATAAATTTTTTGATGTAAATGTAAACTTTTTAGGTGGAAATTTTACACCTAATATTCCTAATGAAAATGGAATTAGTTTACCTGCCTATTTATATTCTTATATGCAAGTAGGTGGATGGTATTATAATTGGGACGTTAGAGTAGCTTTTAGACAAGTTGTTTTAATATTATTTTTTATAATATGTGGAATTTCTTTTAATTTTTCAAAAAATAATATTAAAAGAGGTTTTATATTACTTGGATGTGGAATAGGTATTACTGCTTTAACTGGAATAGGGGTTGCATTAGATTTATTTTCTTTAAGATCAAGTTTTATTCCTTTTGGCGTTTTATCTTGTTATGGAACAATAATTTTATTAGTTTATTTTTTCAAATGGTTAACTTTAAAATTATCAAAAAATAATATTAAAATTTGGTATTTTGTTTCATTTATTATTTGTTTATTATCTATTTTTATTACTGTTTATTATGATGTAGCAAATATCAATTATCGTTTTAATCCAGAAAATCCAACCCAAGTATTTATTGGGATTATTGGAACAATTTTTGGTTTTTCAACTTGGGGAGGAGATTTTTTCCCTCTTTTCCCTTATATAACTTATTTTTTAATTGGTGAATTTATAGGTAATACAGTTTATAAAAATAAAGAATCATTATTTAAAAGAGAACCAAAAGTAACTAAACCAATTACTTTTGTTGGTAAACATACCATTTGGATTTATGTTGCCCACATTCCACTTATTACAATAATTCATTGTATTTTATATTGGGCAGCTGGTTTTAATTTGGTTCTTTTTTAAGGAGTTTTTATGATTTCATATTTAAATTTAGATAAACAAACACTTTATGAAAGTGTTTTAAATACAACTTTAACTTATCCAAAAAGGAAAGCTTTTTATTATAAAGGCAAATATTATACTTATGAATATTTATTAGATAAAATAAATTTATTTGCAGCCCATTTTAAGAAAATGGGAATTAAAAAAGATGATGTTGTTACTATATGTCTTCCAAATATTCCTGAAGCTTTATATCTTTTTTATGCAGTAAATCAACTTGGAGCTATTGCTAATGTAATTCATCCTTTGATGAAAGAAGAACAACTTGAAGAGATTTTAAAAAGATGTAATTCGAATATTCTTTTCGTTTTAGATACAAGATATAACGAATTTAAGAAATTAGATGACAATGGAATTAAAGTATTTAGTGTTTGTCCAACTCACGAATGTAATTTTGTTTTAAATTTTTTATATAATCAAATTTCGAAAAAAGATTTAACTTACAAGAAAAATAAAAATAGTTATTATACAATTGATGAATTTTATAAGGAAAAAGAAAAATATACTGATTTTAATAAAGATATTAAAAAAGATGCAGTTTATCTTCATAGTGGAGGAACAACAGGTGATCCAAAAACAATTGCTTTATCGTCTTTCGCAATAAATTCTTTATGTCAATCATGTTACTATGTTTTAGATTTTAAAGAAGGCGAAATAACTTATGTTCTTTCTGTTTTACCTATGTTCCATGGTTTTGGATTAGCGATTTGCGTTCATATCGAGCTTGCTTTTGGCGGATGTGATATGTTAATGCCAAAATTCTCAACAAAAGAAACAATAAAACTTTTAAAAAAGAAAAAATTAAATTTTATTGTAGGGGTCCCGATTTTATTTGAAGGTTTATTAAGAAATAAAGAATTTAAAGGAAAAAATATTTCTTCTTTAAGAAATTGTTTTGCTGGTGGAGACTTTGTAAGTGATTCACTTTATGATCGTTTCAATAAAAGAATGGAAGAAGCAAATATTAAATGCCGTTTAGGTGTTGGTTATGGTTTAACAGAAACAGTCACTGTATGTAGTGTTAACTCTCTTTCTCAAACTAAAAGAGGAACAGTTGGTAAACCTCTTAGAAATGTTAAAGCTGCAATAATTGATGAAAACAAAAATGTTTTAAAAAGTGGAGAAAAAGGAGAAATTTGTATTGCTGGTCCTACATTAATGAATGGCTATAGATTCTCTAAAAATCCAGAAAACGACAATATTTTTATTTCAATTAATGGCGAACAATATATTAAAACTGGTGATTTTGGCTTTTTAGATGATGAAGGTTATATTCATTTTGAGCAAAGAATAAAAAGATTAATTAAAGTAAATGGAATCAATATTTTTCCAAGCGAAATAGAAAATATTGTCAATTCATTACCATATGTTTTTGAAAATGCTGCGATTGGAGTACCAGATAATCGTTTTGGATCAATTATAAAATTATATGTTGTTTTAGATAGAGATTTCCCAAAAGATTTTGGTAAATATACCGAAGAAATAAATAATTTAATTGTTAATAAAGCTTCTGTATATGCAAAACCAAAAGAAGTCGTTTATGTTGATAAATTACCTAAAACATTAATTGGTAAAATTGATGTAAAACAGCTTAATTAATTTCATTTTTTGTTTAATTTTTAAAAACATAAATATAAAATATTTAAGTATGAAAAGAAATGCTTTAAATATTATTTTATCTAGTTTTTATGGAATAACTTATACATTAATGATTTTTACATTTCCGATATGTTTTATTCTTTTTAATCGTTGGTTTTTTTATTCACAAATAAATTATCTACATTTATTAAGTTATTTACATTCCTATGATTTAAATTTCAATTATTTAGATGTTAAAAACGCATATGATTCTTTAATGGATTCTTTATTATTTAATTTTCCATTTAGTGAAGGTAAATTTTATTATAGTGAAAGCGGAATGAATCATTTTTTAGATTGTATGCCTTTATTTTTCCTTTGTATTATTACTTTCTTTGTTTCTTTTGTTATATTTTTTATTCTTTTAATATTAAATAAGAAAAAAATATTTACGAATTTTAATATTAAAGGTTATTCTTCATTAACTATAGCACCATTAATTTTAATTTTGTTTTTTATAATTATAGCAATTTGTGCTTCAATTAATTTTTTTGCTGTTTTTCAAGTTTTTCATTCAATATTTTTCCCTGGAAAAGATAATTGGATTTTCATTGTTGAAAATGATCCAATAATTTTAATTTTTCCAGAAGCATTTTTTATAAATTGTGCATTATTTATTGCGATATTTTTTGCTGTTTTTGCATTAATTCCATTTATAAATGAATCAATTAAAAAATATAAAGAAAAGAAAAAATCAAAATATTTGCAGAATAATATAAAAGCATAATAAAAAAATTTAAATATTTAGTATTTTGAATAAATCTTTCTTTTATAACTAATAAATCGGAAATAAAATAAATTACAGCTCCAAAAGATAGCAATAGAAAACTTAAAGAAGTTACGTTTAATAATGAATATATAAAAATGAAAAGAAGAAGTGAAAGATAAATTGAACCACCGTAAACAAAGGTTTTCATATTCTTTTTCATTTTAAAATAAAAAATAATAATGAAAATAATTATAAAAAATAAAGTTAAAATAATATTTATTAAGTTGAAAATAAATACTTCTTTATAAAATAAATAAAAAATTAATAAAGCGTGACCTATAGCAAATGATAATGCGCCAAAGAAAAAGATTTTCTTTTTTAAAGATAATAAAAGAAAATCTCCTAAAAAATATAAAAAAGCAACAATTGATAAAATATAAAATTCTTTATGATTTATTATTAAAAATAAAATAGAAATTGTTAAAAGAGGAAAACATTTTAAAATTTTTCGTTCTTTTTCTTTTTGAAGAACTAAAAATAAAAGTTCTAAAAAGATAAATATAAAAAGTAAAATTATTAAAATTATCGAAATAATTTTCATAACTCTATTTTCTTATATTTTCTAATGAATTTCTATATTAAAAAAAGATTGTGAATTCACTTCCATCATTAATTTCTGATTTTACATCAATTTTGTAATTATATTTAATTAAGACGTGTTTAACTATTGCAAGTCCTAATCCGCTTCCTTCACTATTTACTTTTATTGCTTCGTCGCTTCTTTTAAAACGAGTAAAAATATTTGGAATATCTTCTTTTTTAATACCAATTCCATTGTCTTTAATAATAAATTTATCTTTATATAAAGAAATTGTAATTTTTCCAATATCATCAAAAACATAATTTATTGCGTTTATAACTAAATTTCTAAAAAGAATATCAGCATCATTTTCTTCCATATTTAAAAGAAGATCTTCGTTTTTATTTATAATTATTGAGATATTTTTATTTTTAATTTTTAAATCATAGTCATTGATTATTTTATTTATTAATTCATAAACATTAATATTAATTTTATCGTGTTTTATTACATTATTTTCCAAAGAAGAAAGATAGAGCATATTTTGAATTAATTCTTTCATTCTTTTTGAAGAATTATAAATATGAAGATTAGCATCTTTTATTTCGTTATCTTCTTTTAATAATCCATTTTTTATCATCTCACTATAAGCGATAATAGTTGTAAGTGGTGATTTTAATTCATGAGAAGAATTTTGAAAGAATTCTTTTTTCATTTCAATAGTTTCATTAATATAAGTGATATCATTAATTAATATTGTATAAATAAAATTTTCATTATTAATTTTATCGTTATTAAATTTATCATCAACATTAATTTTTGAAAAAACAAAATCATAATCTTTATTATTTATTTTCATAACTAAATCTACATGATTATGGTTATTTTTATCTAATTCATCGATTTTTTCTTCAAAAGAAAGAGGAAAAAGCATAAATTTATATGATTTATTGATAACATTTTCTTTTTTTGTTTCTAAAATTTTAAGTGAAAAATCATTTATTAAAATAACTTCTTTTTTATTATTTAAAACAATAATTCCTTCTTCTAAAACATTAACAATATTTTCGATTTTTTCTTTTTCTAACTTTAATTCATTCATATTTTTAATGATTAATTCTCTTGTATCATTAATTAAAAAAGAAAGTGCTAAAAAACCATCGTCACGATATAAAAAAGGATCAGTAGTGACTAAATCTGAAAGCTTATTAACTTCGTTTTTTAATAATTTAAAATTATTTTTATCTAAATGATGAAGATAAATATAATAGATAATATTAATAATAATTACTAAAACACCACCAATTATTAATACATAAAGAGATGTATTGATTATATGACTTCTTAATTGACCAACTCTTATTAAATAGCCATTATTATTTTCGGTTACATAATATAAGACATCGCTATCAAGAGTTAATGATGATTTGACATAAAAGTTATCGATATTAGATAAAAACTCGCTTAATCTATCTTCTTCACTTGTAATAGAATTATCGATATTATTTATATCTAAAATAACTTCGTTGGAATTATTTTTTAAAATAGTAATTCTTAAGTTATCAACATAATCAAAACTTAATAATAGTTCATCATTATCGTTCTCATCATCATAAATTGATGAAATAGTTAAGGCGTAATTTTTTAAAGTATTTTTTGCCTCGTTTTCACTAATTAAATAAGTAGATGTGAAACAAGTTAGTAAAACTATTAGTGAGATAAATAAAGAGATAAAGGCTTGAAAAATAATTTGTTTTTTATTCATTTAATAAATTTCCTTTAATACTCAATAATTTTAACAATTTATTGCTATAAAATTAATATAGCATTATAAAATTAACAATCTTTAAAATTAAAAAAAGAGGTTTTTAGCCTCTTTTGCTATTGATTTTCATTCTTTAGTTTATAGCCTTCACCATAAATTGTAACGATATAATGATCTTTATTTGTTGGATCAAGTTTATCTCTAATTCCTTTTATATGAACATCGATAACTCTTGACTCAAAATTAGCCATATTTTCTCCCCAATAAGCTTTAAAAAGTTCATCACGAGAGATTATTCTTTCTTTATTTTTAATTAAGTATGAAAGAATTTTGAATTCATTTGTAGTTAAATCGATTTTTTCATTATTTCGATAAACTTCATATTTTAATGGATAAATTGATAAATCTTGATATTTAATTACTTCTTCATTGTGTCTTCTTTTTTTAGCATTTACTCTAGAAATAAGTTCTAATACTTCGAAAGGTTTAGCAATATAATCATCAGCTCCTAAATCAAGCATATCGACTTTTGTAATTATTGAATTTTTAGCACTTAATACAATAATTTCAATGTCTTTATTAGCTTTATCTTCTCTAATTCTTTTTAAAACATCTTCACCTTTTATATCAGGAAGCATTAAATCGAGTAAAACCATATTTGGTTTTAAAGAATCAAAAGCTTTGAAAAAAGAAGTTGCATCATAAAAAGAAATAACTTCGTTACCATTTTTAGAAAGAATTAAATTAATAACTCTTGAAATTTCTTTGTCGTCTTCCAATGAATAAATAATGTAGCTCATAAATTAAATAATATATCTATCCTTATAGTATCCGTTTTTAATATAAATTGCCCATTCAGCAACGTTAGAAGCATGATCAGCAATCCTTTCAACATATTTTACTAAAAGTGTGGTGAAAATAGTAAATTCATCATCAAATCGATTATCTTGTTTTAATGATGGTAATAAAGAAAGTATTTCTAAATAAAGTTTATCAATTTCATCATCGCTATTAATGATTTTTTTAGCTTCTTCCTCGTCAAAATTAATTAAAGAGTCAATTGATTTATTAACCATTATTAAAGTTTTATTGATCATTTCATCGAGTTTTGGAAGTCTAATTGTATCTTTGTATTTAGATAAATTTGAATTTACCCAATAAATATCCTCTGCATGATCTCCAAGTCTTTCTAAATCTTCGCAAACTTTAAAATAACCAGTTAGTTTTCTAAGTTCAGTTGCAAATGGTCTTTCTTTTAATATATTTAATAAACAAATTCCTTCGATTTTTCTTTCATATTCATTAATAACACCGTCATTAATAATGTCTTGTTTTGGGCTATTTGGGTCAAAATAGAAAGAAAAAGCATAATTTAATGATTCTTTTACTCTTTTAGACATTTCAACAACATCAATTTCTAAATTTGTTAAATTCATAATACATTCCTCTTAAAATAATTATAAATTATATGAAAACAAGTATTAACTAAATTTTCCAGTAATATAATCTTCACTCTTTTTGTTTTTAGGATGGGCAAAGAATTCTTCGGTTTTATTGAATTCAACTAACTCTCCAAGCATAAAGAATGCAGTATAATCAGAAATTCTAGCAGCTTGTTGCATATTATGTGTAACAATAATAATTGTATATTTTTCTTTTAATTTTCTAATTAATTCTTCAATTTTTAGTGTTGCAATAGGATCAAGAGCAGATGTTGGTTCATCCATTAATATAATATCAGGAGACATTGCAATACATCTTGCGATACAGAGTCTTTGTTGTTGACCTCCAGAAAGAGAAGTTCCTGAATGAGTAATTTGATCTTTAACTTCTTCATAAAGACCAACATCATTTAAAGATTGATAAACGATTTTATCTAATTCTTTTTTATTTCTTAATCCTTGGCATTTTGGACCATAAGTAATGTTATTGTAAATACTCATTGGGAAAGGATTTGGTTGTTGGAAAACCATTCCAACTTTACTTCTAAGTTGAATAGTATTTAAAGTATCAATAGGAGTTCCTTTATAAAGAATTTCTCCTTCTTTTTTATTTCCATCAATCAAATCATTCATTCTGTTAAAGCATCTTAATAATGTCGATTTACCACATCCAGATGGACCAATAAAAGCAGTGACTTTTCTTTTAAAAATCTCTAAATTTATATCTTTTAAAGCATGTTTTGCACCATTATCATAATAAAATTGGAAATTTTTAACACTAAAAATAATTTCTTCATCAGGGTATTCTTCGCTATGAGGAAGGGCAATATTATTATTAAATAATTCTTCGTTTACAATTTCTTTTTTAAATTTAAATGAGTTTTTCATAGACTATCTCTCCCTTTTTCTCTTAAATAAATAATTTATTAATTTTGTTAAAAGCGAAAGTACTACAACAACACAGAATATCATGATTGAAATAGCACATGCTTGTTCATATGCTGGATATTCACCAGCTAAAATATACCAAATATGAACTGCTAAAGTAGTATTTCCTGATGTAAAACTTGGGGCGGCTGTAATAAATGTTCCTAAAGCAAATACTAAAGCTGCTGATTCACCAATTGTTCTACCAATTCCTAAAATAGCTGCATTTAATATACCATCGATTGAATTTGGTAAAATAATTTTGAAAATAGTTTCGGTATTTGAAGCCCCTAAAGCTAAAGAAGCGGAAATCATACTTTTTGGTATTGTTTTAATAGATTCTTCAACTGTTTTTACAATTGTAGGAAGTAAAATTAAAGTCATCGTTAAGGCACCAGTGAAAATATTTCCACCAGTTGTACCTGTCATACTTCCGACAAAAGGAATAAAAATAGCAGCGCCAACAAGTCCAAAAATAATTGAAGGAATACCACTAGACATATCAACTAATGATCTAATTATTCTTGTGACTTTATTATCTTTTGCATAATACCCTAAATATATAGCTCCACCAATTCCTAGAGGTAATGAAAAAATTAATGTAAATAAAATTAACCAGCAAGTTGTTATTAAGGAAGCAGAAATTCCTCCACCTAGACTTAAAAAGTTTGAATCATAAATACTAATTCCACTATCTAAGGTAGTAACGATGCTTTTGATTCCGTCTTCACTAAAAGCAGTTACATATTGGCCTTCTTTATTTTGAACAGTGATATAAGATAAATACATATCATCTGGAATTGCGAAAGCTGTTTTATTATCTCTTCTTATAAGTTCATTAAAAGGGGAGTTTTCACTAATTTCAACAATATAAATAACGTCATTTTGATTATTATCTTTACCATATTGAAGACCGATTCCCCATTTTTCACTATATGTAACATCCTCATATCTTTCTAAATCGCTAAAATCATAACCATTTTCATTATAAACAAAATCTTGACTAGTTCTTAAA
The DNA here is from genome assembly GCA_949288485.1 of uncultured bacterium. Taxonomy (GTDB): domain Bacteria; phylum Bacillota_I; class Bacilli_A; order RFN20; family CAG-826; genus Onthovivens. The sequence continues at coordinate 230,565 of CASEKC010000001.1, read as the reverse complement.
GCGACTGATGTTTGAGAATAATTACTTGTAATAAATCCTGGAGTTAAATAAGTTGCTCCAGTAAAAAGTACATAACCGATAACTAAACATAATACAACAACACAAAGTAAAGAAAATAAAAAAGTAGAACCGTTAGTAAGCGTATCCTTATATTTTCTGTTTTTTATGTTTCTTTCGATTAATTTTGTAAAATTAATTGGATTCTTTTCTTTCATGTTTTAATAATCCTCCAATTTTTTTAATAAATCTTCTTACTGGGCCATCTTTATCACGGTTATAATTTTTAACAGCATTCAAAATTAAATTAGTTATAACAATAACCGCCATTAAAACGATACCAAGAGAAAAACGAATATCGTATCCAAATCCACTTGCTTCATTAATTCCTGATAACATTGCCGAAGCAATAGTAGAACCTGGTTGAAAAATATTATAGAAATAAAGTCCGTTTGTACTATTTCCTATAACCATTTGAATTGCAGTTGCTTCTCCTAAAGCTCTACCAATTCCAAGAATAATTCCAGCAAAAATACCTGATTTAGCACTACGAACAATAATTTTCATATTTGTTTGAGCATTTGAAGCGCCTAAAGCAAGTGAACCGTTAATTAAAGATTGATCAACTGCATTAATTGCACTTATTGATAAAGTGGTCATTGTTGGAATTGACATAACTGCAATAATTAAAGCTCCACTTAAAATTGAAGATCCGGCAAAGGTTTGAATACCTAAACTTTCGGCAATTGTATAGACAAAAGGATTGATAATCCCTTTACCAAAAAGACCAAAAATAACCGATGGAATAGCTGCTAATAAATCAATTGCAACTCGAATAACATCTTTTATTCCTCTTGGCGAAATTTTTGCGATAAATAAAGCAGTAAAAATTGATGTAGGAACACTAATAATTAATGATAAAGCAACAACATAAATAGTAGTTAATACTAAAAACATTGCTCCGCCTTGCCCGTTATAAGTCCGAGTGGAATTAGTAAAAAAAGAGGCTAAATCTTGATTAATAAATTCACCATCTGTTCCATAATTATCAACAAATGGTTGAATTCCTTTTATCAAAATGAAAATTATCGAAACAATAATGATACTAGCACATATTACAACAAGAAAAAATAATAGTAGATGTATTATTTTATCTACTATTATTTTTCTTTTGCTTCGACTATTTTTGGTTTTTACTTTAATTAAATTCTCCATAAATAATCAAAACAATTTATTAAAGAGCTGCGACTTCAGCCCAGGTTTTTAATTCACCTTTATAAATAGAAGTTAATGTTTCTCCATTTGCATCATTAACTGACGTATTTTTACTATTAACAATTGCAACAACAGCATCAACACACATTGCATCATGAATGTTTTCTTCTGTTAATTTTACTAATTCTTCAGCATTAATTTCTCTTGATAAGAAACCAATATCAGCTAATGTTCCACTATTTCCTTCGGTAATACCTGTAACAGCTGCACCACTACCTGTTTGGCTTGAAGAAATTGTGATATTTTTATTAGGAATATTACCTGTAAAATAAGAAATAGATGCATTTAAAACTTTTTCAACGGAAGTAGAACCGCAAGTATAAAGTTGAACAGTTTCATTGCCACTTAAAATAGGATATTTGGCAACTAATTCTTCAAAAGTTGATGTAGCACTTTCAGTAACAATTCCTCCAGCACTCTTAATTTGGTTTTGACCTTCAACTGTTGAGAAGAATTCAATGAATGCGTGAGCAACTTGGCTTCTTGCTTCACCATTATCAACTGTTGTTGAAGTATAATCTCTAATTACATAATTGAAATTTCTTTGTAATGCATATGAACCATCAATAACTGTTGCTTCTGTAGGAGTAACTCCATTATATGAAAGTGCTTTAATTGATGTATTATCTCCAATTCCATCTAATGAACAGTAACCAATTCCATAAGGATCAGAACCGACAGCACTCATAATATCGCCATTTGATGTTGAATTAGAAACGCTTACTCCACTTTCCCATTTATCATCTTTTGCAACATCTCCATAACCAATTCCTTCAAAGAAACATTCTCTTGTTCCTGAACCAGCTTCTCTTGAATAAAGATTAATATTTCTTGATGTATCAAATGTATCATCTCCTGGATTAACGTCTGGTTGATTTGGAGTATTGCCACAAGAAGTAGCTAATAATGAACAACTTGCTAATAATGCACATGCTAATAAAACTTTTTTCATATATTTTTAAATTTTTCCCCCGTGTTATTTAACACGCCTATATAATATGTACGAAAATTTGTTCAATAAATCATAGGAATGTAAAGAATTGTTAAGGAATTGTAAAGATTCATAGATTTAAATTGAGGATTTATTAAAAAAATACTAATTATTTACTATTTATTTAATATTTCTGAAATTATTAAAAAAATCTAATTTTTTCGACATAAAATTTAATTTTTTAGCCTTCTTGTATATATAAGGGACTAATTTTTATTATAAAAGTTTGAAAGGAGGTCAAAAAATTGAATAGTTTAAAAATATATGCACCATCGTATAATTTTCCATCATTTTCATCTTTAGAATTAAACATTAAAAAAGACGAAGAACAATATAAAAAATTTAAGGATATCTATAAAGAATTTATTGATTTTAATAACGGTGCTAGATATGAAAAAAGTGAAAATTCATTATTAACTTTATATGAAATTTTAAAAAGGAATGTTCATTCATATTTAAATAACAAGCTTCCTACATTAGAAAAAACAATTTTGCCATATGATTTATTAGAAAGAATTGAAAAAAGTTTCTTTTATGGCGGAATATTAAAATTATTAAGTAATGATAAAGAAGATAAAGCGACTAGAATGTTATTTTTGTTATTTTTAGGAAATAAAGAATATAAAGAAATTAATTTAGATGAAGAAACGTTTGTAATTGCGTGTTTAAGAAGTTATGAAATAGAAGTAAGTTTATTAGCTTTAAATACTATTTCAAGTTGGAAAAAGATAAAAAGTGATAATATAAATCTACTTTATGAAATAAAAATTAATAATTCATATTTAAAAAATAGAACAAAATCATTTTCTGCTTAATCTAATGGATTAAAAGTGATAATTTGATTAATTAATAAAGAAGAAGTTAGTCCCTTTATATTTAAATCATTAAATAAATTTACATTTAATATTTTTGTTTCATCATTTAAGTAATAAAAATTAATCAAATTATTAAAATCTTTATTTTGCTGAGTTTTGATTAAATTTATTTGGTGTTTATTTTTTAAAAAGTATTTAAATGTTTTATTAACTAAATTTTTAAAAAATACAAATATTTCTTCATCTATAAATTCTTTGTTAATATTTTCTTTAATCTTATTAAATATTTTTAAATCTTTTTCAAGATATAAAAAATCATAGTTAGATAAGGTAAGAATTTTTAAAAATTCATTGTACGAAAAAAATATTTCTTCATTTTTGGATATCGCTAATGTATTAAATAAATGTTTACAATTTTTAAATTCGTTAATTTTAAAAGAACCTAAAATTGATGTTTCAAATGCATCTTCTTTATTTTCATCAAATAAAATATATTTAATTGTGTGATTTAACGATCTATTTATTAATATTTCTATGTTTTTATTTTTTAAAATTTTAATATCCATATTTTTTAATTTGATTTTTATTAGTAACAAAATTTTTAATGACTACATAATTTTTGATATGTTACATCAATTCAAATATAACATTGGAACTTGATAAAAAAATCGGTTAATCTTTGTTGAGTTCAATAAAGACTTAAGATGTTTACTTTTCGATATAATTGTTAACTTTTATCTAATTTTTTTTAAAAAAACTTAAACACCTAATAAAGGTGTGTTTAGATATTTTTCACGATTAATGGAGCCCCATGCGGGAATCGAACCCGTGTAGCCAGCTTGGGAAGCTGGTGTTCTGCCACTGAACTAATGAGGCACATAAAAAATTATATCATAAATTTGATATAATTTTTTTATTTTATTTATATTTGATTAGGAATATCATCTAAAAATCTAATCGCTTTTTTTAAAGCAACCTCTTTATCAATATAATTTTGTTCATTGATTTGAGTAGAAGTTTGTCCAAGAAGAGTAGTTCTAACTTTACTATCAGCACCAATTTTATAAAGTTCTGTATTGATTGATTTTCTTCCAAAACCATGTAATGAATTGTGTTTTAGTTTTGCTTTTTTTAGATATCTATCAAGTTTTCGTTGTATTTTTACTCGATATGTATCAAATAAAAAATCTTCACCTTTTAAAATGTTTCTAGAAATATATTCTTTTAAAATTTCACAATTTTCATGTGTATATATGATTACTTTATAAGAAGAAAGGTTTTTTAATCTTTTTGTAATGGTTCCATTCATTGATAATTTTTGTTTATAAATATGAACATATGCAATATTTTTCTTAAAACGAATATCTTTTATTTGAACTCCTAAAAATTCTCCGATTCTTAACCCTGAAAAATATAATAAACGAAATAAAACTTTATCGTTATAATCATCGATATTTGTTATAAGTTTTAAAAAATCTTTATATGAAGTATAGCGATTTCTTATTGGCTTATAATAATTAATTTTTACTTCTTTAAATGGTTTAACAAATTCAATTAAGTTATCTCTTTCTTCACTATTAATAATATTAATTTTTCGAGCATAATTAATCATATCTTTTAATATATAAAGAACTGAATTTTTATATTTAGTCTCATAATCTTTAAGCTGAACAAGTTTTCTAAATCTTTCAACAAAATTTAAAGAAAATAAATTTTCAGTTAAATTATTAAATGAAGGAATAATATAAATATCAATTTTATTATCAATAGTATATAAATAAGTTTCTGAATAATCTGTGCGTTTATAATTTAAATAGCGAATTTTAAATGAAGAAATATTTTTAATAGATTCATCAATTTTCTTTTCTATTTTATTTGGAGTAAAACTATTAGAAGATATAAAAATGTTAAAGTTATTTGTTTGACTTTGATTAGTAAAAGAATTTGAGGTAAAAGAAATATTCTCTCTATTTTCTTTTTTTCTTTTTAAAGTAAAGAAAAGGATATTCCCTTCTTCATCAGTAACTGGTATAAGTTTATCTAAGACCAAGTTCTCTAATAATGAAATATTTGCGATATCGTTCATCTTTTTTCCTCCTGATATTAAAATTAAGTTTAATAATCATAGAAGAAATAAAAAAAGAAAATCAAATTAAATTTATTATTTAGATATTTATAGGCATGATAAATTTATGAATTTTTAATTTTTCATTATTTAAAAAGAAAAGATATAAAAAATCGTTTGAAGGATTATTTTTAACAATATTTTGAAAATTTTTAAACGCATTTAAAAAAGAAGTTTTGTTAATTTCATAAATTAAAGAGATATTTTTTTGTAGAGATTCAATATTTTTTTCATCATATTTTCTAATTAAAGGTATACAAATTTTTACCTTTATATAGTTAGTTCCGTTTGAAAAAATATCATTGTTTTCATCGTTTAATAATGTTTTAGGGAATAAAACGAATGGTGGAAAAGAAGAGAAACAATAATTTTTTGCTAAAGCATGTATATAGATTTCTTTTAATAATGGAGAAATAAGATTAACATTATTAATGTTTCTTTCTTCATAATAATAAACAATTTCATCCATTTTCTTTTTATAAGTTTTATTAACTAAGGATGATAAAAAGAGCAAAGATGTATCAATATCATCTTTTTTATTTTTTAATGATCGGATAATTTTTTCTTTATTTTCTTTTTTTAATAATGACTCATCATCTAAATCGTTATTTATATAGTATTCTTTTATTTCGTTTTTACTTAATCCAGCATTTAATAAAGTTTTAATTTCATTTAATTTAATAAAAATTGTTTCATCATAATATCGATACGATGTATTTTTGTCTTTAAAATAAGGCTCGATTAAATTATTTTCTTCTAATTCTAAAAGAAAATTTCTAGAAAAAGATGAAGCTTTTGTAACTTCAAACATTGAATAAACCTTTTTTTCGTTAACAAACTTCATAATTTATTTATTATTCCTTTTTTGTTTATCGAACTCATAAGTTGCGATTGTTAATGCGTTAGTAATATTTAAAGAATCTATTTTTGAAGAAATGTTAATTTTTATAGGATTTTCATTTTTATATAAATCATAATTTAAACCTGTTGCTTCGTTTCCAAAAGCAAGTGTTGAATATAAGTCTTTTTTAAAATTAAATTTATAGTTATCCAAATATTTATCAGTTTGTAACATAAAAGAATAAATAATGTGATTTTTATATTTTTCTTTATATTCTTTTAATGAATTAAAATATTCTATATTTACACTAAAAATAGATCCCATTGATGAACGGATAACTTTTGGATCAAAATAATCAACACCTGGTGTAATAATTGCAATATTTTTAATGTTAAAACCAAGAGATGAACGTATCATTGTTCCTAGATTTCCCATATTTGAAGGATTATCTAATAATATATGGTCATCATTATTATCTAAATTTGTATGATATTTTTTAAAAAAACCTATGATAAAAACATTTTCTTTATCGCTTAAAATATTAAAAATTTTATTAGAAGAAGTGATTTCAACTTTTTCTTTAGGTAATTTTATAAAAATATTGTTTAATACTTCTTCGTTTTTAAAAGAAGAATGAATTAAAATTTTTAAAACATTTTCGGGTTTATTGTTGATAAGTTCTATTGTTGGGAAGGCTCCTAAAGTATATGAGTAATCGTATATTTTTTTATATTTTGAAAATTCCATAAATCACTAAATTAATATACCACATCTTAGTCAAAGTTTCTTTAAAAATCACCCAAAATTTTTTATTAAATAATTCGTTCTTTTTAACTAATAATAAGTTTATTATTAATAAACATTTAATAATATAAATAAATATAATTAAAATAACGAAAATTAAAGAATAATAATTAAAATCTTTCAAAATAGTAAAATCTAAAGAATTATTAATTGTTAAGTAACTAACTTCCATAATTAAAATTAGTAAAAATTAATAATTAATAAATAAATCGATGATAAAAAAGAAATAATAAATAAAGTAAACTTATTTTTTTATTTTTAAAAGAAGCTGATGCTTTTTTTATAAAAGATATAGCTAGTTAATTTATTACTTATTTAAATATTTGTCATATAACTTTGTTAAAAAAAGATAAATAATCATCGAATTTATATTCATTAAAATTTTATTTATTTATAAAGAAGATTATTTTTTGTTGTTTCTAATTAAATACCTTATATATGATTCATCATAATAATTCATTGAAGATAATACATAATTAAATAATTGATAAACAAGAGCAAAAGCTAATGCAAATAAAGATGTAAATAGATAAAATTCATTATTATTTTCTATTGAAACAAGTGCTTCAGATAAGTAATTTTCTTTATAGTAAAAAGTTATTAAGATTAAAAGAGCTAAAAGAAGAGCTTTAACAATATAAGATATAATTAATTTAGATCTTTTAAATATTTGATGTTTTTCATTATAAATAAAATTAAAAATAAATAATCCAATAAGAAATAAAAAAGAAATTGAACCAATAATAGTTAAACTTAAAATTGAAGTATTTATTTCAACTGCTAAAATAATAAAAGTTATAACAAAAGAAAATATAAATGGGAATAAAGAAGAGATTAACCTAATTAATCTTATTTCTTTAAGATGATTTAAATTATATTCATCATTATCATTTTTAAAGGAATTTCTTAAAATTAGAAAATTAAATTCTTCAGTATTTACATTATATATCTTATTCTTATAGAAATATAAGAAAAAGATATTATGTATTAAAAGAAGTAATAAATTAATTAAAACCGCTAAAAGATTAAATCCTCCTTTTAAGATAAAAGAAAGAATAGTATTTATAATTATTACATAGCTAAAAAGTATAATAGATAATATTAAAAATAATTTAAAATAATTATCTTTTAATAAATGCATCTTATTATTTATTTTAATATAGAAATAAAAATGTCTTGCTAATGTTAATATTATTAAAAATTGAAATAAATAAATTAATAATCTTGCCGCGTCAAGATAATAAAAAGGAACAATTGAATTAAATAATGTAAATAAATCTAATAATATAATTATAAAAACAATATTTCTTAGATGATAATTTTTAAGTTTCATAAATAATCACCTTTATTCTATTGTGCCACATTCAAAAGTCCAATTTAAGAAGCCGTTTCTTAATAAACCAATATAGAATCCTTTTTCATGATATCCAAACCATGCAATTATAGCAACAATTAATGCTAAACCAACTGCAACCACAGCAACGATGACCTTTAAAGCGGTAGGTAACGCTGCAATTAACAAGTTAAGTTTAGATGCTATTGATGTAACAGCAACCTCAAGAAAATATGGTAATGATTCGCTTATATTAGAATAGATATCGGTTACGGTATTAAATATTGAATAGACTGAATTATAAAAAGCAACTGCACTTTCTTTAGTTAAAGTAAATCCGACAAAAACCTTGCCATTAATACTTGAAGTTTAATTTGCCGAAATATTTGATGTGGTATAACCTGAAATTGGCTTTAAAGTTTGTGAAGAAGAACCGCCTCCGCCTCCGTCAAATTTATCAAACATTAAATCTAAACGATTACCTATAGAATTTGGCGAGATTGAATCATATTTGATAAAACTATAATCATTATCATATAAATAATTTTTTAGTTGTTTTAAAACGACTGGAGAAACATATGAAGTATGATTTTCATAATAACTAATTAAGTTTGTTTTAATTTCATCTTCATAATCATCAGTATCAAAGCCAGAATAGTTTTGTGAAATAATTTCGTTTTCGGCTTTATTAATCTCGTTTGAAGTTGCCTCTAATTTTTTGTTGATAACATTTTGACTTAAAGTAGAAATGCTCAAAACAGCGGAAGCAATAATGCCGATTTTTGTAAACATATTATGTCCCCCTTGAAATATATTACATTTTCAAATTATCATTATTTTTTAATTTTGTGATGTACCTATTTGTCACTTTTTTTGATTTTATTTGTGTCCAAATGGAAATTCAAATTAGTTAGATAAAGATCATTGAAAAAATGTATTTCTTCATTAAAATAGAAATATGCTAACAAATGAAATTATCGGTCATAAAATCACAGAATTACGAATAAAAAATAATCTTTCTCAAGAAGCTTTGGCTGATAAACTTGGCATATCAAGAAGCTCTTTATGCCGATATGAAAAAGGTAGTAGAACAATCGATATTTATATTTTAAATAGAATATTAACAACGTTTAATGTTTCATATGAAGAATTTATTGGGGAAGCCTTAAAATCTAATTTTAATAAGGATAAAGAGTTAGTTCGAATTAAAATAATTTCATATTCATTTTTGAGCGGATGTCTTTTAAGTTTTGCAGTATTAATATTCGAAATAATATATTCAATTTATAATCCTATTTATGTGAAAGAATATCAATCTTTAGAAGTTTTATGGTGGTATATTAGCTGGAAAACTCTAGAATTAATTATTTTTAAAGTTTTCTTTATTCTTTTTTTTATAGCTTTTTTTGTATTTTTAGGACTTTTAATAAGGACGGTTGTTTATGAAAAGAAAAATATTAAATAAATTTTTATTTTTACTCATTTCTTTATATCTAACAGGTTGTAGTTCAACCCCAAATTTAGAAACAAATGAATTCACGTTTGATGAATTAATAAAAAAATATAATTTATATGAATCAAAAACTTTTGGTTCGCTTGATAAAGAAGGATATGAAATTTTTTTTAATGATGATTGTTTTCTATTTAATGATAAAAAGGAGAATAGTTTTAGTAAAAATAATGAAAATTATATATATTTAGAAGAACTAGGAACCTTTAAATATATTGAAAATGGTGTGATTAAAAACGGATCCTTTTTTGGAAGTGATGAAATGTCTGCAACTTCTTTAGATGAATTAATTGAAGAAATTACGAATCCGCATGATCCTTATTTATTAAATGGTCCTGTTACAATGAATTTTATTGGAAACCGGGAAAAAGTTTTTTCAAAAAGGAACTTAATATCATTAGATAAAAATAATAATAATTTTGGGAGAATAATAAGTAATTGTTTTGGAAATATTGTAAAAACATACGAAGATACTAAAGATTATGCTTTAGGAGATATTTATAAAATTTTTTTAAATCAAAATAATAAAAAGTTAAGATATAAACATTTTAAAAACGAAGTATTTTTTTCAAAAGAAAACCTTAATTTACGGGATGTTCTTCCTTATGGGAATGATGATGGAGAAGATCCAGAAGAACAATTTAATTTTTATTTAGATTGTGGATTAACTCATAATAATTCTTGTTATATCGAAGGTAGCCATTATATGTATCCAGGTTGTGTAGAGTTTAAATATTGGAGCGATTTTCTTACTTATGGATATAACGAAGTTACTTTTTTAAATCCATATAGTAATAATGAACCATATGTTAGCCAAAATTCTGAACCTTTTAATTGTTTTAAATTATTTAATTTTATAGAACAACCAATCGAAGAAGAAGCAGCGCCTTTTATTGTGGATATGACTTCAACTATTGAAATAATGGAAGCAAGTGGTTCAGTAATTGGAAATAACCCTGTTACTAGTTTTGTATATAATACTTCTTATAGTTTATAAAATATTTTTTTAAAATGTATCAATATTATTGAGAATTCTTTAGTTTCATAAATAGGCTGAAGTGAAAAAATGCTGAAGTGAAAAAATAGTAAAAAAAACTTAAAAAAATAGCCCTTTTAACCTATAATTTATTTGTATGAATAAATATGATGTAATTTTAGTTGGAGCAGGTCCATGTGGAATTTATGCTTCATATGAACTTGTTAAGAATAATCCTTCTTTGAAAATATTATTAGTTGATAAAGGTAATGACATTTATCACCGCACTTGTCCAATATTAAATGGGAAAGTCAAACAATGTCCTTCTGATATTTACGGGAATAGTGGGTGTTACCCAGCTTGTTCAATGACCCATGGATTTGGAGGTTGTGGTGCATATAGTGATGGTAAATTTAATATTACAAGTGAATTTGGCGGATGGCTTAATGAATATTTATCTAAAGAACAAATTTTAGATTTAATTCAATATGTTGATAAGATAAATTTAGATCATGGCGCGCCTACATTTATTACTGATCCTTCAACAAAAGAAGTTTTAGATATCGAGAGAAAAGGTATTGCTGTTGGTTTAAAACTTTTAAGAAGTCAAGTTAGACATTTAGGCACAGAAGTTAATTTAAAACTTTTGGCTTCTATTTTTGAAGAACTTAAAAAGAATATTGATATGAAGTTTGTTTGCGATGTTACTGATATTATCGTAGGCGAAAATAACGAAATTAAAGGTATTATCGACTCTAAAGGAAATGAATATTTCTCTAAATATGTTGTTTTTGGAGTTGGAAGGCCTGGCTCAAGTTGGCTAAGTAGTGTTTTAAGTAAACATGGATTAAAAGTTTCTTCTAATAGAGTTGATATTGGAGTTAGAGTTGAAACTAATGATGTTATTATGACGGATATCAATAAATATTTATATGAAGGAAAATTTATTTTCAAAACAACTGTAGGAACAACGTGTAGAACATTCTGCTCAAATCCTTCGGGACATGTTGTTATTGAAAATAATAATGGAATTATGGTTGCTAATGGTCATGCTTATAGTGACCCATCATTAAAAAGCGAAAATACTAACTTTGCTATTTTAGTTTCGCATAAATTTACTGAGCCATTTAAAGATGCGAATGGATATGCTTATGAGGTTGCCTCTTTAGCTAATAAACTATCAAATGGTTCCGTTATTGTGCAAAGATATAGCGATATTATTAAAGGAAGACGTTCAACATATAAAAGAATTAATGATAATTTCGTTATTCCGACATTAAAAGAAGCAGTTCCTGGTGATTTAGCTCTTGTCTTACCTTATAAAACTATGCAATCAATTATTGAAATGCTTGAAGCATTAGATCATGTTACTCCCGGTATTGCCGGAGGAAGCACATTGCTTTATGGTGTTGAAGCTAAATTCTATAGTGATCGAATAGAATGTGATAATAATTTTGAAACCGCTATTCATGGATTATATGTTGGTGGAGATGGAGCGGGAATTACAAGAGGCTTAGCTCAAGCTGGTGCAAATGGTGTTTATATTGCAAGAGAAATTTTAAAGAAAGAAGGGAATAAACATGATTAACTTATTACAATTTAAAACAGTTTTTGATGAATTGACAGTCAATGCTATTTTAGATTGTGTTTTTGTTGCTTTAACTTTAGGATTGATTAATTTCATTGTCGATTATTTTGTTAAAAGAAAGTTAATTCAAATTTCATTAGGTATATCATCAGGAATTTTCTTTATTTCTCATATTTTATGCTTTGATGGATTACAATTATTTTCACTTTTAGTTATATTTTTAGTTGCTTTCGTTGGTCTTTTTATAAATCTTGCTGAACTTCGAACATTTATTGCAAATAAATCTTCTCAAAAAAAGAATGATAAGATTATTGCTAAGAAAAAAGGTGAAGTTGAACGTATTTTTGATCATGATGAACTTTATAAAACAATCAATGAAACTGTTTTATATTTATCTAAACATAAAATTGGTGCCTTAATTACTTTTGAAAGAAAAGATAAATTATCAGATATCGTAAAAAATGGAACAATTATTAATTGTCCTGTTTCTTTTGAAGTATTAATTACTATCTTTTATCCAGGAACAAGACTTCATGATGGAGCAGTAGTTATTAAAGACAACAAAATAATGGCAGCAAGCGTTTATTATACCCCTACAACAAAACCTCTTGTTGGTAAATATGGTTCTAGACATAGAGCAGCTATTGGAATTAGCGAAATATGCGATGCTGTAACAGTAGTTGTTAGTGAAGAAACTGGAAGAATTTCAATTGCTTATAATGGCGAACTTGAAAGTTATAGTGCTGATAACTTCTTTACTGCATTTGAAAATATTATGTCATTAACTAGCGATAGTAGTGATTAAATTAATTATGAACGAAAAAAAGAATCTTGAATTATATAATTTTTTACTCAAAGAATTATCATTGATTCAACTTTATAAACTAGAAGAAGATGTTTCAAAAAAAGAAAACTTAATCATAAAGCTTGAAGAAGAATTAATGAATGAGTTAAATTATTTTGAAAATGTTAATTTTTCTAGAATAAATTTCTTTTATAAAGATTACTATCCTTCACCAGTTTTAAGAATTGTATTGCTATTTAAAGATGATGAAGAAAATTATTTATTATTTAAAAATGATAAAAATGAATTTGAAATAATAAATTCTTTAATTGATATTAATCATAAAATCAATGACAAAATTAATGAAATTTTGAAAGAAAAAGATATACATTTATTAAAAAAGCCAAAACTTATTATGATGAAGCACCGTAAATGTTTAACTAATGGGAATACATTTTATTCATTACCGGAATATCTATTAATTTTTGAAAGTAAAATTGATAAAATAAAAAACGAAAGATTTAAAGAATTAAAAAAAGAAGAAATCTTGAATCTTGATAAATCAACATTTAAAGGAGAAATTAATACTTTAGATTTAATTGAAATAATTAAAAGTATTGATGATAAAAACAAAATAATTATTGATTAAAAGGAGAAAATTATGTCAACACATATTAAAGACAATGCTTATTTTGCAAAAACAGTTTTAATGCCAGGAGATCCATTAAGAGCAAAATATATTGCTGAAAATTTCCTCACTGATTATAAAGAAGTTACTTCTGTACGTGGAATTTATGGTTACACAGGTAAAACAAAAGAGGGAAAAGAAATTAGTGTTATGGCAAGTGGAATGGGAATTCCATCAATTGGTATTTATTCTTATGAACTTTATACTTGCTATGGTGTTGAAAATATTATTCGTATTGGAACATGTGGTTCTTACCAAGAAGAATGCCGTGTTGGTGATGTTATTTTAGCAACAAGTGCTTCATCAAATTCTAATTATGCTTCACAATTTGATCTTAAAGGTGGAGTTATTTCACCTTGTTCAGATTTTTCACTTCTTTTAAAAGCATATAATCACGCAAAAGAGATGAATATTCCTGTACATGTCGGTCCTATTTTCTCTAGTGATATTTTCTATGATGCTGATAAAGATTATTATAAAAAATTCCAAGCATTAGGTGTTTTAGGTGTTGAAATGGAATCTTATGGTTTATTTTTAAATGCTATGAGATTACATAAAAAAGCGTTATGTATTTTAACAGTATCTGATACATTTGTTGGTAAAGAAAAAGATTTAACACAAGAAGAAAGACAAACAAAACTTAACGAAATGTTTAAACTCGCTTTATCAATGGCTGATTAGACAGTAAAATATTATCTATTATATGAATTTAAATCTTGTAGTTTTAACTGAAAATAGCACGATTGCGATTACTATTATAGCTGTTATAGGAGCAATTTTATTAATTGCTCTTCTTTTAATAGCAATTCTTTATCCTATTTTTAGAAAAAAATATATGTATCGTAATTTTAGATATGTATATCATAAAAAAATATATTCAATTGCAGAAAAAAACGATTATTTATTATTAAATAATGTACATTTAAGAAATAAAGAAGTTAATGTTGCAACTATCGATCATATTCTTTTTGCACGTAAATACATTTATGTTATTAAAGATCGTTTTTATAAAGGTGCTATTAGCGGTAATAAAAGCGATAGTGTTTGGTTATTTTTTAATAAACAAAACGGTAGAACTGAAATTCATAATCCAATGATTATTAATAAAACAAGAATTGAAAAATTAATTTCTTTAACCGGAATAAATAAAGATTTATTTATTTCAATTATTTTAGTTAATGATGATTGTGTTATTCAAAATCCTAAAGATTTAAATTCAAGAAGAAGTTATATTATTTCTGTAAACAAACTTCCAAAACTTATTAAAGAGTTAGAAAAAGATAAAAGAGTTAAAGATATAAACCAAGAAAATTTAGAAGTTGCTGTTCAAGAAATTTATCGTTTATATGGTAAAGGTAGCGAGGGAAATGATTAAAAAGGTCTATCAAAAATTTCTTAAAAATTTCAATTTTACTATAAAATTTAGCGCATTACTTTCATTAATTTTAATTGTCATTTATTTATTTATGGCATTAATTTTAACTTATATGCCTACTATTTTTAGCGATTTTTTAGGCCTTGTTTTACTTTTATTAATCCTATATTTTTTAGTAAATTTTCTTTCTCCATTTTTTTATTCATTTTTTGCAAATAATATGGCGTTAGAAACAAAAGATTCTTCGCAAGTTAATATTATGTCTTTTATTGGTACTAGAAGAATTGGAAAAAGAAGAGGTATAAAGAATATACAACAATTGTTTAAATGGCTTTTATATTCTTATCTTATTTATTTAGTTTTAGAATTTATTATAGTTGCTTTAATTGTTGGGATTGGACAAAGTATTGAAAACAGTCCAATTCAACTTTTCTTAAAAGAATTTAATAGTGTAAATACAATGCTTGGGAATGAATTATATTATGAACAAATTTCTCAGATTTTATTTAAATATCAGGATTTAATTAATTTTATTTCAGGAATTTCTAATTTTATAGCTGTAAGTGTTGCTTTTTATTTCTTTTTATATAAATTTGCTAGATCTTTTATAAATTATTATGCAATGCAAGGCGATGGAAGTTTTCCAATTGCTCCATTTTTCTTAAACAAATCTATTAAAAGAGCTTTATCTATAAAAGAATTTAATTATAATAAAAAATTCCATTTAATAATGTGGCCATATTATTTAGCATGTTTTGTTATTTTTTCAGCTACATATTTATTGATGTTTTTCTTCTTAAATACTTCAGCAATTTTAAATTCATTAACCGCAATGATTGTTACAGTATTTCTTCTTTTACCATTTATACCTGTTATTTTAGATTTTAATATGCTTATGGCTGAAAAATTTAGATATTTTTATTTAAAAGTTAGCAGTGAAGATTTAACTAAATTTGTTGGTGAAGAAGTTGCTCATCATAAGTTTGCTTCTAAAGAAGAAGAGGAAAAATTTACAAAAGAATTTGAAGAATTTAATAAAAAAGTACACGATATGCTAAAAGAAGGCAAAGTTGATTTAGATAAAGAAAGTGAATTTAATGATTTAAAAAATGATCAATCTCAAAAAAATAATCAAGATAAAGGTTTAAATAAAACTGATGAAAATAAAAATGACGAAACAAAAGATAATAAATAAACTTTATGAATAAATTTTTTGGTGAAATATTAGTATTAATCGGATCAATTGCCTTAATTATTGTTGCTCTAGTTGGTGGAGGAACAATAGTTTATGCTCTTTTTAATCATCAATTAGGTGTTTTAACTGAAACTTCCTTTCCATTAGGATGGGCCGCACTAATTTTTACTGTATTTTCTCATATATATAGTTTTATTTATTCAATTTATTCTTTAAGAGTTATTTCTTTAGGTAGAAGTAGTAAAAAAAGCTTATTTATTTCATTACCATTTATCGTAGTAGAAATCGTAAAAACTATTTTTATATATTTAAATTTTCCATCTTTTCCTCATAAAGAAATATTTAATATAATAGTTATATTAACTTTTGTTTTTTATTTTATTCAACTATGTGGCTTTATATTAAATTTCAAAAAAAGAATTTAAATTAGTTCCTTTAAAAAAGGGGCTTTTTTATTTAAATAATTATTGTAAAAAATTAAAAATTATTATAAAATAAGAGTCGGTAAAAAAATACCGATTATAAAATGAAAGCTCAATTATCGAAAAACCAAATAAGGAGACTTCCTGATTATCTTACTTATCTTCTAAAAAAAGAAGATGAGAAAGTAGAGTTTATTTCTACTTTACAAATCGCTAACGATTTATCTTTAAATAGTGAACAAGTTAAGAAAGATATGCAAGCTATTTCAACTTCCTCTGGAATTCCTAATAAAGGAAGAGAAGTTAAAAAAATAATCAAAGATATTCAGAATATATTAGGTTATAATGAAAATCATAAAGCGATTTTAGTTGGATGTGGTTCTTTAGGGAAGGCTTTATTAAATCATAATGGTTTTAAAGATTATAATCTTGAAATTGTAGCTGCATTTGACAACAATAAAGACTTGATTGGAAATACTATAAATAATATTCCTGTTTATAATATTGATGACTTAAAAGAAAAAAGAAGAAGCTATGATGCTTCAATAGGAATAATTTGCGTTCCAGCTGCTCAAGCTCAAGGTGTTGCTATTAGATTAGTAGCAAGTGGAATTGAGGCAATTTGGAATTTTGCACCTATAAATTTGGATGTCAACGATGATGTTATCGTTTCAAATATGAATATGGCTCAATCATTAGCCAGTTTAGCACATCGTTTGTATATTAAAAAAAATAACATAAAGGAGTAGAAGTTACATGGAAAAAGAATTAGATCCAAAAGCTGTTGCTGAAGTTGATGGCTTAGTAAAAAAAGGCTTAGTCGCTTTAGAAAAATTTCGTGAACTAAATCAAGAACAAGTCGATTACATCGTCGCTAAAGTTTCTACAAAAGTTTTAGACCATCACGAATATTTAGCACGTTTAGCTGTTGAAGAAACAAAAAGAGGTGTCTTCGAAGATAAATGTACTAAGAACTTATTCGCATGTGAATATGTTGTTAATGCAATGAGACATTTAAAAACATGTGGAATTATTTCTGATGACCCAGTTACTGGAGTTACAGAAGTTGCTGATCCTCTTGGAGTTATTGCTGGTGTTACACCAGTTACAAACCCAACATCAACAACAATTTTCAAATGTTTAATTGCTTTAAAAACAAGAAACCCAATCATTTTCGGTTTCCATCCAAATGCACAAAATTGTTCAGTTGAAACTGCAAAAATTATTTTAAAGGCTGCTGTTGAAGCTGGAGCACCTGAAAATTGTGTTCAATGGATTGAGCATCCATCTTTAGATGCAACTACGGCATTAATGAAACATCCAGGAGTTGCTTGTATTTTAGCTACTGGTGGTAACGCAATGGTTACTGCTGCTTATAGTTGTGGAAAACCTGCTTTAGGTGTTGGTGCCGGTAACGTTCCTGCTTATGTTGAAAAAACTTGTAATGTTGCTCAAGCAGCCAATGATATCTTAATGTCAAAAGCATTTGATAATGGTATGGTTTGTGCTTCTGAACAAGCTGCTATTGTCGATAAAGAAATTTATGATGAATTCCTTAAAGATATTAAGAGATATGGAGCATATGTTTGTAATAAACAAGAAAAAGAATTACTTGAAAAATATATGTTTAGACCAACAAAAGATGGAAAATCAACAGCTCTTTATGCTGGATTAGTCGGTCACCCAGCTTGGGAAATTGCTCATGAAGCTGGTTTCGAAGTTCCAAAAAATACACCAATTTTAATTGTTGAATGTTCAAAAGTTGGAATGGATGAACCATTAACAAGAGAAAAATTATCACCAGTTTTAGCTCTTATTAAATCAAAAGATACCAAAAATGGCTTCGATTTAGCAGAAGCTATGGTTGAACTCGGCGGTTTAGGACACAGTGCTTGTATCCATACATCTGATAAAGATTTAGCTGATAAATTCGGTGTTAGATTAAAAGCATGTAGAATTATTTGGAATTCCCCAACATCATTTGGTGGTATTGGTAATATTTATAACTCATTCCTCCCATCAATGACTTTAGGTTGTGGTTCTTATGGACACAACTCAGTTAGTGGTAACGTTAGTGCTATTAACTTAATTAATATTAAGAGAATTGGTAAGAGGAGAAATAATATGCAATGGTTTAAGATTCCAAGCAAAATTTATTTTGAAAGAAATAGTATTCAATACTTAAAAGATGCTAAAAACCTCAACAAAGCTTTTGTCGTTACTGATAACTCAATGGTTGAATTAGGCTTCTTACAAAAAGTATTAGATCAATTACAATTAAGAAGAAATAAAGTTGAAATTCAATTATTCACAAGTGTTGAACCAGATCCAGATATTACAACTGTTAAGAAAGGTGCTACATTAATGCACGATTTCCAACCAGATACAATTATTGCTCTTGGTGGTGGTTCCGCAATGGACGCTGCTAAAGGTATGTGGTTATATTATGAAAACCCAGAAGTCAATTTCGACGATTTAAAACAAAAATTCATGGATATTAGAAAGAGAGCTTTCCGTTATCCAGAATTAGGTAAAAAATCTAAATTAATTTGTATCCCAACTACATCAGGTACAGGTAGTGAAGTTACACCATTCGCTGTTATTTCCGATAGAGCAAATTCTAAAAAATATCCATTAACAGACTATACATTAACTCCAACAATCGCTATTGTTGACCCTGAATTCACTACAAATTTACCTCCAAGAGTTACAGCTGATACTGGTTTAGACGTTTTAACTCACGCTTTAGAAGCTTATGTTTCTATGCTTGCAAGTGATTATACAGATGCTTTAGCAATCCAAGCTATTCAAATGGTCTTTGAATATTTACCACGTGCTGTTAAAAATGGTAAAAACGACCTTGAAGCTAGAGAAAAAATGCATAATGCTTCAACAATGGCAGGTATGGCATTCGCTAATGCTTTCTTAGGTATGTGTCACTCAATGGCTCACAAAATTGGCGGTCAATTCCATGTTGTCCATGGTAGAGCTAATGCAATTCTTTTACCATTTGTCGTTAGATATAATGGTCAAGTCCCACAAAAATTAGGTACATGGCCAAAATATAATGTTTACGATGCTGATAAACGTTATGCAAAAATTGCTAGATTACTTGGTTTAAAAGCAAAAACTGATGCTGAAGGTGTTAAATCATTAGCAGATGCTATTTATAAATTAGGTATTGAATGTGGCGAACCAATGTGTTTCAAAGCTGAAAATATCGATGAAAAGGTCTGGAATGATAAAGCTGAAGAATTAGCTTATCTTGCTTTCGAAGATCAATGTACTCCATGTAACCCACGTATTCCAATGATCCAAGATATGGTTCAAATCTTAAAAGATGCATATAACGGTTACAAAGTTGAAGACTAATTAAATAAAAAAATATAAAAAAAGGCGTTATCTCGAGATAACGCCTTTTATTTATGAAAAATAAGTTTAAAATTTTAATTCTTTGATAATTTTATTTTCATCAATCCCAGTTTCTTTTAAAAAATGAGTAAAATAATCATAATCAATTTTATCAAAATCAGAAGGAGCATGGGCATCAACACCAAAAATAAATTTATTACCAATTTGATTTGC
Organism: uncultured bacterium; assembly: GCA_949288485.1. Lineage (GTDB taxonomy): Bacteria > Bacillota_I > Bacilli_A > RFN20 > CAG-826 > Onthovivens. Next base: position 210,261 of record CASEKC010000001.1, on the reverse strand, counting down.
TTTTTTAAAAAAATAACTAGAAGGATAATGAAGATTTCCCTTTTTTATAGCGTTAAATTTATTATTTTTTTCACCATTTATATTAATTTCTAAAGGAATATCTTTTTTTAATGTAGCAAGACAAATTTCTTCGATAATTTTATCGATTTCAGGAGTAATTTTACTTATATGATTAAAAAATAAATCGGGATGAGCAACATAAGTAAAGTATCCACTGTTAATCCCATCGATTAAATCGTTTTTATAGTTTATAAAATCATTAATTCGATCATCTTTTTTAAAATATAATAGTTTTTTACCATCTTCATCATATTTCATATGTTGTCCGATGATTAAATATTCAATTTTGTAATTGTTAAATAATTCTTTATAAAAAGAATCCTTTTCTTTTATATATTCAATTTCTAAACCTAAATGTATATTAATTTTATCTTTATATTTTTCTTTTAATGTTAAAATCGAATTTAGATAGTCTTTAAAACCGTTTTCAAAATCCATTCTCATTCTTGGATCGATAATATTTTTAAAAGGACCATGGTCTGAAAAACCTAAATTTTTATAACCTAATTCGATTGCTTTTAAAACATATTCTTCGTCTTTATTTTCTAATGCGTGACCGCATCTAAAGGTATGTGTGTGATAATTTGAATAAAGTTTTTCCATCGGTTTTTGATTATATAACTTTCTTTTATAAATTAGTAGAAAAATACTTTAAAATTGGTAATTTTTTCATATATTTAAACAGTCATTTTTGATAAAATATTAAGGTAAATTTTAGGAAAGGAAGATATATGATTAAATTTGAAACGAGAGTCCAAGAACTTAAACATAAAGTTTTAGTAGAAACTGTTAAATATTTAAAAGAAGGGAAAACTCAATTAGACTATAATGATTTATCTAACATTGTTCATAATGTTATTCCTGGAAAAAAACCTTCATTTAGATGTTGCGTTTATAAAGAAAGAGCAATTGTCGAAGAAAGAGTTAAATTGATTTTGAATGCTTCAAGTAAAGATGATTCAAATGTTATTAAAGTTATTTCTATTGCTTGTGATGAATGTCCTTTAGGTGGATATACTGTTTCAAGCGATCAATGTAGAGGTTGTATTGCTCATAGATGTTATGAAGCATGTCCAAAAAAATGTATATCTTTTACAGATGGTTTAAGAGCTAAAATTGATAAGAGCAATTGTATAAATTGTGGTTTATGTGCAAAAGCATGTCCATATAGCGCTATTGAAAATAGAGTTAGACCATGTGAAAGAGCTTGTAAACAAAAAGCAATTTCGCCTAATATGCTAGAAGATGATAATTCAGCAGTTATTAATGATGAAAAATGTATCCATTGTGGTGCATGTGTTTATACTTGCCCATTTGGTGCAATTGTTGATGTATCCTATATTAAAGAAATTTTAAATATTCTTAGAACTAACGCTAAAAATCATATTTATGCAGTAGTAGCACCTTCAATTGGTGGAAATTTCTTAGATTATAAAACAGGACAAATTGTTGCTGGTATTAAACAACTTGGTTTTGGAAGTATTTTTGAAGCTGCTTTAGGAGCTGATATGGTTGCTTTAGAAGAAAGTCATGAACTTGCTGAAAGAGAAGTTTTAACGTCTTCATGCTGTCCAGCATTCGCATTATATATTAGAAAATTCTTCCCAGAACTTTCTAAATATATTTCTTCATCACTTTCACCAATGGCAATGATTTCAAAATATATTAAAGAGAAAGATCCTCTTGCAAAAATTGTTTTTATTGGTCCTTGTACAGCTAAAAAGAGCGAAATTAAAAATCCAAGAGTTAGTCCATATGTTGATAGTGTAATGACTTTTGAAGAACTTCAAGCTTTATTTGATGCATATGAAATAGATTTAGCTTCTCTTCCAGAAGAAGAATTTAAAAAAGGTTCTAAATTCGGTAGAGGATTTGCTAAATGTGGTGGATTATCAAAAGCTGTTGAACAAGCATTAAAAGAAACAAATACTGATTTTGAAGTTAAAGGTATAAATGTTGATGGAATGGATAATATCCGTAAAGCACTTTTAGAGCTTAAAAATAATAAAAACTTATTTAATTTTATTGAAGGTATGGCTTGTGAAGGTGGATGTATTGGTGGTCCATGTAACTTACAACATAATGTTAAAAGCAAGATGATGATTGATAAATTCTCAAATTTAGGTGATTCTGAAATTAAAGAAAATATTGATAGAGAAGGTAAAATTTAATTTATGAAAGAAGAATTTAGAGATTTATTAGCCGAAAATATCGAATCCAGTGATATTTTATTAGTTGGTGTACCTTTTGATAAAAATGCTAGTGTGGGTAAAGGAGCATCTTTAGCTCCTCAAGTATTAAGAGAATTATCTTATGATTTACCTGCTTTAGATATGAAAGGTAATCTTTTAAAATCAAAAATTTTTGATTTAGGAGATTATGAAGCTGATGAAACTTTTACCTCTTTAGCTAAAAAAATGGAAGAAGAATTTTATTCATATAATGATAAATTCCACCTTATTTTTGGTGGTGATCATTCAATTGCTATAGCTAGTGAAAAAGCTTTTTATAACGATTGTTTAAAAAGAGGAAAAGAACCTGTTATTATTCATATTGATGCTCATCCTGATATTTGCGATAGTTATCATGGTTCTATTTATTCTCATGCTTGCCCAATTAAAAGAGCTCTTGATTTAGGATATAAAGATTATAACGTTACTTTAATTGGAGTTCGTGGGTTTGAAGCTCAAGAAATTGAAATATTTAAAAAACACCCACTTTTAGATGTTTATAAAGCAGTTGATGTTAATAAATTAGGCATTGAACCTTTATTATTACTTTTAACTTCTAAATATAAAGATCCAAAATATGAAATTCATATTTCTTATGACATTGACGCTAATGATCCATCCTTTGCTCCAGGAACGGGAACTCCAGAAGCATTTGGACTTCAATCAATCGATATTTTAAATTTAATAACTGGACTTATTTCAACAAGCAATGTCACTAGTTTAGAAATAGTTGAAGTAGCTCCACCTTTAGATGTAAATAATATTACTTCTTGGTTAGCACTTAAAACTGTTTATGAAATTATTCATACTTTAGATAAGAAAAATAAAAAAAATAGATAAATTGATATCGTAAGATATCGATTTTTCTTTTATAAATATTTAAAAAATACTTTACTTATTTATTTAAAATAGAGATTAAAAATAGTAAAATATTTTTGTTAATTTTTAATATTAATAAGGAGAAATTAAAATGGCAAAAACTTATCAATTAGTATTAATTAGACATGGTGAAAGTGAATGGAATAAATTAAATCTTTTCACTGGATGGACTGATGTCGAATTATCTGAAAAAGGTGTTGAAGAAGCTAAAAATGGTGGAAGATTATTAAAAGAAGAAGGATTCCATTTCGATTGTGCTTATACTTCATATTTAAAAAGAGCAATTCATACCTTAAACCATGTTTTAGAAGAAATGGGTGAAGAATATATTCCTGTTTATAAATCTTGGAGATTAAATGAAAGACATTATGGTGCTTTACAAGGTTTAAATAAAAGTGAAACAGCTGAAAAATATGGCGAAGAACAAGTTAAAATTTGGAGAAGAAGTTATGATGTTCAACCTCCAGCATTAACTCTTGATGATGACCGTAATCCAGCTAATCAAAAACAATATGCTGATGTCGGTGTTCAAGATTGCCCATTAACAGAATGTTTAAAAGACACTGTCACTAGAGTTTTACCTTATTGGGAATGTGAAATCAAACCAGCAATTGTTAGTGGTAAAAAAGTAATTATTGCTGCTCATGGTAATTCTTTAAGAGCTTTAGTTAAATATCTTGAAAATATTAGTGATGATGAAATCGTTGGATTAAATATTCCTACAGGTGTCCCACTTGTTTATGAATTTGACGAACATTTCAATGTTTTAAATAAAAGATATTTAGGCGACCAAGAAAAAATTAAAGCAGCTATGGATGCTGTTAAAAATCAAGGTAAAGCAAAATAATAAAATTTAATTTTTAGAACTACAAAGAGAGGCTTATAAAAGCCTCTTTTTATTAGAAAAATTTCCAATAATTTTATAACATTATTCGTTTTTATATTTATAATATTAATTGAAAGTGAAAGGAGTAAAAGATGGAATTTGTATTTTCTAACCATGATATTATTATTTTAGTTATTTTAGGTCTTTTTTTAATTGGTGGAGCAATAGTTGGATTTGCTAATCGTTTCATTAAATTTTTATCAGTTATTGGAGCTTTAGCAATTACTTACTTTTTTAGTGCAGCTATTGCTAATGCGATTTGTGGTATTGATGCAGTTAAAGAATGGATAAATGAATTTGAAGCTGGAGGAATAATTATTTTAGTTTCTACATACGTTCTTTTATTTGTAATTTCATTAGCATTAATTCTTGCGTTTGTAACTCCGATTTCTAATTTCTTCTTAAAAGGTGGTCCAATTAGAAACACAATTAATCATGCTTTAGGTGCGATATTAGGATTATTTATTGGTTTTTTAATTTCTTCAATTTATTTATTGATTTTAAATGCATTAGGAAATTTAGGTGATAATAATGCTCTTGGAGAATTTATTTATACTTCATTTGGTTATAGTGAAAATAAAATGACTCTTTCAAGAATGATCTTAGATTTTGCCCTTGGAAGTGTTGGAAAAATTCAAGAAGCTTTATAAATAATAAAAAACGGATTTCGTAAATCCGTTTTTTTATTATGATTAAATTAACAATTAAATAGTGTCAGACGGGTGCGTTTAAATCTTATTTTTTCAATAATATTTCAAAAAAATGAGATATTTTTTTGTTCTAAATACATTCTTGCTTTGCGAAAAGGGAAGAAGGGGGGTGATCCCTTTCTTATATTATATATAGGATAAAAAATTAGCGTTCTATATCTCCAACATCTATTTTTAAAAAACTATTTAAATCTTTTGGATTTAATTTAACTTGTTTACCAACTTCACCTGCGCTCATATAAATAAAATCATGTTCAAAAAAAGTATTATTTACAGTTATATTTAGATTTGGTTTTAATAACCCTACCATCGAGCAACCTCCATGAACATAACCTGTAATTGGTTTCATTTCTTTTTCATGAGCCATCTCTAAAGCCTTTTCTTTTTTAAGTTTAGCACATTTCTTTAAATCTAATTCTTTATTGACTTCAATAACAAAAATGTAATATTTAAAAGGAGATTTAGAAGTTCTTACAAGTAAAGTTTTATAACAAGTTAAAGGATCTTCGTTTAATATCGAAGCAATTTCATGTCCACTTAATCTTGTTTTTGAATCGTATTCAAAAATTTCATAATTAATTTTATGATGATCAAGTATTTTAGTAACATTAGTAGTTAATTTTTTCATATTTTTTTTCATTTTTTAAAAAAGATTCACCGGTAATATGGTGAATCTTTAATATTAATTATATTGATTTAGGATCAACTAAGAATTCTTTATTGTCAATTTCTTTATGAATTTTAGCTATAAATTCATCAATAGAAATTGGAATTTGTTTTTCATCACCAAATTTACGATATGTAACGGAATTATTTTCTTTTTCTTTATCACCAATAACTAATGTGTAAGGAGTTTTCTTAATAATAGAATTTCTCATTCTATAACCAAGTTTTTCTTCACATGCATCTAATGTAACTCTAAATCCTTCGTTTTCTAATCTTTCTTTTAATTTTTTAGCATAATCTAAATGGAAATTGTTGTTAACTGGAAGGATGTTGATTTGATTTGGTGAAATCCAAAGTGGGAAAGCACCACCGAAATGTTCTGTTATAATACCAATAAATCTTTCAAATGAACCTAAAATAGCTCTATGAAGCATAACTGGTCTTTCTTTTTCGCCATTAGCATTAATATAATTGCAATCAAATCTTTCAGGTAAATTCATATCAAGTTGAATAGTTCCACATTGCCAAATTCTACCCATACAATCTTTTAATTTGAAATCAAGTTTTGGTCCATAGAATGCACCATCGCCTGGATTGATTGTTAATTCTTTATTAGTTGCTACACATGCATCATGTAAGATTTTTTCACTTTGTTCCCAAATTGCATCATCACCAATATAATCGCTTTCAGGTTTTGTTGATAAAACAATTGAATAATCTAATCCAAATGTTGAATAAATTTCATCATATAATTTTAATAAGTTTTCAATTTCACCTTGAAGTTGATCTCTTGTACAGAAAATATGAGCATCATCTTGAGTGAAACATCTAACTCTAAATAATCCATTTAAAGCACCGCTTGCTTCATGTCTATGAACAAGACCAAGTTCACCTAAACGAAGTGGTAAATCTTTATAAGAATGAAGTTCACTATTATAAACAACTAAAGCACCAGGACAATTCATTGGTTTAATTGCAAAATCTCTTTCATCAACTTTAGTAGTATACATATTTTGTTTATAATGATCCCAGTGACCTGAAGTTAACCATAATTCTTTAGAAAGAATGACAGGAGTAGTGATCAATTTATAACCATGTTTATGATGGATTTCATACCACCAGTTTTCAATTTCTCTTCTTAAAATTAATCCGTTTGGTAAAAAGAATGGGAAACCTGGACCATATTCTGAAATCATAAATAATCCTAATTCTTTTCCAAGTTTTCTATGGTCTCTCTTTTTTGCTTCTTCTTTAACGTGTTCAATATGTTCTAACTCTTCTTTTGAGAAGCAAGAAATTCCATAAATTCTTGTTAATTGTTTATTTTTAGAATCTCCTCTCCAATAAGCTCCGGCAATAGTTTCAAGTTTGAAATGTTTAATAAAACCTGTTGAAGGAAGGTGTGGTCCCATACAAAGATCAACAAAATCCTTTTGAGTATATGTAGAAATTGTTCCTTCTAATTCATTAATTAATTCTACTTTATATGGGTTATCTTTAAACATTTCTAAAGCTTCTTCTTTAGAAACTTCTTTACGAACAATATAAGAATTTTCTTTTGATAATTCTTTCATTTTAGCTTCAATTTTTGCTAAATCTTCTTCTTTTAAAACGTAACTTCCAAAATCAATATCGTAATAAAAACCATCTTCAATAGCTGGACCAATACCAAGTTTAGCATCTTTAAATAATGAAAGAACTGCTTGAGCTAAAAGATGAGCAGTAGAATGGTTTAAAATTTCAAATGCTTCTTTTGATTTAGAAGTGATAATTTCAAAATCACCTTCAGAAGGTATAACTTGATATAAATCAAAAAGTTTACTATTAAGTTTATAAGCGAGAGCGTTTTTAGCTAACGAAGTTGAAATTTTTGAAGCAACATCATGTCCATTTGAACCATTTTCAACTTCAATAGTTGATCCATCCAATAATTTTAATAACATATTTTTCTCCTTTAAAATAAAAGTCCTTAGAAACACAATATAAAATTGTTTTTCTAAGGACGAATGACTTATTTCGCGGTACCACCTTAGTTATAAATATTAATTTATTTAAAATATTTATCACTCATAGTTTCTTTTTTTCGATTAAAGAATTAAACGTTAGGTTACCCTAATTGCTCCAAAGTGGTATTTATTATCTCTTTTAATAAAAACTTTCAGCAAATGTTTTTAATCTCTTTTAAAAGGTTAATAATAAACATGTCTTTTTCAACGCAAGAATATTTTAGTATTTTTATATATTTTTGCAATATATTTGTTTATAAAATATCTCTATCTTCAGGAAGTTGAACAATTCTCATAAAGTTTGTCCTTCCTGCACCAGTAGGAGTACCTCCTCCAATTAAGATATAATCACCTGGTTTAAGACCGAGAGCCTTAGCTTTAACAATAGCAATAACTTCCATTTCTTCAATAAAGTCAGGCATTTTTTTGGATTTGATATATGTTGAATAAATACCCCAATATAATGCATTTTGTCTAACTGTAGTAAGTTTATTAGAAATAGAAAGAATTGGACAACAAGGTCTAGCTTTTGAAATTCTTCTTGAAGATCTTCCGGTTTCAGTAAATGAAACAATTAATTTTGCATCAATAAGTTTTGCTGTATTAGCAATAGCATTAGCGATAGCATCGTTATTATCTTTATTAGAAGTTTCATATGCTTGTCTTGCTAAAGATTCATAATCTAATTCTTTTTCAGTAACACGAGCTATTTTTGTTTGCATTGCAACTGATTCTGCTGGATATTCACCATTAGCAGATTCTCCTGAAAGCATAACGCAGTCTGTTGATTCGAAGATAGCTGTAGAAACATCACCAACTTCAGCTCTAGTAGGAATTGGAGAATGGCACATAGAATCTAGCATTTGAGTTGCAGTAATAACTGGTTTTCCTCTTTCTCTACATTTTTTAATTAAATTTCTTTGAACAATAGGGACTTCCTCTTCAGGAATTTCAAGACCTAAATCACCTCTAGCAACCATGATAGCATCTGAAGCATCAACAATTTCATCTAAGCAAGTCATTGCTTCACAGTTTTCGATTTTAGAAATAATTTTAATTTCTGGATGGTTATGTGCTGCTAATAAACTTCTAATAGCTAAAACGTCATTTGCATTTCTAACAAAAGAAGCAGAAATAAAATCAACGCCGTTTTCACATCCCCAAATAAGATCTTGTTCATCTTTATCTGAAATAAATTTCATTGATAATCTAACGCCGGTACAATTAACGCCTTTATGGTTAGAAATAGGATGATCATTAAGAGCTTCACAAATAATTTCGTGAGCTTTTTCATCTTTGCCGGTAACTAAATAATCAAGTTTGCCATCATCAATTTTAATATGAGCACCAATTTTAATATCATCATATAAGCCAGGGAAATTAACACTAATTTTTTCAGGAGTTCCTAAAACTTCCTTCATAGATATACGTGTAATTTGACCTTTTTTAATATCAATTTTGCCATTTTCCATATCATGGCATCTAATTTCAGGACCTTTTGTATCAAGCATTACAGGAATATAAATTCCTTCTTTTTCTAATTCTCTAGCTTTTAAAAGTTTTCCTAAATGTTCTTCATAAGCGCCATGAGAGAAGTTAAGTCTCATGACATTCATTCCATTTTCGATTAATTTTCTTAACATTGGCATGTCTTGTGAAGAAGGACCAATTGTACAAACAATTTTTGTTTTCTTTGTGATGTTTTCTTTTAACATATATTTCTCCCTTTACTTAACTAAATCATGTAATTTATAAAGATCAATGTGTTTATCTCTTTCGAGTTTTAAAGCATCATAAATATCTGTATAAATTAATTTATTTTCATGAATACCAACACAGACACCACCAATTCCTTGGTCTAATAATTCGACAGCATAAGCTCCCATTCTAAAGGCATTAAATCTTTCCATAGCGGTTGGTTTTCCGCCTCTTTGAATATGTCCTAAAACAGTAGCTCTTGCTTCCCAATTAGTATTTTCATTAATATCTTTTTCTAATTCTTTAACATCAAGTAATTTTTCAGCAACTAGAATAATAAATGATTCTTTTCCTTCTTCAAGAGCCTCGTTCATTCTTTTATATAAAGCTTCTTTATCAGTTAATGGATGATCACAAGTAAAAATTTCTTCTGCATTTGTTGCTAAACCAGCAAAAATAGTTAAATCTGGACAATGATTTCCCATAATTTCGATAATTCCACATCTATTATGTGAAGTCATTGTGTCTCTTACGTTGTCAATTGCATCTACGACAGTATTTAATGCTGTATCAAAACCAATTGTATAATCGCTTGAAGCAATATCGTTATCAATTGTTCCAGGAAGACCAACACAATTAATACCCATTTCGGTTAATTTTTTAGCTCCCATATAAGAACCATCTCCACCGATTACAATTAAAGCTTCGATACTTTCTTTTTTAAGTGCTTCAACAGCTTTTTGTCTAACACTTTCTTCTTTAAATTCTGGTAAACGTGCAGTTTTTATAGCAGTTCCACCAGTGTTCATCTTATCTTGGATGAAATTCTTATCAACTTTTTTAAAATTATTATTAATTAAACCCTTGTAGCCATCATAGACAACATACATATCTTTATTTAAAGATACACCTGCTCTAACTGCTCCAATGACTGTTGCATTCATTCCTGGAGCATCGCCACCACTTGTTAGGATTCCGATTTTTTTAACCATATTTAAATCTCCTAAAATTAAACAACAATATTATAATATTTTAAGATTTTTAAATAAATATATTTATTTATACATCAAAAAAATCGCTAAAAGTCAATATTTTATTTTTTAAATAAAGTAGTGATTTTTACTAATTATTTACTTAAAAAATACTAAAAATTACCTTTATTTTTTTAATTAATTTTTGACTTAAATTAATATGTTAATGAATGTATAATTTAGAAACTATGGAAGATAATATTTATTACATTGAAAAAGAAGATAGTAATCCAGAAGATTATTTAACATATTTTAAAGATTATTATTTACCAATTGTTGGTGGAAAAGCTTTTTTGCTATACATTAGTTTTAAAAATATGTTAAATCAAAAAATTAGCGAAAATAATCTTATAAGTTTATTATCGCTTTCTAAAACTGATTTTTTATATGCACGACAAATTTTAGAAGGAATTGGATTGATTTCTACTTTTAAAAACAATAACAATTTTTTAATTTTATTAAATCCAGTATTACCTCCATCTGTATTTTTTAATAAAAAACATTTATGTAGTGCACTTTTAACAAGTCTAGATAACAATCAAAAAGAGTATGATAAAATTGTTGAAAAATATAAAGTTAAATACGAACTTAGTAATTATGAAAATGTATCTGCTTCATTTTTAGATATTTATAATATCGAAATGAAAAAAGAAGACAATAATAATTATCGAATTAGTTTAAAATCTGATAATTCTGAAAATAATTTTTCTTTTTCAATTTTCTTGAAAGAATTAAAAAAGAATTCTCAAATTACTCCAAAAATGCTTAAAGATTCTGATCAAGAAAAAATTGAATATTTAGCTAATTTATATGGAGTTAATGAACTTGAAATGGCTCGTTATATTACATTTTTTTATAATCTTTTAGAAAAAGAACATCCTATTAATTATAATGATTTAGAACAAGAAATAATTAAAAATTCAACTGTTTCTCAAATAAAATTTAATAATATCGATAATAATAAAACAAAAAAGATTAAATCAAACAATGAATTAATTAAATATTATCAATCAATATCACCTTTAAATTTTTTAAGAGAAACTTTAAATGGAAAAGAACCATCGAATTTTGAAAAAAATATCATCATGATGTTATCTAATACATATCATTTTAGTAGTGATATGATTGTCGCAATTTTAGATTATGCATTAAAAAAGGATAAAAATAGATTATTTAAAAATAATATTGAATCTTATTCTGATGCATTAATTAGAAATGGTGTTAATGATATTTATACTTTATTAGAAAATTTATATAATGAAAAAACGATAAAAGAAGTTTATAAAGAAAAGAACGATTCAATAAAAGAAAAAGAGAAAAAGGAAGAACAATTAAATTTATTTGATTATAATGATAACAATATTAACGTTGTAATTCCTTCAGATGAAGAGGATTTTGATATTTAAATATGGAAAAATTAAAATTTAAAATAGAAGAAGAAACAAGCGAAATGAGTAAATATCGAGAAGAAGCTCTAGCTTCTATTTTAAATGACGTTAATTTCTTAAACTTGGTTAAAGATGATGGTTTTACAATTGAAGAGATTAAAGATAATGTCGGGAAATTTGATAGATATCATAAATCTTATTTAAAAAATTTAGAATTAAAAAAATATGAAGATTGTAAAAAACAAAATCAGTATTTTATGTATTTTTTAAAAAAAGATGAAGATGGTTTTATGATCGAATTAAATCGTGAATTCGATGCCTTTCATCGTTATATGGAATATGCTAAAAGATTTATTTATTCTGATTTTGATATTAATAATCTCTATAATCTTAAATTTGGTGATATTCCTCGTGAAACTTTGTCTAAAGAATTAAAAAAATCATCTTTAGAAGGTATACATAATTTTTATATCCATGGTTCTCATTCGACTTTCAAAACAATGAGCGCGATTACTTTAAGTAATTTCTTTGTAAGAAGAATTAAAAATGATGTTGATAGAATTGCTTTTGTTAATGTTCCAAAAAGATTTAATGAATTAAAAGATTTATTTTTTAGTAATGACAAAGATATCTTTCAAAAAAATATTTATATGTTTTCATCTGTAAAGTATTTAGTTTTAGATTCATTAGGTGAAGAATATCGTAATGAAATAACTAGAGACTTAATTTTATTACCAATATTAAGAAATAGAGCAAAAAATAAAGAACTTTATACAATTATCACAAGTCCTTACGATATAACTGACTTAAGAAAAGTTTATACTTTAAAAGATAATAATTCTTTATCTGCAAATCAAATTGTTGAATTTATTGCTTTAATAAAATTTAAAAATATCTTAAGTGGAAAATTAGAACTTTAATTTTCATCAATAATTTGATCAATTTTCTTAAATAGCTCTTCCTTTGAAGAGTTATTTTCAATCAGATATACGTTTTCATTCTTTTTATAATTAAAATCGTTATTTAATTTTATTGACGAATTAATATTTTTATCTCCACGAATATTTAAATTTTCTAATTGTTTTTCTTTTGAAATAGTAATAACAATAATTTTTTTAAACATATATTCAAAGTGTGCTTTAAAAAGAAGTGGAACTTCAATTGCAATTTTGTCATTATCATTTATAAATTTAATTAGTTTTTCTTCTAATAAAGGATAGATATAATCTTCCACTTTCTTTTTTAAAAGTGGATTCGAAATCATTATTTCTTTTGCTTTTTTTCTTGATTCAACATTTAAAATATCAAAATTAAAACCTAATATTTTTGAAACCTTACTTCTAATATAAGGTTCTTCATATAAAGAATGAACAATTTCATCAGAAGAAGCTATAAAATAATCTTTAGTTTTTAAATAATTTAATACACTTGATTTCCCACTTCCAATAGGACCAGTTATTCCTATAGCTTTTTGTAAAGAATAATTTATTTGGCAATTTGGACAAAAAGTAGTGCCACGACCACCTAAAAATATTTTATGAAATTTAGTTCCACAATTTGGACATTCTTGATTAACTTTTCCATAACAAAGTAATTCGTTTTGAAATTTACCATCAATCCCATTACTTGAAAATGAGTGAACTGTTGAACCACCTAGTTTTATAGCTTTATCTAAAACAATTTTTGCATTCTTAAAAATTTCATAAAATTGTTCATTATTTAATTCATTTCCTTTAGTTAATGGATTAATTTTAGAACGAAATAGAGTTTCATCAGCATAAATATTTCCAATTCCGCATAAAATAGATTGATCGAGTAATAATTCTTTAATCGGTTTTCTCCTTTTTAATTTTTTAATTAAAATTTCATAATCTTTTTCTTCAATTTTATTAGCTTCAATTCCTAATTTTTTCATCATTGGTAAAGAATGAATTTCATTTTTTGTTGTTAAATACATTAATCCGAATTTTCTTGTATCATTAAAAGAAAGAGAAGTTGAATCATTAAAATAGAATATTAAAGTTGTTGAAGATATTCTTGGGTTTTCATCATTTTTGTTATAAGAAAATTTACCTTCCATTCTGAGATGAATTATTAAAATATAATCATCGTTTAATTCAAAAAATAGATATTTTCCATATCTATGAACATTTAAAATTTTTTTATTAATGATATCTTTTTTAAATATTTCAATATTTGATTGAATTAGTCGGTCATAAAAAATATCGACTTTTTCAATAGTTTTATTTTGTATAAGTGGTAAAATCGTATTTTTTACCGTTTCAACTTCAGGTAATTCAGGCATAATTATTTAGCATCGTACCAAGTTTTGGCACTTCCTCCTTCTACTTTTAATTTAACATTTAATTTAACGCAGTTTTCCATGATGTTCTTAACTAAATTTAAAACTTCATCTTTTTCGTCGTCATCAACTTTTAAAATAATTTCATCATGAATTTGACTTACTATTTTAGCTTTATAATTTCCTTCTTTTAAAGCATTATAAACTTGAATCATCGCTATTTTTATTAAATCAGCCGCACTACCTTGAATAGGAGCATTCATTGCGGCTCTTTTTTCAAATTCTCTTTCCGTATAATTTTGAGAATTTATGTTTTTCAAATAACGATGTCTATTAAACATAGTAGTTGTATAGCCTTTAATTTCTGCTTGGGCGATCAAACTATTTAAAAATGCTTTAATTTCTGGGAATTCTTTATAAAAAGATGCAATTATTTCTTTTGATTCGGTAACGCTTATTTTAAGTTGGTCAGCTAAACCCCAATCACTAATTCCATAAACAATTCCAAAATTGACTGCTTTAGCATGTCTTCTTTCTAAAGAAGTTGGTTCTCTATCTAGATGAAATATCTTTTTAGCAGTTTCGGAATGGATATCTTCATTACTATTAAAGACATTTATCATTGTTTTAGAATTTGATAAATGTGCCAAAATTCTTAATTCAATTTGGGAATAATCTAAAGATAAAATATTTAATTTGGAGTCATTATAAAAGAAAGCCTTTCTTATCATTTTACCTTCTTCATCACGAACTGATATATTTTGTAAATTAGGTTCAGAAGAAGATAATCTGCCAGTAGTAGTTAAAGCTTGATTAAAAGTTGCGTGGATTAGTCCGTTTTCATCAATAAATGGCATTAATCCATCAACATAAGTTGAAAGTAATTTACTATATTTTCTGTATTCTAAAATCAATGGTATGATTGGATGTTTGTCAATCATTTTTAATAAATTTTCAGCACTAGTAGAACGAGACTTTGATGTAGGCGTTAAGTTTAATTTATCATAAAGAATTTCTCCAAGTTGTTTAGGAGAGTTTAAATTAAATTCAACACCACTAAGAGTAATTATTGCTTTTTTTAGTTCATCAATTTTATTTTGAAAATTATCCTTAAATTCTAATAATTTATCTTTATTTAATGGAAAACCTTCTATTTCCATGTCAGCTAAAACAATTGTTAAAGGTTGTTCAATTTCATATAAAAGATCAAGTTGTTTATTTTCCTTTAAAATATTAATTACTTTTTCTTCTAATTTATAGGAATAATTAGCAGATATACAAGATAGTAATGATTCATCATTAAATAACGATTCATTATTTAAGGCATAGGAAATATCTATTCCAAAATATGAAAGAACATTTTGAAGTTCATTCGACATTGATGGTTCGATTAAATAAGATGCAAGTAGTAAATCGAAAAATAATCCATTTATTTCGATTCCATTATTTTTGAAAACTACATATATTTTTTTAAAATCAAAAGCATATTTTTTAATATTGCTATCTTTGATTTTTCCTAAAAGTTTATCATCCTTTAATAAATTTTCTTTAGAAATGTAGAGGTTTTTATTATTAACATAAATTGAAACTCCTAAAAGAGTGGCATAGTGATAGTTTTCATTACTAATATCTATAGCAATTCCCATATAATCATTAATTTCTTCTAAAAATTCAATCGAAGAAGTAACGTTTTTAAATGAGACTTTTTCATTTTCTTCACTTTTCTTTCTTAAAGATGAAGGAATTTTATTGATTAAAGTTTTAAAATCGTATTTTTGCATGAAATTATTTAATTTATTAAAATCATAACCTTTATAAATTAAATCATCTTTATTTAAAGGGATTTCATCATCTGTTTTAATAGTTGCTAATTTTAAGCAAAGACGTCCATTTTCTTGGAATTTTATAATATTTTGACCAATTTTTTTGGAAGTATCAGCATTTTTAATAATTTCTTCATAACTTCCAAAGTTTTTTATTAATTCTTTTGCAGTTTTATCTCCAATCCCAGGAATTCCTTTTAAATTATCGCTATCATCTCCACGTAAAGCTTTGTAATCTATAATTTGAATTGGTTTAAAACCCCACTCTTCTACAAAAGTGGCTTCATTCATTTCTTTTATATCTTTTAAGCCTTTTTTTATTAATTCGATAGTTATGTTATCATCGATTAATTGAAGATAATCTCTATCAGAAGTATAAATTTCAACTTTATAATTTTCTTTTTCCATCTTTTTAGCGATATTTCCAGCAATATCATCAGCTTCAAGATTTTCGTTTTCATAAAAAGTAATATTTAATGATTGAAGAAGTTCTCTAAAAATTGGAAATTGTATTTTTAACTCTTCATCAAGAGGTTTTCTATTAGCTTTATATTCTTTATATTCTAAATGTCTAAATGTTTTTTTAGATGAATCTAACGCAACAAAAAGTGCATCATTTTCTTTTAAATTTTTTAAAATTGGAATAAACATATTAAAAAAACCATAAATTGCATTTGTTGGAATACCATCATGGTTTTTCATGATTTTAGTTCTATCTAAACTAAAAGTTGCAAAATATGCTCTAAAAAGTAAAGAATATCCATCAATAATTACTATTTTATTCATTAATACTAACCTCTTTCATGCTTGTTAAAACAAAAGACACTTTATTATCTTTTATTTCTTTTCTTCCTTCAATTAAAACAACATTATTCTCTTTTATGATCGAATGATATTTATTATATAAAGATGAAAAAATTGTTACATCAATATCTTCGTTATTATTTGCTAGGTTTAAAAAAGCCATTAAATTACCTTTATCTTTACCATTTTTAACTGTAACAGTCTTAATTGATTGAATTATTCCGATAATTATCGAATTTTTACCGTTTATTAAATTAGAAATAGAAGTTATTCTATTTTTCTCATTTTGAGTTAAAGATACATGATTTAATAAAGAGTCGGATATAACTAATCCGAGAACTTTAAATTCGTTATTCATACGCTCTAAAGGATCATCAACTATTGATTCATCTAAAAGCAATTCATCTTCGTCTTTATTTCCTCTAATTAAGGCCAATGCTCCTCCACCACCGGCTTTAATCATATCCATAGCATCTGGAATTTGCATTTTTAATTGCTTACGGTTTTGAACAAAACAATCAAAACATCCTGCATCAATTAAAGCGGAAAGTTGTTTATCATTAATTTTGTTTTCAAAATTTATTGAACGAATTAAAAAGTTTTGGAAAGATTTATATTTTCCGTTTCTTTTTCTTTCTTCAATTATGCTAATTGCTAAAGAAGAATTTACATCTTTAATTTTGTTTAAAGGAAATATCAAAGAATTTTTAAATGGTATAAAAAATAAACCGGAATAATTTATATTTGGTAAATCTATTTTTATATTTCTCTTTCTTATTTCATATAAATAATTATTAAATTTTGAATCATTATTATTTGATAAAATTGCTGAATAGAATTCATTAGGATAATTTGCTTTTAAATAAGCCATTTTTGCAGTAATCATAGCATAAGATACGGCATGAGATTGATTAAAACCGTATTCAGCAAATTTTAAAATCATTTCAAATATTGAATTAGCTTCTTTTTCATTATGATTATTCTTTTTAGCTCCTAAAATGAAATTTTGTTTCATTTTTAATATTTCATCAGCATGTTTTTTTGAGATAGCTCTTCTAAAATTATCAGCCTCAGCAAATGTGAAAGAAGAATATTTTTGAGCTATTCTCATAATTTGTTCTTGATAAATTATAATTCCATAGGTTGGTTTTAAAATTTCTTCTAAATCTTTTGATGGATAAATAACTTTTTCTTTTTTATTTTTTCTTGCTACGTAACTTGGAATATATTGTTTTGGCCCTGGTCTAGCTAAAGAAATAGCATCAACAATTTCTTTGAAATTATCTGGTTTAATATCTAAAACGGCTAAACGACCTTCATTTGCATCAATTTGGAAAAGTCCCATTAAAAAACCATCTTTTAATAATTTATAAATTTTTGGATCATCAATAGGTATATCTTCGAATTTTATATTTAAATTATGAGCTTTATTGACTAAATATAAACAATTGGCAATAATTGTTAAATTTGAAAGACCTAAAATATCAAATTTTAAGAAGCCTTGGTTTTCTAAATAATCTTTTTCAAATTGAGTAACAAGCTCTCTTTCATTTAAATAATTAATAGGAATTAAATCTAATAAAGAATTTTGACTCAAAACTACGCCAGCCGCATGAAGTCCTCTTTGTCTAGGTAAACCTTCAATTAATTTTGCATTTTCAAAAATTAATTTATTATCTAAAGAAGAATTGACTGTATCTTTAAATATTTGGATATCTTTATAAACATCTTCCAAAGTATAATCCATTGAACCATCAGCTTTTTTATAATTTAAAGGTATTTTTTTTGATAAATTGTCAGCTACACTTACAGGATAACCAAAAGCTCTTGTTACATCTCTGATGGCGTTTTTAGCTTTTATCATTTGAAAAGCAATTACTCTAGAAACTCGTTCATAGCCATATTTATTTTCTAAATATGAGATAATTTCATCTCTTCTAACATCTTGAAAGTCTATATCAATATCAGGCATTGTCTTTCTTGAAGGATTTAAAAATCTTTCAAAAAGAAGATCATATTTAATAGGATCAACATCTGTGATATTAAGTAAATAAGAAACTAAAGAACCAGCCGCGCTTCCTCTTCCTGGACCAACTAAAATATTTTCTTTTCTAGCATAATTAACATAATCTTGGACAATTAAAAAATAGTTTGAATAACCCATTTTAGTTATTGTGAGATATTCATAATTAAGTCTTGCTCGATATTTTGGAGAAGATTTTAAATTAATATTTCGAAGTTTTAATCCTTCCAAAATCTTTTCTTTCAATAAATCATCGCTATTAAAAGTAGAAGAAGTTTCTTTAGAATAATTAATTAATTCAGCTCTTTTTTTGATAAAAGAAAAGCTAAATAACGAAATCAATTCATTTAAATTATGAAATTCATTTTCGTTAAACAATATATTTAATTCTTCATCACTTAAAAAATGAAAAGGGGGAGCTTCATTTAAAGCTTCCTTTTCAATTGTAAAGTTATTTTCGATAGCTTCTAATATTTTTAAAGTGGATGAGGAATCTTTTTTTAAATGCCTAATTAATGGGAAAGGAATTGTTTTAAAATTATTTTTATATAGAAATTCTCGAATTAAGTTTATATGAGATTGATTGATAAATTCATGATTATCTATTCCTATATAAAAATTTTCAAAAATATTATTTAAAGGAAGACAAAAATTTAAAATTTTATTTTCTTCAACAGTATCAAACAAAGGAGAAGAAGTTGACAAAATTGCAATAACTCCTTTAAATGAATTGATATCTTCAAAAGTATTTTTTTTATTTAAATCTTTATTAATTAAATTTGAAAGATGAATTAAAGTACAATAGCCATCTTCATTTTTAGCATAAAATACAAAATTTTGCTCATTAATAGTAATTTCTAAACCAAAAAGAGGTATAAGATTATGTTTTAAAGCTAAATCATTAAATAAAGGAAAAGCATAAAGATTATTTAAATCACTTATTCCCACATATTTATAGTTTCTTTTTTTGCATTCTAAAATATATTCTTCAAGTTTAATGGAAGATTTAAAAAACGAATATCCACTATAAATATGTAAGGGAATAAATTTATTAAACATTAATTTCTATAATTTTTGACCTTCTTTAATTTTATTGTCGCAAGCTTCGATAAATTTATCTAATTCTTTTAATGAAGCGATTTGAGCTCCACTTGCTTGTTTATGTCCGCCACCTTTAAAATTAGTGGCGATTTCATTGACATTATAATATCTACTTCTTAAAGAAATTCTAAAGCAAGGTTCAGTAACATCTTCGGTGATAGAACACCAAATATTTACACCTTTAATTGAAGAGAAAAGATTGACGTGTTCTTTTCCTTGTTCACTAGATAAATGTAATTCATCTAAATCTTTTTGAGTTAATACATAATATGCTGTTCCTTCAGGTGTGATTTTGAAATTGTTTAAAACGAATTGCATGAATTTTAAATCGTCAATTCCTTTTTCATACATTTTTTCATATAAAGGAACAATTTGGATATTTCTAGCTAATAATTCACTAGAAATTTCAAAAGTATGACGAGAAGTAGAGCCGAATAAGAATCTTCCACTATCTCCAACAATTGCACTATAAAAATATGATGCAGCTTCTTTAGTTAAAGTATATTCTTCACCAAAACTTAATAACATATTTGTTACTAATTCACTAGCTGCACATAAAGATGTATCAACAACCGAAATATTAAATATTTTATCTGTTTCTGGATGATGATCTAATTTGATTGTAAATTTAGTACGTTTAAATCTTGGGTCTGCAATTCTTTTTTCATCACCAACATCAACAATAATTGCTAAAAAATCATCATTAAACCATGAATCGTTAACTTTATCAGTTTCTGGATATAATCCTTTTGGGGTAAAAGTAACATGGTTATCACCTAAAATTTTAATATCTTTATCTTTAAAGTTATCTTTAAGCCATGTTGCTAAACCAAATTGAGTTCCTAATGCATCGAAATCAGGCATTATATGTCTGAAAACGGCGATTTTATCGAATTTTTTAATATTTTCAAGAATTTCTTTATATTCTTTTTCAAATTTTTGAGCTTGTTTTAATATAATTTCGTTCACTTTTTGTCTACTCCTTTATAAGTTTGTAGGCATCACGAGCAATCATTACTTCTTCATCTGTAGGAATAACATAAACTTTAATTTTACTTGCAGGTGTTGAAATTTCTTCTAAAACACCTCTTGCTTCATCATTTTTATTCCAATCGATATCAACATTTAATGCTTCTTTAATCTTATTTAAGACTATAGTTCTTAATTCAGGTGCATTTTCTCCTATACCAGCTGAGAAAATAATCATATCGCATCCGCCTAATCTAACATAATATTGACCGAAGAAATCGGCAATTCTTCTTGACCATAATTCTAATGCTAATTTTGCATCTTCATTTCCTTTATTTGCTTCATTAGATACATCTCTAGAATCGTTTGAGACGCCACTAACACCAAATAAACCACTTTGTTTATTAAATTCTTGGAAAATTTCTTCATATGATTTTCCACTCATCTTTTGAATTTGATAATAAACTGATGGATCCATATCACCGGTTCTAGTATTCATCATAATTCCACCAAGTGGAGTTAATCCCATTGAAGTTGCAACACATTTTCCATTTTTAGTAGCGGTAATAGAAGCTCCACTTCCTAAATGGCAAATAATTAATCTTTTATTTTCTTTATCTCCTAAAAGTTTATCGCCAACTTCGCTTAAATATTTATGAGATGTTCCATGTGCTCCATATCTTCTAATCATATATTTTTCAGCATATTCTTTTTTGATAGGATAAGCATAATCTTCTGGAGCCATTGTTTGATGGAAAGCAGTATCAAAAACTGCAACAGCAGGAGTATTTGGTAATACTTTTTTAAATGCATTATATCCAACTAAATGTGCTTGATTATGTAAAGGTGCAAGTGGAATTAATGATTCGATTTTTTTATAGGTATCTTCATTGAATGGAGTTGAATCTTTAAAATATGGACCACCTTGGACAACTCTATGTCCGGTAGCTTTAATTTCATGAATATCATTAATAATATGATTTTTAATCATAGCATCCATAACAATTTGGACAGCTTCCCCATGATCTTTAACACTCAATATTTCTTTTAATTTATTATCACCAACTTTAATTTGAAAAATTGCGTCTTCATGACCAATTCTTTCAACGATACCTGATGTAATAACTTTTTCTTCAGGCATTTCATAAAGTTTGAATTTTAAACTGCTTGAGCCACAGTTTACAGCCATAACTTTAGCCATTATAATTTCCTCCAAAAAACATATTTATTATATATTAAATTAAGGTTATTTGATAATCAAAATATCCACACATTTTTAGATGAATCTAAAGAGAGTTTGTTTTATAATAAACCTAGTTTAAAAAATATTTCTGGGAGAAATTATAAATTATGGCTTATGGTCTACTCTATGACTTTCTAAATGGTCAAACAATTGAAGCTTATAAATACTTCGGTGCACATTTTACAAAGTGGGAAATTGAAGAAGAAATTGATGTTCCTTCAAAAAAAGACCCTAATTTATTTAAAAAACAAAAACATAAGAGACTAATTGATGGCGTAGTCTTTAGACTTTACGCTCCTATGGCTAGTGATGTTTCAGTTATTGGTGATTTTAATGACTGGAATGTCGGTGCTCATAAAATGTATAAAGTAGATGATTGTGGTGTTTGGGAATTATTTATTCCAAATTTACATAATTATTCTTCTTATAAATTCCATTTTAAAGATGCTAATGGAAATTATGTTGATAAAGCTGATCCATATGCATTTTTTAGTGAATATCGTCCAGGAACATGTTCAAGATTATTTAACATAGAAGGATTTATTTGGCATGATCGCCCATTCTTAAATACAAGAAATAGAAATTTCGATCTTCCAATGTCAATTTATGAAATGCATCTTGGTTCTTGGAAAGGAAAGGTTGATGGAAGAAATCTTTCCTATGAAGAAATTGCTGATTATTTAATTCCTTATTTAAAAGAATTAGGATATACACATATTGAAATTATGCCAATTGTTCAATATCCTTTCGATGGAAGTTGGGGATATCAAGCAACTGGTTTTTATAGCGTAGATTCTAGATATGGAAATCCTTTCCAACTCATGAGTTTTGTTGATAGAATGCATCAAGCTGGTATTGGAGTTATTTTAGATTTTGCTCCAGTTCATTTTGCAACCGATACTTGGTCATTATCAATGTTTGATGGAACACCAATGTATGAATATGGTGATAACCATATGTATTCTCCATGGGGTAGTAAACAATTTGATTTGGGAAAAGATCCTGTTCGCTCTTTCTTAATGTCAGCAATGAGTTATTTCTTAGATTATTTCCATTTTGATGGTATTAGATGCGATGCTGTTTCTAATATTGTTTATTGGGATGGTAATAAAAATAATGGTGAAAACTTTGGTGCTACTGAATTTATTAAAAGATTAAATGGTAAAATTCATATCGCTCATAACGATGTTATGATGATTGCTGAAGATTCTACCGATTTTACTGGTGTTACAAAACCTACTGATTGGAATGGTTTAGGTTTTGATTATAAATGGGATTTAGGATGGATGAATGATACTTTAAAATATTATCATTTAGATCCAGTTTATAAAAAATATGATCATAATAAATTAACTTTCTCGATGGCATATTTCTTTAGTGAAAATTTCCTTTTACCTTTATCTCACGATGAAGTTGTTCATGGAAAAGGAACAATCATTAATAAAATGTGGGGAGATTATGATCAAAAATTTGCTTTAGTTAGAAATTTATATACATATCAATTCGGTCACCCAGGTAAAAAACTTAATTTTATGGGAAATGAACTTGCTTCATGGGATGAATGGAATGAAAATAAATCACTTCCTTGGGATTTAAAACGTTTCCCAAAACACGATAGTGTTTCTCGTTTAGTAAGAGATTTAAATCTTATTTATCGTAATGAAGAAGCAATGTATTTTGAAGAATATAATCCAGTTCATTTTAATTGGTTAATGGTTGATAATGCTAATGATAGTGTTTTTGCTTTTGAAAGAAGAGTAAAAGATTCTCATTTAGTATTTCTCTATAATATGACACCTAATTATTATGAATATTATGAAATTGGATTAACTAGACCAGGAACATATGAAGAAATTTTTAATTCTGATAAAGATGTCTATGGAGGAAGTAATGCTTATAATGGCCTTCCTATTAGTTCAACTGAATATGGTCCTGAATATCGACCACATAAATTTACGATTAAAATCGCACCTTTTGCGGCAATGATTTTTAAGTACAAAGAGCCACTTAAATAGTGTATAATTAATCGTTATTTGTAAAAATAATAATAAAAAATAGCATAATTTGCTATTTTTTATAAAGAGAAAGGATATTACATATGTATTTTGATAGTAAAGAAGATTTTAAAAAAGAATATACTGAAAGAATCATTGCTAAATATGGTAAAAATCCTCAAGAAGCTCATATCTCTGAACAATTCGATATTTTAGGTGAATTAGTTAGAGATTATGCAGGTGTTAACTGGAGAAATACCCGCCAAGCTTGTATAAAACAAGAAGGCAAGCAATTAGTATATTTTTCAATGGAATTTTTAATTGGAAGATTATTAACTAATAATATGATGAATCTTGGCATCTTTGATGTTGCTAAAGATGGATTAAAAGAATTAGGTATTGATATTGGACGTTTAGAAGATGAAGAAGCTGATGCAGGATTAGGAAATGGTGGTTTAGGAAGACTTGCTGCATGTTTTTTAGATTCAATTGCTTCTTTAGGATATCCTGGAAGTGGAAACTGTATCCGTTATGAATATGGATTTTTTAAACAAAAAATTATTAATGAAAAACAAGTAGAACTTCCAGATCAATGGCTTTCAAATGGTTTTGTTTGGGAGGTTAGAAAACCTAAACACTCTTGTGAAGTTAGTTTCTATGGAAATGCTGAAACATATATTAAATCAGATGGAAGTTACGCTATTAAAACAGCTAATGCTATTAAAGTTAGAGCTTGTCCATATGATGTATATGTTGTTGGATATAAAAATGGTGTTGCTAACTCTTTAAGACTTTGGAGTGCTCAACCAAGTGAAGAAAATATTCCAAAGAATCAATCTTTTGAAGATTATTTATCAACAATTTATGAATTATGTCATGGACTTTATCCAGATGATTCAACAGAACACGGTAAACTTTTAAGATTAAGACAACAATATTTCTTTGTTTCAGCAGGTTTACAATCAGTTATTAGAAGCCATATGAGAATTTATGGAACTTTAGATAATTTAGCTGAAAAATATGTTTTCCAACTTAATGATACTCATCCAATTTTAGCTATTCCTGAACTTATGAGACTTTTAATGGATGAACATGGCTATGGATGGGATGATGCATATAAAATTGTTTCCAAATGTTTTGCATATACTAACCACACAATTATGGCTGAAGCATTAGAAAAATGGCCAGTTAGATATGTTCAAGATCTTTGCCCACGTTGCTTCATGATTATTGAAGAAATTAACCGTCGTTTCCTTATTTGGTCAAATAAAATCGGAGCTACTGATGGAGAAAAATACAATATGATGATTATCAAAGATGGTATGATTCATATGACAAATCTTGCAATTTTTGTTGCTTTCTCAGTTAATGGTGTTGCTGCTTTACATACTGATATTTTAAAGAAAGAAACATTTAAAGAATTCTTTAAATATTTCCCTGAAAAATTCAATAATAAGACAAATGGTGTTACTCACCGTAGATGGCTTATGTATGCAAACCGTGAATTATCTTCATTAATTAGTGAAAGAATTGGTAATTCTTGGGAAAAGAATCCTGAAGAATTAGAAAATTTACTTAAATTTAAAGATGATAGCGATACATTTTTAAGATTAAGACAAATTAAAACTAATAACAAAATTGCTTTAGCAAAATATGTTAAAGAACATAATGGAATTGACCTTGATGTAAATTCAATTTTTGATGTTCAAATTAAAAGATTACATGCTTATAAAAGACAACTTATGAATGTCTTTAAAATTATGCATTATTATTATGAAATCAAAAATAATCCATCATTTAGCATGGTTCCTCATACCTATATTTTTGGTGCTAAAGCCGCTCCAAGTTATGTATTTGCAAAAGAAATTATTAATTTAATTAATGCAGTTGCTAACGTTGTTAATAATGATCCACAAGTTTCTAAATACATGAAAGTAGTATTTATTGAAAACTATGGTGTTTCTTTAGCTGAACTTATTATTCCTGCTGCTGATATTAGTGAACAAATTTCTACTGCTGGAAAAGAAGCAAGTGGTACTTCAAATATGAAATTTATGATGAATGGAGCACTTACTTTAGGTACATTAGATGGGGCTAATGTTGAAATTAATGATAAAGTTGGTGATGAAAATTCATTTATCTTCGGTTTAAAAGTTAAAGATATCGAAGATATTAAAAAGAGCGGAAGCTATAATCCATGGGATTTATATAACAGCAATGAATATATAAGAAGAGTTTTAGATTCTCTCTTTAGAGGCCCTTGGTGCGAAAATATTCCAGATAGATTTAGAGGGATTTTTGATGAAATTATGAATCATAATGATGAATATTTCATTCTTCTTGATTTTGATTCATATATTAAAGAATGTCATAAAATTGAACAATATTATCTTAAAAAAGAACAATGGTTTAAATCTTGCTTAATTAATATTGCAATGAGTGGTTATTTCTCAAGTGATCGCACTATTGAAGAATATAACCAAGATATTTGGCATTTAACTAAAATTAATTTAGATGTTTTAAAATAAAAAGATGGCTAGTAAATTAATTTACTAGCCTTTTTAAAATTAGAGGGTATTTAAAAATGGATAAAAAAGAAGTTATTAAAATAAGTTTTAATCTTTTAAATGAATTATTATTACTAATATTTGGAATATATGGAATAATAATTAACTGTTTTACAAGTGGATTTATGGGAAATGGCTCAGCATTTTTATATTTTACAATTCAATCAAATATCGCCATTATTCTTGTAACCTTATTATTTTTTATACTAAAAATAGTTAATTTATTTTTAAAAAAAGATTTAATAAATAATATTTTATATCACATTAAATTTATTTTTACTTTGGGTGTTACAATCACTTTTTTAGTATTTTTTATTCTTTTAGCTCCAACAATGGATGCTTCTTATTTAATATCGATGACAAATTTAACTGTTCATTTACTTGTTCCTTTATTTGCAATAATCGATTTTTTTGTTTTTGATCATAAAATAAAATTAAAAAAATGGTCACCTTTAATAGGAACTATTTTTCCGCTTTTATATTTAGCTTTTGTTTTTATTTGTGTTTCATTAAATATTCGTTTTAATGGACAATTAGTTCCTTATTTTTTCTTAGATTATGAAACTTTAACTTGGTTTAATATAACTGAAAAAGGAATTGGAGTATTTTATTACATCATTATTTTATTAATTTTTGTTATATTACTTTGTTATATTTATTATTTTATTGTTAAACTAATAAATAAAAAGAAAAAGGAATAATATTTTTTATGATTTATTTAAAAAAGTTTAATAATGAAGATTATTTAAAAGAGTATGAATTTTTTCAAAAGTTTGAGAGTGAAAATGGATTTGAAAATCCATATTCTAATATTTCATTAGATGAATTTAAAAATAAAGTTTTAAAAGAAAGAAAAGAAAGTGAAAAAGGTATAAATTTAAAAGAAGGTCATGTTCCTGATACTTATTTTTTTCTTTATAAGAATGAAGAAATCATTGGTTTATTTAAATTCCGTCATTATTTAAATGATTTTTTAAAAGATCATAGTGGACACATTGGTTATTTTATTCTTCCTTCTTTTAGAAACAAAAGATATGCCAAGGAAGGATTAAAATTATTAATTGAATATTTAAAATTAAATAAATTATATAAAGAAGATGAGCTTTATTTTGAATGTTATGAATATAATAAAGCTTCAATAAATACAATTTTATCGAATGATGGTTATATTCATCATTATGATAATGGCTGTGTTTATTTAAGAATTCCTTTAAATAATGATAAAAAATATAATTCTATTCCATTAACTGAATTTGATGGAAAAGAAGAACAATTTTTAGAAAGTGAAAATATATTTTTAAGATTTAAAAAAGAAGATAAAGCAATTATTTGTTATTTTCATGAAGTAATCGATAGATTAGAAAAAGAAAATATAATTACTTTTTATAGTGAAATAAGAGGTGAAAATTCATTATTTATATATCAATTTAACGATAATAAAGATATTTTTATTATAAAAGGATTAGTTGGTGAACCTTTAATTGGTGGATTTATTCATCTTTTAATTACAAACGGCTTAAAAAATATATTATTTATTGGTGGAGGAGGCAGTTTAATTCCTTCAAATGTTGGTGATTTAGTTTTAATAGATGGAGCAATTCGTGATGAAGGATTTTCTTTCTTTTATGAACCGCCTTCAAGAATTATTTATTCAAATAAAGATATTGTTATAAAAATTGAAAATGAATTAAGAAGAAAAAATATTCCATATAAAAAAGGATTATCGTGGAGTATTGATTCGATGTATCGCGAAACAAAAAGTCGAGTTAATAGAAGAAAAGAAGAAGGAGCGATAGTTGTAGAAATGGAACAAGCTGGTTTAATTGCTTTAACTAAATATTTTAAAGTTAATTATGGTGCTATTATTTATTTTGGAGATGATTTAAGTAATAATAATCATAAGTGGAGAAAATGGCAAAAAGGAAATAATGATTCTCGTTATAATTTAGTTTTTCTAGCTAAAGAAATAATTGAAAAATATTAAAAAAAATAGGATTTTTAATTAAATCCTATTTTTTTATCCATTAAATATTTAATAATTGATTTTCTTGTAATAATTCCAATAAACGAACCATTATCATCAACTACTGGAACAAAATTTTGATCCATTGCTTTAATAATTAAAGCATCCATTTCTTCTAAAACTGAAATTGCTTTATAAGGACGATAGGTTGGAACTACTAAAATATTAATATTTTCATAGCTTCTTAAATCAAATCTAAGATTATTTTTTAAATAATAAAGTAAATCACCTTCACTAATTGTTGATAAATATTTACCTTTTTCATCAATAATCGCCAAAGTAGAATAACGATAATGTTCAAATATTTCTAATACTTGACGTATCGACATACTCGATTCTATGACTTTTATATGAGATTTAGGTGTTAAGAAAAATAAAATATTCATAATTAATTTATATACTCCTTTAAGAAAAAATAAATATTTTAATTTAAAAGATATTTATAACGATATTTAACATTTATATGATCAAATGTTAAATAAATTACAATTGAAAAACTAACTCCAATTACTCCTTGTATTATATCAAAAAGTGAGTAGATATAAGAAATAAGAAAATCAAAATTATATAAAGTTAAATAAAAAATAAAATAGGTTAAAACCATTGGAACAAAAGATAAATATAAAGCGATATATTTAACTAATTTTCTTTTAAATAAAAGTTTAAAAATTAAAAATGAAAGAATACTTTCTATTCCTTTTGCAAAGATTGTAAAAGGAATACACATTATAAATCCACTTAAAAAATCAGCTAAAGAAGTAGCAATTATTGAAGAAAAAAATCCAACTACTGGTCCAAAATAAATTGAAGTAAAAATAATTAATCCATCCGAAAGATTAAAATAACCACTATTATTAAAATAAGGTACTTTTATAAAATAAGTTGCAATAAAGATTAATGCACTTAAAAAAGCAATATAAGAAGCTTTATATAAAATTTCTAATTTTTTATTCATATTTTCATTTTTAGATATTTAAAAAAATGACTTAAATATTATTTATTATCATCATTATTATTTTGATCATCTTTTTTAATGAATTTTTCATAAAATTCTTCAATAGTATAAACTTCAATTCCTCTACTTATTAAAAGGCGAGTTAAAATACCATTTCCATCAATTAATTCATCATTAAATTTACCATTATGAATTTTATGAACTCCACAAGCTGGAGAACGATCTTGTAAAATTGCTTTTTTAACATGTTTATATTCAATTGGATTAATACAAAGATGTGCACCTTTATTATATTGATTAGTGACGTCTTTATTTTTATAAGTCATAACTTTATCATTTATAATTTCCGCTTTATCACGAGGAATTGATAATCCTCCTAAAACTTCTGGACAAAGAGGTAAAAGTTCGTATTTAGCCAATATTTCTTTAACAAGAGGATTATATTTTCCTTTTCCATCATATCTAACTTTATCACCAACTAAACATGCACTAATCATTACTGTTTCCATATAATATCTTTTATCCCCTTTTTTAAATAAACTTTTAATATTATAAAGATTTAAATATAATATTTCCATTATG
The DNA here is from genome assembly GCA_949288485.1 of uncultured bacterium. Classification (GTDB taxonomy): domain Bacteria; phylum Bacillota_I; class Bacilli_A; order RFN20; family CAG-826; genus Onthovivens. Next base: position 180,320 of record CASEKC010000001.1, on the reverse strand, counting down.
AAAAATGAGGAAATTATTGGAAATATTATTATTGGAAATAAAGAATTTCCAATAATTTATATTCATAAAAAAAGATATCAAAGATATACTTATTATCGCTTTAAAGATGATCATTTTTTAGTAACATCTTTTTATAAAATTAATAAAAAAGAAGTAGTTAATAAAATAAATGAATTCGCTTTAAAACTAGTTAAAAAAGGAATTATAAATGAAGATATAATAAGCGAAAAATTAAATAATGAATATCTTTATATTTTAGGAGATAAATATTATATAAATAAAGTTGATAATAGTGTTTTTTATAAAGATAAAAAGATAAAAATAGATAATAATTATTATAAAAATTTAATTAAAATCCTTTATGATGATATTTTTTCTTTATTTGAATATTACCGTAAAATGATGAATGTCCCACCAATTTATAAATTATCTTTTAGAAAAATGAAAACAAGATTAGGAACAAATTCAAGAAAAACTAATAAAATTACTTTATCTTATGATTTACTTAGTTATTCATTAGCTAATATTTCTTCAGTTATAGTTCATGAATTAGCCCATTATTATTATTTTGATCATTCTAAAAATTTTTATAATGAAATTTATCGATATTTACCGAATTATGATGAGTTAACAAAAAATATAAAGAGGAGAATTTATAAATGATAAAAAAAATTGAAAGTGAAGAAAATAAAATTGTCAAATATGTAAATAAACTTAAAAATCCTAAATATATTAAAGAAGAAAAAAGATTTATTATTGAAGGTTTTCATCTTTTAGAAATGGCTAAAAAAGAAGAACTCGATTTTATTTTAACTTTAGAAAAAATAGATGATTTAGATGAAAGTATTACTCAATATATTGTTAATAAAAAAATAATGAAAAAATTAAGTGTTAATAAATCTTTTTCTAAAGTAATAGCGGTTTGTAAAATAAAAGAAAATCAGTCTTTAAAAGGAGATTTAATTCTTTATTTAGATTCTTTACAAGATCCTGGAAATATCGGAACAATTTTAAGAACTGCCTTAGCTTTTAATATAAAAACAGTTATTTCTACATCAATTTCTTCTTTTTATAATCAAAAATGTATTCAAGCTTCCCAAGGCTCCATCTTCTCATTGAATCTATTAAAAGGAAGTGCTAGCATTTTGCTTGGTTTAAAAAATGAGTATGAATTGATAGGAACTTCTTTAAAAGAAGATACTATTGATTTAAGAAATTTTAAATGGCCAAAAAAAGCAATTTTAATTGTTGGAAATGAAGGAAATGGTGTTAGTAAAGAAGTATTAGATATTGTCGATAAAACAATCAAAATACCAATTGAAAATATTGATTCTTTAAATGTTGGAATTGCTACTGGAATTTTATTATATAACTATATTTCTACTAAATAACTACTATATGACTACTATTTTACTTTTAATTATTTATTTAATTTTTATTTCTCTTGGCTTACCTGATTCATTAGTTGGCACAACTTGGCCTTCGATTTCTCAATCTTTAGGAGTTCCTGAGGATTATCAAGGAATATTAACTTGTGTAATTAGTCTTTGTACAATTATTTCTTCATTTTTCTCACCATATTTAATTAAGAAATTAAAGCCAAGTGGAACAGTTGCAATTTCAATTGTTTTAACAGTAATTGGTCTTATTGCTCTATCGTTTGTACCTTCTTTTTGGTTTATGCTTTTAGCTGCTATTCCTTTAGGACTTGGAGGAGGAGCAATTGATGCAACTTTAAATAACTACGTTGCCTTACACTATAAAGCTATTCATATGAACTGGCTTCATTCGTTTTGGGGTGTTGGAACAACAATTTCACCTTTAATTATTTCTTCATTTTTAACTGATAATGATGGATGGAGAAAAGGTGCGATTATTTTAGCAATTATTCAAGCAGCAATTTGTATTATTTCATTAGTTTGTATTCCTTTATGGAAAAAATGCGAAAATATTTTTGCTTTAAGAGAGAAAAATAGTGAAACTACAGTTGAAGATACTGAAGTTGTTGAACTTGGTTATAAAAAAACTTTTGCTTTAAAAGGTGTTTGGTTTGCTCTTTTTGGTTTTTTAGCTTATACAGCTGTTGAATCTTTAACTGGTATGTGGTTTTCTTCAATGGTCCATTTTGGATTAAATGTAAGTGAACAAGATGCTACATTGTGGGCTTCATTCTTTTATTTAGGAATAACAATTGGAAGATTTATTTCCGGTATTATTTCTTTAAAGGTAAAAGAAAAAAATATGATAAGAATCGGAGAAAGTATAATTTTTATTGGAATTATTCTTTTATGTATGATTTTTGAACCAAAAATTATGCCTTTTGCAGTAGTTTTAATTGGTTTGGGATGTGCTCCTGTTTATCCTGCAATCATTAAAGATACACCTAATAGATTTACAAAAAAATATTCTCAAAATGTCATGGGAATTCAAATGTCTTTTGCTTATATTTCTAACTTTTTAATTGCTCCTTTATTTGGAGTCGTTGCAAAATATACAACATTTTTAATTCTTCCTTATTGTGTTTTATTCTTCTTTATCATTTTAGTTTTAGGTAATGAAGGTATAAATTTGCTTGGAAAAAAGAATAAAGAGTTAAAAATATAGTTTCTAATGTTAATTATTTATAAAATAATTAATTTTATGTATAATATTTTTGCGTTGAAAAGGAGTAGTAATTTTTCTTTAATTTTATATTAGTGAGGAGTGATAGTGAAAAACTCTATAAAATGGGATTATGAATTCGCCTTGGAGCTGGTTTGATGAACCCGTTAGCTTTGACGTAATAAAGTAAATTAAGATTTTTTAAGAATTAGGATGGTACCGTGTTAAAATTTAACACTCCTATAACTAATTCTCTTTTTATTTTTAGGAGGAAAATAACATGGATTATGCTTTAGATTTTGAAAATCTTAAAACAAAATGTTTAGAAGAGATTAGTAAAGCATCATCTTTAAAAGATTTAACCGAATTAAAAAATAAATATTTGGCTAAAAAAGGTGAAATCTCTTTAATGATGAATCATATTAGGGAAGTTGAAGATAAAAAAGCTTTTGGTGAAATGTATAATGCTTGTAGAAAAAGTGTTGAAGAAGCTTTAGATATAAAAATAAAAGAAGAAGAAAATAAAAAACTTATTGAAGATTTAAAAAAAGAAAAAATCGATATAACATTACCTGGAAATAGTTATCAAAGAGGAAGTGCTAATCCTTTTTATAAAATTATTAATGAAATAGAAGATATTTTCGTAGGAATGGGATATAGTGTCGAAACTGGTCCAGAAGTTGATTATGATAAGTATGTTTTTGAACTTTTAAATATTCCTCATGATCATCCTGCTAGAGATATGCAAGATACTTTATATATCGATAATAATCTTCTTTTAAGAAGCCATACTTCATCAGTTCAAGCTCATGTCATGGAAAAAGCAAAAGGACAACCAATCAAAATCATTTGTCCTGGAAAAACTTATCGTAGAGATGATGATGATATGACACATTCTCATCAATTTGCTCAAGTTGAAGGTTTAGTTATCGATAAAAATATTAATTTAGGTAACTTAAAAGCAACTTTAGAATTATTTGCTAAAAAAATGTTTAGCAAAGATACAAAAGTTAGATTCCGTTCTTCCTTTTTCCCATTTACAGAACCTTCAGTTGAAGTTGATATTTCTTGTTTTAACTGCAAAGGAAAAGGATGTCCATTATGTAAAGGAAGTGGCTGGATTGAAATTTTAGGTGCTGGAATGGTTCACCCAAATGTTTTAAAAATGTCTGGTTATGATCCTGAAGTTTATAGTGGATTTGCTTTTGGAATCGGTATTGAAAGAGTCGCAATGCTTAAATATGGAATTGATGATATTAGAAGATTCTATCAAAACGATTTAAGATTTATTAAAGAATTCAAAAAGGTTAAGGAGGATTAATTATTTATGTTAGTAAGTTTAAAAGAAATTTCTAAATATGTTGATATTTCTTCCTTAACTCCTGAAGAAATTGCCTCAAGATTAACTTTTTCTGGAATTGAAGTTGAAGAAATTAAAAAAAGTGCTGATGCTACAAATTTAGTTATTGGTGAAGTAATTGATTGCAAAAATCATCCAGATAGCGACCATTTACACGTTTGTAAAGTTGATGTTGGAAGCGATATTTTAGATATTGTTTGCGGTGCTCCAAATGTAAGAAAAGGTTTAAAAGTTATTGTCGCTCTTCCTGGAGCTATCTTAGCTGGAAAAACTATCAATAAAGGTATGATTAGAGGTTGTGAATCTAATGGTATGCTTTGTGCTTTAAACGAATTAGGTGTTGATCCTAAATATTTAAAGAAAGAACAACTTGAAGGTATTGAAGAACTTCCTCTTGATGCACCAATTGGAAATAAAGACGTTTTATCATATTTAGAACTTGATGATACTATTTTAGATTTATCACTTTTAGCTAATAGAAGTGATTGTTATGCTCTTTATAATGTCGCAAGAGAAATAGGAGCATTATTTAATAGAAAAGTTACAATTCCTACTTTTGAAGAATTTCATACCTATGAAGAAAATAATTTTAAAATTTCTTCTGAAACAGAAGCATGTAAATCTTTTTATGCAAAGATTGTTAAAGGAATCGAAATTAAAGAATCTCCAAAATGGTTAAAAGAAGTTTTACAAAGTGAAGGAATTAGAAGTATTGATAACGTCGTTGATTTAGGTAATTATGTCATGCTTTTAACTGGTCAACCAATTCATTGTTATGATTTAGATAAATTACCTAAAAAAGAGTTAATTGTTAAAGATAATATTAGTGAAGATTTCACCGCTTTAGATGAAAAAACATATAAAATCGAAGAAAAAGATTTATGTGTAACTAGTGATAATAAAACTATGTGTTTAGGTGGAATTATGGGTGGAGAAAATAGTGAAATTTCTTCTACTAGTAAAAATATTGTTATCGAAGTAGCAAATTTTAATTTTGCTTCAATTAGAAAAACATCAAATAGATTAGGATTATCAAGTGATTCTTCTTTAAGATTCTCTAAAGGTATTAATAAAGATCAAAGTGAAGAAGTTTTAAATTTATTCATCCATTTATTAAAAGAAGTTTCTAATTTTGAAGAAGTTTCAAATGTAATTAGATATGATACTTTATCTCACGATAAAAAGGTTATCGATTGTTCTTTAACTTACATTAATAAACGTTTAGGTTCTAATTTCAATTTTGAAGAAGTAAAAGAAGTTTTAACTCTTTTAAATTTTGAAATAGAAAATATTGATAATGATAACTTTAAAGCAACCGTCCCTTCTTATCGAATTGATGTTGAAGGAAAAGCTGATTTAAGTGAAGAAATTATTAGATATAAAGGATTTGATTATATTTCAAATGAACTTCCTGTTATGGAAACTACAGTTGGAAGTGTTTCAACTTTAAGAGAAAAAGAGAGAAATATTGAATCTTATCTTTTAAATAATGGATTTAATGAAATTTTAACTTATACATTAATTAATGAAAAAGACAATAATATGTTTAATTTCATCAATAAAAATGAAGGAATTGTTATTTCTAATCCATTAACTGAAGACCATAAATTTATTAGAAAAAATATTTTAACTTCACTTTTAAGAACTATTGAATATAACATCAATCATAAAGAAACTGATTTTAAAGTTTTTGAAATTTCTAATGTTTATTCAAAAGGTGACAAAGAAGAAATTCATCTTTCAATGGGTCTTCTTGGAAATAAACATGTTCAAGATGGAATAATTTCTTCTTCCTATTCTTTTTATGATTTAAAAGGTTATTTAGAAGGAATTTTAGCTTTATTTAATATCGATAATAATCGTATAAAACGGAATATTATTAAAAATAACAATGATGAATTCCATCCAAACAGAAGTGCAGAAGTTATTTTAGATGGTAAAGTTTTAGCTGTTTTAGGTGATATTCATTCTTTAAAACGTAATGAATTCTCACTTAAAAAAGAAGCTTGTGAAATTTTAGAAATGAATTTATCTTTATTATTTAATACACGTAGTGCTAATAATAAATTCTTTGAAATTTCTAAATTTCCTAAAGTAAAAAGAGATTATGCTTTTATAGTTAGTGAAGATTATTCATATTTATCAATTAAAAATGAAATTAAAAAAGCATCTTCTTTAATTAAAGACATTGCTTTATTTGATATTTATAAGGGTGAAAATATTAAAGAAAATCATGTTTCACTCGCATTAAGTATTACTTTAGAAAAAATGGATTCAACATTAAAAGAAGATGAAATAAACGCTTTAGATAATAAAATAAAAGAAATTTTAATTACAAAATTTAAAGCTGAATTTAGAGGTTAAAACTATTTATGAATATTAATTTTTCTTCTTTTAAAGAAGGGAGTAAAGAAACTATCTCTTATTCCCCTTTAATTGAAACACTTAATGAATTAAATCATTCTTCAATTATTTCGAAAATTAATAATGTAAGTGGTGAAATTACTTTTTCAAAAGTTAATGATATATTAATCATTGATTTTGATTTAATCTTTAATGTTGATGCGATTAGTGCTTATTCTTTAAAAAATATTAATAAAAATATCGATGTAGTCGATACTTTATATTTTACTAACGATCAAAATAATGAATCAGAAGAAGTTTTTTATACTAAAGAAATTATTTCATTAGATGAAATCGTATATTCATTATTATTAACATCAATTCCTTTAAATATTCATGGAGATGATGAAACTCTTCCTAGTGGAGATGATTTTAAAGTTTATAGTGAAGATGAACTTAATGATGAATTAAATAAAGAAAAAGAATCACCATTTGATGTATTAAAAGATATTGATTTATAAAAATAAAAATCGGAATCTCAATTATCTAGATTCCGATTTTTTTATGTTTAAATTTTAATAGAAACTACCAAATATAGAATTATATTTTGCAAAGATAGATAAATATACCCAGTTAGTAATAAATAATACTAATGCAACAACTAATAACATTATAAAGATTATTAAATCTTTTAATTCTAGTTTTTTCTCCTTATTAGTGAAAGCGAAAAGAAAAGATAAGCTTTGTGTTACTAAATAGAATGTTGAAAATATACCACCAAGTGAAGTAAGTGCTAAAAAAGTAGTTATAGATGATTGATTTGAATAAACCATCAACCATACAAAAGTAAATAACATAGCAAATCCAAAAAATACGATATTTAATAAATTTACTAACTTTTTATAATCGATATTTTTCTTTTCTTTTAATTCGCCATCCTTTTTAAATCCACAATTTGGACAAAAATTCATATTATCGTCATATTCTTGCCCACATTTTTTACAAACCACAATTTTTCCTCCTATACATAAAATTTGTTATTTATATAATAACAATTTTTTTAAAAAATATTACAAATTATATTTAGGGACAGTCTCCCACATTAAATAAAAAAAGATTATTTTTATATATTTTTTTAAAAAATTAATTTTTAATTTATAATATAAATTAAAAATTAAACTTTTAAAAATCAGTTAAAAAAATTATTAAAAAAATTTGCATATTTTTCTTGTATAAAATAATATTGTGGTATAAAATAATGACATGTGGTAGAAAGTGGAGGAATTTGGGAGAATGTTTATAGGAAGCTATGATTACAATCTCGATAGCAAAGGGAGATTAGTAATTCCTTCAAAATTCAGAGGAGAAATTGGAAACGATTTAAACGTTTATCTTACTCGTGGTTTTGATGGCTGCTTATCTATTTACAAAGAAGAAGACTTTCAAAAAGTTGTTCTTAAATACCAAGCTAAATCCTACGAAAAAAGCGAAGTTCGTAAAGCTCTTAGAAGTTTCCTCGATTCAGTTGTTCAACTTACTTTAGATAATCAAGGAAGAATTCTTATTCCTTCTAAAGTATTAGAAAAATTTGGAATCGAAAGCAAAGTTCATATCCTTGGAGCAATTGATCATTTCGAAATTTGGGATTTCAATAAATGGAATGATCAAGAATCTTCAAACGATGATGAATTTGAAATAAACGCTGAAAAGATATTTAGCAATGAAGAGTAACGAACATAAGAGTGTCCTTCTAAAAGAAGCCATTGAAGGATTAAATATTAGAGAAGATGGAATTTATGTTGATGCGACACTAGGAAGAGCTGGACATAGTTCTGAAATCTTAAAAAAATTAAAAAATGGTAAATTATATTGTTTCGATCAAGATCAGGAAGCAATTGAATATTCCAAAGAAAAATTAGCTTCAATCTCAAATAACTTCGAAATTATTTATTCTAATTTTAAAAATATAAAAGAAGAATTAAATAAAAGAGGAGTTACAAAAGTAGATGGAATTTTATTCGATTTAGGTGTTTCCTCTCCACAGTTTGATGAAGATTATCGTGGTTTCTCATATCGATATGACGCTCCACTTGATATGAGGATGAATCAAGAAAATAATTTGACAGCTAAAAAAATTGTTAATACCTATCCTTTAGAAAAATTAGTTAAAGTTTTTAAAGAATACGGTGAAGAAAAATATTCTTATTCAATTGCTAAAAATATTATTAAAGCAAGAGAAGAAAAAGAAATTGAAACAACATTTGAATTAGTTGATTTAATTAAAAAATCTTTACCAAAAAAAGAATTGTTTAAAGATAAGCATCCGGCTAAAAAAATATTTCAAGCATTAAGAATTGAAGTAAATGATGAACTTGGAGTATTAAAAATTGCTTTAAATGATTCATTAAATTTATTAAACAAAGATGGACGAATTGTCGTTATTACATTTCATTCTTTAGAAGATCGAATTGTTAAAAATGAATTTAAAGAAGTTTCATTTATTAAAGGCGATCGAAAAAATGATTATTTATTACCTAATGAAATAAAAAAAGCTCAATTTGAATTAGTTAATAAAAAAGTAATTACTCCTTCTAATGAAGAGATAAATGAAAATAGAAGAAGTAAAAGCGCTAAATTAAGGATATTAAAAAAATTATAAGTTTTATTTAAAAGGAGATAGCAATTTATGCAAATGAAAGACAAAATTTATAGAAATAATCATTCAAAAATTTATTATTATTTAAAAAAGATTGGCATTTTCAGTGGTGCTTTTGTAGGAGCATTTGTTCTTTTTGCTATCCCAGTTTCAATTGTTAGAGCAATCGTTTCTCTTCCACAAATTGAAAGAAATGAATCAAGAGAAGTCGCTTTAGAATCTTATAATCAAGAAGTAGATTCTTTAGAAAGATTTTAATTCTCTTTTAAAGACGAAATAATTCTTATTGCACATATAATTTCTTCCTTTTTAAAAAGCCAGCTACTTATTTCTCATTAGTATCTGGCTTTTTATTTTTAAGTAAAAATTAAGGTGATTTTTGATTAATAATATATATATTATTAATTGTATTTTATATATTTTCATATTAAAATTATTAATAGTATGGATATAACAGTTGCAGCCGTAGAAATTAAAAATACGTCTTTTAAATTATTAATCGGTTATTTATATGATAATAAAATTAATGTTCTTTATAAAAGAACATATCCTTTAAGAGTCTCTAATAAAGATGGAGACATTTTTGATTTAACTTCTTTAAGTGAAGATTTAAAACAAATAAAAGTTATTTCAGATCCTAAAAAGAGATTAAGAGTTGATATTAATGAAGTAGTATTAATTCTTCCTCCTTTTGGTCTTAAAGTTTTTTCTAATGAAAAAACAACTAATACAATTTCTAGTGATGGAAGAATTGCTAAAATCGATATTGCTAATGCTTTAAGTATGATTAAAAAAGCAAGAACTAATGAACCAAATGATGAAATCGTTGATATTATTCCTTATGTTTTTTCTTTAGAAGGAAATCGAGTTTATAAAGATCCACCTTTAGGATATTTTTCAAATTCTCTTTTAGTAAGTGCTCATATTTTTACACTTCCTAAAGTAATGGTTGAAAATTTTAAAAAAGCAATCACTGATGCCGGAATTTTAATTAAAAGAGTCGTCGTTGCTCCTTTAGGAGTTAATTCTCTTTTAGAAATTAATAAATCTTCATTTGATAAATATTTACTTGTTGATTATAACAAAGATAATACAACTGTATCATTCTTTGGTAATGGAAGACTTTATGATTCGACATCTTTCCCTAATGGTGGAAATGATATAACTAACGCTATTGCTAATTCTTTTGAAATTTCGATGGATAAAGCTGAAGAATTAAAGATAATTTATGGGCATGATTTAAGAGAAACTAAATTTAATGCTCCAATTTTATCAGTTTTAGGTGATGATGGAATTAAAAGAAAATATAACAAAAATGAACTTGTTCAAGTTGTTGATGAATGTTTAAATAATTGGGATAAATTATTTACCAATTCAATTAATTATTTACTTAAAGACTATGGAAATTTAAAAGAAGATATTCCTTTAGTTTTTATTGGCAATGGAACTTTACTTAATGGATTTAAAGAATTTGTTAATCGTTTGCATTCTTCAAATCCAATAAAATTCTTTACTAATGATTCAATTGGTGCTCTTGAACCAGGTGATATTAATCTTCTTGGAGCAATTGCCTTTACTTCTGTTTATAAAGGTTCTTTAGAAGATGAAACCAAAATCGATATAAAACCTATTGAAAGAAAGGTTGAAGAATATCGAGAAGATGAAGATGATTTATAAAAATATTTTGATAAAAAAATAAAGATAAAGCGAGGATAAAACTATGATGGATACACATGAATTAGATGGTTTTGAACCAGTAGCAAGAATTATTGTTATTGGGGTTGGCGGAGCTGGAAATAACTCTGTTAATAGAATGATTGATGAAGACATTAGAAATGTTGAGTTTTATGTCGCAAATACCGATAAACAAGCTTTATCTTTATCAAAAGCTCCTAATAGAATTATTTTAGGTGAAAATGTCACTGGTGGACTTGGTGTTGGAGGAGATCCAATGGCAGGAAGAGAAGCTGCTGAAGCTTCTAGCGAAGATATTCGCGAAATAGTTAGAGGAGCCAACATGGTTTTTATTGCTGCTGGAATGGGTGGAGGAACTGGAACTGGAGCTGCACCTGTAATTTCTAGAATAGCTAAAGAAGAAGGTGCTTTAACTGTTGCAATTGTCACTCGTCCATTTACTTTTGAAGGAAGAAAAAAGGTTGAAGCTAGTGTTCAAGGATTAAATGAATTAAGAGAAAATTGTGATTCATTAATTGTTGTTTCTAACGATAAATTATTAATGAGTAGTGGAAATCTTCCAGTTGGCGAAGCTTTTTCACTTGCTGATGATGTTTTAGCAAAATCTGTTAAAACAGTTACTGATTTAATTTTAATGCCTTCATTTATTAATCTTGATTTTGCTGATGTTAAAGCCACTTTAAAAGATAGTGGTGTTGCTTTAATTGGTTTTGGTAGTGGTCAAGGTGCTAATAATGCAATTGAAGCTGCAGAAAATGCTTTATCTTGTCCTTTAATTGAACAATCAATTGATGGAGCTCAAAAAGCTTTATGTCATATTACTTGTGGACCTCGTGTTTCACTTTTAGATTGCCAAACATGTGTTGATCATATGGTTTATAGTTGTGGTGGTAATCTTGATTTAAAATTTGGAATTAGTGTTAATGATCAACTCGATGATCAAATTATGGTTTCAATTATTGCTGGTGATTTCAATACTGAATTTGATTTCTCAGTTAATCCAGGTACTAAACTTGATTTATCAGCATTAAAAGAAGAAAAAGAAAGACAACAACAAATGCTTTTTGAAAAGAGTGTCGAACAATCTAAACTTAAAGCCGATGAAAGAAATAAAGAAGAAGCCGCCAATAAAGAAAAAGAAGAAGAGGATTCAATTATTCCTGAATTCCTAAATGATACTGATTTTTAATTAAATTTAATTAATTATTAAAAAAAGAACCTCAACAACGAGGTTCTTTTTTGATTGATTAATTATAAATTTATCTAATATATCTATTCCTAATAACAACAATAATATATGTAAGATAAATAATTATGTTAATAAGAACAAATATACCAATAGAAGTAAAGCAAACTCCTAATAAATAATTAGAAACAAGTAAAAAATACATTCCAGAAATTATTAAAGCTAATCCACCAAATCCTAAAATTATTGAAACAATAAGGGCAAATTTATTGATGCTTCCATCTCTTTCAAAAGCTAAATTAAATAAAGCACTATTATCATTTTTAATAGTTTTTATTGAAACAATTGTTTCAATAATTGAAAGAAGTAAACAAACGAGTGTCGAAGCTAAAACAATTAATGAGTCAGTTTCTGGATTTGTTAAATTTAAATAAAGTAATAATGAATGAAGAGGTATTTGAATAATCGATAAAATTAAACAAATAACTCGATAAGCTCTTAAAGACATAATTATCTAATTTCCTTATTTTCATAAAATATTATTTATCGATATTTTCACTTTTAAAAAGGAAAAGAGGTTCTTTAACTCGAATTGAGTTATTTTCAATAACAACTACTTTAGAAGTGAAATAATCAACATAAGCTCCATTAATTAATTTTTCATATTTAATTAATGAACCATTAGGAGAAGAAGTAAAAGAGAAAAGTCCATAAGAATAAGAACCATCTTTATAATTATTTTTAATAGCGAGATTATCACCTTTGGTAAATAAAACTTCGCTAGTTAAAATGTCTAAATTCATTTTTTCTTTTTTATAATTAACTAATGAAATAATAAAATCATACCATTCTTTATCAATACTCATATCAATTAAATCTTTATCAAATAAAGTAGGTTGATGATCAGCTTTACTTTCAAGTCCATTATAAATAAACATAGGACCTTTCATAAAAGTAGGGAAAGCAGCTAAATTTTTCATTACTCTTTTATTTTTACTTAATTCAATTAAACGAGGTTGATCATGATTTTCTAATCCTCTAATTCTTAAAGCAGAGGAAGGATTATAAGCTTCTTCATTATTTAATAAAACTTTATAAATATCTAAATAACGTTCATTTTTTTCTTTTATATAATTATCAAATGCTTCGATAGTGTTATACATATAACATAAATCAAAACCAAGAGAATAAAGTTCACTATCACTTAAAGCATTAAAACCAATGCTACGGACATAATTATTAAAAGAAGTATGAATTGATTCAGCAAGTAAAATAGTTTCTGGATATTCTTTATGAAGCATTTCTTTTAATGCTTCATAAAATTTCTTACTTATTAAAGATGCAACATCAAAACGATATCCATCAACACCTAAAGAAGAATAGTGACGAATAACATTAACTAAATATGCAATTAATTCATCGTTTTCTGTATCAAGATCATAAACATCGCTCCAATCTCCAACTTTATTTGCACATTCTCCTTTTTCATTTTTATACATCCATTCATTATGATTTTTATAAATAAATGAATCTCTTGAAGTATGGTTAAAGACGATATCAATCATGATTTTCATACCCATTTCATGAGTTTTATTAATTAATGAAACAAAATCTTCTTCACTTCCTAATTCTTCGTTAATTGCCATATAATCACTTATTGAATATGGCGAACCTAAACTTCCTTTACGGTTAACTTTTCCAATTGGAGAAATAGGTAAAAGATAAAGGATGTCAGTTCCTAAATTTTTAATGTAATCTAATTTTTCTTTTAAGGCATTAAATGTGCCTTCTTTTGTAAAGTTTCTTACGAAAACTTGATATATAATCTTATTTTTTAATTCGTTTTTCATACCTTAATATTTTATTATTTAAGAATAAAAAAACAATAACTTTTTGACACTATTTAATTATAAATATAGAAGTATATTATTTTGAAAAGATAAACTTATTAATATAAAATTATTGAATATGAAACAAAAAGAAAGCGGTGTTATTATGCATATTACTTCTTTACCATCTAAATATGGTATTGGAGGAATGGGAAAAGAAGCATATAAATTTATAGATTATATTAAAGAATGTGGTTTTTCTTATTGGGAAATTTTACCTTTAGAAGATGTTGGTTTTTCAAATTCCCCTTTCCAAGTTATAACTGCATTTGGATTTAATCCTTTATTAATTGATATAGATAGTTTAATTGAAGAAGATTTAGTAAATAGTCGAGATTTACAATCTTTAGATTTTGGAGATAATCCAAGAAAAGTTGATTTTGAAAAAGTTACATATGCAAAAGATTTTGTTTTTAAAAAAGCTTTTAAAAGATTTGATTTAGAAAATGAAGAATTTATTGAATTTAAAAAAGATAGTCAAATCTTTAAATATTGTTTATTTAAAACTATAAAGATAAATAATGATAATAAAGCTTGGTTTGATTATTCTTTAGAAGATAGATATTATGATGAAGAGGTTAAAATTCACTATTTGAAACATCATAGTAAAGAAATTGAATATCAATTATTTTTACAATTTATTTTTATTAAACAATGGAATAAATTACATCAATATGCAAAAAGTAAAAACATTGAAATCATCGGTGATGTTCCTCATTTTTTAGGTTATGATAGCGATGAAATGTATTTTAATCCTGAACTTTTCATGGTGGATAAAAGAAATTTAGTCACTTATGTAGCTGGTTATCCTGCAGACAATTTTAATTCCCGCGGTCAAAAATGGGGCTATCCTTTATATGATTGGGAATATATGAAAACTAATAATTATAAATGGTGGAAAAAAAGAATATATCGAGCATCACATATTTATGACCGTATAAAATTAAATCATTTTAGAGGTTTTAAAGAAGTATATGCTATCCCTTTTAGAAGTAAAAATCCTAAAAAAGGCTTTTTTATGGATGGACCAGGCATTGAATTTATTAATATGATTAAAGAAGATAATAATCTTATTGCTTCAGGGTTAGGTAATTATTCTTTAAAGGTCAGAGAGTTTATTAATGACAGTTTAATTCCTTATAATATTACTTTAATTCCAACTCTTTTTGATAATGTCGAAGAAATAAGAAAAGTTTTGCCATCAGAAATTGATGAAAATACATATTTTTATTTAGGAAATCATGATAATACTCCAATAAAGGCTAAATTGGAAGAAATTGATGAAACTTTAAAATTAGGACTCTTAAATAAAATTAAAAATGAGTGTAAAAAATTAAATGTTCCATATTTAGAAGATGCTTTTTCAAATTACGATATTGCATTTAAACTAATTGAACTTATTTTTGCTTCAAAAGCAGATCATGTTTCATTTACTTTCCAAGATCTATTTTTTAAGGGAAAAGAAGCAAGAATGAATCGTCCTTCCACTCTTTTAGAAGATAATTGGACTTATCGATTTTTACCTTTTGAATTCAATAATGACTTAAAAAATAAAATTTTTTCATTAAATGAGAAATATAATCGTTTAAATAATAAAAAATAATAAAAAAACATTTATAAAAATAAATGAATGATAGTGTGCATTATTTTTAAACATCGATTTAAAAGTTTAAATATTCGATAACCATCGAATATTTTTTAATTATATGTAAATTTTTATTAAAAAAGTTCGTATTTTTGATGATAATTGACAATTTCTTTAAAATTAATGGATATTAAGCAAAAAAAATAGTCTTTACATCAAAAAAGTTTGAAATTATAATGAAAGCGCTTACAGATTTTAGTGAAAGCATTTTTATTTATGAAACAAAGAGAAAGTGGAATTTTATTACATATTTCTTCCCTTCCTTCTAAATACGGTATTGGAAGTTTAGGAAAAGAAGCATATGAGTTTATTGATTTTTTAAAAAAATCAGATTGCAATATATGGCAAATCTTACCACTTAATGTTACTTCATTTGGTGATTCACCTTATCAATCACCCTCTAATTATGGTTTAAATTATTATTTTATCGATTTAGATATATTAATCGATAAAGGATTATTAACTAAAGAAGAAGTTGAATCAGTAAAATGGGTTAATAATGAAGAAAGAGTAGATTATGGAATTCTTTTCAATAATCGACTTAAAATATTAAGAACAGCTTTTAATAGATTCGATAAAACTAGTCTTGAGTTTAAAGAATTTATTAAAGACAATCCAAATTATAAAGATTTTGCTATATTCATGGTTTTAAAAGATATAAATCATTTAAAACCATGGTATGAATGGGATACTAAATATAAAACTTATTCATTAGAACTTGAAAAAGAATTAATTCAAACTAATAAAGAAGATATTTTATTTTATATTTGGACCCAATATGAATTCTTAAATGAATATAATTCATTAAAAGAATATGCTCATAAAAATAAAATAAAAATTATGGGCGATTTACCAATTTATGTAGCTTTTGATTCATTAGAAGTTTGGAAATATCCTTCTCTATTTGAATTAGATAGAAACCATTATCCAGTTAATGTTGCTGGCTGTCCACCAGATTGTTTCTCAGTTGATGGTCAATTATGGGGCAATCCTTTATATAATTGGGAATATCATAAGGAAACTAATTATAAATGGTGGAATGAAAGAATTAACAATTCATTAAAGTTCTTTGACTATTTAAGAATTGATCACTTTAGAGGATTTAGTGGTTATTATTCAATTCCATTTAAAGATACAACTGCTAAAAATGGAAAATGGGTAAAAGGACCTGGATTTGATTTATTTAAAGATAAATTAGATTATCCAATTGTTGCTGAAGATTTAGGAATGATTGATGACGATTTTATTAAATTCTTTAATGAATGTGGTTATCCAGGAATGAAAATTGTAACTCAATGTTTCGATGATCCTGATAAAACAAATATTTGGAGACCATCTAATTATACTTACAATTTCTTCTCTTATAGTGGAACTCATGATTCTCAAACATGTCGTCAATTTATTGATGAATTAAATGAAAAACAAAAGAAGTTGTTCTTAGATATATTAGAAGATGAATGTAAGAACTTTCGAATTCCTTTTGTTAAAGATTTAGACAATAAAGAATTAACATTAAAGGTTTGCGAGCTTAATATTGCTTCATCTACTAAAGCTGCAATTTTACCTCTTCAAGATTTATTTGCAATCGGAGCAGAAGGAAGAATGAATTTCCCTTCAACACTAGGTTCATCAAATTGGTCTTGGAGAATGAAAAAAGACCTTTTTGATAAAAATAAAGACGAAGTTTCATCAATGTTATTAAGATGGAATGATAATTATCAAAGAGGAAATTAATTAAACTTAGGTTATTAAACTCGTAACAGAGTTAATAATATTTAAAATTACTTAAAATAATTTTTACATTCATATTTAAGGAGGAATAAAAATAATATGAAAAAAACAAAATTATTTGGTGTTATTGCTGTTTTAGGCATTTCATTCGCAGGTTTAGTTGCTTGTGGTGACAAAGGAAACACTGATAACCCAGGTGGAGGAACAGAAAATCCAGGTGGTGAAACTCCAGCAGGAAAAACAATTAACCTTGTTATGTCAGGTCCAGGTGAAAGAGAAGATCTTGACAAGAGATTAATTGAAGGTTTTAAAGAATGGAGAAAAGCTGAAGGAGATCCAAACACATATAATGTTGAATGGGTTTTACACGGCGAAGACAAAGTTGACTCAGAAATTACAGACTGGGCTCAAGGACCAGATGTTTATGCATATGCTTCTGATAAGGTTCAAACTTTATTCTCAAAAGGTGCATTAGCAAAACTTAGCGGAACTTATGAAGATTTCGTTCTTGAAAATAACAATCCAGTTGGTATAGCAAGTGCTACATTTAATGATGGTATTTATGCATTCCCATTCTCTGGTGACAATACATATTACATTACATATGATAAGAGTGTTTTCACTGCAGAAGATGTTGCATCAGTTGAAAATATTATTGCTAAATGTAAAGAAACAGGCACTCAATTTGCTTATCCTTTAGGAACTGCATTCTATGGTGGTGCTGCATTATTTACATTTGGTGCTGATTATACAATTTCATTTACTGAAGATGGCCAAGTTAGATCATTAGAAGCAGATTTTAACGGTGAAAACGGACTTCAAGCAGCTAAAGGTATGTTAAGTATCGTTAATAGTGGTGTTTGGATGGACCAAGCAGACGTTATTCCAGGACAAAATAATTGCTCTGTTTCTGTTTTAGGAACTTGGAAAATTGCTGATGCTAAAGCTGCATTAGGTGAAAATTATGGTATTGCACCGATGCCAACAATAACAGTTGATGGTGAAACTGCTAATTTAGGTGCTTTCTGTGGTGGTAAACTTTATGGTGTTAATCCACAAAGAAGTGGAACTGATACAGATAGATTAAATGGCGCTTACCTTTTAGGTCAATACTTATCAGGTGCTGAAGCTTCAGAATTAAGATTCGATGAACTTGGAATTGGTCCATCTAATAGTGAAGTTTATAACTTAGATAAAGTTAAAAATAATGAAAACATGGTTGTTCTTTCACAACAAACAGAATTTGCTCACGCACAAACAGCTGTTCCAGGTGGTTTCTGGACATCTCCAGAAGTCTTAGTTGATGGAATGCAAGATGGAACCGTTACTGAAGCAACTCTTCAAGAAGCTTTAGACGTTTTAAACGATTCTATTGAATCTTCAAGATAATTTTTGAATGTAAATTTGCACTCCTTTTGAACGGAGTGCAAATTTTCTTTTTAGGAGGCTGGTATGTCAACAATTGAATATTTATCATTGTCAAAACCAAAAAGAGCTTTATATAAAATTGGTTCTTTTTTTGCTAATATCCCTCTTGGAATTGGAAGATTTTTCAAAAAATTACCTAGATACCTTTTAAAGTTTATTAAAAAAATTGGTAATCCATTTGTTAATTTGTATAAATGGTTAATTAATGGTGATTTATTTACTAGATTTTCTTTTATTTTTATGGGTTTTGGTCAAATTTTTAGAGGCCAAAAAATTAGAGGGTTTTTAAACTTTATTTATGAAATAGTAGCTATACTATTTATAGTTTTTATCGGTGCTCCAAATTTTGCAGCACTTCCAACATTTGGTAGCGTAGGTTCAGCTCAATACGAAATTGATGTCCCTCCATTCGTTGGTTATAAATTTAATGATGACAGCTTTAAAATTTTACTTTATTCTGTTGTCGCTATTTTAATTATCGTTATTTTAGTTTTCCTCTGGTATACATCGATTAGAGATTCTTATGAACTCCAAAAATTGAAATATATCGGAAAATCAAAGAGTGATCGTGAAACAATTAAAGATTTAGGTGGAAAAGAATATCATAAGGTTTTACTTGCTATTCCTACTGTAGGTATTGCTTGTTTTACTGTTATACCTATTATATTCATGATTTTAATTGCGTTCACAAACTATAATACCAATCATATGCAACCAAAAGAATTATTTGACTGGATTGGATTAGGAAATTTCCAACAACTTCTTGGTTTAACTGGTGATTCTAGTGGTTCACAATTCGTTGGTGTTTTCTTACAAATTTTATTATGGACAATTATTTGGGCATTCTTTGCTACATTTACTAATTATTTCTTAGGAATGATTGTCGCTATTATGATTAACAAAAAAGGCATTAAATTAAAGAAAGTTTGGAGAACTATTTTAATTACTACTATTGCAGTTCCTCAATTCGTTAGTTTACTTTTAATGTCTAAAATTCTTAATACAAATACTGGTGCATTAAACAATATTTTGATGCAATTAGGCGTTATCGAACAAGGTATTAGATGGTTAGATGATGGAATAATCGCTAAATTCACAATTATTATTGTTAATATGTGGATTGGCATACCTTATACAATGCTTATGTGTACTGGTATTTTAATGAATATTCCTGAAGATTTATACGAATCTGCTAAAATTGATGGTGCAAGTCCTTATAAGATGTATATGAAAATTACACTTCCATATATGTTGTTTGTTACCACACCATATTTAATTTCTACATTCGTAGGAAATATTAATAACTTCAATGTTATTTATCTTCTCTCATCAGGTGGACCATTATTTACTAATGTTAATGGTCAAATGATAACAATTGATGTTTTCGGAGCTGGTCAAACAGATCTTCTTATTACATGGCTTTACAAGATGTCGATGGGACAAGTCTTTAAAGATTATGGTGTTTCATCCGTTATCGGTATCGTTGTCTTCGTTATAGTCGCCTTCTTCTCATTAATCTTCTATAGCAGATCTAAATCAGTACAAAATGAGGAGGAATTCCAATAATATGGCTAAAGAAAGAATGCGTAGTAAAAAAGGAGTTGAATTTACTTCTAAATTATTGATTTACATAATTTTGGTAATCATGAGTATCATTTGGCTTATCCCATTTGTTTATTTGCTTTCACAATCTTTTGCATCTCAATATGTTTCTGGAAATTTCTTCCCTGAAGAATGGACCTTTCAAAATTATATAAATCTATTTACAGATACTATTTATCCATTTGGTAGATGGTATTTAAATACATTAGCAATTGCAATTATTACAGCAATTTTACAAACTGTAATTCAATTAATGACAGCTTATTCCTTTTCTAGATTAAGATTTAAAACTAGAAAAGCATATATGAAATTAATTCTTATTCTTGGTATGTTCCCTTCATTCTTAGGAATGATCGTTACATATTTTATTCTCGATATGATAGGATTAGAATCTTCTATTTTCGGTCTTATTCTTATTTATATCGCAGGAAGCGGAATGGGTTATTATGTCGCAAAAGGATTCTTTGATACTATTCCTCGAAGTTTAGATGAAGCTGCTATGATTGATGGAGCTAACAAAAACACAATTTTCTGGAAAGTTATTCTTCCATTATCAAAACCAATCGTTGTTTATACAGTATTAATGAGCTTTACTGCTCCTTGGGGAGATTATATGATGGCATCATATCTCGCACAAGGTAAACAAGAATTATTTAACGTTGCTGTTGGTTTACAACAAATGATGACAAAAGGAAATGACGTTAGATACTTCCCGCAATTCTGTGCTGGTGGTGTTGTAGTTTCTGTTGGTATTATGGCTTTATTCTTCTGGTTACAAAAATATTATGTTGAAGGTGTTACCGGAGGCGCAGTCAAAGGTTAATATGAAACTAAAATTATTATCTACAAGTTTATTGTTAATAACTATAGCTGGTTCTATTTGTGGATGTAATTCGAAAGAATACGATGAAACTTATGGATATAGAATTGATGAAGACTTAAGTGAAGTTGAAATTATTGATGATAATTATAGAAATTATTATGAAATATTCGTAAGATCATTTGCCGATAGTGATGGAGATGGTATTGGAGACTTAAACGGTGTTAAAGAAAAACTCCCTTATATTAAAGAGTTAGGATATACTGGAATTTGGTTAATGCCGATAAATACATCTCCTTCATATCATAAATATGATGTTGAAAATTATTATGAAATCGATCCAAGTTATGGAAGCATGGAAGATTTTGAAGAATTATTAGATGCTGCCCATGATTTAGATATAAAAATTATTATTGATTTTGTAATGAATCATTCTTCTAAGGAAAACGAATTGTTCATAAAAGCTGGTGAAGAATATGAAAAGTATTTAAACAATCAAACTTATGATTCTTCTTTATATAATATGTACTCTTTCTATAAAGATGAGAATGAAGCTAGTTCAGCAAAAGTTACATATTATAAATATCCAGGAAAAAATTTCTATTATGAAGGTAATTTTTCTTCCGATATGCCAGAGTTTAATTTTGATTCTGACTATACTAAAGAATATTTTAAAGATTTAGCAAAATATTATTTAGACTTAGGTGTTGATGGATTTAGACTTGATGCAACTCTTTATTATTATTTAAATAACAATTCAAAAAATATTGAATTGTTAAAAGAATTTAATAATTATGTTAAATCAATTAATGAAGATGCTTATATTGTTGGTGAATGTTGGAGTAATTCACAAACAATAAAACAATATTATACAAGTGGTATCGATAGTTTCTTCTATTTCCCAATATCTATAACAGATCCAAATAGCTTTATTATAAATTCTATAAATCGTGATGGTATTTATTGTGAAAATTATTTTAATGGTTTAATAGATATGCTTAATAACTGTAATGAAGGCATTTCTGCACCATTTTTAGATAATCATGATACATCTAGATTTACAAGAGTATCTTCAAAAGAAAAAACAAAATTCTTTTATGGGTTATTATCAATGTTAAATGGAACAACATTTACCTATTATGGTGATGAAGTTGGAATGACAGGAGCAGTTAAACCAGATGAAAATGTTCGAATTCCTATTATGTGGAGAGAAAATGATGAATACAATACCAAACCACTATCTGGAACTAGTGAAACTAATGAATATTTTTATGGTTCAGTAGAAGAAAACATTGCAGATGATAATAGTATTTATAATTATTATAAAAAAGCTAATTATTTAAGAAATAAATTCCCTTCTATTGCTCGAGGAGAGAATAAATTGGTTAAAGTTGATAAAGATAATGGATTATTAATAATCCAAAAAAACTACAATAATGATGATTTATATTTAGCAATTAATTTTAAAGAATATAACGACAATATTATTGATGTTTCAAGTTTAAATAAACAACAAGTTGTTGGACAACTTGTTGTTGATATAAATAAATATATTGGTGACAAAGGTGATAATAAAATAATTATGCCACCATATAGTATTGCCTTATTAAAATAAGTAAAACGGAGGGTTTATTAGTATGGCAGAATTAAGATTAGAACATATCTATAAAGTTTATCCTAATGGTGTTAAAGCTGTATCCGATTTTACAATGAACATTAAAGATAAAGAATTTATTGTTTTCGTTGGACCATCTGGATGTGGAAAATCCACTACATTAAGAATGATTGCCGGTCTTGAAGATATTAGTGCTGGAGAACTTTATATTGGTGACAAAATAGTCAATGACGTTGAACCAAAAGATAGAGATATTGCAATGGTTTTCCAAAACTATGCACTTTATCCTCATATGACTGTCTATGAAAATATGGCTTTTGGTCTTCAATTAAGACACATACCAGCTGAAGAAATTCATGAAAGAGTCATTTGGGCAGCAAAAATTTTAGGTTTAACAGAGTATTTAGATAGAAAACCAAAAGCAATGTCTGGTGGGCAAAGACAAAGAGTTGCTTTAGGTAGAGCTATTTTAAGAAATCCAAAAGTAATGTTGTTAGACGAACCATTGTCAAATCTTGATGCTAAATTAAGAGCACAAATGAGAAGTGAGATTGCAAAACTTCACCAAGATTTACAAACAACTTTCATTTACGTTACTCATGACCAAGTTGAAGCTATGACTTTAGGTACAAGAGTAGTTGTTATGAAGTTAGGTGTTATACAACAAATTGATACTCCAAAAAATTTATATGATTTCCCAACAAATAAATTCGTTGCTGGCTTTATCGGAACACCACAAATGAACTTCTTTGAAGGTTATTTAACCCTTGACGGTGATAAAGTTAATGTAAAATTTGATTATTCAGATAATGAATTAGTTTGTAATGTAAATGATTTAATTAAAGTTCAACCTCACTATTTTGATGGAAATCATAAAGTCTGGATTGGTATTAGATGTGAAGCATTATCAGTCGATCCAGAAATCGTTGCTAATTCAACATCAAAAATCAAAATGAAAGTTTCACATTTTGAAGAATTAGGTAATGAAACTTTAATTTATGGCGACATTAATATGAATGGAGATGGTTTTGGTGAAACATCTACAAGAATTATCGTTAAAGGTACTTCATCATATGGATATAAACCTGGCGATATTATTGATTGTCATTTTGATGTTAGTAAAACACATTTCTTCGATTATAAAACAGAAGAATCAATTGTTCCACGAATCCCAGAATTAAATGTTATTAAAGCTGAAATTTCGGATGGATACATTGTTTTTGATGGCTTAAAAATGAAATTACCAGCAATTGTTAATTTAGAAAATCAAGTTGGTGATTTATATTTACCTATTTCAGCAATTGAATTAGGCAAAGGTGAATATTCTGGTGAAATAGTTAATATAGAACATGTTGATGATAAATTACTTGCTTATATTAAATTAAATTCAAGAATTATATTCTCTTTAGTTGATGATTCTTATAAAGTTGGTGATAAAGTTTCTTTAAATATTGATATTGCTAACATTAACTTTAAAGTTGATGGAAAAGATGTAATTCAAGTTATGGATAGATATAACAAAATTTCATCAACATTTGTTAATTTTGCAACTGCAAATTCAAATGAAAAAAATAAATACCAACCAATTCTTAATGCAAGAATAGAAGAAGTTAATAATAAATATGATTCTTTAGCTAAAGAAATTAATGATAAATATGATGCATTAATTGCTGAGGCTTCTAAAAAAGATTTTGCTTCTATTAGAGAAAATAACAATAATTTATATAACAGTGAAAAAGAAAAAACTGATAAATTATTAAATGAGTTGAAAGAAAAATATACTAGCGGTATCAAAGAAGCTAAAAAACAACATTCTATCAACAAAAAAGATGTTTCTCAAAAAGTAAAAGATGAATACGAAAGAAGAAAGAAAGAAGAAAATGAATCATATAAATTATTCTTAAGCGCTAATAAAGATAAAGATGTTTATCGTAAGAGAAAAGCTGAACATCAAGAATTTAAAGAAAATTTCCCTAAAGAAAGAGAAAATGATCTTAATAAAGCTTTAGACGCTGAATCTTTAAATTACGAAACAGTATTAAATAGTATTAAATCTCCATATAAGAGAGAAAAGAAAGTTGCTATTAAAAACTTAAAAGCTTTAAAGAAAAAGATTGATCGTGAAAATAATGAAGTTTCATATTTAGGTAAAGAAAGAGAAAATGAACTTAAAGTTTTAGAGAAATCTAAGAAAGTTGATTTAGCAAAAGCAAAACAAATTTTCTTCTTTAAGATTGCAGGAAACTTATATCAATCAAGTGATTTAATTTCTAATAAAATGATTCAAGGTTTAGGAACAAAAGTCTTTGTTAAAAACTTCTTAATTGAAATTCCAAATGATAAGATTGAATTAAGTGATACAGGTATTGAAGCAGTTGTAAATGGCTCATTAGCTTATGGAGAACATAAGTATTTAACTTGCGATGTTAAAGATAATGACGGTAAAACATTAAAATTCTATGTTAGATCTGAAAAAGAAGTTGCTAATGGCACAAAAGTATATTTAACATTTAACATGGATGATACAATGATAACTGAAACATCAATGAATATTAGAATTTATTAATTTCGAAAGGAGATTAAAAAATATGAAAAAAATAAAATTTCTTATTGCTGGTCTTTCAATCCTTTCGTTAGTTTCTTGCTCTGGTGCTAGAGCAGGATATCTTGAATTAGATGATATCAAGAATTCTGTAAGTTCATTTGAAGATAAAGGATATTCAACATATTCTTATGAAGGTTATTTGAATTTCTTTGCTTACACACCTGAAGAATACGAAGTATCTCGTGATAATCAAAGTTATGATCCTTTATCTACTTCATATTATCTTGGTCTTCCAACTAAATTAACTATTGATACATTCGATGTAGATTATCAAACTATTTTAGATAAATTTACAACAACTGACTCTTTTGATACTGTTTATTGTTATCCTACCGAAGAAGGAGGATTATCTTTTGAAGTTTTCTCGATTAATAAACGATTAACTATCAGAAGATTTGGTATTGAATGCAGTGCAAAATGGAATGCACAAATTATATATGATGAAAATGGGTATTTAGTCAGTGAAAATTTTGCAACAATAAATTCTCATAAAGCACCTGATACAGATTCTGTATATGGTGAATGTACATATATATATCAAGAATAAAATGAAGTCAAAATTTATTTATTTAAATTTAATTATCATTTCTTCGATTTTAACATCTTGTAACAACGGTTTTCCTGATGGTCCAATCAAGGATTATGTTTATAATTTTAACTTTGAAAAGGCTTATAAAAACACAAATTCATGTGTTTTAAATTCGATTAACGTTGATTCTAAAGATGGAGTAACATTAGGTGAAGCTAAAACTTATTTTGAATTTGATAAAACTGATGATGAATATTATCTTTACTTAAAAAGAGAATTTAGTGGATCTTATATAACTGATGATGTAGAAACAATTGAAACTTTATCTTATTTAAAAGAAAACGATTCTGTTTATTCAGTTACAATTACTAATGGTATTAAAAAAACTAATAATATTAATAAAGTTGCTTTAGCTGATAGCATAGATTCTTTCTTTTATAAAGATAAAACATATGATTATTATCGTGGCGGTTTATATTATGGTGATTTAATATATAGAGCCGGTGATACATATCACATGAATTTAAAAATCGAAGACGATGGATTATTGTATTACACATTAACAAATGATATTACTTATGAAGGAGCGATATTTAATCAAAAATTTGCTGTTAATCCGTTAGGAATGGTAGTTACTTTCCATTATGATGGTAGGATATTAGAAACTAATGAAACGACTGCAAATGACATAAATATTGAATATAATGTCGAATTAAATAAAAAAACCGACATTAATTAATAAAACTGAAAGCACTTTCATTCGAAACTATTATTTTTTAAAAAAAGTCGATATTTATCGACTTTTTTTAATTGTGAATATTTATGAAAACGTTTTCATAAATTGTTACAAAATCATGATAAATTACGATTTTTATTGATTATCCTTTAAAATATAACCATCTTCAAAAGAAAAAATCTTTGAAGAATAAAATCCTTATATTATTAATGGAGGTGTAAAAATTATGATTAATGAAAAATATGAATATAGTTATAGAGATGAAGAAAGAAATAATGAAGAAGTAGATATTGTTGGTGTTGGAAACTATTATTCTGCTTTAGGAAATTTCGTTCCATCTGTTGGCTTTATTAAAGTTGAAAGAGATTTCTAATTTGGTATCTATTTAATAAATACTTTAATTATTGTCTTAATATCCGCTAATAAAATTAGTTGTTCTAATTTTATTATATAAAGTAATGTAAAAATTATTTAATTTCTCCTTAAAGATGATGCTTTGAAATTTTTATTTCAAAGCATTTTTCTTTATTATTTAAAACTATATATATTCTTATAAATAATATCTTATTTATACTATATATAATATAAGAATGGGATTCTTATATAAAAGGTTCACCCATCCCCGTACGTGGTACAAGAACGCTACTAAGAAGAAAAAATATTCACTTTTGAGCTAATTTTTTTTAAAAAAATATGTATTGTTTCAATATCTTGTCACATATTAAGCAAAATAATTCTTAATAAAGAAATAACGACTATTTTTAGTTATTTTTTATATAATTAAAATATAAAAATAAGGAAAAAAATACAAATGTTAAAAAATGCTGAGTTATTTATTAAAGGTAGAGATAAAGAATCTTTATATACAACATATTTAGATTTATATAAATATGATGCTATTGATTATAAGAAAATTACTAAAAATAAATTATATGAAGAAATTGTTAATTTCTTCATATATATACCAGAAAATTTATCTTTTTTTTATCTGAAAAAACGTTAGAAGCTTTAGTTGAAGATAATCTTATAAATCTGGATCCTGATTATGAAGATGTAATGGCTTTATTATAGTTATGTGTTATTTATTTCGATAAAACTATTGATAAAAATATGGTAAAAAACTATTTTTAAAGTTAATGAAGACTATAAAAAAGTAATTTCCTATTTAAAAGAAGATATGTCAATTGCATTAATTGAAGCGCAAATAAATGATTTTTTAAAAGGAATAATTGATATATACGGCTTTTTAAGTTTTGATGATTATTATAAATTTTATAAAAATATCTTTTTTGATTCAGTCTATGATTTTACTCCTGATGAAGAAATCTTAACAAAAGATGAATTTATTGAAAAAGTTTTATCAAGCTATGTTGTATTTTCGTCTTCCTTTAATGAAAAATATATTTATAAAAATATTATCGGTGCAGCATTTAAAAATTCTCCTGAAAATATATTTAATACGATTAAAAGTAATCCATATTTTAAAAAATATAAAGAATATGATCTTGATTTTATAATGTCTTATGCTAATAGTTTTGAAAATTATTCTGTTAATAGAGATGTTTATGAAGGATCTTCTATTCCATTATATTTAAGAGTTTTAAAAGGATTTTCTCTTCTTCCAGCATTAGATTATATTTATGATGAAAAAAGTTTAAAAGAATTAAAAGAAGATGAACTTCAAAAGATAATGTTTGTTCATGAAATAACTCCAAAATGGCTTTTAAAAGGTCATACGCTTGATGATATAAAACTTAAAGAAAACAAAAATAAGATTAAATTTACAAAAGTAATGAATGAAACGCCAGTTTTTAAATATGAATCTTATCTTGATTATCGAAATTTCATTTGTGATATTTATGAATTTGTTGCATCTAAAAACGATTATGATTATTTAGACTTAAAAGAAATGGATGATGTTGATATAGAAGATTTTTTATCAGTTCGAGCAAAATTTCTTTTATCTAAAGATAAGTATTTAGATGAATTTATAAAAAATAGGAAAGAAAAAATCACATCTAAAGATTTAGAAATTATCAAAGCTATAAAACACTCAATTTGTTTAAAATTTATCGTTTTAGATTTAACAAGTGAAGGTTTAATTATTTTAGATTTTGTAAATAATATTCGTCTTTTAATTAAACCATTATCAATACCTTTTTATGAATTTTTTAAAGATTATAATAAATATACATTTATCGAACTTTCTATTTTTCCTTATAAAAACATTATTACTTACGATTGCTTCTTAATTCCTCAAGAAATGAATGCTTTTATGTTTAATTTGGATTTAAAAGACTTAGAAAACTTTAATGAATTAAAATTAATAAAAACTGCTGATGAATTTATTGAATTTTATAAAGACAAAAAACCTTTAGTTAAATAATATGTAATTATAAATATATTTTTAAAAGCATATAAATATTCAAAAATAGTTCCTTATATTATTATTGAGTGATGATTAAAAAGAATCATCACTCTATTAATAAATGAAAGGAACTTTTTAATAAATATGAATGATTTAGATAAATTAAATGATAAAAAAATCGGAATTATTGGTTTAGGAAATGTAGGAGCTACAATTGCTTATACATTCGCCTTATCTAAACTATTTAATGAAATCATTTTAGTTGATAATAATAAAGAAAAAGCAGTTGGAGAAGCATTAGATATTTCTCATTCAATTCCATTTTTAAAACCAATGGAAATTAAAGAAGGTAGTTATGATGATTTAATGGATGCTAAAATAATCGTTATCACTGCTGGAAGTGCTCAAAAAGAAAATGAAACTAGATTAGATTTAATTAGTAAAAATATAGTAATTTTTAAGTCAATTATTGGTGAGATTAAAAAAAGAGAATATAAAGGAATACTTTTAATTGTTTCTAATCCAGTTGATGTTTTAACTTTAGCTAGTTTAAAAATATCTGGATTTAGTAAAAATAGAGTTATTGGAAGCGGAACTGTTTTAGATAGTGCCCGTTTACAATATAGTTTAAGTAAACATCTTAACATCGATCCTCGTTCAATAAATGCTTTTATTATTGGTGAACATGGTGATAGTGAATTCCCTTTATGGAGTAATGCTAATGTTGAAGGAATTCCTTTATCTAAATTTTGCGAATTTAAAGGATATTTTGATCATGAAAAAGAAACAGATCGTTTAGCAAATATAGTTAGAAATAGTGCGTATGAAATAATTGCTAAAAAAAGAGCAACTTATTATGGAATTGCTACTTCAACTTTAAGAATTGTTAAAGCAATTATTAATGATGAAAATACTATTTTACCTATTTCAACTTATTTAGATAACGAATATGATTTAAACGATATTTGCCTTTCAATTCCTTCAATTATTAATAAAAATGGTTTTGTTTCACATCTTCCTTTAGTTTTATCTAGTGAAGAAAAAGATAAGTTAATAAATTCATCAAACGAACTTAAAGAATCGATTAAAAATATTTCTTTTGAATAATTTTATTAAGCATATAATCTAGATATTGAAAAATTGAGGTATCAATATTTATGGGATTCAATAAAATTCAATTAGAACAAGAAGAATTATATATTGCTAAAGATGAAGAATTAGCAAAAATGTATATAAAATGTCGAAAATTATTAAAAAAGATTAATAATTTAGAAGAAGTTGATGATTTTGATAAAAGAAATGAACTTTATCATAAATTGTTAGGAAAGGCAGGAAAAAATATAAATATCGAACCACCTTTTAGATGCGATTATGGTAAAAATATCGAAGTTGGTGATAATTTTTATGCAAATTTCGATTGCTTAATTTTAGATACTGGTAAAGTAATTATTGGAAATAACGTTTATTTTGCTCCACGAGTAAATATTTTTACAGCTGGGCATCCTATAGATAAAGATATTCGAAATGAAAATTTAGAATTTTCTAAAAAAGTAGTTATTGGAAATGATGTATGGATTGGAGGAAATGTAACAATTAATCCAGGAGTGAAAATTGGAAATAATGTTGTTATTGGATCTGGAAGTGTTGTAACAAAAGATATTCCTTCAAATGTAATTGCTTTTGGAAATCCTTGTAAAGTTTTTCGCAAAATTACTGATGAAGATAAAAAATATTGGGAAAAAGAAAAGGACAAATATTTATTAGCTAAAGAAAAATATGAAAAATCAAAATAAATAAAATTTTAAAAAGCGAATAACATCTTTTATTCGCTTTTTATGGACTTTTTTAATAATTTATTATATATTTTTAAAGGTAAAAGACACGTTTTTAAGATTATTTAATTTTTAGCGAGATATAGTTTGGTGAAAAGATATCAATTAAACCTTAAAAATATCACTTTTATTAATTTTTAATTTTTAAAATAACTACAACTATAAATTAAGTGATTAATATATTTTTATATTAATAACTAAGGTGGTAACGCGGTAATTCGTCCTTAGAAAATGTAATTTTCTAAGGATTTTTTATTTATTAAGCTATTTAAGGAGGAAAAGATAAATTATGGATTTAAAATCAAGTTTATTAATGCCAAAAACAAATTTTGAAATGAGAGGTAATTTAAATAAAAAAGAACCTGTTTATTTAAAAAAATGGCAAGATGAAGATATTTATAAAAAAATGAACGAAAATAAAGATTTAACTTTTATGCTTCATGATGGTCCTCCATATGCTAATGGTGCGATGCACTGTGGACATATGTTAAATCGTTTACTTAAAGATTTTATTGTTCGTTTTAAAAATATGGAAGGACATAATACTCCATTTATTTTTGGTTGGGATACTCATGGTCTTCCAATTGAAAATATGGTTACAAAAAGTGGAGTTAATAGAAAAACTACTCCAGTAGTTGAATTTAGAAAAAAATGTTATGACTACGCTTTAGAACAAGTTGAAAATCAAAAAAGAGATATTATTCGTCTTGGTTGTTTAGGTGATTATGAAAATCCATATTTAACTTTATTTAAAGAATATGAAGCAAATGAAATTCATTGTTTTGCTGACATGGCTTTAAAAGGACTAATTTATAAAGGATTAAAACCAGTTTATTGGTCTCCATCAAGTGAATCCGCTTTAGCTGAAGCTGAAATTGAATATAAAGACGTTAAAGCAAAAACAATTTTCGTTGCTTTTGATTGTATTGATGGGAAAGATTTAATTCCTAACGATGCAAAATTTGTAATTTGGACAACAACTCCTTGGACATTACCTGCTAACCTTGCAATCTGTGCTCATCCAGATTTTATTTATGGTTTATTTGATACAAATTTAGGAAAATTAGTTTTCTTAAAAGAACTTGAAGAAAGTTTAAAAGAACAACTTAATTTAACAAAATGTGATTTAATTAAAGAATTTAAAGGAACAGATTTAGAATGTTTAAAAGCTAAACATCCTTTCTATGATAGAGAATCAGTTTTAATTTTAGGTGATTATGTTACTGCTGATAGCGGTAGTGGACTTGTTCATATTGCTCCTGGACACGGTGAAGATGACTATTTAGTTTGTTTAAAATATGGAATTAAACCATATTGTCCAGTTGATGAACATGGAAAAATGACAAAAGATGCTGGTGAAAGACTTGCGGGCTTATTTTATGAAGACGCTAATGAAGAAGTTTTAAAAATATTAGAAGAAAATCATTCTTTATTAAAAGAAGAAGATATCGTTCACTCTTATCCACATGATTGGCGTACTCATAAACCAGTTATTTTTAGGGCAACTGATCAATGGTTCTGCTCAATTGATCCAATTAGAGATGAATTAATTGAAAAAATTCATGGTGTTAAATGGTCACCTACATGGGGTGAAACAAGAATGGTCAATATGATTAAAGACCGTAATGATTGGTGTATTAGCCGTCAAAGAATTTGGGGTGTACCACTTCCTATTATTTATTGTGAAGATAATACTCCAATTATTGATAAAGAAGTTTTTGATCATATCGAAAAATTAGTTAGAGAATTTGGTTCTAATGTTTGGTATGAAAGAGAGGCTAAAGATTTATTACCAGAAAATTATACAAATCCACATTCACCAAATGGTTTATATCGAAAAGAAAAAGATATTATGGATGTTTGGTTTGATAGTGGGTCTTCTTGGAATGGTGTATTAAAAGAAAGAGGATTAAAATATCCAGCTGATCTTTATTTAGAAGGAAGTGACCAATATAGAGGTTGGTTCAACTCTTCACTTATTTTAAGTGTAGCTAATAATAATGTTGCTCCTTATAAAGAAGTTGTATCTCATGGTTTCGTCATGGATGAAAAATGGGAAAAAATGTCAAAATCTAAAGGAAATGGTATTGATCCACTTAAAATTATTGAAGTTTATGGCTCAGATACACTTAGACTTTGGGCTTCTTTAATTGATTATCAACAAGATGTTAGATTATCTGAAGGAATAATTAAAACAATTAGCGAACAATATCGTAAAATTAGAAATACATTTAAGTTCTTACTCGGTAATATTTCTTCTTTTGATCAAAATGAAAACGTTGAAATTACTGAATTGATTGATAAATGCATTTTAGCTAAATTTGAAAGTGTCAAAAATGATTATTTAAAATCATTCTCTTCATACGATTTTATCAATGCAATGACAAAAATTATGAATTTCATGTCTAGTGATTTATCTTCATTCTATTTAGATATCACAAAAGATATTTTATATTGTGAAGATGTAACTTCTTTAAGAAGAAAACAAGTTGTTAAAGTATTAAATGAAATTACTTATTCATTAATGGTTTTACTTAATCCAATTCTTCCTTTTACAATGGAAGAAGTTAATCAAAATTATCCATTTAGAAGCAAAGAAAACGTTCAACTTTATCCAATGTTAAAAGAAAGTCATGAATATGATGAATCTTTCTTAAATAAATATGATTTATTACTAGCTTTAAGAGAAGATGTTTTTAAAGAATGCGAAAATAAAAGAAATGAAGGTGTAATTAAATCAAATCAAGAAGCCAAAGTATTTGTTAATGTTTTCGATTCTTCATTAAAAGAAGTATTAAAAGAAGTTTCTAATGATGAATTAACTAAACTTTTAATTGTTTCTTCATTAATTTTTGATGAATCTTTAAATGAAAATAAAGGTAAAGTAGCTTACATTAAAGTTATTCATCATGAAGGAGAAAAATGTAAACGCTGTTGGAATTATTTTGATAAAGAAGAATTAAAAGAAGTAGATGGAGAATATATATGTCCAAGATGTTTAAAAGTATTAAAGAAGTAGTTAAAAATAATCAAAAACAAATTTTAATTATTTTTTTAGTATCAATTGGATTATGTTTAATTGATCAACTTACTAAATGGTTAGCTGTTTATTATTTAGGACCTTTAGTAACTTATCCTTCTTCAACTGATTTACCTCATCAACAAGGAAATAGCGTAGAAATTATTCCTGGATTATTAAACTTTACTTTATTAACAAATAATGGTGCCGCTTTTGGACTTGGAAATGGCACCATTATAGCTAGAGTAATCTTTATTATTATTTCTTGGTTAGTATTTTTAGGAGTACCTATTTTTATAGTTTATTACTATAAAAAATATAAACATCAATTTAGTATTATTAATTTAATATGTTTAATATTAATTTATGGTGGTAATTTTGGTAATTTAATTGACCGTACATTTTATTGGACTAATCCATGTGGAGTTATAGATTTTATTGATGTTACACCTTTAATACCTAATTTTGGAATATTTAATGTTGCGGATAGTTTTGTAGTAATAGGTGTAATTATTTTACTTATTTCTTTAATTATCGATATGTTTAAAGGTGATAATAAAGAAAAAAGTGAAAAAGAAGAATTAAACAATATTAAAAATAATAACACTAATAATACTAATAGTAGTAATTTAGTAGATAATAATGATAAAACTAGTAATGAAAATAATATAGAGAATGGAAAAGAAATTTCTAATAAATAAAAATATTGAAACTTTAAGACTTGATAAAGCATTAACTCTTTTAAATGAAAAATATTCAAGAGAATATTTTTCATTTTTAATTAAAAAAGGTAATGTTTTAGTAAATAATAAGATTGTTTCACCTTCTTACAAGGTAAGAGAAAATGATGAAGTAATCGTAACTTTTGATGAAAAAGAAACTAATTTAAACTTAAAACCTTATGAATTTAAGTTAGATATTGTTTATCAAGATGATGATTTATTAGTTATTAATAAACCTAAAGGATTAGTAGTTCATCCAGGAAGTGGACATATTGATGATACACTCGTAAATGCTCTAATTTATAATAAAATCGAACTTTCAAGTGTTAATGGATTATCAAGAGTAGGAATAGTCCATCGTATAGATAAAGATACATCTGGCTTACTTTTAATTGCTAAAAATGATTATACTCATAATGAAATTGCTAAAGAATTAAAAGATCATTCAATGAAAAGAAGTTATATCGCTTTAGTTGATGGAATTATAGAAGAAAATGATTTAAAAATCGTAGGAAAAATTGGAAGAGATAAAACTAATCGTTTAAAAATGGCAATAGATAGTAAAAATGGAAAAGATGCAATAACTCATGTCCATGTTTTAGAAAGATTTAAAAATCAATATACATTAATTAAATGTGAATTAGAAACAGGAAGAACTCATCAAATTAGGGTTCATCTTTCTTCGATTAAACACCCTTTAGTAGGTGATAGTATTTATGGAGGAAGTAATCACCTTTATAATAATGGTCAACTTTTACATGCTTATAAATTAGTATTTTTTCATCCAACATTAAAAAGAGAGATTTCTTTAGAAATCCCTTTACCATCCTATTTTTTAGAAATTTTAGAAAAACTTAAATAAGTGAAAATGATTCGTTAGTAACTTCCTTATAATTAGCAAAACTTTTTTTAGCAATCTTATTAAATTCATCAATTCCAAATTTATGAATGAATGATTTAGAAAAAAGATTTACTTTTTCACCAGCTCCTAAAGGAACGCTAACATTATATTTTTTATTTATCAAATCAATTTCTTGAAGGAATAAATAACGGGCAATACAACTTGCTAGGGCGACACTTGGAAAATAAGTTTCGCCTTTTTCTTTAAAAATAATACCTTTTTGTACTTTACTCATTCCTTTTAAATATTCGTAATATTTTTCTTCATTAACAAATTTATCCATATAAACATTGTTAACATAAGGAACGCGAGCATGTAATCTTAAAAGGCAGAAATTATGTAAAATTGCTTTCATTTGGTTTAAATTAAAGCCTTTTGCATTAGCATTATTATATTTTTCAATCGTTAAAACTTTTGCTTCGTAATAAACTTTTTTAATTAACAATGGAACAATAGATAAAATTTGTTTATCACTTAATTTTTTAGAATCAGTAATTCCATATTCATTAATAAATTTCATTGTTTCGTTATCACAAAAAGCAGCACAAACAACAACTGGTCCTAAAAAATCGCCAGTACCAACTTCATCACTACCAATTTGTGGATTAACATCAATAAAATAAGGAGATTCTTTAATAATTTCTTTCTTTTTTGGGAATGAAAGTGGTTCATCGCTATATTTTAAAGCAAGTGAAAGAGGATCTTTTCCTTGGATTGTTATTTTAAAAGTGTTTTTCTTTTTATTATCGTAAGCAGTTACGACATAATCACTTGTTTTTGCAACAAAAATAATATATCCAATATTTTCACCAATGATATTTTCTTTAAAATCTTTTTTTATTTTATTTAATGTTTCGATGTCAACTTTAATTGTTACCATTGAAAATATTATACCACAATTAAATTTTAATATAATGATTTTTTCGATAATTATCGATAATTCTTGAATTTAATTAATATAGTAATTTATTAAAATTGACGATTTATCTAAAAAAATATCTAGTTAATTGAAATAAAAAGTATAAAGATGATTAATATTTATATTTATTTATAAGAAACGAAAAATAATGTATTATAGTTAAGTTAAATTTATGAAAAAAAGTTTTTATATTTTAGAAATAAATAAAGTTATCGAACTTTTTAAAAAATATGCTAAAACGATTAAAGGAATCGATATTTTTAATAATCTAACTTTATCAAATGAGAAAAAATATGTTATTAGAGAATATAAGAAGTTAGATGAGATGTATCATTTATATGAAAATTATGGTGAACTTCCGATTTATTCTAAATTAATTTTAAAAAATGAAATCGATGCTTTAAAAGCTGGTAAATTATTAGAGCCTTTAAAACTAAACTTATTAAAAGATGAAATATATTCTTCTTTTGAAATAGTATCTTTTATTTCGAAAATTAAAAATAAAGAAGAATATAAAGTAATTTTTGAAATATTTTCAAAAATTAAACCTTGTAGTGAATTATATAATAAAATTAGTAAATCGATTGGTAATGATGGTTCTATTTTAGATAGTGCTTCTAAAGATTTATTTTCTATAAGAAATAATTTAAGAAATATTGATAAAAGAATCCATTCTTCATTAAATTCAATTATTCAAAAGAATAAAGATAAGATGAATGGTGATAATTATGTTTTTAGAAATGGTCATTATGCAATTCCTATTTCAACATCTTTAAAATCTTCTCTTTTTGGGGTAGTTTTAGATATTTCAGATAGTGGTGCAACAACATTTATCGAACCATATGAAATAGCTGAAATGGAAAATGAGAAAAATATTCTTTTATTAAAAGAAAGAGATGAAATTAGTAAAATTTTATCTTCTTTTCGTCAAGATATTTTATTTTATTTTCATGATTTAATATTTAGCAATGAAGCGCTCGGTGAACTTGATTTTTTAATTTCTAAAGTTAAATTTATGAAAGAATATCATGCCACGATTCCAACAATTTCTATAAAAAATTCCTTTAAATTTAAAAAAGCTAAACATCCATTATTAGATCAAAATATTTGTGTTGCTAACGATTTTTTATTAGACGAAAATAAAAGAATTCTCTTAATTAGTGGTCCTAATGCTGGAGGGAAAACGGTTGCATTAAAAACGATTGGAACTTTAGCCTACATGGTAAAATTAGCTCTTCCTTTAAACGTAGAAGAAGGAAGCGAATGTGTGGTTTTTAATAATATTTTTGTTGATATTGGAGATAATCAATCTTTAGAAAATAATTTATCAACATTTTCATCACAAATTTCTAATATTTCATCCATTTTAAAATCTTTAAATAATAAAGATTTAGTTATTTTTGATGAACTTTGTAACGGAACAGATCCAAAAGAAGGAGAAGCTCTTTCAATTGCTATTACAAAATATTTATTAAATAAAAGATGTTTATCAATAATTTCTTCACACTATTCTTTACTTAAAAAATTTGGTTTAGAAAATGAAAATATTTTAAGTGCATCTTTTATTTTTGATGAAAAGAAAATTCGTCCAACTTTTAAATTGCTTTTAAATGTTAGCGGTAAATCTTATGGTTTTGCTATTGCGAATAAATTTGGAATTGATAAAGAAATTGTTGAAGAAGCTAAATCGATTTATGAAAAGAATTATTTAAGTGAAGAAGATAAACGTATTGAAGTAATCGAAGATAAAGAA
Source organism: uncultured bacterium (assembly GCA_949288485.1). Lineage (GTDB taxonomy): Bacteria > Bacillota_I > Bacilli_A > RFN20 > CAG-826 > Onthovivens. Next base: position 142,365 of record CASEKC010000001.1, on the reverse strand, counting down.
AGAGCATTATCTTTTAAAGAAGAAAAATTAAGAAATTATGAAAAAAGATTAAATAAAGAACAAAGTTTAATCGACCAAGAAAAAAATAAGATTAAAATTAGAACTGAAAAATTAAATCAAAATAAAAGTGAAGAATTCGATCGCTATTTAGATGCAAAATATAAAGAAATAAATGACATTTATAATGAATTTATTAAAGAAAAAAATGCTAAAAAAGCGTTGGATAAATTATTAAAAATAAATATTGAAGAAAGCGAAAACGAACCAATTAATGTTGGTGATTACGTTTTAATTAAGGGATTAGATGTTAAAGGACAAGTTACATCAATAAAAGGTAATAAAATTAATGTTAATTCTTCAGATGGTTTTAGTTTTGAAACATCTTTTGATTCATTAAAAAAGATTCCTACACCAAAACAAGTTTTAGATAATAATCTTGATATAGATAATAGAATTTTAAATAAAACAGTTGTTTCTTCTAGTTTAAACTTAATTGGTTATCATACTCATGAAGGCGTTGAAATGATGGAAGATTATATTTCAAAAGCTTTAGTTGATAAAAAAAGTAGTGTAAAAGTTATTCATGGTTTTGGAAGTGGAAGATTAAGACAAGCTTTATGGGAAGCTTTAAAGAAAAATAAGCATGTTTCTTCTTTTTCTTTAGGACCAGATGGTGGTTCAACTATAATTAATTTGAAGTAAAATGAACGATATTTTAAAAAAAGAAATAGATTTATTAAAAGATTTACCTGGTTGTTATATGATGTTTGATTCAAATAACACCATTATTTATGTTGGAAAAGCTAAAAATTTAAAAAAACGTGTTTCCCAATATTTTTTAAGAATTCATACAGGTAAAACGGCGGCAATGGTTTCTCATGTCGATCATTTTGAAACAATAATTACATCTAGTGAAAAAGAAGCTTTGATTTTAGAGATGAATTTAATACAAAAACATCATCCTAGATATAACATTCTTTTAATGGACGATAAACATTATCCATATATCGAACTTCATAAAGGAATTAAAGATCCTTATATTTCGATAGCTAGAAACTTAAAAAATAAAAAAAGTTCATATTTCGGCCCTTATCCATCTTCTTCGAGTGCATTCGAAGTAATAAATATAATTAATTCTTTATTTCCTTTAAGAAAATGTTCAAGTGTCCCTAAATCACCTTGTTTATACTATCATATGAATCAATGTTTAGGACCTTGTATAAATAAAGTTCAAAAAGAACAATATGAAGAAATCATTGAAAAAATCGAGAGTTTTTTAAGAGGAAATAACGATGAAGTTATTAAAAAGTTAAAAGAGAAAATCAATGAATATTCTCAAAATCTTGATTATGAAAATGCTTTAGAATATAAAAAAAGGCTTGATTCTATCCTCTATATTAATGAAAAACAAAATGTTGAATTTTTGGATAAAGTTGATCGTGACTTCATAGGTTTTTATACTAACGAAAATTATGTTTCATTAATTATTTTGATTTATCGTCAAGGTCTTTTGATTGGCAAGAAGAAGTTCTTTTATGAACTTTTAGGTGATATAAATGATTTTATAAGTGACATTTTAATTCAATATTATCAATACAACATGCTTCCAAAAGAAATTATTATATCGTCAAAAGATATATGCGATATACTAATAAACTACTTAAATACTACTATTATTCAACCTAAGATAGGTAAAAATATTGATATTGTTAATATAGCTACTCAAAACGCTCAAGATTATTTTTCTTCTTATTTACAAACAAACCAAAACAAAGAATCAAACGAAGAATTATTAGAAAAATTAGGAAAATTATTGAATATCCCAACTCCATATCACATAGAATTATTTGATAATTCTCATTTACAAGGCACTAATGCAATTGGAGCTATGGTTGCTTATATAAATGGTGAAGAATATAAAAAAATGAATCGAAAATTCAATATCGAGTCATATAATAAAAAAGATGATATTTCTTCGATGAAAGAAGTAATTTATCGAAGATATTCTCGTTTAAAAGAAGAGAATCAACAATTTCCAGATTTAATTATTGTTGATGGAGGAATGACTCAAATAGAAGCCGCTAAAGAAATTTTAAAAAAACTAGATATAAAAATTAATTTAGCTGGTTTAGTAAAAGATGATAAACATCGAACAAGAGCATTAATGGATGAATCTTTAAATGAAATTCCAATCGATGATAAAAGCTTATTTATTTTCTTAACAAAAATGCAAGATAGTGTCCATCGCTATGCTATTTCTACACATATTAAGAAAAGAAATAAAAGTATGTTTAATTCAGTTTTTGATGATGTTAAAGGAATTGGTGAAAAAAGAAAAGAATTATTAATAAAACAATTTCCAACATTAGTCGATTTAAAAAAAGCCAGTTTAGAAGAACTTGAACAATTTATACCAAAAGATAGTGCTATTGAATTAATGAATAAATTAAGGGAGTTATAAAAATGAAAGATATTGCTGAAATGTTTGATAAACAAGAGTTTGAAGAAATTATTGAAAAATTCAAAAATTCATTAAAATATGAAGATTTACTTTATGTTTTATCTTCTTTTATTTCGTTAAATAACATTGGTGGAGCTTATGAATTTTATAAAAAGAGAGAAAAAATCTTAGAAAAAACTGATTTTTTAGCTTCAATGAATTATTTATTATTAATTCTTGCTCTATTAAATAATGATGAATTAATTAAAAGAGAATTTGAAAGAATAAAGTCGCTTCCTTATATTTCTCAAGAAGTAGAAGAATTTATTCAAGAATTAGATGAAAATTTTAAAAAAATAAAAGCAACAACTGAAGATAATTCTTCTTCGAATTATAATTTTATTGATGAGTTAAATAGTGAAAATCCTGATAGTGTCATTGGTGCAATAAACTACATTCATGAAAATTTCAAAGATAAAATTAATAGTTATGGAGTAGTTTTTTATGAAGCTTTCGTTAAAAGAGATAATTTTGATTTAGCTAAAAATTTCCTTTTATTAGAGCTTTTAGAAACTGGCTTTGATAAAGAAATTTCTTTCTTTAAAAATGGAAAATTTTATTACATTAATCCAAAAGAATATCAAGTTCAATATTTAACCTATGAAAAAAAGATTGATGAGATGATTAAATTTGTTAAAAGAAATGAGAAAGTTACAAATCTAATTGATGACATAAATTATTATTTCATCTCATTTTTAAATAATGAAATTCCTACATTTTTTACTAATGATGAATTGGAAACAATTTTATATTTAGCAATTAGAAAAGCTTATATGAATTTAAATGCAGACATAAACGAAGATTTAATAGTAAAAGAATTAAAAATTGACGAAAAAATAATAAAAGAGTACGAAAATTCATTTAATAATTTTTAATTTTTTGGTATTATTTTTTGGCCACACTTTCAAAAGTGTAATATTATTTACTACTAATATTTCTTAGTATATAATTTTTGAGAATAAATTTAAGTTAAGGAGAAATTAAAATGGCAACAAATTTAAAGAAAATTGGAAATTCAGAATTCGAAGTAAAATATTCTGTTAAAGGTGAAGATTTAAAAAAAGCAAAAGAAAAGGCTTTAAAATCTTTAGCTAGTAAAGTTCAAATTAAAGGTTTTAGAAAAGGTAAAGCTCCAATTGAAATAGCAAAAGATCATATTTCACCATTACAACTTGCTAACGAAACAATTAATGAATCAATTAATCCTGCATATCAAGAAATTTTAAAAGAACACAAAATTAGACCAATCGCTCAACCAAACGTTGAATGCACAAACTATAAAGAAGATGAAATCGAATTAACATTCAAAATCATCGTTGAACCAGAAGTTACTTTAGGTCAATATAAAGAATTAAATATCCCATTAAAAAAAGCTATCGTTACTAAAGAAGAAACAGAAAATGCTGTTAATAAACTTTTAGAAGATAATGCTGAATTAACTTTAAAAGATGGTCCAGCAGCTCTCGGGGATACAGTTGTATTTGATTTTAAAGGATATATTAATGGAAAAGAATTTGATGGCGGAAGTGCTGATAATTATTCTTTAGTTTTAGGTTCAAATCAATTTGTTCCTGGATTCGAAGATCAACTTGTTGGTGTTACAGCAGAAAGTAAAAAAGATGTTGTTGTTACTTTCCCAGAACAATATATTAAAGATTTAGCAGGAAAAGAAGCAAAATTCGTTTGTATTATTCATGAAGTCAAAACAAAAGTTATGCCTGAATTAAACGATGAATTTGTTAAAACATTATCACTTGAAGGCGTTAATACTGTTGAAGAATTAAGAAAACACGAAACAGCTACACTTTTAGCAAGAAAAACAAATGAAGCTAAAAATCAACAATTTGCTGATCTTTTAAATAAAGTTATTGAAAATTCAACTTTAGAAATCCCAGAAAGATTAATCGAATCTGAAACAGCTTCATTAAAACAACAAACAATTGATCAAATCACTCAAAATGGATTAACTTATGAACAATATAAAGAAATTACAGGTATGAGTGATGAAACTTTAAATAACAATTTTAGAGAAAATGCTTTAACAAGATTAAGAGAATATTTAATCTTAAATAAAATTGGTCAAGTTGAACATTTAACAATTACTAGAAATGAAGTTGAACAATACTATGAAAATGTTGCAAAACAATATGGTATGAAACTTGATGATGTTAAAAAAGCATTATCACCAAATGAACAAAACATTATTTCAAATCTTTACCAAAATAAGATTGAAAGATTCTTAATTGCAAACAATTTAGAAGAAAAGAAAGCTGATTCAAAAGAAGAAGCTCCAGCTAAAAAAACAACTAAAAAAACAACTAAAAAAGAAACAACTAAAGAAGAAAAAACTGAAGAATAGTTTTTAATTTATAAGGAGGGCTTGTTTAACGATGTCAGAAATTGAAAAAATCAAGTTACCTATTCTTATTACTAGAGGAGCAACTGTCTTCCCTAAACAAGAAATTAATCTTTACGCTGAAAGAAATTTCAGCGTAACAGCTATAAATGAAAGTATTAATTTTTATAACTCTTTAATTTTTGTTGTCTCTCAAAAAGATTTAACATTAGAAAAAATCGGATCAATTTCCGATATTTATACAGTTGGAACTTTATGTAGAATTTTATATAAAGTTGATCAAAAAGATATAATTAAAGTAGTTTTACAAGGAATTGATAGATATTCATATAAAAACTTAACTTTTGAAGATGGTTCTTTCTATATCGAAGGTGATTTACTTAAAGAAGAACCTTCTGATCAAAATGCTGAAGTTGCATATATAAATAAAATCATTAAATATTTTGACGAAAATAACATCGAAGATTTTTTTGGAAAACAACCAAAGAATTTTTATGCAACTATTAAAAAAGGATTAAATTCAGCAGATTTATCATATCTTTTCTCAAATGAATTAAATATCGAACCAGAAAAGAAACAAGAATTATTAGAAGCTAAAAGCGTTAATGAAAGGCTTGAACTTTTAATTAAAGATTTTGAAATTATTAAAATTAGAATTAAAGTTGATCAAGATTTACAAAATACTATTCGTCAAACTAGCGAAAAACAACAAAAAGAATATTATCTCCGTGAACAACTTAAAGCAATTCGTCAACAATTAGGCGAAGGTAGCGAAAATAGTGAAGATAGTTATGAAGAAAAATTAAAAAAAGGAAATTATCCAAAAGAAGTTGCAGATAAAGTTCATGATGAATTAAAAAGAATGAAAAACCTTCCTCAAGGTACTTTGGAATATTCTTTAATTTTAGATTATCTTGATACTTTATTTGATATTCCTTTCAATAACGAAACTGAAGATAATGATGATTTAATTCGTGCTAGAAAAATTTTAGACGATGATCATTATGGCTTAGAAAAAGCAAAAGATAGAATTATTGAATATCTTGCTATTAAAAAATTAAACGGAAATTTAAAAGCACCTGTTTTATGTTTTTATGGTCCTCCAGGAACTGGAAAAACTTCACTTTCAATTTCTATTGCAAAAGCTTTAGGAAGAAAGTTTGTTAAATGTTCTTTAGGTGGTATTTCAGATGAATCTGAAATTAGAGGTCATAGAAGAACATATGTTGGTTCAAAGCCAGGAAGAATTATGACTTTCCTTAAAAAAGCTGGAACTGTTAATCCTGTATTCTGTTTAGATGAAGTTGATAAACTTTCTCATGACGGTTTTAAAGGAGATCCTTCAGCAGCTCTTTTAGAAGTATTAGATCCTGAACAAAATACACATTTTAGAGATAATTATCTTGAAATCGACTATGATTTATCAAAAGTTTTATTCATTTGTACATGTAATTATCTTGAAAATGTTCCTGAACCATTAAGAGATCGTTTAGAACTTATTCCAGTTGATTCATATACTTTAATTGAAAAAGTTAAAATCGCTGAAGACCATTTAATTGCTAAAGAAGCAAGAGCAAATGGTGTTGATCCAAAAAGTATTAAATTCTCTAAAGATGCAATTGAACATATTATTGAAAGATATACACGTGAAGCTGGAGTTAGAGAATTATCAAGAAAAATTGGAACAATTATTCGTAAAGTTATTGTTGAAAAATTAAATAACAATACTTTAGATGAAGTTTATAAAGTTGGAATTAAAGATGTTAAAAAATTCTTAGGAATTGAAATGTTTGATCCAACTGATAAAGAAAAGAAAGAACAAGTCGGAATTGTTACTGGCCTTGCATATACTCAATATGGAGGAGATATTCTTCCAATTGAAGTTAATCATTTTGAAGGCACTGGTAAATTAGTTTTAACTGGTAATTTAGGCGATATCATGAAAGAATCATGTTCAATCGCTTTAGATTATATTAAAGCTAATGCCTCAAAATATGGTATTGATCCTGCTTTCTTTAATAAAAATGATATTCATATTCACGTTCCAGAAGGAGCTGTTCCTAAAGATGGACCAAGTGCAGGAGTTGCAATAACTACCGCAATTATCTCAGCTTTAACTGATAAACCAGTTTCAAATGAAATTGCTATGACTGGTGAAGTTAATTTAAGAGGAAATGCTCTTCCAATTGGTGGATTAAGAGAAAAATCATTAGCTGCTTTAAGAAGTGGTATAAAAACTATCATTGTTCCAAAAGGAAACAAAAAGAATATAAATGAACTTCCAAAAGAAATAACATCTAATTTACATGTTATTTATATGGAAAATGTCGATGATGCCTTAAAGGTTTGCTTACGTTAATATGGAAGGCATTTATCATTATAAAAAAGCTAATTTTATAAAATCCATTACGGATGTAAATCAAGCACCTACACCAAGATTAAGTGAGGTGCTTTTTGTCGGTAAATCAAATGTTGGAAAATCATCTTTAATCAATGCTTTAACAAACAATAAAAAACTTGCTTATACTTCTTCAAAACCTGGTATGACACGTTTATTAAATTACTTTTTAATTGAAGATAAATTTTATTTTGTTGATGCACCTGGTTATGGATATTCTTCAAAGAAAGATTTAGATTATGAAATGTATGGAAAAATGATTGATTCTTATTTTCATGATAATAGATATTTAAAATTAGTCGTTTTTTTATTAGATTCTCGTCATGAACCAAATGAAGATGATTTATTATTTTATGAATATTTAATGTATAATAATATTCCATTTATTTTTGCTTTAACAAAGGTTGATAAATTAAATATGTCGATGAAAGCAAAAATAAAGAAAAATTTAAATGCTAAATTCAAAGATTTTGATGAAAATAAATTATTTTTAGTTTCAATTAGCAATTATCGCTTGCTTGAAAAACTTAAGGATAAAATTGATAGTGTAATTTAGTAAAGGAAGGTAAAAATATGCTTGATAAACGTTATGATTTTAAAGAAATTGAAAAGGGAAAAGTAAAAAAATGGAAAGAAAGTGGTTATTTTAAAGCTGGTGACACTTCAAAATTACCTTTTTCAATGGTTATTCCTCCACCAAATGTTACTGGTGTTTTACATATTGGTCATGCGATTGATAATACTTTCCAAGATATAATTGCTCGTTATAAAAAAGCAAAAGGTTTTGATGTACTTTATCTTCCTGGAGTAGATCATGCTGGAATTGCTACTCAAGCTAAAGTTGATGCTAAATTAAAAGAAGAAGGAACTGATCGTTTTCAAATTGGTAGAGAAAATTTCTTAAAAGAAGCATTTAAATGGAAAGAAGAAAAAAGTGATATTATTCATTCTCAATGGGAAAAAATGGGGATAATGATCGATTATTCTCGTGAAAGATTTACTCTTGACGAAGGTTTCCAAGACGCTGTTTATACAGTTTTTAAAACTCTTTTTGATGAAGGATTAATTTATCGAGGAGAAAGAATCGTAAATTATGATCCGGAGATGAAAACTGCTTTAAGCAATATTGAAATTGTTTATAAAGAAGATAAAGGACATTTCTATTATTTTAAATATCGTTTTATTGATGATCCTTCAAAATATTTAGAAATTGCAACAACTAGACCTGAAACAATGTTTGGAGATACTTGTATTGTTGTTAATCCTAACGATGAAAGATATAAAAATATTATTGGAAAAAAGGTAATTAATCCTGCAAATAATGAAGTAATTCCTGTTATTGCTGATGAATATGTTGATATTGAGTTTGGAACTGGTGCGATGAAATGTACACCTGCTCATGATCCAAACGATTTTATCATTGGCCAAAAATATAATCTTCCACATCCAATTATTATGAATGTTGATGGAACGATGAATGAAAATTGTGGTAAATATGCTTCAATGGATCGCTTTGCTTGTCGTGAAGCTTTATTAAATGATATTAAAGAACAAGATAACTTAATTAAAATTGAAGAAATTACTCACCAAGTAGGCCATTCTGAAAGAAGTGATTCTGTCGTTGAACCTATTTTATCAAAACAATGGTTTGTAAAAATGAAACCACTTGCTGATAGAGTTTTAGAAAATCAAAAAACAGAAAATAAAGTAAAATTTTATCCTGAAAGATTTGAAAATGTATTAACAAGATGGCTTTCTAATATTGATGATTGGTGTATTTCTCGTCAATTATGGTGGGGTCATCGAATTCCTGTTTGGTATAAAAATGGAAGTGATGAAATGGTTGTTTCAAAAACTTGCCCAGGTAATACAGATGAATGGAGCCAAGATGAAGATGTTCTTGATACATGGTTCTCTTCGGCACTTTGGCCTTTTGCAACTTTAGGTTGGCCAAAAGAAACTGAAGACTTTAAACACTATTTCCCAACATCTTGTTTAGTTACAGGATACGATATTATTTTCTTCTGGGTTTCAAGAATGATTTTCCAATCACTCCATTTTACTAACAATATTCCATTTAAAGATGTAGTTATCCATGGACTTGTAAGAGATTCTTTAGGAAGAAAAATGTCTAAATCTTTAGGAAATGGTGTTGATCCAGTTGCAGTTATTGATAAATATGGAACGGATTCTCTTAGATATTTCCTTGCAACAACTGCAGCACCTGGTTTAGATATGAGATATAGTGAAGAAAAAGTTCAAGCAGCTAATGCATATTTAAATAAAATTTGGAATAGTGCTAGATTTGCTTTAATGAATCTTCCAAGTGATTATAAATTTGAAGAAATTAGTTTTGATTCTTTAAATGAAATTGATAAATTCATTATTTCTCGTCTTAATGAAACAATTTCAAAAGTTACAAATGCGATGGAAAAATATGAATTTGGAATTGCATGTCAAATTTTACATTCATTTGTTTATGATGATTTCTGTGATTTCTATTTAGAAATGTGCAAAGTAACATTACAAAACGAATCATTTGATAAAGAATCAACTTATTACGCTTTATTTAAATCATTAAAATCAATTATTTTAACGATTTATCCATTTGCTCCATTTATTAGTGAAGAAATTTATCTTTCATTAAGTGAACATAAAGATTCAATAATGCTTGAGTCTTATCCAACTTTTGATAAAAATATTGTTTTTGATGAATCAAATGTTTTATTTATTAAAAATGTTATTGAAAAAATTAGAGCATATAAAGTTGATAATTCTTTAGCTCCAAATCAAAAAATCTCTTTAAAATTAAAAACAAATAAAAATATTTCTACACTTCTTTCTTATATTGAAAGATTCACATTCGCTTCTAACATTGAATTAATAAATGATGAACGTCATGATTTGACTTCAATTGTTATAAATGATGGAATTATTTATATTGATGATAATATCTCTAAAGAAGAAAAAATTAATAAACTAAATCTTCAACTTGAAAACATTAATAAAGAAATTAAAAGAAGTGAAGCTTTATTAAATAATGAAAAATTCTTATCAAAAGCTAAAAAAGAAAAAGTTGATGAAGAAAAAGAAAAATATCAAAAATATAAAGAACAAAAAGAAATATTAGAAGTAAAAATTAAAAATATTTAAAAAAAGTGAATAATTTTTGCCTCTCGGAGCATTCTTGTATTGTGAAGGGAGGTTTTTTGATGAATAAAGTTATCTTAAGTGAAGAAGAACTAGAAAATATTAAACCTGGTGAAGCGGTAACTTTAGCTGCTATTATTGCAATTATGATTGTTTCAATTATTGCGGTAGCTGCTTATAAATTATTTACATCAAATGATGGAATAATTAAACTTCCAGGTGGATATCAGTTCTCATGGAATTAATTTAATAAATACTAGCAAATTCTTTCGATTTTAACGCTATTTTTTATTGATTTTAAGCATACTTTATGATATAGTCTTTTACGTTGTAACTCTTAATTAGCTACAACCGCATTAAAAAGGTCTTTAAAAATTTATTTTTTATTAATAAATACCTTCAGAGCGAGTAATTATTTAATTAAAGGAGGAAACATATGTACGCTATAATTTTAAGTGGTGGTAAGCAATTAAAAGTAGAAGTTGGCCAAAAAATTTATGTTGAAAAATTAGATGTTGAAGCTGGCAAAGAATATACTTTTGATAAAGTTTTATTAGTTGCTGATAAAACTATTAAAACTGGAAACCCATTTGTTGAAGGCGCTAAAGTTGTCGCAAAAGTTGAAAAACAAGGCCTTGGCAAAAAGATTCATGTCTTTAAATACAAAGCAAAAAACAATTATCGTAGAAGTATGGGTCATAGACAACCATATACTTGCTTAACAGTTACAAGCATTAACTTATAATGATTAAAATTGCTTATTCAAAAAATAATGATCAAATAACTTATTTAAAAAGCGAAGGTCATGCTAATTATGATAAAAAAGGCAAAGATATTGTCTGTAGTGCAGTAAGTGCAATTATAATTGGTGGATTAAATGCCATAAATAATATTGATGATTATAAAATAAGTAGTGAAAGTGGTAAGGTAGAGATTGCTTTATTAACTGATAAACAAAACGATGAAGATAAAATTGTTTTAAAAACAATGCTTATTCAATTAAAAACTATCGAAGATAGTTATAAAGATTACGTTAAAATTACTAAAAAGTAATGAAAGGATGGAAGTATTTATGGAATTAAGATTTAAACTTGATTTACAACTCTTCGCTTCCCACAAAGGTGTTGGTTCAACTAAAAACGGAAGAGATAGTGCTGGTAGAAGACTCGGTGCTAAAAGAAGCGATGGACAATTCTGTAAAGCAGGTGCAATTATTTATAGACAACGCGGAACAAAAATCTATCCAGGGTTAAATACCAAAAAGGGTGGAGATGATACAATTTTTGCAACAAAAGCTGGTATTGTTAAATACGAAAGAGTTGGTAAAAATAGAAAACGTGTATCTGTTTACGAAGCTGCTTAATAATTAATTAACCATCTGCTTAGCAGATGGTTTTAATTTTTTTAAAATTAAAAAAAGGAAAACTTATGTTTATTGATCGTACTATTATTGAAGTTAAAAGTGGAAAAGGAGGAGATGGTGCTCTTACTTTTTTACATGAAAAAAATCGTCCTTTAGGTGGACCTAGTGGTGGAAATGGAGGAAGAGGCGGATCAATTTATTTAAGATGTTCATCTTCAACAACTACATTAGTAAATTATCGTCATAGTAAAGTTTTTATTGCTGAAAATGGCGAAAATGGTGGAAATAAACTTCAATATGGTAAAGATGCTAAAGATATTTATATTGATTTACCAATAGGAACTGTAGTTTATTTAGAAGAAAATCATAGTTTTATATGTGATTTAAATAAAGTTGGTGAAACATATTTAATTGCTAAAGGTGGAAGAGGCGGAAGAGGAAACGCTTGCTTTAAAAATGCGAGAAATAAAGCTCCAAAAATTGCTGAAAACGGTCTTCCTGGAGAAAACAAAAGATTAATTTTAGAACTTAAACTTTTAGCTGATGTAGGAATTATTGGTCTTCCAAGTGTTGGTAAATCTACCTTTATTAGTTGTGTTTCAAATTCAAAAGCTGAAATTGGTGATTATCCTTTTACAACAATTGTTCCAAATTTAGGTGTCACATATTTAAAAGATGGCTCATCATTTGTCCTTGCTGATATGCCTGGATTAATAAAAGGTGCTCATTTAGGTAAAGGATTAGGTCTTGCATTTTTAAGACATATCGAAAGAACAAGAGTTTTAATTCATATGGTTGATATGAGTAGTGAAAATCCTTATGAAGATTATTTAACTATTCGTAAAGAATTAGAAGAATATGGAATGAATCTTGTTAATCGTCCAGAAGTTATTGTTGCTTCAAAAATGGATGAAGAAGGAAGTGAAGAAAAATTAAAAGAATTTGAGAAAAATGTAAATCAAAAAGTTTATCCTCTTTCTTGTTTAACTAATGAAGGAATCGATGAAATTTTATATAAATGTAAAGATTTACTCGAAACTGCTCCTATTTTCCCAATTTATAAAGAAGAAGAAAAAGAAGTTGTTATTAATCTTGATGAAAGTGAAGAAATCTTTGATATTGTTAAAGAAAAAGAACATTTATTTATCATTAAAGGTGAAAGAGTTGAAAGAACATATGATTTAATTAACATTTCAACTGATGAAGGTATGATGAGATTAATCACTTATTTAAATAAAATTGGCGTTGATGAAAAATTAAAAGCAATGGGCGCTAAAGATGGCGATATAGTTAAACTTAAAGAATTTGAATTTGAATATTTTGAATAATTTATTCATCAAAAAAAATATTAATTTAATGTATTCATATTTTTTTGGAACTATTAAAAATATAAAATTTAACAAAATTATTTTTGAAGTAAATAAAATCGGTTACGAAATTTTTACAAAACCAAATGAAAAATTTACTTTAAGCGAAGAAAATAAGCTTTATATCTATGATTATTTGAAAGATGATAGAGTTTTACTTTGCGGATTTAAAACTTATAAAGAATACGAAATATTTATTAAGTTAATCGAAGTAAATGGAATTGGTCCTAAAAAAGCATTACAAATTTTAGGAAATGTAAAAGTGGAAGAACTGATTTTTTTAATTAAAACAAAAAATATTTCTGAACTTAGAAAAATAAAAGGAATAGGTGTTTTTGCTGAATCTATCGTTTTAAAATTAGCTGATAATATCGATAAAAACGATGAATATTTATCAAAATATTCAAATGTTTATTTAGCTTTAAAATCATTAGGTTATTCACAAAATGAAATAACTGATTCAATGAATAATTTAAAAGATGGATTAAGCGATGATGAAGCTTTAAAAGAAGCAATAAGAGGAATGAAAAAATGAATAATATTGATAATAATCTTCGTCCTAAATCATTAAATTCATTTTTTGGCCAAAAAGAAATCATTTCTCAATTAAAAGCTTTTATTTATAGTGCGAAAAGTCGAAAAACAGTTTTAGATCATATTTTATTTTATGGTCCTCCTGGTTTAGGAAAAACAACTTTAGCATATATTATTTCTAATGAAATGAAAGGAAATATTATAACAATAACTGCTTCATCAATTGCAAAAGGGAATGAATTAATTTCGATTTTAGGTCAATTAAATCCTGGAGATTTTTTGTTTATTGATGAAATACATCGTTTAAAAAAAGAGTTTATGGAAATTTTATATAGTGCAATGGAAGATTTTAAAATTCATGCTACTTATAAAAGCGAGGAAAATGTTAAAGCTTTATCTTTTTCTTTACCTCCATTTACTTTAATAGGTGCGACAACAAATGCAGGCACTTTATCAATTCCTTTAAGAGATCGTTTTTCAATTATTTTTAAATTTGATTATTATAAAAAGAATGAAATAATTGAAATAATTAAATCAAATGAGAAAATTTTTAACTTAAAATTAGATGAAGAATGTTATGAAGAAATAGTCTTAAGAAGTCGAAATACACCAAGATATTTAAATAATTTATTAAAACGTTTATTTGATTATAAAATATATAAAAAAATCGATAAATTCGATAAAAATGAATTATTAAGAGCATTTTCATTTTTAAAAATTAATAAATATGGTTTAACAAATGAAGATTTAGAAATAATTAAAATTATGAAAGAAAAATTTATTCATCCAACCTCTTTAGAAGCAATTTCAGCATTATTAAATGATGAAGTTAATAATTTAAAAAATATTAATGAACCTTATTTAGTAAATAAAGGTATTATTGAAAGGACAAAACAAGGTAGAAAATTAACAAAATTTGGAGAAGAAATTTATCAAGAATTTTATAAAAAATAGTCGATTTTTATTAACTGTATTTGTTTTATTTTTTATTGTTATTACTTCCATTTTTATATATAATTATTAACGATTGTTTATAAATATAAATATTTATAAAGTCTGAGGATTTTAAATATATGAAAAGAATAGTTGGATATATAAGTGTAGTAGCATCATTACTTCTTGGTTTGTTAGTTGCTCTCGTACCTTCATTTATTAACGTAAATGGTACTGGAGATTATGAATCAATGAGAACCTATGTCTATAAAATTAGTGAAAAGACATTCGATATTTCTAATGGTGGGACAACTGATGACGGAAATATTTCTGATCAAGATAAACAAAATCGTTTAGATGACGCCGTTAATGAGTTTAAAGTAAGACTTGATAATGCTGATATTAGTGATTATCGTCTTGAAACAAGTGGTCTTGATACAATAAAAGTCACTTTTAAAACTGAAAGCGCTTTATATGATGATATTTCATCATATTTAAATTTTTCATGGTCATTTATGGCTTCGACATATAGTGGTGACCCAACTGCTGGACAAACACCAAGTGAAATTGCTTCTTTAAGTGGAGATGCTAACTTTTTTGAAAGTGGTTCAGCAAGAATTGAATATAGAGATAATTATCCTTATGTTGTAGTTTCTCTTTCTGATCCTGAACAATTTAAAACCATCGTAACAGCTGCAAGTGAAGCAGAAGCAGATAGTGAAGACTCAAGTGATAATTCAACTGAAGAAGGTGAAGAAGAAACAACTGCAAATGAAAATTTAATTTTTATTTTAAATAACTGGGTTGATGGTTTAACTATCGACACATTAATTGAAAATAAAGGAAATGAATTTTTAAGTGCAAAACAAATTAAAGAACACATTTTATTTACTTTTGATGCAACAAATCCATCTTCTTTCTATTGGGATTATGATGCTAATTTATCAGAAGAAGATCAAACAAATGCTGTTTATAATGAAATTTATTTCGGTGGGTACAATCTTTCTTCAACAGAAGATAATGCATTCTATGGTGCAACTGAAAGTGACCGTGTCTTAGCTTATAAAAAAGCTAATATTTGGATGCATAAATTTAATTCTTCAAGTTATGATTTTAATGTCACTTTATTAAATGTTAATGGTGACAATGCTTATACAACAACCGTTAAACCATTTACTGATTT
The DNA here is from genome assembly GCA_949288485.1 of uncultured bacterium. Taxonomy (GTDB): domain Bacteria; phylum Bacillota_I; class Bacilli_A; order RFN20; family CAG-826; genus Onthovivens. Next base: position 126,581 of record CASEKC010000001.1, on the reverse strand, counting down.
CCTTGTTTATATGAATTCAATTAACTGGTCAAACGGATTATTTATCGCTACCTTAATTGCAGCAATTGTTGTTTCATTATTTTTAGTTTTAAATTATGGAATTAATGGTATCAGTGCTATTTTAAATGGTGTAGCTATGTTTATTTCTTCAATTGGTCTATTTAATACATTTGGAAGTGAATTTAATATCGGAACAATTATTGGACTTATTAGTTTAGTAATGCTTTCTATATTCTCTTCAGGAATTTATTTTAAAAAGATTAAAGATGAAATTTATTTAGGTAAAAATATTAAAAAAGCTTATATCGATGGAAATAAAAAGAGTTTAGCTACTCAAATTGATGTTTCAGTTATTACTTTAATTTTAGGTATTACAGCTTATTTAATTCCAAACTCAATCTTAATTTCATTTGGTTCATTACTTATTGTTGGTTCAATCTTAAATATTGTTTTAAATGGTGCACTTTTAAGAGCACTTTCATGGTTAATTTATAATTCTTCTACAGTCGCTAATAAATTATCATTAATCGGTGTTGATAAAAAGAAAGTTCCAAATCTTTCTATGGATGAAAAACCAACATATTTTGATCAATTTAAGAAAAGAGATAATAAAAAGACAAGTCTTGCTTTAACTATTGCTTCTTCAATTCTTTTACTTGCTTCAATTATTGGATTAACAACCTTCCAAATTGTAAGAGGAAATATTTATAATTCAACTTCAGCTGAACAAAATAGTGAAGTTGTTATTAGAATCGATAGAAGAAATGTTTCTAGCGATGATTCTCGTGATATTCAAAGATATGAAGAAAATATTAGAAATGTTTTCTTAACACAATTCTATGAAGACGAAGACACATTAATGTTTAATGATGTCGAAATGGAAACATATAATTATTCTTATATTGTCAATAACGTTACTAATAAAGAATATTATTTTATTGTTTCTTTAGATGATGCTTATAACTCTGATTCATTAATTTATACACTTCAAAATGATGGAAGTGTTGTTGAGATGAGAATTGAAGAAGCATTAGATATTCAACTTAGACCTGTTTTAGGTTCTCCAACTATTACATTAAATCAAGTTTATAACGTTAATAATGATTCAAATAATTATTATGTTATGCTTTATTGCCTTATTGGAGTTGCTGTAAGCAGTGTTTATATGTTATTTAGATTTAATATTTCTAAAACATTAACCTCTATCTTATTAGTTGGTGGAAGCTTAACTGTTACAATCGGCATCTTCTCATTAATTAATGGACCATTTGCTTCAATCATTACTCTTGGTGGATTATTATTAACACTTTTAGGATATATAATCTTAATTACATACTTTAATAAAGAAAAAGAAGTATTACGTGAAAAAAGAAAAGAAATTGATAATGATTTATCATTAAGAAGAGAACAATATGAATATTGTTTAAATTCTTATTATCCAAGTATTATTAATTTAACTTTAATTTCTTCATTCATTGTTATTTCACTTTTCTTTGTAAATGGTATTAATCAATATTTACTCATTCTTATATTAGCTGGAATGATTATACAAGTTATTTCAACAAGATTCCTTGTTTTACCAATAGAATTTATGTTTGCAACTTTCTTTAATAAAATTAAAGTTAAAATTAATTCTTCAATTGAAGAAAGAAGGAAAAAATATCCATCTAAACATAACAAGAAAAATGATGATGGACCAGAAGAAGCAATTTTTGTTGGTATTAACGATTAATTAAATTAAGTGGGAGAAATAATAATCCCACTTTTTATGCTTTTAAAATACTTATTTATGGACGATTTATTAACTAGACTTTTAAAATATTATAATTTAACTATTGATAAATATTTAAAAATTAAAGATGAAAGTATCGATTATTCTTTTCTTTCTTTTTTGCTTGAAAATAAAGATTTTTTAAAGAGTAAGGAAATAATAAAAAATGCTATAAAAAATAATGAAAAAATCATAATTTATGGTGATTATGATTGTGATGGAATAATGTCCACTTCAATTATCTATAATTTAATAAAAAAAGAAGATGATTATAAATGTGGTTTTTATATTCCTTTTAGAGAAAAAGATGGCTATGGAATTACAAAAGAAAATATCGACATGTTTTTATCTTTAGATTATAAATTATTTATCCTTGTTGATAATGGAATTACTTTAAAAGAAAATGTCGATTATATTCTTTCAAAAGGTGCTAAAGTTATAATTATTGATCATCATGAAATTATTAAAGAAAAAGAAGCCAAACCTTCCTCTTTAATCCATTGGGGAAAAATTGAAGAAATTAATAATAACATTTCAGCTGCTGCATTATCTTTTCTATTTTCTTATGTTTATTTAAATGGAAAAGTTGATGAATATTTACTTTCTTTAGGAGGAATCTCGCTCATTTCAGATTTGATGCCTCTCTCTTCATTTTTAAATCATAAAATAGTTAAATTAGCTTTAAAAGCTATAAATAAAAATAAATTTAATGAAATATGTTTATTAGTTAATAAATATGAAGATATCAATGAAGAAGATATTTCTTCTTATCTTGTACCAAAAGTGAATTCTGTAGGTAGAATAATTAAAGATAATTCTTTATTTAATGTCGTTAGATACTTTTTAATTGATAAAACTAAAAATATTAATATTTATCTTGACTATATTAATTCGGTTAATGATAACAGAAAAAAATTAATTACTGATTTTGAAAATATGGATTTAAAAATTGATGATTCATTACCTTATTTATTATTAATATTAGATATAGAAGAAGGAATTAGCGGATTATTAGCAAATAGATTTTTAGAAAAAACGAATAAACCATCATTTATTTTAATTAAAACTAAAAATAATACTTATAAAGGTAGCGCAAGAAGTAGAAACGGATTTAATGTTGTTTCGTTTTTAAAAGAAAATAGTGATTTATTTATAGCTTTTGGTGGTCATGAATTTGCCGGTGGATTTGAATTTGAAAGTGAAAATTTATCGTTATTTGAAGAAAAATTATTAGAATATTCTTCTTCACATAAATTTATAAAAGAAGAAAAAAAGACTATCGATTTTAAGCTTAATGAAATAAATAAAAATTCATATGAGTTAATTTCAAGTTTTGCTCCATTTGGTAAAGATTTTCCAAAACCTTTATTGAAAATTTACGATATTAGTACTTTATCTTTAAAATTTTCAAAAGATACAACTCATATTATTACTCGAATTTCTTTTGATTCTTCTTTGATTTATTTCAATTATCCAAATGAAATGTTAAAAGAAAATAAAGTAAATTTGTTAGGGTATATTTCTATTAATAAATTTAATGGACATACCTCGTATCAATTTAAAGCAAATGATTATGAAATTTACTCCCAAAAGATAGAAAATTAAGCAAAAAAATCTATATTATAGTAAAATATTTAAGTATGGCAGAAACTAAATTAAAATTAAGCGATGAAATAAAAAAAGACGGACTTGGCGAACAAGTTATTACTAATAAGGTTGAAGAAGGCACTGGAAAATTATTACCTAATGGTGGTTATCCAATGCACACTTTTGACGATTTAAAAGCAGCTTATTCTTTATATATTCATAATGAAAGCGATCAAAAAATGATTGAAGATGCTTTTCATTTTGTTGAAAAAATGCATGCTGGAATTTTAAGAAAATCTGGCGAACCATATATTCACCATTTAATAGAAGTTGCTTATATCGTAGCAACTCTTCAAGGCGGACCAGTAACAATTGCTGCTGCTCTTTTACATGATGTTGTTGAAGATACTGAAACAACTGTCGAAGATATTGAAAAAATGTTTGGAGAAGAAACGGCTAGAATTGTTGATTCTTTAACAAAAATTCAACGTTTAAAATTATCAAAAAGAACTCAAGAAGAATTTGAAGCGGAAGATCATCGTAAGATTTTTTTAGGAATGGCCAAAGACGTTCGTGTCATTATTATTAAACTTGCTGATCGACTTCATAATTTAAGAACTATTGAAGCTTTAAAACCTGAAAGACAACACGCTTTAGCTAAAGAAACTTTAGAAGTTTTTGCACCTATCGCTCACCGTTTAGGTATTTATAGAGTAGAAAGTGAATTAGAAGATTTATCTTTAAAAATAGAAAAACCTGATGAATATGAGCATATTAGTGAACTTTTAAATGAAAAGATTAAAAACCGTAAAAATGCTCTTAATCAATTAAAAAAGAAAATTGCTGATATTTTATATCGACAAGGATTTAAATTTGAAATTGAGGCCAGGGTTAAATCTATTTATTCAATTTATAAAAAAATGTTTTTAAAAAATCATAAATTTGAAGATATTTATGATGTTTTAGCTTTAAGAATTATTACTGAAACTGAACTCAATTGTTATGAGATTTTAGGTATTATTCACCAAAACTTTACTCCAATTCCAGGAAGATTTAAAGATTATATCGCAATGCCAAAACCAAATATGTATCAATCTTTACATACTTCGGTTATTGATGGAAATTCAAATATTTTTGAAGTTCAAATAAGAACTAAAGAAATGGATGAAATTGCAGAAAGCGGTGTTGCCGCACATTGGCGTTATAAAGAAGGAACTCATTATAGTGCAAAACAAGAACAAAAAGAAATTGAAGAAAAATTACACTGGTTTAGAGATTTTGTTTCAATTAGTAAAGATAAAGATTTAAGTGGTGAAGATGCTCAAGATTATTTAGATACATTATCTAAAGATATTTTTGAAGCAAATGTTTATGTTTTTACTCCAAAAGGTAAGGTTATCGACTTACCTTTAGGATCTACCCCGCTCGATTTAGCTTTTAAAGTTCATACAAAGGTTGGTGAATCGGCAGTAGGAGCAGTTGTTAATGGAAATTTAGTTCCATTAAATACCCCTTTAAAAACTGGCGATGTTTGTGAAATTAAAACATCAAAAACATCTCCTGGACCTAATGAATCATGGCTAAATATAGTTAAAACATCATCAGCTAAATCGAGAATTAAAAAATTCTTACTTAAAAAGAATAGTGAACTTGTTAGAGATGAAAAAATAAGTAGAGGAAAAACTATTTGTTTAGATTTTTTCAAGGATAGAGGTTACAGTGAAAAAGAAATGGTTCAACTATTAAATACTCAAAAATTACTAAATTACTACCATTTTGATACTTTAGATGATGTTTATGTTGGAATTGCTATGCATAATCCAACTCCTGGAGCTGTAGCTAGCGTTTTAGGAATTAAAAAGAAAACTAATGATTTATTATTATCGAAAAAAGAAAATTTTGATAACGATAAATGTCCAGTTACTATTGAAAATGGTAAGGGAATTAAAATTACATTAGGAAATTGTTGCACTCCAATTCCAGGTGATGAAATTATTGGATATGTTACTAAAGGAAACGGAGTCACAGTTCACCGTAAAGGATGCCCAAATATCGCTAATGAAAAATCACGTTTAATTGATGTTCATTGGAAAGAAAAAAGAGGAGATGATTCCTATCCTGTTGATTTATCTATTGAATGTAATGATCGTAATAATTTAATGGCGGATATTTTATCTTCTTTAGCTGGGGCAAGAATTAAGTGTACGGAAATTAGTGGTAAATTACATAGCGAAAACTTTACTTGTACAATTTCTGCACAAATTTATGTAAAAGATATAAATGAATTAAATAAAGCATTTCAACTTTTAAAAAATGTTAAAGATGTTTATGAAATTAAAAGAGTAATTCATTAATTTTTGAATATATAGAAATAATTATATATAATTATTTCGTTCTATTTAGAGGGAAAAGATTTATGTTTAATTTAGTAAAAGGTACCCACGATGTTATTTTAAGTGAGGCTGATAAATATTCATATATTGAGCAAACTTTAATTCAAGTTGCTGAATATTTTAATTATAAAGAATTTAGAACTCCAATTATGGAATATAGCGAATTATTTCAACGTTCAGTTGGAGATAGTAGCGATATTGTTAGAAAAGAGATGTATACATTCTTAGATAAAGGTGATAGAAGTATCACTTTACGTCCAGAATTAACTGCTGGAGTTATTAGAAGTATTGTTAATAATAAACTTTTAGCATTAGGAGATATTCCTGTTAAAGCTTATTATGTTGGACCTTGTTTTAGATATGAAAGACCTCAACAAGGTAGATATCGTCAATTCAATCAATTTGGTATTGAATGTGTTGGAGTTACTTCTCCATACCGCGATGTTGAAGTTATTTCATTATGTTATTTTGCTTTAAAAATGCTTGGTTTTAAATCTTTAAAACTCGTTATTAATTGTTTAGGTGATGACGAATCAAGAAATAATTATAAAGAAGTTTTAAGAAATTATTTTGAAAAACATTTAGAAACAATGTGTCCTGATTGTAAAGAAAGATTTAAACTCAATGTTTTAAGAATTTTAGATTGTAAAGATCCATCGGATCAAGAAATAGTCAAAAACGCTCCAAAAATCGAAGATTATTTAACCGATAAATCTAAAGATAACTTTAATAAAGTTTTAAAAAGTTTAGATGAATTAGGAATTGAATATGAAATCGATAGAAATCTTGTTAGAGGATTAGATTATTATAGCGATGTCGTCTTTGAATTCCATTATACTTCTTCAAAAGGTATAAATTATGGCGCTCTTTGTGGAGGAGGACACTATAATAAACTTATTCAAGAAATCGGTGGTCCAAAAGATATTGAAGGATGTGGTTTTGCAATTGGAATTGAAAGAATTGCTTCAGTAATGAGTGATGATTCACTTTTTGATGAAATTGATGATTCATTAGACTGCTATATTATGCCATTAGATATTTCTTACCAAGATAAAGCTTTAGAAATTGCTACAACTTTAAGACTTAATGGTTATAAAAGTGATGTCAATTTAGAGGGCAAGGGATTAAAAGGAATGCTTAAAAAAGCAATTAAATTATCTTCTAAATATGCTTTGATTTTAGGTGAAGAAGAAATTAACAATAATTCAATTGTTGTTAAAGATTTAAGAAAAGAAACACAAGAGACTGTTTCATTAGATAAAATTGTTGATTATTTAGATGAAAAAGAAAATGACGATCATTCATGTTCTCATCATCGTCACGAGGAATAAAAAATATGGAAAAAGAGATAAAAAGAACTAATTATTGCGGAGAATTATCTTTAAATGATTTAAATAAAACTGTCTCTGTTGTTGGTTGGGTTTCAAAAAAGAGAAATCTTGGAAGCTTAATGTTTGTTGATTTAAGAGATAGAAGTGGAATTATTCAAGTTTTAATTAAAACAGATTCAATTGAAGTACCTGATATTCGTAATGAATATATTTTAAATATCACTGGAGTTGTTAATAAAAAAGATGTAGCAAATCCAAATTTAAAAACAGGCGAAATTGAAATTGAAGCAAGTGAAGTTGTTTTAATTAATACTGCTAAACAACCTCCATTTATTATCGCTGAAAAAACTGATGCTTTAGAAGATATTCGTTTAAAATATCGCTATTTAGATTTAAGAAGACCAAATTTATTAAAGAATTTTATTACAAGAGCAAAAATTGTTAAAATCGCTCATGAATATTTAGACCAAAATGGGTTTATTGAAGTTGAAACTCCTTATCTTGCACCTTCAACGCCAGAAGGAGCTAGAGACTATCTTGTCCCTAGTAGAATTCATAAGGGTCAATTTTACGCTCTTCCTCAATCTCCTCAACTTTATAAACAAATGTTAATGGTAGCAGGTTTTGAAAGATATTATCAAGTTGCACGTTGTTTTAGAGATGAAGATTTAAGAGCTGATCGTCAACCTGATTTTACTCAAATTGATATTGAAACTTCATTTTTAACTCAAGATCAATTCCTTACATTAATGGAAGGTTTTGTTCAAAAAGTTTTTAAAGAAGTAATTGATGTTGATATTAAATTACCTTTAAGAAGAATTTCTTATGATGAAGCTACAAATGTTTATGGTAGTGATAAACCAGATACTCGTTTTGATTTAAAATTAACCGATATAAAAGATTTATTTGTTGATTCAGAATTTGAAACGTTTAAAAACGCAAAATATATAAAAGGTATTAAAGTTGAAAATTTTGCTAAAGATTGCACAAGAAAAAAACAAGATACTTATAATCTTTTAGCAAAAAAATTCAAACTTAATAACTATTTTGTTATAAAATATGAGAATAACGAACTTGTTGGTTCAATTGTTAAATTCTTCGATGAGAAAACTAAAAATGGTTTAATTGAAAGATTCTCATTAAAAGAAAATGATGTTATTTTTATTGCTCAAGGCAATATTTTAAGAAATGTAAATTTTGGTCTTGGCGCTTTAAGAACTGATTTAGCTGAAGAATTAAATTTAATTAAACCTCATACATTTGATGTATTATGGGTTGTTGATTTCCCACTTTTTGAAAAAAGTGAAGAAACTGGTGAAATTACTCCATGTCATCACCCATTCACTAGACCAGTTGATGAAGATTTAGATAAGCTAGAAACTGAGCCATACAATGTATATTCTTATACTTATGATATTGTTATGAATGGTTATGAAGCCGGTGGTGGCGGATTAAGAATTTATGATCAAGAAACACAAGATAGAATTTTTAAAATCTTAGGGTTTAGTGAAGAAGATATTCAAAGAAAATTTGGATGGTTTGTTGAATCACTTAAATATGGAACACCTCCACATGGTGGAATGGCTTTCGGACTTGAAAGATTAACCATGGTTTTATGTGAAACTAACAATATTAGAGATGTTATTGCTTTCCCTAAAAATTTAAGTGCTGTTTGTCCTGTTACAAATGCTCCAGTAAATGTTGATGATGATCAACTTGCTGAGCTTGGAATAAAAATTGTGAAGGAGGAAGATTAAATATGCAAAGTTCACAATCTAGAAAAACTCAAAAATTATGTGTCGCAGCTTTAAGAGCAACAGCTATCGACGGAATAAATCTTGCCAATAGCGGTCACCCAGGAGCCTCACTTTCTCTTGCTCCAATTATGTATGTTTTATATCGTGACTTCGTTGTTGCAAATCCATTTAAACCTAATTGGATTAACCGCGATAGAGTTGTTTTAAGTTGTGGACATGCTTCAATGCTTCTTTATACAATTCTTCATTTATGTGGATATAATATTTCAATAGATGATTTAAAAAAATTTAGAAAATTTGGATCAATTACCCCAGGACATCCAGAAGTTGGAGTTACTGAAGGAATTGATGCTTCAAGTGGACCTTTAGGACAAGGCGTTGCTGAAGCAGTTGGTATTGCTCTTTCTGAAAGAATGCTTTCTGCACAATATTCAAAACATTTATTCAATCATTATACTTATTGTATTTGTGGCGATGGTTGTTTAGAAGAAGGTATTTCTCAAGAAGCTATCTCTTTTGCTGGTTTAAATAAATTAAATAAACTCATTCTTTTATATGATGCAAATGACGTTACATTAGATGGACCTTTAGCTCAATCTGACGTAAATGACGTTAAAATGAGATTTGAAAGTGCAAAATGGAATGTTATTACTGTAAAAGATGGTAATAATATAACTCAAATTCGTAATGCTTTAGCAAAAGCTAAAAAAGAAGAAGAAAGACCTACTTTAATTATTTTTAAAACAATTATTGGATATGGTTCAAAAAATCAAGGAACTTGTAAAGTACATGGTGCACCTTTAGGCTTAGAAGATGGAAATAATGCTAAATTAAGTTACGGCTATACAAATGAACCATTTGATATTCCACAAGAAGTTTACAATGATTTTAAAGAAACTTTTATTGCAAGAGCTAATGAGAAATATGAAAAATATAACAATTATTATCAACAACAAAAAGCAATAAATGGCGATAAAATCGATGTTTTAGAAAAAGTATTTAATAATAATAATAATATCGATGATATTGTTGATAATTTAAAATTTGATGTTTCAACATTAAAAACAGATGCAACAAGAAATACTAGTGGAATTTTATTAAATTATTTCCATGAAAATTTACCTTTCCTTGTTGGAGGAAGTGCTGACGTTGCAAGTAGTGTTAAAACTCATTTAAATAATGGAATTACTTTCACTCCATCAACTCCAAATGGTACAAATATAAACTGGGGTATTCGTGAATTCTTGATGTGTACAGCATCAAATGGAATTTTACTCCATGGTGGATTAAGAAGTTATGTTGGTTCTTTCTTTGTATTTAGTGATTATGCAAAGAGCGCAATAAGAATGTCTTCTTTAATGAAAGTTCCTCAAATTTATTTATTATCACATGATTCTATTGCTGTAGGAGAAGATGGCCCAACTCATCAACCTATTGAACATTTTGCAATGCTTAGATCTATTCCTAATTTCAATTTAATTAGACCTTGTGATGCAAAAGAAACTTATGGTGCATATCGAGTTGCATTAAAAAGCAAAACAACTCCAACCGCAATCGTTTTATCACGTCAAAATTTACCATTACTTGAAAATTCAAAATATGATGGAGACTTTGAAAAAGGTGCTTATATTATTGATAAAGCAACTAAAGAAATTCCTGATGGAACAATTATTGCTACAGGAAGTGAAGTTTCTTTAGCTATTCAAACTAAACAAAAATTACTTGAATCAGGTTTAGATTTTGATGTTGTTTCAATGCCTTCTTATAATAGCTTTGAACTTCAAGATGATAAATATAAATCAAGTGTCTTAAGATCTTCTAGAGAAAAAACATTCTCTGTTGAAATGGCTTCAACATTTGGTTGGCATAAATATAGTGCTCATCCTTATGGAATTGATTGTTTTGGAGCTAGTGGAAATGCTAATGAACTTATTTCTCATTTCAAATTTGAAGAGCCTTATTTAACTAAATTTATTCTTGATTATATGAAGGAGAATAATTAATATGGCAAATTACATTTATTTAAATAAATTTAATAAAAATGGCAAACTTGCAATGAGTAAAAAAGTTTTTACAACAATTGGTAAAGAATCTTTAAAAGATGTTGTTGGAATCGTTAAAAAAGATGAAAAAAATGAAAAATCTAAACCAAGTGTTGTAGCAATTATTAGAGGAAATAAAATTTCTTATAAATTTAATTTGCTTGTTGAAAAAGATGTTAGTAAAGAAATAATCGAAGAAGAAGTTACTAAAAATTTAAATGTTAACTTATTAAATCAATGTGAAGCTATTCCTTTTGATATTTCTTTTAGTTTTAGTGATATAAAAAATAAATAAAATATGGAAGAGATTAGTAGAAATAAAACTCAAGAAATCGCAATGCAAATACTTTCTTCGTTTTTGATTTGTCAAGAAGAAGGAATTGTAATCAATATCGAACAAACGTTCGAAGATTTTTTAGGCATGAGTTACGAAGAAACTCCTACATTTTTAAAAGAAATTATTATTAAATCATTAAAAAACGAACAAGAAATTATTTCTTTAATTTCACAATATTTAAAAAATTGGAAATTTTCTAGATTAAATACTTGTATTAAAGCTATTTTAATTTTAGCGGTAACCAATTTTAAATATATTGAAGGAATGAATAAAAATATTGCTATTAATATTGCGGTTGAATTAGCAAAAAAATATGGCGAAAAAGACGATTATAAATTTGTAAATGCTATTTTAGATAATTGTTTAAAAAATGAATAATTTTGAAGAAGAATTAAATAATAATATAAAAAACCATACGTTTAGTGTATTAGAAATCAATAATTTAGTTAAAGAAATTTTTGATACTTCTCCATTTTTTAAATCTCTTAAAGTAAAGGGTGAAATTTCAAATTGGAAAGGTAAAAATATTTCTGGGCATATTTATTTTTCACTTAAAGATTCTTCAAGCACTATAAAATGTGTCATGTTTAAATATGACGCTTTTTCTTTAAAAGAAGATTTTAAAGATGGCGATGAAGTTATTTTAACGTGTTCTTTATCAGTTTATGCAAACGGTGGATATTATCAATTAATCGTTAAAAATATTTCTAGAGAAGGAGAAGGTGATATTCTTCTAAAGAAACAAAAATTAATTGAAAAATTATCAAAAGAAGGTCTTTTTGATGAATCTAGAAAGAAAAAATTACCTCTTTTCCCTTATAAAATTGGAATTATTGTCGGAAAAAATAGTGCTGCTAGTAAAGATTTAGAAACAAATATTATTAGAAGATGGACACTTGTTGAAATAAATTTTTATTATAGTTTAGTTCAAGGAAAAGAAGCACCATTAGATTTAATTAAAAATATTATTAAAGCTGATAATGATAATAATGATGTTTTAATTATTGCTAGAGGTGGCGGAAGTATTGAAGATTTATCGTGCTTCGATGATGAAGAATTAATTCGCACGATAGCAAAAATAAAAACTCCGTTAATTAGTGCGGTTGGTCATGAAATTAATAGATCAATAACTGATTTTATCGCTGATAAATATGCTTCAACTCCAACAGGAGCTGCTGAAATTGTCGTTCCTAATAAAGAAGATGTATTAAATGATTTAAAACAAAACAAAGATTATATAAATACCTTAATGAATAATTTTTTATCAAATTATATTCATAAATTAACTATTTTAAAAACGAATAAATCATTAACTAGTTTAGATAAAATTTATGATGCTTATTTTGAAAAAATAACTAATTATGAGATAAAAATTACCAACTTATTTAAAAATTATATTTATAATTTAGATAATAAGATAAACAATTATAAAATTCTTGCTGATTCATCTAATCCTTATAATATTTTAAATAAAGGATACTGTATTATTAAAGATGAAAATGATGAAATAATTTATGAATCTAAATTACTTAAAGATGAAGGTAATAATAAAATTATTTTTAAAGATAAAGAAGTCGATGTTTCAATTACAAAAAAGGAGAAATTAAAAAATGGAAAATAAAGAATTAACCTTTGAAGAAAAACTAGCACGTTTAGATGAAATTGTTAAAAAGATGAGTGAAGGTAATGCTCCTTTAAATGAAATGCTTTCTTTATATGAAGAAGCTCAAAAATTAATTAAAGAAGAAACTGATACATTAAATGAAGCAAAAGCAAAAATAAATGAATATAGTAAATAAATAGTAATTTATTAGTATATTTATATGAGCAAAATTATATTACATATCGATTTGAATACTTTCTTTGTAAGATGTGAAGAAATTAAAAATCCTTCAATTATTGGTAAACCAGTCGCTATTGGAGGAGAAGGGAGAGCTGGAATCGTTTCAACTTGCTCATATGAAGCTAGGAAATATGGTGTTAGTTCTGGAATGCCTATGTTTCAAGCAAAAGCCTTATGTAAAGATTTAATAATTTTGCCTCCTGATTTTAATTTTATTGAACTTTTAAGTAAGGAATTTATATCTCATATAAGAAAATATAGTGAAATAATCGAACAAATTTCTTGTGATGAATGTTATGTTGATATAACAGAATCTTTTAAAAAATATGGAAAAAACAACATTTATTGGTATTTAAAAGATATTCAAAATTCTTTATATAAAAAAACTAAATTAAAATGTTCTATTGGTGTTGGTCCTACTAAATTTTTAGCTAAAATGGGATCAGATTATAAAAAACCAATGGGAATAACTATAATCAGAAAAAAAGATATTAAAAAAATCTTATTTCCTTTAGATGTTAAAACATTTTATGGAATCGGAAAGAAAACATCACCAAAATTATATAAATTAGGCATTAAAACTATTGGAGATTTATATTATAAAATTAAGTTAAATATTCCTGAAGTTAATGAAACCTTAATGGAATCTAAAAATTATATTTTAGAATGCTTAGAAGGAAGATCGTCTGATGAAGTTCATGTAGTTTCAGATGAACAAAAATCTATCGGAACAACAAGAACTTTATTAAGTGATTCTAGTTCAAGAGAAGAAATTCGCGATTTTTATTTGAAAGAAGTTGATAGAATTATTGCTGATATGAAAAACGAAGGTAAATTAACAAAAACTATTCAATTAACATTAAAAGAAGCTTCGAATACCGGTGATTTTAAAACAACTACATATTCAAAAACTATTGGTGATTACACTGATAGTGAAACAAAAATCAAAGAAGCAGCTATTAAATTATTTGAAAATTCATATAAAAATCAACTAATAAGATTAATAGGTTTTTCAGTTAAAAATTTAATCAATCGAAATGAAGCTGTTACTCAAATGACTTTTGATGATTATATGATTCACGAAAAAGAAAGTGAAACTTTCTTATTAATAAATGAATTAAATAGGAAATTTAATAAAGATGTATTAAAAAGGGTTTCGGATTTAAAAAATAAACATGGAAATTAATCAAGCTTTTCAAAAATATTTAAATTTTTTATTAATTGAAAAAAATCTTCTTCCTCAAACAATTGAAAATTATAAGGAAGATTTTTTGCTTTTTAAAAAATATTTTCCTTATATAGAAGATACTTCAGATTTAACAAAAGATGATATTAATGATTTTAACTATAATTTATCAATCAATAATTTAAAAACTTCATCGATAAAAAGGAGACTTTCTACAATTAAAAATTTTTATATTTTTTTAGAAACAGAAGGAATTGAAACCAATATAATTGGAAAAATATATACACCAAAGAGTGAAAAATATTTACCTGAATATTTAACGATTGATGAAGTAGATTCTTTAATAAATTCCTTTGACATTTCTAAAGATGATGAATTACGTGATAAAGCAATAATCGAAACAATATATTCATCTGGATTAAGAGTTTCAGAGCTTATAAATTTAAAAATAAAAGACATAAACATTCAAGAAAAGATAATAAAAGTACTTGGAAAAGGTTATAAACAAAGAGAAGTACCGATAAGAAGCGAAGCGCTTTATTATATTGATCTATATTTAAAAAATGTTAGAAAAAAGATAATTTCTTCTGATAAAACAACTCTTTTTGTAAATAAAAACGGACATAAATTAACAAGACAATATATTTTTGAAATGATTAGAAAACATTCAAAAATTATAAATTTAACTAAAACAATTTCACCTCATACTTTAAGGCATTCTTTTGCTACACATTTATTATCAAAGGGAGCAGATTTAAAAACTGTTAAAGAGATGTTAGGTCATGAAAACATCGAAACTACTCAAATTTATACACATGTTGCTGAAGAAAAGATAATGAATGCTTACGATAAATTTTGGAATAAAGACTAAATTATGCAACGAATTATGTAAATTATTATATTTATACTTTAAATATTGGTATAATAATTAAGGTATTTTTAATAAGGTAAAATTTATGAAAAAATTTAAAAGAATTATTTGTATTGTACTCGATAGTTTAGGTATCGGTAATGGTAAAGATGCTGCGAATTTTTACCAAAATAAAGAAGTTAATGATTTTGGATCAAACACTTTTAAACATATTAGTGAAAGTTTTGAAAGTGGATTAAATATTCCTACCTTAAATTCTTTTGGAATTAGAGATTTAGATGAAATTAAAGGTTGTGAAAAAGTTTCTCACCCAAACTCCTTTTCATTACGTTTAAATGAAGCAAGCAATGGCAAAGATACTATGACTGGCCATTGGGAAATGATGGGTATTTTAACAAAAAAACCATTTCAAACATTTACTGAAACAGGTTTTCCAAAAGAATTAATCGATGAACTTGAAAAAGAAACTGGCTATAAATTCATTGGTAATTATGCAGCTAGCGGAACTGAAATTTTAAAAGATTTAGGTGAAGAATCTATTAAAAATAATTCATTAATTATTTACACATCAAGTGATAGTGTTCTTCAAATTTGTGCAAATGAAGAAACTGTTGGATTAAAAGAACTTTATAGAGTATGTGAAATCGCTCGTAAATTATGTATGAAAGATGAATGGTTTGTAGGAAGAATTATTGCAAGACCATTTGTTGGAAAAACTAAAGATACATTTAAAAGAACATCAAATAGACATGATTACGCAGTTTCTCCTAGTGGAATTACTGCAATGAATATCTTAAAAGATAATGGATATCAAGTTAATTGTGTTGGAAAAATTAATGATATTTTCAATGGTGTTGGTGTAACTTCAACTGTTCATATTTCTTCAAATGTCGATGGAATGAATAAAACTATGGATATTGTTAAATCTAAAGAATTTGATGAAGGTTTCTGTTTTGTAAATTTAGTCGAATTTGATAGTGAATATGGCCATAGAAGAAATCCAATTGGTTATGGAAAAGCCATTGAAACTTTTGATGAACAATTAAAAGAATTAATCGCTTATTTAAATGAAGATGATTTATTAATGATTACTGCAGATCATGGTAACGATCCAACATGGAAAGGGACTGATCATACAAGAGAACAAGTACCTTTATTATGCTATTCAAAAGGTTTTAGCGATGGAAGAATGCTAAATGATAGAAATTCTTTCGCTGATATTGGTGATACAATTTTAACTAATTTTAATCTTAAAAAAGATGATTCGATGATTGGTGAAACAATCGAAGAATTATTTAAATAGAAAGAAGGTAAAAAATGAAAAAAAGTATTTTATTTTTTAGCGTGCTTATTATTTCAACTTTAACAAGTTGCCACGCTTCTACAAACATTTATAACGAAAAACTCGATTATAAATTATTAATGCCGGTTGGTGCTCCAGCATTACCTCTTTATATGGAAATTTTAATTGAAGAAAATGTTGAAACAACTACAACACCAACAACTATTCCACCAGAATTTTCCAATGAAAATTATGATTTTTTAGTATTTGATTCAACACAAGTAGCAAATATATTAAAGAAACAAGAAAATCCATTATATGAATTTAAGTTAATGCTTACAGGTGGAAATTTTCATCTTTTAGGTTTTAATAAAGAAACTGGAACTATACCTGTTGAAGGAGATAATATCTATTCTTTCCAAAAAACAGGAACAGCTAATAAAATGTTTAATAATATTTATGGGGATATTATTAAGGAAGAAAATTATTTTGATGCTGTTGGAAATTTGCAAACCGAACTTTTAAAATTAGAATCTAATTTTACAATTGAAGGCGAAACAATTGATTGGACAGTAATTAGTGAACCTCAATTAACAAATTTAATGGCTAGATGGTCTCAAAATGGTATTGATACTACTAAAATTTTAGATATAAATTTACAAAAAGCCTTTAAAGAAAAAAATAGTGATGTTTATACATTTGATTATGTTCCTCAAGCTGCTTTATTCGTTAGAAAAGAATTTGAAAAAGAAAACGAAGAAGTAGTTGATAAAATTTTGGAAAGAATTAATAACGCGGTTAATGATGTTATTAATAATCCAGAAAATGTTGCTTCAGCAATTGAAGAAAAAATTTCTGATCAAAATGAACAAACATCTTTATTTGGTTTCAATTCAACATTAATTAGAAATGTTCAAAAAGATGGTCGAAACGGATTTGGAGTTGTTCCAACATCAATTAATGAAGAAATGGATGAAACAGTAATCAATCAATTTTTATCTATTGTTAATCAAAATTAATAGTAAAATAGAATAATGAAAGAGAAATATAAGAATAGTTGGAATATCCTCTTTGAATGGTTAGGTATCTTAACTATTCTTTTAATTTGGTTAATCTCTTCATCTTTATTTGATAAAATTTATTTACCAACAATTGATCAAACTTTTAATGCGTTATTAAATTTATTAACTTTAGAAAGCACTTATGAAGCTTTTGGTTTAACATTTTTAAGAACAATTGTAGCAATAATAATTTCGATAATTTTAGGAATTATATTTGGCTTACTTTCAGGTTTATTTATTAAATCAAGAAAATTTTTAAAACCATTTTTAAATTTAATGCGTTTTATACCGGTTCCTTGCTTTATTTTTATAATTTCTTCGATATTTTCACCAAATATTTTTTCAGTATTAATATCATATATTGTTATTTTTCCTCTCATTTATGAAGCAATTGTTGGAGGAGTAATAAATATTGATGAAAATATTAAAAATAGTCTTCGTTTAGAAGGATTTTATCGTCCAAATTCTATTTTTAAAGTAATATTACCTTTAACTTTTCCGTATTTAAACGTTGCAATAATTAACTCAATAGGAATGGGAATTAAAATATCCGTTATGAGTGAAATAATTGTTGGAAGAAGTAGTATTTGGGGAATTGGAAGACTAATTTATGTTGCAAATCAAAATGCTGATTATCCAATGATGTTTGCAATAATAATTATTATTATAATTATTTTTGTTATTATTGATTTTATTTTATCTATATTAAAAAAGAAAATTACATAAAAAAATTTAAAAAATAAATATTAAAAAAAGTCGATAAAAATCGGCTTTTTTTCATTTTTAGCAGTAGCTCTCTTAAAAATTTTTAAAAAAATATGCATAAATTTTAAAATTCTAGCATTCTTGTATAGTGAAAAGCTTAATAAATTAACATTTTATATGCTATTAGGAGGTAGAAATATGGATTTCATTAATACTTATCATTTATCAAGACGGACTTTATATGCTAAAAACGTTAATAAAGATCTCGAAGATTCACTAAACAATGGTTATAGATCACCATTACCAACAAATAATTTTCCAATTTACAAGGGCCAAATATTTCAATATGTATCAAGATTTGATAACAATAATAATCCTATATTTAAATTAGCTTTATCTTTAGAAGATAGCATGAATAACGATAATACAGTTTTTATTTGCCCTTTAGAAACATTTAATAAGATGAACACTAAAGTTGATTGTAAAAAATTCCTTGAAATAGGGATTTTGCCATTAATTAGTAGAAATAATATATTTTATGCTCGCTTAGAAGGAATAAAAATGATCAATAAGAAATTGGTTAATATTAAAGATAATAAAATACTTTCTAGAGGTTATGGATATTTAAATATAGATCAAGTTGAAAGAATACAATTATATTATTTAAGATTAGCTAATAAAAAGTTTGAATTAAATAGAAATTATAAGAAAAACAATTATATTTGTTAGTAGATATCTAGTAGATTTTATGTTTAAAACTGTGGAAAACTACATACCATATATTATTAATAAAATTATATATAATTGTTTTTAAAGTATAAAATATTCGATATTTATCGCTTTTTTTAGATTTTTATTTTACATAATAGGTATTATACGAAGTTAATTATAATCAAAAATAAATTCAATAAAAAAATAGTAAACTATAGATAAAAATCATACATCTTTTCACTTAAATAGTTAGTATCATTATTTTTAAATTTTAAAAATTTTTTTGTTTCTTTAACAACTTCAATAAAACCACTTTCATAGTTTTCTTTCATCATCTTAATCATATGTGAAGAATCGTAATTTCTTAAAGGATCAATTTTATCAGCTGAAAAAAGTATTTTTGAAATAATACTCATTTTTTTATTACCAGTTGTATGAAACATAATTGCATCCAATAAATCATCTTCTTCGATACCTAAATCATTTTTAACTAAATAAGCACCGACAAAAGAATGGTATGCATATTGTGGTAAGTCTAAATAGTTTTTAAACTCCTTTTTCATAATTTTAAGTTCAACTTCACTTGGCTCGTATTTTCCTACATCATGAAGTAAACCACATACATAATATTTCAAAGGATTTTCTAATTTATTATTAATGGCAATTTCATACATTAAATTTGCAACGCTTAAAGAATGCAAATAGCGATTTTCTTTAAGCTTTTTGCATAAATAACTATTTAAAAAAGGGTCAATATCTACTATTTTCCCCTTTTTTAATGTAAAACGATATTTTTTAAAATAAACTACTTCCATTTTCTTATCTAAGAAGAATAATATGATCTTTAGCTTCTTTATTTGGTCTATATAAAAGCAAGGTATTACCGATATTTTCAACAACTTCTGCTTTTAAATTAGAAACTAAATCTAAAATTAATTCATTTTTTGATTCTGCATCAGAAAATGAAGATTTTAAAAACGAAATTTTGACTAATTCGTATTTTACAAGATAATTATCAATGTTTTTTAAAGCATTATCGTTTAATGTTGCTTTTCCGACATTAAATTTTAGTATTTTTCTATCTAAAGCAAGCTTTTTTAAATATGTTTTATTCTTATTATTTAACATTTTTCAATTTTGCACGTGTTGTATAAACGTACACTCCTTTTGGTACAAAAACTCTGAATTTTTGATTGTTTCCTTTAAATTGAACCCAACCTAAACCTAAAATTCCTATATCTCTTTCACCAGTTTCAGTTATTTCAAAATCATATACATCAAAATCATTCAAACTTCTAAATTTAAATGATGTGTTTGTTTGATCACCATTTTTTAAAATAGACTCAAAGAATTTTAAAGCATCACCTCTTTTAGCTTTTACACTAATTTTTGGTGAAATATAGCAATGCATAGTTGTTTTTTCTTCAGTTAATTGTTGAATTAATGCTAATCCGCCAATTGCTAAGGAAACTTTGTCGCTTAAATTAAATTTTCTGTCTTCTACAGCTTTTTTAGGAACAATATAATTAACGATTGGTTTTTCTAAAACACCCAATAATGAATTATCGATTGGAAAACCTGGTACTTCGTAAATATAAGTTTTTTCGCTAATTGGAATTTGAAATCCTCTTAAAGATGTATTTGGGAATGTATAAGTTACTATAAATTTATTAGTTTTGTTTTCGAAATTCTTCAATATTTCACTAATTAAAGCAGATTTACCACTTGTTGATGAACCAACAAAATAAACATCTCTGCCTTTACAGTTATCACGAATAAGTTTTCTTAATTCGTCAATATGATAATCAGAATTAATTGATGTTAAAATTGTTTCTTTAACTTTTAAAGAAGAAACTCTTAAACGATGGTTAACATAAGATATTAATTCTTTATCATCGCAATCTTTCGGCATTAAATCGCGTTTGTTAGCAACAACAATAACATCTAAATCGCTTAATAAACTTGTTGCTTCTGAAGGAAAACCGCCCTCAAACGAGAAAATATCTATGACATAAACAACTAAAGCATTTCTCTCTTTAATTGTTTTTAAAACGCTCTTAAATTCTTCATTTAAAACGACTATATTATCTTCGCTTTTTTCTTCTGCAAAACATTTATCACAAAGCAAAACTCCATCAGGATATTTTTTTAAAATTAAGGAAGTAATATATCCTTCTTTTTCTGGATTTTCAGTTTGTAAAATTGCCCCACAATGAGAACATCTTTTAACTTTCTTGAGAATTGACATAAATATCCCTCCAATCTTTGCAGAAAATTGAATTTTCTAGTCTTTTTTTATAAATAAGTTCAATTTTTTTGTTTATTTTTGTAAAAAACCCATTTTTATGAGCAATTTCATCAACATATAAGGTTTTCATACCTAAACGATTACCACATTTAATATCTGTTAATAATTGATCGCCTACGAAAAGACTTTTTGATATATCTATATTCATTTTTTTAATAAACTTTTTTGTTTTAAAAGTAAATGGCTTAAATGAATTATAAATAAAATCTACCTTTAATATTTTAGCATATTTCATGACTCTTTTTTTATTATTATTACTGCAAATTATCAAATTAATATTATTTTTATTTAATTCTTTTACGAAATTTATAACATGTTCAGAAGGTATTTTTTGTGTATATAAATCTAAAGTATTGTCTAAATCACAAAAAAGATATTTTATATCAAGTTCTTTATAAAAATTAAGATCAATTTCAAATAAACTTTTTGCTTTAAAATTCGGAATAATTGCTTTCATGAATAAAATTATAGATTAGAAACAAAGAAAAATAAAGAAAATTATTAACTATTTTATTACTATAAATATACTAATTATTTACTAATTATGAATTTTTATAAAATATGTCACCTATTATTTAAAAAAGTAGGTATAATATTAAACATGGATGATAATAAAGGTTTAAAAACAAGAAATTTAACAGCTCGTATCTTACAAATTATAGGTTTATTTATAATGATACTTTCGCAAATTTTAGCTCTTCCTTTTCTTATCGCTAGTTTATGTTTAGCTTATAAAAGGGAAGATAGCGACATGAATTATTGTTTTTTTGAAACACTTCTTCTTCTAATAATTGGAATAATTTATATAATTTTAGCTTATATTTAATCTCCCATATCGTCAAAAATAGAGATTTGCTCATATTTTTCTTCATTTTCATCTTCATTTGAAGATGAATTTTCATTTATAGCAACTATATCGACTTTAAAATTTTCATCAATTTTAGGTGTATCAAATTTGAAGAGATCCTTAATTTTTAAATTATCAGGCATTTCATCGATGTTTTTCTTACAATATTTATCTATTGGAGTTAAATGAAAATCATTAATTTTAAAATTAAATAATGAATTATTTTCATAAATTCCATATAAATTTAAATCTTCATCTTTATTTTGTATTCTCTTATAGAAAACAAGTTTATGTGGATCGCTTTTAAATGATTTAAAAATCATTTGAGTTGCGCCAAGTCTTTTAGTTAAAGTTAAATTAGACGTATCATAAATTCGATACATTCCACCATCCGTTAAAAACATAATTTTTTCTTTAACATCTCTTTTTAAAGGAATTAATGCGCGTAATTGTGAATTTCTTAAAGTTGAAATAGCTTTTATACCGCTTGTTTTTAGACCTGTTGCGGTGATTTCTTGTTCATTAAAGAATGTGGCATTGCCACTTTCTGTAACAATTAAACAATCACTATTATTACTTAAAACTTCAACATCAGCGATTTCATCATTTTTAAGAAGTTTCATGCATTGAATTGGTTTAGAGTATCGTTGAGCATAAAATTCGCTTAATTTTGTCTTTTTAATTTGTCCATTTTTGCTAATTAAAGCAATAGAGCAATTAATATTAAAATCATTAACTATAATTGTTTTAATAATATATTCGCTTAATGGCAAATTAATCATGTAATTTATATGTTTTCCTTCATCTTTCCATTTATTTTCATAAATTTCATGAGCAGGAATAAACAAATAATTTCCTAAATTTGTAAAAGCTAAAACATAATCTAAAGAAGATATTAATTTAGCTAAAACGATTGAATCGCCATCTTTAATCCCTGGAAGTTGACCTTCACAAGCCTTATATGATTTTATTGATGATCTTTTAATATAGCCATCTTTTGTTGCAACAACATAAAAATCTTCTTTAGCTATTAAATCACGTTTATTTATACTAATATTTTCAACTTTATCAGAAATTTCACTTCTTCTATCTGAATTATAATTTTCGATGATATTTTTTAAATCATCACTGATATATTTTGTTAATTTTTCTTTTGAAGATAATAAAGAAGCAATTGTAGAAATAGTTTTTTCTAATTCCTTTTTCTCGTTTAAATAAACCTCTACATCGGTATGAGATAATTTATAAAGACGAATATTTAAAATCGCTTCAGCTTGATCTTCGTTAAAACTATATTTTTCAATAAGTTTAACTTTAGCGTCTTCTTTATTAATACTGTTTCTAATTAAATTAATAATTTCATCAATTATTGAAATAGCTTTAATTAATCCATAAACAATATTTAATCTTTTTCTTGCTTTTGCTAAATCATAAGAAAGAGCTTTTTTATTAACAGTAATTAAATGGTCGATATAAATATCTAAATAATCAATTAAAGATAGAGTTTTTGGGTGATTATTACAAATTGCGACAATATTTGCGTTGTAAGTAATTCTTAAATTTGTTTTCTTATAAAGATATTGAATAACAATTTTTGGATCAATATCTTTTTTTAAATCAATAACAATGTTGATATCATCTCCACTCGATAAATCTTTGACGTCGGTTACACCATTAACCTCTTTATCACGTCGAATTTCATCAATAGAATGGACTAATTCTTGTTTTTCGATGCCATATGGTATTTCACTTATAACAATTTGAGTAGAATCACTTAATGATTTAATATCTATTTTAGAACCAATTTCAAATTTTCCACGTCCAGTTTCATACATTTGGCGAATCCCACCATTATCATAAAT
Source organism: uncultured bacterium (assembly GCA_949288485.1). Classification (GTDB taxonomy): domain Bacteria; phylum Bacillota_I; class Bacilli_A; order RFN20; family CAG-826; genus Onthovivens. The sequence goes on along the minus strand of CASEKC010000001.1, from coordinate 102,687 downwards.
TATTCCACCAGTAGGAAAATCTGGTCCTTTTAGATGAACTAATAAATCATCAAGACTACATTCAGGATTGTTAAGTCTTTCGATAACGGCATTACAAATTTCACCTAAATTGTGAGGAGGTATTTCTGTAGCTAAACCAACAGCAATACCTTTACTACCATTAATAAATAAATTTGGAATATAACTAGGTAAAACAGTAGGTTCTAATTCTTCATCACTAAAATTAAGTGTAAAATCAACGGTTTCTTTTTCAATATTTTTAACTAAAAGCATTGAATATTTTGATAATCTAGCTTCAGTATAACGATAAGCGGCAGCTGGATCACCATCAATCGAACCATTATTTCCTTGGAAATCAACTAAAGTTTGACTCATTTTCCAAGTTTGAGACATTCTTGTTAATGCATCATAAATTGATGAATCGCCATGTGGATGAAAACGGCCCATAACATCACCGACAATTTTTGCACATTTTCTTGTAGGCTTATCAAAAGTATTATTATTCGTAAACATCGAATAAATAATTCTTCTTTGAACTGGTTTTAGACCATCTCTAGCATCAGGTATAGCTCTATCTTGAATAACATATTTTGCATAAACAGCAAAACGGTCACTCATTAAATCATCAAGAGCTTGAGATACTATATTTTCAATAAATTGTGGGTTCTCTTTTTTTCTTGTAGCCATTATTTAATTTCCTTTATAAAATTATCGTTTTCATTAAAATCAACATATTCTTCGAGCCATTTTCTTCTTTTTTCGGCATCATCACCCATTAAAATAGTAATTTTCTTTTCACAAATTACAGGATCATGGATAGAAACTTTCATTAATAAACGATGTTCTTTATCCATCGTTGTAAATTTTAATTGTTTATCACTCATTTCACCTAAACCTTTAAAACGTGAAATAGAATAGCCTTTTCCGAGTTCTTGTTTTGCTTTATCTAAATCTGTTTCATCATAACAATATTTTTCAATTGTTTTACCTTTTTCATTTTTAAAAACTCTATAAAGAGGTGGAACAGCAACAAAAACATGTCCTTCCGTAATTAAAGGTTTCATATAATTATAGAAAAATGTTAATAAAAGTGTTTGGATGTGTGCTCCGTCAGTATCAGCATCGGTCATAATTATAATTTTATCGTATTTAATATCATCAATATCAAAATCATTTCCAATTCCAGCACCAATTGTATTTACAATTGTTGCAAATTCTTGGTTTTCCATAATCTTTGAAACGGCTAAACCATCAGTATTTTTTGGTTTTCCTCTTAAAGGCAATATTGCTTGATATCTTGGATCTCTTCCTTTTTTGGCTGTACCTCCAGCAGAATCTCCCTCAACAATAAAAAGTTCGTTTTGTTTATAATCTTTAGATTGAGCAGGTGTTAATTTATCACTTAAAATAACTTGCTCTTTACTAGTTTTTTTCTTATTTCTAGCTTCTTCTTTAGCCTTTCTTGCAGCCAATCTAGCAGTTTGTGAATCAATACATTTTTTAACTAAATTTATAGCAAATTCTTTATTTTCATTTAAATAATATGTGAAATTTTGATAAATAAAATTATTAACAACTGTTTGAGCTTGTGGAGTTCCTAATTTCGTTTTTGTTTGACCTTCAAATTGAAGAATGGATTCAGGGACTCTTAAAGAAATTATTGCTGTTAATCCTTCTCTAATGTCACTTCCTTCAAGCTTTTGTTTATTTTTTGCTAAACCATTATTTTCAATATAGTCATTAACTGCACGAGTTATACCTAATTTAAAACCAATTTCATGGCTTCCGCCATCAATTGTTCTAATATTATTAACATAACTTTTAATATTTTCACCATAATCATCGTAAAAATATTCGAAAGCAACCTCAACTTGAATCCCTTCGATTGTATCTTCAAAATATAGAGCGTTTCCTAATGGTTTTTTCTCTATTTCGATTTCGTGAATATAATCTTTTATACCGTTTTCATAAAAGAATTCAACCTTTTTATTATCTCTTTCGTCAATTAAATAAAAATGAACATTTTTAAGTAAAAAAGCGGATTCTTGTAAATAATTATAAATTCTTTCAAAACTAAATTCTGTAGTTTTAAAAATTGTTTTATCCGGTTTAAAAGTTGTTGATGTTCCATGACGATTAGTTTTTCCTATAACTGTCAAAGGTTTTTTTAGTTTTCCACCATTTTCAAAAGATATTTCATAAATATTTCCATCTTTTTGGACAACAACATCCATAAAAGAAGATAATGCATTAGTAACACTGCTACCAACACCATGGAGTCCACCACTAGTTTTATATGAATTTTCGTTAAATTTTCCACCACTATGAAGAGTTGTTAAAATTAATTGAATTGCAGGAATACCGGTTTTTTTATGAATATCACAAGGAATTCCTCTACCTTCATCGGAAATAGTAATTGAACCATCTTTATGAATAATTAAATAAATTTTATTACCAAAACCATTGATAGCTTCATCAACTGAGTTATTTAAAATTTCCCACACTAAATGATGAAGACCATAAGTATCGGTACTTCCAATATACATACCAGGTCTTTTTCTTACAGCTTCAAGACCTTCTAAAACTTCAATACTACTAGCGTTATATTCTTTCTTATTTTCCATAAAAATTCCTTTAAAATTATAACAAAAATAAGTCTATTTTTCACTATATTTTTTAATATGTATTTTAACTTCGTTTATAAAAAATATACGATAAATATCGTATTTTTTTTATATTAAATTATTTAGCGATAGAAATAAAATAAGTTTTCTATTAGAATATTGTTTATGATTATTTTTTATCGTATTTTAATTATTATTTCTTGTTGCATTGTTGGTTACTTATTCGGCTCAATACCTAATAGTGTAATTATTGGAAAAATATATCATAAAGATCCTCGTGAATATGGATCAAAAAATCCAGGAGGAACAAATGTTGGCCGAGTAATTTCACATTTTGCAGGCGCTTTAACAATTTTTCTAGATGCACTAAAGGTAGTTATACCAATGATTGCAATTTGGTATTTAACAAAATATTATGAACCATTTATAAATTTGATGAATGGTGATAATTTAGTATATTATTGGTATGGATTTGGTAATTCATTAACTGATTTATGTTACTATTTAGTTCCTCTATTTTGTTTTATTGGCCATTCATATAGTTGCTTTATTAAATTCAAAGGTGGAAAAATTGTTTCAACTGTTGTAGGATTGATGTTTGCTACCACTTATTTAGCACTCCCTATATTTATTGTAATCTTCTTTATATCTTTAAAAGCTAGTAAATACGTATCACTATCTTCAATGATTATGTCTACTTCTTTTATGATATTTACTTGGATAGTCTATTTCATATATATAGGATTTAACTTTAATCCTGAAATTATTAACTATTTAATGTATTTTTCAATAAGTGGTCCAATATCAATTTTTTATCCTCTAGTTGCAACACTTGGTAATTTATTATTAATATTCAAACACCGTGAAAATATTAAAAGATTAATTAATAAAACAGAGTCAAAAGTTAAATGGATTGATAATATCGGAAAAAAATAATATTTAACTTCTAGTAAAAGTAACGCTAATAAAAAAATGAGAAATTGATTTTCTCATTTTTTAATATTACAAATCGTTAAAATTTATTTTTGATTTTTCATGCTGTTCATAACAGCTTTAATTTGTGCTTCGCTTGGTTTTCTACCCATTTGCATAAACATCGCACGAATCATTTTTTCGTTTATAGGTGGATTTTTTTCCATTTGTTTTTTAATAAAGGCTCTTGTTGCAAAAAAGCCGATAACTAAGCCAACAATTAAAGCTAAAATTAAATAAACAACAAATTGCCAAACTTCAATTGTCATATATATTTCCTTTTTTATAGACTAAGCACGTCCATCATAATCACCAGTGTCGGTTCTTACTAAGACTTCTTCATCTTGTGAAATAAATAATGGAACTTTAACAACTAAACCTGTTTCAAGTGTTGCTTCTTTTAAAGCTTTGTTAACAGAGTCACCTTTGACTGCTGGTTCTGTATGAACAATTTTTAAAGCAACTTTTGAAGGAAGATTAATACCTAAAATTTCATCGTTATATGTAACGATTTCAACTTCAAGATTTTCTTTTAAGAATTTCATTTCCCATTGTAATCTTGTTTTAGAAATTTCAACTTGTTCATATGTATTTTGATCCATAAAAACTAAGAAATCTCCACTATCATATAAATAAGCCATTTTCTTTTTATCTAATCTAATTGGGTCAACTTGATAACCACTATTAGCAGACATTTCAGTAATTGCACCAGTTCTTAAATTTTTAACTTTAACTTTAGCAACCATTTTTCTCATTGCAGTTTTATTTAATAAAATATCTAAAACGAGATAAATATTGCCTTCATCTTCGAAATAATTTCCTGGTCTTAATTCAGTAACGTTAATCATTTTTAATTTCCTCCAAAATAAGTAATTGTTCCTAACTCTTTATTTAAAGTTGTTATTTCACCATGTCCTGGATAAATTGTTAAATTAGGATCTAACTTAGCAATTTTATTTAAACTATCTTTAATACTACGATTTGAACTAGTAGGTAAATCGGTTCTACCAATACTTCCTTTAAAAAGGGTATCGCCTGTAAAAAGAGCATTTTCAGTTTTTAATAAATAACAAACACTTCCATTAGTATGAAATGTGGTTTCAATAACTTTAATATAATATTTATTTATGAAATTGATTTCATCTTCATCATCAAGTAAATAAATATTATTTAAGTCAATAGTTAAATCTTCACCATTCATTTTAGAACAATTTAATCGAGCATTATGCAATTTTTCTTCTTCATCCTTATCAATGAATACAGTGCAATTATAATGTTTTAGAAATTTATCTAAACCTCTAAAATGATCAAAATGTCCATGAGTTAATAAAACACCTAAACAACTTGTATGATTTTCTTTAACATAATTTAATATACGATCACTAGTGGAGCCAATATCAACTAGGATAAAAGGTCCACCTTTTTCTCCAATAACATAACTATTAGAGCAAAATTCGTCATCGTATTCGCTATCAAATCGAAAAATTTTAACCATATTTTATATAAAATTACTATTTCTTTTCTTTGAAAACAGTAACTTTACGGCAATGTGGACAATATTTATTTTTTTCAATTCTATCTGGATTGTTTTTCTTATTTTTGCTTGTAATATATTGTTCTTCACCACAGACTGTACATTTTAAAATAATGTTATCGCGCATAAAAAAATCACCTCACTTCTTAAAGTCAAATAATAATAACACAAAAGTTGTCATTTTTCTACAATATTTACTCATTTTTAAGTATAATTATTCCCATGAAATTAAGAGAAAAAACAAAAACTGTAAAAATAGGTAATTTAACACTTGGTGGTGATAATAAAGTATTAATTCAATCAATGTGCGATATAAAAACTTCTAATATAGATGAAGTTGTAAACGAACTAAATTCTTGTGCAAAAGCAGGAGCTTCTTTAATGAGAGTTTCGATATTAGATAAAGATGATGCTTTAGCAATTAAAGAAATAAAAAAAAGAATTAATATTCCATTAGTTGGAGATATTCATTTTAGTGATGAACTTGCACTTTTAGCAATGGAAAATGGAATTGATAAAATTCGTATCAATCCGATTAATACTCCTAAAGAAAAATTAGTTTCTATTATTAAAAAAGCAAAAGAAAAAAATGTCGCAATTAGAATAGGCTTAAATGAAGGGTCAACTACTCCTGATGGCAAGAATATTAATTCTATAAATGGACTTGTAGAACTAACTTTAAATATTGTTTCTTTTTTTGAAAGTTATGATTTTAATAATATTGTAATAAGTGTTAAATCATCTTCTCCTTTAAAAACAATTAAAATTTATAAAAAATTAGCCAAAAAGACATTATATCCTTTACATATCGGTGTAACTGAAAGCGGCTTTGAAGATATTGGTATAATTCGTTCAACAATTGGTCTTTCAAGACTATTAATGGATGGTATAGGAAATACAATTCGTGTTTCTTTAACTAACGATCCTTTATTAGAAGTTATAACTGCTAAAAGAATGCTACACGATTTAAATCTTTACCCAAATTATCCAACAATTATTTCATGTCCAACTTGTGGAAGATGCGGTGTTAGAAATCTTAAAGAAATCGCTTTAAAAATAACAAATTATTTAGAAAAAAATAATATTAACATAAAAATTGCTATAATGGGTTGTATTGTCAATGGAATTGGTGAAAGTAAAAACGCCGACATTGGAATTGCCGGCGCTAATAAAAAGTTTATTATATTTAAAAACAAAAAAATTATTAAAACTGTTGATGAAGAGAATTTATACGATGAATTAATTAAAGAAATTAATAAATTATCTATTTCGAAGCAATAAATTCTTTTAAAGAAGGATTAAATTCCTTCTTTTTTATCATTTCAATCTCTTCTTTATAAGGTGCTTTGTTTTCGATATATGGCGTTTCTAATATTTTAGGAATATCTTTTAAACGTGGATCATAGACATATTTAATTAAAGAATTAAATCCAATTTCACCAAATCCTATATTTTCATGACGATCTTTATGGGCACCTAAAGGGTTTTTAGAATCGTTAAGATGAATTACTTTTAATCTTTCAAGTCCTATAATAGAATCAAAAGCGTTTAAAACATTATCAATATCATCAACTATATAACCGGCATCATTAATATGACAAGTATCTAAACAAACACCGATTTTATCTTTAAATTTAACGCCATCAATAATTCTTCTTATTTGTTCAAATGTTGTTCCGAGTTCAGTTCCTTTACCAGCCATTGTTTCTAAACAAATAATAACACCTAAATCTTTTACTTCCTCTAAAACTTCATTTAAACCACGAATAATATTGTTTAATCCTACATCTTCTCCTGCGTGAACATGTAATCCTGGATGTAATACTAAATAACGACATTTAAAATCAGCACAACGTAAAATTTCAGATTTTAAAAATTCTTTTGAAAATTTAAACTTTTCTTCATCAGGATTGCCTAAATTTATCATATATGGAGCATGACAAATAAATTTTGAAATCTCCATATTATTTTCTTTAGCTAATTTCAATCCTTCTTCAATTTTACATTTATCAGTAGGTGTTCTTTTATTATTTTGAGGAGCGCCTGTATAAAACATTAATACATTTTCTCCATAAGAAAGTGCTTCTTTAACACTTCCCAAAAAATAATTAGGGCCCGACATACTTACATGCGAACCAATTAAAATTTTACCTTCCATTTTTTTTACCTTCACTCTTAAATTTCTTGTCTAATTCTTTTCTGATTTCTTTTTTAATCATTTTTCTTTTATATTTTCTTTTAACTTTTTCGGCTTCAACACGAACTTTTTTCTTATAATTTGGTTTGACATTTTTTGTTTTTATACGTGATGTTACTTTATTAATTTCTTTTACAAGTTCAACGTTTACATAATTCATTTTCTTTTTAGTTTCAGGCTTTTGGTCAATAACTAGTTCTTTATTAGTAATTTTTAAGTATTTGGGATCAATACCTAAATTAATAAGTTGATTGACTTTATCAAGAGAATCATGATTATAAAAAACATAAGAATTGCCTTCTTTACCGTTTCTTGCAGTTCTTCCAGCACGGTGAAAATAATATTCAATATTATTTGGAATATTAACACTTAAAACATCGCTAACATCATTAACATCAATGCCCCTTGAAGCTAAATCAGAGCAAACTAAAATTTGAAAATCATTATTATTCGCCCTTCTTAGCATTGCTTTACGTTCTCTTAAAGATAATTCACCTGATATAATTCCAACTTTATATTTATTTTTCTTTAAAAATAGATAAATATCATTAACTTCTTTTTTTGTGTTTGCAAAAATAAAAAGAAGATAAGGATTTATATTTTTAAGAAAAATTTCAACAGATTCGAGTAAATCTATATGTTTAGTATTTATAAAATAATGAGTAATCTTATTTTTTAAAGAGTTCTTTTCATCTTCAATAATAAGATCGTTTGGTAAATTTTTCTTTAAAAAATCACGAACAGATTGGGAAATTGTTGCACTTAAAACAACAATTTGAGGGTTATTTAATTTGTTATAAACTTTTTCAATATCGCCAAAAAAACCTGTTTCAGCAAGCATATCAGCTTCATCAAGCACCAAAGTTTTACAATTTTCCAAATTAATCGACTTATCTTCTAAAAGATACGAAAGTCTTGTAGGAGTTGCAATAATTATTTGAGAATTTGTTTTCAATTGTTGTTCTCCTTTTTTTAAACCGACTCCATTAATAATTAATTTTATTGCTAGTGATGGAAAATAATCTTTAAATTCTTTGAAAAATTCATAGGTTTGAATAGCAAGTTCATTTGTTGGAACAATGATTAAAGCTTCAATTCCTCTATCAAACGTCAAATTATTCAAAATTGGAATTAAAAAAGAATGTGTTTTACCACTTCCAGTCTCGCTTTTAACAATAACATTTTCTTTTTTTAAAATTTTTGGAATAGCAATATCTTGAATGCTTGTTGCTTCTTCATAATTTAATGCATGAAGAGCTTTAATAATATCTGGTTTTAAATTAAATGACTCAAATTTCATAATCAATATTTTATCTTATTACTAATAAATCTTCATTAAAAATGATAAAATTTCAGCATGAAAATCGAATTATTAAAGCCTATTGGTTTTTGTAATGGTGTAGAAAGATCAATCACAATCGCATTACAAACAAAAGAAAAGTTTAAAAACAACAAAATCGTTATATTGGGTGAATTAATACACAATAAAGAAACCAATGATTTTTTAAAAGAGCAAGAAATAGAAATTTTAAATATAATTCCTGAAAAGAATTCTATTATGAAAACAATTTCTAATTACGATCTTACTAATACCATTTTTATTTTTTCAGCCCATGGACATGATTTACTTATCGATGAAATTTTTAATAAAAATAATATTCAATATATTGATGCAACTTGTCCAATAATTACTAAAATAAATACTCTTTTAGCTAATAAAGATTTTGAAAATACAAATGTTTATTATTATGGTAAAAAAGATCATATAGAATGTTTATCAACAATAACTTTTATAAAAAAATATCGAAAATTAATTATTATTGATAAAAAAGATGACCTAGATAAAATCAATTTTGAAAATCATCAATCTATAATAATTAACCAATCAACATTATCATTAAAACCTTTCAAAGAAAAAATATATACTCTACCTTATAAAGATCAATTTTCTTTTATAGATAATTTCTGCCCTGCATTAAAATTAAGGTTTGATGAAATTGATAGAAATATTAATTATTATGATTTATTTTTAGTTATCGGTGATAAAAATAGTTCAAATGCCAATGAATTAACAAATTATATTAAAAAATCAAACAAAGAAGCTTATTTAATTTCAACTATTGATGAATTAAAAACTTTAAAAATTAATCAAAATATAAAAAAAGTCGCCATTTTATCAGCGACTTCAACAAGTAGACAAAAAGTTGAACAATTTGTTAAAATTTTAAATGATAATTGGTAATTTTTCGTGATCAATAGTTATAATATTAAAACTTTTATCAATATTTAAAAGAACTTCTTTCATTTGTTTCATAAAAATTCTTTCTATTTCGTGAGGTAAATTGAGATAGTTATATTGATTTAAAACAACACCTCTTCTTCCATGGTGAGGAATATCTCCACTTATAAAAATATCATAACCTTCATTTTTAGCATATAAATAATAATGCCATCCGCCACCACCAATAATTGCAACACTCTTAATAGTTTTTTTACCAAAATTTAAAAGTTCTCCATAAGAGACATCTAATTTTTCTTTCGCATATTTAGCGAAAGAAACAATATCCATCTCTTCTTCTAATTCTCCACCTCTAGACATAGGAATGGAGTCTAATTTTCGTATATTTTTTAAATTTAATGCTCTTGCTAAAGCATCATTCATTCCATCATTTCCTTCATCAAAATTAGTATGATAAGAATAAATAGGAACTTTAAATTTATCTAATTCTTTAACTAATTCAGCTTTAACCGGATCGTGTTTTAAAACTTTCTTATATGTTCCATAAATAAATGGATGATGAGTGATAATCAAATCTATCTTATTAAAATCAATTAATTTTTTAGTTTCATCAAAAGCAATATTATCAAAATCAAGACAAAGTAAAATTGTTTTAGTCTCATTTTTTATTTTTCCATATTGTAGACCAACATAATCATGATATTTTTTAGCAATTGACTTTGGAAAATTTTTTGATAATTTTTTTATTAATATTTTTGTATTCACGATATAACCTCATCATTTAATCTTTTTTCTTCTATCAAAGAAAGATATTTTTTGGAATTTTTATTATCGATTTTTTTAATAATTTCATCGATTTTTTTATTTCTTACGATATATTTTTCTTTAAAAATTTGGCTTTTATTTTTTAATAAAATGGGGCCATAAAAAATCTCTTTGTCAGTATATCTTTTATTTCCTCTTTTAAAAGAAATAATTTCATAATATATACCTTTTTCTTTTAAAATAACTTCTTGATCTATATAAAAATTTAAATTAACAAAAAATTTACGACATAAATCAATATTTGTATGAGAATCTATTACGATTTGTTCAATAAAATTTAATTTATCAAGATGTTTCATAATTATTTCAACAATATTTTTATAGCCCATTCCAGCAAGAACGACACACGAATAATCATTAGTTAATTCATCAATACCATCAGATAAACTTGTTTCTATACTTAAAAAAGATGTATTATCCTTTAAATTTTTAAAAGGTCCAAGTTTATTTTCAACACCTTTTAACTTTATCTTATCATTCTTTTTTCTTAATGATGTTAAAAGATATCCATGGTCACTGCCCACATCAAAAACACCTTTATTATTTAAATCGATAATTTCAGCTATTTTTTCAATTCTCTTCGCTATCATATATTTTTTTCTCGTTTAAACTTTTTCTTAACTTGAAAAGAGCTTTTGTTTCAATTTGTCGAACTCTTTCACGCGAAATATTATATTTTTTTCCAATTTCGGCTAAAGTATGTTCTTCTTCATCATCTAAACCATAACGAAGTTTAATAACATCTTTTTCTCTTTCATCTAATGTACAAAGTGCATCTTTTATTAAAAGATTTAAGTCATTTTTTGAAGTAAAATCTATTGGTGAATTATCGGTTTTATCTTCGATAAAATCCCCTAATTCAGCATCTTGATTATCACCAACACTACTTTCCAAGGAAATCGTGTCTTTACCTAAAAGTAAGGCGGCATCTATCTTCTCTATTGGTATAGTTTTATTTAATTTTAAATAAATTTCTTCAGCGGTTGGTTCATACCCTTTTTCTTGAATAAACTCATTCTTTGTTCTAGAAATTTTATTTAAAATATCAATTACATGAAGCGGAATTCTAATATTTCTTGCTTGATCAGCAATAGCTTTTGTTATAGCTTGACGAATCCACCAAGTTGCATAAGTTGAAAACTTGTTACCTAATTTATAATCGAATTTTTCAGCTGCACGAATTAAACCTAAATTTCCTTCTTGAATCAAATCTTGAAGAGGAACTCCTCTATTTACATATCTTTTTGCAATTGAAATAACTAAACGAGTATTGGCTTCTATTAACTCATTTTTTGCATTTTCATCACCATTTTTTATTCTTTTAGCAATTTCAATTTCTTCTTTTGGAGTTAAAAGTTTATTGGTTCCAATATTTTTAAAATATTGTCGCAAATCATCATTAGCTTTTTCACTTGAAAAAGTCTTCTCGTTATTTGAAATATCTTCTTCATCTTCCAAAACATCATTAATATCTTCAACAATTACTTCATCGTGATTTATAATTTTAAAGTTATTTTTTATTAATATATCTTTAATCTTTTTAATGGTTGATTCTTTTAATGAAAACTCGTCTAAACAATCATAAAAATCGTCTTTATCGATAATTTTATTTTTTTCATCATCAGAAATTAGATCGTTTAAGGACGATAATATTAATGAAATGGTATTATCGTCTAAACTTTCTTTTATCAAAGTATTTTTTATTAAAGTATTAAGTTGTTTTTTCATAAAACGATATCTTTTTTAAATTAATTAACTGAAAAATCATCTAACTTCTTTTGTTTTGTAGGATGTTTTAATTTTTTTATAGCTTTAGCTTCAATTTGACGAATTCTTTCTCTAGTAACGCCGAATTCTTTTCCTACTTCTTCTAATGTTCTAGGTTTATTGTCGTCAAGACCATAACGTAATTTTAAAACTCTTTCTTCTCTTTCTGTTAAGTTGCTCATTACATCATATAAAGCTTCTCTTAACATAGTTTTTGATGTAAATTCGGTTGGAGAAAGACTTTCTTTATCTTCAACGAAATCACCTAAATGAGAATCATCTTCTTCACCAATTGGAGATTCTAATGAAACTGGTTCAAGGGCAATTCTTTGAATTTCACGAATTCTATCAGGAGTCATAGCACCATCCATTTTTGAAGATATTTCTTCTGGTGTTGGTTCTCTTCCTAATTCTTGAGTAAGTTGACGTTGAACTCTTGTAATTTTATTAATTGTTTCAACCATATGAACAGGAATTCTAATAGTTCTAGCTTGATCGGCGATAGCTCTTGTAATAGCTTGACGAATCCACCAAGTAGCATAAGTTGAAAATTTAAAACCTTTAGTATAATCAAATTTATCAACTGCTTTCATTAAGCCCATGTTTCCTTCTTCGATTAAATCTAAAAGAGGCATACCTCTACCTAAATAATGTTTTGCAATTGAAACAACTAAACGTAAATTTGCATTAATTAATTCGTTTTTAGCTTTTTGATCACCTTTTAAAATACGAACAGCTAATTCTTTTTCATCTTCAGCTTTTAATAATTTAACACGACCGATTTCTTTTAAATATAATTTAACACTATCATTAACTTTAACATCACTTAAAACGAAAGAATCAAGATTATCAACGTCGATATTTAAACCATCAACGTCATCACCATCAATATCTTCGTCAAAATCATCCATATCACCCATGTCTTCTATTTCACTAATGGAATTTTCATCAAATTCAATATCATCACTATTTCCTTCTCCGACTAAACTATATCCGTTGCTAGTAAAATATTGGAAAATTTTATCAATGTCTTCATCAGAAAGATCGAATCTACGTGTTGACTCAATGAAAAAATCTTGATCTATTTCTTTAGTATCAGCATTTTCTTTTAAAAATCTTTTTAAAATCGCATCAAGTGTTTCAATTCCTTCTTCTTCAGAATCTTCATCAACAAAACCTTTATTCTTTACGATTTTACCAACTTCTTTTGTGAGTTGTTCTTTATCCAATTTTTTTGCTGTTTTTGCCATATTTCCCCCTTTCATAGGCCGTTTTTTCTGCCATTTTATTTTTTGATGATGATAATAATGAAAGTAAATATTCATCACTGTCACCATTTTTATTTTTAAGTAATTCCTGATTACTTTTTTTAATATTTATTAAATTTCGTTCAAATTTAATATTTTCAATTAACTCTTCAACAATATCTTTACTGTAAGAATCATAATTTTTTAATGTGAAGATCTTGCTAATTTCTATTTTTAAATCTTCTTTTTTATCACATGAAGAACTATTAACGATATTTTCTAATTTATCTTTACTAAAGGCAAAATCATTTTTTTCATTTATATACTGTGAAACTATCTCATATAGTTCGCTAAATATCGGAGTATAAAATGAATTAATTTTTTCTTTAAAAATTGAAATTGCTTCTTCATTTTTTAACATATAACTTAGGAGCAAACGCTCCGATTTTATAATTTTAGATTCACGTAATTTTGTTCTTTTAATTTCATTTTTAGAAGATTCAAATTCATCTATATATTCTTTATCTTCGATTTCAAAATTATCTACGTTGATACTCGTATCTAATTTTGCTTTATCAATCATGTCTTTAATAACGTTATAAGAGACATTTGTAACTTTTTCTAATTCCTTTATATAGGAATCAACTAAAATTTGATCAGCGTTATTTTTTAGAATTGTAACGAAGAAATTAATCATCTTCTCTTTGTTTTCTAAAATATTTAAATCAAGATTTTTCTTAAAATAATTAACTAACCAATTTAATTTATCAGTCACATTTGATAAATATGATATTAATTTTTCATTTCCTAGATGATCTATAATTTCATCGCTATCCTTATAATTAAAATCAACATCATTATTAACAACTCGATAAGGAATTGAATAACTTTCTAATAAAGGAAAAGCTTTATACATTGCATTCTGACCAGGTTTATCTAAATCTAGACATAAACGAACTTCACATTTCAAATCTTTTAACATTTTTAAATGATTTTTCGTTAGTGAGGTTCCCATAAGTCCAACTGCACTTTTAATGTTTGCTCGATAACAAGCAATAACATCCATAAATCCTTCTAATAAATATACATACCCTACTTTCGCACTTTCACTAATAGCGTCGAAATAGTTATATAAAATATTGGATTTATTAAAAACAATTGTACTTGAGGTATTAACGTATTTAGCATCAGATTTTTTATCGCCAAATATTCTGCAACTAAAACCGCAAACTTCGTTATTACTATTTTTTATAAAAAAAGCTATACGGCCATAATTTTTATCTTTTATAACATTGTTTTTTAAATCAATAATTCCGGTTTCATCAATTTCTTTTAACGAATAATTTTTTTCTTTCGTTAAGAATTCAATAACCTTCGAACCATCTTTTAAAGCATAACCAATTCCAAAATGTCGAATAATATCATCATTTAAGCCTCTATTATGCAAATAATTTAAAGCGTCTTTTCCTTCATCACTTTGAAAAAGAGATAATGAATAAAAAAGTGAAATATCTTTTAAAATTTGCAAAGTTTTCTCAACTTTAGGATCTTTTTTTGTTTCTTTAAAATTTTCCAATCCTGGTTCAACAATATTAGCGATTTCGCAAACCTTTTTTGCTGCTTCAATCCAAGAACATCTTTCTTTTTCTTTTACAAATGCAATCGCATTACCACTTTTATTACAAGCAAAACATTTAAAAACTTGTTTTTCTTGAGAAACAAAAAAGTTACCTAGTTGTTTATCATCATGAAAAGGACATAAAGCAGTATAATTACGTCCTTTTTTTTCTAAATTTAAGTAATGTCCGATAATATCAACGATATCGACTTTTCTTAAAATTGAATCGAATAAATCAGTATTTTGGTTATTTTTATTTAAGTTTTCCAATTAAATATTCCTTTAAATCGTTAATATCAACTAAATCTTGAGACATTGTATCTCTATCTCTAACTGTGACTTTATTAGTATCAAAAGAATTAAAATCATAAGTGATACAGTATGGTGTACCGATTTCATCATTTCTTCTATATCTTTTACCAATACTACCAGTTTCATCGAAAGATACATTGAAATCTTCTCTTAAAGAATGGAAGATTTCTTTTGCTTTTTCGCTTAATTGTTTACTTAAAGGTAAAACTGCAGCAGTAATTGGAGCGATTTTCTTATTTAAATGCATTACTTTTCTTATTTCGCCATTTTCTAACTTTTCTTCATCATAAGCATCGCAAACAACCATTAAAAATAATCTATCGAGACCTAATGATGGTTCAATGCAATAAGGAATATATTTAGAATTTGTTTCAGAATCAAAATATTCTAAACTTTCTTTTGAATATTCCTGATGTCTTTTCAAATCATAGTCTGTTCTATCAGCAATACCCCAAACTTCACCCCAGCCAAACGGAAATAAATATTCAATATCGGTTGTTGCTCTTGAATAAAAAGCTAACTCTTCTGGTTCATGATCTCTGTATCTAAGATTATTTGGACTAATCCCCAAACCTTCAACGAAATCTATACAATATTTTTTCCAATACTCAAACCATTTTAAATCAGTGCCAGGTTGACAGAAGAATTCTAATTCCATTTGTTCAAATTCTCTTGTTCTAAATGTAAAATTCCCTGGAGTAATTTCATTTCTAAAAGCTTTACCTGTGTTCGCAATACCAAAAGGAAGTTTTTTTCTAGTAACTCTTTGAACATTTTTAAAGTTTACAAAAACACCTTGAGCTGTTTCAGGACGAAGATAAACTTCAGCACTACTATCTTCAGTTACTCCCATATGGGTTTTAAACATTAAGTTAAATTTTTTAATATCTGTAAAATCATGTTGGCCACAAGTTGGACATTTAACTTCATGTGTTTTAATAAATTCGTTTAAATCATCATAAGTCATTCCATCTACATCGACATCTTTAAATTGATCACTAATAAGTTGATCAGCTCTATATCTAGAATGACATTTTTTACATTCGATTTGTGGATCGTTAAATGTTTGGACGTGTCCAGTAGCAACCCAGACATTTGGATTCATTAAAATAGCTGAATCAATACCAACATTTAAGTCAGATTCTTGAACGAATTTCTTCCACCATAAATCTTTTAAATTCTTTTTTAATTGACTTCCTAAAGGGCCATAATCCCATGTATTTGCAAGTCCACCATAAATTTGGCTTCCTTGGAAAACATAACCTGTTGTTTGTAAATGTGTAACAATATTTTCAAAACTTTTTTCCATATTTTTTCTCCGAAATCATAAAATTTTAATTAAATAATAGGTTGTAGTCAATGTATTATAGGAGTATGTAAAATGATTAAAAAAGTTATTTAAAATTATAATAAGAATTAAGATAAACGCCGAGATAATCGTGTAAAATCTTAGAAAAAAATCGAAATAAAATTAGAAAAGTTTTTTTGTCAATTCTTTTCGTTAAATCCAAATTTAAAAGATCAACATCTATATTATTATAAAGTTTTGTATAAGTCGGATCTAAGCCAAGCTCAATTAATAGATTATAAAAAAAGTAAAGCGTTATTAAATTACTATCAACTGATAAATTGTCTAAATTTGTTAAAGTAAATTTTAAAAGTGAAAATAATTTAGATATATTTATGGTTTCATAGTTAATTTTATTTAAAATTTCTGTTAAGAAATCTAAAACTAATAATCTATCAAAAGAATCATAAACATTTACAAGTATTTTTCTTGGATAAAAATTTTTAATTTTAAAATATTTTGTTGGGCCTTTATATAAAACAAATTCACCGAATGAAAAAATATTTAAAGAAGTATTTTCCCTTCTTTTATTTCTTGTAATTGAAGCTGAATATAAAGCTTCATTACTTAAAATTGAAACAATAAATTCCTTATCTTTATATTCATTTATCGAAATAATAATTCCATTTATAGTTTCCATTAAAATTATTTGTATCCAAGTTTTGCTAAAAAACTACTAGAATTCTTCCAGTTTTCCACTACTTGTACTAAAAGCTCTAGATTAATATTATATCCAAGTAATTTTTCAATATCTTTTCTAGACTCAATTCCTATCTTTTTGATCATCGAGCCTTTTTTTCCGATAATTATTCCTTTTTGCGATTCTTTTTCAACAATTATTTTTGCAAATATATTTTTCCCAGTTGAAAAAGAAATCTCATCACATATTACGGCGATTGAATGAGGAACTTCTTCTTTTAATAGCTTTAAAATTTTTTCTCTTATTATTTCTTGGACCATAAATGTAAAATCACGATTAGTTATTGTATTTGCATCATAATATTGTGGTCCTTCTGGTAAATATGATTTAATTCTTGAAATTAAAAAATCGATATTAAAATTTTCAAGAGAAGAAATTTCAACCATTTCAGAATTTGGAAAAAATTCTTTATATTTTTCTTTTAATTCATTTATTAATAAAACATTAGTTAAATCAATTTTACTAAAAACAATAATAACAGGTGTTGTAAATCGAACATTTTTACTTATAAATAAATCTGAATCAGAAAATCTCTTTGATGCATCGACCATTAATAAAACTAAATCGTTATTTTTAGCATTATAATAAGCGATTTTATCCATTTCTTTTTCTAATTCGGTTTTAGGCTTATGAATTCCAGGAGTATCTACAAAAATTATTTGAGAATCTTCATCATTATAAATACCTTGAATTGCATCTCTAGTTGTTTGACTTTTTGGACTAATAATAGATATTTTCTTACCAATTATAGTATTGATTAATGTGGATTTTCCAACATTTGGTCGCCCTAAAATTGTTACAAATCCGCTTTTCATCTTATAATTCGCTCCCATCAAAGAAATAAGGAATTAATTCACCGCTTTTATATTCAATAATATCGCCTTTTAAATTTGCTAAGTAAATTGGTACATCTTTATTGATATATTCAGCAATTACTTGTCTACATGCTCCGCATGGAGAAACAGGACCATTAGTATCAGCAACGACCGCAAAAGCAACTATATCATCCTTTCTTACTCCACGTGCATATGCTCCAAAAATACAGTTTCTTTCAGCACATAAAGTTAATCCATAAGAAGCCGACTCCATGTTAGAACCAATAAAAATTCTTCCATCTTTCGTTAAAAGACTAGCCCCAACTTTAAATTTTGAATAAGGAACAAAAGCATTTTCTCTAGCTTTAATCGCTTCATTAACTAATTCTTTTTTATCCATAGATCTTCTCCTTCTAAAATTTCATCTTGTAAAGCAAACATTACTTCTTCATCTTCTTTTTCCATATGATCATATCCTAAAAGATGTAAAAGTCCGTGTACAAACAGAAAACATATTTCTCTTTCAATTGAATTATTATATTTTTTTCTATTTTCATCAGCAACTTCATAACAAATATACATTTCGCCAATATCTAAAGGGATATCGCCTTTAATTATCTCGTTTTTATCATCTAAAAAAGCAAAGGAAATTACATCTGTTGGTCTATCAATATTTCGATATTCTTTATTAATTTTATGTATTGTTTCAACATCAACAAAAGTAACCGAACAAATAACATTATCATTTAAAGATAATATTTTAAAAGTTTTATTTAATAATTTTGTAAAAATTGGCTCGTAATCGATTAAATCAATGTCTAATGTGTTATTAATATAAAGTTCCATAGCCAAACTATTATAACAAAAAAAGAATTTATACTTAATAAGTTTTCGAATAATAATAGTAAATCGATTTTAAATAATTTAATTCTTCATAATTTTTATTAAAATCTAAAATCTTATCAAAATTAGATGAAATATAATAAATTGCAAAAACATGAAATAAAAGATAATTTAAGGAAATTTCTTTTTCAAAGGAACATAGAAATAAGCATCCAACAATAATTATTAAAATTAGTAAAAATTTTTTTAAATTATTTAAAGTTATAAATTTATATACTTCATCATTTAATACTTTAAAATTAGATAAGGCATTTTCTTCATTTTCGCTTAAAAATAAATTATTTTCACAATTTTCAATATAATTTTTTCTATAATCCAAATACGAAGAACTAATAACTTTTAATAAAAATTGAATAAATAAAACAAAAAAGGCAATTATTAAACTTAAATAACTATTGATACCTAAAATACTTAATGAAAAAGTCACTAACAAAATAGATGATATTAGTTCTAAAGGTGAAGTAAATATTAATGTTTTTAATTTAGTGATTTTTAAATATTTTTCCTTTAAATTTCCTTCACTTCGATAAATTCCTTTAAATAAATCGTTATCTATCTTTTTCATAAAATTTATTAAGAGATAATTAAATAATAGTAAAGAAAAAATAAAAGAGATAAATAAAACCAAAGGAATTAAAAAATCTACCGTATTATTAATAAAATATAATCCACACAAAAATAAAGAATAAGTAAAAATTTGAAAAGCTATCATTAATATTTCTTTATATAAATGAATGATTCTTTTCTTTTTAATATTAAAATTACTTCCATTAACTTTTACTGTTTCTAATACTTCTCCATTCCAAATTTCGAAAAAATCTTGAAACTTCATAAATACTTTTCCGATTTTTGGATCTAAAATTACGACTCCTCTTCTTTTGATATTTTTCAAATAAATCAAATGAAGTATATTCCTTCTTTTAATGACTATTAAAGATTTTTTATGCTTTAATTCTTTAATTTCATTTTTGTTTTTCAATCGATAAGCACTTAAAACTACACCTTCATTTTTAGCTATTCTAATTACATCTTTTAAAGATAGCGCCTCATTTATGTTTGCCTGAGGATAAAAAAGAAAATCTTTTCTTTTATAAATATTTGCTAATAAAATTTTAAGTGAAGTAATTGCGCAATCTTTTTCTCCAATTTGTCTAATAAAATAACTCATAAATTTCTCCTTCTATATACAAGAAGGCTAAAAATAAAAAATTTATGCATTTTTTTATTAAAAAAATCCTCAACTTAATGAGGATTCTTCTTATCTATACTTTTTTCTAGCATTTTCGCTCTTTAATTTTCTTTTTAATGATTTTTTTAAAAAGCATTCTCTTCTACGACATTCTTGGATGGTTCCAGCTTTATTAACTTGTCTTTTGAATCTTCTTAAAGCTTCATCTAAAGTTTCACCTTCTCTAACTACGACTTTTGACATATACCTTCACCTCCTTTGACATGTTAAAATAATATACTAAAAAAACATTAGAAAATCAACAAAAATTCGGAAAAAATCAGAATTTAAAGATTATTTCTTCATTAAAGCGACGCCATTACTTGTTCCAATACGTGTAGCACCAGCTTCAACAAATTTAATCATATCTTCGTGAGTTTTAACTCCTCCTGCTGCTTTGACACCCATATTTGGACCGACGGTTTTTCTCATTAAAGCGACATCCTCTAATTTTGCACCCCATTTTGAGAAACCAGTTGATGTTTTAACAAAATCAGCACCTGATTCTTTTACAAGTCTTGAAGCTCTTACAATTTCTTCTTCATTTAATAAGCAGCATTCAATAATAACTTTTAAAACTGTATTTGGAATAGCTTCACGAACCATTTTTAATTCATTTAAAACGTAATCGTCTTTATGATCTTTTAAAGCACCAATATTAATAACGACATCAACTTCATCAGCACCATGTTCAACAGCATCTTTACTTTCAAAAGCTTTAGCTTCAGGTCTAGAAGCACCTAAAGGGAAACCAGTAACAACACAAACTTTAACATCACTACCTTCCAATGCTTTTTTTGCTGTTTCAATATAACAAGGATTTACACAAACAGACATGAAATTATATTCTTTTGCTTCCTTACAAAGTTTAATAATTTCTTCTTCAGTTGCGTCAGCTTTTAATAATGTGTGATCAATTAATTTATTATAGTCCATAATAATCTCCTAAAACATGTAAATATTTTATCAAAAAATAATACTTATTAATATAAAATAGTATAAAAAAAGACTCATTTTGAGCCTTATTTTGAACCTTTTACTTTAATAATTTGTTTGCCATCATAGTAGCCACAATTTTTACAAACTGTATGTGGTTTGCAAATAGCTCCACAATGTGAACAAACACTAACGCCATTTACACTTAATTTGAAATGAGATCTTCTCATTCTTTTAGCGGTTTTACTAGTTCTTCTTGCAGGTACTGCCATATTTTATAATCCTCCAAATGCAAAGATTATTATAAAGAAATATAATTAAAAATCAACTAATTTTATTTGACAGTGTAAAAACTAATTTTTATAGATAAAATCGATGATTTTTCCGTTAATATTTTCTTTTGAATCAATGCTAATTTCTAAAAAATTTGAAGAGTGTCCTTTATAAATATTGTTTTCACCGGATTCGAATAAAAAATCCATCTTTTGTCCGATAAATTTATTTTCGTAATCTTTTTCCAATTTTGTAGAAAGTTCAATTAATCGATTTACACGTTCTTTTTTAATGTTACCATCTACTTGATCCTTCATTTTTTCAGCTAAAGTACCTTTCCTAGGCGAAAAAGGGAAAACATGAATTTTAGAAAAATTTATTTCTTTGGCATTATTATAAGTTTCCAAGAAATCTTCTTCTGTTTCACCTGGAAAACCAACAATTATATCGGTAGAAATCGCAATATCTGGACGGATTTGTCTTATTTTTTTAATTTTTTCCTTGAATTCGTTTAAATTATATTTCCTATTCATTCTTTCAACTATTTTTTTACTTCCACTTTGAAGAGGAATATGCAAATGATTAGCAATATTTTTATATTTTCCCAGTAATTTTAAAAATTTTTCATCGATATTGCTTTCTTCAATACTAGAAATTCTTAAACGATATAAATCTTTATTGTTTTCTAAAATATATTCTAAAAGATCGCTAAAATTAAAATCATCATATAAATCAAAACCATAAGAAGACATATCAATTCCAGTTAAGACTACTTCTTTATAGCCATGTGAAATTAAACGCGAAATCTCATATAAAATATCTTCTTTTTTCCTACTTCTTGATCTTCCACGAACAAAAGGAATTAAGCAGTATGAGCAAAAATTATTACAACCATCTTGGATTTTTACATAAGCTCTAGTATTAAATAAAAAATGGTCTAATTCTATCTCTTCATATTTCCATTCATTATTATTCTTAATAATTAGTGGTTTTTTAGTTGTTTTATAGTCATTAATAAGTTCCAATAATTTGTTTCTATTTTGAGTTCCGATTACAATATCAGCTCCTAAAGTAGACGAAATATAATCAGCATCAAAAGAAGCATAGCACCCCATAACAATTAAAAGTGAATTAGGATATTTATTTTTATAATGACGTATCATTTTTCTATCTTTAATAACTGATGTATGTGTTACTGCGCAGGTATTGATTAAAATTAAAGTTGGTTCGCTATGTATTGCTTCATTAAAAAGTGAATAACCTTCATTTTCTAATTCATTGGCTATACATTCAACTTCATAACTATTAACTTTGCATCCTAAAAATTCTATTAAAAATGTTAAATCTTTTTCCATTTGCATAATCTTCTATAAACATAATAACTTATTAAATTATTTTCATACATTGAATATAAAAAACCTGTTAAGTTATTATCATAATACTCCTTAATAACTAATTTTATTCTATCAATAATTCGATCTTCTGATGGATTTTTTAAGTGTTTATCAAAAAGACATATATAATTATCGAGATAACCTTGCTTATTAATAATAAAAATTGTTCTTAAATCATAATGATAAAAAGCGACAGACGTTTCATCTTCCATTACTCTAACAAATTTTGTAAAAAGTGAGTCAAATAAATCAATTTGATATGTTTCAAAAGGATTTACTATGAAAGGAGCGAATTTTTTCCTTAAATCAAGATAAGGTTCATTCATAATTTCTTCATAATTTTTCGAATAAACTAAATTAGTTGAACGATTGAAAAATGGGATAAATATTTTTTGATCTTCGACCTTTAAATAAGGTAAATCCAAACTTCTTTCTCTTATATTTTCAATAATTTCTTCGTTGGTATTAAAATTCTTATTCAAAAATTCTTCTTCTATAATTTGCTCTAAAGTATTTTTATTAATAATACCTTTTATAATGATATTTGCTTTAATGATATCAAACAAATCTTCATTATCAGCATAAATTAAAAAGGAAGGTTCGTTTTCTAAAACTCTCTTATAATTTCTAAAAAAGATAAATTCTTCGCTATTATTGAAAAATTTTTTATTTCTTTGTAAATATAAATATTCGTATAATTTCATATTTTTTAATTCATAAAATAACTTAATAAAGAAATTAATGAGAAGCAGGCTGTTTCACTTCTTAAAATTCTTTTTCCTAAAGATGTTAAGATAAATCCATTAATTTTAGCATATTCAACTTCTTCCATACTAAAACCACCCTCAGGGCCAATTAAAATATTAACACATTTTCCTTTAAGATTATTCAAATATGATAAAATTTTAATTTCATCGTTTTTTGATTCGTTTTCAAAAGCAATGAAAGAAAAATCAGCTTTATATTTATTTATTTCTTTAAAATCAATAACTTCATCCAATTTTAATAATTTATCTCTTTTAGATTGTTCACTCGCTTCTTTGATAATTTTTGAAAATCTTTCGAATTTTTTGGCCTTATTTTTATTATCGATTTTAGCAATTGAGCGGGAAGAATTAATTAAAACAATTTCATTAACACCTAACTCAACTGCTTTTTGTATAACAAGATCTATTTTTTCACCTTTTGGTATGCAATAAAGTAAACGAATATATCCATTTAATTCATTATTTTCTTCAATTTCTTTTACAAAATCGTATAAAAATGGTGTAATTGATGTAATTTTAACTAAAAAAACACCTTTATCATTAACAATTTCAAAAGTATCAAAAATTTTCATTCTCATAACTTTAAGAATATGAAAAATATCATCGTTAGTTAATGAATAATTATTTTCCTTTTTTAAAAAATATCTTTGCATTATTTTAAATAAACTCCATTTTTATCTTTAATATGATTTCTTTTTATAAGTTTAAATAAACCATAAAAGAAATATAAAAGATATAAAACACCTAAAGGCGCAAAAATTGAAACGATAAGTAAATCATTATTAATTAAAAATATTGTTAAAAATGAAACTAACCATATACCAAAATTAATTAATAAACGCATTAATGCTAATGTTTTAAATCCTAAATAAAATAAATCAACACTAAAAATACCTAAAAATAATGAAAAAAGCGTGTAATTACGATAACTTTTTTCATTAAAAACTAATTCTTCTTCTTTAATTTTGTCGATTGCTTGTGTAGTATCAGAAGAATCAGTAAAATCTTCAATCGGATTTTTAATTCCACAATAAGGGCACATTTCTTTATGAAATTTCGTTAATTTTTGACCACAATTTCTACATTTTAACATTTTAATCTCTACTTTCTTTTTTTATCAAATATTCATTAAATTCATTTATAAGTTTAAATATTATTAAATCCTTTTTAAGTAATTTATTAAATAGAATATCTATCAACTCTTTATCTATTTTATAATAAAATTCACCCATAGTTAAAGTTATTCCTAAAATTGTATCAGTATCTCCATTAAAAGTAATTATATTTTCAATAATTTCTTTTATATCATTGGAATTAAAAAAGAAATATAAACAATTTAAAAGCGTATCAAAAGCAAAAAGACTATCTTTATTTAATTTAATTTTAGATGGATTGATTTGATATTTTTCTTTTAAATAATCTTTTATATCTTGTTTAGTATGTTTATTTTTTAATAAAAACATCACTTCTACATAAATTAAAGAAGATAAAATTGCTTCATCACTATTATGGGTTGTTGAAACATTTTTAATTGTTTCAGATTTTATAGTCTCTAAATCATTAAAATAATAAACAATAGGTGATATCCTCATTAAAGCTCCATTACCTTTAGAAAAATATCCATCAATTTTATTTGATTTAGACCGCTTTTCAAACATTAATCCATAACGTGAATTTGGATAAAGGTTATACCGTTTTTTTAAATATAAATAATAATCATCTTTAATAATAGAATGTAATAAATAATCGATAGTTGCTAAAGAAAGTATTGAATCATCACTTAATGAATTTAAATCTTCTTTAAAAAGAGGATAAATTTCTTCTTTATTCAAACACAATTTATTCTCATAAAGTGATCCAATAGAATCACCTAAAAAAATCCCGATACAATAATATTTTTTATCCATATAAACAAAAAACTAGTTTTAATTGAAAACTAGTTTTATTATAGATTCATTTTATTATTTTTTAAAATTTTTCATGAATTTATCAAAGAATGAATCACCTTTAGATGTTGCGTGTTTATATTCTTCCAAAGCTTTCTTTTGATCTTTATTTAAATAGGTAGGAATTTTAACTTCAACGTGAACAAATTCATCACCATATCCGTTTCCTCTTAATTCCTTAATGCCTTTATCTTTCAATCTAAAGACGCTATCTGGTTGAGTTCCACTAGGTATTTTTAAATCTACCTCTCCATAAACTGTTGGAATTGTAATTGTAATACCTAATGCAGCATCAATAAAATCGAGTGGAATTGTAATATGAACATTATTTCCATCTCTTTTGAAATAATTATGTTCGCTTACTATAACTTCGATATATAAATCTCCATTATCTCCGCCATTTATACCTCTTCCGCCTTTTCCAGCAACACGAATTTGTTGACCAGATTGAATACCGGCAGGAATATTAATTTCAATATCTTTTTTAACGCGGGTATAACCTTTTCCTCCACATGTAGGACATTTAGTTTTGATTAATTTTCCACTTCCCCCACAATAAGGACAAGCACTTTCAGATTGCATTGTTCCAAAGAAAGTTTGAGTTTGTCTTACCACTCTTCCTCGACCATTACAATGTGGACATTTATCAAATTCATTACCATTTTTAGCACCAGTTCCATTACAATCTTTACATTTTTCATCATAACTTACTGGTATAGTAACTTTTTTACCATTAACCGCATCCATAAAATTAATACGAATACGCATTAATGTATCTTCACCTCTATATGAACCAGAAGCACTTCTTCTTGAAGACGTTCCTCCGAAACCACCAAACATTCTTGATAAGATATCGTTTAAATCATCAAAATCTCCGCCGCCAAAATTAAATCCTTCAAAACCACTTCCAGCGAATGGATTTTGACCACCACTAGCTTGATCAAAAGCAGCTTGACCAAATTGGTCATATGTTCTACGTTTTGATTCATCACTTAAAACAGAATAAGCTTCAGTAGCTTCTTTAAATTTATCAGCATCTCCAGTTTCTTTATTATCTGGATGATATTTTTTTGCTAATTTACGATAAGCACTTTTTATTTCATCTTGAGATGCAGTTTTATTAACACCTAAAACTTCATAATAATCTCTTTTACTAGCAGCCATACATCTCTCCTCCCTTTTATTAGACAACTAAAGGGAAGAATTAACTTCCCTTTAATTATTATTTATCAGTGAAATCTGCATCGATTACATCATCATCTTTTTTAGTTGATGAGTTATCGCTAGATTCACTTGAAGATGTATCTTGGCTATTTGGTTGCTCATTAGAAGTATTAGCTTGAGCATTTGGATTTGCTTGAGCTTGTTGCATATAAGCAGCTACTTTTTCAAGTTCACTTAATCTATTTTTAAGTGTGTTGATATCATTGTTATCTAAAGCCGTTTTTAATTCATCTCTTAATTTTTGAGTTTCTTCTTTTTGTTTTGGATCAAGAGAATCACCTTTTTCTCTTAAAGCGTTATCGATTTCAGCAATAAAGGACTCAGCTTTATTTTTAACTTCGACATCTTCTTTTCTCTTTTCATCAGCTTCTTTATTAGCTTCAGCTTCTCTAACCATTCTATCGATTTCTTCTTTAGATAATCCATTAGATCCAGAAATAGTAATTTCTTGTTCTTTTTGTGTATCTAAATCTTTAGCACTAACTTTAACAATACCGTTAACATCAATATTGAATGTAACTTCAATACGTGGAGTTCCTCTTGGAGCTGGTTTAATTCCAGTTAAAGCGAAGTGACCAAGTAATTTATTATCGTGTGCCATTGGTCTTTCACCTTGATAAACCATAATATCAACAGCAGGTTGGTTATCAGCAGCTGTAGAGAAAATTTGTGATTTTGTTGTAGGAATAGTTGTGTTGCGTGGAATTAATGGAGTCATAACACCGCCCATAGTTTCAATACCTAATGTTAAAGGTGTAACATCAAGAAGAATAACGTCTTTAACATCACCACTTAAAATACCACCTTGGAAAGCTGCACCAATAGAAACAGCTTCATCTGGGTTAACAGAAAGATTTAATTTTTTACCAGTAATTCTAGTAACTAATTCTTGGACAGCTGGCATTCTAATTGAACCGCCAATTAATAATACTTCGTCAATATCGTTATATGTTAATTTAGCATCACGAATAGCATTTTCAAGTGGTGCAACACATCTATCGAGTAAATGTTTAGTTAATTCTTGGAATTTAGCTCTTGAAAGTGTTGTTTCAAAAGAAATAGGACCATTAGAACCCATACCAATAAATGGTAATGAAATTGTAGTTTCTAAGTTAGAAGATAATTCGATTTTTGCTTTTTCAGCAGCATCTTTATATCTTTGTAATGCCATGTTGTCATTAATATCTACACCATGTTGAATTTTAATTTGAGCTTTAATCCAATCAGCAACGACATTATCCCAGTCATCACCACCGAGTTTATTATCGCCAGATGTAGAAACGACTTCAAATGTTCCGTCCCCAATGTCAAGAATTGAAACATCGAGTGTGCCACCGCCAAGGTCGAAGACACAAATTTTTTCGCTCTTATCTTTGCCTAAACCATAAGCTAATGCAGCAGCTGTTGGTTCGTTAATAATTCTTACAACATCAAGTCCTGCAATTGTACCAGCATCTTTTGTTGCTTGTCTTTGTGAATCATTAAAATAAGCTGGAACTGTAATAACTGCTTTTTTAACTTCATGACCAATATTTTTTTCTGCATAAGATTTCATATAAGCAAGAACTTTTGCACTAATTTCTTGTGGTGTGAAATCTTTATTTAAACAATTGATATGAACTTTTTCATCAGTTCCCATTTTTCTTTTAATTGATGAAATAGTATCTGGGTTTGTAATAGCTTGTCTTTTTGCAGCATTACCAACAATTTCTTCACCTTTTGCTTTAAATCCAACAACTGATGGAGTTGTCATTGTTCCTTCTGGGTTTGGAATAACTTTAACAGTTCCATCGCTTTGTAAATAAGAAACAACTGAGTTTGTAGTACCTAAATCGATACCTAAAATAATTTCTTTTGCCATAAAATATTATTTCCTCCTAAATTTATTTATCTTGATGGCTTTCGCCGTTTTCTTCATTTTTATTTTCTACTTCGTGAGCACTTACTTTTACCATTGCTGGTCTAACTAAATGATCGTGAAGTTTATAACCTTTTAAAATAATTTCTTTTACTAAATTTTCTTCTCCATCATCTTGAACCTTTTCAACAGCTTGCATTACTTTTTCATCAAACTTATCGTCAACTTTAGGTTCAATAATTTGGATACCCTCATTTGATAAAATATTTAATAAATTAGAATGTACAAATTTAAATCCCATTAAGAAGTTTTTTGTTTCTTCAGTTTTAGGATCATGTTTTAAAGCGATTTCGAATGAATCTAAAACACTTACTAAATCGGAAACGAATCCTTCTAAACGATATTTAATAGCTTCACTATGGTCTTTTTGAATATCTTTTCTAAGATTAGCCATATCAGCATAAACACGATAATATTCATTTTTCCAATGTTCAACATCGTTTTTTAATTTAGATATTTCATCATCTTTTTTTGCTAATTTTCTCTTATATGAAGCTTTCATATCTAATGGTTCTTCATTTTCTTTTTCATTTTCACAGCAATATTTTTCTTCATGTTTATGGCCACATTCACAATTTTCTTCATCATGATGATGTTGACATCCACATGACTCATGATTGTGTTCACATCCACATTCATCGTGCTTATGTTCATTGTTATGTTCACATCCACAAGATTCATCGTGATTGTGACAGCAACAACCTTCTTTATGCTCTTCCATCATTTCCATTTCCTCCGTCTTCATCGTCTTCAATATCTTCGTAATCACCTAAATGTTTAATTAATTCATTTATTGTATATTCAAGTGCAGACAATACATTTTCATAATCCATTCGTTTAGGTCCAATAATTGCAATCTTTCCTAAAGAATTTCCGTTTGATTCAATATCTTTAGATATAATAGTTAAATCCTTTAAATCACTATTTACATCAGAAGCATCAATAATATCATTTTTTGAGAATTTTATATAATCATTTAATTGATCAGGATTTGAGAAAAGTTCAAACAATTTTTTCAATTCTTCTGCATCATCTTTAAACTCTGGCTGAACAAGCATGTTCTCTTTTCCATAAATTGTGCTTCTAGATTTTGCAAAATCATAAAAAGTTTTAATTAATGATGTGAATAAATAATTATAATCATCAATATAATCTTTAAATATAGGTTTTAAAGATTCTAATTTATCAACTAATTCACTAACGTACGTTCCTTTTAATCTTTTATCAAGCATCTCAAGACAATTCTTTACATCTTTCATCGAAACATTGTCTTTTAAGATAAATGTCTTATTCTCAACATATCCTTTATCTGTAACAAATATTGCTGAACAACTATTATTAGTTAAAGGAATAAGCTGAATACTTAATAAACGTTCTTCAGATGAACTTGGACCTAGAACAATACTTGTTAAATTAGTCATAGAAGATAAAATTTCACAACTTTCTTTAATAACTTCTTCAACCGATTTAGAAGATGAAAAAATACTTTGAATCTCATTTTTAAATTTCTCATCAACTTTTTTAGCTCTAAGATTATCGATATAGTATTGATAACCTTTTGTTGATGGGACTCTACCACTTGAAGTATGGGTTTTTTCAAGCAAACCATCCTTTTCTAATTCAGCCATTTCATTTCTAATGGTTGCACTAGAATAAGGAAGTTTGTATTTTTTAATTAAATATTCAGAGCCAACAGGTTCAGCATATTTAACAAAATCTTCAATAATAAGTTTAAGTATTTTTTGCTTTCTATTTAAATCCATATTCTTACTAGCACTATACTCTTTCAAGTGCCAATAATATAATAATTATAAGTATTAGCACTGTCAAGAAAAAGGTGCTAATTTTTATAAAAATTTTAATAAAATTCTATCTAAAATAATTAAGCCTTTATCAGTACAGGAAAAATTACCATTTTTTATTTTA
Source organism: uncultured bacterium (assembly GCA_949288485.1). Classification (GTDB taxonomy): domain Bacteria; phylum Bacillota_I; class Bacilli_A; order RFN20; family CAG-826; genus Onthovivens. Next base: position 71,974 of record CASEKC010000001.1, on the reverse strand, counting down.
ACAAGATCATTTTTTAATAAGTCTGAAATAATATCTTTATAATCAATTAAAAAATCCGTTTTAAATATTTTATTGAATTTTCTTATCATAAAACCATCTTCTAATCTTAAATTTGTAATGAAGAAATATTCTTTAACCAAATCTTTAGTAAGAACTTCTTTTTCTATAATTCTATTGCCTTTTATATAATCTTTAAACGAAGGAGAAATTCGATAACGAATGTTATCAATATAACCACTAGCACCAATTCCTAATGCTAAATATTCATTATTTTTCCAATAATTCATATTATGCTTACTAAATTTATGTTTTTTAGCAAAATTAGAAACTTCATATCTTTTAAAACCATGTTTTCTTAAAAATGAAACTATATAATCATAGAAAATGCGTGAATCATCTTCATTTTGTTCTTTATATCCATTATTATGAAAAATAGAATTTTTATCTACTATTAAAGAATAAATTGATAAATGATTGATATTTAATTTTATAAATTTATTTAAATCTTCTTCTAAATCATTTAAAGTTTGTTCTTTAAATCCATAAATTAAGTCAACATTTATATTTTTAATATATTTTTTAACCAAACTTATTAAGTTATAGTAATCTATTCCATAATCTCTTTTAATTTCTTTCAATATTTTTTTATCAAAAGATTGTATACCGATTGATATTCTATTAACTCCATATTTTTTAAATAATTTTAACTTTTCTATATTGATGTCTTCTGGATTACATTCAATTGTAAATTCACAATTAAAAGCCCTTACTTTTTTTAAAATTTTCAAAATCGATTCTAAATCATTGCAATTTAAAATAGAGGGTGTTCCACCCCCTATATAAATGCTCTTAAACTTTTTATATTCATTTATTGTTTTGTTTAAATCTATTATTAATTCATTTAAATATTGTTTTATAAATAAATCATTTTTGATTAATTTTACAAAATCACAATAAGGACATATATTTGAGCAGAAAGGAATATGAATATATAAACTATTTATCTTCTTTTTCCTTTTCATTTTCGTATTTTTCAAATTCTTCTTTAGTCTTATCATCATTTACATCTTCTAAATAACGATCCATTGTTTCAGAAGCTATTTGTTCTTCAGTAGGTTTTTCATCAACTTTATTTTTATTTAAAATTTTATGAATAAGTAATGCAATTCCCCCGATTATAACAGCTAAAACAATAACTGCGACTAAAATAATCCAATTGTTTTCCGAAAGAAAATCTAATACCATTTTTTTCTCCTAAAGTTATTTATAATAATACACTATTTTTTCTTAACAGGTATATAAATAAATTTATTCTTTAAAATTTCTTTTTTGTAATAACCTAAATAAACCAATTTATCCATTGAGCTTCTAGCTGTTTCATATGCACAACCAACTTCTTTTTTATATTGAGAAATTGTATAAGACATTCCTATTGTACAATGACGAGCATAAAAATAAGCTTGACCATGAGATAAATTAGGATTCATTTCTAATAAATGTTCTTCTAATGTTTTTGCCTCGGCTTCGCTTAATCCAGTAGGAAGTGTTTGAATAGCAATTGTTTTATTTAAATTTAAGGCACTTTCTTCATAATTATTTTTCGATGAATTATTTCTAACTTCTACTTTTTCATCTAAATCGCTTAAATCAGGCATAATTGAAGTAACTTTTACATCTTCTTCAAACATTTCTTTACTGATTTCGCTAGCCTTAGTATTTCCTAATAATTTTAACGCTTTATCTAATATAAGTTCAGTCTTATTAATTAAATACATTAAAACATAAGTTAAATCCAAATTTTTTTGAGATTCTAAAATATGTTTTTCTAATTCTTCCTTATTTGATAATAATTCTTCAAAATTAAATGTGGAAGCTAACTCATCTAATCCATTATTAGCTAAAATATTTTTTAAAGCTAAGATAGCTAAATCCTCACTATAAGTCTCCATAGGTTTTACATAATAAGTAAAATATAATACGCAGGAAGCTTTTATAAACATACCAAAAGTATTATTTCTTAAAAATAAATTTAAGGATTCCATTGCTTTATCAATAGAAGAAACAGGAATTCCTAAATAAAGTTTATTAATTAAACTTTTAGATAAAATATTAGTAATTTCACTATTTCTAAATGCTGATGAATCAATACCTTGAATAATATTTAAATAATTTTTATAAGTTTCCGCACTAAAATCAACACTATAATTTTTACTCATATATTCAAGAGCTAAATAATAATGATAAATTACCATTAATTCAGGAGGTATAGCCTCAACATTTTTACTTAAAATTCTATTTAAAGATATTTCATCTAAAGTTAAATTATAATTTTTAGCTACAACTTCTAAAATATCTTTATAAGAAAGTCGGCGAAAAATTTCATCGCTTTTGTTAATTATTAAACGAATATATTGAGAATATAATCTCATCATTCTTCTTTCAATATTATTTATTTTTTCATTAATTCCAGGTGTTAAACATATTGAATAAAGATCGCCTGTAATATGCTTTAATTCAGTAGTTTTCATAAAATGAGAACGATAGTCCAAAATATTTTGCCAAATACTATCAACCATAGGTGTTCTCATATAATCAGCGACTTCTTTTTTTGTAGCATAAACATCATTGCTATATTTAATTGCTAATTCATAATTTGCCATATAAAAAACCTCTAGTAATATTCTATATAAAATTACTAAAATAATAAAGGCAAAATACTAGAAAACTACTAAAAAAAATTTAAATAGATAAAAAAATTTACGAAAAAGTGAATAAAATTTATTTTTTTAGCATTCTTGTATACAAAGGGTGGGAAATCCTATAATCCCTAAATATATTATATGTATATACTATTTAATCTTTATCGTCATCAACACTAAGTATTGACATGAAGGCTTCTTGAGGAAGTTCGACACTTCCAACCATTTTCATTCTCTTCTTTCCTTCTTTTTGTTTTTCTAAAAGTTTTCTTTTTCTTGAGATATCTCCACCATAACATTTAGCTAAAACATCCTTTCTAACAGCTTTAATATCACAACGAGCAATTACTTTCCCATTTATTGCAGCTTGAACAGGAACTTCAAATTGTTGACGAGGAATAACCTCTTTCAATTTAGAAACCAATTTTAAACCTTTTTTATAAGCATCTGGTTTATAAACAATCGAAGAAAGAGCATCAATTACATCTCCATTTAATAAAATATCCATTTTCGCTAAATTAGATTGTTTATATTCATTCATTTCATAATCTAAGGAAGCATATCCCTTAGTATATGATTTTAATTTATCAAAGAAATTATAAATTATTTCATTTAAAGGAATTTCATAAACGATGACTCTTCTTGTTTGATCAAAATATTGTTGGTCAATGTAGATACCTCTTTTATCTTGGCAAAGTTGCATAATTGGACCAATATACTCTTCTGGGGTCATAATAGAAGCCGTTACATAAGGTTCTTCGATATGATTAATCAATGTTAAATCTGGCATTTTAGATGGGTTATCAAGATTAATAACGCTTCCATCAGTCATAAAAACTTTATAAATAACGCTTGGAGCAGTCAAAATTAAATCTAAACCGTATTCTCTTTCTAGACGTTCTTGAATAACATCCATATGCAAAAGACCTAAAAATCCACATCTAAAACCAAAACCCAAAGCTTGAGATGTTTCAGGTTCAAAACGTAAAGAAGAATCACTTAAACAAAGTTTTTCTAATGCTTCCTTTAATTCTTCATATTTTCTAGAATCAGTTGGATAAATACCACAATAAACCATTGGATTTATTTTTCTATAACCAGGTAAAGCTTCTTTTGCTTCATTGTTTAAAGTTGTTATAGTATCGCCGACATCTACATCTTTAATATCTTTAATTTGTGCGCATAAATATCCAACTTCTCCACAATATAAAGTATCTTTAGTAACTTCTTTAGGGGTTCTAATTCCTAATTCTGTAACTTTAAAAACAGCTCCGCTTCTCATGAGTTTAATTTCATCGCCAACATGGACGCAGCCATCTTTAATTCTTATTAAAATAACTACCCCTCTATAAGAATCATAAAAACTATCAAATATTAACGCTTTTAATGGATTATTATTATCCCCACTAGGAGCAGGAACATCTTTTACAATTCTTTCTAATATTTCACGGATATTTTCACCAGTTTTAGCACTAACTGGAATTGCGCTATCGCCATCAATTCCTATTCTTTCAGTAATTTCTTCTTTACAAAAATCAATTCGTGCAGATGGTAAATCAATCTTGTTTATAACAGGTATAATACTTAAATCATTATCAACAGCTAAATATAAATTTGCTAACGTTTGGGCTTCAATTCCTTGAGTAGCATCAACAACTAAAACAGCTCCTTCGCAAGCTGCTAATGAGCGAGATACTTCATAAGTAAAGTCGACATGCCCAGGAGTATCAATTAAATTAAAAATATAGGAATTTCCATCAAGAGAATTATAACGAATAGTTACAGCATTGAGTTTTATAGTAATACCTCTTTCTCTTTCTAAATCCATAGAATCAAGAATTTGGTCTTTCATTTCACGTTTTTCAATTGTTTCAGTCAATTCTAAAATTCGATCAGCAAGCGTTGACTTACCATGATCAATATGTGCGATAATTGAAAAATTTCTAATAAGTTCCTTTTTATATTCCATAGTTTATAAATATATCACAAAAAACACATTTATTTATAAAAATATTCAACTTCTTTTGCAATATCTTCCGATGATTTAATGAATTTTGAATTTTTCCATACATCTTGAAATAAAAATCGATAATTTTTATAAGAGTATCTTTTATCAATCAATAGGGCAATTCCTCTATCTTTTTCACTTCTTATAACTCGACCAACAGATTGCATAATTTTATTAATTCCTGGATTTACAAAAGTAAATTCAAAACCATTTAAATCATTATTATTGAAATAATCACTTAATTGAGTGTTTTCATATGAAATTGAAGGTAAACCTACTCCTATAATAACAACACCGATTAATCTTGATTCAACAAGATCAATACCTTCTGAAAAGCTTCCACCGTTTACACAAAAAGCTAAAGTTGTTTTACTTGGATTTTCAACAAAATTATCTAAAAAAGAATCTTTGTCTTCTTGTTTCATATTTTTTTCTTGAAAAAAGATAGAAAATTCATTAAATAATGAGGATTTTAAAACTAGTTCTTTTAATTTATTTAAATATTCAAAAGATGGGGAAAAAATAATGTAATTTCCAAGCTTTACATTTATAAATTGATATATGTCATATAAAACATTAGCCATTGTCAGATCTCTATCTTTATATTTTATTGAAATATCATTTTTTACTAATACTAGTAAATTTTCATTTTCAAAAGGAGATTCCCATGAAAAATGTTTAAAATTTTCTTCTCCAAGTAAAAGTTTTTCATAATATTCTATTGGTGATAAAGTTGCACTAAAAAATATGGTTGAAACTTGTTTATCTGAAATAGCTTTTATATATGGCGAAGCATCTAAACAGTTTATTGAAATTTGAACGTTATCATCTATCTTATAAACATTAATTTTAAAATTGTTTGGATTGTAAAAATCTAAAATTGTTAAAAAAGAATTAAATTTTAAAGATAAATCATCACTTGAAATAGTTTTTGTTAAATAATCTTTCTTTTTAAACGATAAATAATTATTTTTAAATTTTACAATTAAAGAAATTAGATTTTCATCAATTTCCTCAATAGTAAAAACATTAGAATTTTCAAAATTAATCGTATATTTTTCAATATTTTCAAGAATTTCTAATAAATTATGAAATAATTTTTTAGATTTTAATTTCTTAAGTTCTTCCATTGAATCTTTAATTTCTTTTGTAGAAATTGAAGCTGAATACATACTTCTTGAACGATCTATCAAATTATGTGCTTCATCTACCAAAATGAAACTATCATTTGTGTTGTTTTGTTCATCAAAAAATCTACGCAGATAAACTGAAGGATCATATAAATAATTGTAATCACAAATTATAAAATCACATCTTAAAGAAAGGTCGAGAGATAATTCAAATGGACAAACATTAAACTTATCTGCGATTTCTAAAATTGTATTTTTATCGAATATATCATAGTTTTTTAAACAATAAAGAATTATTTCAAATAACTTTGAATAGTAATCTTTTGCAAAAGGACAATCATCTGGGTTACATCTCTTATTAGGATTTTTATTGGTACAAATTTTTTCTCTTGATGTAATTTGAATAGATTTTAAATGAACACCTTTATTATAAATTAATCGTATTGCATTGATAATAGAATTAAAACCACTATTTTTCGCGCTTAAATAGAAAATTTTCTTACATTTATCATCTCTTAATCCTTTTAAAGCACCGAATAATAATGAAATAGTTTTACCTATGCCTGTGCTCGCTTGAAAAAAGTAAATTTCTTTATTTTTAACACATTCATAAGTCAAATCAATCATTTCTTTTTGTCCGTTTCTAAAAAATGGAAATGGAAATTCCATATTTTTCAAAGAAGACATTTTTATCTCTTCAAAAGATTTTTGACAATTCAAAAACTGCGAATATTTTTTTAAATAGCCAAAAACCTTTGTTAAAAGTCTTTTTTTAGTATATTTATAGTTATTAATCAGAATGGTTCCATCTTGTTGAGAAATATAAGTTAATCGAACATTTATATTAGAAATTTCTTCATTTAGACAATACATTAAGGCATAAACCTCGGCTTGACCTAAATGCCATTTTTTATTTTGTTTAAAAAATGTATTAAGAGAAATATTCGTAGATTTAATCTCATCGATAGTTATCTCATTATTTTCACCAATAATAACTCCATCACATCTTCCGCTTATTGAATATATATATTTTTCATATTGAAAGTCATATTTCAAAAAATATTCAGGAATGTATTTTTCCCCTTGCAAAGATTGATAGGACCTATGAATTTTACTACCCTCTTGCATTGTCGTAATATTAAAAACACGGGAATCAAAGTTTCCGGTTCTTAAAATAAAATCGACTAAATCGTGTACACTAAGTTCAATTTTAATCATTTATTTAATTAAATCACCAATTTTAAATTCTTTTGAATTTCCATTATAAAAATCAGAGTAATTCATTATCTTCTTTCCTTGTTTTTGAATTTGCTCAATTTTTAAAGCATCTTTACCGCACTTAATTATAAAGTTCTTCTTATCATAAGATAAAATTGTTCCGCTTTCTTTGGGAGAATTATCATTAATGATATTACATTTGAAAATCTTAAATTTAACATTATTAAAAATAAAATGAGCGCCTGGATTCATAGATAAAGCTCTAATTTTATTAAAAACAGATTTAGCTTCATTATTAAAATCAATGATTTCATCTTCTTCTTTTATTTTCTTTGTATAAGTCACAAGATTTTCATCTTGTTCATTTCCTTTTAATTCACCATTTAAATATCCGTCCAAATATTTTTCGATACAATCAAAAGAAGCTATCTTTAATTTTTCGACCAAACTTGTAAAATTATCTTCATCATCAATTTTAACTCTTTCAATAGCATAAACTTTTCCAGCATCCATTTTATCGACCATTTCCATTAAAGAAATTCCGGTTTCTCTATCTCCGTTTAATAAAGAATATTGAATTGGAGCTGCTCCACGATATTTTGGTAATATAGAACCATGTAAATTTAAACAACCATATTTAGGAATCATCAAAATATCATGAGAGACAATTTGACCAAAAGCTAATGTTAAAATTAAATCTGGATTGATGGCTTTTATTTCATTTACATGTTCACTTATTTTCTTATATTGAAAAACAGGAATATTAAACTTTAAAGCAACTTTTTTTGTAGGAACAGGTTCAATTATACCTTTCCTTCCTATAGGTTTATCTTCTTGAGCTACTAAACCTACAATGTTATATCCATTTTCAAGTAATTTTTCTAATAAATAAGCACTAATTTCAGGAGTTCCAAAAAATAAAATTCTAATTTCTTTTCTACTTATCATCGTTCTCTCCTTCCTCAATAACTGTTTAATATTTTAGCAATTTTTCGATAAAAAAGTAATTAATTTGCGTTGATTTTATATAAAAGTTTTGGTATCATTTTTAAGCGATATTAATTGAGGTATATTTATGGCAAATATCAAATCACAAATCAAAAGAAATAAAACTAACGAAAAAGCTAGATTAAGAAATATCTCTTACAAATCAAAATTAAGAACCGCAATGAAAGCTGTTAGAGTCGCTTGTGAAAGTAAAGACGTTGAAAAAGCTACTTTAGCTTTAAATAAAGCAGTTTCTATTATTGATAGAGCAGTTGTTAAAGGTATTGTCCATACAAAAACTGCTGCTAGAGAAAAGAGTTCATTACAAAATCTAGTTAATTCAATTAAATAAGTACCAAAATGGGTACTTATTTTTTATTTTATAAAGAAGTTAAAAACATTTCGAAAGCAAAAAAGCGATCAACATTTCCTAATTTAATATCTTTATCTAATTTAAATAAATCATTTAAAATTTTAGCAATTTTATTAGTATTATAATTTTTCAAGTTTTTTAGGGAAATTTGTACACGATAAGGATTTGCACTTAACATAGATGCAATTTCTTCATTACTTCTTCCAGATTTTGCCAAAAATAATATTTCATCATAAAAAATAAAGTTCGTGCACAAAAAAGAAATTAAAGTTATAGGTTCAATATTTCGAATAATTAAATCATTATAAATCTTAAAAATTTTTTCAAAGTTTCTAGATAATATAGCATTTGAAAGTTCAAAAACATTATCAGAAATATTAATTGAGCAAATATCTTCCACATCTTTTCTATCTATAACTTTATCACTTGAATAAAACATTAATTTTTTTGCTTCATTTGAAAAAAGATATAAATCAGTCCCGACATTTTCAGAAATCAATTTAAGAGCAATATCATCTATTTCAAAACCATTCATTTCAAAATATTTCCTAATATAAGATAAAAAGTCATTCTTTTTAATAGCAGGAAAAGAATATATTTTACCGATTTTTTCAATTAATTTAACTACTTCACTTCTTTTTAGTAAACTATCTTTCTTTGTGATAAAGATCATTAATATTTCTTCATCATTAGCATTTAAATTATTAATTAATTTTTCTAATTTATACCCTTCGACTTTTTTACGTTCTTTATCAACAGATAAAAAATCGGCATTATCTAAAATAACTACTTTCTTTGAAAAAAATCCTAAACCAACTTCTTCTAATGAGGAATTACATTCATCAACACCAACTTCTAAATAATCGCTTCTAAAAATATTTGGCTCTTCATTATCAAAAAAAGATTTAATCATCTTCTTGACTCTTTGATTAATTAAAAATTCTTCACTGCCAAATAAAATATAATTCATAATAAAAATATTTTACTATAAAGTTAAATAAATTTATATGTGATTGTACCTTCTAAGTCAGTTCTTCTAATTTTAATATTACACTTATTTAAATTATCTAAAACTTCTTTATTAGGATGTCTGTAAAAATTATTTTTTCCAGCTGAAATGATAGCTTCTTTTGGATTTATAAATTTTAAAAAATCTAAAGATGATGCTGAAGACGATCCATGATGTGAAACTTTTAAATAATCTACAGTTAAAGATTTATATTCATCGATTATCTTTTTTTCAATAGTTTTTGAAGCATCTCCCATAAATAAAAAATATTCCTCATTCAAATTTAAATATAAAACAAGCGATCTATCGTTTTCATCAGTCCAAACATCATAATAATCATTTAAATTTTTAATATTCAAATCGTTTTTTTCTTTAAAATTATCAAAATTATTATAATCATAAATATCTTTAATATTAAAATTTTCTTTTAATGATTCTAACGCTCCATAATGGTCAAAATCATAGTGAGTTATAATAACTGCATCGAGAGAATAAATTCTATTTTTCTTTAAAAACGGTATCAAATTATTCGTTGCAAGATCTGTATAAGTCAATCCACCAGTATCAATTAAGTATGTTTTATTTCTATCTCTTATTAATGTCGAATCTCCTTGCCCAACATTAATAAAACTGACTTGATATGAGAAACTATTTTCTATTGGAAGAATATATATAGATACGGAAAATAGAAAAACCAATGCTATTTGCTCATATCTTTTTTTATAATTAATCTCGAAAAAATAAAGAAATAGACTTAATAATAAATAATAAATTATCATTGTTAATTCATTAAATTTAGGTACAAAAATATTAATTTTTAAAGAATCGAATGAATAAATAATTCGATAATTTATATCTATTAACCATTCTATTATTTCGCTTGGTAAAAATAGAAAAGTTAATAAAGAAATGATAAACATTACTTTACTAAAAGGTAATAAAATCATCATGAAAATTATTGATAGAAAATTAAAAGAATTATTAAATGAAATATTAAAAGGGATAATTATTAACGTTAATAATATTTGAGTTGCAAACTTTTTTTCTATAGGCTTAAATTCATAAAATTTTGAAGATGTTAAATAAAGATAAAAATAAATTAAAAAAGATATATAAAATCCTGCTTGGAAAATTATTCTACTACTAATCACAATAAAAAATGAACCAACAAGAGAAATTATCTCGACTCTATTAAATTTTTTATTAAAATAAAATTTATTAATAAAATTAAAAATATAAAACGTAATTACTTTAATTGTTGTAAATCGAATTATATTTATAAATAAAAATGGTAAAAATAATAAAAATGAATAAATATAAGCTCTTTTTTCATCAAATTTAAGTTCGAATATCTTTTTTAATCCATATAAAATAAAGTTTAAATATATTCCGGTTTGTGAAAATAAAGTGATAATTTGAAGATCTTTAACTAAAAATGTTTCCTTTAAATCATAATTCATTGTTGAAAACAAAATTCCACTTAGAAAATTTTGATATATGGGATTTTTTATGCCATCTAAAAAATTCTTTTTCATAAAATAAAAAGATAAAGGAAAGTTAAAAACTACCTCTATCTTTTCATAGGAAATTTGATAATCAACACTTTTTGAAAATAAATATGACTTAAAATCAAAACCGGATTCTAAAACATTAAAATCTAATTTTTCTAATAACGGTTTTTCAATTTTGATTATATCAAAAGAGTCTAATGTTGAATTATCTTCTATATTTAAATAAAAAGATTTAAAACCATTAAAAATAACAGCATAACTTTCTTTTCTTTCTAATACTAAGAAATAATTAAGATTTATATTATTTAAAAATGATTTGATCAATAAAAATAATATAAACCCAATAAAAATAACTAACGAAAAATAAAATATTTTTTTATTTTTTTCTTTAATTAATAGGAAAATATTTATTATTAAAAATACTAGACCATAAACAAAAGACCCGTTATATATCAAAGCGGATGATAATAAAGAAAGAAAAACCGTTAAAAAGATCATTTTAATCCTTCAAAATAATTTCGTTTTTCATCTTAGAAAAAGTTGCATTTCCAACACCAGAAACATTTTTTAATGCTTCGAGCGTATAAAATATTCCATTTTCATCGCGGTATGAAACTATTTTTTGACTAATTGTTGAACCGACACCTGTAATATCCATTAATTCAGCTTGCGATGCAGTATTAATATTTATTTTTTCGATTGGATTATTGCCACAAACATCATCAATTTCAAATTTTGGTGGAATATAATATGATTCATTTTCAGTTAAAACAGCTTCAAAAAAATAACATCTTTCATCAGCGTTTGTAGTTACTCCTCCGGCTGTTTCGATTAATTGAGCCATTGTAGCGCCTTCATCTAATACATAATTTCCAGCTCTAGTTATTTCGCCGCTAATTCCAACAGAGATTTTTGATTCTTCTTCGATACCATCATCAATTAATCCTGAATCAGTATTTCCTCCATTATTTAAATTTGGATCAATAGCTTTAAAAACTACAATGCCGATAACAGTAACAACTAACGCTCCTAAAATAATCTTTATTACCATATAAAAAACCTCCTTTATATACAAGAATGCTATAAAGGAGGTTTTATATTCACTTTTTTTAATTATTTTATCTCAAGAATTTCAATTTCGTATGGTTTGACAGCTTTAACAACGACTTTATCACCAACTAAATGGCCAATTAAAGCAGAACCTAATGCACAAACGTTTGAAATTTTCTTGTTATTCAAATCAGAAAGTGGATCAGATTCAATTGAAGAAACAATTTTTACAGTATCAACTTCACCTGTTGATAAATCTTTATAAGTAACTGTATTAGAAACTTTAACTTCTTTAGCTTTTTTATTATCAGCAATAATTTTTGCATCAGCTAAAATAGCTTCAATTTCTTTAATACGTCCTTCAATTTCGGCTTGTTTATTTCTTGCTGCATCGTAGTCAGCATTTTCTGAAAGGTCACCCATTGCTCTAGCATTTTGAAGTTGTTCAATAACTGCTGGACGTTCTACATCTAAAAGATGTCTATATTCTTTTTTTAAATTTTCTACACCTTCTTGTGTTAAAATCAAATCTTTTGAATTTACCATATATTTTCCTCGCTATTTGCTCAAATATTTTATCATAATTTAGTTTAAATACCATTATTTAATGTCGTTAATTTTAGGATCTTCTTCATATGCTCCTAAAACTTCATCAGCTTCTTCAAGTTCTTCTTCATCAGTTACTTCGAAAAGTTCACCGCTTTCATTGTATTTCATAACGTAAACATCACTTGGTTTTGCTGGATCATAAACGAATACATATTCAGCTCCTCTTTCTTTATTTTCATAAGTGAAAAGGATGTTGTATAAATATTCATTACCTTCTTCATCAAAAATTTGAATTTCATTTTCGTTTAATATTTTAGCCATTTTGACTCCTTAAAAAATCTTCCAAAATTATATTAGCACTCATCATATCAATGTTTTTCTTTACTTCTTCTTTGTTTGCTCCAGAGGCGATTAGTCGTTCTTTAGCTTCAAAAGTAGAATAAGATTCATCAAAATAAATGAATTCAATAGAATTATCTAATTTTAATACATCATTAGCAAATCTTCTAACGGATTTACAGCGTTCACCTTCATTTCTATCAATTTGTAAAGGTAGACCTAATACAATTTTTTTAATATCTAGTTTTTTAACAACATCAACTAAATGTTCTCTAGCCTTTTTATAATTTCCTTTTTCAAATGTAAAATTTTCATAGTTATGAATAATTCCTAAAGAATCATTATAAACAATGCCTAAAGTTGTTGTTCCTAAATCTAATCCAATATATTTTTCCATTTATTTTAAATCTTCTTCTTTAAAGTTTAATTTATCAACATTTTCAATATTACCTTGTGCACGGTCAGGTTTACCTCCGCCTTTTCCGCCGCAAACAAGAGTAACCTTCTTTAAAATATCTCCGGCTTTAATTCCTTTAGAAATTAAATCTTTTCCAACACCAACAATTAAAGGACGTTTGCCATTTTCATCGCCGGAAATTACTACTAAATAATTACTAGTTTTTGACTTAATTTTATCTAAAATATGAATTAAACCTTCTCTATTTACATCATTAAAGTGTTTTACAATAAAAGATAGTTCAGTTTCAGGTTTAATTAATGAAGAAATAGAATCTGCATTTGAATCAAATATTTTTTTGTTTAATTTTTTAATAGATTCTTTGAATTCAGTAACTTCATTATTAATTGCAACTAATCTTGTAAAAAGTTCACTGTTTGATTTTACACCTAAATGATTTCTAATTTCTCCTAAAATTTCATCTCTTTGTTTCAAGAATTTATAAGCTTCTAATGAAGCTGTAGCTTCAATTCTTCTTACACCTGCTGAAATACTTTCTTCGCTTTTAATTACAAATAATCCAATATCTGAAGTGTTTTTAACATGTGTACCACCACAGAATTCTTTTGAAACATCTCCAAAAGTTACAACTCTGACCAAATCACCATATTTACCATCAAATTCAGCGAGTGCACCTGTTTTTTTAGCTTCTTCGAGTGGTAATTCCAATGTTTTATTTTCTATCATCATTGAAATATAATTATTAACTTCTTTTTCTACTTTATTTAATGTTACTTGATCTATTTTTTCAAAATGAGAGAAATCGAAACGTAAGTATTCTTCATTAACAAAGCTGCCTTTTTGTTTTACATCACTTCCAACATATTTAATTAATGCAGATTGTAAAAGATGGGTTGCACTATGATTTTTCATAATTGCAAAACGTCTTTCTTTATCGATACATAATGTAACTTCATCGTTTAAAGATAATTTCCCAAATTTAACTTTAATATGGTGTAAATGTTGTTTATTTGGCGCTTTTATTACATTTGTAACAATAGCATTGAAATTAGAATTTTCAATTACGCCAGTATCAGCAACTTGTCCTCCCATTTCAGCATAGAAATTTGTATTTTCGAAAATAACATCTCCTTCATCTTCGATTGAGTTAACTTTAACACCATCTTTAAATAAACCGATGACTTTACTTATTAAATCATTGTAATTGTAAGTAAATGTTGATGGGGTGGAAAATTCCAATAAATCTTTAGATTGTTTATTAAATGATTCAATATTTTTTCTTGAATTTCTTGCAAGTTCTTTTTGTTTATTTAAACAATCATGAAACTTATCTAAATCAACTGTAACTCCACTATCTTGACAAATTTCAACGGTTAATTCGATTGGGAAGCCATAAGTATCATAAAGCTTAAAAGCATCTTCGCCAGATAATTCCTTTTTGCCTTCAATCATGACATTTAAAATATTTTCACCGCTATTTAATGTTTTAATAAATTTTTCTTCTTCAGATTTAATAATTTTCATTAAGAATTCTTTTTTATCAATTAAATATGGATAGAAACCTTTCATTACTTCAATAACTGTTGGAACTAATTTATACAAAAATGGTTCATGGAAGCCTAATTTTTGTCCATATTTCATTGCTCTTCTTAAAAGTCTTCTTAAAACATAGCCTCTACCTTCATTTGAGAAAAATTCTCCATCAGCTAAAGCAAATGTACAAGCTCTAATATGATCAGCAATAACTCTATAAGGCATTAAGAATTCACCTTCATATGGTTTATTACATAATTTTTGAGTCTCGACAATGTAAGGCATGAAAAGATCAGTTTCAAAATTTGTTTCTGTTTCTTGTAAAACACATGCGATTCTTTCTAAACCTGCACCTGTATCGATATTTTTATGTGGCAATTCTTTATAATCTTTCCTTTCAACACCATTTACAGCATTAAATTGAGAAAAAACAATACCCCAAATTTCAATATAACGATCATTTTCCATATCGTTTTTTAATAAATCGATTCCAATATTTTCAGGATCGTATTTTTCACCACGATCAAAAAATACTTCAGTATTTGGTCCGCAAGGTCCCTCGCCGATTTGCCAGAAATTTCCTTCTAAAGGAATTAAATGATCACTTGATAACCCTTCTTTAATCCATAAATCTCTAGTTTCAAGATCATCTGGATGATATGAAACATAAAGTTTATCTTTAGGTAAGCCAAAATATTTATCACTTGTTAAAATTTCAAAAGCCCAAGCAACAATTTCTTTTCTAAAATAGTCGCCAATAGAAAAATTACCAAGCATTTCGAAAAAAGTATGATGTCTTGCAGTTCTTCCTACATTATCTATATCGTTAGTTCTAATACATTTTTGAACGTTAGTGATTCTTTTACATTCTGGAATTTCACTACCGTCAAAATATTTTTTTAATGCAGCAACACCGGCATTGATCCAAAGTAAAGATGGATCATTATGAGGAATTAAGCTTGCGCCTGGTTCAATCATATGTCCTCTTTCTTTAAAGAAATTTAACCAAGTATCTCTGATTTGTTGTGAACTCATTTTTTTCATACTAATACTCTCCTAAAAATAAAAAAATCCTAAATATTAAAACTATTTAGGAACGAATTTATCGCGGTACCATCCTATTTCAAAATAAAATTTTGCACTTAATTAAATAGTAATTTTACGTTTACAAAACGAGGCTTTTAACCTTTTTTTGGGAAGTGGCTAAGATAATTTTCAATAAAGTTTTTCACCAATCAACTTCTCTCTAAAAATTAAAAAAATATCTTTCTTTTCCTCGATTAAAAATTATAGAAAAATATCGATTATTATTCAACAATAACTTTATTTCTAAATAAGGCAATTACTCTTATTAAATAAAAAATATCTATAACAGCATTAATGATTATAAAAACTATAATCCCGATTGATATAATTGAATTACTATTTTGTGCTGAATACACGAGATCATAAAACCTCTTACCGCTATTAACTAACAAGAAAAATTGAGGTTGGAAACCTAAAAATATTAAAGACAATGAATTAATTAAAGTGGAAATTAATAAAATGACTTTCCTATTAAAATAAAAAATCATAAAAATTAACGAAAGAATATTTACAACCAGTCCAACGACAGTTAAATAATCAAAGGCAAAAGTTGCCATTATAAATGTTGATGTATTTAAAATTAATTCATTCCCAATATAATTACCTCTTAAAATAACGGAATTGCCACCAAAAATAGCCGTTTTTCCACTTATTAAACTTATTATAGATTCACCATTTTCAGCTACATGATGAGCTTCGAAATCTAAAGTGAATAATAAAACCAATGAAACGGAAAAAGCAATTAATGTGCCAACGATTGTTACAATTCTAAAAAATACGCTTTTCATGGATTAATCTTTCGCCTTTCCTTTATAAAAAATATGATCAATTAAACCGCCACCTATGCACTCTTCACCACGATAAAAAACACATGCTTGACCTGGCGTAACTGCTTTGTATGGTTCATCATAGACAAGTTTAACATCACCATTTTCTAAATTATAGCATGTAACTCCATGATCATCTTGACGATAACGAAATTTAACCATTAAATGTTCGCCATCCTTAATTTTTTCATTAAAATAATTCATTGAAGTAATGATAGCTTCATCAGTAAATAAATGTTCATCTTCTTTATCTTTAGCTACATATAAAATGTTATTTTTTACATCTTTTTTACAAACGAAAAAACCATGAGAATTAAGCCCTTTTACTCCACCGATTCCGAGTCCTTTTCTTTGTCCTAAAGTGTAATAATAAACACCTTCATGTTCTCCTAATATTTTTCCGCTATTAATTTCAATAATTTTTCCTTTTTGAGCAGGAATATAATTTTTCAAAAATTCTTTGAAATTTCTTTCGCCAATAAAACAAATTCCTGTTGAATCTTTTTTATGTTCTACCGAAACTAAGTTTTGTTCTTCAGCTATTTTTCTAACTTCTTTTTTTGTTATATCGCCTAATGGAAATAAAGAAAATTTTAATTGTTCACTATTAATTTGACTTAAAAAATATGATTGATCTTTGCTTTTATCAAATGCTTTATATAAATAAGTTTTTCCATCTTTATCAACTCTTTTTGCATAATGTCCCATTGCAATCATATCGCAACCATTTTTCTTTGCAAAATCAATAAATGGTCCAAATTTTATATATTTATTGCAAAAAATATCTGGATTTGGAGTTCTTCCTTTTTTATATTCTTCAATAAAATAAGAAAAAACATAATCCCAATATTCTTTTATATAATCAATTCTTAAAAGAGGTAGACCTAATCTATCTGCAACATCTTTTGCATCTAAAAAATCTTGTTCTTGTGGACAAATGTTATTATCGACGGTTGGATTGCCTAAATAGTCGTTATTTGCTAAAGAATCCCAATTTCTCATAAAACAGCAAACAACATCATAACCTTGTTTTTTTAATAAATAAGCGGCTACTGCACTATCAACTCCACCGCTAAGACCTAACATTACTTTCATAATTAAAGAATCTCCTTAGAATCGACCATAATTGTAAAAGGTCCATCATTTATTAAATTTATTTTCATGTCTGCACCAAAAACTCCTTCTTTAACTATAAAACCGATTTCTCTGATTTTTTGATTAAATTTTTGATATAAGATATTTGCTTGATCAGGTTTTAAAGAATTAATAAAGGAAGGTCTATTACCTTTTCTAATATCAGCATATAAAGTAAATTGAGAAATAGATAAAATTTCACCATTTACATCTTTTAAGGATAAATTTGTTTTACTATTTTCATCTTCAAAAATACGTAAATTGCATATCTTTTGAGCTATACGATTTACGATTTCTTCATTATCTCCTTCCGTAAAAGAAACTAAAAGTAGATAACCTTTAGATATTTCATTTATAAGTTTGCCATCAATCTTTACATTGGCATTTAAAACACGTTGAATAAGTACTTTCATTGCTCATTAATATTAATACATTTTTTGTTAAATTCCTATATAATTTATATGTATGAATAAGCCTTTAGCTTTTAGAATAAGACCTAATAACATAGATGATATTATAGGGCAAAAAGATTTGGTTGGTGAAAACGGATTTTTAAGAAATTCTATTAATGCAAAAACTCCTATTTCTTTTATTCTTTATGGACCTCCAGGTACTGGAAAAACAACCATTGCTGAAGCTTATGCCCATTCTTTAAATGCTCATTTAATTAAATTAAATGCTGTTACTTCAAATAAAAAAGAAATTGAAGAAGCTATAAATGAAGCTAAATTTTATGATCCTACTATTATAATAATCGATGAAATTCATCGAATAAACAAAGATAAGCAAGATATTTTATTACCTTTTGTTGAAGACGGAACTATATATTTAATTGGAGCTACAACCGCAAATCCATATATTTCAATAAATCGTGCTATTCGTAGTAGAGTTCATCTTTTAGAAGTAAAACCTTTAAATGAAAATGATATTTTTGAGGGGTTAAAAAAAGCGATTAATAATAAAAATGGCTACGATAATAAATTAAGCATTGATGATGATGCTTTAAAATATATTTCAACATCTTCAGGCGGAGATTTTCGTTTTGCATTAAATTATTTAGAAATATTATCAATATCATATAAAAATATGCATATTTCTTTAGAAATGGTAAAAAAGATATTAAAAGTATCAAATCTTTTAACTGATAAAGATGAAGATATGCATTACGATAGTGTTTCTGCGATGCAAAAATCAATTAGAGGAAGCGATGTAAATGCCGCTCTTTATTATGCTGCAAGATTATGCATAGCTAACGATTTACAAAGTTTAACGAGAAGATTATTAGTTACGGCATATGAAGATATTGGAATTGCTAATCCTCAGGCTTGTATGAGAACTAAAATTGCAATAGATAGTGCTGAATATGTTGGTTTGCCAGAAGCTATAATTCCATTATCTGTAGCAATTGTCGATTTATGTTTATCTCCAAAATCAAAAACAGCATGTGCTGCAATCTATGAAGCAATGGATACGGCACAAAGTAAGCCATTACCAGTACTTGATTATTTGAAATATACACCTGTAAATGTTCAAGAAATAGATAAATATCCTTATGATATGCCTGAATTATGGATTCACTTGCAATATTTACCAGAAATTTTAAAAGCTGCGAAATTTTATAAGCCAAATAAAAATGCTTCTTCATCTTATGAAAAAGCACTTAATGAAAATTATACAAAATTAGAAAAAATTGTCCGTAGTTCTAACATGAGAATGTTAAAAGAGAAATATTCAAAAAAGGACTAATTAAATACTAATTAATTACTAATCAATTAATATTTTCTTAGAGATATTTGATTCATCAAAAACATTATCAATCAAGAAGGCGTTTAAAACGTCTTCTTTTACTTTTTCATAATTTTCTTTATTGGTATATAAAGTAGCTAAAAGTTCTCCTTCCTTTACTTCATCGCCAATTTTCTTATTTAAAACAATTCCGGCAGACATATCAATGATATCATCAAGTTTTTCTCTACCACCACCTAATTCCATTGATCCTTTGCCAATTGCTAAAGCATTAATTTTATTTACAAAACCACTCTTATTCGAATAAACTTCTATAATATTTTTTGCAACAGGGAATTTTTCTGGGTGTTCTATATATGAAACATCACCTTTTTGAGTTTTAACAAATTCTTTAAATTTTTCAAAAGCCTTTCCGTTATTGATGTTTTCTATTAAAGCTTTTCTAGCATCTTCTTCATTATCAAAGATTTTACCTTGTTGGAGCATTATTGAACCACTTGATAAACATAATTCAATTAAATCTTTAGGGCCATTTCCTTTTAAAGTATTAATAACTTCTTTTACTTCTAAATTATTACCTACTGCAAAGCCAAGAGGTTGATCCATATCAGTAATTTCTGCACGAACGTCTTTATTTAATTCTTTACCAATATCAACCATTGTTTGAGCTAATTTCTTAGCATCTTCAATTGTCTTCATGAAAGCTCCGCTTCCATATTTGACATCTAAAAGAATACAATCAGCTCCACTAGCCAATTTTTTCGACATAATAGAACTTGCGATTAAAGGAATAGAAGAAACAGTGCCAGTAACATCTCTTAAAGCATAAAGTTTTTTATCTGCAGGATCAATTTTTGAATCTTGACCAATTATAGCCATTCCAATTTTATCGATTTGTTCTTTAAATTCTTCATAATTCTCATAAATATCAAAATTTGGAATTGATTCTAATTTGTCTAATGTACCACCGGTATGTCCTAAGCCTCTACCACTCATTTTAGCTAATTTACCTCCACAAGAAGCAACCATAGGACCTAAAACTAAAGAAACTTTATCACCTACTCCACCTGTTGAATGTTTATCGAGTTTTAATCCAGGAATACTACTTAAATCCCATACTTCACCAGAAACTCGCATTTCATCTGTTAAAATACCAATTTCTTTTTTGTTCATTCCACGAATATAAATAGCCATTAATAAAGCGCTTGCTTGATAATCAGGAATTTTATTATCTACATAACCCTTCACAAAAAAATGAATTTCATCACGATTTAACTCAAAACCGTCTCTTTTTTTCTCAATAATTTCTTCAATATTCATAAGCGTTCCTCTACCCATTATTATAGATAAAAAAATATCAGTTTTGTATCAATTTTTGTATAATGTTAAATATGAATTTTATCGAACATTTAGAAAAATATTTATCTAAAGAAATAATTAATAATCTTATTAAAGAATTAGAAAAAGAAAGAACTTCTTCTTTAATTTTAAATACAAATAAAATTTCCAATAATTCTTTTATAAATCAATTCCCAAATATCGAAAAACATCCATTTCTAAAAAATGTTTATTATTTTGATAAAAATGTTTATCAATTCGGTAAAAGCTATCTTTTTGATAACGGGACTTTCTATATAATGGATGCTTCAAGTATGTTAGTAAGCGAATTATTAAACCCTCAAGATAATGACTTAATTTTAGATATGTGCGCAGCTCCTGGTGGGAAAAGTATATATTTATCTTTAAAAAATAAGAATGTTAACTTAATTTCAAATGATATCTCCCATTCAAGAACTTTAACATTATCAAGTAATATAGAAAAGTTAGGTTTAGATAATATAACCGTAATAAATTTTGATTTTTTGGAAGATCCAGCAATTTTAAACAATACATTTGATAAAATTATTTTAGATGCTCCATGTTCTGGAAGTGCAATGTTTAGGAAAATGGAAGAAATGAGAGATGATTGGTCTTATGAAAAAGTTCTTTCATTAAGTTCTGTTCAGTTCAATTTATTAAATAGAGCAATAGATTTACTTAAAGATGGTGGTGAACTAATTTATTCAACTTGTTCTTTTTCTTTTGAAGAAAACGAAAATAATATTCTTAAAATTTTAAAATATCGTGATGATATCTCTTTAATCAATTTACCATTTGTTGAAGGAGAATATAGAAGTAAAGAATTAAAAGAAGCAATTCACCTTTTTCCAATGTTTTATAAAGGTGAGGGTCAATTTATCGCAAAAATAAAAAAGAATGGAACACTTGCAAAAAGAAGATTAAAAGCTTCTTCAAATGATAATTTTTCAAAAAAATATAAAACTATTATTGATTCCCTAAATGTTAATTTTAAATATTATAAAGAAATAAAAAATCATTTATATGGTTCAAATTTTGAACTTATAAATGAAAAAATCCCATTAATTAGATATGGAATTGATCTTTGCGAAATAAAGAAAGATTATTATATTCCATCATTTAATTTAGCACATTATTTACCATCAACTTCTTCAATTATATTAAATGAAGAAGAAATGAAAAAATATCTAAGGGGAGAAAGTTTGACTAAAAAGTTAGATTTAAAAGATGGTTTTTATACAGTTTCTTTTAATAACTTAAATTTAGGTTATGTTAAATATGTAAAAGGCGTTTTAAAAAATCTTTATCCTAAAGGATTAAGACATTAATTCATTTTTCATCTCAGCCAGCACCTTATTTGTTTTATTTTCGCAATCCATTGCTAACTCAGTTGTCTTCATATTTTTATAATCTTCTGGTGTATAAAGTGCACATTTTCTTATAAAAACATCATATTTTTTACTCTTATCTTTTAAAGTTAAAACTTTATTATCTCCGGTAATTGCAAAAGAGATGATATTTTTATTAGCTTTAAATGCTGGTCTAAAAGTTCCATGGTGATAAGGAAGAATTTTAAATACATCTCCTTTATTTCTAGTTCCTTCAGGAAAAATCATAAAATCGATTTTTTCATCACTTTCTAATCTTTTTTGAACATTCATCATAACTTTTAAGCTTTGTTTTAAATCGTCACGGTCCATAAATTCACCACTTAAAATTTTAACTGCACGACCAACAAGAGGGAATTTTTTTGATTCAATTTTTGCAACAAAAGTAATTGGTCTTGGTGAAAGAGCAATAAAAATTAATGGATCTAAATCAGAAATATGATTACAAACAAAGAGATAATTTTCATCATTATTTCTATTTTTATAAAATTCTTCTAAATCATAAGCATGATAATTTATATTAAAAGCTTTTAATACTTTTCTAATAATATGTTGAACTTTACGAAATCTTAATTCCAAACTTCTTTTTTCAGGATGAAAAGAATAAGGCAAAAGACATGTAAAATATGACCATATTAAAGGAAAGATAACTTTGCAAATAACCTTAAAATATTTAAACATTTTTTATTCAGCCTCTTTCTTTAAAAATACTGAAACACAATGAGGTTCAATAGTGGAGTTTTTAATATATAAATCTGGTCCTTTTAAATAACCTGCTTGTCCACAAATTAATTTATAATAATCATCAAAAACAAATGTTCCGCGATTATCAGTTGGATTTAGGATAATAATATATTCTTTTCCATCTAACGCTTTAACAAAAATTTCTAATAAATCTTGTTCTAAATGTGCAAAATTAATCATTTTGGCAATATTTTCAGGTTTTTCTTCACTAACTTTATAAATATTCTTTTTAAAATCTATCATTGATTTTAAATAAGTAACCATTTCATAGCGTTTATCCAAAACATCCCATCTAAATTTATTATAGTGATCACCTTTATTATATGTGTTATCTTCATAATATTTTGTTAAACCAACTTCTTGTCCCGCATGGAAAAATGGGATACCGATTGACAAAAGAATAGTTCCATTAATTTGTTTAATAATATCTAAAACTTTTTCTTCATTATTTTTACCATAAATTGATGAAACTTTATCAAAAATAGTGAAATTATCATGACATTCAACATAATTTAATGATTGGCTAGCAAATTTAAATCTTGCTGGATAAACATAATTTAATGATGATGATAAGAAAGCGAATTTAAATCCTTCAACATAAGATTGATTACCAGTTAAATATCCACCATTTAATAATTTATCAGTTCCATTAGGACCTTTTAATGTATCTCTATATGTATCGTTAAAGAATGCAACATCTTCCATTTTAAATGAATTTAAAATTGAAGCTTTCTTTTCACTCTTTAATTCAGTATTCATATCCCAACCTTCACCATAAACCATAAAATCAGGCTTAATAGCACGGCAAACTTTTACAACTCGATTTATTGTATTTACATCTAAAATACCCATTAAATCGAATCTTAAGCCATCAATTGAATATTCTTCACACCAGAATTTGCAGCAATCAACGATTAATTTTCTTACCATTAATCTTTCACTATCTACATCGTTTCCACATCCTGTTCCATTACATAAAGTGCCATCTTTTCTCTTTCTAAAGAAATAGCCAGGCACTACATGTTCAAAAGAACTGAAAAGACCTTCAAAAACATGGTTATAGACAACATCCATGTTTACCTTTAGTCCTTTTTTATGAAGTGCTGCAATCATTTTTTTGCATTCAATTACTCTAGAATATCCATTATTTGGATCAGTTGAATAACTTCCTTCAGGTACAAAATATTGTTGAGGATCATATCCCCAGTTATATGAATCTAAAGGATGATTTTCATCGATAGTTTTAAAATCATAAATTGGTAAAATTTGAACGTGTGTAATACCTAAAGATGCAAGATAATCAAGTCCTGCTTCATGTCCACCTTTAGTTTTACGATTTTCTTCGGTTAAACCTAAATATTTACCTTTATGTTCGATATCGGTATTTTCATCAATAGTAAAATCTCTAACATCAAGTTCATAAATAATTGTATCTAAATAGGATTTGTAAACAGGTAAGTTAGATTCGTGCATATCAATTTTAGTTTTATTAAGATCGATAACAACATTTTCTTTTCCATTAGCGACACTAGCTTTTCCATATGGATCAGTAGTTAAAGTTGGAATTTCATTATTAGTAACCACATAAACATAGTGATAATTTTCATAATCACCATTTAAAGTAATTGAATAAACACCTTTTTCTCCTCTTTTTAAATAGTGACCAGTATATTCTTCATCAAAATTTCTACGAATTAAAACTTCTACTTTACTAGCTAAAGGTGCCCATAATTTAAAAGTAGTATTTTCTTTTGTATATGTAACTCCAAGATCATCATTTGGATAAAAATATTCATCATCAAATGATGGAGTATTAACAATTTCAGAAACATTTAAATTAGCAATTCCATAGTTTTCTATAGAGATTTTATAAGAATTCCCGAGTTTAAATCCATCTTTAAAATAACAAGTATACATAGCAATTCCACTTAAAAATACTTGTTTTTTAATATCTAAACGAACAACAGTTTCATCATTAATAATTAAATTAATTGGAGTAGAATCAGCTTTTTGGACTGAAGAGAAAAGAGCAACTTTACAAGTGTTAGAATCAATTAAGTTAGCTCCAAAAAAGTTATCAATCATTAGTTACAACCCCCACACAATAATCTTTTTCATGCGATAAAGAAGCAGAATATCTTTTTCCTTTATATAAAACATAAACTGCTCCGTTTTGTTTTTTCTTTATATTTATCTCGTTTAAGTTAACGGATAAAATATTTAGTTCTAAAAATTTAATCAAAGCCTCTTTTAAAGCAAATCGGGAAGCAAGAAATTCTTCTTTATTCAAAGAATTATAATAATTTATTAATTCTTCTTCACTTAAAATCTTTTTTGCTAAATCCTCTTTATCTTTAAAACGAGGTATATATGTAAGATCAATCCCAATAGGCATATAAACTATTTTTTCTTAAAGGTAGTTTGTTCAATAGAACCGCCACTATATTCTTCTTTAACTGCATTATAATCAAAGTTATGAAGTAAAACTTTACTTCCTTTTGATGAGTTGGTAGCTGGATCACTACTTACGACTCCTTCTCTTTGCAATCTTTTAAATATTCTTGAGGCTCTATTAAAACCGATTGAGAATGTAGTTTGAATTTTACTCATTGAAATATATTCTTCACTCATAGCCCAATTTTTAACTTCTTGATAAATATCTTCATCACTTCCAAAACGAGATTCTTTACTAGCTTCCATTAAGGCTGGATCTTGAGCTACAGGTTTATTTATTATATCCATAATTTCTTCATCATATTGTGTTTCATAATTATTACGCAAATAATCACAAACAGCTTTAATTTCTTGATTAGATACATAAGCGCCTTGACAACGGATAAGGAAAGTATTGCTTAATAAAGCACATTTAATAAGCATATCACCATTACCAATTAATTTTTCAGCACCACCTTGATCAACAATTGTATTTGAATCGGTATAAGAAGATGAAAGTAAAGCAACTCTTGAAGGAATATTTGCTTTAATAACACCATTAATAACATTAACTGATGGCCTTTGTGTTGCAATAATCATATGAATTCCAGCTGCTCTTGCTTTTTGTCCAATTCTAACAACTGGTTCAGAAATACGTTTATTAGATTCAACTAAATCAGCATATTCATCAACAACTACAACAATAACTGGTAAAGTTTCTTTCCCATGAGCAAGTGCCCATTCATTGTATTCTTTTAATTTTGAACAATCTGTTTCAGCAAAAAGTGCATATCTTTCTTCCATGATATCGCAAATTTTAGTTAATATTTCATAAGGTCTTTGTGGATCATCAATTCCTACTGGTGGACATAATAAATGAGGTATTTCACGATATTTATTAAATTCAACAGTTTTTGGATCAATTAATAATAATTTTAGATTATCAGGAGAATTTCTCATGATTAAAGTCATGATTAAAGAATGAACGAAAATTGATTTACCACTACCCGTTGTACCACTAACAAGTAAATGTGGAGTTTCTTGTAAATCAACAGATAACAATTCATTATTAATATCTTTACCAAAAGGAATATTTGTTGGTTTTGTTTTTGGCAAACGATTTAAAGCTTGTAAACAATCTTTAAAATTAACAATTGAACAAACAGCATTAGCAATTTCTAATCCTGATGTTGTTTTTCCTAAAACAATTGGTGAAAAACGAGCGTTTACTCCGCCTAAACGAATACAAATATCATTAATATAAGAATCAAATCCTTTAATAGATTCACTTCTTTCAGTTTGAATATCATAACGAGTAACAGATGGACCAATTTTATAAGAAACAACTCTTGCTTTAACTCCTAAATCTGTTAAAACTTGATTAATAGTATCGCTTCTTTCTTCTGCAACTTCTTTATTTTTTTGATCTGTTTCATGAGTTGTTCTATTTTCAAGTAAACTTAAAGAAGGAGCAATATATTTTTGTTTTTTTCTAATTTTTGGTTTAGCTTGCGAAACACTATTTTCTTTATTTAAATCATCTAAATATCCAAATGTTGGTTTAATGGCTACATCACTTTTTGGTGTATCGTAATGATCTTTTTCTACCTCTTGAGTTAAAGGTCTACTTTGAACTTCTTTATATGAATTTGCCTTAAAATTATTATTTTCAGTATTTTTATTATTAAAAATGACTTTATCAGAAAAATCATCCTCGCTAAAATGAGCTCTAGTTAAAGGTTTATCTTCAAAATGATCTCCAGCATAATATTGTTCTTCTGGTTGAGAAGGATCGATAAAAGCAGGCCTTACAAAATCATTTCTTTCTTTTTCAACCTTTTCAATATAATCATTAGGAGTATATTTACTTTCTTTTACTTCTTTGTTTGTTTCGTGTTCTTGTTTAACTTCAATATTTGTGTCATCTCCATCTTCTAAAGAATCAATTGTGGTAGTTGTTAAAGTAATATCTTTAGCTTTTGTAAAAGCACTTTTTGGAGAATATTGATAATTGAAATTACGATATTCATTGAATTTTTTTATTAAATACATCGACGGACGAATTAAAAGTAAAATAGTTCCAGCAACAAAAACGATTGAACCAATTGTATAAGAACCAACATATCCTAAAAATTGATTAATTAAAGCAGTTAAAAACATTCCAATAATTCCGCTATTATAAATAATATTAATTCTAAAAACTGAATCTGTGTAAATAACGTTATTTAATAAAACAGTTCCAAAATTATCAAAAGTTAAATATCCTATCTCACCACTTTCTAGTGTTCTTAAATTAAATCCATTAGTTAAAAGAATCATTCCACCAAGTGAAAATAAAATAACACCACTAATAAAAAGTGCTAATCTTAATTTAGTTTTTTTATGATAAATTATTAAACTTAAACCATAGATAAATAATAAAAGATAAATAATATAGGAAAATATTCCACCAACAAAAAAAGCTACTACCCAAGTTATCGCTCTTGCTAAATAAATGAAAAAATCATATTGGGAAACAGGAGCTAAATTTAAAGATAAATATATAGCAAATAAACATATAAAAATTCCAACGCTACTTCTAGCAGTTTCATTACTAATTTTTCTTAACTTTTCTTTATTAATCATACAACTAAAATTATATAAATAAATAAAGAAAAATTCCATTATTTCTAATGGAATTTTTCTTTATTTTTATCATTTTTTTACTATTCAATAATAACGATATTAGGTTTAACAACCGGATTACGATTATTATTTTTAAGAAGCATTTTTCTTAAAATATTAACAATTTGATCTTCTAATTCATTTACATCAAAATTAACTGTTGAAGAAAGCCATTCTTTAACATTTTCAACAAATACTTTTTGAATATCTTTAAGCATTTGGTCAGCATCTTTATCTTTTAAAAATAAAAATCCTCTCATTTGAATATCAGGCCCAGCTAAGATATCTCTTTCACTTTTTGAAATAGCGCAACCTAAGACTACTACGCCATCTTCCCCAAGTCTATTTCTATCCGAAATAATTTCATTAACAACATCACCAACTCCAATTCCATCAATCATAACATCTCCAATCATGATTTTATTTTCATAATTAAAATCTAATGAAGGAGTTTTATTACTTTCAAAAACTAAAGTTTGTCCATTATCAAGAAGGAATATAGAATTATGAGATAATCCAACTCCCATATCAAAGGCAAGTTTAGCATTTGCTAAAAGCGAAACATAATATCCTTCGATTGGGAAATAATATTTTGGTTTTAAAAGAGAGATTAACATCTTTAAATCTTCTTCATAAGCATGCATTTTATTTAAAGTATTTTTGGTTTCATAATGAACATGACAACCACTCTTATAAAGTTCATCGATTGTTTCAGTAGCAATAATTTCATTATTATCAGAAGGAATCGCTGCTAAATAGAAAGTATCGCTTTCTTTTAAAGAAATAAGTTTATCATCAGTTTCATTATTTGCTAAAAGAGAAACTTTATCATAAATTCTTTCACTTTCATCGCTCATCAATATAACTAATGAAGATTCTTTGACTCTTAAAACATCATCTTTACCAACAATATCTTTTAAAGGGAATCTATTAACATCTTTAATCTTATTAAAAGAGAATAATTCTCTAGAAGTATCATCATAAAGATAAAGTTTTTTATTTGTTTCTCGACATGCTCTAACAATTTCATCGATATGATATAAATTATCACTATTTGCTGCGATGAAAACTCTACCTTCAGCATTATGTAAATAATTTATTAATCGTGGATAAAGACGATGATTTGGTGAACAATATCCTGGTTTTAAAGAATTAACCGATTCAGACATCAATAATAATGTTGGATTTTCAGCAATTTTACCTAATGTATTTAAATCAAGTCTAAATGAAGTTTCATTTGAATATTCAACAATAAAATCACCACTATAAACTATATTTCCTAAATTAGTTTTAATAGCAAAACCAAAGGTAGAAGGAACTGATGCACATGTAGAGAAAAGCGTAAATTGATGTCCAGCTATTTCTATAGTTGCAGGTAAATCGATAATTTTAAAATCATAATCGTTATCTTGAAGATAATCATTAGAAAATTTTTCTAAAAATAATTTAGTAAGGGCAGTACAATAAATTGGTGCTTTAACTTCTTTATAAATATATGGAATTGCTCCAAAACTATTTTTCTTACATTTTGGCAATAAAAAAGCTCTAACACGATCTTTGTTTTCGACTAAATAACTAAAATCAGCAATAATAAAATCGATACCAGGTGTAGTTTTTGAAGGGTATTTAAATCCTCCACCGACAACAAAAATATCTTTATTTATTTCAATTACATAAAGATCTTTACCATCTTCATCTAGCCCGCCTAAAGCTAAAATCTTTATTTTATCCATTAAAACTCCTTTACGATAATTGTTATTATGATCTATTTTATTGATAAGGAATCAATTAAAACATCATTAATATTATATAAGGAAAATAATTGTTTTTCATCATCAAAAATTAGATAAGTACGAGGATTATTGTTTTTAGGCAATGAAATTGATCCTGGATTTAAAATATAAGAATCATTTTTTGTTTTTGTCAATTCATAAATATGGGTATGACCATATAAAAAGACATCATTTATATGAATTTTATAACTATCTTTGTTATAAAGATCTCCATGAGTAAGAATAAATTTACGTTTATTAATTTTGATTTTTTTAAGATCAAAAAACTTCTTTTCTAAAACAAATTCATCAACACGACTATCACAATTTCCGCGAATAAAAAGACACTTATCTTTAATAGTTTTTAATAAAGCAGTTACATCTATAGGAGAATAATCAACTGGAGGAATATTTCTAGCCCCATTATAGTTGATATCTCCTAATACTAAAACACTACTAAAATTATACTGTTTATCTAACATTACAATTTTTTCAGCTGATGATTTTGCTCCATGTATATCTGAAACAATTAAATGTAACATAATTTATATATTATTTTTTAAAGAAAGATCTCTTTTTCTTTTCTTCAACTACTTCTCCATTTTTGCCTTGGTTTTCACCTTTTGGTTCATATTCTTTATGAGATACGGAGATTTTTCCTTTTTCATCAATACCAATAACTTTAACTTTTAAAGTTTCACCGACTCTTACAACATCATGTGCACTCTTTACATAACCATTACTTAATTTAGAGACATGGCATAATCCTTCTTTATCACCATAAAGTGAAACGAAAGCACCAAAATCTTCAACTCTAGTAACTGTTCCAGTAAACTCTTCACCGATTTCAACTACTCTTGCAATATTAAGAATAATTTCTTTTGCTTTGAGTAACATTTCAGCATCAGTATGATAAATTGAAACTTTTCCTTCATCATCAATATCAATTTTAACATTATTGCATTGTTCAATAATTTCGTTGATAACTTTTCCCCCAGTTCCAATAACTTCTCTAATCTTATCTTTATCAATAAAGAATGAGACGAATTTTGGAGCATATTTTGATAATTCTTTTCTTGGTTCGGAAATAGCTTTGGACATAACTTCTCTAATTTCAGCTCTTGCTTTATGAGCTTGCATTAAAGCATCATGTAAAATTTCTCTTGTAACACCTTTAATTTTAATGTCCATTTGTAAAGCTGTAACACCGACTTCGGTACCAGCAACTTTAAAGTCCATATCTCCAAAATGATCTTCTAAACCTTGAATATCAGTTAAGATAGTATAAGGATGATTTCCATCTAAAGGTCCTGAAGTAATTAAACCCATTGCAATACCACTAACCATTCTCTTAATAGGAACACCAGCAGCCATTAAAGCCATACAAGATGCACAAATAGATGCTTGAGATGATGAACCATTTGATTCGCAAACTTCAGCAACACATCTAATTGTATATGGGAATTCTTCTTCACTTGGTAAAACATAAGATAATGCTCTTTCACCTAAAGCTCCATGACCGATTTCTCTTCTTCCTGGAGTACCTGTTCTACCGATTTCACCAACTGAGAATGGTGGGAAATTATAGTGATGCATCCATCTTTTTGAATCTTCTGGAGATAAACTCTCTAAAATTTGTTCATCTTCCTTAATACCTAATGTACAAGTTGAAATAACTTGTGTTTGTCCTCTTGTAAACATAGCAGAACCATGGACTCTTGGTAATAAATCGACCTGAGCATCTAAAGGTCTGATTTCATCAATTTTTCTTCCATCAGGTCTAATTTTTTCTTCGGTAATAAGTCTTCTAACTTCGTTAGCAACCATTCCTTCTAAAATATCATTAACCATAAGCATCATAGCTTTATGTTCTTTTTCTTTTTTGTATTCTCGATTATCGTAATCTTCAATAATTTCATTCTTTAAAGCATCGATAGCATTTTGTCTTTCTAATTTATCAAAAATAGAAATTGCCTTAACCATACGCTCATAAATTCTTCCATAGATATCGTCAACAATTGCTTGATCAGGTGTATAAAGTTGAATTTCTCTTTTTGGTTTTCCGACTTCTCTAATAATTTCTTCTTCAAATTCACAAAGAGCCTTAATAGCTTCATGGCCAAACATTATTGCATCAAGCATTTCATCTTCACTTAATTCATTTGCGCCAGCTTCAACCATATTAATTGCATCTTTTGTACCTGCAACAGCTAAATTTAAATCTGAAATTTCTCTTTCTTCTACAGTTGGATTAATAATAAGTTTTCCATTAACTCTACCAACATAAACACCTGCAATAGGACCATCAAATGGAATATCAGAAATTCCAAGTGCTAATGAAGAACCAAACATAGCAGTCATTTCTGGAGTTGAGTCTAAATCAACACTCATGACAGTATTAATAATTTGAACTTCATTTCTAAATCCATCGCTAAACATAGGACGAATTGGTCTATCAATTAATCTTGCTGTTAAAGTAGCATGTTCGCCAGGTCTTCCTTCTCTTCTTAAAAAACCGCCAGGAATTCTTCCAATTGCATATTGTTTTTCTTCATATGTAACTGTTAAAGGGAAGAAATCTCCTTCTTTAGGTTCGTCACTACAACAAGCTGTTGATAAAACAACAGTATCATTTAATCTAACAAAAACAGCACCATCTGCTTGTTTTGCTATCTCTCCGGTTTCTACAACTAATTTTTTACCGAAGAACTCTTTTTCAAAAACACGTTTCATTTTCAATTTTTCCTCAAATAATAAACGTTAAAATTATACCATTAAAAAAAGACACTTTTAAATAGCATTTTTTCCATTAAAACTACTCATTCAAAAATAAAATAATATTACGAAAAAATCGAGTAAATATGTATTTTAAATTTATATATACGATTTTAAAAATGAATAAAAAATTAATGATTAATTAGAAAA
Source organism: uncultured bacterium (assembly GCA_949288485.1). Taxonomy (GTDB): domain Bacteria; phylum Bacillota_I; class Bacilli_A; order RFN20; family CAG-826; genus Onthovivens. The sequence continues at coordinate 39,072 of CASEKC010000001.1, read as the reverse complement.
TTGAGCATTATATAAATCGTAATAAAAACCTTTCTTTAAAATTAATTCTTTATGATTTCCCATTTCGATAATTTCGCCATCTTTCATTACTAAAATTAAATCGCTAGAGACGATAGTTGACAAACGATGTGCAATAATAAATGAAGTTTTTCCATCTGTTAATTTCTTAAAAGCTTCAGTAATTTTCATTTCTGTACGAGTATCAATATTTGAAGTTGCCTCATCTAAAATCATAATATCAGGCATTAAAAGCATAACTCTAGCAATACAAATAAGTTGTTTTTGCCCAGCACTTAATCCGCTATCTTCAGAAATAATCGTGTCAAATCCTTTTCCTAGTCTTTCTATAAAATCAAGACAGTTACCTCTAACACAAGCATCTTTTACTTCTTCTAATGTAGCATCTTTTTTTCCATAAGCAATATTTTCAAAAACAGTTCCATTAAAAATCCAAGTATCTTGTAAAACCATACCAAAATGACAACGAATGCTTTTTTTACTATAAGTTAAATTTGAAATACCATTTAATTTTATTTCACCGCTATTTGGATCATAAAATCTCAATAATAAATTTATAAGTGTAGTTTTACCACAACCAGTCGGTCCAACTATTGCTATTTTTTTACCATAAGGAACATTTAAATTGAAATTTTTAATTATTTTTTGCCCTTTTTCATAACCAAAAACTATATTTTCAAAAGATATATCAGAAATTTTTTCTTGAATATGTTTTTTTCCTTCATCAAAATCATCTTTTGTTAAGAAAACATTTTTTATACGAGTTAATGAAGAAAAAGCATTTTGAATTTCACTTAAACAGGAAGTTATACCATCAAAAGGTTTAGCATATTGAATCGAATATTGAAGGAAAGTTGTGACCATTCCTATACTCATACTTGTATTTAAAAAATTATCATTATTATTTAAGCTAAAAACACATAAAAGAGCTCCTAGCGTTCCAACAAAAGCGTAAATACAATTATTTATTAATCTAGATGAAGGATTGACTAACGATGAAACAAATTGAGCTTTTTGACCAACTTTATATAAATTAGAGTTAGTTTTTTCATACTTTTCAAAAGATTTTGCACCATAATTAAATGATTTTACAGTTTCAATATTATTAATATATTCAAGGAAAATTCCACTACCTTCACCAATATATTCATTACATTTTTTATAATATTTAGCACTTTTTTTAGCAATTACATAAGAAAGTAAAAATGAAAAAGGAGTTAATAAAATAACGACCAATGCCAAAATCCAGTTTAAATAAAACATAATTGAAATTGTCGCAATAATTTGAACAACCCCACTAAAAAATTGTCTAATACCACTAATTAAACCAGTATTTAGATTGTCTACATCATTAATAATTCTACTAATTAAATCACCTTTTTTCTGTTTATCAATATATTGAATTGAAACTTTATTTATTTTATTAAACAAATCTACGCGTAAATTAACAGTAATTCGTTCAACAAAAAATCCTAATAAAGTATCAAATAATAACTGAAAAATTACTAATATAGTAATTAATAAACAAATAATTAAGACGTTTTGATATAAAGGATTCCAATTTATTAAATCTATATCGTTAACATTTAAATAAGAAGAAATAATATCAACGCTATCCCCAATAAAATATGGAATGAATGTTACACAAAGAACTGTGATTATTGATAGAATAATACACAAAATTATTGAAAAGAGTTCTTTTTTTAAATATTTAAATAAAAAACTTAAATTATTCATAATTTTTCACCTGAGAATAATAAATTTCTTGATAAACTTTTGAAGTTTTTAATAATTCTTCATGAGTTCCAATTGATTCTACCCCGCCATGATACATAACAATGATTTTATCGCAATCAGTTAATGAAGTGGCCCTTTGAGAAACAATTATTGTTGTTAATCCTTCAATTTGTTTTATATTGTTTCTAACACTTTTATCCGTTAAAAAATCTAGAGCACTTGTTGAATCATCTAAAATTAAAACTTCTCCTTTTTTTAATAAGGCTCTAGCAATTGAAATTCTTTGTTTTTGCCCGCCAGATAAATTTTTACCACCTTCAACAATTTCGTGATTTAAATTATCCTCGTAATTATATACAAATGAATAAGCATCAGCTTTTTTTAAAGCGTCTATTATATTATTTTCATCAATGTTTTCATTTCCCATTGTTAAATTTTCTTTAATTGATCCATTAAAAATGGAAACTTTTTGAGAAACTAACGATATTATTGAAGTTAAATAATTTATATCGTATTCTTTGATATTATGAGAATTAAATAAAACATCACCTTCACTCGAATCAAAAAAACGTTCAATAAGTTTAATTATTGTTGTTTTTCCACTACCCGTTCCACCAATTATTCCGACGGTTTCGCCTTTATTTATATTAAAAGAAACATTTTTTATAACGTAATTATCACCATCTTCATATCTAAAAAATACATTTTTAAATGTAATTAAAGGATTTCCATTTTTAAAAATATCTTCTTTAATATTTCCGCTTTTTATAGAACTTTCTTTTGTTAAAAAATTATTAACTCTTTTTCTTGAAGCTAAAGCTTTTGTAAAAACAATGACTAGGTTAAAAACAACTAAAAGAGCAGTCATAATTTGATTTAAATATTGAATTAAGGCTAAAAGATCACCACTACTCATTTCATCAGGTAAATTTATATAATTTTTTGCTAATAAAATAATAATTACTGCTGCACTATTAATAATTAAATAAGTTAATGGATTGACTAAAGCGTTAAAAAAGGCATTTTTACGAGCTTCTTTATAATATTCATCATTTATTTTTTTAAATTTCAAAACTTCGTCTTCTTCTTTATTAAATGCTCTGATAACTCGACTGCCAGCTAAATCATCATTAGATATAGTGACTATTTTATCAACCTTTTTTTGAACTTTTAATATCTGTTTACTAGATAAAATAAAAATAATAGTTACAAAAATTGATACAATAATAACCGCTATTAAAAAAACATAAAAAGCTTTAATGGAAACAAAAATACACATTATTAAAGAACCGATAACAAGTAAAGGTGCTCTGATTGCTAAACGAATTAAGCTAGCAACTCCAACCTGTAAACGACTTGTATCATTAGTTAACATTGTTAAAAGATTACCTTTTCCAACAATTTCTAATTCTTTTAATGATAATTCATCAACTTTTTTATAAATTCTATTTCGTAAATCTGTTCCAAAACCTTGAGAACAAACACTAGATAAATATTGGCAAACCATCGTAGAGAAAAAGCCGAAAACAACTAAGCCTAAAATTATTAAACCTAAATAAATAATATAGGAATAATCGCCCATATTTCCTTTTTCAATACCAACATCTATAATTTGTTTCATGATTAAAGGAATAAAAAGTTCGAATATAACTTCTATTGTTTTAAAAATAGGTCCGAAAATTAATTGTTTTTTATAATTTCTTAAAGAATATGAAATAGTTTTTGTGTCCATAATTTATCTAACTAATTATAACAAGAAAGAAAACAAAAGACTCTATTCTATTAATAGAGTCTTTTTTGTTTAACTTATTTTAAATTATTATTTACGTAATCCAAGTTCAGCAATAAGTTTGATATAAGCATCTCTATCTTGTTTTTCTAAATAAGAAAGTAAAGATTTTCTTTTACCAACTAAAACTAATAAGCTTCTTCTTGCAACGTGGTCCTTATCGTTATTTTTTAAATGTTCAGTTAAATGTTTAATTGAAGCAGTTAAAATAGCAACTTGGACTTCAACACTACCTGTGTCTTTTTCTGTTTTGCCGAATTTTTTAATTAATTCAGCTTTTGTTTGTTTGCTTACAGCCATTTTTGTTCTCCTTTATAAATAAAACGCTAATATCAATGAGAAAGGTTGGAGATTCCTAAATCAAAGATAAAAGTCTGTTAATTAATATACTAGAAAATGATATTAAAAACAAGAAAAATATCGTTAGTTTTTAAATTTTTCGAATTAAGAATTCATCATCTTACCATAATCGAAAAAATATATTGCATCATCCATATCTTTCTCAATTTGTTCGACTAATTCTTTTGTAGAATTAAACTTAGCTTCATCTCTTAAACGAATTAAAAAAGATACTGAAATTTCTTTACCATATAATTCATCTTGGAAATCAAAAATATATGTTTCGATTGTAAGTTTATTATCATCGGAAATAGTTGGATTTTTACCAATGTTTGTTAATGAACGTAATTCACGGTCATTTATAGTAGTTTTTGTAATATAAACTCCTTCTTTTGGTACAACATAATTATCGCTTAAAGTTAAATTAGCTGTTGGAAAACCAAAACTCATACCGTTTCCTTTTCCTTTTGAAACTACACCTCGAATAGTATAAATTCTACCAAGCCATCTATTTGTTTCATAAACATTCCCTTCTTTTATTAAATCTCTAATTGAAGAAGAGGAAATTTTCTTTCCGTTATGATCATTAACATAATTTAAAATATAGACTTCGCTAAATCTTTCTTTTAAATAATAAACGTCACCTTGAGCATTGAAACCATATTTAAAATCAGGTCCACAAAAAATTTTTATAGGATTTAATTTCTTTAAGATTAAATCAACAAATTTTATATAGGACATTTTCTTAAAATTATCATCCGTTAAGATAATAAAAACGTAATCAACACCTAGTTGTTTGAAAATTTGAATTCTATCATCTAAAGAAGTTAAATAACCTTCAATAGTTTTTAAAGGCTTATCAAAAGTAAAAACACCTAAATTTCCATTAGAATTGTTTCTAGCATAATTAATTAATTGAGCATGTCCAATATGAACTCCATCAAAATTACCTAAAACTAAAGATAATTTAGGAACTTCGTTAACTTCATCAAAATTTTTTAAATAAATAACTTCCATACCGCAATATTTTACAATATTTACCCTAAAAAATTAAGAATACTTTTGCTTTAAAAAGGGAAATAATTTATTATTTTTAGGATATGAAAGCATTACGAATTATTTTAGCTTCGATTAGGAAAGCTGACGAAGAATTTAACCTTTTTAAAGACAATACATCTATATGTATAGGAATAAGCGGTGGAAAAGATTCTATGGCCTTATTATATTGTCTTCATTTATATCAAAAATACGCCAAAATTAACTTTGAAATTAAGCCGATGACTATCGATTTAGGTTTTCCAAATTCTGATTTTACTAAATTAAAAGAATACGTTTCTTCATTGGGTTACGATTTATACATTAAAGATGCTAAACAAGTATACGAAATTTTAAAAATACAAGAAGAAAAGCAAAATTTACCACATTTACCTTGTTCAATATGTTCAAGAATGAAAAAAGCAATAATTAATAAAGTTGCCGAAGAATTAAATTGCAATCATGTTTCTTTTGCCCATCATAAAGATGACGCTATCGAAACATTATTTTTAAATGAAATTTACGGTGGAAGAATTGGAACTTTCGCTCCAAAAATGTATTTAACTAACGACAAAATAACATTTATTCGTCCTTTTATTTATGTTGAAGAAAATACAATAAAAAGACTAATTAAAGAAGAAAATATTCCAGTTTTCTCTTCTACTTGTCCTAATGATAAACATACCAAAAGGGAAGATATTAAAAATTTGCTAAATAATATTTATAAACAATATCCTTCTAGTAAAGATAATTTCCTTACGATGTTAAATAATAAAGAAAAATTAGATGTTTTCTTTAATCATTTTGAATTTAAAGTTTCATATTCAAAATACTATTTTAAACATGTTGAAGATTTAGAAAGTTTAATTAAAGAAATGAAATTTTTAAAAATTAAAAATATTCCAAAAGCTAATCTCTATCATCTCCATTATTATAAAAATGATACGCTTTTAGGAATTATTAATATTGCAAAAAACGACCGAAACTTTACTATTAAAATACTAAAATTTAAAAATTATAAAGATATTGATATCATTTTATATGATCTTTACGAAAAGATTTATTCAAAATATAATCCAATAAATTTTGATATTGAAATAGATATTCAAACATTAAAAACAATTAAATTTTTACCATATAAAAATAAAAAGAAATTAGGATCGAAATACCTAATTTCTTTAATTGATAATCCAGTTTATTTATTAAAAGAACTTAAAATAAACAATGTTATAAAGAACTAAGATTATTTTTTAAATTTCTCTATATCTTCTTCATCTTTTTTCAAAGCTGAATCAAGTTTTTGGAATTTTAAAAAAGAATCATCTAAGACGAATTCAATTTCAGGAACTCGTCTTGTTTTTAATCTTTTTGATAAAGCACTTCTTACAAAGCCTTTTGTTCTATTTAATTTATCAATGTTTTTTTCAGGATTGTTGAAGAACGAAACAAAAACTTTAGCATAACTATGGTCGCTAGAAACAACAACATCAGTTATAGTCATAAATCCGATAGATTCATTTTTAATTTCAAACTGAACAATTTCTTTAATATCTTTTGAAATTTCAGCTGCTAAACGTTCTTTTGAATTACTACTCATCTTCTTTTTCTATCATCTCAAATGCTTCGATGATATCTCCTTCATGAACATCGTTAAAGTTTTTAATTTTGATACCGCATTCAAAACCTTCTTTAACTTCTTTAGCATCATCTTTAAAACGTTTTAAAGAATCAATTTCGCCTTGATAAACAATTACACCATTTCTTAAAACATGGACAAGGGCAGTATTTTTAATTAAACCATCGGTAACCATACAGCCTGCAATTTCACCAACCTTAGAAATTTTGAAGACGTTTCTAACTTCTGCTTGACCAAGAATATTTTCGACTTTTTCTTTTTTCATACTACCTTTAATCGCAGCTTCAACTTCTTCAATTAAGGCGTAAATAATTTTTTGAGTTCTAATTTCGATTTTTTCTTCTTCTGCTTTCTTTCTAACTAAAGCTGATGGTCTAACATTGAAACCATAAATAATAGCTCCAGAGGCACCAGCTAATAAAACATCGCTTTCAGTAATTGCTCCAGCTGCACTTCTAATAACATTAATTTTAACTTGATCATTATTTAATTTTTCTAATGATGCTTTAACTGCTTCAGCACTACCGGTAGTATCAGCTTTAACAATAATATTAATGTTAGTCATTTGACCTTCATTAATTTTTTCATATAAGTTTTCTAAAGAAGTTACTCCGCTATTTTGAGCACGTTCTTCATTGATTTTCTTTAATTTTCTCTTTTCAGCAATATCTTTTGCTTGTTTTTCAGTTGGGAATGCCATGAAATGGTCACCAGCTAAAGGAACTTCATTTAAACCAATAACACTGACTGGAGTTGAAGGAGTTGCTTCTTTTAAAATTTGTTTATGCTCATTAGTCATTCTTCTTACTTTTCCATAAGTTGAACCAACAACGACATAATCAGATGAATATAAAGTGCCATTTTGAACTAAAAGAGTAGCTTTTGGACCTTCACCTTTATCAAGTTCTGCTTCTAAAACTGTACCAATTGCATATCTATTAGGATTTGCTTTAAGTTCAAGCATTTCTGCTTCAACTAAAACTGTTTCTAAAAGTTCTTTAATTCCTTGTTTTTTCTTAGCAGATATTTCGCAAACCATAACATCACCGCCATATTTTTCAGCAATAACATCATGTTGCATTAATTCATTAATGACTTTTTCAGGATTTGCTCCAGGAACATCCATTTTATTAATTGCTACAATAATTGGGACTTTTGCAGCTTTTGCGTGATCAATAGCTTCTATAGTTTGAGGCATAACACCATCATCTGAAGCAACAACTAAAATAACAATATCTGTAACTGAAGCTCCTCTACTTCTCATAGCCGAAAAAGCTTCGTGCCCAGGAGTATCGATAAAAGTAATTTTTTTACCATCAACTACTTTTTGGTAAGCACCGATTTCTTGAGAAATTCCACCATATTCGCTAGCAGCGATATTAGAGTTTCTAATGGCATCAATTAAAGTGGTTTTACCATGGTCAACGTGTCCCATAACTGTAACAACAGCTGGTCTTTCTTTTAAATCTTCTGGTTTATCATCAATTTGAATTTTTTCGAAATCTTCTTCATCGATAATTTCTTCTTTTTTAAAATCGTAACCAAATTCAAGACAAATTTCACCGATTGTATCATCATCTAAATAATTGTTTATTGTAACAATCTTCTTTTGCATAAATAATTTTTTAATGATTTCAGAGGCATTAACATTTAATTCTTTTGCTAACTCTCCAACAGTTAAAGATTTAGTAAAAACAAAAACTTGTCCATGAACTTTGTTCATGTTTTTGTTCTTATTTGTATTAGATGCCGGAATGTTAGTTTCTCTAACCTTTTTATTGTTCTTTTTATCCATTAAATTTAATCCTCCTTCCTATTTCATTTTTAAAAAAGTAATCATTCGTTCATAGACTTCATCTGGTACTTTAACTTCTAATGCACGTTCTAATACTTTTTTATTTTTTGCTTTTAAAATAATATCTTCATCTTTTTTTATATAAGCGCCTCTACCATTAGCCTTATATGTCGTATCCAAAATTACCTCTCCAGAAGGTGTTCTAACAACTCTAAATAATTTCTCTTTTGGAAATGATTCATTAGTAACTAAACATCGACGTAATGGTATTTTTTTCATTATTTATCCTCGTAATAATCATCACTATCATATTCGGACCAGTCTTCTTCGTCGTCATCATAATAGTCATCATTATCTTCATCTTCAAATTCTTTAAGCTCTTCTTCTGTATAAATATCCATCTTTTTAACAGGTTTTTTAGCTTCTTCTTTTTCTTCTTTAGCATCATCTTTTTTCTTAGAAGATTTTTTACTCTTAACTTCAGTTTTTGTTTTCTTTTCTTCTTCTAAAGATTTTTCTAAAGATTCTAAAGTTGTTGTTGTTTTAACTTCTTTAATTTCAACTGGTTCTTCTTGAACAACTTCTTTAATTGGAGCGGCAACAATCTCTTCTTTTTTATCTTCTTCAACTTTTTCTTCGTTAACTAAAGAAGTTTCAACATTTTTAATTTCTTCTTTCTCTTCTTCTACATCAACTGGTTCATTAGCGATTTCTTCGTCAATTCCTAATTTTTCATCCATTATTAGTGAATCATCAAGACTTATAGTTGAATCAAGTTTTTTAGCTCCCGATTTAAGAATACTTTGTTCTCTAAATCTCTTTCTTGCTTCTTCTGCTTCTTCAGCTTTATCTTCTTCAATATATTCTTCAATTGGTTTATATGAAGTTACACCATTAGCTTCCATATCGGATTCATTAATAATCTTAATTTCATCTAAACCAGTAAGTTTTCTAGCCAAGAAAACATTTGAACCACGAGTTCCAACAGCGATTTTCATTGTATCATTTTTACAAATGACCAATGCATTTTTCATATCTTCAGAGAAATTAATACCGATGACTTCACCTGGTTTTAAAATTTCAGATAAATATACGCCTAAATTTCTATGGAATAAAATAACATCGATTTTTTCTTTTTGGTCGTGTCCAGAACCTAATTGACCAACGATTCTTTGAATTCTTTCACCGTTTTTACCAATACAAGCACCGCTTGCATCAACGTTTGGATCTGTTGAATAAACGACAACTTTACTTCTAACTCCACTCATTCTAGCAATATCAACGATTTTAACTGTTCCATCGTTAATTTCATTAACTTCGTTTTCAAAAATCTTTCTCAAGAAATTTGGGCAGCTTCTTGAAACGCTAATTAAAGCGGATTTTTTATCATCTCTTTTAATTCCTTCAACATAAACTTTAATTGGGTCACCATTTCTAAATTTTTCATCACCAATTAAATTTTTTCTATATAAAACGACGGTTGTTCCATCTAAATTGACTAAACAACTTGTATTGTCAAATTTTTCAACAATACCTGTTACAATTGTTCCGATTTTATCTTTAAATTCTTCAAGTAAAGCTTCTTTTTCAGCTTTTGAAATGCATTGTTTAAAATTAGAAACGAATCTATCGACATCTTTTTTAGTTAATGTATCAAAATCAATTTCTTCACTATAAACATCACCGACTTTAATATTTGGTTCTCTTTTTTGTGCTTCTTCAAGAGGAATTTGAACGAAATCATCGGTAATATCATCATCATTTAAAACATCAAATTCACGATATATATTAATTTTTGCCTTATCTAAATCAACAACTGTTTTAATATGAGCCGATTCAAGTTTTTCTTCAACTTTTGTTTTGTCTATCTTTTTAATTTTTGAAGCTCTTAAATCAAGTTTATATTCATCTTCAAATTTCTTATTTAAAGAAAGTCGAAATGATTCTTCGATAGATTTTTTAATAATTTCTTTTGAGAGTCTTTTTTGATTGCCTAATTCAGTAACGGCTTCTAAAAATGCTTTTTTATTCATAGTTTTCTCCTAAAATTTTATAGCTAAACGTGCTTTATCAATATCTTTACGTTCAATTTTTGCATCAATTACTCTTGTTTTAACTTTATAAGATAAAGTAATTGAATTTTCATCTACTTCCTTTAAATCTCCTTCTAATATATTTTCACCTTTGTAAGGATGAGAGAGGTGTAAATTGACATACTTTCCAACATATTTATCGAGTTTTAATAAATCGATAGGTTTTTCTGCACCTAAAGAAGAAACATCAAGTGTGTAAGGATTGTCATCGGTAATTATTTCATCTAGATATGGTGATAAATAGTTAGAAACTTCAACAATATCATCTAGATCAATATTTTCATCACGATCAACAATAATTTCTAATACACTTCCGCCTTTATTGTTGTATGACTTAATTGAATAAAGCGTATAAGAAATTTCAGCTAATTTTTTCTCAATTCCTTCTTTAATAAGATTGATGTCAATCATTCTTCCCCCCCTTTCAAAAAAAATAGATGCCTAAATAGGCATCATTCGGTTAAAATGATGCTTTAATAATAAATTATTTTATGATATAAATCAATAAAAACAGTGGATTTATCGTTAAAATTTATGAAAAAGGAAAAAAGTTGCGGTGCAGTAATTTATAAAATTGAAAATAGAATTATAAAATATTTAATTCTTCATATGGGCTTAGGACATAATTCTTTATGCAAGGGACACGTCGAAGAAAATGAAAGTGAAGAAGAAACTGCATATCGAGAAATTAAAGAAGAAACTTCTTTAGAAGTAAAAATAGATATTAATTTTCGAAAAGTAATAACTTATTCTCCAAAAGAAAACGTAATAAAAGACGTTGTCTTTTTTGTTGCTGAAGTTATTAGTAAAAATGAGCCGATTGATAATCACGATGATGAAGTTTTATCTTTTGAATGGCTTGAAATTAATGAAGCAATAAATTCTTTAACCTTTCCTTCTGATAAAGAGACTCTAAATGAAGCAAATAGTTATATTATCAAAAATTTAGTAAATAATTAGTATAATTATAGTTTTAAATTAGATAAATAAAATTATAATAAATCAAAGATTTTTCGAGCTACTTTCATAAGTTTTTCATTTGAAGAAAGAGCATTTGATTCATATTCTAAAGCTGAAGCATTATCGCTAACTACTTTTAAAGAAATAATATCAATATTGTTTTTATATGCAGCTAAAGTTTCTCCAATAATTTCCATATCACAAATTGAACAATTAAAATCATTAACAAGATGTGAAATTAATTCTTGATCCGCAATAAATTTATCTCCACTTGCACAATTCATTCTTTTTAAAGATAACTTTTCTTCTAATAAAGATAAATATTTATTTGGTAAAGGAATAATTTCATTATCAAATCCAGGATATTGAGCTTTTTTAACATTATCAATTAAAGAAAGATCAAAATCATAATAAACGACATTTTCAACAATAAAAATTTCATTCTTTTTTATATCACTTTTTAATCCACCACAAGCTCCAATATTTAAAATTAAATCAATTTTAAAATTATCAATTAAATATTGACTTGCTAATGTGGCATTTACAATACCTATATCGGAATAAAGAGCATAAATATCATGCTTTTTATAGGAAAAAGAAATAATTTCAAAAGGAAAATTACTTACTTTTTTTATTTCAAAATCTTTTTTAAACTCATTAACAAAAGAAGAAAACTCTTCTTCTGTTGCTAAAATAACACCGAATTTCATAACTTTTAAATTATAGTAAAAAGAAAGACAATTTAAAATAATGCTTTTTTATAAATTTCGACCAATTTTTCAATATTGAACGAGGCATTTGCACTTGAAGTGGATGGCAAATAATAAATTTCGACATTTTTATTTTTAATCTCTTTTAAAAGATATTGTTTAAATAATTTCTCCGCTTTTTTACCACTTACTATAATTTTTTTAATATTATTATATTCATTTAATAATTCCTTTATATCGATTGGTAAAATATCTTTTTTTATCGATTCATCTTTACTTTCTTCAATATAGCAGGATTTAATAACATCATATAAGGCAATATGATTTTTATTTAAAAATTCTTTTTTCTTTTCTAAAGCACTTATTTCATTAAGATTTATATTAAAAATAGTCGCTAAAACATTATAAAAACGATTCGTTTTATTCATATAATAAAAATTTTTTTCTAATGATTTAACACTTGGAAAAGATCCTAAAATTAATATTTCACTATTCTTATTTATAAATGGTGGAAATGTATGATCTTTAAATTTCAAAATACCTAAATCTTTTTTAATATCAAAAACAATCTCTTTTAAATATTTTTTTGGATTTTTTATTGCTTCTTCTTTTAAAGCATATCTAGGCGATAAAGAATAAATATTTTTAATTAAATTCTTATATTTTTCACTAATTTTATTTATTTCGATATTATTTTGACCACAGATAATAACAAGCTTATTTTTATCTTTACTATCTAAAGCATCTAAAATACCACCGACAACTTTTTTATTAAATGATTGATAATCTAAAGATCCTTCGCCAGTAAATATATAATCATATTTATTTTTGATATTTTTAAAATCGATCTTTTTTAAAATAAATTCAATTCCTTGATTATATTTTCCTTTCAAAACATGCTTAAAAATAAAGCCAAGTCCACCGGCTGAGCCATCTCCTATTTCATCATTTAAATCAATTAATCTATTTTTAGCGTGTTTAACAAGTAATTTATAAAAAATATGAAAATATTCTTCTAATTTCTCAATATCTTCATTTTTAGCACCTTTTTGAAAGGCATAAACATAATTTGCGCCGTTTTTTCCTAAAAGTGGATTTGAAACATCGTTTATAATTTCAATTTTATAATTTAAAGAATAAACGTTAGAAAAATCTAGCTTTTTAACATTAACAATATCTTCAATAAAATTAACTTCTTCGGTGATATCTTTGTTATTTTTATCAAAAAATTTTAAATTTAATGCTTTTAATAAACCAATCCCTAAATCACTTGTTGCGCTTCCACCTAATCCAATATAAAGAGTATTTATATTAAGCTTGTTAATTTTTAAAAGAACTTCTCCTATTCCATAAGAAGACCTTTTAAAAATACCTTGATCGTTATTTTTATTGACTAAAGAAAGTCCGATAATATTTGCTGATTCAATATAAGCATTATTTTTGCTATCTAAAATGATTTTGGCATTTATTTTTTCTTTATTTAAAGGATTTAATGAATGAATGTTTTTGATCTTTAACTCTTTATAATTTTCACTCATTAATATTTCTTTAACCGTATCTAAAAAATATTCTCCGCCATCAGATATTGGAAAATATGAAAAATTAGTAAAATTTCTTTTTAAAAATTTAGATATTTCTAAAGATGAAATCGATCCTTTAAAAGAATCTATTAAAGATAAAATTTTTATCGCCATAATTTAGTTAATATTCTTTTTAATAAAATCGAGTGCTAAATTAAACCAGCCAAATGAGGGTGTAAATCTTCCTAAACCAATGCCGTGATATTTTCCTTCATAAATAATAAGTTCATTTATTACGCCTTTTTCATCAAGTCTTTCTTTTAATAATTTTGAATTAAAACTATTAACGAGTTCATCATTATTAAAACACCAAATAAAACAAGGTGGAAAATCTTTATCAATATGTAATTCATTAGAATAAAAATCCTCTTTTTCTTCATTTTTTAACTTGCTTCCAATTACATTATCTCTACTTCCTTGATGGGTTAAATTATCTTTTAAACTAACTAAAGGATAAGAAAGAATTAAAGCTTTTGGTGGATTTTTAATTTTATAAAATTGATAGCCAATATCTTTTCTAGAATAAGCAAGACTTAAAAAAGCACCTGCTGAAGAGCCTAAAAGAATATAATTTTTACTATCAATATTAAGGATGGAAGAATATTTATCTAAAAATTCATAAGTTTTAACCAAATCTAAAATTGGTAAAGGAAATTTTGCATTTTCTTTTACTCCATAAGATAAAACTATCGCATTCATCTCATTTTTATTAAATTCTTTAGCTATAAATATTCCTTCATTTAATAAAGAAACAAAATCAAAACCTCCGCCTGGAACAATAATCGCAGTTAAACTTTTTTCATATTTAAAAAATGGAAAAATACCACGTTTAATTTCATCGTCAAAAGGAATAAAAGGAAGAGGAGATTTATATCCTTCTAAATAAACTTTTTTAATCAAATTTAAATCTTTTAATTTTTCATTCATAACTTTTAAATTAAATAAATTATAAAACTAATTTATTTTCTATCGCATCAAAAAAATATATATAGTTTTACTTTATCGAAAAAGAAAATTTATTGATTCTATTTATACTTAATCAATTAAAAAAGAAAATATAGTTGTCAAAAAACAGTATTTATTAATCTACTAAACTAATAAACAAGTAAAAGAAAAAATATATAACGACAATAAATTATTCAACAATGTTCAATATTTATTGTGAAAGTTCATTAGATATGGTTATTATTACAATGTAATAATAACCACTTTTAATAAAGGTAAAATAATTATAATCGATAATTTCAAAGTGGCAAGAGGAAAAATAAAAATTTTTTAAAAAATTTATTTAAAAAGAAAAAAACAAGAAATATTAATCAAAAAATTATCGACAAATAATAAAAAATACATTTCAATGAAACGCATTTTTCTATATCTATATTAAAAATTATCCTCGATACATTTACTTCTTACTTTTGAATTTTTAGGAAGTGACTTAGTAATAAAAACATTTGATCCAATAATCGAATTTTCTCCAATTACTGTATCTCCTCCTAAAATTGAAGCTCCAGCATAAATCGTTACATTATTTTCAATAGTCGGATGTCTTTTTTTATTTTGTAATGATCTTCCATCTTTTAAAGATAATGCTCCTAAAGTTACTCCTTGATAAATTTTAACATTATCCCCAATTTCACATGTTTCTCCAATAACTACTCCAGTTCCATGATCAATAAAAAAGGATTTCCCAATTTTTGCCCCACTATTTATATCAATCCCACTTCTAGTATGAGCATATTCACTTATTACTCGAGCAATAAATTTCAAATCAAGAGAATAAAATTCATGAGCAATTCGATAAGCACTTATTGCTAAAAAAGAAGGATAACACGTAAAAATTTCAACATATCCTAAAGAAGAAGGATCTCCTTCATAAATCGCCTTTATATCTAAAAGTAATGCTTCTCTAATTGAAGGAACTTTTAAATAAAACTCTTTAAATTTATCGATAAATAAGTCATATTTATCTTTAAAAGCTAATTTTAATGATAATATTGATTTATCAATATATTCATCAATTTCGTTTTTACTATAATTTTCTTTTATAAAATCTAAAAACATCGCATGCATTAAATTTTTATAAAAAGAAATTAATTCATCTTTATTTAATTTTAAAAAATCATTCTTTTTTTTCGTATTTTCCATTGATTTAAATAGAGAATTAATAATTGTCTTATTCATATAATCCCTCAACACTTAAATATCTTTCACCATTATCAGGCAAAATAATTACCACATTTTTATTTTTATATATTTCTTTATTTAAAGTTAATGCTGCCATTAAAGAAGCACCAGAAGATATTCCTACAAATAATCCTTCTAAAGATGATAATAATTTAACCCCTCTATAAGCATCTTCATTACTTATATCAAGTACTCTATCAACATAATTTTTATTATATAAAGAAGGTATAAAATTAGCCCCAATTCCTTGAATTAAATGACTTCCAGCAATATTTTTATTAATTAAAGGTGAAGAAAGTGGCTCAACTGCTATTATTTCAACACTCTTTAATTCTTCTTTAAAACGCTTTGCATTACCAATTAATGTTCCACTTGTTCCAATTCCTGCTATAAATACATCAATCTTATTATCTAAATCAGATAATATTTCTTTAGAAGTTGTTTCATAATGGGCTTTAATATTTGCTTCATTTTCAAATTGTTTAGTTAAAAAGGAAGATGGAATTTCTTTAGCGAGTCTATTTGCTTCATTTATACTTCCTTTCATCCCTTCTTCTTTTTTAGTTAAAATTACTTTTGCTCCATAAGCTTCCATCATTTTAATTCTTTCTTTTGAAGCATTTGAAGGCATTGTAATAATACATTTAAGATTATAATAAGATGATATTAAAGCAAGAGAAATTCCCATATTTCCACTACTTGCTTCGATAATTGTCGAATCTTTATTAATTAATCTTTTTTCAAAAGCATCTTTAATAATATAATAAGCTGCTCTATCTTTTACACTTCCACTTGGATTATTTCTTTCTACTTTTGCATAAAGATTAAAAGATAAATCATATTTTTCAATAATTTTATTTAATTTAACTAATGGTGTATTACCAATAAGCTCAAAAACGTTATTTCTAATCATTTTTAGATTATAACATCTATAAATCTTTAACTAATAATTTATTGCTCTACTAATAACAACTTTTTTTAAATATTTTTTAGAAAAAATTATATAATTTAAAATATGAATGAATGTGGCATTTGCAAAAATAAAATTGATATTAATCGGAATTATTGTCCATATTGTCGACATACTTTAAAAATTAATTTATGCGAAAAAAATCTTCAACTAGACGAAAATCAAATGGTTATTTTGAATGAACATAACAGTAAAATAGTTGAAGATGCTATATCAAGCGATAATAATTACAATCAAAATAAAGGATTAGAAGCTTTTAATAATATAAAAGATAAAAATAATCCTACTTTTAAAGAAATAAAACTTATCATTGATAATATTTCTAGTGAAAATTCAACAAGAACTGATAATGAAAGTAAAAATGCTATAACAGAATATATAATTAATAAAAATTTCCACTTTTTTGAAGATTTAAAACAGGGAAATATCGAACTCGTTGATAAAATTTTAAATTATTTAAAAACTAAGAAATGCTCAAAACAAAAGAGTTTAGCATCAAAAGTTGTTAAATATCTTGATGAATGGTTTTATAAGAAAAATGATTTTACTATTAACGATTCTGTTGTAAGAAATGTTCTTCCTTATTATGCTTATAAATATTTGAATCAAGATTTATTAAATACAAATTTAGATAATTTTTCCTACGTTAATTTCTTTAAAATTTGTAAGGAAATAAAAGAAAAAAATCAAAATTTAACGTTTAATCAAATCGATCATATATTATGGTATAGTTATAAAAACGATCCTTTGATAAAAAATGATGTGAATACTTATTTAAAAAATGTTAAAAACCAAGTTCGAAAAGATTTTGACAATGTTCAAAATGTTCTTCCAAAAATAAATAATAGGAATAATTTAAAAAAATTACTTGATGATTATATAAATAAAAAATTTGATGAAAGTATTTCAAAAGGTTCATATAACATAATTTTAAAATGTAAAGATATTCAAGATGAATTAAATCTTAAAGATGTTGTTTGTTCAATTTGTGGAGCGATGAGAAGAGCAACAAAAAGAGTAAAAAGCTTCAAAATTTTACAAAAAAGTCGTAATGGTAAAGAAAATACAACTAGATATCAAATTTCATATAACCTTAAATAAAAATTAATCAAACTTTAGATTTCTTTTAATCTACTATATTAAATTTATTTAATTATTTTTATATACTACGTTGTTAATAACTAAGTAGTTAATAATAATTTTCTATTCTTATTTTTTGATTTACTTAAAAATAATATTAAAATATTTACTACTATTTTTTTAAATATAAAAGGTAACTATTATGAATGAAGAAAATATAAATATAAGTGAAATTAATAATAATGAAAATAATAATAAAAATAATAAGAAAAAAATGAAAAAGAGTATAAAAGCAATAATTATTACTTCTTCAATATTAGGTTTTATTTTTATATTTCTTTTAACTATAAATCTAATACCTCCTAAAAGAGTATTAGATTTTAATCCATTTATTTCCACTTCTTCTTTACCAATGATTTGTGCCCATCGAGGAGGAAGTATCTCTAATCCTGAAAATACTTTAAAAGCCTATAAAGAAAGTGTTTATGAAATAAATGTTGATATATTAGAAACTGATTTATATATGAGTAAAGATAATGAGCTTGTTTTACATCATGATCCTTCAATTAATCGAACAAGTGATGTAGAAATATATACTAATAATAAAGAAAAATATTATATAAAAGATCATACATTAGAAGAATTATCTTTCTTTAATTATGGATATAATTTTTTAGATCAAAATAATAATACTTATCCATATAAAGATTTAGTATCATTTAATAATCCTAAAAGAAAAGAAATAATTAAAGAAAATGATCTATCAATACTTACTTTTGATGAATTATTATCTACTTTTTATGAAACTAACCCAGATATGTTATATATAGTTGAAATAAAAGATGAAGGAGAAAGAGGATTTAAAGCCGCTGATAAAATAAATGAATTATTGACTAATAAATATCCTTCTTATTTAAATAGAGTAATAATAGGAACTTTTCATCCTGAAGTAGAAAATTATTTATCTACTAATTATTCATCTTTACTTAGAGGAGCTTCAACTAGTGGCGCTGCTAAATTTGTTATTACTACAATGTTAGGAATTAATTTATTTAATACTGATGATTTAGCTGCCATGATGTTTCCGCCTTCGATGTATGGAATAGATTTAACTTGGGAATATTATATTAAAGAGGCTCATGAAAGAAATATGGCTGTTCAATATTGGACAATTAATGATGAAAAAACAATGAAAGAATTAATAAATAAAAAATGTGATGCGATAATGACTGATGACCCATGGTTACTCAAAGAAGTTTTAGATTCTTATAAATAATTTATATAACTAACTAATAACTTATTATCTACTATATATCTACTTTCTATATAATTTATAAAATAAAATGTGTGGTTAAAATAAAGTTCAACTTTAAATTAGCCACCTTTTTTTAAATATTTAAATTTTCTATATTTTCCTATAATATATCTTAAATTTTAACTTCTTCTTATCTTATTTATTAAAAGAATTATTAATAAAATTATAAAGGTTGATATAATTTTATTTATATATGATGAGTTTAGAAGAATATATTGAATTTCATAGTCAAAACAAAGAAAAAAAGATGGATTTTGTTTCATATTTATATTATTTAATGGATAAATATAACTTTACTCCTTCTTTATTATATAAAAAAGCAAATATTTCTAGACAACTTTATTCTTCGATTATTTCTTCTAAATCAATTCCTTCTTTAAATACTATCTTAAAAATAGTATTTACACTTCATTTAACCAATCATGAATGCAAGTACTTACTTAAAAAAGCTAATTATACACTTTCTTCATCATCTAAATATTCTTTAATAATTCGTTATTGTTTAGAAAATAAAATATATGAATTATATAAAGTTAATGATTTATTATTTAAATACGGTTACAAAAATAAAATAATTGAATAAATAAATGAATAAAATGTCAAAATAGATTTGACCAATATTTTTATTTTCTTTTTTAAAATTAGATTAGATTTTAAAAAGGAGAAAATAAAAATATGGAATTATTTAATAAAATTAAAACTAATTATAAGAGTATATTTAATATTAAAGATGATAATTATCTTGGTAAATTATCTAAAAATAGTATTTCTTTATCATTAATGGTCGCTTTTTATGCCCATAAAGATCAAAAAAGAAATAATAATGAAGATTATATTATTCATCCATTAAATATCTTAAAAGAATATCGAGATTTAATTCATGTTAATAAAGATAAGAATAATGAAGATATTTTAAAAATATTAACTAAATCTAATATTCCTTATAAAGGAATTGAAGAATTAATTATTCTTCATGATGTGATTGAAGATACACAAATCACATCATTAGATTTATACAATATTTTTAAAATAAATGATCTAGGTGAATATTTTAATGAATATATAAAAGAACCTCTTCTTTTATTAACACACAATAAAAAAGAAGATTATTCAATTTATATAAATAAAGTTTTAAAAAATAAAGAAGCATCATTAGTAAAACTTCTTGATATGTATGATAATTTAAATATTTTAACAGTAGGAATGTTAAATGAAGACACAATAAAAGATAAACTTAGTTCTTACTTAAAATATTCATTTAAAATAAATGAATATTATCATTTTAGTGAATGTTTTTATAAATATAATGAATATCTTAATTCTTTAAATAAATAAATATTTTTTATAAAAATAGTATTTATAAAATAAAAGTGTGGCTAAAATAAAGTTAAACTTTAATTTAGCCACACTTTTAATAGATAGTTTATGCTAATAATTATAAAAAATTTATTTTTAAGGATTCGAAGTATAGAATCAATTTTTATAAGAATTAAAGGTATTTTTTTCCAATCACTTAAAATAATTTAAAATATTTTTACGTTTAGTTCAATAAGAAATGATTAAAACACTTTCTCTTTTAAATATTTTAAAAAATCTTCATATTTCCATTTATTTGAAGCAATATTAATAAAAATTTGAATCAATTCATCATCATTAAATGTTATATTTATATCATTATTTTCTAATAAAAATGTTAAAACTAAAGCTCCAATTCTTTTATTTCCATCTAAAAAACAATGATTAACAGTTAATGCATAAGAAATTCTTGCTATTTTTTCTATCTTTCCCTTATAAAGTTCTTTTCCTTCAAATTTAAAAAAGAAAGTTCAATTAACGATTCAATTCTTTCTTCTTCTCTTATTCCTTTTATTCCGCCAAATTCATCAATTAAATAATCATGTAAAAAATGATGTCTTCTTTATTTAACCAAATCATTTAGAAAGTCCCTCATAAGTTTTATGATGTCTTCTTGTTTCTTTTAAAGCAAACTCTTTTAAAGATTCTTTATCTAAAAATCGAATTTCATCTGTCTTTGAAACTTCAAAAGGAATTTTTTGCTCCCTTACCGCTTTTTTTAAAAAAATAGTTATTGCAGTAGTCAAATTTAAACCTAAATCATCGAATAATTTGCTTGCATCTTTTTTTAAATCTTTATCAATTCTAATTGTAATGTTTGTATTTTCCATATGTTTAACCTTTAAAATTTATTTATATAATTATTATACTTTATATAATTTGTTATAACAACGTTATAATAATAAACTTTTTTATTAATAAAAATATCAATTTTAAATTTATAATAATATCGTGAAGAGCTTGATAAAATTAATTAATATTAATTTCCTAGCTATTTCTTAATTTTAAAAGTTCATCATATTTTTTCACTACTAACATCTTATTATTTTTAATATCATTAATTTTCTTTATTGTTTTTAAATCATTTAAAATACTTAAAATTAATTATATTTTTCAATTACAAACTTTACTCAAATTTAATCTACTATTATTTTATATATAGTATTTGCAATATATAAAAAGTGGCTAAAATAAAGTTTAACTTTAGATTAGCCAACCAAGAGGAATAATTTATGTCTGTAATTACAAAATATTATAAAAGTGCAAATGAACTTGTTATTGAAAATTCATTTAAAAACAATAATATTGTTCAATTTTAGGTGCAAGACAAACTGGAAAATCAACAGTTGTTGAACATTTATATCCAAACATTGAAACTGTTTCATTAAAAACAAATTTCATGATTAATCAAGCTAAAACAAATCCAGACTTTTTTATTAATAATTTAACCATTCCTACATTTATTGATGAAGCTCCAAGAGCTCCTGAAATTTTTGGTTCGTTGCAAGAATTAGTTGATTCTAATAACTTATATTCTCAATTTATTTTATCTGGATCAAATAAACAAAAATTAGATTTTACTATAAAAAAGAATCTCTTGCTGGAAGAACTTCTCTTATCGAATTAAATGGTCTTTCACTTAGAGAAATAAATGAAATTGATTTTAATGATTATTTTATTCCTGCAAAAGAATATATTGAAAAAAGGAAGAAACATATTAAATCTTATGGAGATATTTGGTTTTATATTCATCGTGGTTCTTATCCAGAATTATATGATAACAAAGCTAAAGATTGGGAAGAATTTTATTCTTCTTATGTACAAACATATATTGAAAAAGATGTTTTAAGTGATACAAAAATAAAAGATATGAATGCTTTTATGCGATTTTTAATTAGTTTTTTATTTTTAAAAGTTCCATCTATTTATATTATTTTTGTTAATATAAACACATTATTTATCTTCTAAAATATTGTAATTATTCTTATAAAATTCATCTTTACTTGTTTTATCATTTCTATACCGTGCAAAAGCTTCAGAAACAAATCTCTTCTTTAAATTCTTTCTTGCCCATTCTTTTATCTTTCCTAAATTTTGTGGGCGATAATTAACTGTTTTAGCACTTACACAAATATAATTCTTATTATTTATAACTTCATTATTATGTAAATGTCCATGAACATTAATAATATATTCACTATCCCAAGCTTCTTTAATAGGTTCATGGGATAAAACTATTTTTCCATCTTCTAAAGAAATAGGTGAATCATATACTTCATTAAATCCTAATACCTTATAATAGTTTTTACTTTTAAGATCATGATTACCTTTAATCATGATCTTATAACCATTAAGTCTATCTATAAGAGAAATAATATATTCTTTATCTATATGCATTGTTAAATCACCTAAAAAATAAACTGTATCATCATTTTTAACAGTTTTATTCCATCTTGTAACTATAAATTCATCATGTTCTTTAATTGTTAAAAATTCATTTCTTTCATATTCTAAAATGTTTTCATGATTAAAATGTAAATCACTTATTACAAATTCTTTTCCCATATATATTTCACCTCCTTTTTAATCATTATTATTATTTATCTTAAAACCCCTTCATTAAAGGAGGGGTTTTAAGATAAATAAACTTTGTAAGCCTTCGCCTTACTCTTAATTAAATTTTGTTTATTCGGCCACTAATCGAAATTAGCCCTAGCGTATAAGAACGACTTATACACTACTAACTCCATCTTCTAAGACAAGAAGATTAATAGATTAGGCTAGATTTCCTAGCAACTTTCACTAAACGTCGGAAGTAAGTTTTTTTAAAACAATCCAATCGTTTACCTTTGCAGTTGAGTCAGATTTAACTACTCGTACCATTTGTTTGCAATCCTTATAGTGTTAATTGTCAAAATTTTTAATTTTAAATCTAAAATGTCTTTCAAATTACATATTTTTTGCAAAAGATTTTGATGCATTTTCTAAAAAAGTTTTTATTCTATTTACCCTGATTTTTGTATTATTATTAAATTCGATATTACAACCTAATTTACAATTAAAGAATTTTCTAAAATTTTCATTCAATAACTTATTTGAATTCCCTTTTTTCCTCCTTCTGATAGATAGTAATAGTACATATCATCATCAGTTATATAAACAAAATATTTAATGATATTATTTTCCTTAATTAAATTTAATCTTCTTATATCATCAAAAACTTCACCAGCATTCTTTGGATATGCTGCTGCCGTATTGGGTTTTCTATGAAATTAGATTTCTATAGCGTAATTATTTGAATCATTATAATAAAATAAATCTAATTCATTTTTATCTGATTTTAATTGTCCACTAAATTTGCTATTTAAAAACGGTTCCTCATTTCCACGATAAGGTTATTCCAAAACATAATTATTTAAATCGTTATCAAAATTATATATTTGCGTAAATAATATACATCGAATTGTATCTTCAGTAATTTTTCTATCTTTTTGACGATTACAAAGTTCATTAAAAATTCCTCGAATATTTTATTAAAATCAATTTTTTTCTTACACATGCATGCCTCACTTTTTATATTTTTTTAAAATGCAGATAAATTAAATTTTTATTTCTTTTTATCTTATCTCATTTTTATAACGAAACTGTTATATTATATTTTAGATGTTCTCCAAAAATTAGTTTAAAAACTATCTATTTATTCCTTTTATCACTATATATATTCTCATAAAGTATATCTAACATTTTTTCACCGTGTTTAAAGCACTCACTACTTTCTCCACCTTGAATCCAAGATTGAGTTTTTTCATCCATATTTCTTATGATGTCGCTCATAAGTCTAAGTTTTAAACTACCTGTTTTTGTTTCGCCATATTCAATTTTTTGTCTAGGAGTAAGATTACTGAATTTTGAATTTATTTCTCTAGATAATAATGCTAAATTACCAAAATAATTAGCTTTTTCACCAACACTTTCTACTTCAGTTGGATGTTGGGGATAAAAATGTTCAACCGAATTTCTAAAATTAAATTCAAAATCATTAAATAAGTTTTGGTATTGGCTGTTCTTTCGTTCGTTTTTCCATAAAATGAAATCCAAATAATTAAATACAATATGTGGTGTATCTAAACCCATTGTGTCGTAATCTTTTTTATCAAAAAAATTCTTCTTAATTTCTCCTTTTGTATATTGTTCAAGAGTGTTATATAAATTTTTACCATCAGGATTATCGATTAAATCATATAATGCATATGTTATCCAGTGCATTATTTTTGGTGAAGTATATGAAATACGTAAACAAGCTTCTAACATTAAACAATTTTCTTGTTCAGCTTTATAAAAAGTATCACGATAATAACTTCTCTTTTTACTTTGTTGCCCAGAAGTATCAATTCTATTTAAGCTCCATTCTCCATCTTTATTAGTTTCAGATTTTTCACTTTTAATAATAAATCGATCATAAAGAAATCTCGTTTTTAACAAAAGAATAATGAAATCTTGTGAAAATTGACTTTTATTTTCTGATACTTTTTTCTTTTCATAAAAAGCTTCATTTATTACCTTATCAAAAGAAGAAATTAATTTTTTATCATCTAATAATTCTTCTAAAACAAAATCTTCATCATTTTCGTTTTTTAACTTATGAAATCTCACAAAAACTTTTAAAGTATGCAATAAAAAGTAAGTAAAATTATTAATAATGCTCGTAAATCTAACTTGGTCATTATTTTCAAATTTCACATTGAAATACGATTTATTTATATCGGTTTTTATAATACTCTCAAAAGAAAACTCTTTATTATCATCTTTTTCATTAGAAAAACAAGTTAAAAAATTTTCCCAAGTTTTATTAGGATAATAATCCCAATTTTGCCCAAATATTGTATTTCTTATTTTATTTCCAACACTATGGAAATGCATTTGTACATAATCGTCCATATCTCTACAAGCATCCCATATTGTTGAAAAAACAGTTCTACTTTTTTCATCATTTTTATCCAAGAAATCAATCAACTTGGCTTTTAAAATATCGTGTTGCTCGAGTTGTTCTCCTCTACTATTCATGATTTCAAAATATCTATTTAAATCAGTATTTTTAGGAACTTCAATTTGGTATAAAACTACCTTTTCTAACTTCTTTTTAAACTCATCTTGATCTTCTATTTCACGAAATTTCGATTTAATTATTTTTGAACCATCGATTATAGACTTTTCTAGTTTATCAAGATCTCCTTGATAAGTATTATTATTTATTTGAAGAAGATTATTCAAAGTATCATTCGAGCGATCTCTACATTCAAAAGTTAAATGACCGTCATTTTTTTCACAAATATTTAAATAATTAAACAATAAAAATAGAGTTGTTAATCGTTGTTGTCCATCTATTACTTCTAAAGGTTTTGTATTTTCTTCAGAGCTTTGATTATTAATATCATTATCTGAATCTTTGTTTCTATTATGGACAATTAATGTTCCGATATAATAATGATCAACTGTATCTTCAATATCATCAATATCATCTATAAGTTGTTCTATTTCTTTTTCTTTCCAAGCATAAGCTCTTTGATATAAAGGAATAACAAAACTTTGTTTACTAAAAATAGATGTATTTCCACCTTCAAAAATTTGTATTTTTTTTACTCCTTTATTATTGCTCATTTTTCTTTACTCCATTAATTTCTAAAATGCTATCATGTAGCATTTTCCAGTTTTCTTTTTTCTTATCTTTATTTTTAATATCAATAATGATATCTAATTCGGTTATTTCACTATGTAATCTAGCATTATTTATAATCATAAATAAAGGTCTTTCATTTGTATATCTTTCATTGGATTCACCAATTGCATACTTATTAATCGATTCATAACTAAGATTTTCCATATCTACTCTTAACATAAATGCATATGTAAAAATCTTTTTTATTGCCCCATTATCAAACCTATTAAATTTATCATAGTAATGAAGCACTCCACAATAAAAAAGATTTTTTGCATATTTAAAACCTTTGCTTTTACAATATTCTTTATTTTCTAAAATATCATAGATTTTATTATAATTTTCTTTTATTTCTTTTTTAACATCTTCTAATAAGATGGAATAATAATGAATCATTTCAAAAAAATCATTTCCGGAAATAAATGGTTCTCCTATTTGGAAATAAGGCATTGCATTGACTGCTCTTTTAGCATATGTATAATTATATTTTTCATTAATTCCTTTATAGACATCAATCTCATTTGAACTAAAAGTTTTAGTTTTAAAACCTTTTGACCAATTCCAAATAGGAAATAAATATTCTTCTAAAAGTATTTTAATCTCTTCATCATCTTTCTCTTCCCACTTTTTAACAGCGAGAATCATTTGATATCTATCATCTTTCATTTCTCTAAGATGATAAGCTTTTAACAAATCATGAGGATATAAAGCTTTACCTCTTGTATTTTGAGAATCAAAAAGTTGAAAAGCTTCACTTATTTTATCTACTTTAACAACTACTGCTTCTAAAATCTTTTCAAAAGATTCTAAAAATGATTTATGAAATTCTATTGAATTATTTAAAGAAAAATAATCTTTAATACGTTTATAGTTAATATTTAAATTTATTCTTGTAGTTTCATCAAAAAAATAATTATTTTTTAAAATAGAGTTATTAATATTAACATTAATATAATTTTCATTATTAGAATTATTATTTAATTCTTCTAAAACATATTTTATTAAACTTAAAGTAATTATTCTTTGTTGGCCATCAACAATTTCATATTGTTGATGGTTATATTCATTATTATTTTCATATAAAATAATTGTTCCTATTCGATATTTGAATTCATTTCCAAATTTTTCACTATTATCAATTGCTTCTTTAATATCTAAAAGTAAATTATTAACATTTTTAACGGTCCATTTATATGATCTTTGATATTTTGGGATAATTAAATTAGCGTTTAATAATTTATCAACGCTTGTAACAATAATATCTTCGTTTTGAAATAAATCACTCATTCCAGCACCTATTTTTCCTTATACAATACTTAATGCTTATTTTTGAATTTTCATTGTTTTTTAACATTAGTAAAAATCTTACTTATTCTATATCTTTAATCTTAAAATTACACTTAGGATAATTAGTTCATCCATAAAATTCATCATATTTACCATTTCTTTTAACTATTTTTGCTCCACATCTAGGACATATTCCATTTTTAATATCTTCTTTTTGTTTATCAATATTTTCTAAATGTTTATCTTGATCTACATCAACTTCTTTTTCAATTAATTCATTATATATAGAATCTATTTCTTCTTTTTTTAATTTTATTCCATTATCAAAATTTTCTAAATATTCTTTTAACTTCTCTAAATTAATACAATTATCTATATCTTCTATAAAAGGTGCATTATTATTAGTAAATACGATTAAAGAATTAATTTTATATTTATCATTTAATGTTTATTTAAATGATAAATATGAGAATTATTTTGTTTTAATGGATTATAAAAATAATTAATCTTATTATATAAAACTTGTCTCCACTTACTACTAGCTTTCTCTCCATATATCTTTCCAATATAGTTTTTAGTTTCGATAACAAATATTCCATTACTTCTTATTTCAATATGATCTAATTGATGAGAAATATTTTTCTCATCAATAAAGATATAATCACTTAGATTAATTGAATAAGAAAAGAAAAGAATGGATTAAGTTTTTTATTAACTCTTTTTTCTCCTTTCTTTCCTTTATAATTATTTATTTTATTCTTAAATATTCTTTTAAATAATTTTTGTAATATACTCATAATAAATATATAGATTAATAAATAAATATTATTTACCTTCAATAATTAGTTTAACTGCTCTTTCATATTCTTCTAAACTTATTTCATCTTTATTTTTAAGTTCGATAAGTTTATAAATCTTTTCTTCATTACTTAATAATTTATTATTTAAAATATTATTTATATTAGAATCAGCAAATATATTATTATTTTCTTTTACTTTAGAAATTAAAAAGTTTGTTGAATTAATTTGTTCAATCTTCTAATTTATTAAGTCTTGTTTTTAAATTTTTTATTTCAAAGGTTAAATTATCTAAATTAGATACTCCATAAAATAGAGCAAATAAAGCACTTAAAGAAAAACATACTATATTAAAATATTTAAAGAATAACATTAAATTAATATCTTCATAGATATAAATAATACTTATATTAAAGTATGTTGTTCCACCTAATAATAAATAAATTAAAAGTAATAAAGTAAAATTATATTTATTATTATATTTTTCATTACCAATGAAAAATGATAAACCTGTTACAATACTAGCTAAAATAAAGTAAATTACTATATATTGGATTATTTTTATTTCATCTATTTCTATTTCACGTTGCTTAAAAATTACTCCTAGTAAAGTAACAATCATATTTAATATCATTATTACACCACTAATTTTTATTAAAAACTTATTTTCCATATATTTGATACCTCTTAAATCTTATTTCTTTATCTTACCTTATTTTTATAACAATAATAAATGTTATAAAAATAGTAAAAATAGTAAAAAATAAAAGAAATATTTTTATTGTAATAGAAAGTTGTCAGTATATAACTATCTTCATTTTAAAATAGATTCTTAATTTAAAAAAATTAACCATTGTTTTTGTATTTATTTTTGTTCAACAAACAATGTTTCTTCACTTCATTAACCCGACTTTCATACCAATACCAGGTTTTAGCAACTAGTACCCCGTACCCAA
This sequence comes from uncultured bacterium, assembly GCA_949288485.1. Taxonomy (GTDB): domain Bacteria; phylum Bacillota_I; class Bacilli_A; order RFN20; family CAG-826; genus Onthovivens. Next base: position 9,718 of record CASEKC010000001.1, on the reverse strand, counting down.
GACTAGGGTCTTTTGCGTTCTTTGCTTTCCAAAGTTCAGTATGTCTAGTCATTGAAAAAAGATTATATCCTTTTTCGTTCATTATTTTAACCACTTCACCAGGTAGGTACTTTTTCTTTTCTGTCTCTTTTAAAACAGCATATTTCTTTTCTATACTATCTGCAAGAGGTGATTTACTATCAATAAATTCAATCACTTGGTCAGCTTGACCTTTCCTTTTTGCGTTAATTGGCACAAACAAAATTCTATACGCATAGCGCGAACTACTTAGTATTTCGTCTGAAAGATTTTTCTCAAAATTAACAACAAAATTGGCAACATTCGAAGTACAATGTGGATTATTTATTAAAAATTGTTGTTGATTTTGAGTTAGAGGAGAAAACTGTATTGCCAAAGATAATTCATTACTTAGGTTATATTTATCACCAAACAACTTACAAATATAATAATCATAGTTGAGAGCACAGGCTTGAAGTTTCGCACTCAAATATTCATCAATTTTATTGGTCATTTGATGTTCGACTTCATGTCTTAAACCAATAATAAATTCGAGATTAGTAATAGTATCTTTGTCTAAAGGGCATTTAATATCTTTTATACAAGTTTCTAATCCCCGTAATTTAAACGCGCCGTATCTAGTTTTACTATATATTTTTCTTTTACCTTTTATTTCAAAATATCGATAATCCACCTTTATTGTCCTGAAATAAGCATGAAGAAGATAAGTCCAACTTATTACTGATAGTGTAATGAATGATTCAGTTTTAAATGTGATACGTGGATTATTATAAATTTGAACTGCCGCTAACATAGCTTCACGAGATTTTGTTAACAATTCTGATTTTATAGAAAAAACACGTTTTTTTGCCATAAGAATACCTCCTAAAGATTTTTATCTAAACAATTTTAACCATATCAACGTCATAGTGATTTACACATAAATATAGTTATGAAATTTATAAAGATAATTTTAATAGATACGATTGTATAAAAATGATAAAAAGTTATTAGCTGAAGAAAAAACATTGTGGTTAATAATAGAAATAAATACTAATTCAAATAAATATTTACCAAAGATACCTTTTAATAATTTTAATTATGATAAAGTAATTCATGGTCATTTATAGGTATCACATTTTAATAAAGATGATCCATATAATATTTATTTTGGAAAAGATAATATTTGTATAGATTCTCCATATTACATTAATGTTTTAGTAATTAACGAAGATAATACTTTTTCATTTAATAAATATAATTACTAGTTAATTAGCAATTTTCTTATAACTAATACCTCTTATATCGTTTATAAGCTTCACTATAAAAATATTCCATTTTCTTTCTTAAAGATAATGGTGAAATAATGAATGCTTCTTTACCAAATCTTCTAAAATATTGAAGAATATGATCATATGGTCCATTAAACGTATAAATATTATTTTTAACATCTTCATAATCTGGACGATAAAGATAAATTCGATTATATAACTTTATTCCTTTAGAAGATAAAGCAATTTTAACTGGTTCATTTTCATTATCTTCCAATAAATATTGAACACCATATTTAATACTTTTTTTAAATAAAGTTATATTTTTATCTAAAAATGAAGATGGCGATGATAAAACAATAACTTGTTTAATTTTACATAATCTAACAGTTACTCTTATTCCATTATTAGTTTCAAATAAAACATAATTATAAAATTCATCTTTAGGAGTTTTAATATCATATATTGAAGCATCTTTATAGATTGCTCCACTTTTAAATTCAATAAAAGCTTTTTTTCTTTCTTTTATTGAATTTAAAATATTATTATATGTTTCTTTAAAGATTATTTTTTCTCTTTCATTTTTGATTTTTTTAGAATAACTAGTAAATAAACGACGATAAAAAGACGATATTGATTCACCATTAATTAAATAATTTGTAATATGTACTACTATTTTTTCAATTAATTTTGTTGGTCTAAAAGAAAAAGACTTAGTTTTCTCTTTCTTTTTTAATAAAGAATCTGAATTATTTACACACTGAATAATTTTTTTAATTAATTCTGGATCATCATTATTAATAATTTTTGAAATATTTTTATTGATTGATAAATCTATTTTAGAAAAATCTTCATAATAATTCGCTATTAATATATTTAAAAAGAGATTTAAATTTATCTTTTTATTTTTGTGAGTAATATCAAAATCTAATGAATCTTTTTTTAATAATTCATATATTTCTTCACTAATACTTATTTTAATTTTCTCTTCCATATAATAAATTGTACCTAAAATGGGTGCAAAAAGTATATATAAATTTTTATAAATAATGATATTTGTCCTAATTTTATGGGGTCAAAAAATATATTTATTTTACTACCTTTCTTCTATATAAATACATTCTTATAATGTTTGTAACGAAAGGAGAAAGCAGGTTATGACAAAAGAAATTCTTTATTTATTATTAAAAAATAACATTATTTATATTGATAATCTTCCTTCACTTGATAATGAAGAAGATAAAAATATAAATAATGGAGAAGAAATATTAAACTTAAAAACTTCCTTTTTAAGTTTAGGATATATACTTGATGAAAAAGATGTTAACTTAAGTTCATATCCTCTTTCTTTATTAAAAAGATTTTATAATCGTAATTTTAATTTACTTAAAGAAATTAAAGGAAATAAAAAACATGTTATTTTTTATTCAAATTTTCCTAAAGTAGATAAAATTAGTGAAGATGAAATGTATCTTAGAGCAGCTTTACATTATCTAACTGTTTCTAAAAATGACATCGGTTTTTTAAACGACGATTTAAAAGAAGAAAAAAGATTAAAAGATAGAATTGAACAAATTAATTACGAAACTTTAAAAGTTTTAAGTGAAAAAGACGCTATTAAATTTTTAGCACACTATTTTAAAACTCTTTTTGAAGGAAACTCTCCAATTGTTTATGGAGTAAAGGACCCTTTATTAGCATTTTCTAATAAATATAAAATAGAAGAAATCGAAGATATTCCTTTTAAAGAGAATATTTATTTATATATTAGAACTAAGAAAAATAACAAAAGAATTTCTTATAGTCATTTAAAATTTTGTAAAAATGTAAATGATGTTTTAAGAGTTTATCAAGCATTAATCGAAGACTGCCCAATTTTTTATAATAACCATTTAAAATCTATTCCTCGATATACCAGGAGAGTTTTAATAAGAAAATTAGAAGAATTGATCCAAAATAACAAATATGCGATTGAAGATTTTAATCGTTATAAAGAATTTTGGAAAAAAGCTTTTAAATATTTACATGTTTTTGAATATAAAAATATTGCACCTTCTTTATATGATTTAGCATATAAAATTAGAAATGAAAAAGTAGAAACATATAATTCTAAATTAAATAAATATTTAACTGATCAAGCTAAATATTTATCTTTAATTAAAATTAAACCAGGCGAATTTGCTAGAAAACTTTTCTATACTTTATCAATAAAAGATTTTAATGAAGATTTAACTTTAGAAGCTTTTAAAGAAATAGCTTCTAAAGTTTCAACTAAAGTCTTATTGGAACTTTATACTTATGCTTTAAACCGTAATAAATATAATAAACGTGTTTTTAAAATAATGTCTCCAACTGTTTTTAAAATGCATTTAGAAATAGATGCTAGAGATAAAATGAGTGATGAATTATTAATTAAAATAGAAGAGATAATAAAAGAAGCTTTAACCAAAAAATTTTCATCCTATCCAAAAATAGAAAAGAAAGTTTATGTAGATGAAGCTTTAAAAGATGTTGTTATTCCTCCAGTAATTAGAAATTCTTCTTTAACATTTTCCTCTCTTTTATATGGAACACGTGTTAAATTAGATAATAAAAACTACTTAAGATGTTTTACAACATGGAAAAATACTAAAGATAAAAGAATTGATATTGATTTATCAATGGAAGTTTTTGATGAAAATTTAACTCAAATAGCATCTTTAGCTTGGCATAATTTAAAAGGTGGTAAAAAATTTGATGCTTATCATAGTGGCGATATAACTTCTGCTCCTTCTAAAGCTGGAGCTAGTGAATTTATCGATATTAACTTAGCTAAAGCACGTTTAAATGCTCGTTATTTAGCAATTTGTAATACAATTTATTCAGGAGTTCCTTTTGATAAAATAGATTATTGTTATAGTGGAATTATGTTAACTGAACATCGATTAAATTCTTTATATCGAGAAGATTTAGTTAACATAAAATCAAAATTAAATCAAAAAAATGGTAATATGAATTTAGCATTTGTAATTGATTTAAAATCAAATGAATTAATTTGGTTAGATGTTCCTATTTCTGAAGGTTATTATAGTATTTCTGAAGATAATCTAAGTGTATTAGGTGCATTAATTGATGGATTAAAAACAAGAATGAATTTTTATGATTTTATAAATTTACATGAGAATCATGTAAATTTAACTAAAAATAAAGAAGAAGCAGATTTAATCATTGGAAATGATATTAATGCTGATATAAATCCAATTGATCTAAATCACTGCTCAATAAATTGGTTTTAATTCTTTAATAAAGTAATAAAGAATTAAATATAAACGAGGCTTTGATAGACTTACTTCTAGTTATGAATAACTTCTTTGACCCAGTCTATCGCTTTCCTCATTAGGGGTGGAATTAATAAATATAAATCCATTTATTACTTACTTCTAGAACTATTTTTAGTAGATATTCCTAGTAATAAGCTTTCCCCAAATTAATAAAAAAGAGCTAAAAGAAGGAAAATATAAAACCTTCTTTAGCTCTTTTTTTATTAAAATAACAATTATTAAATCATATATACCATCATTTAAAGTAGTGTCTTCTATAAAATGAATCACTTGAGAAAATAAATTAACTATTTATGAGGATAATGAATATAAGATAACAAGTTTTTTATGATTATTACTATTCATTTTGGCGGCTCACTTTCTTTAAGTAATCAGTATTGAGCGAGTCGCCAAACAAGACCAATACTAGCTATTTAAAGAAGTCTTGTAGTTTTATCCAGGAGATAATTCTATCATTTTTTGCGAAATTATATCTAAAATTAACAACGCTGTGCAAATTAAGATTTAAAATTAATAATTATTTTTGTTTTCTAAATCTTTTAAAATTAAATTTTCAATATAATCATTCGTATCATCTATTTCTCTTAAATGATCTACTACCGTTCCATCAAATTCCAATTTTAATTTTAATTTAGTATTGGATTTATTCTCTTTATTATTTTCATCTCTTGATGCCCATAATAAGAAATCTATTTTCTTTATATTGGAAATTTTTATTCCTTCTGGAAAGTTTATATCAAAAAATTCAATACATCTTTTAGCATCTTCCGTTAATAAAAAACCGTTATAAAACTCTTCTATTTTCTTATAAGTATCAATTGAAAATTGAATTTTATCTTTCCCATAACTACTTTTTCTAATATTTAAGTTCAACAAAACAAACTTATCCCAAATAGGTTTATTTGGATTTATTGTATGTAATAATTTAGAAGAGTAAGAAGATTCTACTTTTCCAGTTTTCTCAAATAAAGGAGTTAATATTTGAGAAAACTCAATTGTTTTATTCTTATATTCAAACATTAAAGAATAAAAAGTATCGTAAAAACTTTTACTTCTTTGTCTTATTCGATAAAAATAGTTAAAACTTTTTTTAAATTCATCAGTTGGTTCATTTAAATAATTAAACTCTTCAATAAGATGAAGATATTTAATTAAACCTTCTTTAATAATCTTTTTATCAACTTTTTCTAAATTAATAAAATTCTCGTACATAAAATCTCCATTAAATTATTTCTTTTAATTAATTCCATCGAGCTATTTCAATTTCAGCTTTTTTATAATCATTTTTTAAAACTTCTAAATAATTATCTGATCTTTTACTTTTTGATATTTTATTTAGTTTTCTATCTTCTTCTTTTAAGATAAAACATACATAAATTTTATCAACGATAAAATTTAATTTATTATAAAGAGTTTCTTTATCTAAAGATAAATCTAATTCTAATAATTGTTCCAATATAATGTTTATTGGAACAATATGGTCAATATGAAATGCTTCTCTAAATTTAAAATGATCATTCTTCTTTAAACATTGAATATTGCCTTCAAAATATGGCGTATTACTAGCTCCTTTATATAGTTTAATATGAACAGGAGTTAAATTTTTATAATAAATAGGGTCTTGATAAGCATAATCAAAAATAGGTTTTCCTATATTTAAACTATTCCATAAATCTAAGGCTTTCTTACTAACACATCGATGATTTTTTTGATTCCATAAATTTCTAACAGCTTGTCCTAATAGATAAAAAGATGCACCTAATTTAATATCATGATTTGTTGGGCCGGGAACAGTAAAATAAGATTTTTCATCTTTACATGCTTTAATTAAAGTTAAAATAATATCAAATGAATTAATAGTTTCCATTATTTAATCATTCCTAATTCTTTCATTTTTTCTTCTCTTAATTCTGATAATGTCTTTTTATCATTAACTTTTTTCATCATTGCATAAGTTTGAATTGCTTTCCAACCAGTAACTTTACATCCAAAAGCATTCATCGACATGATTTCACCATTATAAGAAACATGTTTTTTCATCTATGATAGTTGCTATTTAGTTAGGATGAGATATGACACATATCTCATCCCCAATATTAATAAGACCTTCTTTAATCATCCAATCAAATTTAGGTAATGAAGTAAAACTTCTTTTAGTTCTTATTTCTTCTGCTTCTTCTTCAGCTTTCATTTCTTTAGCAGATGGTTCAACTAAAACAAGATTATCTTCTAATCCATTAATTTGAGCAATGGTTTCTAAAATTGAGTAAGCATCTGATGCACTCATATTATAAAATTCCCTTTTTCTTGTTTTACCATCAAACTCTTCAATTGATCTAAAATTAGGATTTATTTTATCAATCATTTGATGAAGTTTTATATCGGTTAATCTTTTAGGAACTTCATAATAAGCATAAAGTCTAAAAGCGAAAGGAATACATTCACTTCTATTAAGTTCTTTTAATCTTTTATTAATATCATCCGCATAACCAATTTTTACATAATCTGGAAATGATGGATTTCTAAGTATATAGATTGCCCCTTTATTGTTTTCTATCATAAACGCACCACCTAAAAGTCTATAATTAATTTTAACAATTATTACTTTTTAAAAAAATAATTATTATTTTTTAATCGTATTTAAAATAAAGTGAATAAACTTTATTCCAGTCTTTGTTTATTATGTCACTTATATCAATAAATTTTTAACTATAAATAATAAATAAAGTTGCTCAAATGTTAAAAAAAGTTTGAAATTTCCCATTATAAATCATGCTTTCGTAATTCAAAAAATTTTTTAATTTTTTTATTAGTATACTCAAGTAATTGTTTTATTAAAAGTATATAGAATTTTTTTAACCATATAAATAAACGATAATTTATTTCAAAGTTTAATCATGTTTTTTAATAAAATTATGGTTGAAGCTTTAAGTAGGAATGAAGCAAAACAAATAAATCTATCAAGTGTTTGTACTTTTATTTCTGGTTATCCTTTTAAATCTGAAAATTATGCAAAAATAGGAAAATATAAACTGTACACAATCAAAAATGTGCAAAATGGTTTTATTGAATCTAATGTAGACAATTTTTTAAATAATATTCCTAATGATATGGATTCAAATTGTTTGTTATCGTTTATGGATATTTTAGTTTCGCTAACAGGCAATGTTGGTAGATTAGGTTTAGTATATGATGATAATTGTTTATTAAATCAACGTGTTTTAAAAATAATACCAGAGAAAGATTTATTTTGTTGGATTTATACATTATTGCAAAACAATACATTTCTAGATTATGCTGTAAAAGTAGCAACAGGAACTTCCCAAAAAAATTTAAGTCCAACACAAGTGGGTAATTTTCCTATAATCGTACCAAATCATAATTATTTAAAGAAGTTTAATAATATAGCAGAACCAATACTTAGAAAAATTTGTTTAAATTATAAAGAAAATTTAGATTTACAAAAGAAAAGAGATTATTTATTGCCCCTTCTCTTAAATGGCCAAGTTATTATAAGATAAATTATCGTTTATGTTAGACTAATTTGATTAAGGGTGATAATTTTTATAAAATAAAAATTGCCATTTTTCAGATCCTCTTAAACGGAGGAGACAATGAAAGAATTAATTATTGAAAAAATCATATATAGCATGAGTGATTGTTTAAATGAGGCAGAAATAAAGAAACTTAAAAAGTGTTTAGAATTAGAACTTATGAAGATTGAAATTTCGCCGAATAGTGGCAAGGAAAAGGTTGATATTGTATCTGATCCTGTTTCAAATTTTTTATCCGCTAAAAGTTTAGAGGGTCTCTCAGAAAAATCTCTTAAATATTATAAGAACACTATTAACGCCATGTTTTCCAAAATAGGGAAAAATGTTTTTCAAATTAATACTGAAGATTTGAGAAATTACTTGTCAGAATATCAAAAAATTAATGGCGTTTCTCAACTAACAATCGATAACATTAGACGAATTTTATCAACATATTTTGCATGGCTCGAAGATGAAGATTATATTTTAAAAAGTCCTATTAGACGTATTCATAAAATTAAATGTGGATTTACCGTTAAACAAATTTACTCTGATGAAGATTTAGAGAGAATGCGTGATGAATGTGAGAATTTAAGAGATTTAGCGTTAATAGACGTACTTTCATCAACAGGTATTCGTGTAGGAGAATTAGTAAAACTCAACAAAAGAGATATTAATTTTGCAGAACGAGAATGCAAAGTTGTTGGTAAAGGAAATAAGGAAAGAATTGTGTATTTTGATGCTAGGTCCAAAGTTCATCTTGAAATGTATTTATCGAAACGAAATGATGAAAATGATGCACTATTTGTTTCTTTAAATTCTCCATTTAGAAGGCTGACTATTTCGGCTGTAGAAGCAAGGGTTAAAAAAATAGGTAATAAACTAAGTATAGGAAGAGTACATCCTCATAAATTTAGAAGATCTTTAGCGACTAATGCAATTGATAAAGGGATGCCGATTGAACAATTACAAGTTCTCCTTGGACATAAGAGAATTGACACCACTTTACAATACGCAATGGTTAATCAAAATAATGTTAAAAATACTTATAGGAAGGTGATAGGATGATTGAATTAAAATTCAAACAGTTATGTTATGAAGAAAAAGAAACTATAAAATTGTCAAATTTTAATTCTATTAACTATATAGAAACAGGGGATATTGAGCAAAACAAAATATTTTCCTATTCTAATTTAAGAGTTGGCATTGACAAAATTCCTAGTCGTGCAAGAAAGGTTGCTAAAAAAGGACAAATAGTCTTTTCGCTTGTAAGACCAAATCAAAGACATTATGGTATAGTTGATGAAAATTGGCCATTATCTTTGGTAGTTTCCACTGGTTTCGCTGTTATTCAATCTAATAAAGAAATTGATCCTTATTACTTATATTATTTATTAACTCAAGAAAATAATATTAATAGACTTCAAAAAATAGCAGAGCAAAGTGTTACCTCATACCCATCTATTGTTTTTAATGATATAGGAAATTTAAAAGTAAGAATATACAGTGATTTAAGACAACAAAAAGAGATAACGAATTTATTACGAGCTATAGATGGAAAAATAACTACTAATGAGAAGATAAACGATAATTTATC